>JBGSJR010000044.1:0-3032 GCA_041741755.1 Acidaminobacteraceae bacterium | reverse complement strand
CAAATTGTCCGGTGGTAATCTCATTGCGAAAACTCTTTCCCATTTGTCCAACACCAAACGGCATCTTAACGCGTGTTGAATCTAAAATATTTTTGAAGTTAGTAAAAATACCTTGGGCTGTCTCTCCTCGGAGGTAAATTTTTGCTTTATCGTCAGCGACTGATCCGATTGCTGTTTCGAACAGTAGATTAAATGCTTTTGGTTCATTGATAGGATTTCCATCAGGGCTTTGAATCTTGTTTTGCGATATAAAAATTGCCATCTCAGCAACAGTCATATCCTCAACATCTTGGGTGATTGTGCCTTCTGGCTGTGTCTTAATCCATGCTTCAATCAAATGATCAGCTCTGTATCGTTTATGAGTAACGGTGTCTTCAACCAAAGGATCGCTAAAAGAATCTACATGACCAGAAGCAACCCAAGTTTCAGGGCGAAGCATAATAGCTGAGTCCAAACCAACCATGTCATGACGTTTGTTTACAAACTCATTCCACCACAAATCTTTGATGTTTTTGAGTAAGGCACTACCAATTGGTCCGTAATCGTACGAGTTTGCAAGTCCACCATAAATTTCTGAAGTTGGAAACACAAATCCACGTCGTTTTGCTAAAGACACGATGGTATCAAGTGATGGTTTTGCTTGTTGAGTCGAAGAATTTCCGGTCATGTTGTGTAGTATACACTAAACTAATTGCTACTGACTCTGGAGAAATTCCCAACTGCGCAGCGGTTTTTCGGTGAGCTGAGCAACGTAGTCCGAAATTGAAGCGTGTTCGGATTGTAAAAGTGATGGGTAGCCCAAATGGGTCAGTAGAGTGTCAAACTGCTGTCTGATTTCTCCACGGTTCGCTTCTGGTGATATCACGTGCGAACGAATTGCTAAAATATGTTCATAGAGTGGTTCATCAAGCTCTTCTTCAACCAAAACTCTGTCAAATAACTCCAAAGCGAGTTGCAAATTGCGCAATTGATCTAGTGTAGAAGATTGAGTGTACGATGGTTCAATCAACTGTGCTTGAGTCAACAATGGCATATACGCGGTTTGAACAAAATAGCCTTTGATAGTATTGCCTGGCTCTAAAATACCACGTTTACTTGAAAGCAATTTACGCGCGCCTTTGGCAATGACTGTAATTTTCCCCCAAGGTTGAGTTATGAGCGTCACTACTCTGTCAGTTTCGTGATAGTTGTGTCGTTTGATAATCAAAGCTGTAGTGCTTAATGAATCACGCATATTGTTCAAATGGTTAGAAAGGTGTACTAAAGACTGTGTCCTTATTTACAACAACCTTTGCTTCCCCACCATTTACATCGATGACGTGTTCGATTGGATCTGTTCCACCTTGTTTCCAGATAGTTACATCGTATTCAGGGCTGTTGTAAGGCACTGTGTACTCGAGAACTATTCTTGATTGACCAAGTGGCTCGAGTATGAAGAACCCATCAAATACTTGGAAACCATTCTCTACATACTCATTTGGCTTCTCGGTAAATCCTTGAGCTGAAACCAAGGTACTGCCGGTTGGAACATAAATTCTTGTCCAGTCACGCAGTGTTGAGTTCAAACAGAGCAAGCCTGCTTCAAGATTACAGTTGTCAGCTCGGCGTGGATTTCTGTAGGTGATCTCAACTTTTTTGGTTATGACGCCATTTTCTGGTCCAGATACACTTTGTTTGACGTCGTACTTCACAAACAAGTTTGATTTTGCACCACCCAAGTTTGCGTTGACGATAGCCAAGAAGTCTCCTCCTGGAGTTTTGGTTTTGAACTCACCTGCACCATTGATTGCTTTGGCAGCGGTTTGGTGATTTTCATCTAAGAAGTACATTTGAATATGCTTTCCATCGATACTTTCTAAGCCGATAGTAAAGAGGTCAGCCATAAATGTTCTTGGTGATGAGTAGATTTTGGTCAAGACTGATTGCATCAGAGGAGCCAAAATACCTTTTCGATCTTCACGAAGATAGGGGGTTGGTCTTGTAATGATTTCTGATAATGCAAGAATGATTTGAGGGCAATCACAACGTGGATCATTCTCAGCACTGAATGTACCGTATCCAGCAATCTCAACAGGTCCTACTACTTTGAGTAATTGGGTCAAGACATGCGTATCAACAGCAATGATACCGTCTATATTCTGTGGTTCACCTGGCACTAATTGGTAGTTCTCGTAAAACTGTTCAATTGAAGTAATAAAGTCTGGTGAGATATTCATGTCACGAAGATTAAAATACTTTTCGGTGGTCAGGTATCGACCCAAAGCTTCAGGAATGGCGATACGTTTGTTGAATTTTTTATCTAACTCGTAGATGTCGTCAGATTTCTCTGGAGTGACAACGCCGTTTTCAATAAAGATGACGGAATATGCTGTCAAAAATCCACCGGTTGGGCGAAGTTCATTATCATTTTGGAATAACACTAAGTATTTTTTTCGTTCTCCACCATTGCCTGCAATTTCTGGCAGGTATTCTAAAATTGGTCTGTAATCTGCTAAAAGAGTTTGTGCATTATCGAGTGTGTCTTTTGCTTCAATTAATTGGCCACGAACTTCGATCCCACGAACTGATTCTGGGTATCTATTTGGATCTATAGCGCCAAGTGCCTCTGAGGCAACAGCTAGGTCTTTATTAATCTCATCAATCGTTGGCATGATAATTTCAAGCGTATCTAAAATCAGTTGCACACGATTTGCAGCGGTACCAGCTTCTGGGGTCACCTCTTCTGCAGTAAATCCGAGCACATCAGCATAAGGGGTAATTGCAGCAATAGCTTTGAGGCCAGCATCGACTCCTGCGTTTGCAGCCACTAAACCTTGTTTTCCATCATTGAAGTATGCGTTAGCAAATGGAACCATAGAAACGAACTGCATTTTGTTGTAGCTAGATTCAATTGTGCTAACCTGTGCTTTGAGGTCTTTGAGCGCCTGCTCAGTAGCTGGGAGGTTTTGACCTTTAAAGTTATCAAGTGCTGTACGTGCCAAAGCTGCTGCAACTTTGCCTTCTTCTTGAATCTCCATTGCAACTGAATAGGT
>JBGSJR010000043.1:0-1618 GCA_041741755.1 Acidaminobacteraceae bacterium | reverse complement strand
TTCGTCACACGATCTGGAGTTATACACGGACAAATCAGAAAAGGTCGAGTGCTGAGTACGCGTATACAGTATGTGGATCAACTGGCGGGCGGAACGGATACTAGAGGAAGACTCCAGAAGCTAACAACGGGTAGGTCGAGCACAAGTATTACTCTTACGGCGGCAAAGCCTTCTTATCGTCTACTTCTGTTTTAGTCTACAAGGGCTGAATTTCATGAAAAGAGATACCAGCAACAGGTCATCCGGAGTCGTTATTAGCTAGCTATGCCCCTAAAGAGTATTATATTGACCCCAGAGTACCCGAAAGGTAGGTCTCACTTTCCGGGCCCTTGCCTCAGTCTCCCTCCTTTCTGTTACGTTCTCGTCCGTTTGCTCCCTTCCCGCCATCGTTCTTGTCAGGATTGTCCTGTGATTGGCGGCGTTCGTCCATTTCGTTTGGGCCTATCTGGTTAACATCTCTTTCCCGAGCTGAGGACCCTTTGCCATCCTGGGCCGAGCTGCGACGCCGTCTTCGAGATGACTGGCCACTTCGTCTCCTTTTCTCCGGGGGCACATTGTCATTGTTAGGACTGATCGAACGACTCGCACTAGTATCGCGCCGTCGTTTGTCGCTCTTCTTCGAGCGAGCTCTGTCCGCGTGTTTTCTACTTCTCCTATGACCCGACGAAGGAGAAGCTGCGCCTTTAGCCTTCGATGATTCCGATCCCATTCTTGTGAGACTGGGACTTCTGCTGGTACTTCGGTGTCGGTGATTTCCGGTCCTTCCCTTCTTACGATCCTCTTCGTGACTCTTCCGTGACCTGTGATGTTCGCGGTTATCGTCTGCTTTCCTCCTCCGATTGCGATCCCCCCGGGCTAGTCCTCCCCCACTCTCGGAACCGCGACGCCTTTCGTGCCCAGACGATTCTCTATCGCGACTCCAGCTTGGACTCCTTGAACGATAGCGCCGATAGCGCTCGCTGCGGATTCCTCTTTCAGCTTCTTTCTGATCTCCAGACGCACGATCCATCTCTTCTCGGTGACGTTCCTTATCACTTCGGCTCCGATCTTTCTCCTCGCGAGATGCCTTCCTGCGGTTCTTTCTCGACGGCGAATCAAACGCGCGTGAATCACCCGCCTTTTGGTCAACACCCTCTTTGAGACCGCTGGTTCCTTCGCCTCGCCTCCTGTGATCATCATCCTGACGAAGCGTTCGTTCTTCTGGTCCCGACCTCTTTCGAATTTTTAGTTCGACATCGCTGTGCCCTCTCCTTGACCGAGAATCAGGTGATTTGGAATGTTTTGAGACGGATTTCGAGCGGCCCCCGTATCTGCGGTCATCATAGCCATGCCTCCGTCGCCTCTCCCCGGATCGACTGCGCGATCGTCGTTCCTCGTAACTTCGTCTCCTTCGTCGACTCCTGCTTCGACTACGACTTCTTCGCGGTAGCCGGTATCCATCGTCATCGTATCGATCGTCATAGCGGTTGTCATAGCGGTCGTCATAGCGATCATCGTAGCGATAATAATCATTGTAACGACTTCGACTCCGCCGTGAAGACGACGATCTAGGTCGTCGATCATAGTAGTCGTTATCAGTCCGCCGACGATGATGACTCCGACTTCGGTCGCGTCGATC
>JBGSJR010000042.1:0-3181 GCA_041741755.1 Acidaminobacteraceae bacterium | reverse complement strand
TTTGATTCTATAGGAAATGATGCTATTGCGCGTATTGATTTTGCTCATATGCGTATTATACTTAAAATCATCAATGATGCTTTCATGCGAAACTGTGATGCTCAAGCGCGAATCGGTGGTGTCTAAACCATGAAATAATCAGTTAGGCGCGAACTTGAATATATTCCTGCGAAAGTCAAAGTTCTTGAATATGTGAGCATTCACTACGGCTGTCCAGAGTGCAAAGAAACAGAAGAGCCCTATTTTGAAAAAGCAGCTGTTCCAAAAGCACTTATGAAGCACAGTATCGCGTCGCCTTCATCTGTTGCATGGGTCATGTATCAGAAGTATGCAAACGGCTTGCCACTGTATCGCCAAGAGAAAGACTGGAAGATGTACGGTATAGAGCTCAGCCGAGCCACAATGGCGAACTGGGTGATCTATACGGCCACAAACTACTTAAGACCAATGTATGATTACTGGCATCGACTACTCCTTAAAAGAGATGTCTTGATGGCCGATGAAACGAGAGTACAGGTGCTTAAGGAAGATGGCAGGAATGCTGAAACGGATTCCTACATGTGGCTTTATCGCAGTGGAGAAGACGGATTATCGCCCCTCATCCTGTACAAGTATTGCCAGACAAGAGCCGGATATAATGCCATAGAGTTTCTTAAAGGATTCAGTGGCTACCTGATGACAGATGGTTATTCAGGATACAATAAACTCACCAGTATAAAGCGGTGTTGTTGCTGGGCTCATGTTAGGCGCTACTTCATTGAAGCCGTTCCAAAAGGACACGAGTTCAATCTTAGCAAGCCAGCAGTGCAAGGTGTTGAGTTTTGCACAAAACTATTTAAAATTGAAGAAGAACTTCGTAAAAAGGAACACACACCTGAGCAGCGAAGAGCAATACGCCTACAGAAGGAAAAACCTATTCTTGAGGCTTTTTGGAGTTGGATTGAAGAACAACGACCAGTACGAAACAGCAAATTTTATAAGGCAATTGTATATGTCGTAAATCGTAAGCCATATCTTGAAACATATCTTGAAGATGGCAGATGTAGTCTTTCAAACAACTTATCAGAGAATGCAATCAGGCCATTCACAATCGGAAGAAAAGGTTGGCTCTTTTGTGACACCCCTGCTGGAGCAGAGTCAAGTGCAATCGTTTATAGCATCGTAGAAATGGCAAAAGCAAATGGGCTCAATATCTATAAATACCTAAACTTCTTATTATCACAACGACCATCGATCTCGATGAATGACAGTGAACTTGAACTGCTATCACCTTGGAATGAAGCTGTCAAAGCGAGATGTAGTATCGAAGTGAAGTAAACGTCTCCACCTAATCCAACTTCCGTTGGATTTGATTTTACATACGCCCGATTATTGAGCGCTTACGAAGAATCTCTCAGGATTGAAAATATGATCAATGATTCTATTAGCCCCATTCCAAACTTTCAAATTAAAGTAAGTGTGATTGACGACTTGACCCTTTTGATATTGCAAATTAAGAAAGGAAAAGATACACCTTATTATTATAAAGGGAAAGCCTTTAAAAGAGGCGACACTTCTACGATCGAAGTTGGCAGATGAAAATAGTATTGATTTTTCTGGAATTGATGTTGTCAAGTTTGGTCAGGAGTGAGTGGTGTTTGCCAGGCATTTCGACTCATTCAGGACAAATTTTAGAGCACGAAAGTGCTCTTTAATCAATTGACAAATTGGGATAATATGTATAAAATAATATAAAAAGGGATTTCGAAACCGATTAATTAAGAAAAAAAGGGCAATCACGATTTAAGTGATCACCCTTTTGTTATTTCTTTAAACCTTCAAAACCAGCGTCTTTGAACATTTTATCAATTTCATCTTCTGAATGATATTGTCCTGATTTAGCTTTTCTAACTTCTAATATATCTTGAAGCATTTCAACATGTTCTTTTAAAGATAATAAGTCTAAGTATTCAGACGGTTCCATAATTACCATTGTAGGCTCTTTTTTTTCTAATACAAACATTACTTTTTTCTCTCTCATTTGTTTCGCGACGTCATTAAACTTATTTTGAATATCTGATTTGTTGATGCATTGATCGTAAGTAGCGATCTTAGAGAGTTCTCTAGTCTCAGCCATATAGCACACCTTCCTCCAGCAAAAAAAGCATCTTCACTTAATTGTTAAGTTAAGCTTTATTATGCTCTAATTATAGTATATGAACAAATTATTAGCAATTTATTTTAAGAAAATTCTCAAAATATATTAATATTTTATTAAGTTTAATTGAAAATCTTAAAGTGGCTGTCATTAAAGGAGGCTTTGTGTATCATTTAGAATTTTCAGAGGAATCCAAATGCGTTTTAGCAAAGATTATTGAACTATCTAAAACGCATGAAGAAATGGCCATGCTTGTAGTGGAAGTCAATGCATTACTTAATGATATAAAATTCAAAGGTGTTCGCGTCGGTCAAGCGCTCTCTGATTTGAAACATATTCACCTCAAAG
Source organism: Acidaminobacteraceae bacterium (assembly GCA_041741755.1). GTDB lineage: Bacteria > Bacillota > Clostridia > Peptostreptococcales > Acidaminobacteraceae > Fusibacter_C. The sequence continues at coordinate 696 of JBGSJR010000042.1, read as the reverse complement.
GCTGTTATAAAGTGTATTGTGGAGATAGAGCATGGCGAATCGTCTTTGAACCTTTTGAAGATAATTTGATAAGAATTCATATCATTGGGCTCCGAGAGAAATTGATGGCATACTCAATAGCTCACGACATAAGAAAAGAGTATTATGAACAACGGAACATTACATCCAATGAACCCAAAGATAGCGAAATTATTTAAGGAAATCGGTGAACTTGGTTCACTGTTAAAAGAAATACCTGATGGTTGTGCTGAATTGTAACCTGCTGTAGAGTTCAATTTAGTCTAATCATGACTCGACAAATCGTTTAGATTGATAAGAATCAACTCGAGTTGTTTTCTAAAGAAATACTGAAGGGCACTGAATTTGAAAAGTTTATAAGTGCTTTCAAGTCGTGGGAAGAAGCGTTTGAATTCCTGGCTAATCAGTCAAAAGATCAACGCGTTTTATTGGTGATCGATGAGTTTCCTTATATGGTAAATGGGAATCCATCCATCCCCTCGATTATTCAAAATATCTGGGATTTAAATATAAAAAACACACAATTAATGCTAATTCTTTGTGGATCTTCGATGGCGTTTATGGAAAAAGAGTTACTGTCAGCTAAAAATCCTCTATATGGCAGACTAACTGGCAATTATAAAGTTGAAGAACTTTCAATTTATGAAACAGCAGAATTGCTATATGAGCTACCATTTG
>JBGSJR010000041.1:0-296401 GCA_041741755.1 Acidaminobacteraceae bacterium | reverse complement strand
CCTTGACCAGTTTGATAGTACTTGCAAGCTTTGACTTTGTCTTCTTTACTGACACTACTATTTCTTGACATAAAAAACCTCCAAAATAGATCATCTAATTTTAATTAATTAGTATGTCTACTTTGGAGGCATCATATCAAGACACAAGGGCTTTTATTTACATAAAAAGGGGCTTTTATATTTGTAAGTTACTCAGTGATTTTGTCGATTGGCGTTCATTGACCCCGCGAATCAACAAGTAAAACATAAATGAGAACTCTGCCACCATCATCGGTAGCATTAAAACCGTCTCAAGTGTTGCATTTGGAACAAGAAAATGTACAAAGACTGAGGTCAAAGCGAATAGGGTTTCTATGATAAATAGGTGACCTAAAATCTTTGGAATAAATCCGGACTTGATAATCAAAACACCGAGTGGGAGCACCCAAAGTCCAAAGAATATTTGCCCGATCATATAACCATGTTGGTAAAGATTATAAAAGAACATGGCTAGGGACTGCAGCTGTGCAGTACTAAAATCAGCTAAATACGCATTGCCACTTAAGATATAAAGGGGTGCGAGTTCAATCAATACATTGAACATCAAAAGAACACTACCTGCAGTTGCGAATATAACCATGGCAGCTGCCATGTTCTTATCTATGGAAAATAGCAGTTTATAAAGTGCAAAAGCAGTCAGCAAATAGCTAAGTGTCATAAGGAGATCACTGATAATCCCCGCACGATATAAAAAAGGGTTTGACATAATATTGTTGGCTGTCAAGACAACATCATTTGCAACGAATAGCTTTTGACGGAACATGACTTCCGCTAATAAACCGAATACGACCATCATTAGGAATAAAAGACCTGCCAACCGCGCTGTTTTCTTGGTTGGACTCATTTTCTTCCTCCTTAAGCTCTTAGAGCTCTTTCTAAATCCTTAAATAGACACTTGAATAAACCTTTAAATTGCTAGTCAACTTTCAATAAATTCGTATTCAAATACGTCACCAATTTTAACCCCGAACGCATCGGCAATTCGAAAGGCCAGCTCTAGAGAGGGGGAATATTTTCCAGCCTCTATCGCCATGATGGTTTGTCTCGAAGCACCTGCTTTCTCAGCGAGCTGCTGCTGCGTCATTTCACCAGCAAAGAAGCGCAGCGTTCGGATATTGTTTTTTATTTCAATTTTTTTAGCCATTTTGTATCCCTCGCTTATAGTAGAATAATTTGACGATACCTTCTATCATTGAGCCAATGCTGAATGAAAAAAAGGCGATATTGAGCATCACAGCGGGGGCATAATCAAGAACTAGAGAAATAAGTGAAAGGACAAATCCGATGCCAGCAATCGCAAATCCGACGCGCATCGATTTAAGTTCGATGAGTTTATCCATTTCGTCTTCAACCATTTCAAGTGCAATGGTTTTTTCTATATACTTTTCATTACAAGGGTCTTTATAGTGTGAATCAACTTGGCGATCATTTTGACTGTCATTTTGCGTTTCATTTTGAATTCTTTTAGTGATTTCTTTCTGAAATTCTTTTTGTACTTCACCTTTAACCGCTATCGAAATTGAAAGCAGGATATGAAATATAATTTGGATGATGATCGTCGCGACAATCCCTATGACAATGAAGGTTAGTATGGCCGTTGCCCAAAATTTTAGATCATCTGGTGAGGCAACTCCAGACTGTACTTTGCTTAAAGCATAAAAACTATATATGACTAAGAGTAATAGCCCCGACAAAATAGATACTATGGTTTGTTTTTCTTTATATGACATGGTCATACACTCCTTTCGCTTTACACTAGGTTAGGTTCTATATACATAATGTACAATATACTTTACATTGTGTCAACATATTTTTACGTTGTATTTTAAAAGAAAGTTTGATTTTCATTTTATATGATGATAAATTCATATTGACCGGTCCAATAAATTTTGAAAGGATTGATAAAATATGAAACTAAATGTTGAAATGTTGCCAAACTACAGGATTGCCTACCTCAGAAAGACTGGCCCATATGGCGCTGATAATAGTCAGACCATGGAAGCATTAAAAGCATGGGCTAGAGAGGTTGAATTGTTAAATCAGTCGTCTATTATTTTAGGTATACCACAAGATGATCCGACAACAACCAAGACAGAAGCCTGCCGCTATGATACCTGCCTTGTGATTTCAGAGGCATTTATGTTCGATGGTGAAACTATACTTGCAGGAGAGACTGCAGGCGGGAAATTTGTTGTTTTCGAAATTGATCACACATCTGAAGGGGTTCAAGAAGCATGGAAGAACATTTTTATAGAAATAGGAAAGATTGGCTTTACAATAGATGCATCAAGGCCAATTATGGAACGCTATGCAGCCGTAAAGCTTGAAAATCACAAATGCGAAATATGTGTACCAGTAAAATAAATCGCTTAAATCTGTACCTACTTATATAATAAGTATTATGATAGTAACATGGAGGTGATTTTATGATTGATGTAACTAAGGTCCAGCAATTAAACGATGACGGGTATCGTATATTAACGAAGCGAGAAGATTTTGACGTGACGGCTTTACAACCCTTATATGCACAAATGTACTGGGCAAATGCACGCCCAACAGAGATTATAGAAAAAAGTTTAGACCATTCCGTTTTATATGGCGTCGAAAAAGATGGAAATATAGTCGCCTTTTCCAGATGGATTACAGACTTTGCGACTTACGCCTATTTGTGTGACGTGATCGTAGATGAAGCGCATAGAGGCAAGGGGTTAGCCAAGTGGATACTCTCCGAAGCACTTTCCAGACCAGATCTGTCAACAATGCGTAGACTCAGTCTTGTTACGCAAGATGCCCACGGTGTCTATGAAGCATTTGGATTTAAGCCAATCGATCATGCTGAGCGATATATGGAGCTATTTAGGGGATAATAGGTAAAGAAAAGAAGCGTCTGGAGGAAATGATATTGATGCGTATTTACAATATATATAAAAAGTTGAATATAGATTTTTCATGCGTTGGTTTGGCACGTGGTGAGAGTAAAAGCGACTACTTCTGTACACCAAAGGGTGCAACAGTGATTGGATGGACAGGTGTGGATGGTTGCCACTTTTGTTTTGTACATGGCTTTGACGAGATGGTATTTGCCGTCAGTCCCATGAATATACCTGGAAACTATGTGCATCCAGTGGCAAGAGATTTTACAGACTTTCTGCGCCTCGTGTTGGCTTGCGGCGACGTATCTTTACTTGAACAGGTGCCATTTCTAGATCTTGAGCAATTTGACAAATTATTATATGAACATCAACTGACAGCTGAACAGCAAGCTGCTCTTGATGTTCTAGCAGACACGTTTTCAATCGTGCCTATGGAAAAACCTTTTGATACGATCAAATCACTACAAGAATCGTTTGATTATAGCAAGGTTACATACACGGCAGCATATTACGACATGGTCCCTATTGAGCCAAAGCAACCCGAATGGAAGGTTTACTTTGACGGCAACTTTTGGGGACACCACGGACGTGATAGAGCAGGCAAAGAACAACTGCTAAACAAACACTTTTTGTGGGGCGATGATGCTTGGCAGATACCAGTGATGTACACCTGTAGCAAAGGCCTCGTTGTTGATTTTTGTCGAAAGGTTGAAGCGGTGCATATTCAATCTTTTTTGGACAAATGGCATCTTACAAATGACAGTGAATATACGACATTTACCGAAGAGGAACAGATGCAGCTTGAATCAGAAAATCCGCTTACGACCAACATAAAGCCTATGCTTTTAGTAAATGAAGGCGACCTTTCATTTAAACAGGGTTCTGGTCTATCTTGGAACCCATGTATTCCAGAGGGCAATAGTCTTGAAGCGAAGCATATAATCCAGCATTATAACCTCGATCCTAGTTGTGGTTGGTCGATTTGGCGCACAGCTTTTCCATGGAAGAAACGCAAGCCTTTGATCAAGTCGCTCAGTGTTACACTAGAGGAAAATCCCGTTGCTATACCTGGAAACCATTTCAAAGTGTCAAAACCGGGCGAAAGCATCCCGTTTATACATCCAACTACAGGCATACAGCATACACTGACCGTACAGTCCTATGAAAGAGAACAAATGTCCACTGAGCTGTTTGGAAACAGGGACCAAGAGTACCCTTCGCACTATGTGATGCTACAATATACATTTTCTCCTGATTTGCCTGAAGGTGCATGCACAGTTAGAGACACCGCGTGTTCCGAGAGACCAAAACCGAGATACGAAGCTACTAAAGGGTCTGCGAGTACTACAAGCGTCGGTAGCATCGGCATCATAGGCGGCGCAGATGGGTTAACTGCTATTTTTTGCGGAAGTAGTGGCGAGCAAAGCAAATCTCATGTTGCCTTTTCAGCGCTTCATTTTGAACTTGCTCATGCTGTTGAAGCCGTGGATTGGCGCATGGTGTTTCATGAGAAAAGACGTGAAGATTTGACTGTGACACTGATATCGTAAGAAGAAAAGTTCATAGTAACGACTGAAATAAACGCGAATAAATTGGTCCATACTTGGATCGTTTTTTTGAAAACTGAGCACGAAATGTCCTGTCTGAATACGATTTTATGCCTTATAATAAAATTCGCCAGTTGAAGGCACGGAAGATGTCACGAAGCTCAGAGGTTATGAATATTGGTTATCCGTCGATGAGTCAATGCTCGCAAAACTCCCAAATAATGATTGTTTTACGTTTGAAGGGACAGAGATTTCTATAAAGCGCATACCAGGTTATAGATACGCAACCCTTCGAATCACGGATCCAATGGTAGACCCATTTGAACGCATTGGAACGGGCTGGCGGTTTTTAGTCAGCTGGCTAGAAGATCGCGATTTTAAAGAACCAGACTTCAAGCAATGTGCAAACATCAACTGTCTTGAAGAAGTCAAAATGAATGATGGGGTTATGGTTATGGATATATATATTCCTATCGATTCAATTTAATAATAGTGTCGTTAATAATAGGCAGTGACTGTGGTCAATAAAATGATCAAGAGTCATTGTCTTTTTATATTAATTACAAGATATAGAGTGATTTACGAAAATAAAATAGCCATCTTTCGAAAGATTCTGTTATATATTAAGGATATGTAGTATCATGAGGTTAACATAATAAATATCCGTTATTTTGAATCCATCCATCCATCCATACATACATACGTTGATTAACAAGGTTATACTTGTTTTATGACTTTTTAGTCTAACAGAGTGTGAAACTTAGATATTGGAGGATGATTCATATGCTGAAAAACATCAAATCGGTACAAAATAAACTTTTGTTTATTGTTATTCCAGTTGTTGTAGTGACGTTTTTGGTACTTGCATTTATTATTACAGTCAACTCGAAAAGCGTTATTGAATTAGAAATCAACAAGAAAGTGGAAACACAAGTTGGAAAGGCGATTTCAGATATAAATACGCATTTGCAAACGCATGAACGACTTCCTATTGGCCTTTCAAAAATGGTTGAAGGATTGGGTATAACACCCGATAATAAACCAGGATATATCGAAGTCATAAAGAAAATGCCACTTACAAATGAAGATACTTTAGGTACGGGAATCTTTATGGCAACCAAGTCAGATGGCGAATATTTTGCTCCATATGCCTATAAAGTGGATGGTGCAATCACTTACACCGAAGACTATTTTGTCGATAATACCCAAGAGGGGTGGTATGTGATTGGTGAAACGCCAAATAATGTGGCTTGGTCAGATCCCTATTTTGATCCTGTTTCAAGCATTACCATGATTACTGCAACATCTCCGATAAGAGATGCAGCTGGAAAATTGATTGGGGTAGCGACTGGAGATATGAACTTCACAAATGTTCAAAAAATAGTCTCTGGGATTAAAGTAGGTCAAGATGGTTATGCCATTTTATTGACACAAGATGGATCGTATCTCAGCAAAGGAACTGAAACAATAGCAGCTGATGAAAATGGCGTTTTTCCAAATATCACATCAGATGAGAACACCTCATTAGCTGAATTAGGTAAAATGGCACTACAAAAGAAAACTGGAACAGGTAATTTTGAAAGCAATGGTAATCGTTATAAGGCTTTTGTATCAGAGATGCCAAACACAGGTTGGATAATAATCCTTGCTTTGCCTGAAAAAGAAATCGCTGAACCGATATTGGGCATCATTATTAAAGTCGTAGCAATTACGGTCATAGCGCTCATTCTTTTGATTGTGGTACTCGTTTTTGTAGCAAAAAATATTACAGCGCCACTTAAGCCTTTAAAAATGGATATAGAAGCGATTTCTAAAGGGGATTTCACTAGAATAATTGATCAAATGTCAAATGATGAAATTGGTCAGATTTCAAGTGCCATGAACACAATGGTCATGTCCTTGAGAGAGACAATGACAGAAGTTGCAGTCAGCTCAAAGCATGTCGCTGAAACAGCGGAAGAATTAGAAGCTTCAGCCGCTCAAAACGGACAAGCCGTTGAACAAGTTGCTATAGCTGCAACAGAAATATCAGGTTCTAATGTAAAAATTTCAAAGGTAACTGCAAATCTTGATCAACTAATACAAGTTGTGAATAATCAATCGATAGCCATTGAAGAACAAATGAATCATGTGACGCGTTCACTTACTTCAATTGATGAAATGTCATCAGAGAGCAACAAATCTGTAAAAGTACTCATTCATTCCATGAATTCAGCGTTTATTGATGTCAATGAATTATCAGTAATCATGAATGCTCTCAAAGAACAATCGGGACAAATACATTCAATCGTTGAAACGATACAAGGCATAGCGGCACAAACAAACCTTCTCGCACTCAATGCTTCAATTGAGGCAGCAAGAGCTGGAGAAGCGGGGAGAGGTTTTGCGGTTGTAGCGGATGAAATACGAAAATTGGCTGAGCAGTCTTCTGGTTCTGCAAATACAATATCAAAAATCGTAACTGAAATCAGTGATGCAACACTTAAAGCAAACGTATCAACGACGCGTGTTGTTGAATCTATAGGAGACGGTCAAGGTGACTTGACTGATGTTGGAATCAACTTTGAAAATATTGCTACAAGTATTTCTCAAATTGTTAAATTGATCGAATCTGCTGATCAACTTGCGAAAACGATCAGTAGTCAGTCTGAACATGCAAAACAGTCGGCTGGAGAACTGACATCGCTCACAAATCAATCTGCTCATGAAGCAGTGTCTATAGCGGCAGCTACTGAAGAGCAGCTTGCTTCTGTAGAAGAACAAACATCTGCTACAACTGGTCTAGCACAAATTGCAGAAGAACTTCAAGTGAAAATGAGCGTTTTTAAAGTATAATAATTGTAAACAGATTTGACCTTTGCGTGTGATTGAATCCACGTAAAGGCCAAATTGCTCACATGATTGATGTAAGGATGACACTAATGAAGATTAAAATAAACAAAGTACCTCTTATCATACTCGTCGGAATATTGCTCATTACAGTATTACTGCCTTTTATCAAACCTATAATCAATGAAGCAATGAATCGAGATTTTATTGAAGAGGTGAAGCATAAGGCACTCTCTGCAAATATCAAAATTGTTCAACTTAACTACAGCACGGGGTATAACAGCAGTTCAATAGGTGTTTCAGCTGGTGCCAGTGGTGTTGTTTTTCGAAAAGAAGGCAATCGATATTTTGCACTTACAGCCTTGCATGTAATCTCAGAATTAAGAGATGTAGACAAAACGCAAACCGTCGTACTGGGATATAATGATAAGGATATTGATAAAGATAATATGGGGACTGGTGTTGCAGATTATTATTTGAAGTTTCCTGTGGTTAAAGTCGACTATAAAAGTGAAAAATATGACTTGGCGATCATTAGTTTTGTGAGTGATAAAGATTATACTGTCTTGTCATTGTCTGATGAAAAGCTTAAATTTTGGGACAAAGTAGCCTCTATGAGTAACCCTTTTGGTAAAAGGAACGTAGTTACAGCGGGCAGGATAGGAAGTCATAAAATTTGGCATTATAAAGATGAAATCGGAGCATTCGACTATACAATCATTAATCATTCTGCTGTAACTTCTCAAGGCAGCAGTGGCAGCGCATTACTCAATGAAGACATGGAGATAGTGGGCATCAATCTGGGAGGCAACGAGAACTTTTTACGTCAATTTATTTCCGGGATGGCAATACCAAATGAACAAATTCAAGAATTCATAAAAGAATGGCATAAGTGAGAAAAAAAGCACCAGGCATGTTAATATTGCCGGTGCTTTTTTTACGGTTGACATATTTAGAAAGACACATTAAGATGTAGTTAGTCAGACTAACTACATGGAGGCGCAAATGAAACCTGATTTAGTAAATAGTACAGATGCAATCGGTATGTTTTGTAGATTGCATATGAATTCAAAGCGTGACCTACCCATACGCCCTAGTGAAATGGGCGTCCTAATCTACACACAAAAACAAAGTGAATCTGTAACACCACTGATGATCAGTCAATTTTTCAACATTGCAAAACCGTCAGTTAGTGCAATGGTGAAAGCACTCACTAAAAATGGTTATTTAACGCAGTTGCCTTCAGAGACGGACAGGAGAAGCTATACCATAAACATCACTGAAAAAGGAAATTTACTCGTGGAAACGACCTTTATCGAATATTTTAAGTCCGTCGAGGTATTGAAAGAAAAAATGGGCGCTACGAAATTCAATCAATTTATTGAACTGATTCAAGCTGCAAACAAAATTCTGGAAGAGGTGTAATCTATGAAAATACTGGTTACTGGCGCATCGGGCAATGTTGGGTGTCATGTCGTCAATGAACTGTTAAAAATGGGCGAATCAGTTGTCGCTGCAGGCACAGACGTGCCAAAACTCGTCAAGCTATTTGCCGATCGTGTATCGCCTGTATTATTCGATTTTACAAAACCAGAGACGTTCGAATGTGCGCTTGTAGGCGTTGATAGAATCTTTCTTATGAGACCACCTCATCTCGGGAAACCGGAAGATTTGTATCCATTTATCGAGGCTGCTAAAAATCATTCAATCAAACTAATCAGCTTTTTATCACTTATGGGCATAGAAAAAAACACGATTCCACCACATCATAAAATCGAAAAAAACATTGAAGCATCTGGTCTGCCTTATGCGCATATAAGACCTGGATTTTTTATGCAAAATGTCTCAGGGATACACGCTTTTGAAATCAAAGAACAAGATAAGATCTTCATACCAGCGGGCAAAAGTAAAACGAGTTTTATCGATGCGGCGGATATCGGCTTAGCGATTGCAACCATTTTACATGACCCCGTGAAATACAAAAATACGTCGCATACCATTACAGGTCCGGAGGCGCTTGATTATTACCAAGTTGCTGAGATCCTGAGTCACAAGACAGGTAGAAAAATAACCTATGCCAAACCAAGCTTTTTAAGCTATCGAAGCCACGCGATTAAAAGCCGCGGACTGGATAAAGTGTATGTCAATGTCACCGTTGCCTTGTATTTTATGACGCGGATGGGGACGGCAAAAGCGGTTACAAATACTTTTTTTGAACTTACGGGTAAAAAGCCTAGAACATTTGAGCAGTTTGTAAATGAAAACCTAAATGCTTTTGCGCCAGTGGCAATAATTATCAGTTTCATTTTAACCTCCTTTAAAGTACTAATTATACCCTTTCAGTAAAAAAACACCCAAACATATGCCTTCGAGTATCTGAAGCATCTTTCTTTAAAATTATATTAAGGAAACTATTAGTACTTTATTGAAATAACAGTTACAATATAAAGTAGTGATATCCAATGGAGGACGTATGGCAAAAAGTAGCGATTATGAAAATGTAAGCGATGCCAATTTTGGAGATTTGAGTGTTGAAAATCTACTTGAAATCATTAAAATCCAAACCGAAGTAGTTCAACAAGGACTGGATTTGAGTGGCGTTATGTTCTTGGTGGCACACAGAGCACAACAGCTCTCAGAAGCTATTGGGGCGGTTGTTGAAATTGCAGAAAAAGATGAAATGGTTTATCGAGCTGCGTCAGGTAACACAGAAAAAATGCTCGGATTTAGAATTAGAGCGGAAGGTAGCCTTTCAGGACTTTGCTTAAAACTGGGGTATCCTTTAATTTGCGATAATGTGGAAACTGATGACCGCGTCGACAAAGTTGCGTGTGCAAAGGTTGGATTAAAGTCCATGATTGTCGTGCCTTTGAAACATGATGAAACTTCAGTAGGGGTACTCAAAGTCGTCTCCAATGAAATCAATGCCTTTGAAAAGGTTGATATTAGAATCCTTGAACTCATGTCAGATCTCATCGCCGCGGCTATGTACAATGCTGCAAAATACGAATCTGATGAGCTTTTTAAGCGCGCGACTTTTGATCCTTTAACCGGGGTCGCAAATCGCGCCCTTTTTTATGATCGCCTCAGACAACGTTTTAATCAAGCTAAGCGTTCAAATGAACGTTTCGGTATCATGTCTATTGATATGGATGACTTCAAACAGATTAATGATTCATTTGGTCATCGCACAGGTGACGCTGCCTTAAAAGAAACGGCAAGTCGTATTCAAAGGGCCGTACGTGAATCTGATACAGTAGCAAGATTGGGTGGGGATGAATTTGGTATCATCCTATACAAAATAGAAAATCATGAAGAAAGCACACAATTAATCACGCGCATTATGGAATTTGTGAATGCGCCATTTCAGTTCGAAGACTTTGAGGTTAAGCTTCGCATCAGCATCGGTTTTGCCATGTTTGATGAGCAAACATCCGAAATTGAACAACTTATTGATAAAGCGGATCAAGAAATGTATGCATGTAAAGCGTTTCGTAAACAAGAAACAAAATAGTATGCTTAAAGCTAGAGTTTCTAACAACTCTGGCTTTTTATTTTTTTTGATTGTCGCATTTTGACCTTTAATCCGTTTTTTTTTTTGATATTGGGTATATATCTTATATTGCGAGGTAATTGGAGAAAAAATGAACGAAAATATAATAATGCAAATGATGGACTACTTGAATCATAACATGACGCGCTATTTGACGTCCGTGCAGGAACATATCTGGATAAGTTTGCTTGCACTTTTGATTGCTATGGCAATCGGTGTCCCCGGTGGATATATTGCAATGAAATACAAGCGTGCAGATAAATGGCTAGTCTCTTTTTTTCAAATACTAAGGGTTATTCCAAGTTTAGCTGTCTTGATCCTTCTGATTCCCATATTAGGCACAGGATTAAAACCAGCTATGACTGCTTTGGTGCTCCTTGCTGTACCACCAATCCTGTTAAACACGATCACTGGGCTAACAAGCGTACCTGATTTTATGATTGAAACAGCTTACGGTATGGGTATGACTGAAAACCAAGTGTTTAGTAAAGTGAAATTGCCTTTAGCATTGCCATTGATCTTGACAGGTATTAAAACCGCTATGATCGAGATTGTCGCCAGTGCTACATTAGCATCTAAAATTGGAGCAGGTGGCCTTGGCGATTTGATATTTACAGGTCTTGGATTGAATCGAACGGATTTACTTTTGCTTGGTGGGTTATCTGTTGCTTTTCTATCTATTTTTTCAGGTTTGTTGCTTGATTTGATCGGTAGAGCAACAGTAAGGTATAAAAATATTTAAAAATTAAGAAAGTAGGTTAGTAAAATGAATAAAATAATAAAACGATTGATATTAGGAACTATGATGCTCTTGCTTTTGTTAGCAATAACAGCCTGTGGCAATACGACTGATAGCAACGATGACCAAGACAAAAATCAAGATAACACGAAATTGCGTATTGGAACAAAGGATTTCACAGAAAACTTGATCGTTGGTGAACTATATGCCTTAGCCCTTGAAAATGCTGGCTTTGAAGTTGAAAGGGTGCCAAATATTGCCGGCTCGATTATTCATGCATCGATTATAAATGATGAGATCGACTTATACCCAGAGTATACTGGAACGGGTTTACTTTCCATACTCAAAGAACCGTTACTAACCGATCCAGAAGAAGTGTATCAAACGGTCAAAGCTGGCTATGCTGAACAGTTTGACATAACTTGGCTTGATTATTCAGCGGCTAACGATGGGCAAGGCCTTGTCATTAGAACGGATGTTGCTGAGAAATATGGTATTGCTACTATCTCAGATTTGCAAAAAAATGCTAGCGAAATACGTTTTGCATCACAGGGGGAGTTCGACCAAAGAGAAGATGGTATCCCAGCACTCGAGAAAACCTATGGTAAATTTGAATGGAAATCATCAAAAATTTATGATAACGGTCTGAAATATGAAGTTCTAAAAAATGACGAAGCAGATGTTGCGCCTGCTTATACAACGGAAGGTCAACTCGTGAATACGGAAGATTTTACATTACTAGTGGATGATAAACAAGTTTGGCCGCCTTATAATTTGACCCCAATCGTTCGAAACAACGTCTTAGACGCCAATCCAGAAATTGCGGCAATTTTGAATGAAATCAGTGCAAGACTTGATACGAAAACGATAACGCAGCTCAATGCTAAAGTTGATGTGGACAAACAAGAGTATGATGAGGTTGCAAAAGACTTTTTTGAGTTGATGAAATAGAGGAGGGGCCAATTGTCCAATATTGCGATACAGTTTTCTGATGTAAGTAAAAACTACAATGATGGCGATTACAATGCAGTAAACCATGTCAATCTTACAATTGAAGAAGGCGAATTCGTGACGATTCTTGGGTCATCGGGCTGTGGTAAAACGACACTTTTAAAAATGATCAATCGATTGGTTGAGCCAAGTGGCGGTACGATTGAATTGTACGGGGAGAATATACTCGATAAAGACATCGTCAAACTGCGAAGGGGTATCGGGTATGTCATTCAACAGGTTGGTTTGTTTCCGCATATGACGATCGCTAATAATATAGCCACTGTCCCTAAGCTCATGAAATGGGATGTTGAAAAGACTGAAACGCGTGTCAATGATTTGTTGACACTTGTGGGACTTGACCCTGAGGTGTTTAAATCAAGATACCCATCTGAGCTTTCCGGCGGTCAACAACAAAGAGTTGGCCTTGCAAGGGCACTTGCTGTAGATCCGAAAGTTATGCTCCTAGACGAACCTTTTGGTGCAATCGATGCTATCACACGAATGAATTTGCAGGAAGAGTTGATGAGCATACACAAAGGGTTAAAAAAGACCTTTATTCTGGTCACACATGATATCAATGAAGCCTTTAAGTTGGGGACAAAAGTGATTATTATGAACGAAGGGTGCATAAGGCAGTTTGACACGCCGATTAATATCGTTAAAAAGCCAGCAGACGACTTTGTTGCCTCATTGATTGCATCATCGCGCAATCAGAAGCTGTTTTGGGAGGTTGATGAAGCTTGATTGAATACCTGATCAAATACGGTGATAAATTAAGAACTGCTTTAGTTGAGCATTTGGTGTTAGTGAGTATAACTCTACTTATTTCTCTTTTCTTGGCAGCATTACTAACATTAGTTGCCATGCGCTCAAGGCTGATTTCCAAACTTCTGGTTTATACATTTTCTGTCGTCTATTCCATACCGAGCTTAGCGCTTTTTGCCATATTGATTCCCGTAACTGGTCTTGGCAAAGTAACGGCTATTGTCGTACTCGTTTTATATAATCAGTACTTATTACTACGAAATTTTATAGCCGGATTAAACGATGTCGATGCATCAATTATTGAGTCTGCAATGGGTATGGGGATGACAGACACGCAAATTCTCCTGAAAATCAGGATCCCTTTATCAAAGCGAGCAATTTTTACGGGCATTCATCTCGCCATCGTCTCAACGATTGGCATTGCAACCATCGCCGCATCTATCAACGCAGGCGGCTTAGGCACTATCTTATTTGATGGTTTGCGAACGATGAATGTCAATAAAATCGTTTGGGGTAGTATTCTTGCCGCAGGACTTGCCGTGAGCGCCAATTATCTTCTCGGGAAAATAGAAAAGGCATTGTAACAGTGAATTAAAGGAATTTATAGTTTTATGTAGAAGTTCTACATAGCCTATAAATTTTTTTTTTTATAGGACCAAGGAGGATATGGAACATGCTGAGTGCACTTTCATTTTTACCAATCATTGCATTACTCGTTGGACTTATTGGTCTGAAATTTACAGCGGTTAAATCGGGCATAATTGCTTTAGCGCTGACTATAGTGATTGCGGTTTTAGCATTTGGCTTCGAGGCGCAAGGTTTACTTATAGCGATAGGAAAGGGCTTATCTTTAGCGTTTTACGTGCTCGTCATCATCTGGTCAGCACTATTTCTATATCATGTCGTGTGGTCATTTAAGGCTATTCAGACGATAACCGCTAATATCATGCATTTTATCGGCGATCCTTTTGTACAGTTTCTCATGCTCGCATGGTTATTCTCAGCAGCGCTTCAAGGTGTTGCAGGATTTGGCGTACCGGTGGTCATCGTCGTTCCAATATTGATATCACTTGGCTTTGAACCGATAAGGTCTACAGTTGCTGTTCTGCTAGGCCATTCATGGGCAGTGAGCTTTGGTTCCATGGGATCGTCCTTTTATACCATCTCTTTAGTTACAAATCTTGGACCTCAGCAAGTGGGTTTTGCAATGGCGATTTTCAATGGTGTGGCTATGATCATGATGGGCTTTTTTGTTTGTTACTTTTACGATGGCTTTAAGGACGTCAAAAGGAACTTGTTATACATACTGCCGACCTCAGTGATCATGATGGTCACGATGCATCTATCACTATATTTAAATCTTTTGTCAATGGTTAGCTTACTCTCTGCATTAGCTGGTCTTCTTACGCTCTATGTCATCTTTAGAATCCGAGAAAAACCAGTAAAAAAAGAAAAATTAAGCGCTGAACACATGTCCATATGGTCGGCATTATTACCATATGGCATCATTTTAGCCCTGACACTTGGATTTCAAATGTTGCCCCTTGACCACATAGCCTTGTCATTTCGTTTTGACGCTTCTCAAACGTCACTTGGTTATGTCGTTAAGGCAGAAGAGGCATTTGCAAAACTCAAACTATTTGGGCATCCTGGCCCAATTTTACTCATGGCATCATTTGGCGCTTTGTTAGCCTATCACAGATTGGGTCTATTCAATAAAAAAACGTTCAAAAACGTCGTTCAAATGACTGTGAAAAAATGCATGCCGACGACCAAGAGCTTGACTGCTTTAATCGTCATGGCACTTATCATGATGGACAGTGGCATGACAGAGAAAATGGCCTATACAGTGGCTTTATTGACAGGCAGCTTCTATGTATTCTTCGCCCCGTTTATAGGCGTCTTAGGTAGCTTTATTACAGGGAGCAATACCAACTCCAATGTCCTCTTTGGGAAATTTCAATACGACATTGCAATGGCACTAGGCGTGAGTCCTTATCTCATGTGCGGCGTTCAGTCTATAGCAGGCTCCATCGGTGTTGGACTTGGTCCAACGACGCTCTTGATGTCAGCCACTGCGGCAGGTCTGAATGGACAAGAATCAAATATCTATAGAAGGGTATTACCACCGATATTGCTGACGGCAGGATTGATGGGTTTGTTACACGGGTTGTTACAATACATGGTCCAATAGGAGGCAATATGGCACAGATCAATACTTCGGGTGAGAACGTCCAGTTTCAGTCACAGCGCAATGTCCATTATGCAAAATCAGCTATGGTTGCCACGTCGCATCCACTTGCGGCTCAAGCAGGGCTTGATATTATCAAGAAGGGTGGCAATGCAATCGATGCTGCCATCGCAACAGCAGCCATGCTGACTGTTGTGGAGCCGACTTCAAACGGCATAGGCGGTGATGCTTTTGCACTTGTCTGGACAAAAAAGAAACTCTACGGTTTAAACGGCAGTGGTCCTGCACCAAAATCAATCAGTGCAAATAAAATTATAGAAGCTGGTTACGACAGCATCCCAGTTTATGGGCATATCCCAGTGACTGTGCCAGGTACGCCTGGTACTTGGGCTGAATTATCTGCAAAATTTGGAAAAATGCGCTTTGAAGAAGTCTTAAAACCAGCTATTGAAACCGCAAGAAATGGACATGCAGTCACTTATACAGTCGCAAAGTATTGGGAAAAAGCCTATACGAAGTATAAAGAGCTATTTAAAGATCCTATATTTGACGAATGGTTTAGGGTATTCGCACCAGAAGGACGTGCACCTAGAGCTGGCGAGATATGGCGATCAGAAGATCACGCTCAAACACTTGAAGCACTTGCAAGAACGAAGTGTCAATCGTTTTATAGCGGTTCTTTAGCTAAAAAAATCTGCGATGTTTTCAGAGCAAACGACGGTTATTTGGCGGAAGTGGATTTAAACTACTATAAACCGGAATGGGTTGAGCCGATATCATGCGACTATAAAGGCTATCAAGTTTGCGAAATACCGCCGAACGGACAGGGCATCAGTGCGCTTATGGCTCTCAATATATTGAAGCACTTTGAACTCAAACAGTTCACTGAACCACATGTTCTAATAGAAGCGACCAAGCTTGCCATGGTGGATGCAAATGCCTTTGTCTCTGATCCAAAGACGATGAAACAAACCACAAAGCGGATGTTATCGGATGATTACGCGGCACACAGGGCATCTCTAATCGGCGACTACGCACTAATGCCAGAAATGGGCAACCCAAGCAGCGGTGGTACGGTCTATTTATGTACAGCTGATGCTGAAGGCAACATGGTATCCTATATTCAGAGCAATTACATGGGCTTTGGATCGGGAATCGTCGTTCCAGGTACGGGAATTGCACTGCATAATCGTGGCAATAATTTCAATCTTAAAAAAGAACATCCAAATTGCATTGAAGGCGGTAAAAAGCCATTTCATACCATCATACCCGGTTTTCTGATGAAGGATGGTGACGCCGTAGGTCCATTTGGCGTCATGGGCGGCTTTATGCAACCACAAGGACACGTTCAAGTGATCACCAATACGCTCGACTATCTGATGAACCCACAGGACGCACTGGATGCGCCAAGATGGCAATGGATAAAGGATAAAAAGATCACTGTGGAGCCTTCATTTTCACAAGATGTGATCAATCAGTTGATTGAAAAGGGACACGAAGTAACGATCGAGAGCGATTCGGGTAGCTTCGGCAGAGGGCAGATTATTTGGCGAACCGCTGATGGCACTTATTGTGGCGGTACAGAGTCAAGATGTGATGGGCATATCGCGAGTTTATAAAAAGGACACCCCTAAAAAGATCTAATACAGATCAATTTTAGGGGCTTTTTTTTGCGTTTCCATATTTAACCAACTTTCAAAAAAAATATTAAGAGATAGACACAAAATGGTTTGACTTACTTACATCAGTACAATATAATGAGTGTGAGGTAATGATAAATAGAACGCCGTTCTCAAATGCAGAACAATGCTACTGAAAATATACTGGAGGGTCCTATGAATGAAGAAGATATAAAAGTGAAATCTCTTTATAAAACATTGAAAGTTCTTGAATGTTTTACCTCAAAAACACCTGAACTCGGTGTTACTGAGATTGGCAATGTCCTTGGTTTATATAAAAGCAATGTTCACAACTTAATTTCAACACTTGAAGTGGCAGGATATGTGGAAAAAAATCCACTGAATGCAAAATATCGCTTATCTAATAAAATGCTTGAGTTTTCATATGTTGTTACGAGTCAATTGGCCTTTCAAGATGTCGTTTATCAGGTTATGAAGCGCTTGACAGATGAACTTGGCGAGATGATGTATTTTGGCGTACCGCATGGTGCATACGTTTTGTACATGTTCAACGCTTATCCAAAGACTTATGACCATAACTATCCGATACGTTCAATCATGGGTGAGAAAGCGCCAATGTACTGTACATCGATTGGTAAAGCCATGTTAAGCACAATGGATGAAGATGAAATTCGCACTCGGATTGATATTCCAAAAGAAAAATTTACCCCTTATACGCTTACTGAAGATGAAGACATCATTAAAGACGTGATGCTTTCAAAGGAAAGAGGCTATTCGATGGACAATATTGAACACGAACCCAATGTACGTTGTGTTGGCATTCCGATTTTTGGCAGAGATCAAAACTTGATTGGTGCGCTCAGTATTTCAGGTGCTGCTCAAAATTTAGATGATGAAAAAGTACAGAAATATGTAAAGGCATTAATGGATGCAGCATATGAGATTAAAAGACGGTTATAATCTGGCAATCATGCCGGGTTTAACATAAAATTGGGAATTGTATATGAAGCAATTCCCACAAAAAAGTTGATTAATGGGAGGAAGAAATGAAAAAGTGGTTAGCTTTGCTTATGGTTTTAGTTATGGTTTTATCTTTAGCAGCATGCTCAAGTGAAACGGAAACACCAGCAACGACAGAAACAGCAGCAGCGGGAAGTACTGACACAACTGAAAGTGCACCTACTGATGAAGAAGTAACTTTGATATTTTCAGTCAATGCAGTTCCAGGGGACGCACATTATGAAGCTATGATGAAATTTGAAGAGGTTGCTGAAGCAAAATCTAATGGTTCCATCAAAGTAGACACATTCCATTCAGGCTCTTTATTCAAGCAAGATCAAGAATTGGCAGCAGTTAAATCAGGACAAGCAGATATCGTTTATATGTCAGCATCTTGGTTAGCAGAAGGTTCACCATGGATTTCTATGTTTAGTGCAGGCTATATGTTCAAGAGCTATGAGCATATGACAGCTGCTTTAAATGGTGAAGTTGGTGCAGAAGTATTTGAAACTGTTGTTACTGAACAAGGGGTTAGACCTTTAAAAGCATTTTATTTAGGTACGAGACAAGTAAATTTAGTAAAAGATAAAGAAATCAAAGTACCAGCAGATTTAAACGGCATCAACCTCAGAATGCCAAACTCTGATGCATGGTTGTTCTTAGGTAAAGCACTTGGTGCAAACCCAACACCAATTGCATTCTCTGAACTCTATATGGCGCTTCAAACTGGAACAGTAGATGGTCAAGACAATCCACTTCCAACCGTTCAAAGCGCTAAATTCTATGAAGTTACTAAATCTATCTCAATCACAAATCACTTAGTGGATAGCGTTTGGCCAACTATAAACGAAACTAAATGGCAGTCATTAAGTGACAATCAAAAGCAAATCGTTTTAGATGCAATGGAAGAAGCAAGAGCATTATGTGACGATACAAACTTGGGCAGAGAAGCTGAACTTATTGAGTTTTTCAAAAGCGAAGGCTTAAGTGTCTACAATTCAGATATCGAAGCATTTAGTTCAGAAGTATTGGCAAAATACCTTGAAAACAAAGACATGACAGCGACTTGGAACATGGAATTGTTTGATAAAGTTCAAGAATTAGGTAAATAAACCTGAAGCGAGACTCAAGATCACAATTAGCCATAAATATTCCCCAATATTTTCACACGGCTAAATTGTGGTCTTAAGTCCCACTAACACTTTATTATACAGCATTTGGAGGGAAATTGTGAATACTTTAAAACGTGTTTTTTACATCCTTAGAGATGTTTTAGAAATTTATGTGCCACTTATGGCTTTTGCAGTCATGTTTTTGACTTTTATACTGCAAATCGTCGCACGTTATGTATTTAAATACCCGCTCACTTGGGCTTATGAGATCACAGTAATTGGTTTTTCTTGGTCTGTTATCTTTGGGGCATGCTATGCCATGCGTTCGAGATCACATGTAAAATTCACTTTAATCTATGATATGTTGTCCGGTAAGAAGGCGGCTATTCTTAGACTATTGGGTAATTTAATTATAGTAGTCGCTTTTGTTGCCTTGTTTATCCCATCTATTGAATATGTCAAATTTATGGACTTTCAATCGACTTCAGTATTCAAGATAAAATTGAGTTGGATTTTTTCAGCGTTCATCTATTTTGTGATTTCCATGGTTGGTTATACACTAAGTGAAATTGTGACAGATGTCCAAATACTACTAGGAAATGACAAGACTGTTAAAGAAAGCGGTGAAAAAATATGAGTCTAGCGATGTGGGTCACTATAATTATATTCGTATTGATTTTCCTGCTTAGAATGCCAATTTCACTTGGTATGATTGCAGCAGGTACTTTTTATTTTATAGCCAACGGCACAGACCTCGGATCTGTTGCCAATCATATAATGAACACTTATTATTCTAATTACGTCATCATCGCAGTGCCACTTTTTATATTCACTGCAAATGTCATGAACTCTGGAAAAGTGACCGAAATGGTCTTTAAGTTTGCCAATGGTTTAGCGAACGGTAGAAGAGGGGCACTCGGACATGTCAATGTCCTTGCATCACTCATATTTTCTGGTATGACAGGCTCTGCAATTGCCGACGCATCGGGTTTGGGAAAAATGGAGATTGATGCCATGAAAAAAGCGGGCTATGATGATGCCTTCTCATGTGCGATTACAGCAGCATCCGCAACCGTTGGGCCGATTTTTCCACCGAGCATTCCACTAGTTATGTACGCCATGTTATCTGGGGCTTCAGTAGGGGCATTGTTTTTAGGTGGCATGATTCCGGCACTACTTATCTGTATTGGCTTAATGATTTATGTAAGTGTCGTATCAAAAGTTAGAAATTATCCTAGAGAGGAAAAAATTCCCTTTAGAGCGTTCATGAGATTTACGTTTGAAGCAATACCTGCTTTGTTGACACCAGTTATTTTATTAATGGGTATCTACACAGGCATTATGACGCCGACTGAAGCAGGTGCTGTTGCTGCAATCTATGCAATACTTGTCGCTTTTTTAGCGTACAAGGCCATGACGTTTAAAGGTTTAATTGAGATTGTTAAAGATACGATTAAAGACACTGGATCGGTTAGTCTAATGGTCGGTGCTGCCGCTGTCATCTCGTACATTGTAGCACGTGAACAAATTGCGACAGAACTTGGCAACGTGGTACTTTCATTTACTGATAGCAAATACGTATTCCTCATAATCGTCAATATTATTATATTAATACTTGGTATGTTCATTGATACCTCAACGATACAATTGGTTTTTGTTCCTATCATGATTCCAGTTGCAAAAGCATTTGGCATTGACTTGGTTCATTTTGGTTTGGTAGTTACACTGAATATGATGATCGGATTGTCAACACCGCCTTTTGGTATGCTGCTCTTCATAACAGCGGGGATATCAAATACGCCACTTAAGGAAGTTATGAAAGAAATCATGTGGCCAATCATAGCGATGTTAGCTGTTTTAATTACGATTACATTCGTTCCAGAAATTGTTCTGTTTTTACCGAGAGCATTTGGCATGTTATAAAGCTATTGAAGCGAACATGTTATAAAAATTGAAAGGAAAACTAATGGCATATATATATAACGGCGTTTGGCCGACTATGGTTACTGCATTTGACGAAAATGGAGAACTTGATTTTGAACTAAACAAAAAATTCACAGAGTACTTGATTGAACAAGGGAGTGATGGATTATTTTCCGTCTGTCAGTCTAGCGAGATGTTCATGTTATCTACAGAAGAAAAAGTTGCTCTTGCAAAATGCGTTGTGGATGCGGCAGCAGGCAGAGTGCCTGTCATAGCTTCAGGACACACCTCAGAGTCGATTGAAGATCAAATTCATGAGCTTACGGCTGTATCACAAACAGGCGTTGATGCAGTTGTTTTGGTAAGCAACCGGTTAGCTAAAGAAGGCGAAGGGTCAGATATTTTTCTTGGAAATTTATCGCGTATTCTTACCGCATTACCTGATGTAAAATTTGGCATTTATGAATGTCCTTATCCATATCGAAGATTGCTCACTGATGACGAACTAAAATGGTGTGCCGATTCTGGACGCATCATTTTTCTCAAAGATGTCAGCTGTGATGTAGAAATTGAAAAAAGACGTGTCAAAGTCGTAGAAGGCACATCACTCAAATTGTTTAATGCAAACACAGAAACTTTACTTGATTCCCTAATTGCCGGTTACGATGGTTACAATGGCATCATGGGCAACTTTCACATCGATATTTATAAATGGCTCTTTACGCATTACAAAGAAGAGCCGACAAAGGCGCGTGAACTTCAGGTTTTATTGACTGAAAAGGCGACTATTGAGAACTTCGCATACCCAATCAACGCAAAGTATCATGCACAGAAAAGTGGCGTTGACATG
Organism: Acidaminobacteraceae bacterium; assembly: GCA_041741755.1. GTDB lineage: Bacteria > Bacillota > Clostridia > Peptostreptococcales > Acidaminobacteraceae > Fusibacter_C. Next base: position 274,348 of record JBGSJR010000041.1, on the reverse strand, counting down.
ACGCTCTACTCAAGACGTTTGAAAGCAGAAGCTTTTGATGCGCATGCAAAAACGTTAGTGGATGATTTAATCGATTGGGAAGAACGCGTAAGAAAGACGTTGACTAAATAACTGGAGGCGACATATGTTAAAAGGCATTCCCAAAATAATACCGCCTAAGCTGTTGAAACTGTTATGTGAGATGGGGCACGGAGACCAATTAGTGATTGCCGATGGCAATTTTCCAGCTGCCTCATGTGCTCAGAGATTGGTGAGATTAGATGGACATGGAACCTCTGAGGTATTGGAAGCAATACTCACTTTGTTTCCACTGGATGAAGCACCTGACACATCTCTTGGTGTCATGGCGACTCAAGATGGTTCCAAGCCTGAAATATGGACTGATTATGCAGCGTATTGCGACCGTTTAAATGAAATCGAGCGGTTTGCATTTTATGAACAAGCTAAAACAGCTTATTGTATCATAGCAACTTCAGAAAGCGCATTATATGCGAATGTCTTATTAACAAAGGGCGTCATTTGATAAAATGAGGAAATGATATGACCTATACAGAATTGGTAAAACAGTCGATTCAGATTGAACTCGATGCAATTAAGCAATTGCTTGAATATAGTCAAGTGGATTATGAATCCGTGTGTAACGTTTTGATGCAGTCAGCTGGCAAAGTGGTTTTTATGGGCGTCGGTAAATCGGGACATATAGGCAAAAAGCTTGCTGCGACGTTTTCCAGCACAGGTACACCAAGTTTTTTCGTGCATAGCACAGAAGCCGTGCATGGTGATCTTGGCATGATTCAGGAAAGAGATGTTGTGATTCTCATCTCAAATAGTGGCAATACAAAAGAAGTTCTTAGCAATTTACCAACGCTTAAAAAAATTGGTTGTAAGACGATCGCTTTTACTTCTAATCCTAGATCAGAGTTGGCACATGCATGTGACTATAAAATCATTTATCCGGCACAAGACGAAGCAGATCACTTAAAACTCGCACCGACTTCATCATCGACGATGACACTGGTACTAGGAGACGCAATCGCCTGTGCCTTATCTGAAGCAAGAGGCTTTAAAAATGAAGATTTCTTTTTATACCATCCAGCTGGTAGCCTAGGCAAGCGTCTTAAAGACGAGGTGAAGGCATGAAGCAAATCGCTGTTGTAGGATCATTTGTGATGGATTTGATCGCACGAGTGGATGCGTTCCCACATGATGGTCAGACCATAATAGGAGGTGCATTTTTGTGTCTCCCAGGTGGCAAGGGTGCCAATCAAGCGGTTGCTGCCTCAAGACTTGGTGGCAACGTTCAAATGTTTGGCCGCGTTGGAACTGATGGTTATGGAGAAACTTTTTTAAATGTCTTTAACGAGGCAAAAATCGACGTTTCATATGTAAAAAAACACGCCGAATTACCGACAGCGGTCGGACTGATACAGATTGACAACCGCGCTGAAAATAGAATTGTGGTCATCCCTGGTGCAAATTATGGGTATACTGAAACGGATTTACTAGCCGATTCAGAGGCAATATTGAAGTCAGATCTCGTTGTCACGCAACTTGAACTTAAGCACGAAGTCACTTACAAGCTTATTGAGTTGTGCTTTGACCAAGGCGTTCCAATCGTTTTAAATCCAGCTCCAGCAGTAAAAATACCAAATGAGATACTTAAAAAGGTAACTTATTTGACGCCAAACGAAACAGAATTGGAAATACTGACTGACTTAAAAATTGAGACGCTTGATGATGCCAAAACTGCAATTACGAAGCTGTTGATGCTCGGCATCAAAGTCGTCATCGCAACGCTTGGTAAAAATGGCGCGCTCATAGGCAGTAGCGATGGGTTTAGACATATTCCAGGGTATACAGTTGAAGCGATCGATACCGTTGCAGCAGGTGATTCATTCAATGGTGCGCTTGCCGTTGGAATAGTAGAGGGTAAGCCGATGGCGGATATTGTCGCATATGCCAATGCCGTTGGTGCGCTGACGGTGACCAAGCAAGGCGCAATTCCATCTCTGCCTTATGCAAGAGAAGTGGAAGCGTTTATGAAAAGGTGACGTTATGATTTTAGACGTTAAAAAAAATGCGTCACTGTATAAAGGCATACACAGCCATCTAGATAAGGCGATTGACTATATGCTCTCGGCGGATCTCAATGCGCTTCCCGTTGGAAAGCATTTGATTGAAGGGGAAGATGTCTTTGTACTCATTCAAGAATATGAGACAAAAGCCATAGATGCCGCTTTATTTGAGACACATCAAAAATACTTGGACATACAACTGATTTTATCAGGTGAAGAATGGATTGGTTATGCACCTGTTCATTCGCTAACGTCCATTGAACCCTACGACGATACAAAGGATATTGCGTTTCATAGCGGTGAAGGTGAGATGCACAAACTGAAAAGAGATATGTTCAGCATCTACTTTCCTACGGATGCGCATAAACCGTCAATTCATGATGTTAAAACCTTTGTAAAGAAGGCTGTATTCAAAGTAAAACTCTAAAGTCTGCTTAATCGCAGACTTTTTTTTATTATGTATAGCTTGACTTGAAGTATTGTTTGACGTGATAGAGTATTTGACATGATATAATATTATGGATATTGAAAAGTGAGGGTTTAAACATGTCAAATGAAATAAAAAATTTAAAAAAATCACTCGACAACCTTATGGTCCATATACCAGGAAGCACTCAAGAGTTACGTGATTTCGTAGATCCTGTCAAATGGATCAACGAAAATTATCAGATGAGCATGCCAGGGAAGACAAAAGGCCTCGTTGAAGTTATAAAGACGATAGAGGTTAAACCGTTTTACATGTCAAAATATGCGGTGTCTGAAGCCATTTACAAAGCAGTAATGGGTGATGTAAGGACTAGTTCAGAACGATACGTTTTGTTTGAGCATGATGATCTTCCTGTTGTAAATGTCTCATGGATGGATGCCATCACATTTTGCAATGCACTATCAGTATTGCTTAACTTAACACCTTGTTATACGCTAAATTCTGATTCACTACTGACTGACTGTGATTTTTCTGCCAGTGGCTTTAGATTGCCAACTATCGCTGAATGGCAAAGTGCGTGTCGAGGTGGACAAAAAGGGTATTTATATGATAATATCGATGAAATCTCTTGGTACTCGCAAAATTCAGAAGGGCAACGTCACGAAAACGGCTTGAAAAAACCCAATAATTATGGCTTATACGACATGATTGGTAACGTTTGGGAGTGGTGTTGGGATCTATATGATAGAGACCGCTACGATAATTATAGGCAGTTTTGCGGTGGTAGTTTTGCCGAGGAAAAACGTGGATGTGGTGCAACATCCAAACGTCGAAGTCAACCAGATTTTAAAATCGATGATTTAGGTTTTAGACTCTGTAGAACCATGGTCTAGTTAGTCAGAAAAAAGCACAGAACATTGCATCCCTCAAGCACAGTGCTTGAGGGATTATATTTTGTAAAGTAGATTATACAAATAATTGCAGTAAATAATTTTCTATAAGTGACAAAAATGTAAGGATTGCTAGCCCTATTGTAAGACAGAGAAATGGAAGGACTTCATAATTTTATTTAAACTGAGTAAGTGAGTTAAACGCTATTTAAAATTATGGAGGCATACAAATGAGGCTTTACGAAGGGTTATTATTTTTATCAAATGTGGGTATCGCATTTGCATTTTTTTTTTTTAGGGGGCGCACTAGAGATATCTGTTTATACGTGACAAGTCTTATAAGTGCCGTCTTTTTATTTGGTCATTTGCTGTTAGAAGGCTATCGGTTCCATTTGCTGTTTTGCACTATTTTTACTGGGATCATGTTTACACGTTGTGTCCTTCAAAAAAAATTTGCGAAACCTTCAAAACGTCGCATCTCGCGATTTTTCGTTTTTACATCTTTAATAGTAACAGCTGTAGCCGTTTTCGTTTTCCCCGTATTTGAATTACCAACACCAACTGGGGCATATGATGTAGGCACTGAAGTGTTTCACTTTGTTGATGTGGACAGAGAAGAGATTTTTACCGATACTATTGATGATAAAAGAGCACTGATGGTACAAGTTTGGTACCCTGCCGAAGCAATGAGTGGCCGGAGCGTGCCATTTATGGAGGATGAGAGGTTAATAAATGCGATGGCGTCGGGTTATGGGCTTCCAGGCTTTTCATTTAATCACTTGAAGTATGTGAGTAGCAATGCTTATAGCGAGGTTGAAATATCCAAAACGCAAAGTGTTTATCCACTCATTATCATGAATCATGGTTTTGGCTCTTCAAAATCATTGCATACATCTCAAGCTGAAAATCTCGCCAGTCATGGCTATATTGTGGCATCCATTGATCACACGTATAACACGTTTGGCACCATTTTTCCTGATGGAACGCTCACGACCAACAATTCCAGTGCTTTGTTTTCGAGAGACAATGACTACGAGACCGAAAAAGACAATCGAGATTTAGTGGGCAATGTTCTGACAGAAGATGTGGCATTTGTACTTGACCAGTTTGAAGCCATCAATTCCGGGCATATATTGAGTAAATTCAGTGGAAAAGTGGATATGACCAATGTAGGAACAATCGGCCATTCTATTGGTGGTGCAACAGCTTATGATGCTGCTTTTGATGAGAGAGTTACTGCAGGCGTCAATCTTGATGGTGGTCTATATCGCATAAATGCCAATAAAGGTCTTAACAAACCCTTTCTGTTCATGTTGTCAGAAAGTGGTTTTGAAAGCCTTAATAGAGTGATGACAGGCGATGATTATTCGGATGAAGAACTCGATAAAATGGGCAATTCAAGAGAATGGAACGATGCCGTTATCAAAGATAAAAAAATTGAAATTGAACACATGAAGCATTCAGCGCTCAGTGGCGGCGAGATTGTATATATCGAAGGCTCAGAGCATTTGAATTTCAGCGATGTTCAGCACTTCTCACCGATTTTTAAAGTCGTAGGCGCTACTGGGGAAATCAAAGTAGAAAGAGCGGACTTGGTCGTAAATGCTTATGTATTGGCTTTTTTTGATCGGCATTTAAGAGAAATGACTGTTAGCTCATCAAGTGAATCCATAAAGTTGTATCCTGAAATAATGGATGTTACTTCAACGTTTCTTGATAGTTCTAAATAACATGCGTATTAATTGAAGCTGCAATTTTGGAGGATCAATGGGCAAGGAAACCGTATATGGTTCTTTAATTAACTGGGAAAGTGGAAAATTTGTACCCGTTGTCGATGTGGCAACGGGTAGAACCTATTATGGCGGTCACCAACGTTGGCTTTTGGATGAAGGTGTATCGAAGTTTTATTCGGATCGATCATGTGGCGTAACTGCGATAACGAATATGCTCGTATACATGGCACAAAATAGACCTGAGAAAGCGCGTTTAATGGGCAATAACCAGAACCTTGTAACCGACACAAATGAACAGCGCATAAAAAAATCCGATTATAGTGCCCTTCAAAAGAGCGTCTACAATCGGATATTGCCTGCTATTTGGGGCGTCCCAACGGTGACTACCATCGCAACACGCGTTCAAAAGTTTGCCTTGGATAGAGGTGTGTCACTCAAGGTCGTTAAATATTCTAAAGTCTGGACTGAGACAAATGTGAAAGCGTTTATTGCGAACGGTCTCAATAAAAACTGTCCAGTACTTTTGCTGACTTGGAACTCGGTCATACCCGATTTGAAGTTACACTGGGTGACAGTCACGCATCTCTATGAAACAGAGACAGGCACAAAGATGGTGACATCAAACTGGGGGAACATGCAGACCTATGATTTTACCGCATGGGTAAATGGTCCAAGTATTTATAGAGGCGTTGTCTATTTTGAATAAGTCAGATCTAAAACGCCTGATTTACCGACGTCCATATCCGTGCATCGGCTGAGATCGAAACAACAAGGTCGCCTGCTGCCAGCGTTCAATTTGGAGCAAGTGACGAAGATTCTCTTTTGACGTGTTTCGGGATTGTTTGTGAAACGTATCCAGCGCACCCATTCCCAACGCGCTTTTACTGTAAGGGACTGCCACACTTCCAAAAGCGCATTATTTTTTAATGCATCCATTAGATCAGAGGGCACATCTGGTTCGTACCACTCTTGTAAGGGCTGCGAGCAAACAGAAACCATATTCCCGACGTCGACCCCTGCCATCTCTGCAAGGGCGTCACTTACATTAAACCAGTGGCTACCATTGCCATCTGGCTCTAAATCACTTTCAAAAGGCACGTCATTCAGCGTCCCCTGTACCATTGTCATACCACGTGTTGGTAGTGAGAGACTGGCTTCTTTGGGGTAAAGGATGATGCGCTTATTATTTATTTCTATAATTTTGGTTTCAAAACAGATTTTTGACATAATAGGTGCTCCTTTATCTATAAATTGAGGAAATTGAATGATTCAGCTTACTAATTAGATACCCAATATAAGCTTTGGCTATCCACATTTTCTATCGATACTGAAGTCTTGATATTTACTTAAAAGTAATAGTATAATAATGGTAATACGTTTACATATATTAGCAATCTTTAAATATGAATGGGAGAGGTTGCTATTCAGAAAGAGAGGGGGATACTATGCAAGATTTTGAAAAACTCGGGGTGTTTTATTTGGGCAAAGAATATGATGTGGCTAATAAACAACGCCAAGAGGATCTCGTGCTTTTAAAGTCCAAGGATTTGACCACTCATGCTGTAATCATAGGGATGACAGGCAGTGGAAAGACAGGTCTAGGCATTAGCCTTATCGAAGAGGCGATGATGGACAACATTCCAGTTATCGCAATCGACCCAAAAGGCGACCTAGGCAATCTTGCACTTACATTCCCACAGTTGCGCGGTGAAGATTTTCGGCCGTGGATCAACCTTCAAGAAGCATCAAATAAAGGGCTTTCACCAGATGATTATGCCGCATCACAAGCTGATCTATGGCGCACTGGTCTATCTGAATGGGGGCAAGATGGTGCGCGTATCGAAAAATTACGCAATGAATCTGAGGTCAACATTTATACACCTGGGGGTTCTGCAGGTATTGGCGTTTCGGTGTTAAAATCATTTAACGCACCGCCGCAGGTAATTATTGACGACAAAGAAGCTTACCGAGATCGTATCAGTGTGACCACGATTAGTTTATTATCGCTTATTGGCATCGAAGCGGATCCTTTTACAAGTCGTGAATACATTTTATTGTCCAATATTTTAGAAGACGCTTGGAACCAAGGCAAAGACCTCAGTCTCCCAGATTTGATAAATGCGATACAAAAACCTCCAATGGAAAAAGTCGGCGTATTAGACCTCGAAAGCTTCTATCCGTCTAAAGAGCGCTTTCCACTTGCTATGATGCTCAACAACCTCATCGCATCGCCTGGGTTCGAAGCTTGGATGGAAGGCGAAGCGCTTGATGTGAATCGGTTCTTTTATAACGCATCAGGAAAACCACAAGTTTCTGTATTTTCGATCGCTCATCTTTCTGACAGTGAGCGTATGTTTTTCGTGACGATGCTCTTAAATGAAATTTTGGGTTGGGTCCGTAGCCAACCTGGCACTGGAAGCCTTCGCGCCATCTTGTATATGGATGAGCTCTTTGGCTATCTGCCACCAACAGCGAATCCACCATCAAAAGGACCACTTCTAACGCTTTTGAAACAAGCACGTGCCTTTGGACTTGGACTCGTCCTTTCAACGCAAAATCCTGTGGATCTCGATTATAAAGCGCTTTCAAATGCCGGTACATGGTTTATTGGACGCCTTCAGACAGAGCGCGATAAAGAACGCGTGTTGGCAGGTTTAGAAGGTGCGGCAGCGGGTGGAACATTTGACAAAGCGCGCACAGAAGAAATTTTAGCGGGTATCGGTCAACGCGTCTTCTACCTACACAGTGTACATGAAGATGAACCCGTCATATTTAATACGCGTTGGGTCATGTCGTATTTAGCTGGACCACTAACAAAGGATCAGATTCGTGCACTGCCTACTAATAAGCGTCCAGAAGCACAGCCGGTACAGCAAGCACAATTGGACCCGCAATTACAGTCGCAAACACAGTCGCAAGTAGCCTCTCAAACAAAGCCACAAACACAAACCCCAATAGCGATGAATAAGACAGCGCCTGTACTAGCACCGCTCATTAAGCAAGTCTACCTGCCTGTAACAAATGGGGTTGCTACCAATATAGTTTATAAACCTTCTGTAATAGGTATAGCAGATGTCCTATATAACAATACTAAACATGGTGTGACAGTTTCTCAAAGTTATACGTTCTTGTCGCCGATTCACGATGGACCTGTCGCCGTTGACTGGAGTGAATCTAATAAGATCGACTTAGAGTTACGTGAAATTGAATCGGTTCCACTTGATGATGTTGCCTTTTCAAATTATCCATCAGCTGCCTCAGATGCGAAAAATTATGAGACTTGGAAGCGTCTATTCACACAATATATCAGGACAAACGTCAGCCTCAAGCTCATGTACTGTCCAGGCCTTAAGGCTATTTCCGAATTTGGTGAAGAAGAGCGTGATTTCCGCATTAGATTGCAGCACTTGGCACATGAAAAACGCGATGATGATCTGGAAGCTATGAAAATGAAATATGCCTCAAAGATTCAAACGCTAGAGAATAGACTTCAGAAAGCGGAACAAACAGTTGAAAAGCAAAGCACAAAAGCCTCACAGAAAAAGATGGATGCCGTCGTCTCTGCAGGTAGTGCTATATTTGGCGCATTTTTCGGGAGAAAGAGCATCAGTGCGACATCCATGTCAAAGATTGGCACGGCCGTTAAAAGCACCTCACGCGCTTTAAAAAGTGGCGAGGGGATCGATCAAGCGCAAGAACTGCTTGAATCGATAACCCTTCAACTCGAAGAACTTAAATTAGAGCTTGAGGGGCAGTTGACTGAAATAAACACCAAATATGACGTCCTTAAAGAAGAACTAGAAGAAATTGATATTAGGGCGATCAGCGAAAATATAACCGTCCATCTCGTTGGTCTTGCTTGGGAACCGGTTAGCAATTAATACTGACGAACACCATACCATACAGAAAGGCTGTATCCAATGGAAAAATATATCGCCTTTTTACGTGGCATAAACGTAGGCGGACATAATAGAGTGCCAATGGCTGAATTAAAAAATCACCTTGAGCGAGAAGGTTATGAAAATGTTGTGACTTACATTAATAGTGGCAATATACTCGTGTCAAGCAAACACACTGACTTAGCTGAGATCAGAACTGAATTTGAAGCAATCATTTTTGAGGTATTTCATTTAAGAATTCCAGCCATGATTATATCACTTGACGATTTATCACATGCTTTAAAGCATGCGCCAGTTTGGTGGGATGTAGATGAGACAGCGAAGCACAATGCAATTTTTGTATTGCAGACTTCAGATACTCAAGCCGTGTATCGAGAGATTTGTGACTTGAAACTGGCATCTGAAAAAGTTGATTTACATGGAAACGTTATTTTTTGGTCTGTTCCAATTGAAGACTATTCCGCTGCGAGCTTATCAAAAGTTGTTCGAGCCAAAACGCTTGAAAAAATAACGGTTCGAAATGCTAAGACGACTAAGAAAATGCTTACGCTCTCACAATAAAAATCAGCTAGGTTGACACCTGTTTTTCAATATGCTAATATGACCATGATAGTTTTCTAGGGTTCCGCAGCATTTGCTGGCTGGTCCGAGAGAGAACGCACTTTAAATGTGTACACGGAAGGATAAAAGCCTGGGAGATATTTAAAAATATTTCCTTAGGCTTTTTTTTATGTATATTTTTAAAGATCTCAGCTTGAGGTTAGAAAGGAGAGCTATTCATAATGTTTATTAAATTTTTGCCTGTTATCATGATCGTCTTATCGAGTTTGGGGTATCATATTAGTCAAAAGTCGACACCTGCAGCACTACATCCAATTGTCGCGCTAATTGTCACATACGTGTGTGCATCCGTTATTTCTATTGTCGCTTTTTTCGTATTTGTACCAAAGACCAATTTGTTTGAAGCTGTCAAAGCAGCCAACTGGTCAAGTTATTTACTCGGATTTGCAGTGGTCGTTTTGGAACTGGGGTATTTGTTGACGTACCGCATGGGGTGGAATATTAGCGCCGCTGGACTCATATCCAATACAATGGTTGCGTTGTTACTCATTCCTATTGGCATTTTACTTTATAAAGAAACGATGACATTAACCGCGATGTCTGGCGTGGTACTATGTATTCTAGGGTTGATATTAATCACGAAGAAATAATAATGGAGGTAACTGACTATGAAAAAATTTATCATTGAAGAGGCATTTTGGAACGTATTTCATGAAGCAAAGATCGGCGTGGTCATCTGTAAAGGGATCAATAATCAAATCGTCGATGACAATAGCTTTAAACCGCTTTTGTTAGATGCAGAGAAAGAAGCGGCAAAGTATTTTGTCGAACCAGAATTTAGCAACAATCAAGTTGTGAAAGTGTGGCGTGAAGCCTTTCAAGCGTTCAAGACCAAGAAAGGCGCTAGATCTTCCATTGAAGCCTTGTTAAAAAGGGTTAATAATGGCAATTCAATCGGATGTATCAATCCACTAGTCGATATCTACAACTCGATTTCATTGAAATACGCATTACCGTGCGGTGGAGAAGACATAGATACCTTTAGAGGCGATGTCAAACTGACAACCGTGCAAGGAGATGAGCCGTTCATCACACTGGGTACGGATGAAAACGCGCCGCCATATGAAGGTGAGATCGTCTATAAAGATGATGCCGGTGCGATTTGTAGGTGCTGGAACTGGCGTGAATCAGTGCGTACGATGCTTACTGAGGACACTCAAAATGCCTTTCTGTGTATAGAATTGGTGGATACCTCTCGCTTTGATGTGTTCGAATCTGCATTACAGGAACTCAAAAGCCTCGTCGAGACCCATTTGGGTGGCACATGTGATAGTTTTATTCTCGATCATCATAATAAACAGATCAACTTAGATTAAGTTCGACTTTTTCTGGTCGCGAATAGTCGAGTGAAGCAATCGTCGATTTGTTAAGTATTATGAGACACATGGCTTTTATTTGCCTGTGTCTTTTTTTATTGCTATTAAATGGGTATAAATTAAGCGACTTTTATATATTACCAATGCTATTTTCAGTGAAAGAAGGCATTATATGGATGAAAATATGAAATTATCTGAGGCTTGTCTTGGAGATATTGCGTTTATTCTGTCAAAGCGCTTTGATAATGGCGCAGATTTCTGGACGACACCAGATCATCAATTGAACATTGGTGGTCCTTTTTCGACTCTGGAAAGTGCTGTGCTACTCACAGAACTTGGTATGGCGCCGACAGATCCGGTGCTTCAAAGTGTTGCAGCGCTTATTTTTGATTGCTTACGTGACGATGGTCGATTCAAGCTGTCACCTCGAGGTGCGATTTATCCATGTCATACAATTCATGCATTAAATGTCCTTTGTCATCTAGGATATGCGGATGATTCAAGACTAGAAAAGACGTTTCAGTACTTACTTGACACACAATATCATGACGGTGGCTGGCGCTGCAACAAGTTCAGTTTTGGTCGAGGACCTGAGACTGAGTATTCTAATCCTGGACCAACACTCGCTGCGCTAGATGCTTTTCGCATGAGCAGTTTTCTCAACAGGGAATCTAAACTTGATCAAGCGGTAGAATTTTTGCTCAATCACTGGATACTACGCATGCCTATTGGACCTTGCCACTATGGTATTGGTACACTTTTTATGCAAGTTGAATATCCATTTTTGACCTATAACCTATTTAACTATGTATACGTTCTTTCATTCTATAACCAAGCAAAAACAGATGAGCGATTTCTGGACGCACTCAGTGTGTTGGAATCGAAAATGAATAATGGAAAAATCATCGCCCTGCGTGTCAATCGCAAATTGTTGGGGTTAAAATTTTGTACAAAAGGCGAGGTGAGTCAGTTAGGTACACAGAGGTATCTAGAAATAATAAAAAACTTAGACACTCGGCCAATTGTAAAGGTATATGGATAACAAAACATTTGAGGAAATTATGCGATTTCCATAGTTAATAAAATGTTATAATGTAAAATAGGATACATCTTGATCAATTGTCTTAAATATAAGCTGGCTGAGGAGTTTTAACTATGAAAATAAGACATAAAACCATGAAATTGCTAATCATTTTAGTTGTACTGATTGTTTGTACTGTCCCGTATTCAATTTGGCAAAATAACAGCATCGTCGTCACACAGACAAATTTTGTGAATGAGAAAATTCCTAACGCTTTTGATCAGTATAAAATCGTGCAAATTTCAGACTTACACAACAAGTTATTCGGCGCTAATCAAGAAAAATTGCTAAATAAAGTGCGCAGTGAAACACCTGATATCATTGTTGTAACAGGAGATTTAATCGATCAGAGAAAATATAATTTAGAGAAATCCATGCTATTTGTTAAAGGTGCGGTTAAAATTGCACCTGTCTATTATGTTTCTGGAAATCACGAAGCATGGTCAGGAAATTATGAAACGATTAAGAAAAGCCTAATTGATGCAGGTGTTATTGTTCTGGATAATACAGAATTTGTTATAAGCAGAGGTGATGCAACCATTAAATTACTTGGTGTAAGTGATCCTGACTTTCTGACATCAAGTTATTTAGAGGGCACAAATACAACGATTCTTGATGAGACATTAAACCGTTGGTCAGAAGGTGATGCGGTAGACTTTAGAATTTTGTTATCACATAGACCAGAGCTATTTGACTTATATAGCGAAGCAAAAATAGACTTAGTATTCAGTGGACATGCTCACGGTGGTCAAATTAGATTGCCATTACTAGGAGGACTTGTCGCACCTGATCAAGGATTTTTCCCCAAATACACTAGTGGCAGTTATAACAAAGGAACCACGACTATGTTTGTCAGCAGGGGACTAGGCAATAGTATTGTGCCGCAGAGACTGTTTAATAGACCCGAAATTGTCGTCGTGACGCTAAAAAGTAAATAGTAGGTTACAAAACAAAGCCTCTCGATAGTGTAAAATCGAGAGGCTTTTATGATATTCTAAGCTTTTATTGCCCAACGTAATTTAGCTGATCGAGCACGGGAGTTCGTTGCGCATTCTTCCACAGTTGGTCTGATGGGTTCGGATGCTATTTCGCTGTAAAGTCCTTCGCGGAGATGTTGTTTGAAGGCTTTTTTGACTAGTCGATCTTCTCCCGAATGAAAGGTTAGAATTGCGACGCGCCCACCAGAAGTTAAAGCTGCTGGTAACTTGTCAAGGAAATCATAAAGTACTTCAAATTCACTATTCACATCGATTCTAAGTGCTTGGAAGCATCTTTGACAGGCTTTCTTAACTTCTTGTTCCCTAATATTTTCAGGTATGAATTTGAGTGCGTCACTAATCACTTGCTTAAGTTCAGTCGTCGTCGTTATACCATGGCCTTTTCTTCTTTGTGAAACAATGGCACGTGCTATCGCTTCGGCATTTGGTTCATCTGAGTTTTCAAATAACATGCCTTGAAGTTCGTCTTTGTTGATTGTTTTTAATCGCTCTGCGGCTGAAATTCCCTTCTCAGGATTCAGGCGTAGATCAAGTGGCCCTTCGCTTTTAAAAGAAAAGCCTCTTTCAGGATTGTCGATTTGCATAGATGAAACACCAAGATCCGCCAAAACAAAATCGAGGGGACCAGACTCAGAGACTACTTGATCAATACCTGAGAAGTTTAAGTGTTTAATCGTCAAGATTTCGGGACCATATCCGAATCCAGCTAAGCGTTCACGTGTTCGTGGCAATTCGATGGGATCAACATCCGTTGCATAGAGATGTCCTTTTCCATTCAAACACTTTAAGAGTTCATGTGTGTGACCACCGTATCCTAATGTTGCATCAAGTCCAGTTTGACCGGGTTGAACATTGAGAAAATCAAGTATTTCTTGAACGCAAATTGAACGGTGCATCCCAGCAGGGGTGTTGCCTTTTTGTATGATTTTTACGACATCCTCTGCGTATTTCTCTGGCTGAAGTTCTTTGTATTTCTCTCTAAATGCCTTTGGATGTGTCCCTTTATATCTTATACGCCTTTCGCGTTTAGGTTCCTGCTCGTCCATGAAGCCCTCCGTTTGATTTTATAACGTTAATTATAAATCATATAATATCAAATCAGTCACCTAAAAGCAAACCTACGTACGTATAACTTAATGAGCGCTCAACTTGTCAAAAACATACGTTTTGCGTTCAGACGTTTAGAACCATATAAAATACATGTCATACAATCTTAATAAACGTGAAATCAACGCTTTCAGCAAGTTTTGGATTGTCGTGACAATCGTGTTCCAAGAACCGTCCCCACTATCGAAAAGTGGTTTTGAGTTGGACGGTGATTATGCTCAAAACGAGTTGCGGACAAGTATGCGTGTATACAAAATTATATATATGGCGTATAATGAAAGTATCAATTGGAAAATATTTCTATTGATGAGAATTGGAGGAAACAATAAATGGAAACAAAACCAGTAATTACACAACGTAACATCAAAGCTAGAAAGGTCACCTATTATATATTAGGGGCTTTGGAAACCTTATTTGCATTTAGACTCATATTTAAAGTGCTTGGCGCAAATCCAGAAAGCCCATTTGTAAATGTGATCTATTCAATTACCGCTATTTTCTTAGCACCATTTAAAGGCATCTTTAGAAGTGCGGTTACAGACGGAATTGAAACACAGGCCATTTTGGAACCACACTTGATTATTGGTATGGTATCCTATGCAGTTTTGGCATGGGGCATTATCAAGTTGATTGAATTAAGCGGCAGACAAAAGGATATCAAATAAAATTAAAATTAGAAGGACGTGAAAATTATGTTACAAACTATTGCAATCATACTTATAATATTATGGTTATTGGGCGTTGTTACAGCCAATACTATGGGTGGCTTTATCCACATACTCATCGTTATTGCAGTTATCGTATTCCTATTAAAACTGATTAAGAAGTAGTACTGAAATTTATTCGTGAATAAAGGATGTTGTAATCATGCAACATGGCCTAGTATCCTATAACAGGAGAAGTGTATAGATGAAGTCTACTAAAAAAATCGGTTCATTGATGTTAGCACTATTAATCACTTTAGTTATGACCACACCGATAATCAGTGTGGCGGCGGAAGCGCCAATCAATCTTGGAACAGCAAAAGATTATGCTATTTTGGCGGGTCAAACCATAACGAATACTGGAACGACTACTATAAATGGAAATGTTGGATTATCGCCTGGTACAGCATTTACTCAAGGACCAGCGATAATTAATGGTGAAATTCATATCAATGATGCCGCTGCAAACCAAGCAAAAATTGATTTGTTAGCTGCGTATGTCGATGCAGCTGGTAGAACGTTACAGCAGCCAATAGTAGCTGAACTTGGTGGACAGACCTTGACACCAGGGTATTATGTCAATTCTTCTTCACTCAATTTGACAGGCATACTCACTTTGGATGCTGGAAACGATCCAAATGCAATTTTTGTTATTCAAGCAGGTTCTAGTTTAATTACTGCAACTTCAAGTAATGTCGTATTAGTAAACGGCGCGACAAGTTCACAAATATTCTGGGTTGTTGGAAGCTCAGCAACACTTGGTACTTCATCACATTTGGAAGGAACCATTTTAGCTTTGACATCGATTTCATTGACTACGGGTGCTACGATCAATGGCTCGTTACTCGCGAGAAACGGTTCAGTTACGCTTGATTCTAATACTGTAGGCACTTTATCTGGTACACCACTTATTGCAATCAACAAAACAGCAAACAGAACAGAGATTTATGGTAACCCTGAACTTGTAACTTATAGCTATAGCGTATCGAACCCTGGAACAACTAACCTTGAAGAGGTTAAAGTAACGGATGATAAAATCGCAATAATCAATTACCAGTCAGGTGATACAAATGCCAACTCAATACTTGAACCAACCGAAGTATGGATTTATACAGCAAGTGCAATGATAAACATAACGACGACCAATGTTGGACAAGTGTCTGCATTATCAAACAATGCAACTGTTGTTGCTACAGATGCACATACTGTAACTCTTGTAATTGAAGCTGAAACTACATCAGAACCATCAACATATGAAGGCATCGTGTATACTGCAGAACCAACGACTGATGCTACCACTGAAACAACCACGGAAACTAGTACAGAAACGACAACTCAACAGAGCTTAGAGGTACCTGGATTAGCTGATACAACTTTGGAAACAACTGTTGAAACAACTGTTGAAACGACTGATGAAACAACAGAAACGGTTACCGATATTGAATCGCCGCCAACATCTCCTGTTGAACCAGGTGGATCACTTCCACAGACTGCAACGCCATTGATGCTATATATATCAAGTGGTGCAGCACTAATTTTGTTAGGTGTTGTGGGATTAAAGTTTAATAAATAATGATTTGCAAGATGCTGTAATGTTTAAAGACATTGCAGCATTCTTTTTATCATTTTTAGGACAACTTTTAAAATTATGAGTATAATTGAAGTAAGGACATTATAGGAGGCTTATATGCCATATAAACTCATAACTGATATTACGACAGACTTAAATGTTAACATGGCAGAATCATTGGATATTGAAATGATTGCAATGCCACTTGAGATTGGTGGCGTTATTGGCGATGATGAAAATCATCAGAATATCACTTCTCAAAGGTTTTATGAGATAATGGATGAAGGGGCAACGGTTAAGACCTCTCAAATCAATCCTATCACTTATAAAATCGTTTTTGAAAAATACTTAAAACAAGGATTGGATATCTTGTACATCGGATTTTCTTCTGGATTGAGTGGTTCAGTCAACAATTCAATCTTTGTTGCAAATGAACTTATGTCGGAATATCCAGATCGAAAAATAATCTGTATTGATTCACTTTGTGCATCCTCTGGAGAAGGGTTGTTGGTATATACGGCTGCATTGCATAAGCAGCAAGGTATGCCTATTGAAACACTTAGCAATTGGGTAATCGAACATAGACTTAAAATCCGCTCGATATTTACTGTGGAGGATTTAAAATTTCTACATAGAGGTGGCAGAATAAGTGCTTCCACTGCGGTTCTAGGAACAATGGTGAACATCAAACCATTATTGAGCGTCAGAGAAGATGGTACGTTGTATAGTTATGCAAAGGTTAGAGGTTATAAAAAAGCCATTGCTACGATGGCTGAACATATGACGAGTCTATGGAATCCGGTAATGGGTCATCAGGTGTTTATCAGTCATGCAGATTGTGTAGATTTTGCAGTGCATCTCGGTGAGTTAATAAAAGCACATGATAATAAAGCTGAGATATTCTTACACGATCTAGGTCCAGTTATCGGTGCACATACAGGTCCAGGAACTGTTGCTCTATTTTTCTGGGGTGAAGATCGCAAAGTATTATAATAAAATGGTTAGAGCGGAAGAATTGTTAACCCCTGCAAACTATATTGCAGGGGTTATTTTTAACCTTTTCCATTTAGTTTTAAGATATCTTCAGGTTTTCCAATGACGACGACATGATCACCATGACGAAATACATAGTCACCACTTGGCAATGGATTGAGTATATCGCCATTCTTGATTGCCAATATTGTTATATGATGTTTGCGTCTTATGTCGATTGAAGCGATGCTTTTACCTAACCAGCTTTCTGATGATGGGATTTCAAAAATAGCATATTCGTGTGTTAACTCTATAAATTCAAAGACACTTCTTGCACTGAATCTAATTGCAAGTTTTTCAGCCATTTCCCTTTCAAGATAGACAACCTCATCCGCACCATTTTTCAGCAAAAATTTTGCTTGAATGTCTCTGCTTGCTTTGGAAACGACATATTTTGCACCTAATTCTTTAAGCAGAGAGGTAATCTCCAATGAAGATTGAAAATTGCTACCAATTGCGACAAAGCAAATATCAAAGTTTCGTACACCCAATGATTTTAGTACGGATTCATTTGTACAATCTCCAATATGGGCATCTGTGAAATCCTGTGCAAGTTCTTCAATGATGGACTCGTCAATATCTACAATCATAACCTCATTGTTTAGTTCAGTCATTTTTCTAGCGAGGTGTTTACCAAAGCGCCCCATTCCAATCACTAATATTGATTTCATTTGAAATTGTCCTTTCTTTTAACCGATTAATATTTTTTCAATAGGTCTATTTGCTTGTGTATGCGTCCTTTTTTCTGCTAAAACCAGTGCCAATGTCAACCCGCCAACTCTTCCAGCAAACATCATCAACATGATGACTAATTTTGAGGCTTCATTCAGAGACGTGGTTATTCCTGTACTTAAACCAACAGTACCAATGGCAGATACAACTTCAAACAACACGTTTTTCATTTCAAAATCCTGTATAAATGTGATGAACAGTGTGCTACATACGATTAAAAATACATAAAGGGTAGCAATTGCACTGGCCTCTCGAACGATATTTTCGTCAAGACGTCGCTTAAAGATATTGATATGGGATTGATGTCTTGATGAGGCTAGAGCACCCAAGATTATAACGACAAAAGTCGTCGTCTTAATCCCACCTGCAGTAGATCCAGGGCTACCGCCAATAAACATGAGTAAGATTGTCAGTAGATGACCACTTTCGCTTAGTGTCCCTGTATTGATGGTGTTAAATCCGGCTGTTCTTGGTGTTATTGATTGGAACATAGATGCAAGGATTTTATCAGGAATACTTAAATCGGAGAGACTATATTGATTTTCAAAAACGTAGAAGAAAAATGTGCCAACAACTATTAGAATTAGAGTTGCAGATAAGGCAA
Source organism: Acidaminobacteraceae bacterium (assembly GCA_041741755.1). Classification (GTDB taxonomy): domain Bacteria; phylum Bacillota; class Clostridia; order Peptostreptococcales; family Acidaminobacteraceae; genus Fusibacter_C. The sequence continues at coordinate 255,559 of JBGSJR010000041.1, read as the reverse complement.
TTTTTGAATGAAGTTGGTATTTTTTTAGATGATGACGGTGGAATATAATATCATTCCAGACGATAAAACCGATACCACCAGTTACAATAAGTGTCATTATAGTAAGATTTACTAAATAGTCGTTGGAATAAGTTGATAAAGAACTAAAAGCACCAAATCGGCCCATGATATCAAAACCTGAGTTACAGAAAGCGGATACCGCATGAAAGAGCGCAGCATAAAGACCGTCACTCAGACCCATTTGCGGACAAAATCTAATAGCTAATAATAAAGTTCCAATTCCTTCAAAGATAAAAGTTCCAGTAACGATTCTCTTGACCATACGAACGACTCCACCAATTTCCAAACTTCCAGTGGATTGCATCAGTAGTTTGCGTTCATGTAAGCCAATGTTTCGTTTTAAATAAACTGAAAAAATAGTGATTATGGTCATAAAACCTAATCCGCCAATCTGAATCAAAATTAGGATGACTGTTTGACCAAACAAAGACCAGTGTTGATACGTATCGTAGACGACAAGTCCAGTAACACAAGTTGCAGAGGTTGCTGTGAATAGAGCATTTAAATAAGGTGTCCATGTACCCGTATTTGATGCAAGTGGCAAACTAAGTAAAATACCACCTATCATGATGATGGTGAAGTAACCAAGAACGACAATTTGCTCAAAACTAAACCTAAATTTTATTTTACTTGTCATATATAGTCACCTGATTCATCGCTGGGATAAAGGAAATAAATAGCTGTTCCGCAGCATTATCAATAAAATGATTTAGTTTGGTTATGAGGCTATAACCTAATACAAATGCGATGGTCATAAGAATGACTAAAAAAAAGTCCATAGTATCCTCCAGGTCATATCCGACATTTTCTATTTAATTTAATTATATGCGCATTAACATTAAGTTAGTATCAATGTTTTAATATATGCATAAATATTGTATTAAATTTACATTGAATCATGTTAATACAATCTTTATATGATTAAAATTACAGATATTGATGTAATAACAAAAAAGAAGTATACTCAAAAGTGAGAACACATGACTTGGGGGAGGTAAATATTTGAATATTTTCACGATACTGTACGTATCTTTGGTTGTTTTTATTTTGTATATGTTATTTACGATTGGTTTTCCTTTTTTGTTAGCAATTTTAGTCGCACTTTTAATTGAACCCATCATCTTGTTAATTTCAAAACCATTTAATCGAAGAAGTAAATTGATCTCTTTTCTCGTGTGTTCATTGTTTTTGATGTTAATAATAGGCTCGAGTTATTTGCTCAGTATTAAAGGTGTCACAGAGACAATCACTCTCAGTAAAACCATTGTAGAGTACACGAAGGATAATTATGATGCGTTTAACACGTTTGCACTAGACACTCTTGATGCAATTGCTCCAATCACTGATGAACTCAATCTTGAACTAAATGATTTTGTTAAGACGGGCATCGACTCACTTCAAGCGGTCGTTGTGAGGCTTTCTGAGACTATAATCAGTATGGCCCAGGGGGTTCCAAATTTTATTTTAGATACGCTGATCTTCATCATTTCACTATATTTAATTAGTATGACTCTGCCAAATATAAAAAACAAAATAATCCAATTGTTTGATGACAGCTCACATCACAAAATAGAACTCGTTATGGATAAATTATATCGTGCAGTTTTTGGATTTATCCGTGCCCAACTCGTTCTCAGTTTTTTTATTTTCATCATGTCCTTTACTGGTCTTTTGGTTATAGGCATTAAATTCCCACTTGCGACAGCAGGGTTAATAACTGCTGTAGATATACTACCAATTTTTGGGACGGGTTCAGTAATGGTACCTCTGGCTATTTTTTATATAATTGGTGGTAACTATTTCGTCGCATTTGGTTTGTTGATTTTATATGGCCTTCTATTTGCATTTCGACGTATTATCGAGCCTAAGATATTGGGAGATGCTATTGGCATTGGCGCTTTATCTGCTCTAGCCAGTATGTATATCTGCTTCAAGTTAGTAGGGGTTGTTGGTTTGTTTCTCGGTCCAGCTATCATTATCTTGATCAACGCACTGATAAGTGCCGATATATTAAAGATCAAAATAAAAGTGTAAAAACAAAAAAATGTTAAAATCAAAAAATGAAAAGGTGCCTTAAGTATGAATTAATCATCTTTTGAGACACTTTTTTTATTGATTAGGTAGATAGATAACACGATGAGTCCTATTCCAAGAATCTTGATAGGATTCAAAGTTTCACTTACGAATAGAACGGCAAAGATTATTGCGAAGATCAATTCGACCATGCTCATGACACCAACTTTAGATAGATCTAAACCTGTTGAGATGCCTTCGAAGTAAAATATATATGCTACGGTTGCTGAGAAAATCCCCAAACCGAGGATTGATAAGATAACTTTTGTCCCATGCACTTTTGTAGCTAGGTCACCAATATTAACTAAAGGGAATATAAAAGCGGCTCCAAATGTAAAGCTATAGAATATTAGTGTCTTAGCGTGATAGCGTTTTAATCCGAATTTGCTAAATACACTAACGAGAGAATAGCCAAGGCCAGATGCAACACCTAAGAGAACGCCAAGTGCAGATAAATCTTTAAAATCAAAGACAGCACCAGTCAAAGCCAAAATAGAGCCAATAATAGATAATCCCACACCCAAGTGCTTTAAAGGTGTCAAGTGTTCTTTAAAGAGTATTACTGAGAAGAACGTTATAAAAAGAGGTGCTAAATAGAGCAATATTGTTCCATTTATGACACCGATGCGTTCTACAGAAGCAAAAAAAACGAGATTAAAGATGCCTTGTGTGATAACACCCATAAAAAAAGTTAATATCAACCCTTTTTTATCAATTTTTAAAAGTTTAATATTTGCTACCAAGAAATAGATCAGAAAAAGTAGTGAGCCGAGGAATAACCGCATAAATGAGACTTCAATTGATGAAAAGCCATTTGTTAATAAATTTTTAGCAAATATTCCAGTTGTACTCCAGCTGATACCAGCAAGTGCGATAAAAAATAGTCCTTTGACTTGACTATTTTTAGGTTCAACACTATTTTTTTGTAATGGTTTATCCATGTCACCCCTCATTAGTTGTAGTACAACTAGTATATCATCAACATATGAAGGTGTCAGTCACAAAATTTGTAATATTATTTTTGATAGGCGTGAATAAGAAGACGTGCATTTTCAAATTCATAAGTACAGGTCACAAGAGTTAAAAGTTTTAGTTCTTCTGGAAATTCAACGGATTTATCGTGCATGGAGAGCCGTTTGAAATGTGCTGCATATTCTAATAGCGCATCGTCGCTTAAGTCTAGATATAGATAGTAATCATCGGCAGAAACGATATGCACTGAAAAAATCTCGTAAGTCTTTGTTTCTCGTAAACCACTTAAAGTAATATAGGGATAAGTTGTTAAAAATGCACTGTCTTTGTACCTGTGTAGATTTTGGAACATCGAACCATCTTCCATGTAATGGGCGTATAGACTCATATGATTGTCATAAAAGTTGCCTTGATTCTTATAATCGAGAAATATTGCACCCGCATAGTTCTTGGCACCGGTATAATCAAAATTGAGATAATGTGCATTATCATCACCCTGAACGATTGGATCATCTATGGAAGTCCCATCAATTTTGATCCAACCTATAAAATCGTCATTTTGTTTTATATAGGCATCAAATGGTCGAACATAAGGAACCTCTTGGGTAATTGCCTCAGATGTTGCTTCAGTTGTTTGTTCAGTTATGGCTTCAGTTGATTCAATAGTCGTTTCTGATTCAATTTCAGTAACTTCAGCTTTTTCAGTTATTTCAGTTATATTTTTAACATCGGGAATTTTAGTCTTTTCAAGTGATTTATTTTTGACAATATTGCAACCAACGCTTAAAAATAATATGAAAACAAGTAGAAAAACAGAAATTAAACATCTTTTTTTGATGGTCTTTATTGTTAGCATATTGATCACCTCAGGTTCATTATATACCCTAAATAGTACATGATATTCGATTTAATAGACAGTTTAGGGGTATACTTCAAATGATTCTAAACACATAAAAGAATCGATTTTTGCTAAATACATTTAAGGATGGGGGATTATGAAGCAAACAATACTTAGCCCAGGTAATCTGTTAAATGAACAGGGGCAACTCAATGAATGTGGTTACGCTACACGTCAAGTAAAAAACTATGATAGAAAAGCGATTAAGGCAAGCAAATTAAAAATTAAGGAATGGGATTATTATCTGATTTACAATACGGATTTTGGTATCGCGCTTACTATGGCTGACAACGCCTATATGGGCTTATTGAGTGCGACATTCCTCGATTTTAATAAAAGAACACAGAAAACGGTAAGTCCTTTGGTCCTATTTCCTTTTGGTAGGATGAAGATGCCAGCTACATCAGAATCAGGGGATGTACATTTTAACAATTCAAAAGTAGAAATGGAATTTTTTCATGAAATAAATGGTAGACGGCTAACGCTCAATATGCCCAATTTTGAAAATGGATTTCCTTTGATTGCTGACATTTTACTAAAGGATGAACCTATTGATAGTATGGTTATTGCCACGCCATTTTTAGAAACACCAAAAGCTTTTTATTATAATCAAAAAATAATTGGCATGCGTGCAGAAGGTATTGTGATTCACCAAGGGAATCAATTAGAAATGTCTTCAGCGGAAACATTTGGTCTTCTTGATTGGGGAAGAGGCGTCTGGACATACGATAACACATGGTATTGGAGCGCTGGGCATGGTCTAATTGACGGTCATGTTTTTGGTTTCAACCTTGGATATGGCTTTGGAGACACAAGTGATGCGACGGAAAATATGCTTTTTTTCGATGGCCTCGCACATAAGCTAAAAGAAGTAACGTTTAAAATTCCACAAAATGTCGATGGATCGGATGACTATATGAGGTCATGGCTATTTACTTCAAATGATGGTCGTTTTGAAGCGCTATTCACACCAATACTAGATCGAGCAGCAAATACTTCTTTGGGAATCATTTCTAGTGACCAGCATCAGGTATTTGGACATTTTGATGGCACCGCAATATTAGATGACGGTACAGTATTGGCAATCAATCATTTTTTAGGATTCGCCGAGAAAGTTAAAAATAAGTGGTAATAGATCATACCAACAATTAAAACCTCTGTGTTGCGGAGGTTTTTTAATGTGGAAATTGCATAATTCCTCAAACTATATGTTAACGAATCCTTAAAATTATGAGATAATATAAAGCAATTATGGAAATTGCATAATTACGTAAGTTTTATTTTATTCATACAAAAAATATCGGAGGAACAACTAAAAATGTCAAATCAACCAGCTTGTCCAAAATGTAACTACACGTACACGTATGATGACGGAGTGAACTTTATCTGTCCAGAATGTGCGCACGAATGGCCGATGATCAGCGATATAAGCGATTCAGATAGCGATGCTTTTATCGTTAAAGACTCAAACGGTAACATTTTGAGCAATGGTGATTCTATAACAATCATCAAAGACTTAAAAGTAAAAGGCAGTTCATCATCGCTTAAAATTGGCACTAAAGTAAAAAATATAAAACTTGTTGATAGCGATCATAATATCGAATGTAAAATTGACGGTTTTGGTGAGATGAAACTTAAATCGGAGTTTGTAAAAAAACTATAGATAAGATGTATACACTGGAAATTCTGTGATGGGAGACTAAATGAAAATTCTGATTGTTCCTGATTCTTTTAAAGGTTCGCTTAGCGCTTCCGAAGTCATTGACATTTTGTCAGAAGTGCTCATAAGAAAAGTTAAAGACTGCGAAATCATAGGTATTCCAGTTGCAGATGGTGGCGAAGGAACGATTGATGCAATCCTCGAATCAATAGGAGGAGAGAAGATTGATTGCGAGGTCTCAGATCCTTTAGGCAGAAAAATCACAGCCTATTATGGTGTTACAAAGGACTCAGTAATAATCGAAATGGCTCAAGCTTCAGGACTGATGCGACTAAATAAAAATGAGTATAATATTACCACAGCTTCAACCTATGGTACGGGGGAACTCGTCAAGCATGCTCTAAATAAAGACCTAAATGCGGTTATTGGCATAGGTGGAAGTGCAACTAACGATGGTGGTACTGGTTTTGCAAAGGCGCTTGGTGTTAGATTTTACGATAAAGACAATCTAATTATCGATGAAGAAGGTGCACAGATACTAGGACGCATAGCTCATATAGATTTATCGAGAATTGATGCTAGGCTCGCGACTCGCAATCTAGTTGTCATGTGTGATGTTTCTAACCCTATGACTGGAGAATTCGGTGCAACAGCAGTATATGGCCCTCAGAAGGGCCTTTTAAACGATCAGTTTGATTCTGTGGAACAGGGAATGGAAAATTATCGAAACGTTTTATTGAAAACGACTGGCGTGGATGTCAATATGATTCAGGGTTCAGGTGCAGCAGGTGGTCTGGGTGCTACACTTGTCGCAATTTTTGGTGCGAAGTTAAAGTCGGGCGTCGATACCATTCTTGATCTCGTTAGTTTTGAGAATAAACTTATTGGGGTTGATTTTGTCATAACGGGTGAAGGTCGGATTGATGGTCAAACTGTACAGGGCAAAGTTCCTGTTGGCGTTGCTAGACGCTGCAATGAAATTTGGTCTTCAAAAATGCTTGATAGCAAACCTAAAGTCATTGCTGTTACAGGATGCGATGGTCCAGGTTTTGAAGCCGTTTATGCATTGGGAATCGATAGGATACTTACGACGGTACCACGAGAAACACCACCCGACGATGCGATGAAATATGCTAAAGAGAATTTGATAAAAACAGCTGAAAAACTGGCTATAATCATTAATGGAGGCAACGATGAGAATATGGATTGATGCCGATGGCTGTCCTGTAGTAGCAGAGACTATAAAAGTTGCAAAAGCCTTTTTAATCCCGGTTTCAGTTGTAAAAAACTATGCTGTTAAGATTGAAAGTGATTATGCTCAGATCATCACGGTGGACGTTGCAAGTGATGCCGCAGATTATTATATCGCAAATCATATGGAACCTGGCGATCTAGCGATTACTCAAGACAACGGGTTGGCGGCGATGGTTCTTGCAAAAAGAGGTTTTTGCATGGATCAAAACGGAAAAGAGATCACTTCGCTCAATATAGATTTCATATTAGACTCAAGGCATCATGGCCGCGTAGCACGTGCGCAGAATTTAAGAGGCCCCAAACATAAAAAGAGATCGAAGCTCGATGATCTCAAGTATGTGGACTCACTCACACAATTTTTAAAGAAACCTGAAGGGAGTCGTCATGTTTATTAAGCAATCACTCGAGGAAAAAGAGCGTTTTATAAGAAATACGTTTGGCAACAAATGCAGAATGTCGGGTAAAAATGCAGCAATCATCAAAAAAATTCAAGCACTTGCCAATAATTCAAAATCAAATCCCGAAAAGTTAGTAGGCGTAGAAGGCATCTGGGCTTCAAGCAAACTGCTTGAATACGATGTTGAGATTCAATCCGTCGTGCTTGATCTCGAAGCGATAACGACGCCTGATGCATATAACATCATGATGCGTTTGCTAGAAGTGACAGAAGAGATTCATATTGTATCCAATATGACTTTCAAGAAAATTGCTGAAGTTGGAACATCTGCCGGCCTCTTTGTCGTTGCGAAATTTCCACAAAAAAAATTGAGCCAACTTATCCCGAAACAGCATCAAGTGATCGTCGTACTAGACGGTCTTGAAATACCAGGGAATATTGGGACGATCATACGTTCATGTGATGGTACAAACACAGATGCAATAATCATCTGCAATCGAAAGACGCGTTTGACGCATCCTAAAATTTTGAGAAGCAGCCAAGGCTCATGTTTCAAAGTGCCAATCGTTGAGGAAGAGGCAACAACCGTAATTGACTGGTTAAAGCAGAATAAATATAGAATTTTATTGACGGACACGGATGCCGATCAATATTATTATGAAGAATCCTATTCAGGCAAAATTGCCATTGTTATGGGCAGTGAAAGATATGGCATATCAAAAGAATGGTACGGCATAGATGCTCAGACACTTAAAATTCCCATGTATGGTGATTGCGATTCCCTAAATGTCGGCATTGCTGCGACTTTGATTCTCTATGAAGCTGCAATTAAACGAAGTGGTGCAAGAAAGTAAATCAAAAAATAATAAAGCGTTGTCTCGAAAAACTATTCCTAGTTTGAGACAACGCTTTTTATATTTATTCTATATTTGTTACCACGATCTCGATGAACCACCGCCACCGCTGCTTCCACCACCACCACCGCCAAATCCACCACCGCCACCACGCCCTCCTTTAGAGCTACGTGCTGCCATATAGATGACAAAGCGCGTCATTCTGCCACGGTTGAAGATAAGGTCGAGAATGATTAAAATCACGACGATGATACCGATTAAAATTTCTCCAATGGAGATGTTACCATCAGAGCTACCAGATTCGGATGGCGCGAAGTATACATTTCTGTTAACAAGATCATCTGCATCTAAATCATATTCTTTATAGACTTCTTCAGCTAACTTATAATAAGTACCAAGGACGCCTGCATCATAATCACCAGCTTGGAAATTGCCTATTAAGTAATCGTCTTGGATACGTCCAGTTTTACCATCATTTAGTGCGCCTTCAAGGCCATAGCCAACTTCAATTCTTGACTGTTGGTCATCATAGGCGATGAGTAAAAGTAGTCCGTTATTTTTCTTTGCATCACCGATGCCCCATTCTCTAAATAGTTTATTGGCATATGTCTCGATGTCTTGACCATCCATTGTGTTAATAGTTACCACAACGATTTGAGCACCTGTCTGTTCAGCTAATGGCACTGAAGCATCCATAATAGCTTGTTCGGTTTCACTGGACAAAATATCTGCAAAGTCATTCACATAAAAATTGCTGGTTGGTTCAGGGTAAGTCGCTGCGAATGTTATCGGCACATAGAGTGACAACAGAATGACGAGCAAAGCGATTGCGCGGAACCATTTTTTCAAATTTATCACTCCCATTTTTTTTATCACTTGCTATACCTAATTGTTAAAATCAACTGTTGGAACGACATCAGCACCTTCGGCTGCTTCGAAATAATCAGCATTCTCAAATCCGAACATTTTTGCGAATATGTTCATAGGAAATGACTTTGCGACTTTGTTGTAGCTTGCAGCAACAGTATTGTAATCTTGTCTTGCAACAGCAATTCTATTTTCAGTGCCAGCGAGTTCGTCAGATAATTGCATAAAGTTTGCATTTGACTTTAGATCTGGATAGTTTTCTGAGATTGCTAGCAATCTAGAGAGGGAACCGGTAAGTTCTGCATCTGCATTTGCTTTATCTGTCACACCTGTTGCACCGATAAGTTTCGCTCTTGACTCTGCAATATTGTTAAAAATCTCAGTTTCTTGGGCAGCATATCCTTTAACAGTTTCGACTAAGTTTGGGATTAAATCGTTTCTACGTTGAAGCTGATTGTCGATTTGACTGAGTGATGCATCTACATCTTCATTGAGCGTAACCAAAGAATTGTACTTTGAAACAACCATGCCGCCAACTGCAAAAATAATGACGACTATTACTAATAATGCTATTAAACCTTTTTTCATTTCCTACACCTCTTAAATTATATTAGTCAGTACTAAAATACTGTTCACATGTGTCATTATACTATGTAATCATTAATAAAACATTAATATTAGACGTATAAGTTGTTAAAAATGGTCGATAAAAAGTATAAATTCTATTTTAACATAAATAAAATAGGGTATATACTGCATGATGATAAAGATAAATTTATGACATAAATAGATGGGGTGTTTTATGAAGAAATATCGTAGATTATTTGTTTCGGGGCTTTTGTATTTGATGATTTTCACACTGCTATATATTGTAGCAACGGTTGAAAAACCAACGCATATTGAATTGTTTCCGATTCCTGAGATAGCATATGGAGATAGTGGGGCAACAGGATTAATAGAAATCCTGACGGCTCGATTGAACAAGGCACCTTTTAACGCTGTGGTTACAATTATATTCTTTTTTGCCATAGCCCATTCACTTTCTGTAAATTTATTCAGCAAGAAAGCACACCAATATGAACTTGAATTTGAGACACTTAAATCTGAGGGAAAAGTCAGTAGAGAGTCGAGGTCAATGAAGGCGACAGTGTTTCATTTTTTAAGTGAAGTCGAAGTTGTTTTCGGACTTTGGGCTGTAGTATTGGGGATAACATGTTCTAGCTACTATAGTTGGCATACTTTTGTGCAATATCTAAACACACTATCATATAGAGAACCAATCTTTATTATCGTCATAATGATTATTGCATCCTCAAGACCAATCCTTAAACTATTCGAACTCATTTTGTGGCGTATTGTAAAAGTATTTAACGGTAGTATCGAATCATGGTGGTTGTCAATTTTACTTTTATCTGCGTTTTTAAGCTCATTTATTACTGGACCTGCTGCTATGACCATCTGTGCCATGCTTTTATCCGAAAAGTTTTTTGTGCTTAATCCGTCAAAATCATTAAAATACATGACTTTGGCACTTCTTTTTGTAAATATTTCAGTTGGAGGTGCCATGACCAATTTTGCTTCGCCTCCCATCTTAATGGTCGTTGATAAATGGGATTGGGATCTTGTTTTCATGTTCACACATTTTGGCTGGAAATCCATTATAGCTGTATTCATTGGAACTATGTCTTATTTTTTAATTTTCAGGAAAGAATTTAAATCATTAAAAAAACCACATGACGATTTACAGTTTAAGCGTTATATTCAAAATCGATTTATCAGTCAAAAGGAACTTGAACTTCTATTTGAAAATCTTGAGCAGAATATAGATGCTCGAATGGGGTTTACAAATGAACTTAAGGCATTTTCATCCATACTCAAAGACAATCTGAAAGAAATTGCTAGACGTAAGTTAACTGATCAGGAACTCGCTGAATTCGATGTAAATAACGCCATTGATGAAAAGTTTGAAAACATTGCAAACAAACAATATCGGCGAACGATTCCTGGTTTGCTCCCTCTAGTTGAACGCGATGATTATCAAGACCCGGACTGGGATTTGCGCGATGATCGCGTTCCATTTTGGATAATGGGTGCACATCTTCTCTTTATGCTCTGGACGATTATGAACGCACATGAGTCAGCACTTTTTTTAGCAGGTTTTCTATTTTACTTGGGGTTCTATCAGATTACTTCGTTTTATCAAAACAAAATTGAATTTAGACCAGCTTTACTTGTAGGGTTCTTTTTAGCTGGATTGATTGTCCATGGAACACTTCAAGCATGGTGGATTGCACCAATACTGGGAAGCTTGCCACCACTAGGTTTGAATCTGGCATCCATCATACTGACGTCATTTAACGACAATGCTGCGATAACTTATTTAAGCACACTCGTGCCTAATTTTTCAGATACGCTTAAATATGCTGTCGTTTCAGGTGCAATTACGGGCGGTGGTTTAACGATTATTGCCAACTCGCCAAACCCGATAGGTCAGTCTATTTTAAAGCCGTACTTTAAACAAGGCATAGAAGCGGGGAGCTTACTCAAATTTGCTTTACTTCCAACTTTGATAGCCCTAGTCGTATTTTTCGTGCTACAATAAAAGTCATATGATAATTTAGGAGTCGAATATGATAGTATTTGAAAATAATATTGAGTCATCTTTTCAAGCGGTTGATGATGCTGTTTTTGAAATCCTTAATAAAATCAAATCGAAATTTCAGTTCATTAGTACTAGATATTTATTTAATATTGAATTTATGTTGCGTGAGATTTTGAACAATGCAGTAGAACATGGCAATCATTTTGATCCAAATAAAAATGTGAGTTGTAAAATAGAATATATAGTACCAGTTATGACCTTCTTCATTAAAGATGAAGGACTTGGTATTGATCCCACTGATTTGCAAATGAAGAAACACAATCCGAAATCGCTATTAAGGGAACGCAATAGAGGCCATCAAGCAATTATTGACATGGATTTTGACATTGCAATAAATGGCAATGAAGTCAATATTTTTCTTAACTTGAATCAGGAGGTTCCGATATGGAAGAACAACAATTAGGGGATTGTATGCGTTTAATTTTACTAGATGGTTTGACGGCAAATAACGTAGCAAAATTCAATTTGAAAATAGACGAATTGTTTAAATCTGAAATGAATTTTGATGAAATTGTTTTGGATCTCGTCAATATTAAAAACATTGATTCAGTAGGTGTTACTTTTGTAATCGGCTTATACAAACGCACAGAAAGTGTTTATAAAAAATTTGGTATCTCTGGAGCAAGTTCAGATATACTGAGTCTATTTAAACTTATGAAATTAGATCAATTTTTTGAAATGTATGAGTAATGAGTCCTTGTATAGGAGGTGAAATCATGATCTATCACATATTGATTGCAGATGATGCAACGATGAATCGTTCACTTATAAAAGATATCTTATCTAAAAATTTATATGATATAAGTTTTGAAGAAGCAATCAATGGCGTAGAAGTCCTTGAAATCGTCGCTCGTACTCAAATTGATCTCATCATTTTGGACTTGGTCATGCCAGTTATGGATGGTTTTGAAACGCTTAAACGGTTGAAGAGTAGTCCTGACTATCACGATATTCCAGTAATTGTAAATAGCGCAATAACCGAAATTAAGTCTATTGAACAGACGTTGAAAGAAGGGGCTGTTGATTATTTTACTAAACCTTTGTCACCAAATGACATGCAAATAATTCTACCTCTAAAAGCAAAAAACGCCTTAAAACTTTATGAGCAGCAGATGACAATATTAGCACTAAATCGTCAAATCAATGAAGAGCTTAAAAATGCCAATACTTTTGCAAATATAATGTTGCCTAAAGATCATGGATTTAATGCTATAGAGTTGTATATGAAATATCATCCATCATTGGGTATTGGCGGTGATTTTTTTGATTGTGTTGAAATTGATGGCCGTGTTCATTTTATGATTGCAGATGTGACAGGTCACGGTATTGCTGCAGGTATGGCGTCATCTATGGTAAAAATATTATATAGAAAGATCATTGAAAGTAAAAACATAATGCCTCATGAGATTCTGATGAACATGAATGATACGATTTTCACCAATTTTGATTTTGCAGGCAAAGACAAGTACTTTATGTTTACTGCTTTCGTTGGTATAATAGAAAACAAAAAAATGTATTTTTCTAATGCAGCGCATCCATACCCGATGATCTTCAAATCCAAGGAACGTGCTTTTTATGAAATCAAACAAAATGGATTCCTTGTGGGCATGCTTAATGGTGTTTCATATGAAACTGAATACACAGATATTGAAATGAACGACATAGTATTTTTGTATACAGATGGTTTGTTTTGTGCAGGTGAAGCATCAGATTTTACTGCTTGGGATAAGGTATTTTCACTCAGTAGGCAATTAATAGACGTTTTAGAAACGAGTCCCAATGATTTTCTTGAGGACATTTTTTATGGATTTCATATGATTCACAAAGCAAATCATACAGATTTTAACGATGATGTTGCCATGATGCTTATAAGAATTAGATAGTAGACAAGACTTACTGAGACCAACTATGAATGTTATACTTATAGGTGCAGGAAAATTGGAACGCTTGAATTATTTGCGTTTTTCTTAATGTTGACGCCAAGTTTTTGGAAGAAGGTATAATAAAAAGAGGTTAACGACATTGGTATGATACCAATATGTCGAAAACCTCTTTTTTGATTAGGCAACTTCTGCTGTTTCTGAGACGACTCGAACGAGATTGTTAGATAAATCGGAGATTCTTTCTAAATTGTTGACTATCTCTAAATAGTAAACGCCCGATTCAGGTGTACACTCGTGTGTGTGGAGTCTTTCAAAGTGACCTTTGCGTGCTAATCTTTGTAAGTCGTCCATTTCTGCTTCTAATGCGATAACTTCATCGATAGATGTTTGCGTTGGCTTATCCATAACTTGAAGGGCGAGCTCAAATGTATTTTGTGTTTTTCGATACATTGTAGCTAAAGACTCTTTCGAATGATCCGTAAAGACAATGTTATTCTCGTTCATAGTTACGATTAGTTCAGCAATATTGTCTGCATGATCACCGACGCGCTCAATATCGTTTATACTGTTAAACAAACCGTCGATGTACTTTCTATCTGATTCGTTGATGTCTTTGTTTGACAGTTTGACAAGGTATTCTGTGATCAATCGTTCCAAAGTATTGACTTTTTTTTCTAAAATAAAAGTTTGCTGAGCATGTGCAGGTTGATTTTCAAATAAACCGGACATAGCATAGGTTAAACTTTCATTGGCGATATTTCCCATATTAAGGGCTTCGTTAATAACACTTTTCATCGCAATTGTTGGCGTTTCCAATATACGATCATCAATGAAACGCGTCAACTTCTCTTCAACTTTTTCTTCTGTCTCAGGAATAATCCACATTGCAATTTTTATCAATATAAATGCAAATGGGAATTGAATGACAACATTCGCAAGGTTGAATATTGTATGTGCGTTAGCAATTTGCCTAGCGACATCTGTAGGATCGATAGATGTAACAATTGCTGTAATAGGTTTTGATAACAAAAACACAAATAGTAATGTGCCTATGATGTTAAAGGATAAGTGAATGATTGCTGCGCGTTTGCCATTTTTACTTGCACCAATACTTGAAATAAGAGCAGTAGTACATGTTCCGATGTTGTCACCATATAGAATTGGTAGAGCAGCGGAGAGAGGCAAAGCACCAAGTGATGCTAAAGCAATGAGCATACCAATTGAGGCGCTAGAACTTTGTAGGATGAAAGTTAATCCAAATCCAACTAATACGCCAAGAATTGGGTTATCACTCAATGATAGAATCATTGTTTTAAAGCCTTCAACTTCTCTTAAAGGTTTCAAAGCGCCACCTAAAAAATCCATACCTACAAACAAAATACCAAGTCCAATTAGGATTTCACCAAGATTTTTTGATGAATCCTTTTTAGTCGTCATCCAGATAATCATACCGATGCCGATAGAAATAGGTGCTATTTCGGTGATCGATAAAGAAACGATTTGTCCTGTAATGGTGGTACCAATATTGGCACCTAAGATGACACCAACTGCTTGAGATAGTTTCATAATCCCTGCATTTACGAAACCGACTACCATGACTGTCGTTGCACTGGAACTTTGAATGATACCAGTCACGATGACACCGACTAACACACCCATAAAGCGGTTTGTTGTCAGTATTTCAATAATTCTTTCAAGTTTTTTACCAGCTGCTTTTTGCAACCCAGCACCCATCATTTGCATGCCGTATAGGAATAAGCCTAATCCACCGAGTATACCAATGGCAATTGACATAAATTTGCCCCCTAATCACGAGTTTGATTTAAATTACTTCTATATGTTAATTCCATGTTAACTATCTGTCAAGGTAATGTTAGGCACTTTGAATCAGTTGGAACAATTTAATGCCAAAAGTGTTTAAATGACTTGATTTCGCCAATGTTAAATCTATGTAAAGTCGTTTTTTTTATAGATACAATATGCTAAAGTCTCATTCCAAATTGAATACCATGCTGATTATGATATAATAGAATAAATGAAATGATTTTGACTTTAGCGAATTGCATCACGAGGTGATAGTATGATGAATTTTAGATATTTCGATACACCAATTGGAGAGATGATTGCTGTATCAAATGATTTAGGCATATGTCTTTTGGAATTTAGAGATAAAAAGGACATTGAAGCTGCATTAAGACGAATTGAAAATGATTTTGGTGAAAGTATCGAAGCGGGCCAAAATCCACATTTAGATCAATTGTCACAAGAATTGACTGCCTATTTTATGGGAAAGCTAACTGCATTTAGTGTTAATGTCACGACTCATGGTACTGCATTTCAAAAAAATGTTTGGTCAGCCCTTCAGACAATTCCATATGGTACGACAAAATCATATGGTGAGATTGCTAGAATGATTGAGAATCCACATAGCGTTAGAGCAGTGGGGGCTGCAAACGGAAACAACCGTATTGCGATCATTATTCCTTGTCATCGCGTTATAGGAACTAATGGCAAATTGACTGGGTATGCTGGTGGTTTATGGCGAAAAGAATGGCTCTTGAAACATGAGGGCATACTGTAATTGAGTTATATATGAAAATAAACGGTGCGACTGCAGATCTTTGACTAAGATTTGCAATCGCACCATTTTATTTCTCTAAACGGCGATATATGCCGTTTTCTCTTGCCATAAGTTGCTCGTTAATAAATTCGCGCCTTAAAGTTGCAAAATCTTCATGGAATGTCGATACGATCGTATTGACTTCTTTTTCAGTATAATTTCGACCAATTTCAAATGATTCGAGCATTTTTTCGAGGATAATGCGTCTTTTCTTACGTTGAACAGGGATGGATTTTAATGTGTTGAATTTAAAGAACGTATCAATCACTTTCTTACGATAAGATTCTTCTCTTGCATCTTCAAGGGATTGTTCTATAGCATTAGCTGTGATGAGTGACGCAATAGATTGTTCAAGAACTGGACGACATATTTCATATATAATGTAGTACTGGTCTTTATGCTTCGTAACAAGACCAACTTCTTCAAGCTTTTTAAGGTGAAAGGAAACTGTTGAAGCTGTAAGTTCAAGTCTTTCAGCGAGTAATTCGACATACATTGGACTGTCCAACAGTGTTACCAAGATCTTAATGCGAGAAGCATCCGAAAGTGCTTTAAATAGCTTGACAGAATTTTCCATGTTTACACGCTCTCTGATAACGTCTCAACAAACGTCGTTTTAATTGATTCAGCTCTTTGAAGCTTAAGTGTTTCGACCATAGCTTCATCATCAAGGCCATGTTCTAGGCATTTTTTTAAATTTTCATGCCAAGCCATTGGTATTTTATCAAAAAATGAAAGGTATGATTCTTGTAACACAGTCTGCCAATTTTGAGCTGAAGCAGCTTTTTGACAGCTAATTGCAAACATTTTCGTAAATATATCGATGATATTCAGTTCAACAAGTACAAACTTATATTCATCGTCACGGCATTCATCTTTTAACTTTAGAGATTTTTCTGTTAGCATTTTTTTTTCGTTTTCAAGATAAACCTGAAACTTGGTTTTATAGTTTTCAATCGTCATGATTGCCTCCTGTTAGTCGCTTACGACAATGTGATTTGATAGTCATCTAAATAGAATATACAGTACATTTTATTTTGTGTCAATATTATTTTGATGGTTATCGAAATAAAATCATAACGCTTAAGCAGTGATGAATCATGGTATAATAAAATATGTAAAAAATACAAGGAGGTCAATATGCAAAAATTAGTCATAAAATGGATCATAGCAGCTGGCGCTATATACGCAGCAGGCTATATACTTCCTGGATTTACCGTGACAGGCGCCGTTGCAGCATTAAGCGCCGCATTTCTGTTTGGTTTTTTAAATTTTTTCTTAAAACCGATCTTAACATTGCTTACATTGCCAGTCACAGTTTTGACATTAGGATTGTTTTTATTTGTGATTAATGGCATTATGGTCTATGTTGTCAGTTCATTCATCCCAGGTATATATGTTGGTGGACTTATGGATGCTATCTTGGCTTCAATTGTCATCTCGGTCATCACAATGGTATTCAACAGTTTGTTGGGCGTAAAAGACAAATAATGTAGTAACAACTATTAAGACGTTTCTGATTTCATAGTTAGAAACGTTTTTTTTCACTCACTCAAAAAAACAAAGCGAATTACCTTATTGATACAAATAAAATGGTTGTTTAGTTAATTAATTAGTGTATAGTATAATGAACATGCATACATGGAGGACACGTATGAGAAAATTTTTGATCGTCACGCATGGCAAAATGGCAGATGGTATGGCACAATCGATTGAGATGGTTTTGGGCAAACGCAACGACCTAACTTGCTTATGTGCCTATGTAGATGGGAAGAGTTTATCAGAATTGATCGACCCAGTTATTGAAACGTATGATGATTCCGACGAGATTGTCATCTTTACTGATATCTCTCATGGGAGCGTCAATCAATTCTTCACGAAGTATTTAAAATCGAAAAATTATCACATCATCACTGGCATCAACCTCGCACTTGTTTTATCTATCATGCTTTTGTCAGCCAATGAGCGTCTAGATTCAGAGATGATTCAAAATGAAATCGAATTTGCTAGAGAACAGATTATGTATATGAATGCGCAGATTGTCACCATATCACCAGACGATGAGCTCGATTGATAAAAGGGGAGTGTTTAGATGGCAATTGTACATGTTCGAATAGATGATCGCCTAATTCACGGCCAAGTTGCAATGATATGGACAAATAGCTTAAGTGCTACTCGAATCATGGTTGTCGACAATGAGGCTTCAAATTCTGATTTGATAAAGATGTCGTTGAAGCTCGTTACGCCATCAAGTGTTAGTCTATCTGTGTTAACGATTGAAAAGGCAGCGGCAAGAATTTTATCAGGTGCATACGATGGACAGCGCGTATTGCTCGTCATCAGATCACCAGAGAATTTGCTGAAGCTTATTAAGCAAGGTGTTATGGTCGAAAGTGCAAATCTTGGCAATCAAGCACCTAAAGGTGCAGTTAGAGATTTAAATGACACGGTTGCATTAACAGAAGCTAGCATAGAAGCGTGTAAACAGCTGAGAAAGCTGGACGTAAAGCTTACGCTCAAACGGCTTCCAACGAGTGAAACGGCTGAGGTTATCTTATGATTCATCAGTTAGGTAAGCGGGAAATTCTCATCGTCAAACATCTGATCAATGCAAAAAAACCATTAAGTAGCGATGTCTTAGGTGTCATATTGGGCGCATCACCTAAAACCGTTCGGAGCAGTATGGCATTTGTAGGCGATATACTCAAAATGGCTGGTGGTGCTAAACTTATTTCCAAAACAGGAAGTGGGTATACATTAGAGATTGTCGATGAAAATGAATTTAGGGTATTTTTACAGACGTTTAACGCAAAGTATTTAGATGCCTACTGGATTCCATCCAATACGTCATCTAGGGTTAATTACATCATAAGGCGTTTGATGCTGATAGACTCGCACCTTAAAATGGACGATCTAAAAGATGAACTCTATATCAGTCGTGTTACTTTAACTAAAGATTTGAGAGAAGTGCGTCGTATTTTAAAAAAATACCATTTGAAATTAGAGCATCGCGCAAAATATGGGCTCAGGATTAAAGGGAGAGAAAGTCATTTTAGAGTGGCGCTCGTTGATTATCTAGATGTTGACGAAGATTCAAATAGCATGGAAGATAATTCGCTCTATAAACGCGATCCAAAGAGTATAACCGATTTGTTGATCAAAGCACTCGTAACAAATAATCTGTCCATTTCCACGAATTCACTCAGAAAACTCGTAAAACTCATCATCGTTTCAGAATATCGATTCGACAAAAGTCATCCAATGATTCTGTCAAAACAGGAAATGCTCAATATTGGCAGCAAAAGTGAATATGAAGCGGCAAGGCAGCTCCTAGAGTCCCTGGATCTTGATAATTGGCCACTTGAAGAGATTGCTTTTATAGCGATTTTTATCATTTCTCGACGTAATATTATGAAAAATGAATCGTTTTCAGTTTACCAGGAAGGCATTTTTATTGATTATAGCAAAGCAATACTTACTTATATTGAGACCGAGTTGCATATGGAATTTGGAAATTATGCTGATTTTGACATCGAGCTTGCAAAACATCTTAGAAGTATGGTTTATCGTGTAACATTTGGGTTCGAAAAAAGGGACGTTGGAATCCTAGAAAGCAAGGGAAGTAATCCTGCTTTTGAATATGCCGTAATCGCATCAAAATGGCTTGCAAATCAGTTGGGTTTTGAAATTCAGGAAACAGAAATTGCCTTTTTATCGTATCGTTTTTATATGCATTTTAGGTTTATGTCCTTTCATATGAAATCGAAAGTACTTGTGGTTTTGTCTAATGGGAAAAATGCATCCGATTTGTTCATCCATGAACTCTATTCTAATTTTGGTAAGTTCATTGAGACAGCAGAAGCTGCTGAATACTATGAAATACCATATTTGGATGTGTCGGCGTACGATTGTATCATTACGGATATTCCAGCGGTTCAATTTGATGTGCCAATTGAAGTCAAACGCGTTAACTACTTTTTTACAGATCAAGATATCATGAAAATGAAGCATTATTTTTCACATACACAGCTCAATTCTCAAAATTTCTTGAAATGTTTTGATGAAAAATTCTATTTTGCTGATTTGGAGATGGTCGATAAAAATGAAATTATAGAATTTCTCTTTAATGAAATATCT
Organism: Acidaminobacteraceae bacterium; assembly: GCA_041741755.1. Classification (GTDB taxonomy): domain Bacteria; phylum Bacillota; class Clostridia; order Peptostreptococcales; family Acidaminobacteraceae; genus Fusibacter_C. Next base: position 235,222 of record JBGSJR010000041.1, on the reverse strand, counting down.
AAAAGTTACACAATTGATTCAAATGCGCTTGATATGATTCTCGAAAGAGAGCGCATATCATCCTGCGAACGTGGCAATAGCGTTGCAATACCGCATACACTTTTGCCAGCGACTATGTCGCCTATTATAGCGATCGGCAAACTCAAGCGCCCAATTATATGGGATAAGGAGGTCTGTCAACTTGTCCTACTCGTCATTAATGGACGAGAAGAAGCGGCACCGTTTTTATCTTTAAGTGTGGCTAAGTCAGCGACAGGCAATATTCAATTTGTCTATGAACTCATAAAATCCGAAACATTTGAGCAGGCACAAAAAATTATTGAACACTATGTCGATCAAGTCGACTTTTATTAAAAAAGGGGTGACTAGAGATGTTAAAAGGGATAGCGGCATCAAAAGGGTATGCAATTGGCCAAATTTATATTATGGCACAAAATGAAATTGAGATTGATAATACGCCATGTACAGATGCTGAAGCATCATTATGTAAACTAAAGGACGCAGTCGAGACATCTCGTTTGCAGCTTCAAAAAATCAGACAGAAAGCAGCAGAAACAATTGGTGAAGAAGAAGCGAAAGTATTTGATAGCCATATGATGTTTCTTGAAGATCCTGAGTTTATTGGTGCTATCGAAGAAACTATTCAGACAGAATCATTGCAAACAGTTGCTGCCATCGAGAAAGTGAAACTTTTTTATAAAACGCTTTTTGATCAAATGGACAATGCCTATATGAAAGAACGTGCAGCAGATATTGTTGACGTTGGCAATCGCCTCATTCGAAATGCACTAGGCATACAAGATAGCACGTCAACTCTACCGGAAAATACGATCATCGTCGCGCATGATTTGACGCCATCGGATACAGCTCAACTCGATAAAAGCAAAGTCATCGGTTTTTTAACGGACATCGGTGGAGTGACATCGCACAGTGCCATCATGGCGAGAAGTCTTGAAATATGCGCTGTTGTGGGACTGATTGACATTAGCAAAAAAGTTGTGAATGGCCAACCGGTTATCATTGACGGCGTAAATGGCATCGCAATCCTCGATCCAGACGCACAAACGATTGAACACTACAAGTCCCTTAAAAAGGCGTATCTTAAAAAACGGGAAGACCTAAAAAAATATAAAGACCTTAAACTGAAGTACAATGATGGCAGAGATATACTGATCGCTGGCAACATCGGTTCTGTGAAAGACCTTGATGCAGTCATTGAAAATGGCGCAGATGGCATTGGCCTTTTCAGAACGGAATTTGTGTTCATGGACCGTGAAACGATGCCGACTGAAGAAGAACAATTTATAATCTATAAGACAGTTGCTGAGAAGATGGCAGGAAAGTCTGTTGTCATCCGTACGCTTGATATAGGCGGCGATAAGCAAATACCCTATTTAGAGCTCGAGCCTGAAATGAATCCATTTTTAGGATTACGTGCGATAAGACTTTGTTTTAAATATGAAGAAATGTTTAAAGCCCAGATTAAAGCATTGCTTCGAGCAGGCATTTATGGAGAGGTACATATCATGCTTCCTATGATTGGGACACTTGATGAAATTCTCAAGGCAAAGGCGATCATAGAAACTTGCAAAATGGAACTTACTGAAGCTGGCGTTCCATTTAAATCTAAAACGCCAGTTGGCATAATGATCGAGATTCCATCAGCTGCCATTGTTGCAGATTTATTGGCTAAAGAAGTAGATTTTTTCAGCATCGGAACAAATGATTTGATCCAGTATACCTTGGCAGTTGATCGAATGAATTCAAACATTTCACACTTATATGACCCAATGAACCCAGCTGTGTTGAGATTGATCAAAATGTCAATTGATGCAGCACACGATGCTGGTATTTGGTGCGGTATGTGTGGCGAGATGGCCGGTGATCTCCGAGCGACAAAACGCTTATTTGATATGGGACTTGATGAATTCTCCATGTCAGGATCGAATATCCTTGATGTGAAAGAAGCAATTGCTGGATACCTTAATATGACATCGTAAAATCCTATATATTCTTATTCTAGGGACCAATGTCCCTATTAATTTCTTAAGCTGCATTATATCTGTATAATTAAAGAAAAATTTAAACGTATGTGTTAAGATAACAAAGAACACTTTTATAGTGATTATTTGTTAACTAAAGAAATTGTATGTAATTTCTTGAGGACACATATGTTTTTTTTTGGAGGATATACGATGAGAACAGTCAACCGTTATTTGAATAGATATATTAGCAAGACACTAATCATGATATTGATAACAGCTGTCTGCTTTTCAGGACAATTGAGCTTTGCAGATGCAACTTCTGCACCATGGTATGCAAGTGGCGTAGCAGAAGCTGATAACTGGGGCATTTTACCAAGTGGTTATGAAAACAAATCACTTAAATTGCCAATAACAAGAGGTGAGTTTGCTGAAGCTATTGTATTAGCTTATGCAAGCGTCTCGGGTAAGTTACCTGAGACTTGGCGTCAAGATGTATTTAACGACGAAAGCAATGCTTTTGCCGATGTAGCATTTGACCTTGGACTTGTAACTGGTTATCCAAATGGCAATTTTAAGCCTTATGGACCCATTAAGCGTGAAGAAATGTTTGTCATGATTCAAAAATTAATCAACAAAATACAAACGATTGATGCGATTGATCCTTCAGTGATTAAGGAAATCAATGGTCAATTTTCAGATGCAGATATATTGAGTACATGGGCAAAAGAAGCATCTGCTTTGATGGTTAGCAGATATATAGTAACTGGCACAAACGATAAAAAATTGTCACCTAAACAGGTAACGACTAGAGCTGAGGCTTTTATCATACTAAAAAATGCAGTTAAAACGATTGTTGCAGAACCAAATAAAAGTAGAGAAGCAACTCAAGCTATTGAAAAAATCAATGCGCTCATATATGGCAACGTTGAAAATAAACGTTCTGTTTCCACTCCAGTTGTAAAAACACCAGTAGTAGAAACACCAAAATCCACACCAGAAACAACACCTGTTTCTGTGAAAAATGGCTTTAACTTTGATCAGTATGTCGAAGACGTTAAAGCTGAAGAAGTTGTCAGTCGAGGTGGTCGTAGAAATGAATGGGATCCTCGTTCGATAGAGGAGTTGTATTCTCCAGCTGAACTTATGGTTAGACTAGGTACTAATGCTGTTAAAGTAGCATCAATATTTGGAGCTGCGGATGCACAGCGTTACCAAACGGCAGAAGAAGCTAAAAAACATCTAGTAACAGTATCTGTTGAAGTATGGGTGCTAGGAAGCAATGGCATGAAAACACCTGGAAAACGAAATGTTACGGTTAATAAAGGTATTGCAAATACAGTTGTACAAATCTTTAAAGAAATCTTCAATGGGCCTGAAAAATTCCCGATCAAAGATCTTGGTGGTTATGCATGGCGAGCTAGTGAAACATCTGAACATCGATGGGGTCTTGCACTCGATATTAACGCCGCTGAAAATTACATGATTCGATCAGATGGTAGAGTCGTTGCGGGTTCGTTCTGGAAGCCAGGCGATAGTTCGTATTCTATATTACCAATCGGTGATGTCGTTAACACGTTTAAAAAGTATGGTTTTTCATGGGGTGGAGATGCTTGGTCTATGAGCAACGACTATATGCATTTTTCATTCCTTGGCTGGTGATGACGTATAATTTGAGGAAATTGCATAATTCCAATTTTATGTTATTCCTCATTTGTAAACGGCGTAAACAAGCCATTGTTACCGTTTGAAATTATGCTTTTGAGAATTATTTGGTAATTATACAATTTCCATTAGTATTTAAGACAAAAAAAACCTGAGATGTGACCATCTCAGGTTTTTTATGCTTAAAAATTGACGACATCTGCTGGTTTAAATACGACGATTAGCAACATTTTAAAACGCTCTTTAGCAAGAAGTGCATGGGGGATACCTGCTGGCATTACGATAGTTTCTCCAGTTTTCACTGTAAAAATGTCTTCACCTATTGTCACTTCAGATTCGCCGTCTAAGATATAGACCATGGCATCTCCAGATGACGCGTGTGAACTGATTTCTTCATTTTTATCAAAAGCAAAGAGCGTCATATTCATATGTTTATTTTGCGCTAAGGTCCTGCTTACTACTTGACCTTCTTGATACATGACCAGTGTTTCCATGACGAGGGGTGTTGAAAATTCTATGTTCTTAATAAATTGATCCATAATGCCTCCTAATTATTATATTGTAATCATATTATATCGTATTAAATACCCAATATCAGTCACCTATGTTACATTTTCTTAATGTCAGAATAGTGTGAATTATTTCATTTTTGTTAGACTAACCAAATAATTTATGCTAAGATAATTCTAGAAATAGAAGTTAATTCAGCAAATGCGGGTGTAGCTTAGTGGCAGAGTTCTGGCTTCCCAAGCCAGCTGTGTGGGTTCGATTCCCATCACCCGCTCCAAAAAAAAGTGAAAAGGAGGCGTATCGGCCTCCATTTCCAATTAAAGAGGGTGCCATGAAGAAGATCGCCGTACTATTTATTACAGCCGTTGCCACCTTAGCATTGTTTTATGCCATGAAAATGCCTGATCCATTCAATCCGGATAAATTTGATGTAGGGAACGTCATGACAGACATCGAGAGACTTGCATCTTCCGAATTTGAAGGCAGACAAACTGGTACACCTGGCAACAGACTTGCCATGGACTACGTAAAATCGAAATTTGAGCAGATTGGCCTCGAACCTATTGAGCAGCCTTTTATTGCACAGATTCCGTTTTTTGATGCGTCGTCCATTTTTACTTTTTTGGATGAAGAAAGTAAGTTAATACATTATAACCGACATCAAGACTACAAATTTATTTCGTGGGGACCTGGAGGTAACGTAGAATATTCAGGCGATCTCGTCTTTGCCGACAATAATGTGTATAAGATGCCACTTGAAACATTGAAAGGGAAGATCGTCGTTACACAAGCGCATCCATTAATTGGTGATAGTTTACAGACCATCATTGATGCTGGAGCCGTTGGTATTCTTTTTTATGAAGGTAACTCTGATACGAGTCTAGAAACCTACATCGAAAAGTTGAATTTTGAGATGGGGTCAAAGACGGGAAATACAATAGGCATTGGATATATCACTAGAGAATTATACTTAAAACTTAGAAATGTTGCGCGATTAGACCAGATAGAGCCCGCAGCTGCAGTGCCTGCAGGAACAATATATGGCTATGTTCATGGTGCGACCATTGAACAAAAAATGACGTTTAAAACGGTTGAAACGGCTAATATACTTGCGAAGATTGAAGGTAGATCCAAAGCTCAAACGGTGATCATAACAGCGCATCTAGATCATGTTGGTACTTATGGTGGCACAAATTTCTTCCCAGGAGCTTTAGATAACGCCTCAGGTGTTGCCGCATTAATTGAAATTGCCAAAAATATGAAAACGCAATACCAAACGGTTCAACCTGATAAGACAGTGATATTTGCTGCACTTAATGCTGGAGAATCCGATCAGCAGGGTGTCGGTGCACTAATCAATGATTTAGGTGTAGCTAAAGAGAACGTTCAAGTTATTGCACTAGATCGCTTAGGCGGTTCGGATGGTACTATGGTGCAATTATCTAGTTCTGGAGAGAATGCATCAATTCCATTGTCAAAAATTGCTTTAGTTGCCCAAGATATAAATATTCCATATGAAACACCCAGAAATTCAATCGCCAATAATGGTAGATATGAAGCGGCGGATATACCTGCTATAACCATTTCACATGGCATCGGTGTCCATCATCAAATGACGGATACTATAGACGGCATCTCCCAAGATGTTCTAACCTCAGATCTTAAGTTGATCCTTCAGTTTGTGGAAGCCACTTTGTATTCTCAAAATCCATGGCAAGTACTATCAGATGATGCCTTTCTTTTGTTGGTAATACTAGCCGTTTACTTGTTTTTACTTTATGCGCTTGAACAATATAAAGATTACTCTCCAAGACTTAAGGGACTTTATCTCAGCGCACCTGTCCAAATCGCACAAAAATTGGGGACATTGCTTACGCCAATTACAATTTTGATTTTGTTGGTCGTGATCACTAAGTTACCTAGAAATATGGATGTTGGCGTAGTGGGTGGCGCTTTAGACACTAACTTTTCACCTTATTTGACATTTAAGCATACTATCGATTTCATACGAATGTTACTCAGTGAGGGGATTGGCAACTTAGAGTTTGTCGAAGGTGCATTTCTTAAAAGTACTTTGCTATTTGTGTCCGCATCTATGATTGCACTTGTTTTCGGCATTTTAAAAGGCTTATACGATGCCTATTCAGATAAAGAAAATTCTGAATTACGCAGTTTTATGAGCATAACGGCATTATCGGTACCTGATATCATGTGGATTCTACTTGCAAATTATTTGATCGTTTTAATGAGCAAAGTAATAGATTTTGGAGCGTTACGCGCCTTCATTTTCCCACTAGTTACTTTGTCAATCATGCCGATGATTTACGTAAGTCGCATGTCCTATCTCGCATTTAGTAGAGAGCGAATCAAACCATATTTTATTGCTTTAAAATCAAGGGGGATTAGTAAATTTCGAATATTTACGGGTCATTTAATTTTACCAGTACTTGAAAATGCACTAACAGCTATGACTGGACTCGCATCGGTTATGATTTCGAACTTAATTATTGTTGAGTATCTTTTTGATTATAAAGGTCTTGCAAACTTTGTACTTATCGCAGATAAGTCTAAGGATGAGGTTACATTCATCAGTTTAATAGCAGCCATAAGTATCCTATATATACTCTTCACAGGACTTCTTAAAGGCTTACTTTTAATCACATCAGCGAGAAGAAAAGGGGGTACAAAGCGTGTCTAAAAAATTTCAATTTTACTTTGGATTGATTGTATTACTCCTAATTGGCTGTATGATCCTGTTTCCGAACCTTTTCACATCAGCTAATCCCTATGCAACTGAAGGGATGCGATCATACGTCGATGATGAGGGGATATTCAATTTAGAAAAAGCGCCTTTTAAGCCTCAATGGTCTATACCTCTTGGTACGGATGAATTAGGTAGACATGTTTGGGCACTCATTGTTTATGGTACAAAACTAACCATGCTTTTAGCCTTCTTCATCGTGATTGCACGTTTTTTATTGGTGATACCATTTGGATTTCTGGCTGGATTTGGAAGCCTTACAGCACATGGAATCATCGATAAGCTCTCAAGATTTTTTGGGACGATTCCAACATTGCTTCTATGTATTATATTGCTTAAGATGGACTATTTCATAGGTTTAGATAAAGCATATTCCATTTTAGCATTTGTGCTACTATTAGGATTTGTCGGTTTTGGAAAACTCGGCATCGTTATAGAAGAACGCGTTGCTAACATAAATCGAGAACCCTTTGTAACAGGAGATGTCGCGATCGGAAAAAACAAGCTTCAAATTGCTATGACAACAGTCTTTAAACACCTTTATCCAGAACTCATCGTCATGTTTTTCCTTGAATTTGCTCGTGCCTTGACGTTATTGTTACAGCTCGGTTTATTTGCAGTCTTTGTTGGCAATGTAAGGTTTATAGAAGACACGATGGGTGGTATGATAGATACCATCGACATCTCCTATGAGCCTGAATGGGCAAGCATGTTAGGCGCTGCTAGGAACAATATCAGAGTTGCACCATGGATTGTATTTTTTCCTGCTCTAGCTTTTTTCATCAGTGTATTGGGACTAAACGCCTTTGGTGAGGGATTGAGATGGGTATTGAGTGGCGAACTTAAGCTGGGTAAAGTAGGGAAAAAACTTAAAGCAGGTATTGTTATTCTCGTACTTACTTTAATCATTTTTCAAAGCTATGGCTACTATGAGAGAAATCTCAGCTTTAAAATAGAAGACATTGACTTATCAACCATAGAGCTTGAAGACTCACCTACGGTTATTGGCAATGAAAATGCCTCGAAAGTCGCTGGTTTTTTAGCGGAATCATTAAAACAAAGAGGTTTTAAACCTTTAACGGGTGACGCATTTGTTCAAGGATTCACTGTAGAACCAGGCTATTATACGACATCTCAAAGCCTGATATTATCACAACAAAATGTTTCCTCAAATCAAACAGAACTCACGGAAGATATCAGGTGGATTGCTCATGGAAATTTCGATATCAAATCAGATGTGGTGGATCTTTCCTTTGCTGATTTGTATACAGCACAATCTATTGTTTTAGATCAACCGGCTATTCTTCTTTTAGATGCACAGTTTTATAACGAAAAAGCGGTTATTCAAATAAGTGAAAGGCTCTCGAAAATAGAAAATGTAAAAGGCATCATTTGGAAGCAGAATCTTGATGCAATAAGAGATCAAAGAATGAGTCAACTTTCTTTAGATGTACCTGTGCTATATGTTGAAAGGAAAACACTTGAGTCATCTTTGCCTTCAAAAACAGATCAACTTGACGATTGCGAACATATACCGACATATCTAAAAGTTGAAGAATCAAAACTCGATATTCAGATGCACATCAAACAGACTTATGCTAAGACGGGAACAGAGGGAAAAAATGTTTATGCTATACTACCAGGTACCAGCGACTCGATGGGTGAAGAAGCGATTATTTATGGCTTTTCCTATAATTCTGAAACGCGTGAATCCTTAGAGGATCTCATTTCACTTCAAATGTCCATAATCGATGATGTCACTCAAAGTGAACCAAATAGAAAACGTACGATCATCGTTGCATTTTTTGATGGCACACTGAGTGATACCTTTAATGGGATGAGAGATTATGCAAGCAAATCACTTTACTCTCAAAAAGATGTCCTACTCTACGTCGATTTTACTAGAATACATGGATTGAAAGAAGGCAAAGTAGTCTTTGATCAAGAGCAATCACCGATAAGCAGATATTATGCATACACATTTTCAGTGCAATTAAAAGAAAAATTGAACAAGAAACATATAGTGTATGATGCAATTGACAATCCAACAGAATTAGATCGACTGTTATACTTTGAAAAGAGTTTTCCAACTATGATAGTCGGATTTAAAGAGAATCTAGGTGATCCAAAGGACTCAGTTTCAATGAAACAATTGGGCTCTATCCTGACTTCTTTGATAAAAAATAATAGTTATTGAGGCGTCTATGTTGAAAATTGAAAACCTACATGTTAGTTTCGGAAATACCGAGGTCGTAAGAGGCATATCGTTTGAAGTGAATAAAGGGGAAATTATAAGCATACTTGGAGAATCTGGATCGGGTAAGAGCGTCACAGCGATGTCAATTCTAAAGCTTTATGATCCTAAAGTGGCTTCAATTACGGCAGATATAATGTCTTTTTCTAGTCATGATCTCCTTAAGTTGGATGAGAAAACGCTCAGACCCCTTAGGGGTAAACACATTTCTTATATTTTCCAAAATCCAAATGATGCCCTGAGCCCAAATAGATCAATTCGTGCCCAATTTAAAGAGCTATGTAAAGTTCATGAGATGGCTTATGTAGAAAAAGAAATCGTGGAGCTATTAATAGAGGTAGGTCTCGTTCAAGAGTGTGAGATTGTTCTCAATATGTACCCACATCAATTGAGTGGGGGGCAAGCTCAAAGGGTTACAATCGCCATGGCACTTTTACTTAAACCAGAAGTATTAATTGCAGATGAACCGACGAGCTCCATAGATGCATCGTTGACAGATGTCATCGTGGAACTCTTAACGCGCATCAATAAAAAATTAGGTATTACGATTTTATTTATCACACATGACTTTGATCTTGCTTCCAGAATCAGTCATCAGATTTTGATACTTTATGGCGGATTGGTTATGGAATACGGCAAAAGGGATGATATTTTCGGCATGCCACTTCATCCATATACCATTGAGCTTATGAAATGTGTCAATTCGATCCATTCTCAAGAAGATTTGTTATACACTTTGGCTGGAAATGCACTTGATCCTAGTGAATTTGAGATAGCATGTCCTTTTGCACCTAGATGCCTATCCGTTGAGCCACGTTGTACCGTTCAAATTCCTGATTTAATCACTAAAGATAATAGAGCAGTAAGGTGTGTGCTCTTTAAAGGAGGGCTAACAAATGGATAACGTACAAAGTTCTACAAAAACGGAGAAGACATACAAGGTACCTCTTTTAGAAATTGATAAACTCAATAAAACATATGTCGTGAAACGGGGATTGTTTTCGAAAAAACACCTAATTCGCGCTGTAAACAATGTCAGTTTTACCGTCTATGAAGGTGAGACTTTGGGATTGATTGGTGAAAGTGGAAGTGGTAAGACGACGTTGAGTCATCTTATTATGGGTTTAAATGCCTTTGATAATGGCAGCATAAAATTTAATGGCATTGATGTAAAACACTTAAGACGTGACGTTCAAATCGTCTTTCAATACACTTATGGGGCACTTGATCCTCTTAAGACCGTATATGAACTCGTCAAAGAACCTTTAGTGGTCCATAATATAAAACTAGAAGGTACCTTAGATGAAGAAATTAGTAAATTGTTAAATATGGTTGGGTTATCTGATGGGTTGATGCATAGAAAAACGGGTGCAATTAGCGGTGGTCAGAAACAACGCGTGGGTATTGCAAGAGCAATCGCTTCTAGACCTAAATTCCTGGTGCTTGATGAACCTGTATCTGCCCTTGATATTTCAGTTCAAGGTCAAATTGTCAATTTACTTTGGTCACTCAAACAAACTTTAGGGTTGACGTATCTGTTCATCACACATGATTTGATGATTGCCAAACATCTGTCAGATCGATTGGCGGTTATGCATAGAGGCGAAATTGTCGAGATTGGAGAAACGCATGTCTTACTTGAAAATCCACAAATGCAGTACACAAAAAAACTTTTGGGTAAACAATAAAAAAAGGGTTACAGAAGCTAATTTAGCTTGCGTTACCCTTTTTCTTAAACTTATGATTTAAACTTTTCATGCAAACTAAAATTGTCATTGTAGAGAACAACCTGGTCGCCTTCACGTGTGGAGTAGTTAACAACGATTGGGCCCATCAGATTGTAAGTGAAATCTTTTATCTCACCAGGAATCGTTACAATACTATAGATGCCTAGTTCAGATTCCTTTGTGATGTGAAGCGTTTCTTCAGTTTCTTTTGGTAAATCAAAGGCATAATCTGGTCGGAATATAAATGGTACGGTAAGTACAAATGCAAGTTCAGGATTTTCAAGTGATTGTAGCCAGAAAAACGGTACGGGTTCTTCAGTATCATAATTGTTTATTATGGCAAATTGCTTCATTTCTTCAAAACCCTTTAAGCCGTTTACAAAATTGATAATCTGGTCATCACGTACTTCTAACTCACCAAAATAGTGAGTGTTTAATTTCATAACATCACCTCCATGTATTGAATTGCGTACAATTTTAAAATACCCAATTATGAAACCTCTAATCATTAAGTATGAGGTGGTCTTGTACTGCAATGCTACTTATCATGCTTGGTTTATGACAACACTTATGATAAGATAAAATAAATGAGGCGAAGATGAGGTGAAGCTATGGACAAGAAAATTGAAAATTTAATCGCGTACTGTCAAGGCCTATATCATAAGGAAGATGGAAAGGCTCTTTATCTCAAATATCTCAAGGAGATTCAGAGCATAACGCCTCAAGAACTAGTCATAGTGCAGTATGAGCAACTCAAGATGGGTTATACACCTAAGCAACTCTTGGAAGTTGTCGACAAACTAATGAATGTCTTTCATAAATCCCTCAGCCAGTTTCAATGGCAACGCCCTGCACAAAATAGCTTCCTTTATGACATGATGTCAGAAAATGCAGGATTAGTCGCTTATTTAAATGCATTCAAAGATAAGATAAAAGACAATTCACTAGAAGAAATTTTGCCTGAGCTTAAAGCATTCATAGAGGACACAAAGGCGTATAATGCGCATTTACTTAAAATAGAAAATATACTATTTCCTTATATGGAAAGAAAAGCTGAGTATTTTAATGGCTTAAAAATTATGTGGTCACTTCACGATGAACTCAGAGAGATTTGGAAAGATCTTGGAGGTCAGGTAGAAGCTGCTCAAAACAATGTGAATACTAAAGATTTACATGTGAAATTAGGCAAGTTCTTTTTTGTATTATTTGGTCTTGTTCAAAAGCAAGAACTTGTATTGTTTCCAACAGCTTCTATGAAAATTGACGATGAAGAATTTCAGTCAATGCGACAGCAAAGTTTGGAATATGAATTTGCATTTATAGAGCCGCCTGAGATTATTGTCGTAAAATCGTCTAAGGGCGGATATAGAGTGAGTACATCTTTGCCACAATCTAACTATTCAAGTTTGAAGCATTTTTTTCAAACAGAAACTGGACATATGGACTTTGAACAACTCAATCTTCTTCTGGATGCACTCCCTATTGATATGACATTAGTAGATGAAAATGACAAAGTTTCCTATTTTTCTAGACCTAAGGATCGTATATTTCCAAGATCTATAGCTGTTATCGGTAGAGATGTTAGAAACTGTCATCCTCCAGAAAGTGTGCATGTTGTTGAAGAGATTATCGCATCGTTTAGACGTGGTGACAAGGATGAAGCAGAATTTTGGCTTCAAATGAAGGGCTTGTTTATCTATATTCAGTATTTTGCATTGAGAAATGAAAATGGGCAGTATAGAGGGACCTTAGAAGTTTCACAAGAAATTAGTAAGTTTCGTGCATTAGAAGGTGAAAGAAGACTACTTGAATGGTAGCTTTTCTTATTCAAAAAAGACCATTAGGGTCTTTTTTTTTGTTAATTAACAGATATATTACAAAAAAACACATAAAGTGTGAACAAATTTTAAAGAACTTTCGTAGGATTTTGTAGAAAGTTGTAGGTTATATGATATATCTATCATGTACGAATGTATTTGTATCTATACAAAATTTGTTAGGATACAAGGGGTATTAAGTGAACTATATTATGAGTTGAGCAGGAGGAAATTATGAAAAAAGCTTTATCGTTGTTATTAATTTTAGTTTTAATGTTCACACTAGTTACTGGTTGTTCACCAAAAGAAGAAGAGGTAGCTACAACAGAAGCTGCAACAACTGCAGCGGGAGAAACAACAGCAGCTACTGAAGCGACTGAAGCAGAAGTTACATTCGATAACATTTTTGTCAATATCGGCACAGGCGGAACAGCGGGTACTTATTTCCCACTTGGTGGCGCTTTTGCAGAAATTTGGAACAACAATATCAAAGGCATTAACGCGACAGCGCAATCAACTGGCGCATCTGTAGCAAATATCAATTTATTGATGGATGGCGAAGTTGAAGTTGTTATCGTTCAAAATGATACAGCTTTATATGCTCATGATGGCGTTATGATGTTCGATGGTCAAACTTTTGATAAATTAAGAGGCCTTGCGACATTATACAGTGAGCCACTTCAAATCGTTACAACAGATCCTAACATTAAATCAGTTGCTGACCTTAAAGGCAAAAAAATTGCTGTTGGCGCAATCGGTTCAGGTGTTGAAGCCAATGCAAGACAAATTATCGCAGCTGCAGGTATGGATTTTGAAAAAGATATCCAAGCGAACTTCTTATCATTTGCTGAAGCGTCTTCTGGTTTGAAAGATAATCAAGTTGATGCTGCTTTCTTAACAGCTGGTATCCCAACTGCAGCTATCCAGGATTTATCTGCACAGAATGATGTGTTCATCGTTCCAATTGAAGCTGAAGTTGCTGCAAAATTAAAAGCAGATTATAAATTCTTCACAGATTATGTTATTCCAGCTGAAACGTATAAAGGTCAAACTGCAGATGTAAATACATTAACAGTTAAATCAATGCTTTGTGTTTCTGCTGACATGGATGAAAACTTAGCATATGCACTTACAAAACAAATTTATGAAAACCTTGATCGTGTAGTTTTAGCGCATAACGTTGGTAAATTTATTACACTTGATACAGCAGTCGAAGCAATGCCAGTACCTGTACATCCTGGTGCACAGAAATATTTTGATGAGAATTAATCACGTTCAATAAAATTTTCATAAGCATGTTAGAGAGAGAAGGGACACTTTGCTAAGAAAAATCATCATCACGATACTTGGACTTACATTATTAGTAACGCTCGTTTTAACTGGTCTTCATGAGCGTACAGTTCTTGTAGTAGAAGATCAGAAAACTGGAGAATCAATGATGTTATTCCCGGATAGTAATCACTTTGAATTAGGTTATATACATTCAGTGTTGCTAACACCAGTTGATGAATTTTTTGAAATCACGGAGGATAAAAAGCTGATACTCCAAAAGACCATTTATGAGTCTTTTGGAGTAGGGCTTCCCTATGAGCAAATTAGTGATTCGGATTTTGAAATTATTGATGGTAAGTTTATATTATATTTGAAGCGTAATTTTGATGTCGTTAACATGGTTATTTCACCAATTCCGAAGCATACAATAACTGTTAATGGACATGTTCATAATATTTTGGATTTATTTGATGACACTAATGATTCGACGGAGAATTCAACAAGTATCGTTAATAAAGAACATGCACGTAGTATCAAAATATATGTTGTAACAAAGAAAGTATTCGAAATAGGCAGCTATCAGGTTGTCCTTTAGGAAGGAACGGTGTCATGTCTGACTTAAAAGTAAAAAAACAAGCAGAAGCAGTCCCAGCAGATATTTCTGCAGACGACTTGCTCCGGAAATATGACAAAGGTTCGGATTATAGAGTATTAAGCGGTTTTCAAGGTAAAATTCTCATTGCAATACTATTTGCATTTTCAGCGTTCCAATTATACACAGGTATCTTTGGGGTTCTTGATGCAATGTTGCAAAGATCTATTCACCTTGCATTTGGCTTGACATTAGTCTATCTTTTATACCCGTCAGCAAAGAAGTTCTCTAGAACAAAATTACATCCATTGGATATTGGTCTTTCTGTTATGGCAGCCAGTGTCTGTCTCTATGTATATTTTAACTATGCTCAATTAGTACTAAGAGCAGGTCGTGTAAGTACGATTGACATGATCGTTGGTATTATCGCTATTATACTCGTACTAGAAGCGGCGCGTAGAGTTATTGGATGGCCTATGGTCATCAT
This sequence comes from Acidaminobacteraceae bacterium, assembly GCA_041741755.1. Taxonomy (GTDB): domain Bacteria; phylum Bacillota; class Clostridia; order Peptostreptococcales; family Acidaminobacteraceae; genus Fusibacter_C. The sequence goes on along the minus strand of JBGSJR010000041.1, from coordinate 220,155 downwards.
TGCACTCGTCTTTATCGTCTATGCTTTAGTTGGCCCATATATTCCTGGACCATTGGCACATAGAGGTGTTAAAGTTGCTAATTTAGTACAACACTTATTTTATACGACAGAAGGTATTTTTGGTCTGCCAATTGGTGTATCATCAACCTTCATCTTTATGTTCTTGTTATTTGGCGCGTATTTAGGCAAAACGGGTATGGGAGAATTCTTCATTGATATCTCTAACTCAATCGCTGGTAGTGCACCTGGTGGACCTGCTAAAGTTGCAGTTATATCAAGTGCAACGATGGGAACACTTTCCGGTTCATCAGTAGCAAACGTCGTCGGTACAGGTAGTTTCACGATTCCGATGATGAAAAAACTAGGTTATAAACCAGAGTTTGCTGGTGCAGTTGAAGCGACGGCTTCTACTGGTGGACAGCTCATGCCGCCAATTATGGGTGCAGCTGCGTTCCTTATGGCTGAGTTTACAAATTTACCATATGTTACGATTATTGGCGCAGCAGTTATTCCTGCACTTCTTTATTACTTTGGTGTTTGGGCAGGTGTACATTATGAAGCGAAGAAACAAGGCCTCAAAGGTATGCCAAAAGATCAGATTCCTAAAGCTGGCAAAGTTATGAGAGAGCGCGGTCATTTAATGCTCCCAATCATCGTCGTTATGTATTTGCTTATTTCTGGTTATACACCTATAAGAGCAGCTTTAGGTGCTATCGTTTCTGCACTTATCGTTTCTGCAATAAAAAAAGAAACGCGTTTATCTTTGAAAGAAATTTTCATGGGACTCGTTGAAGGTGCAAGAAGTGCAATTACAGTAGTTGCTGCATGTGCAACTGCCGGTATTATTATAGGTGTTGTAACTCAAACGGGCCTTGGTCTAAAAATGGGTTCATTGCTTGTAAGTATGGCGAGCGGCAACTTGTTTTTAACATTGTTCTTTACGATGATCACTTCACTCATTTTGGGTATAGGAGTTCCAACTACCGCTAACTATGTTATCACTGCTACAATTGCTGCACCGGCACTGTTGATGCTTGATGTACCTATTATCGCAGCGCATATGTTTGCATTCTACTTTGGTATCATAGCAGACGTAACACCACCTGTTGCACTCGCAGCAGTTGCGGCATCGGGTGTCGCAAAATCCGAACCGATGAAAACAGGGCTTCAAGCCTCGCGACTGGCAATAGCCGCCTTTATCATACCGTATATCTTCGTCTATAGTCCTGAGCTCTTATTGGTAGATGTGACATTCTTCCATCTAGCTTTCATTCTTGCGACAGCTACTATTGGTATCATCGCAGTTGCATCAGGTCTTACTGGATTCTTCCAAACGAAGATGAACCCTTTAGAGAGAATTCTCTTTATTGGCGGAGGTGTGATGATGGTTACAACAAGTTATTCTCTCAATGCTATAGCTGCAGTTCTCTTAGGTGTGGTCATGATTTGGCAATTTCGCAAAAAGAAAGAACTTGGTACAGTTATCGCTTAAGAATTGATACAATAATTTCCTTCAAAAGCATCATGCATTTTATGCATGGTGTTTTTTATTTTTTTACACTACAAAACAGTATTTGAACGGATCATGCTACAATACTTTTATATTAAAATGGTGTAACAATATGTCAACAATTTGTTAACTAGTGTCTTGAATGCGTACAAAACAGTAATAATAGAGTATCATTATAGTGTGCTCATACCACAGGAGGTACAATCATGAGACTCTACGAAAAATTGAATAAGCAAAGACAAAAGGGCATTAAATTGAATTTTAAGGAGATAACTGAAGAAACTTTGAAAGCGTTGTTTGTCGATGAAGAACATTCAAACGACGAAATTGCCTCTTTATATGGCGTGAAAAACCTACATGTGACTTTAAAACGCAGAAAATTTGGTTTAACCGAATGGGATAGGGTAGAAAAACATGTAACGAAAGATTATCATGAATGGTTGAAAAATAAGAGCGATAAAGCATAGATATAATATATAGGAGGAATCGCATTTGAAAAAGATAAGTAGGAGCACTAGGTATTTAATTGTACTCTTTTCAATAGTTGCAATACTTTCATCACAAATGTCTTTTGCAGCTGATGTGACAGAGGATACTTATGGTAAAATATTGGCAGACGTTCATTTGATCACAGGTTTCAATGGTGATCTCATGGAAGATAAGAATATTTCTAGGGTTGAGATGATCGCAATTATCTCAAAACTCTACGCATCAGAATTTAAAGCGTTTGTTCCACCAACGATTCCGACATTTGACGATGTAAAATCGACACATTGGGGTTATAAGTACGTTGAATTTGCTTATAAAAAGGGTATTACCACAGGAAAAAGCACAAAAATTTTTGGTGTATCAGACCCAGTTAGTTATAATCAAATAAGTATTTTTTTGATTAAGGCGCTAGGCTATGATTTGAAAGGTATTCAATATAGGACGGCGGCAGAAGAAATCGAAGATGCATATGGGCTAAAACTCTTGCTTCCCACTGATAATGGGGCGATGTTATTCCGTAGTGATGTCTTTGAATTGATTGTAAAGGCTATGCTTATGAAGGATGTTGCTGGTGTCCTTGGATTTGAAATGTTGACGACTAATACGCTTCAAAAAGAGACTTTTATTAATAGGTCCACAGCAGTAATCAATACACCTGTAGCGGTATACATTAAAGATGGATTATTTAATATATATTATGCAAATGGTGATTTATATTCAGGTGAATTCGATGGATTGTTTCCAAAAGGAAACGGTATACTCAAGTTTGCAGATGGCAATCTCTATATTGGTCAATTTGACAAGGGAAAGCTGAATGGACACGGTATTCTTATTTGGGCTGAAGGTGATTATTATGAAGGTGAGTGGGCCAATGATAGTTACAACGGACTTGGTACTTATTCCTATACCGACGGTTCGTATCAATATGGAGAATGGCTTAATGATAATCTAGTGAAAAAAATTGAAGAAGTGACACCTGAACAGATAAAAGCAGGGACTGCTGTAGGATCCGATACTTTAACTATCGAAATTGTAGGAGTGGATGACAAACCAATAGAAGGTATTGCGCTAACAGTGACAGATGAAACTAACGATATTAATTATAAAGTGATTACTGATGCACTTGGACTTGTGGAAATACGAAAAAATGGAGATTTTTCAATTTTAAGCATCACACTTGGCGAGAATAGTGCCTATAGATTTTCATTGTCCAAGAACAATTATATGGCTACAACTGTAGGTGCATATAAAAATGAGATGACATTTAAAATTTATAAATAGAAGATATGATAAATGAAAATCATTCAAATTGGAATTATGCGATTTCCTTAACTAGCTACCACAACTATTGTGGTAGCTTTTTTATACGTTATATTTTGATAATTTATATTCAATCTGGGTATATATACTTTAGCGTTAATTAACATTTATTAGAACGAGGTTTACAATGATTGATTCTAATGTCCATATTTTACCAGGTGTAGATGACGGTGCAGCGAATGAAGAACAAGCCATATATATGCTTGAAAAAGCTAAAGCGGATGGCATAACACACTGGATCGTCACACCGCATTTTAATTGGGAAAGTAATAAGTACACATATGATGACTTGAGGCAAAAGTATGATGATTGGTTTCGAACATATGGTGAGACCTATGCAAGCGGAAACCTTCTTTTTGGCATGGAGGTTTATATAAATGAATTTTTCCTCGAGAATCTTGAGAAGATGTCACGATTGCCGACGTTTGAAAATTCTCATTACATGTTGGTTGAATTCAATTTGGATTGGACCTATGAACAGATTAAAGATGCGATCAATAAACTTAAATCATATGGCGTCGTTCCAATTGTAGCACATATTGAAACTTATCTTGATTTAACGACAGATGCCTACAAAGTAAAACTATTGAGTGAAGAAGGGGCGTTGATACAGCTCACTGCATCAAGTTTTTTTATTAAGAGCCAGCAAAAATTCATTCAAGAAGTTATGATGATGAATTCTGTTGACTTAGTGGCTTCAAATGGACATGATCCAACGATTAGACCGCCTGTTCTAAGTGATTCCTATAATCATGTAGCGAGATATTATTCAAAGGCATGGGCCAATCGACTTTTTAATGAAACACCTATGAAAATATTTTATGGTGAGCATTATTTCAGGCCATTAAGCGCTGTGAAATTACGTAAGTCATATAGAGCAAGCATGGGCGTATCTGTTGCTTTTGGATTGACACTTTTGGCAGTTGGGCTCAGTCAATTTATAAACAAACCAACAGATTTAGTCAGGGAATCAGAAATTGTTATAACTGAGGAAGCTATTCCAGCAGGATTTGCCGAAGTATTAACTTATGAAGAAATTATTAAAATAGGTAAAGAAAAATGTAGCGAGATTTATCATAACTATGAGTCCGATTTAAAGGCTTTACATGAAATGATTTTCAGCAAAAACAATATAACACCTGATTTTAAAGTGCGTATTGATCAGATTGATACTTACCAAAGTGAATTGGCAGCTTTGGAAATTAAGTATGATTCTGTTGTATTAAAACATCTCAATGAAATGGAAGAGACCCTCAAAATTAATGGTTATTCTACTGGTGTAATTGAAGGTTTAAAGAGTGAGTATCGTTTATTCAAAGAAGCTATTAAGACAAAATATTTAGAGATGTTTTAATACTGAAATGAAGGTGTTTGTCATTGACAGACGCTTTCTTTACGCGTAAAATGACAAGGTGTCATATGACATGCTGTCACGTGTCATAATTAATGGAGGTGTGCGTTGCCGACTTCAACATTTTATAATCTTCCGGATGAAAAAAAGAAAAAACTTCTAAATGCTATAAAAGAAGAATTTACAAGAGCTTCATATAATGAGGTATCTATCAATAAAATTATTCAATCAGCTGACATATCTAGAGGAAGCTTTTATCAATATTTTGAGGATAAAGATGATATGTTGTCTTATATCATGCTCGGTTATCAAAAAGGTGTCTTTGAGCTTGCGAGAAATAGCTTGATTACATCTGGTGGTGATCTATTTGAGATGTTCTTGGATATTTATAACTTTGCAATCGACTTTGTCATGGAAGAGAGCACAAATAGTTTTTTAAAAAATGTTTTTGCTGATCCGCGGATTAACACTGGTTTATTTACAAAGCGCTCAAAAGAAGAAGTACTGAATAATTTAACCGAGCAGTTCTTACCTTATGCCAACTTAAAGCTGTTGGATATTCGTGGAAAGCATGATCTTGCAAATTTAGTAGAAATTTTGGCGGCTACCACAAGAGATGCTATTGCAGAAACCTTTATCGATTTTGATGAAAGTGAGCGCTCTAAGTCAGATTATTGTATCAAGTTGGAACTATTAAAAAGAGGCTTAACCAAAACTAAAGAATAGGAGTAAACCATGGATAATACATCTAAGAAGCGATTTGAAATTAAGAAAGGCCATTTAAAATTCTACATTGGCGATGATGAAACAAATGCGCTAGCTAAGATAACATTTGATTATAAAGAGGGTACTCTTGTTATTAATCATACAATCGTATCGGAATTACTTAAAGGTCAAGGTGTTGCTAAGGCATTAGTTGAACATGTGGTTGCCTTTGCACGATTAGAAAAGTTGAAAGTTTTACCAATTTGCGACTACGCAAAAAATGTAATGACAAGAGATAAACAATATAGGGATATTTTGTCAGAAGAAATCTTGCTAGCAATCAATGATGACAACAAGGAGGAATAGAAATGACATCAAGGGTACGTATTATATTTATAGCTATCATGGTAGTATTACTATTGACTGGATGTGTGAAAGAGGAAGCTGTCAAACCTGTAGAGAAAATTCGACAAGTTAGTGTTGAGACCATTCATAAAGAAGCCTACAAAGAAACTATTTCTTATACAGGTTTTGTTTCAGCGCGCCAAATTTTACCCATGAGTTTTCAGCAAAATGGAATCGTTGGTGAGGTTAAAGTTGCTGAAGGTCAAAATGTAAAAGCCGGTGATGTGCTCATGACACTTAAGAATAGCACCGATCCATCGGCGACAATATATGCTAGTATTGATGGAGTTATCTCAGAAGTAATCAATAGAGCAGGAGACGTTATCGGAGCAGGTTATCCAGTGTTGATATTGAGATCATCTGAACAAATAGTACAAGTTGGTGTTACAGATGTCGATCTCGTTCGAATAGAAAAATTTGGAAACCCTGTAATATCCATAAACTTGGACGAAAAAATATTTGAAGCTAAGTTAGAAGATATAAACAAAATACCTGACGAATCATCGCGTACTTACACAGTAACAGTAGCTCTCGATAACAAATCTGATTACCTAATTGGAAAACTAGGCAAGGTATCTTTTGAACTTGCAAGAATCAATGGCATTTGGCTCCCAATCAATCATGTTCAAAATGATGGTGAGGATTATGTCTATATCGTCAATTCTGAAAATCGTGTGGAACGTAGAAATCTGATACTTAAACAGATAAATAATGATATGGTGCGCGTAGAAGGTCTTGAAGATGGTAACCGAGTTATTACAATAGGCAATTCAATCGTAAAAGAGGGGCAACAAGTTACCGCTAGGGAGGCATCCAATGAATAAAATCATCAGGATGGCTATCAATGAAAGAAAAGTAACGTTCTTACTTTCTTTAATTATCTTTGTATATGGTTTCTATGCTTACTACTTCATGCCTAAACAAGAAAATCCAGACACATCTAGCCCAACTGCTCAAATTATCACTGTATTTCCAGGTGCAACAGCTTCTGAAGTAGAAGAGTTAGTTACAAAAAAAATCGAAGATGAATTAGCGTCACTAGATGGTGTTGAATACATTACGTCTTATTCAAATCCCAATGTCTCTGTCGCAATCGTCACACTTAATTATGATGTGGATTACGACGAACAATGGGCACGTATGCGCGTAAAACTAGATGCCATCAAAAGCGAGTTACCAAGTAATGTTATGGACTATCAAATTAATACGGATTTGACGACATCAGCTGGAATCATCCTTAGCCTCTCCAGCCATCAATATACTTATGAGCAGCTTGCAGATTATGCTCAAACTTATAAACAAGAACTAGAGCAAGTTGACGGTGTTAAACGTATTACTGTTGAAGGTGCACCTCAGAAGGATATTGTTGTGACAGTTGAGATAGATAAAATTAATCATCTTCCAATTTCAATCAAAGATATTTACGATTTAATTCAAGCTCAAAATCTTTCGATTCCAACTGGAGCGATTGATACACCAAATGGTAAAATCAATATTACTTCTCCATCAGGATTCGAAAATATTAGTGAAATTGAAAATCTTATTGTGTTTGGCTCCAAGGACAATGGTGGTCTTGTTCGACTTAAGGATATTGCATCAGTGAATTTTGAGTATAAAAAAAATGCTCAGAGCTTTAAACAGGGTGAAGACAATGCAATTTTGTTGACAGTATATTTTGATGATAATCAAAACATAGTTCTTATAGGTGAAGAGGTTCGAAAAGAAATAGATGACATGAATGAAAAAGTGCCAGTAGATCTTGGAATTCGTGAAGTTTTGTTCCAACCTGAAGAAGTTAGTAACTCTATTGAGAGTTTTATCATCAATCTACTGGAAGGTATTGGTTTTGTAGTTTTAGTTGTATTAGTTGGTATGGGACTTAGAAATGCGTTGGTTGTTTCAGCTACAATTCCCTTATCCATTATGATTACGTTGATTACTATGCAAGTACTTCATATCGAACTCCAGCAGATGTCAATTGCCGCCTTAATTATAGCTCTAGGTATGCTTGTTGATAACTCAATCGTTATTAGCGATGCCGTTCAGCTAAAAATAGATACCGGCATGGATGTTAAAGAGGCTTGTTATGAGGGAACTGTTGAGCAATCTGTACCTATTTTGACCTCTACACTGACAACTGTAGTTGCATTTGCACCATTGATGTTACTGCCTGGTGAAGCAGGAGAATTTGCGAAATCACTGCCGCAAGTGGTAATTATTGCGCTGATTGCGTCATTTATCGTAGCAATGTTGGTAACGCCTGCAGTAGCAAGTTTTATGTTTAAGAATAAAAGCAAACCTGATACACACAAAAATAGAATTAGACATTTTTTTGAAAATGGCATCAAAGGTGCTATTAAAATGCCCAAAATGTCTATAGCTTTTATCATCATTATTCTAGGCTTTACAGCTTATGGTGTTATGTTTTTATCGGTGGAACTCTTTCCATATGCCGACAAAGATCTAATATACATTGATGTCTATGCAGAAAAAAGTGGTGATATTGAGTATACCGAACAATTAATGACAGATTTAAGGTCACTTGTTAAAGAGGAACCAGAAATTATTGCAATAGATAGCTCTATTGGTGGTGGATTTCCTAAATTTTACCTTACAGTAGGTGTTAGACCACCATCTGACAATTATGGTCAATTATTGATAGAAATTGATTTGACAAAGTCGGATCGTTTTAAATCAAGACAAGATTTGGCATACTATATTCAAAGCCTTTGCGACGAAAAGTTAACAGGAGGCACAGCCACTGTAAACCTCATTGAGATCAATCAACCTGGACCAGCCGTGGATATTAAAATTTCTGGTCAATATAGAGAAGATGTTAACCGCGTAGCAAAAGAAATATACAATTACATGTTGACGGGTCCAGGAACAATCAACGTCAAAAATGATATTGCGAACTATGTCTATCAATATAAAATTGATATCGATGATGAGAAAGCGGCAACTTTTGGTTTGACCAATTATGATATTCAGTTTCAAACGACATTAGCTGTAAATGGTATGACTTCCTCCATTCTACAAAAGGGTGGGAATCAGTATGAAATCGTCGTAAGAAGTGATGTAGAAACGATTGATGATCTACAAAACCTTGGGGTTAAATCTAGCATCATGGAGGGGAAAGTTCTTACAAAACAATTCTCAAGTATATCGCTTGACAAAGAACTTAGTTCAATAAAACGACACAATAGAAGTGCTGCAGTCTCAGTGTCTTCAAATGTTAGACCTGGTTATACAACGTCAGATTTGCAAAACACAATTGAAGATAGCTTATTGCCAACGATGAATCTTGATGGTGTAGACATCACTTTTGGTGGTGATCAAGAAATTTTTGATAAGTATATTTCGGGTTTATTAGGAGCTGCTTTATTTGCAGTCGTATTAATCTATATAATTTTGTTGATACAATTTAATTCAATGCTTCAACCATTTATTATCCTTACTACAGTACCTTTATCTATAGTTGGGTCAGTTGTAATATTATTAATTTTCAAACAAAATGTCACTTTTACTGTAGGGCTAGGCGTAGCAAGTCTAATTGGTGTAGTCGTCAATAACGCTATTTTACTTATTGAGCACATCAATAGAGAACGGCGACTAGGAAACAGTGTCTATGATGCCTGTATTAATTCAGTTGCAAGGCGTTTTAGACCGATTATGTTGACGACAACAACCACAGTTATTGGTCTTGTTCCAATGGCTTTGTCAGGCAGTTCGTTTTTCTCGCCGATGGCAATGGCACTCATGGGTGGGCTTATGATCTCTACTTTGTTGACTTTAATAGTTATTCCGTTAATTTATAAAATCTCCCATCCTGAACCTTATATTTCTTAATAGGGTCTTGTCATAGAGGAGAGGCTATGCTAAAATCAAAGTATACCCCCCCGGTAGAGGGGCATGGAGGCGTTATGGAAATTTTAATTGGTTTAACCGCTGCATATCTTGCACTTGTAATCTTTCAAAAATTGACTGGACCTAAAGTTACTAATATTAAAGGTAGTCAATTGGATGAAATGATTAAAGATAAAAGTGTAAAAAGACAGTTCGTCGATGTTAGAAATATCGACGAGTTCAACGCAAATAAAGTAAAAGGCTTTAGAAACATACCGCTCAGTATGCTTTCAAAGAGATTGAAAGAACTTGACCCAGATATTCCAGTTGTTCTTATGTGTGCTTCAGGTGCTAGAAGCATGAAAGCTGCTCAGATTCTCAGTAAAGCGGGTTATAAGAACTTGCTGAATGTGAGAGGTGGTATATCGTCATATCCGAGAACCTAGTTTAATTATTATTTGACTGAGTAGGTATAGGTTACGACAAAAAAAGATAAGAGCTTGAGGATTTCCTCAAGCTCTTTTATAGTATGCATATTATTAAATTTCGACAATCACTTAAATGCTTTTACGATAGCTTCAATGTCCATGTCCTTCACGGAGAAATCCAAAACGTTAAACTGCTTTAAGATAATGTTCATAATGTCAGAGATATTGATGGCATTACGATCAAAAGTCACTGTTAATTGATTATCGTCAAGCAGATAGTTTAGCGTTGTTATATTGCTGCCTTGAATATTGGCATGCAAACTTTCCAAATTTGCAAGGACTTCATTTTCATCATCGTATCGCAAGTCAAAAACAAGCTTACGCTGATAACCATAGTCTCTTCGGATCATGTCGATACCACCATCATAGATAACAGTGCCTTTGTCGATGATGATAATTCTATGACAAAGTTCTTCAATGTCACTCATATCATGAGTGGTTAGCAGAATTGTGGTTCCATATTTTTTATTCATATCCTTAATCGCTTTTCTGATGCGTTCTTTGACCATAACATCTAAACCGATTGTTGGTTCATCAAGGAACAGAACTTTCGGATTATGGAGCATAGAAGCGGCTAAATCAGCACGCATTCTTTGACCGAGTGAAAGTGTGCGCACAGTTTGATTCATAAATTCTGAAAGTTCAAATATTTCATCAAAATAAGCCATCTGTGAGGTGAATAAATCGTCGGGTACTTGATAGATTTCTTTTAAAATGGCAAAGGTTTCGCCAACGGGCAAATCCCACCATAGTTGTGTTTTTTGCCCAAAGACGACACCGATATGTTTGGCATTTTCTGTTCGCGCTTCATATGGGATACGGCCATCTACTTTTACTGAGCCCTCGGAAGGTGTTAATATCCCCGTCATCATCTTGATAGTCGTCGACTTTCCAGCGCCGTTGGCACCAATATAGCCGATGATTTCACCTTGTTTTATATTGAAAGATATATTTTTGACAGCATGGACCTCGATAAGTTCACGTTTAAATAATGATTTAATTGACCCTTTTAAGCCTTTTTCTTTTTTGTAAGATTTGAAGACTTTTGAGAGTCCATTGACTTCAATGACATTCTTTTTCATATGCGCCTCGAATTTATAGTTTTAGTTGCCGACACTTTCATATTGTTTCATACCTTGATGGAACATCAAAAGTCCAATTGTGAGTGTAATTAAGCTAATGCCCACAGTTAATCCCATGCTTTTAAGTAGTGATGAAGCACCTAAAAAATAGGATGCAGGAATATACGCAGTAAGTGCGAACGGTACAATGTAAGTGATAAACGTCCGGATAAATTTATGATAGATCGCTAGAGGATATTTGGCAAAATCACTCATTGAGTAAAACATGAAAAGGATTGACTGACTGCGTTTAATCCAAAAGGCAAGGGAAGCGAGCGCCAACTTGATACTGGTATAGATGATTGTTGCAAAGAATACCAATATGATAAAGATGATGATTTTTCCTGGTGTAAATAGAATGCCACCTTTGATTGATGCATAGACGACCAACAATATGCCAATGATTGCCTCACCAATACCATCAGGTTGAAAACGTTGTGCGATAATTTGAAAAAGCGGATGAATCGGTCTAAGCAGATAACGGTCAAATTCACCTTCAACGATGACATTGCCAGCTAATAACCATAAATAATCGGTAAACATGTGATCTAAACCGCGTGGAATATTGGCAAATCCATAGATGAAAAGCAGATCATAAAAAGACCAGCCCAATAGATCGGGGATTTGTCTAAAAACGAGTGCGATAAACGCAATCCCACCAAACTGGATTAAGAAAAATGCGAGAAAACCAATAAAGAAGTCTGTACGTGAGTGCATGAGTGCTTTCAAATACTGACTCAAAAACATGCCATATAGTTTGAAATACCATTTAAAGGTAACGATCATATTTTTATCTTTATTCACAATTTAACCTCCCATGATGGTTAGTCTTTTTATGGCACGTTTCCATATGATCTGCGTTAAGCCAAAGAGTAATAGAACCCATATGAATTGAACGCCAAGATTGAAAAGAATATCTTCACCTGTGTATTTACCTAGGTAAATCATCGTCGGCGTATAAACAAGGCCGGCAAATGGTAGAAAACGAAAAACGGAAAGCACGCCTGCTGGAAAGAAAGAAAGGGGTATGAGCTGCCCTGATAGTAAACGCAATACCGCTTCTTTCGCAAAAATAAAGCCAAAGACGTATTCAACAAAAAAAGCTGCAAGTCCAAACAAGTAGTTGATATAGAATAAAATGAGTATACTCATTAAGACACTGACAAGGTAAACTATGAGTGTATCGACTTGCGGTAAATGGCTATTAATAACGAATTCATAGATTGAATAACCGCTCCAAAGTGGTAAGAACAGAAAAGTCATGTTGACAAAAATATTGCCCATAGCTCCAAAGAATTTTGAAAGTTGATAATTGACTGGTTTAATTAAGCTCATAGCAATATTACCTGTTCTAACATCATTGCTAATTTCCCAGTGCACCTCATTGCCTATAAGAAGACTCGTAAGTGTACTTATTACAACATAACCAATCATATCTTCGAAGGTAAACCCTTGTATAATATTACTTGACGCGCTGCTAAAAATAGCAAACCAAATGTATAGAAGAACGACGGTTTGAAACATGTCGCCAAGTATATAGACGTAAAAATTGGCACGATAAGTCATAAAGCCTTGTATAAAACCTTTTGTAAAAGGCAAATACGTTCTTATTGTTCGCATCATAATAGGTCCTTTCTAAAAAGCACTTGTATTTAATGTCACCTTAAGATATTATATGAGGAAATTCCCACAATATCAAGGATTACAGACGGAGGAAACTTAATGTTCCAAATATTTCAGGACGAAGCAGAGCGATGTCTTTTATGTAAAAAACCAAAATGTCAGTCATTTTGCCCGATTAATACACCAATCCCAAAAGTAATAGAATTGTATAAAACTGGTAAAATTGAAGAAGCAGGGAAGCTGTTGTTTGAAAACAATCCTTTATCGGTGGTTTGTGCAACAGTTTGTATTCACGAAGAGCAATGTTTAGGCAACTGTATCTTAAATGGAAAAAAAGAGCCCATTGCTTTTCATAAAATTGAAGAAGAGATTTCTAAAGCGTATTTTGAATCGACGACATTTAAACCAATAGTAAGTAATGGCAATCGAATTGCAATCATAGGTGGTGGTCCTGCGGGTATCACAATTGCATTTATCTTAGCTAAAAAAGGATATAAGGTCACCATATTTGAGGCACATAGCAGAATTGGTGGGGTACTAAGATATGGCATACCTGAATATCGGTTATCAAATAAAGTCGTCGATTTAATTGAAAAAAAACTCATCGAAAGCGGCGTCAAGATAAGACCGAATACCTTGATTGGACCTGTTATTACGTTGGATAGACTCTTTCAAGATGGCTATCAAGCCGCTTTTATTGGTACAGGTGTTTGGAATCCAAAACCCCTTATCATCAAAGGTGAAACGCTCGGCAATGTGCACTACGCCATTGATTTTCTAAAATCACCCGAGACGTATCATCTGGGTGAAAGGGTTGCCGTTATCGGCGCTGGCAATGTCGCGCTAGATGCTGCAAGAAGTGCTATGAGGAATGGTGCAAAAGTCGTAACCATTATCTATAGAAAAGGCTTTGATGAGATGCCCGCAACCCAAATTGAGATTAAAGAGGCACTTGAAGATGGGATTAGTTTTGAACTATATAAGTATCCCATCGAAATCAGGGAAAATGGTGTCTTACTCGGTGGGATAGATCGCATCGCTAGTCAAATAGAAGGTGAAAAAGATCTCTTTAAGCAACGAACAGATTATAAGGTGTTATTTGAAGCAGACTCGACGATTATTGCCATCAGTCAAAAACCACGTAATAATATCGTCAACAATACAACTGAACTCAACACCTCAGGTAAAGGTCTTTTAATAACTGATAATGAAGGTCGAACCACAAAACGCGGAACTTTTGCATCCGGTGATGTCGTCACAGGAGCTAGAACCGTCGTTGATGCAATTGCACATGCTAAAGTGGTTGCTGGAACAATAGATCAATACTGTCAATCACTTCAAAGTTGTCTGATTAATAGCGTTGAAAACTGTGATGGACCTGACTGTGAAGAGAATGCGCGACTCGATTGCATAAGTAACTGGGAGTTTGATAATTATTGAATTCACAAATGCTTCATTGCTTTTAATGAAAAAAGAAGAGGGAGACTTCGAATAAGTAATCGAACCTCCCTTTTGTGTATTTGATTTATATTTCAGTTATAGCCCCATCTAATATTCTTTCAGCAGAAATAAAGCGATTGAGACGATTTTCAGTTACATAGGATTCATAAACTCTTGAAGCTTGTGATTCGCTAATATTAAATGTGCATATCAAATGCCATTTTGCTGCATCGATTAACCGAATTTCATCAATGATCATTTTGCTATCAATTCCTTCAGCTTCCATCTTTGCGATACGTGCGCCTGTTAATTCAACAAGTTTCATCAATTGTTGAAAGGGCTTAACCTGAACGGGTTTCTTAACACATAAGATCCCAAATTTAGTCAACACGTCTTTTGTTTGAAGGTATGATGTTTCTCTGGCGATGAATAAAATGCTGGTTACAGTTCGCTGTGCAGCATAACGGGCCAATCTATCACCCAATTCATAACGCATAGGGGCATTGATGATTACCATATCAAATTTGTGTACATCGAGCATGTTGGTCGAATCAGAATGGTCAAACGCATTATAAATTCGCCCATATGAAGTACTCATCAATAATTCTTTAATGAAACTTTCACTTGCATCTGTATTTGTTACGAGCAAAATATCTTGCATGACCTCACCCCCAAATTTTAAGATTTAATAATATATTATATTTTTATTCATAAGTTCTGTCAACCCATGTAAAATATTTATGGCAACGTTAAATATTGAAAAATAGAGATTTTTAGTTTGTGTCATGATAATATTAGTTTAGGCAATTGTATAATTAACTCGATTTAAATAAAAGGAGACAATAATGAAATATGGAATTATAGGTGCGATGGATTTAGAAACAAAATTATTGATAGAAGCGATGGTACAACCAGTTGAGACAACTATTGCGGGTATGCAATTTTACGCGGGTTTACTTAAAAATGTTGAATCAGTCGTTGTAACGAGTGGGGTAGGAAAAGTAAATGCAGCTGCATGCGCCCAAATTTTAATTACACATTTTAACGTCGACCGTTTGATAAACACGGGCGTTTCAGGTGCAATTCATGATGATCTAGAAGTGGGAGATATCGTCATCTCAACAGATTGTATGGAACACGATGTCGATGTCACAGGATTTGGTTATCAATATGGTGTTATTCCGAGGATGTCAACGTCGATATTCGTTGCAGACGAAACGCTTATAAAACTGGCTCTTGATGCCAGTACAAAGGAAGTCACTGATCATAAAACAATTAAAGGTCGTATTGTGTCTGGCGATCAATTTATTTCATCAAATGAGCGAAAATTGTTTATTTTGAAACATTTCAATGCCTCAACCACTGAGATGGAAGGTGCTGCCATCGCGCATGTTGCCCATTTAAACAATATACCTTTTGTCATTATTCGTTCAATGTCCGATAAAGCTGATGGCTCAGCACATGTGAATTATGAAGAATTTGCTGTAATTGCAGCACATCATTCAAGTAATATTATACTAAATATGTTATAAAAACGATGAAAATTGGTGTCATGCCATTTCATGTTTAAATATGGGGGGAACATGGAAACTCTAAATTTATTGTCACAAGCAAAAAAGGTTCATAGGCGAACCTACTTGACGCGCATATTTATAATGGTTATTATTTTAGCAATTGCGACCTATTTTTATTTACCATATATTGGTACCCTATTAGATGAGCCTAGTCATTCAGATTACAACACACTTTATCAATCTTCATTAGAAGGTACAAAAACACTTTATGAAACACCAGCAGATTTTAATAATATTTTTACTTTTGAAACAGTATATTTAGATGAAAATGAAATAATCACCGATTACTTTGCTGCATTAATAAATGATGAGGGGCATTTTGTACTTGCTGAAATACCTGTTGATCTATATATAGATGAAGCGACAACTTCGTATATAGGTCATTTTATTGATCTTGAAGATGATATATATAATAGCATACTCGATGATCTTCAAGGTGCTGATTTTACGTATGAGCAGGCGTTGGAGATGATGCCTAGTAGATTATTTGTGGTTGAAGACAACAGAGGAGAACTTTGGATTTTCTTTATATTTATTCTAATAGGTTACTCGTTGCTTATTTATAATATCATCAAATTTCTAACTGTAAACAATATGCGTGCATATAGCAAGGAAGCTTCTAAATTTGGAGATTCAGATAGTATTTTAAGAGAACTTGAGCTAAAACCGATTAATCCTGCGCATGTTAATTTTGAGATAACAAAAAATTATGTGGTCTTGATAACTAAAAGCAAAATCAAATTGTTACCAGCTAATCAAGTGATTTGGGCTTATGAAAAAATTGTCAAAAGAAAGTTGTATTTTTTAATTACAGTCAATAAAATTCATTCGCTTATTGTAGCTACAAAAGATACGAGAGTTGAGGCTTCACTAATTAAATCACACATACAAGCTGCTCTTTCTACAGTTGAAAAAAGTATGCCGTGGGTTGTAAGTGGTTATAGCGACACTTTAGAAAAAAAGTATAAAAAAGAAAACGACCTTTTTGTATCGGAAGTTAACTTGAAAAGAAGAGAACATGCATACGAGGCTTAATATTGAAAGTAGCCTTTCATAATCGAGAATAGGGTTTTCAAATGAAGCGTTCTTTTTTATCAATATAGCAAAAAAAAGAAAAAGCCAAATGCGAGATCAAATCGCATTCAGCTGATATCAATTATAGAAGGTATGTGTTGTCGTCGAAGTTAAGAATACAAATCAATGTGTGTTATTTATAAATCATCATCTTCTTCATCTTCGTCTTCGTCTTCAATGTCGTTTGATTCATCGTAAGCGAGTTCTTCAGGATTTTCTGCATGTAGTGCTTGTTCTTCAAGTACGTCTTCATCAATTTGTGAAGCACCAGAAAAGAAAGCTTGATAGAGCTCTAATGCTTCATCGTACTGAGGTTCAGCGACATATAGATCTGCACCAAAGATGGTCATTCCTGCATATATCTCTAGGAATTCGCCAGTTTCACGATGTTTAGTCATCAGTAAGATATTGTTTGTTTCTAATAAATCTCTAAGCATTTCAATTTCAACGGTTTCATTTATAGTTGCTAAGTATTTCATATAGAATCCTTTCAAAACTTTATTTTTGTTACAATATGGATTGTAAAATGGATACTATTCTTATATATATCCATATTTTACAATGTGTAACGTCTAATTGACTTGAAAGATAAAAATAATAGTGATATTGTATTTAAAAGGGCGTCTTAGAGACGCCTTTATCATGCTTGTAAAGAGGTGCAAAATGAATATTATTGAAATTATTAAGGCGATCTTCTTTGGAATTGTAGAGGGGATAACAGAATGGTTACCAATTAGTAGTACAGGTCACATGATTTTATTAGACGAGTTCATCAAATTGAATGTCACTGCTGAGTTCTTGGAAATGTTCTTGGTTGTCATTCAACTAGGTGCGATTTTAGCAGTTGTTGTATTATATTGGAATAAGTTATTTCCTTTCACAACGCATGAGAAGTATTTTGTTAAAAAGGATACCATGATAATGTGGCTGAAAATTGTAGTCGCATGCATACCTGCAGCTGTAGTAGGATTGATCTGGGAAGATACAATCGATAGATTGTTTTATAATTATCAAACGGTAGCCATTGCACTTATTGTCTTCGGTATTTTGTTTATTGTGATTGAAAACAAACATAAAAACAAAGTGGCAACAATCAATTCAATCGACGATATAACGTTCAAAACAGCGTTTTTAATTGGTCTTTTTCAATTGATAGCCGCTGTTTTTCCCGGCACATCCAGATCAGGCGCAACAATATTGGGTGGTCTTATGTTATCAATGTCGCGAACAGTAGCTGCGGAGTTCACTTTTTTTCTTGCGGTTCCGGTCATGTTTGGCGCAAGTTTTTTGAAAATCGTAAAATTCGGCTTTGATTTTACTGCAGACGAAATAGGAATTCTCATAAGTGGTCTCGTAACGGCTTTTGTCGTATCTGTTCTTGCAATTAAATTTTTAGTTGGTTATATTCAAAAACATGATTTTAAAATTTTTGGATGGTATCGTATCGTCTTAGGACTTTTAGTCTTATTGTATTTCTGGCTATTTTAACAATGAGAAATAAAAATGATTTACAAAACCACTACATCCTTGAGGATATAAGTGGTTTTTATTTGTGTAAGTATGAATAAAAAAAATGCGTATTATATTATAACTAATTGTTTGTCTATGTATCCTTTGGGGGTATAATAAGAAAATGGGTTTTTAACGGATTCTGGAGGCATTACATGGGGAACAATAGAAAATGGTGGAAAGAAGGGGTAGTCTATCAGATATATCCGAGAAGTTTTCAAGATACCAATGGGGATGGTATTGGAGATCTGCAAGGCATCATAGAACATTTAGATGATCTTAAGCAACTAGGTATAGGCACGATTTGGCTTAGTCCAGTGTATAAATCACCAAATGCTGACAATGGCTATGACATCAGTGATTATCGATGTATTCATCCAGACTATGGTTCTATGGATGATATGGATCGATTAATTGTTGAAGCTAAAAAGCGCAATATTAGGCTTATCATGGACCTTGTTATCAATCATACTTCTGATGAGCACCCATGGTTTCAGGCAAGCAGAGATCCAGACAGTCCGTATAGAGATTATTATTACTGGCGCGAAAGCGTGGATGGAAAAGCACCTAATAATTGGACGAGTTTTTTTGCGGAAGACTGCTGGGAATATGATGCTCAGAGCGACGCCTATTATCTTCATCTTTTTGCGAAAAAGCAACCTGATTTAAATTATCATAATCCTAAAGTGCTTGAAGAAATTAAAGATATTATGCGTTTTTGGTTAAATAAAGGGGTTAGTGGTTTTAGATGCGATGTCATCAATATCATTTATAAAACATCTCTAGAAAATGGCAAGAAGAAACTCATCTTAACAGGGAGTGAACATTACATCTCGCAAGATGGCGCCCATGTCATTCTACGTTCACTTAAACGCGATGTGCTTAAGAACTTTGACTGTTTCGCAGTTGGTGAGACGGTTTTTGTGACGCCAGATATGGGACGTGATCTATGTGATGAATCCCGTGAAGAGCTCGATATGATTTTTTCATTTGAGCACATGGAGACAGATCAATTTATAGTCAAGTGGTTCAAGCGTAAATTTAACCCAGAACGATTTATGAAGGTACTCTCAAAATGGCAAAACGCATTAGAATGGAATGCAAACTATTTAGAGAATCATGACCAACCTAGAAGTGTTTCTAGATTTGGCAATGATGGGAAGTATTGGGCTGAGTCAGCGAAAATGCTTGCAACCTTGTTATTGACACTGCGTGGCACGCCGTTCTTATATCAGGGACAAGAAATCGGAATGACAAATTTTGATTTCAATTCAATGGATGAACTTAGAGATATTGAATCTTTCAATGTGGAAAAAATGGCAAAAAGACTTCTATTGCCAGAGAAAATGCGATTTAAAATGATGCGAGCAACATCAAGAGACAACTCTCGGATACCGTATCAGTGGAATAGGGAAAACAATGCAGGATTTTCGACAGGTGTCCCTTGGATAAACGTCAATAAAAACTATTTTAAGATTAATTTTCTAGAACAAAATGCGAATTCAGCCTCTATTTTGTCTTATTATAAAGAAGCTATAAAAGTACGTTCTGAGAACGACGTTCTGATTTACGGCACTTTTGAAGTTAAAAGAACGTCAGGAAGTATTTTTATTTATCAGCGCATGTTATCCGGTGAAAAAGCAACGGTTATTCTTAATTTCGGTGCGAAGACCCATACTGTGAACACGACAGGCAAAGTCCTGCTATCAAATTATGACAAAGAGTATTTTAACGGCATTTTGATGCCATATGAAGCGGTTGTACTAATTGACCGTTCAATAATCAAATCTTAAATGGGAGCACGGAATGATAAAAATCATCATCAAAAAATACATCAAAAACTATGAAAAAGTAGAAGATAGTTCAGTTAGAGAATCATACGGCATATTAGCTGGTGTCATAGGTGTCGTATGCAACATATTCTTATTTGCTGTAAAATTGATTATAGGGTTAACTATGAATAGTATTGCCATCACATCAGATGCTTTTAACAATCTTTCTGATACGGGCTCATCTCTTGTAGCGATTATTGGTGCCAAACTTAGTGGGAGAGATGCTGATCAGGAGCACCCCTTTGGACATGGACGATTTGAGTATATTGCCTCGTTAATCATCTCATTTATCATCGTACTTGTTGGTTTTGAACTGTTAAAGAGCTCCTTTGATAAAATCTTGCATCCTGAAGCACTCAGTTTCAATTTAATATTGATGGTGATTCTCATCTTATCTGTGTTCATCAAAGTATGGATGTATTCTTATAACCGTTATATCGGTAAAGTCATTAACTCAAGTGTTAATAGAGCCAATGCATCAGATAGTTTAAACGATGTTATTGCAACGAGTGCCGTTATTATCACTACGATACTAGGAAGATTTGTCAATTTTCCACTCGATGGTATTGCAGGTGTCATTGTTTCTTTACTTATCATGTATACTGGGTATGGTGTTGCAAAAGATACGGTCAATGTTCTATTAGGTATGTCACCAAGTGAAGAACTCGTTGCTCGAATCCATGAAATAATCGACTCTAATGAACATATTGTTGGGTCGCATGATCTCAAAGTACACGACTATGGTCCAGGAAGAACAATTGCTTCCATTCACACTGAACTATCTGATCAGATAGATATTGTCAAAGCACATACTATCATTGACGCCCTTGAAAAATTGATTATGGCAGAACTATGTATAGACATTGTTATCCATGTTGATCCAATAGGAGAAGGGCAAGTCGGTCCCATTGACTAACTAAACAAACAGAATTGAACTGAAATAAAAGCGTACTTTGTGCTAATATATGCACAAAAGTACGCTTTTTTGTATAGAGCCAATTTATTTTGTCTTTGTAATAAATATAAAAGCGATAAAATATGAGGCAGCTGTAAAGAGGAAAGTAGCTACAAAGCTAGTTATATCGATGATACCACCTAAAACCAATGGACCTGAGATTGCTGCAAGAGAGGATGAAAAATAATAAAGGCCTGTAAAGGTCCCGATTTTAGCTTCACTAGTTCGTTCGACGACCATCGGATATGAGTTGATGTTGATCAGTGCCCAGAAAAAGCCGCCTATAAGCATGAGGCCCATCATCAAAATTTGGTTAAATGGTATCAAAGTGCCTATGAGTGACAAAAGGATAAAGATACAGGCATCGCCTGCAAGACCGACGAGAATAGTTTTGCGTTTGCCAAATTTAGCACCGATAAAGCCTGCTGGGATTGAAAAAACAAGGAACGATAAAGCAAAGAAACCTAGTATGAGTGAGGCGTCGGAAACCTCAAGACCAAGAAATTGAACGCAGTAATTGCTAAAAGTCGCTTCAACACCTTGATAACCAAGAAACCAAAAAAAGATAGCAAATAGAATATATAATGTCGTGCGGTCTTTATCTGTCCAAATTTCTTTGATGGATGCTCTGATGCTGATGCGTTTCTCAGCGGAATTTTCACCTATTGCGGGTTCTTTTATAAATTTCATGAGCATAAAAAGTGCAAAGAACATCATGACCGCTGTGAAGATAAATGGATAATTGTGATTCATTTTATAAAGTATTGATCCACCGATAAGTACGAAAACAGAGGCGAGTCCACCCATAAAATTGATGATGCCATTTGCTTTACTTCTAAGTGGGGCAGGTGTAATGTCGGGCATAAGAGCTACAGTAGGCGCACGAAAGATAGCCATTGAAAAGTTTAAGACGGTTATAATCAGCATGAATGTGAAGAAACTGGTATAGTTCGGTAAAAGAACAAAAGCAATCGCTGCCATTGGAATACCAATCATCAAAAATGGCATACGACGACCGAAACGCGTATGCGTTCGGTCGCTAAGTGAAGCAATAAAAGGAATCATACTGACTGCTAAAATATTATCTAGCGTCATGACAGCATTGATTTGAAATTGACTATCTAGGAAATCTCTCAAGAAAATTGGCACGTAAACGTTGTAAAGTGGCCATACTAAACTTACGGCAAAAAATCCTAGACCGAGCAAAAACGTTTTTTTAACATCTAATTTCATAGTCCCTCCATGTGATTTATTTATAAGTACATAATTGAGGAAATTGCATAATTCCAATTTGAATGATTTTCATTTAATTTCTCAAATAATTCTACAGAGCGCTTAATTTTCATTAAAACTTTGAGCATTTCATGCTATCATGAGGATAACGCACAAAAGAGGAGGCCCTTATGAGCCAAAAAATGATTGTCAGGTCGTTTTGGAGTATATTGATAGTGGTTTATTTCATTGTAGGGTATGTTCGACAGGTATTATTTGTTCGAACAGAATGGGCTTTAGATGCAACACTATGGGATAAGTTTGTCACTTGCTATTTAAGTAGCTTTATTTTGAATATTGTACCAGCATTTGTGATTGCCTTGATTTTAGGATTTGTCTTACATTACTACATGACAAATCGCTCGCAAACGGTTAATGCCAATTCATTAAATAAAAGCATGAAATCAAATGGGACTCGTAAACATTGAGTTGTTATTGAAAATCATAGCGCTTTGAAAGCGTCTACTAGTTGGGCGACAGCTTGTTCCAAGACTTTTCGATGAGTAGCAATATTTAGTCGCTGAAACCCTTCGCCACCATAACCAAAATCAGTACCTGAGTTCAGCCATAATTTAGCATCGTTTTGAATAATTTCATCTAGTTCAAACTGATGTAGATTATAAGCGCTGAAATCTAACCATAGTAGATAAGTGCCTTGGGTATCCGCAATTTTTATCTTAGGCAACTTAGACTCAAGTTCAGTGCGAACAAAATTAATATTTTCCCTAAAATATTGAAGCAAATCGTTGAGCCAAGGTCTACCATGCGTATAAGCGGCTTTGCAGGCTATGATGCCCATAATCCCAGCAGTATGAAAACCCGTTTTTGCAAGTTCAGCATCAAATCTTGCTCTTAATTTCACATTGGATATAATGATGTTTGAAATTTGAAGACCCGCCAAGTTGAATGTCTTCGATGGAGAAGTACAAGTTATAATCGAATCTTGCATCTGTGGCATGATTGACGCAAGAACGTGGTGCTTGTGAGGTGGGTAGACAAAGTCAGCATGGATTTCATCTGAAATGATCAGTACGTGATATTTCGCACAAATTGCGACCATTTTACTTAGTTCTTCATGGGTCCAAACACGGCCGATTGGGTTATGTGGGCTACATAAGATAAACATTTTTACATCGTCATTTCTTATTTTGTGTTCGAAATCTAAAAAATCGATAGTATATGTACCAGCATTATATTTAAGAGGATTTTGAACGATGCGCCTGTCGTTTTTTGTGATGCAATCAAAAAAAGGTGGATAGACGGGTGGTTGTATTAGGATGGCATCTCCATTATCTGTAAATGCTCTTATTGCAGTTGAAAGAGCGAATACTATGCCTGGTGTTTCGATGATCCATTCACTTTCGATGTGATAATTAAATGATTCAGAAAACCAATTTTTGATTGATCCAAAATAATCTTCGTTTGTATCGCTATAGCCGAAGATACCGTGTCTAACGCGTTCCATAAGCGCTTGCCTTACTTCAATTGGCGACATGAAATCCATATCGGCAATCCAAAGTGGGATTAAACCTTCTGGTTTACCCATTTCTTTGTTAAAGTCAAATTTGATGGAATCTGTATTGCGTCGTTTCTCATAAGCATCAAACGTATTGTCATTAATTATTATAGACATATAAGCGTTCCCCCTAATTAAGAATTGAATGCGTGTTTCAGAAATAGCAGTATTCAACAATATTATATATGGAAATTGACTAATTAACTATGGAAATTGCATAATAACCTTTTAAGTGGCAAAATTTCGTTTATCGAATTGACAATGGCTCAATCATACCGTTTAGATAAATGAAACGCATACAATTTGGAATTATGCAATTTCCTCAACTATGGAAATCATTTAAGAAAGTTGTAAGAATTACATAGAGTTTCATTTAAGATGGACGCGATATATTGTAAATAAGGACTTGAAAGGACGGTTAATCGATGGATCAGGTACGTATTTTAGTCGTAGATGACGATCTAGAAATCGCAAAGGCGATAGAAAAGCTACTGACATTAGAAGGTTATGAAGTCATAAAGGCTTTTAATGGCTACGAGGCACTTGATGTGCTATTGAACGAGACGATACACCTTATTCTCTTAGATGTTATGATGCCAAAGCTTGATGGATTATCAACGACACTAAAAGTGCGTGAGAATAAGAACATTCCAATCATCATTTTATCAGCTAAATCAGAGGATTCTGACAAAGTACTTGGCTTATCAATGGGTGCTGATGACTACGTTACAAAGCCATTTAGTTCGCAGGAACTCGTAGCGCGTGTGAAAAGCCAACTGAGAAGATATCTTAAACTAGGTGATATGTCTAGTATCAATAAGGAGACGACGCTAGTGAATGGCGGACTGAAGCTCGATCTTGATGCCATGCAGCTAAGTGTTGATGGTGAACTTGTCAAACTGACGGCAAAAGAACTTAGAATATTGGAATTTTTGATGCGTAATGCTGGCATCGTTTTCTCAGCGGATAAAATATATGAAAATGTCTGGAATGAAGCACCTTACGCCGTTGAAAACACAGTGATGGTACATATCAGGCGCATACGCGAAAAAATCGAAATCAATCCTAAAGAGCCAAATTATTTGAAGGTGGTGTGGGGCATTGGATACAAAATTGAAAAGTATTAGGTTTGCATTTATATTAAAGGTCATTGCATTTTTAATGATTGCAATTGCATTGACAACAGCAGTCATACAAATACAGTACCTCGACGTTTTTGACGTAAATCTTGAAACAGTTTTGACAGAAAATTATACTGAAAGTATCTTTTTTTTAGAAGGAGATGCAAGGTCAGCTATTTCTGATGTGTCAGATGCAATTGGTGGCAGAAAAGACTTTGGGTACGGCTACTATTATTATTATACGGACGGAATTAAGTTCGATACAAACTTGGAATCGGGTGATGCCACCTTTTTTGACACCTATAAAGGGGCTCTATTTACACTTAAAGATGGCAGGTGGGTGTATAAAAACAATGAAAATTACCCATATTATAGTCAATATGTGGATTCCAAAGTAAGTGGTTATATCGCCTTTACTACGGCATATCTAAATAATGCGCAGAAAGAATGGGACGCACAGCGCGCTATGACCGTACCACTAGCAATATCTTTTTTAGTCATCATCTTTGGTACCATTCTTCTTCTAGTGTATCTGACTATCACAACAGGCCGGACACATAAAACTAGTCCTTTGACTTTGTCGTTCATCGATAAGATTCCTACGGATCTATTTTTAACCTTTTATGTTTTGGCCGGCGGCGTTTGGATAGTTGGCATGAACAATTTCTATAGTTACAGAGCCTATATAGCCAGTCAAGTATCAGCCTCAATGATTGCTGTTGGAACGATTACTTTTATTTTTATCGTTATATCGGGATTTGTATATCTCTCACTTGTGCGTCGCATAAAAGCAAAAACCTTGATAACAAATAGTTTTATTTATATGTTTTTCTATGGTATTTATGACTTCTTTAGAAGTGTCTTTGATGGCAGATCATTTAGAAGCAATAAATTGACGGAACAATTATTTAAAAGACAAACTGCATTTATCGTCTTAAGTTTTATATTGGTCTTAATGACTTTTGTTTTTATAATAGTGCCACCTTTATTATTCTTGCCACCGCTTGCGGAGATATTTATCATCTATTGGTATGTAAAAGGCAATAAAAAAACATTTGAGGCGATAGATCGCGGATTCAATGAAAGTGTTGAGGAGCAGATGAAAGCTGAACGTATGAAAATACAGCTCGTCACTAATGTCTCTCACGATTTAAAGACACCACTCACTTCAATCATCAGTTATGCAGACTTACTATCCAAAGACGAAACGCTAAATGAAACATCTAGAGATTATGTGAATATACTAATAGACAAATCCAATCGTTTAAAAAATATCGTTGCTGATCTATTTGATTTAGCAAAGAGCACTTCTGGTGATATACAACTTGAACTTGAAGCGATTGACTTAAAGAAACTCATTGAACAGACATTGGCTGATATGGGTGATGAAATAGAAAAATCGTCACTACAGTTCAAAGTGAAGTTACCGGAGTCGCCTGTGATAGTTATGGCAGATGGTAAAAAAATGTACCGCGTCTTCCAAAATTTGATCGACAATGCTATAAAGTATGCGATGCAAGGCACACGGGTCTTTATTGATCTTGAAAAAAATGATCAAAATGCATTTGTTTCAGTTAAAAACACAGCAGGCTATGAAATGGACTTTACTGCTGATGAAATTCTTCAACGCTTTTCAAGAGGGGACGCATCGCGTTCTACAGAAGGCAATGGTCTAGGATTATCAATCGCAGAAAGCTTTACGCAAGTTTGCGGTGGCAGGTTCTTACTGAACGTTGACGGAGACCTCTTTAAAGTGACGCTACAATTTAAAGAAATAAAAAGCGAAACGAAATAAATGATACGCTATAAATGAAATAACCACATATAAAAAAGCTTCTAGACGAAACATATCGTCTAGAAGCTTTTTTAAATTATGCAATTTCCTCAATTGAGCGCATCCTGAAACTGACTATAGTACATCTCTGCATAGAGGCCTTTTTTATCCAGAAGTGCTTGGTGTGCGCCTTGCTCGACGATGTTGCCACCGTCTACAACGAGGATCGTATCCGCATTTTGAATGGTTGATAATCGGTGCGCAATGACAAAGCACGTTTTTCCCTTCATCAAATGTCGCATCGCATCCTGTATTTGCAGTTCAGTACGCGTATCGACGTTTGATGTGGCTTCATCCAAGATGAGCATCTTGGCATCGAGCAACATGGCACGGGCGATAGTGAGGAGTTGTTTTTGTCCCTGAGAAATGTTGATCCCATCTTCGTTTAAAACGGTATCATAGCCATTGGGAAGGTGCATGATGTAGGTGTGAATTTTAGCTGCTTTAGCGACTTCGACCACTTCTTCGAGCGTCGCATCCTTTTTGCCATAAGCGATATTTTCGAAGATTGTCCCTTGAAACAACCACGTGTCTTGGAGGACCATGGCAAATGCCTTTCTAAGACTTTTTCGGGTGAGGTGAGAAACGTCGATGCCATCGATGGTGATGCTGCCACCTTGTGGGTCATAAAAGCGCATGAGAAGATTGATCAATGTCGTTTTACCTGCGCCAGTCGGTCCGACGATAGCAACTAAGTCACCGCTTTTAGCGGATAAATTGAGCTCTTTAATGACGATTTTATCTGGTGAATAACCAAATTTTAAATCTTTCATTTCAACGTCGCCCTTTATATCCATTTCTGTCAATTCAATAGCGTCAGAGTCATCAATTGGTTCCGTTGGTTCATCGATGACCCTAAAAACACGCTCAGCTGCTGCAAGAGCGGATTGTAGTTCACTTGAAATATTGGCGAGTTCATTGATTGGACCAGAAAATTTTCGTGAATAGAGAACGAATGACGATACATTACCAATTGATAAGTTTCCTAAAAGGTACAAAATGGCACCGAAAACACTGACTAATGTCAAAGATAGGTTGTTCACGAAATTAACAGAAGGTCCGACCATGCTGCTATAATACTCCGCATTAAAAAAAGCTTCTACAGATTCGTTATTTTTCTCATCAAAACGTTCGATCATAACATCTTCTTGATGATAGGCCTTGATGACTTTTTGACCAGATATGATCTCTTCAACAAAACCGTTGAGTTCGCCGAGCTTCGCAGACCGCTTTCTAAAAAGGGGACGCGTTTTACCTGTCATATATCGAGTCAATACGATGGAGATCGGAATGGTTACAACAAATACGAGAACCAGAGACGGGGATATAATAATCATCATTACTAAAGAACCAATGACGGTGATGATGCTCGTAAAAATCTGGATGACATCGTTTGAGAGCGACGTGTTGATGGTATCGATGTCATACGTGATACGGCTGATGATATCGCCTGTTTGATTGCGATCAAAATAACCGACGGGAAGATCTGCAAGGCGTTCAAAAACGTCTTTTCTCATTTTATAGACGACCTTTTGACTGAGAGAGATCATGAGCATCGCCAGGAGATAGGCAAAAATTGATGAAAATAGATAAAGACCCAACATCCAAAATATATAGAAGAAAACTTTGTCAAAGTCGACTTGACCTTTTGTCGTTCCAAAGGCATCGATTGCGTAGCCTGCAAGAGAAGGCCCGATCAATGAAAGTATATTGGTACTAAAGGTGAGTAGCATTGCTCCGGCTAGATAGAGTTTATATTGATATAAATAACCCCACAACCTCATGAGGACTTTCTTTCGATTTTTGGGTCCGACATCGCCCTGTTTTTGAACTTTATTCATTGACGTCACCTCCCAATTGGGATTTTGCAATCTCTTGATAACTTTTGCAAGTCTTCATAAGTGTTTCATGATTGCCACACCCGATGATAGCGCCATCCTCTAGTACGATGATATGATTAGCATATTTGATAGAACTGATACGCTGAGCGATGATGAGCGTCGTCGTTTCTTGAAAATGTTGATTGAGTGTGCTTCTTAATTTAGCATCAGTACGATAATCAAGTGCGCTGGATGAATCGTCCAGGATCAATATTTGAGGATCAGCTGCCAAAGCCCGCGATATGAGAATGCGTTGTTTTTGGCCACCACTTAAGTTTGCGCCTTTTATCGTGAGGTTGTGATTCCATCCCTCAGAAAGAGAATCTATAAATTCACCAGCCTGTGCCAAATCCGTTGAGAACATGATTTTTTCGATGGGCAATCCGCGACCAAAATCGATATTTTCTGCGATGGTATCGGCAAATAGAATGTCATTTTGAAAGACGATGCCGAACATCTTGTGAAGTTCTTCTCTAGGGATCGATTTGACATTGCGGCCACCGATGCGAATCGCGCCTTCATCCGTGTCATAAAACCTGAGTAGGAGCTTGATTATGCTCGATTTGCCGCTTCCAGTTGGACCAATGATGCCAAGCGTTTCACCGCTCTTGAGCTTAAAAGAGATATCAGTGAGATTGGCTTGATTTTTATGATAAGAAAATGTGACATGGTCAAATGAAATATGTGTGTCTGCATCGACTGGATCTGAATCTTCATTCGTTTCTGCTTCAATATGAAGATCTTCTGGTGCGTCGATCACCTCAGCGATACGTTCAAAAGAGGCGAGGCCTTTAGATGTGAGGACAAAGATGCGACTGATGGATAGCATTGCGTTTAATATAATCGTAAAATAAGTCAAAAAGGCGATGACAACACCAGGCTGTGATAACCCATCGTTGACTCGGTAGGCACCCATCAATATGACGAATGTCAAACCAACGTTTAAGAATAGATTCATCATTGGATTTGTTATCGACATCGTCATCCCAACGCGTTTTTCGCGTTTAACCACTTCAGAGCTGACGTCTGAAAACCGTTTTTTTTCATAATCCGTTTTAGACAGTGCTTTGATAATGCGAATACCCGTGATGTTCTCACGGATGGACCGGACCATGTCATCGATCGCTTGCTGAAGTTTATTATAAAGTGGGATACCGCGCTTTGAGACGAGGTACACAGTTAAAAATATAAGTGGCTGAACGGCGATTAAAACTAGTGACAGTGCTGGATCTAGTGAGACTGTAACAAGTATGCCGCCGAGCAATAAAATCGGTGCACGTACGCCGAGACGTTGCATCATGCCCACCATGTGGTGTACGTGATAGGTATCAGAAGTCAAGCGCGATACGAGAGATGGAATGGTAAAGGTATCTATTTGGCCACAGGATAAGTAGGTGATTTTAGAAAAGAGATCGTGTCTAATCCGCCGTGTCGTTTCTGCCGCAACGCGACTTGCCATGCGATTGGCGACGATATTCGCGATGACGGCAACCGTAGCGCAAAGAATCATCGCGCCACCCCATAAAACGATATCTTGGATGCGTTTTGTCGGAACAACGGCATCGATCATATGTGCCAAGATCCATGGAATTAAAAGGTCCATGATGGTCCCTATAAACTTTATAAATAGACCAATAGTCATCTTTGGTAAATAGGGTTTTAGATAAAGAATTAGGCGTTTCATAGGCACTCCTCAAGTTCATTCGTTTCATTTCATAAAAATATTACCATACCCGAAAGATTATGTCAAAGTAGCCTGAAAGTCGATAAAATGTGTTTTTTAAATGGAGAGAATGGGCTATAATATAAAGAAGACAGCAACAGCCACTTTAAGTGCAGGAAAGAAAAATTCAGAGGATAAATTGATGATGAAAAATAATAACAATAATAATAACAATAATAATAATAGAAATAAAAAAGGAAGGGTAAAAAAATCAAAATACTTATTTAGAAGAATCGCAATTGTATCAATATTGATCATGATTGTTTGGCTCATTATTATAGTTGTAAGTAAAGGTTTTAAGGATGACGAGCTTTCAGATGAACCGACGAATAATGAACAATTAACTACTGAATCTACTATAACTACTGAAACTACTGAAACTACTGAAATTACTGAAATTACTGAAATTACTGAAACTACTGACTCAACTGAGTCAATAAGTTCAAATGAAGAGACTGGATCCTCAGAAGCTACCAATACTTCTTCGACAACTGAATCTGCTGAGACAACGCATCAATCATCAACTCAATCATCAACTAACGGAGGAAAAAACATGGATTTTACTGCTGTATCCTATTATATTGGGGCGCTAGAGACCCGCTATCAAACATATTATAAAACCCATCAGGCAATGTCCACTTCTGAAATTGTTAGGGATGTAAATATGAATCTGGATTATGATTTTTATGGACAGATAGAAAAAGTGAATGACCCCAATGCGTTATCCGTCATATGCAATAAATATTACCAGTTGCCAAGTGATTTTACGCCTGAGGGCCTTAAAAGTGTGCCTGATGGATATTTTGTAGCGGATGGAAAGACGTATCAACTCAAACAAAACGCACTTGATGCTTTTATTTTGATGTCGGATGCGGCAAAAAAAGAGGGGCTATCGCTACGGATCATCTCTGCCTATCGAAGCAACAGTTATCAAGCAAATTTGTATCAAAAATATAAAAACAACAATGGACAGACAGCAGCGGATAGATTTTCAGCGAGACCAGGACATTCTGAGCACGAAACTGGACTCGCTATCGATATCAACGACGTTGCACAGGCTTTTGAAAATACCGACGAGTTTACTTGGCTTGGAGAAAATGCGCATAAATATGGCTATGTTTTGAGATACCCAGAAGGCATGGAAAATGTGACGGGTTATATGTACGAACCATGGCACTATCGCTATTTAGGCACTGAAGTAGCAACACAGTTAAAAAATTCTGGATTAACGTATGATGCCTATTATGCCATGTATTTGTTAAAGTAATCAGGCAACTCGGGAGGGAAGATTGGACAGAAAAAAATATATTGAAGGTTTGATATTTGGATCCCTTGCATATTGTCTCTGGGGTTTACTTCCGCTCTATTGGAAACTCGTAAGTGCGATATCACCCTATCAAATTTTCGCACAACGCGTCGTTTGGTCTTTCATATTTATTATGTGTCTATTAATTTTAAAGAAAAATTATAAGTCGTTTTTCAAAATTGTGACTAATTTCGATCAGCTAAAAAAAATATTGCCGCCAACATTGTTTATTTCTGTTAACTGGATGCTTTATATATGGGCAGTTAATAATAATTATGTGATAGAAACCAGTTTAGGCTATTATATAACACCATTAATATTGACCTTATTAGGTAGAATTTTTTATAAGGAACGTCTTAATAGCTATCAAAAAATAGGTATCGGGCTCGCTTTACTAGGTGTTGTGTTTAAAACGATCTTGTATGGAAAGTTACCAATCATCTCACTTGTATTAGCTTTGAGTTTTGCCATGTATGGTTTCTATAAGAAAAAATCAGGACTTGATTCACTGTCAGGACTAGGTTTTGAAACGTTGATTATTGGCATTCCTTCGTTGATATTTCTGTTTTTCGTCGAGTCAAATGGGCAGGGAATAACGGGTAATTTGCCGAGTGTGTATTGGGGGATGATTGCCTTTAGTGGGCTTATTACTGCAACACCTTTATTGCTCTATTCAGAAAGTACAAAACGACTACCTCTGAATGTTGTCGGATTTCTACAATATCTTTCACCGACAATTGCTCTACTTCTGGCCATTTTCGTATTTAAAGAATCATTTGACGTTGGCTCTTTCTTATCTTTTGCACTTATATGGATTGGCCTTGGCTTTTTCTCATATTCGCAATATGATTTGCTGAAACAAAGTAAGGTAAAAATGACAGGAGGTAGTAGCGGGCATGAAAACTGATAACAAAACCCATGACGAACGTTGCGAATGCAATATCATTCATGAAGATTTAATAGAAAAGGTTAGGGGGGTGCTCCCTAAGGCAGAAGATTTAACTTTGTTAGCTGATTTTTTTAAAGTTTTTGGCGATCCAACGCGCATCAAAATTTTATCTTCGTTAGCAGAATCTGAAATGTGTGTGTGCGATATAGCGTACCTACTAAATATGTCTCAAAGTGCAATTTCACATCAACTGAGGGTGCTCAAGCAAGCGCGACTTGTTAAAAACAGAAAAGATGGCAAGGTCGTTTATTATTCATTGGATGACGATCACGTCAAACAGATTATCGGTCAAGGACTCGTGCACATAGGCGAGTGAAATAAACACTTTTTAGGAGGGAAAATATGACACCTACTAACAAACACAACATGGCAATGACCGTGCTTACTCGAACAGCGGTACTTTTAGCACTGGCGCTTGTCTTTCAGATTGGATTTACTCAGTTTGCGCAACCTGCAGTTGGACCACTAGTGAACATGACATTATTAATCGCTGCAGTAGTGGTTGGTTCATTTCCCGCTATCGTCATTGGATGTTTGACGCCACTTATGGCATTTGTGCTTGGTATCATGCCACTTTTGCCTGTAGTACCGTTTATTATGATGGGCAACGTGATCTTAATACTTAGCTTTAACATGATACGTCGTTCAATTCCAAAATATGGAGATATTGTTGGCGTCATCGTCGCAGCAGTATTAAAATTTGCATTTTTGGCAATATCTATACGTTATTTTGTGACTTTCTTTATCGAAAAAATACCACCTAAGCTCGTAACCGCGTTTACTTTACCCCAATTATATACGGCTTTAATCGGCGGGTTTTTAGCAATCATCATCGTAAAGTATTTATCTGGGTATCTCAAGTTTAATCAAAAACAAAACTAGTAGAAAGCGACTAACAAATTAGTAACAATAACATAAATGAACTAATTTCGATTTTGGACGCATCACGTGTGAAAGGCTTACATTGATGCGTTTTTTTTAATGTACTTTTATGTATTACCTCTACAGAAACCAAGGTTATGTGGTATAATTGTGGAAAATGCATGACAACATTTCTATTGGTTAAAAAAAAGATGAATGGTTGAGGATGAATTGTGGAACGTAGGCATATGAAGCTTCGTAAAGAGTCGATGAGCGACTACTTGATCAACATTATATTATTTATAGTACATACAGCCGTATTGGCTTATTTTGTCAAATTGAGTGTTCATGTTGTAAGTACGGTTAAACCGCTGCCTACTAGTGATTTCATATACTATTGGAATTTAGCCAGTGATTTGTCCATCTATCATAAAGGTGGCATCATCGGCTTTATCTATGCGCCGTTTAAAGCCTTAAGTATTGAACCTTATTGGTCGGCACTTATAGTTAATACGACTTTTTTAGTCCTCGTTTATCTATCGACTTGGTTGACTTTTAGAAAATATAAACAACCAGTCAGCATCCTCGGTCAATTGCTTATGACAGTAGGTCTTGCGATGTTTGGACTTTGGAATGCCGCATATTCGGGGATGGTCAATGCCGATTTTCCCAATGTGGCGCTTCTCATAGCAGCTACGAGGGGGTTCAGCCTTTATGGCGTAAACAAAAAAAATGGTTGGTTGATCTTTGCTGGCTTTATGCTATTTTTTGCAGTCGCACTTAGAGTTAAAACGGGACTTGCACTAGGGATCATCGTCATTTTGATCGGCATTTTTCACTTTAAAGCGCTTAGAAAGGACCGAGCCATTCAGTTGGTGGTACTTGTTATTTGTCTTTCTGTTGGTTTTGCGGCAGTGAGCGAGGTGCTTTTGAGAAGTCAATCTGAAAGCAAACAAGATGTAGAGAGACAAGGAAGGCTTCAGCTCTATACAGGACTGCTTTATACTCAAACGGGTTCAATGTGTGGCAGATGGACGCGCGAAGCGTTTGATAAAACGTTAGAAGAGCTCGATGTCCCTTTTCTTGAAGTTATCGATCGACATCTCAGTGTGAAAAGTAAACGCTATATTTTGGAAATCATCGGATGCAAAATCGATCATGTTTTAAAGTATGATGAGTTTGCCTACAGAGAGCTGCTAGCATTTGGGGTCAAGCACAGAACTTATACAGAAGCTGATTTAGAAATTGTCAGAGCTTTTGAAAAAATAGAAGAAACTTGGGTTAACCGGTTCAAAATACTTGTCTATATGATGATTGCAATGTCACTATTATTATGGCGGAGATTAAAAATACCACTAGCGATCGTACCATTTGCTATCTACTTTGCCTTTATGGCCCTCCATAGCATCTTTGAAATACAGGCGCGGTATATGGTTGAGCCACTCTTGTGGTCTTATTTTGCAGCAGTATGCTTATTATTTGAAGTCTCAATGAAATGGGTGAATCAAACACATGAATAACATGAAAAACATTAAATGGATAGGCATCGTTGCCATACTTATAAAAGTGATCATAGGTATCCTTTGGATTGACCAAGGTCAAGTTGACGCCGTCTTTGATTTTGTCGGCAAATTTTCGCTAACGACATCGCCATGGGCTATCTATTTTGCAAACGGAGAGCTAAGTGCATTTCCATATCCTGCTTTGATGCTCTATGTCTACAAATTGGTACAGTTGCCTCTCGCAGTCTTTGGAACTGTCCCGGATATGGTCAAAAATGCCCTATATATTATGCCGCTGATAGCCGCAGATCTAGGTTGTTTATGGATTTTAAACCGCATGTTTCCGAACAAATCGTTTAAAACACTTTATTTTTATTTCATTTCGCCTGTTGTGATCTATGCGACGTTCTATTTAGGGCATCTGGACTTAATCGCGTTGTTTTTTATGCTTTTATCGTTGCATTTCCTCCAAAAGCGCAACTATCTTCTTATGGCAGTAAGCTTGGGTCTTGGATTTAGTGTGAAATTGCCAATGATGTTTGCATTGCCACTGGCCATCATCTATTTGTACCGCAATATTCAAAGAGACAAGTACAAGGTGATCGCCCAATTCATGGGTGCCTTTAGTACCGTTGTGTTGGTTATTTCTGCACCGTTTATCTTTCAAACCAGTTATATTCAGATGGTATATCTCAATCCACAACAGAGTCTTTTATACGACTTAATACTTCCGATGGGGAGCTATAAGCTTTATATCGCTTATCTTGGTATTTTAGCAATATATGCTAGATTTCTCATGTATGAAAAGCTTAACAAGGATTTGTTTTATAATTTTCTAGCGGTCATCTACTCTGTATTCGTCATTCTCGTACCACCGTCAGAAAATTGGTATGTATGGAGCTTTGTCCTTTGTGCGGTGCTCTTTATCAGCCTTTTAGATAAGCATAAGATTGCCTATGCACTTAGCGCACTTTTTTCTATTGTCTACTTAATCACTTTCGTCGCATCGCCATATATAGAAAGTGAGCCATTAAAAAACCTTCTATTTACGACTTTTGAAGGCATACTAATGTTTGTCGTTTATGTACTGTACAAATATGGTATCAAATCTAACAGCGTTTATAAGAAAAAAGAACATGCAACGATCATAGGAATCGGTGGCGATTCTGGTGTCGGTAAAAGCACTTTAAAAAATACTTTGATCGATTTGCTCGGTGAACAGAACATCGTACCAATCGAATCAGATGGCGATCACAAGTGGGGACGTGGTGATCAGAGCTGGGATACGATCACACATTTAAATCCAAAAGCGAACTACCTGTACCGTCAAGCACAGTATTTAAAAGCGCTAAAGAACGGTTCGAGTATTGAACGCTCCGAATATGACCATCATACAGGTCAATTGACCGCACCTAAAAAAGTGTATGCAAATGACTTTATATTAGTAGCTGGCTTACACCCGTTCTATTTGCCTCAAACGCGTAAGCTTATCGACGTAAAAATCTATCTCGATACACAAGAAAAATTGAGGCGACACTGGAAAATCAAACGCGATGTCTCTTTGAGAGGCTATTCACATGATAAAATCATAGATCAAATCAATATGCGCGAAACGGATGCTGAAAAATATATACATCCACAAATGCATTATGCGGACCTTGTGATCCGATTTTTCTCTGATGATGACTATGATGCTGGTGATGTAGCGGTAGATCCTAAGCTGAAACTTAAAGTGATGTTAAAGCTTGATGTGGAAGTAGAGGGGATCGTTGAAGCCCTCGAAGCATATGGACACGAGATTGAGCACGTCTACGATGCCGACATGATCTATCAGCACATTACAATTAAAGATCATGTCGACAAGGAAGAATTGATAGATACAGCTGAACGATTTATTGAACATATCGATGAACTTGTAAATGGGAATGACATAAAATGGGTAAGTGGGTATCACGGTGTTATACAACTGATGACCTTGGCACTTCTCAGCCATAACATGAAAAAAGGAGAAGACAATGACTTATAAAGGGGTATTACTTGACCTAGATAATACGCTATACGATTATGATACGCCACATGAAAGCGCGCTTGCTGATACACTTGAAAAGTTCGCGAAAAAATTCAGTTTACCATACGATGACGTTGTGGCATTGTTCGATCGTTCAAAAAAGATGAATCATAGACAGTTAGCACTTACAGCCGCTTCGCATCACAGACTCTTTTATTTTCAAAAGATGCTCGAGCTGATTGGCGCATTTGATGTTGCCTATTGTTTAGAGCTAGATGCGTATTATTGGAAACTGTTCATGGATCGTATTGTGCCTGAACCCTTTGTTATGGACTTTTTAAAAGAACTGCATGTGCCCAAATGCATTATTACGGATTTCACGGCTGAGGCGCAATATAAGAAACTTATCAAACTTGAAATGGATCCTTGGATAGATCATCTCGTCACTTCTGAAGAAGCTGGCGTTGAAAAACCGCATCCTTTTATTTATAATTTGGCACTCAACAAGCTCGGTTTAAAACCCGAAGAATGTATCATGATAGGCGATTCCTACAAGAAGGATTGTATTGGTGCTCAAGCAATGGGCATCGATAGCATCTATTACAAAGGAGATTTTGAGAAGCAAGATGCGGGTAAGGGCATTTACGTATTATCAAGTTTTCATGATATTATGCACTGGATGGAATAGGAGGCGAACGGTATGGCTGTATTATTTAATGACGTCATTCAACCTTTTGTGCGCGTTTGCGACCTTACAAGTGATTCGGTTGACATGATACAAGCTGGCGGCGGAAATGCCTCGGCAAAGTACGATGTTGATGGCAAAGCGATGATGCTAATCAAAGCTTCTGGCTATCTGATGTCTGAAGTAGATGAAGGAAAAGGTTATACACAGATTGACCTCGATAAAATTCGCAAGATTCTTGAAGCGGTGAAAAATGGCGCAATTTCCATCGAAGATGATGCGACAATAAATCTTAAAACAAATGAAGCAAATAGTGGCACTTTACGTCCATCTATTGAAACCTTTTTACATGCTTTATTACCACAAAGATATATCTTGCATGTGCATGCTTTGATCACTTTAGTTTACGCATCTTCAACGCGCTTTCAAGAGGATATGGCGGCTCAGTGGGAAGCAACAGTTGCATCTCCAATTGCGACAGCGTTATTAGTCCCTTATGAAAAACCAGGCATCCATTTGGCTTTGGCGATGATGTCGGGTATTGAACAATATATTGCACGTCATGGATTTGCACCGGACGTCATTATTCTACAAAATCATGGTCTGATTATCGCATCTGAAGACTCAGAGGCCATATCAGATCAACTTAAATCGGTTGAAGAAATCATAAAAACGCATATTGGACTCCCGGAAACATTTGGCAATCGATATGCCAATCAACGCTTAATAAAAAAAGCAATCAACGATATTGTAAATGATAAGCGTATATATGTACGTGCAAATGAAGATCTAGACCTTATCAACTATCAAGATGGCAGACCTAGTTTTCCAGATGCACTCGTCTTTTGTGGCTTGGAGCCACTCGTTGTCGATACCACGAGTCATTTGTCATTCAAAGGTGAATTTTCAAATGTTCTTATAACGGACGCTTTGAAACGATATATTGAGCGATATGACGATTTCCCTAAAGTTGTGCTCTTGGATTCTGACTTGTATTTCTGTGGCGAGAGCATCAAAAAGTGTCTTGAAGTTCAAGATGTGCTTAAGATTCAATGGATTCTAAGACGTGAGCTTGGGACTTCCCTTGTGCCATTGACGGAAGAACAAGCACATACACTTTTAAACTGGGAAGCTGAAAAATATCGAAAAAATCTGTAAGTTGTGAGGTTCAAATGAAAATTGTCATCCCAATGTCCGGAAGAGGGCAAAGATTTATAAATGCAGGCTATACGGTTCCAAAACCATTGATAGAAGTCGATGGCAAACCAATTATTGAACATGTTGTCGATATGTTTTCTCAAGATGATCAATTTATATTTATTTGTGCCAAAGATCACTTGGAAGCAACCAATATGCGTGAAATTTTAACTGGATTAGCGCCTAGAGTTGAAATTATAGGGATAGATCCACATAAATACGGTCCGATTTACGCTGTGAAACATGCGTTCCATCTCATCGAAGATGAAGAGGAAGTGATCGTCAATTATTGTGACTTTGGAACGTATTGGGACTATGCAGATTTTCTAACACATACGCGTAACAGAGGTGCAGATGGCGCTGTACCTGCCTACAAAGGCTTTCATCCACACATGCTTGGCACGACCAACTATGCGTTCATGAGAGACGAAGATCAATGGATGTTAGAAATACAAGAAAAGAAGCCGTTTACTGCAAACCGCATGAATGAATATGCTTCATCCGGCACTTATTATTTTAGAACAGGTTCAATTTTAAAAGAGTACATGGATTTGACAATGGATAAAAACCTCGACGTTAATGGTGAGTTTTATGTATCCGTTGTCTACAATTTACTTGTCGAAGACGGTTTAAAAGTCTCTATCTATGAGATTCAACATATGCTACAGTGGGGCACTCCAGAAGATCTTGCCGATTACAACTACCACTCTAATTATTTCAGAAAGTTGATTAACCATAAACAAATACAGGCGCCTGTAAAAGGCACCATGAATTTGATTCCACTAGCAGGTGAGGGATCACGGTTTAAGAATGAAGGGTATGAACTTCCAAAACCATTGATTGAAGTTTCAGGAAAGAAAATGATTGTTCAAGCTTTTGATGCTTATCCGGTTCCTGAAAAAGCGCGTTTCATCGTTTTAGAGAGCCACTGTGCTGCTTACGGTATTGATCTAATATTGAGCGATGCTTATCCAAAGTGTCATGTCGTAAAGCTCGATTATGTGACTGAAGGTCAAGCAATCACAGCTTCATTAGGTGTGTCGCCTGAAGATATGGATAAGCCCTTGTTGATTGCAGCCTGTGATAACGGGCTAATTATTGATGGCGACGCCTACACGGAGCTATTAAAGGATGATCAATATGACGTCGTTTGTCTGACGTTTAGAAACAATCCAACGGTAGGTGCCAATCCAAAAGGTTACGGGTATGTGAAAGTCGATGAAAACAATAATATTCTAGGTGTTTCAGTCAAAGTGCCCATCTCTGAAACCCCAATGAATGACCATGCTATAGTGGGTGCTTTTTATTTTAAAACAGCACGTGCATTCATGGATGGTGTTGCCTATATTCAGGAACATGATTGCCGCATCAACGGTGAATTTTATATCGATTCAATTATGGGTATTTTAGATGCCTTAAAATTGAAAGGAACTGTTTTCGAATGTGATTATGAGAGCTGGGGAACACCAAATGATTATAAGACTTATTGCTATTGGCAAAGTTTTTTTCACAAAGCGGATTTTCACCCTTATTCAATAAACATCGATCCAATGTTTCAAGACGAGCAGCGAAAAAACTGGATTG
The DNA here is from genome assembly GCA_041741755.1 of Acidaminobacteraceae bacterium. Lineage (GTDB taxonomy): Bacteria > Bacillota > Clostridia > Peptostreptococcales > Acidaminobacteraceae > Fusibacter_C. Next base: position 179,475 of record JBGSJR010000041.1, on the reverse strand, counting down.
ATAAAGCTTCTATTTTTCAACAAGCGTTTCGATGATGGATGACAAGCATTTAAAGGGGCTCTTTAAACATGAAGGCGTCAGATATGTATTGGTTGGTGGTGGCGCCGTTTTAATTGATTTTTTATCCTATATGCTTATGGGTGAGCGTTTAGGCATGAACCAGTCATTCTCAAAAGGTATTTCGTATATTTTGGGCGCGCTTTTCGCCTTTGCAATCAATAAACTTTGGACATTTGAATCCAAGCGCAAAACGCATGAGGCCTTTATGCGATTTGTCTTGTTATACGCAGCGACCTTTACTGCTAATGTGATGATCAATGCCGCTTTTTTATGGATTGGCTTTGTACCAATTATCGGGTTTACATTTGCAACGGTTACAAGTGTTGTACTTAATTACATGGGTCAAAAATTTTGGGTTTTTAAAGGGGAATAGTAATGGCTTTAACAACACTTTCACTTTCAATCGTCGTACCTTGTTACAATGAAATAGAAAATATCCCACTTATTCTAGAACGCTTCTCACAGGTTATTGGCGAGCGACAAATTGAAGTCATACTCGTCGACAATGGGTCGACAGATGGCAGTGCATCTGTTTTTGAAACACTATTGCCGAAGTATCCATTTGCGAAAGGTGTGACGGTTCCGATCAATCAAGGTTATGGGTTTGGAATTGTATCCGGACTTAGACAAGCAATGGGTGAGTTTATCGGATGGACACATGCCGATATGCAAACAGATCCAAATGATGTTGCACGTGCTTATGATTTGTTGATTAAAGAGGGCGATCAGAATGTTTTCTTGAAGGGAAAACGTAAAAAAAGACCTTTTATAGACCGGTTTTTTACAGTTGGCATGAGTCTATATGAGACTTTTTATCTAGGAACACCTTTATGGGACATAAATGCACAACCAAATATTTTTCCTAAATCTTTTTTTGACAGTTTAAGAACATTTCCAGATGATTTTTCTTTAGATCTTTATATGTATTATATGGCACGTCATAATAATTTGACGGTGAAACGATTTGACGTGCTTTTCACTGAGAGAATTCATGGACAGTCAAAATGGAATGATCAGACGTTTAAAGCAAAGAAGAAGTTTATAGGACGTACACTTGAGTTTAGTAAAGGAGTCAAACATGGAATTTATAAGCCATAGAATCAATAAAGCTGAAGAATTAATTAAACTACCTGAAAAATATGGTGTTGAGCTTGATCTTCGCGATATGGGTGACGATATTGTTATTTCTCATGATCCTTACATTGGAGGGGAGCGATTTGAAGATTATTTGAAACATTATCATCATGGCACGATGATCTTAAATATTAAAAGTGAACGCATTGAACACCGCGTACTCGACATGATAAAAAAGGCAGATGTAAAATCTTACTTCTTTTTGGATGCTTCATTCCCTATGATTTATCTGCTTTCAAAGAATGGTGAATCCAACATTGCTCTTAGATTTTCTGAATTTGAAGGCATGGATACTATCCGAAATATGGCTGGCATTGTCAAGTGGGTTTGGGTAGATTGTTTTAATCAATTTCCACTCGAACGTCAGGATTATGAAGAGATGAAATCGCTCGGATACAAGCTTTGTCTTGTTTCGCCAGAGCTACAAGGCCGTGATGCAGATATTGAAGCTTACAAGTCGATTTGTGAAGAACGAGACATCGTTTTTGATGCGATTTGTACAAAGACACATAATATTAAGCGCTGGGAAAAATAAAAAAATGTTCTTTTGACGATACGGTCAAAGGGACATTTTATTTTTATATTACAAACCTGTTAAGAAATGATGTATATCATACAATTATAAGTCATATCATGTAAAATAAAAGCACTAGTAAACGCAACATAAGATGAGTAAGAAAAATGGAGAGTGCAAATGAAAAATAAAGCGATAATTTCAATCATCTTCTGTATAGCTTTAGCTCTATTTTCAAATGATATGACTTTAAGCTATGCAGCACCGTTGATTGATGCGAGAAAAGCTGAAATCAACGAGGATTTTAAAGGGCTTTGGGTAGCGACGGTTTTAAATTTAGACTACCCACTCAAAGCGACGACTGACAGTGAAACGCTTAAAAATGAAGCACTGAGGATTATTGAAGAAGCAGATGCCATGGGGCTAAATGCTATTGTTCTTCAAATCAGACCTTCAGCGGATGCACTCTATAAGTCCAACATCTATCCTTGGTCGAAATATTTGACAGGAAAACAAGGACTTGCACCGAATGACGGATTTGATCCGCTCACATTTTGGATAGAGGAAGCGCACAAACGCGATATTGCCATCCATGCTTGGGTTAACCCCTATCGAATCACCAAAAAGACTGCTGCAGAACCAGCACTTGACTATGCGTCATTAGCTCCGACACATCCTGCTAAATTACACCCTGAATGGGTAGTTGAACATACAGATGGTAACCTTTATTTCAATCCAGGGCTGCCTGAGGTCCGGAAACACATTGAAGAGAGTATCATAGAGATTATCGACAATTACGATGTCGATGGTATTCATTTTGATGATTACTTTTATCCAGGTACGAAATTTGATGACGCCGCAACCTTTTCACAGTTTGGTGGAGGATTCGCTTCATTATCAGACTGGAGAAGAGACAATGTCGATCAACTGATAGATGGCGTCTACAAAGCAATCAAATCTAAAGATGCCTCAATCCAATTTGGTGTGAGCCCTTTTGGCATTTGGGCCAATTCTAAAAACATTTCAACTGGTAGCCCAACAAATGGATTTGAATCGTACATCAGTCAATATGCAGACACAAAAAAATGGGTTCAAAACAATATGATTGATTATATTGCGCCACAACTCTATTGGAATATAGGCTATACGGTCGCTGATTATAGTAAGCTTGTTAGCTGGTGGAGTGATGTCGCTAAAAACACTTCAGTAAACCTTTACATTGGACATGCTGCCTATCGTGTTGATAATCCAGATAGTTCAAGCCCATGGTATGGGGTAGGTGAAATCTACAAACAACTCAAATTAAATCAAAATTATTCAAATATCAATGGCAGTATATTTTTTAGATACGGCTTCTTTAAAAACAACAATGCTTTATCAGCATTAGTGACCAATTTTTATAACGGCTCGATTCAGCCCCCAGCTCAAACGGCAATTCAAGATAAGCTTGTCATCGGAAGACCGGCAAAAGATAGCCAAACGACGAGTGCTTTTTATTTCATAGGTGGTGCTTCTGACCCGAGATATCCTGTCACTCTAAATGGCAAAGAGATTACAATCAAGACAGCACAAGGGTATTATGGCGTTTATGTACCATTGATAAAAGGAAATAATACGTTTGTGGTTAAGCAAAATGAAAAAAGTGTCACGCGTATTATTACGCGCTATTCTCCAACTCAGGCGCAGCCAATGTCTAAAGTTGAAATAGTCAGTTCATCAGCTTGGCCCCAAAATACACGCATGATAAAAAATGATGAAGAAATTTCATTTTACTGCAAGGCGCCAATAGGGGCTACGGTAACCGCGACATTATATGGAAAGACCTATACTCTATATCCAGCGGTAAAGTCAACAACGTCTACAAAACCGTATGCCACAACGTATACGTTTAAAACGAAGGTTGCTACTCAAACGGGTAAACCAAGAATTGTCGATCTTGGAAAGCCAGTATACAAAATGACTTACAAGGGAAAAGGATACTCAGCAACAGCTAAGGCTTCTGTTAAAGTAGTGATTGATGGTGCACCTTATATTGCAACGGTTTCAAAGGATTTTGTCGACACCTATCAAACGGCATCCACCTCAAATGGCGCACATTTTATCTTGCATAGAGGTATGAGAGATTTTGTTACTGGAGAATATGGTGACTTTGTAAGGCTGGCTTCGGGTCTCTGGATAAAGAAAGAGAATGTCGCAGTCGCAGATGGCAGCATCAAAGGGAACGTTCTTAGTAAAGTTTCTTATATCCGATCTACGAAGGCAGATGAAATTCATTTTTACATGAATGAAAAAGTGATTACAACGGTTTCATTTTCAGGGTCAAAGTTGACCGTCACTCTCAATCAAACAGGCAGTGGTTTACCACTTGTGTTACCATCGACCCATATGCTTGAAAACGCAACACATACAACAAGTGGCAAAACGACGACTTATGAATTTATCTTGAAGGATCCATCACAGTTATCAGGGTATTATATGGAAGATATGACCGGTGGTATTAAACTTATCATGAAGAAAAAATTCATCGCATATTCTGAAAGTCAGAATGCTCAAGAACCGCTGAAAGGTGCTACCATTATGCTCGATCCAGGACATGGTGGAACAGATTCGGGTGCTATTGGCCTACTAGGTTCTATAAAACCTGAAAAAACGATCGCACTAGAGTATACATTGCGATTAAAATCAAAGTTAGAAGCATTAGGTGCAAAAGTCGTCTTAACACGATCAGAAGATGTATATGTTAGTTTAAATGACAGACTCACTTTATCTAGAAAAGTATCGCCAGATTTATTTATTGCTATCCATGCAGATAGTCTAGATGATTCAGCCGATTTAAGTAAAGTTAATGGCTTTTCAATTTTTTATAAAGATGTACTGGCAAAATCTTTTGCGGAAAAGGTCAGAGGGAACATTGCTCAGAATCTTAATCGAAAAGACAGAGGCGCAAAGGTCATGAATTTTTATATCGTTAGAGGGACATGGACGCCTTCAATATTAGTTGAGACGGGTTTCATGCCAAATCCAGGTGAGTTTGAATGGTTAAGTGATCCAAATGAACAGGAAAAATTTGCAGATAATTTGGCAAATACGATACTCGAATATTTTACACAAAATTAAATAGATTCAAAGCTACACAGGCCGATCGCCTGTGTAGCTTTTTTTTGTCTTTTTTTTACAAACTACGCCGTTCATGAATTGTTTACGATTTGTTCAGAAACTGCCCCTCAAATAGTCTTTACACAGGACAAATAAAGCGGTAAAATATACTTCTTACACGAAACATTGCACACGAAACATTTTGTTTTTTTGTTCATAGTGGGTTAATAAAGGTGGTTCATAATAAGTTGTCCAGTTAAAACACTCGGATGAAATGAAAATGGAGAAGATATGATTGAACTCGAAAAAGGGTATGAAGTAATCAAGAGAATTAAACGATTAAAAGAAAGCATGCACGGCAATATTGAAAGAAATTTCAAGGAAATGAAATTTACAGGGCCTCAAGGTATGGTCGTTGGCATTCTTATCAAATCGGGTCCTTTAAAAATCGGAGAAATCGCAGCTCAGATGGAACTGTCTATGAGTACTATTTCTGGAATTTTAGACCGACTTGAACGTTCTGAGATTATAACCAGGACGAGAAGTGAAGAGGATGGGCGAGTGACCCTTATCACATTGACAGACGCGTTCAGAGAGAAGTCGGCTGCAAAATTTAAACGTGTTGAAGAACATTGGAGCGAAAAACTCAATCGCGCGAGCGAAGAAGAATTCAGTGCGATAATAAACGGTCTGGATATTCTCGAAAAACTACTTACGGAAACAAAAGAATAATTGGGCTTAAACACACTACATTAAGGAGAAACAAATGACGAAACTAATTAAATTCTTGAAGCCGTTTTCTTTAGCTATTTTGGTTGCAATAGGACTATTATATGTTCAGGCAATGACGGATTTGGCATTACCTGATTATATGTCAAATATTGTCAATAATGGCATTCAAAACAACGGTATTGATCGAGCAGTTCCAGAAGTTATGCTTGTGTCAGATCTTGAAGGCATAAAACAAATAATGACTGATTCGGATAAGCAATTTGTAAATGAGAGCTATAGAATTGTGACGCAGTCCAGTGATACCAAATTATATGAATCACTTTCAAAAAAATATTCTAAAATCAATTCACAAGATATTTACTATTTGGAAAAACTATCCGATGAGGATTTAGCGCGTCTTGAGCTAGTTGTATCCAAAGCGATGTTGACTGCCGGGGCAATGATGCAAGGTACGCCAATAGATCTGACAACTGTTGATGATTTGCTAATTGTGCAAATGGGCAATAAAGCTGTTAGTACTTATGTCGAGCAAATTGGTGGTGACTTAGAGAGCATTCAACGCACTTATATTTTAAAAACAGGTGGAATAATGCTTCTCATCTCATTGATTGGTGCAATTGCGTCAATAATGGTTGGATTTATTGCTGCCAAAGTGGCTTCTGGTCTAGGTAGAAACTTGCGTAGTGCTATTTTCAAAAAAGTTGAAGGCTTCTCTAATGCAGAATTTGATCGATTTTCTACCGCTTCACTTATTACGAGAAGTACAAACGATGTCACACAAATCCAAACTTTGACGGTTATGATGATTCGCATGTTGTTTTATGCGCCAATCCTGGGATTTGGTGGTATCATGAAAGCTTTAGAAAAAAGTAATTCCATGTCATGGATCATTGCTGTTGCAGTGATTATACTCATGGGCATCATCATGGTCGTCTTTGCGATTGCTTTACCAAAATTTAAGGCCGTTCAAAAGATGATTGATCGCTTAAATCTCGTAGTTCGTGAAAATTTGACTGGTATGATGGTTATAAGAGCATTTAATACACAAAAATTCGAAGAGAAAAGATTCGACGCAGCCAATGAGGATTTGACAAAGACAAACCTGTTTGTCAATCGCGTCATGATTTTTCTGTTTCCAATTATGATGTTGATTATGAATGGTGTCACGTTATTAATCGTCTGGGTGGGTGCACATCAAATTGCTCAGTCAACTATGCAAGTCGGTGATATGATGGCGTTTATGCAGTATGCGATCCAGATAATCATGTCATTCTTGATGCTTTCAATGATGTTTATAATGGTTCCAAGAGCTTCAGTCAGTGCAGGACGTATTGCAGAGGTCTTAAACGTTAAAGAAACTATATTAGACCCAATTAATCCTGAATCTATCCATCCTGAAGGTAAAGGCATTGTCGAATATAAAAATGTATCTTTTAAATATTCTGAAGCAGAGGAAAATATGCTCAAAAATATTAGCTTTAAAGCTGAAGCTGGTAAAGTGACTGCTATCATAGGTTCTACTGGTTCTGGTAAAACGACACTTGTCAATTTATTGCCTAGATTCTATGACCTTACGGAAGGTGAAATCAGTATAGATGGTGTTGCGATTCAGAGGATGAGACAAAAAGAGCTCAGAAGTATTATTGGCTATGTACCGCAAAAGGCATCGTTATTTAGTGGCACAATAGAGAGTAACTTATTGTTTGGAGATGCAGAAGCAGGAAGAGATCAGATGGATGAAGCTATAGAGATTGCACAGGCGACAGAGATTGTAAACGAGAAGCCGGAAGGACTTTTAGCGCCTATTTCACAAAGTGGTTCAAACGTTTCTGGTGGACAAAAACAACGTTTATCGATTGCGCGTGCTCTGATTAAAAAACCAAAGATTTATATATTTGACGATTCTTTCTCAGCACTGGACTACAAAACAGATGCAGCACTTCGCAATGCACTAAAGACAAAAACAAATAATGCGACAGTTATCTTAGTTGCGCAACGTATCTCAACGATAAAAAATGCGGATCAAATCTTAGTTCTTGACGAAGGAAAGCTCGTTGGTCAAGGGACACATCAAGAGTTGATGACATCATGTGAAACCTATCAAGAAATCGCTTATTCACAACTTAGCAAGGAGGAATTGTCATGAGTGAACACAATACAGATAAACAAGACATGAAATCTTCCAGACGTAGCGGAGGTGGCGGTGGCATGGGTCCTGGACCTATGAGCAACTTAAGTGGTGCAAAAGCTAAGGATTTCAAAGGTACATTTAAAAGATTATTGAGTTATTTAAAAGAATATCGCGGACGCATACTACTCGTTATACTCTTTTCTATTGGTAGTGCCATTTTTGGTATATATGGTCCAAAGCTTTTGGGTAAAGCGACGACTAAAGTATTTGAAGGCGTCATGGGTAAAATTGGTGGAAATACAACGGGCATTGATTTTGAGTACATTTCTGGCATCATGTTAACTTTGGTAATCTTATATGGGCTAAGTGCACTTTTGTCCTATATTCAAGGTTATATCATGACAGGTGTATCCATGAAAATAAGCTACAACATGCGTAAAGATATCAGTGAAAAAATAAATAAAATTCCGCTCAAATACTTTGATTCAACGAACCACGGTGAGGTTCTTTCAAGAATAACAAATGACGTTGACACAGTTAGTAATACGCTCAATCAGAGCATGACACAGATTATCACTTCGTTTACAACGGTAGTCGGTGTGCTTGCCATGATGATCAGCATTAGTGGTCAACTTACTTTGGTGGCGTTATGTATTATCCCACTGTCTATGTTTTTGGTCATGGTGATTGTTAAACAATCACAAAAGTACTTTAAAGAACAACAAAAGTTACTTGGTAATGTCAACGGACATATTGAAGAAATGTATAGTGGTCATGTGATTATCAAGGCATTTAATGGTGAAGAAAAAAGTGTCGAGACATTTGAAGGGTTCAATGAAGCCCTTTATAAAACGTCTTGGAAAGCGCAGTTCCTCTCATCAATCATGATGCCGATGATCACTATCGTTGGTAATATAGGCTATGTAGCAGTGTGTGTCCTCGGTGGTGCATTGGCTGCAAAAAATGCGATTGAAGTCGGTGATATACAAGCGTTCATACAATATGTCAGAAACTTTGTACAGCCTATCTCACAACTTGCGAATATATCAAATGTCTTACAACAAACGGCAGCATCTGCTGAGCGTGTTTTTGAATTCTTGGATGAACCAGAACAAGTACTTGAGACTAAAACACCTTTAGACGCAAATGACGTTCAAGGTGTGGTCGAATTTAAAAACGTACACTTTGGTTACAATGAAGACCAAACGGTTATCAATGACTTCTCTGTTAAGGTATTACAAGGTCAAAAAGTAGCTATTGTTGGGCCAACAGGTGCCGGCAAAACAACAATGGTAAAACTTCTTATGAGATTCTATGATATAGGCTCAGGCGAAATACTGCTTGATGGTAAAAATATTCAAGATTATTCACGATTTGATCTTAGGGATCAATTTGGCATGGTTCTGCAAGATGCATGGCTTTATAATGCATCCATTAAGGACAATATTAGATATGGCAATCTCGATGCGACTGATGACGAAATAATCGCGGCAGCTAAAGCGGCGCATGTTGACAGTTTTGTACACATGCTCCCGAACGGCTATGATATGCTTTTAAACGAAGAAGCCTCTAATGTTTCGCAAGGTCAAAAACAATTAATCACTATAGCTAGGGCCTTTTTATCCAATCCAAAACTTTTGATATTGGATGAAGCAACTAGCTCGGTTGATACACGTACTGAAGTTCAAATTCAAACGGCGATGAAACGCCTCATGGAAAATAGAACAAGTTTTATTATTGCCCATAGACTATCCACCATCAGAGATGCAGATCTAATATTGGTCATGAATCATGGTGATATCGTCGAGCAGGGGACACATCTAGATTTACTTGCTCAAAATGGATTTTATGCGGATCTTTATAACAGCCAGTTTGAACATGAAATGGCCAGTTAGTATTTAATAATAAAAATAGGAAGTATGCAATCCTTTGTAAGCTTGTCAGTTATGCAAGCTCGAAGTGGATTGCATACTTTTTTTTCATCTGCTGTAATTATGCAATTTCCCTAGTAGTGCACAGGATGGCACAATCAAAAGATTAAATGAAATTATTAGGGGTAATAATTCCATAGACCATGTACAGTTGAAAATACAACAGTGCTATCGGTTGCATTGATTTTCATGGAAATGTTAGAATAATATGAACAAATTGTTGCCAGAATGGAATATTGGTTGTATAATGAGCGTAATTGAGGTTCTTTTTTTACAAAAAATGTGCAAACGCGTGCACGAATTATAACGCGATTGTCTTTAATTGTATCAAATTTACTTCACACAAAAAAGGTTTGGTGCAAAATGCATGCAAATCAGAGAGGAAATTGCGTAATTAGGTAGTTATGCAATTTCCATAAGTACTTAAATGGGATATGTAGGAGGATTTAAAATGAAAAAGTTAATTAGTTTATTGCTTATCATGGTAATGATGTTTTCATTAGTTGCATGTGGTAGCAAAGAAGAAGTTGTTGAAGAGACAACTGGTGCAGCTGGTGAATCAACAGAAGCAACAACAGAAGCTGCAACACAACTAGAAGGCACTATTTCAGTACAAGTCGAAACATCTTGGCTCGAGTATTACAACGCTGCTGCCGAGAGAGTTAAAGCAAACAATCCAAACGCAGTCATCGAGATGATCGAAGTTGCATCTTTTGATCACTTAGACACAATTGACAAAACAGATATCTCAAATGCTGATGTAGCAGATGTATTTGCGCTTCCAGCAGATAGAATTTACGGCTTGGCACAAAACCAAGTATTAGCGGGTATGGATGCTCTTACTATGGCAGCTAACGTAGGCGGCTTTGCTGATTACGATGGTGGTCTTGGTGGTAACTTCATGGTCGAAGACGAATATTTAGCATTCCCAATGAACATTGAAACATTAATCAATTTTGCAAATACTGCTAATGCAGAAGCTGCTGGTATTGATTTAACACAACCTATCGAATTCACAACATTGTCTCCTGAAGATATGCTTATTCCTGCATTTGATGCATGGTTTGGCGTAGCCCTTACAAACTCAGCAGGTATCGAAATGTTGGGCATGAAAGACGATGGTACATTATATTCTGATTTAACTGAAGATTGGGCAAACCTTCCTGCTGAAAAGCAAGCAGTGTTTACTGCACTATTTAACTACTGGAAATCACATACTGACGCTGGTACTTCTTTATGGGATAGTACAGCAGCATGGGGTTACATGGATACAGCATTTACATCAGGTGGTACGACTGCTGTAAGACTTGAAGGTCCATGGTCAACTGGTTCATTATCTAACCTTTCTAACGCGGGCGCTGATTTAGCAATCCTTCCAATCGATCAAGTGACTTTAAACGGAAAACCACTTGCACACTGGAAAGGTGGCTGGGGATTGGGTATCAATGCGAGAGTTGAAGGCAACGAAGATCAAATGTTACTTGCTCAAGCTATGATTGAGGAAATTATGAACCCAGAATTTGCAGTTGATTTCTTCAAAGCAACTGGTAAGATTATGGAAAACGTAGATCCAGCAGTTTATGAAGCTTCTGATATGTCAGATGTTGATAAGACTGTCGTAGCTGCAGTTATTGAATCATATGCAAATGCACCAGCAAGACCTTTATTCACTGAATGGGGCGCTGTTTGGGATACTTGGAAAAACGGTATGCTTTCATGGGCTGCTGTAAAGCCTGCAACAGTAGAAGCAGCTTATGCAGAAGTTCAAGCTTCATTCAAAGCTATGATGCTTAACTTCTAAAAACTCATCTTTAAGAGAAGAGAGGTTAGCCTTTCTTCTCTTAATTTTTTTTGAACATGAGATGAATCGCGCGTTTTAGAAAGGAATTAACATGAATTCAAATCGTAATACAAACACACCAATGCCACTAAACAAACTGTATATTCTTTTAATTTCATGCGCACTCGTCATTGCCACCGCTTCACTAGAAGTAATGTTCCGAGTTAAAGATTTATCCCTATTTAACCAATGGATTGCAGACAATAATATTACTGGTGATTCAAGCGTAATTCTCAGTCAATATATCAGTGTCTGCTTAAGTGCCTTTATAACAAAAATAATTATCCCCGTAACTTTTGGAATTTATACGTATTTCGCTTATATCAAGATTAGGATTAATCAATTATATGTATTTATGTGGACTGTTTTAAATTTGGGGGGATTGGCTTATACAGTTGTCGAATGGCAGCTTGGTTCAATTTTCTTCTATATCACTATTTTGGGATATGCCGTAATGTTATTGACTTTATTGTCGCTAATTGATCAGATCCAGGAATACAAATCTAAGTAAAGGTGGGACTGTCTTGGGAAACTATAATGAATTTCTATATGATGACATTGGAAATGAATACGTCAGAAAAAATCAGTATTTACTCGAATTGGCGAGATATCAAAACACTTTAAAATCCGTTAGTGCTTCAGAAAAAGATAAAGTTGTTAGAGCAATCAGTGTGCTCACAAAAAATAAGAAAAATCATCCATATAATGTGGAATTATCAGCATATAAAAAGGCGGAACGCAATTTTTTAGTGACGCTAAACGCAAAAGTCAAACTTTATTCTAGTGAACTTGATAAGTCTCAAGATTCAAAAGTTAGACGTTTCGAAATGGACTTGTTTAGAAGTAAAGAAATGATTGGTTTTTATAAATCTTACAGAACCCTTTCTTACGATGCAGAACTAGAATATGAACGTAATCGCATAATTGTGGAACAACTTCCAGAAATTATAGAGAAGTACAGAAATACAAAGGCCGAATTGATCAAAGCACAAGCGCATTTGACTAAAATAGATATGAGTAAAGAAGCGCAAGTTAAAATAGATTTAAAGGCTTTTAAAGACCAACAAAATGCCCTTTTTATTAAGGCGAAAGCCAAACTTAAAGATAAGCGGAAAGACAAACAAATTTCTGAAAAGGCACTTAGAAATGGCATACTTGAACTTAAAAACAAACGAAAAGAAGCGACAGTACTTAAAAGCTACGAATCTGAAACAAAATCGACTAAAGAAATCATTCGCAATAAAAAATACATTTTAACGACGGGTATTAAGCGTGATGTCAACGTCTTAAAATCAAATATTTCAGATTCGAGGCGAAAAATTCCTTCTGAAGTTTATAAAACGAAAACATTCTTTGCGTGGACGACATTTTTTCTACCAGGTTTGGGTCAATTAATGAACAAACAATATTTAAAAGCAATACTATTTGCTATAGGCACTCTATTTATATATGGTATTGCAATTCCATATGCTTTGGGCTTTGGTAACTACCAAGGGGATGGTATTTCAGGCTTAATGTCACTTGCATCTGATGGGAAAAAAGTGGATAAGTCATTAATCTTCATGATTGAAGGTATCGTGGCAATCTTTTTACTTATTTTTTCCATTGGCATCTATCTTTTATCGTACTTTGACACACTTAACGTAGAGAAAGCGGTTATAAAAGGCATACGCCCTAGAAACTGGTTTGAGACACGATCTAAGGTTGAACAAGATGGGTTTCCATATTTAATTTCAATCCCAGCATTGATTGTCACTGTTTTTATCGTTATTGTCCCAATTATGACGACTGTAATGCTATCATTTACTGGTATGGATCCGAAAAATCAATCGAAATTTGATTGGGTTGGCATCGATAACTATCAACTGATAGCAACTGGTTCCGGCTTAGCAGGATCAGTATTTTGGTCTATTTTAGGTTGGACGGTTATATGGACTTTGTTTGCGACGACACTTGCGATTGTTGTTGGCTTTATGCTAGCCATCATCGCAAATAATGAACGCATTATAGGGAAGACTTTCTTTAGAGTGGTCTTTTTATTGCCATGGGCAGTACCAGCATTTATCACAATCATGTTTTTCAGCATCATGTTTTCTCCAGATGGGGCGCTCACAACACTTATATATGACACTTTCAATATCAATCTTCAGGTTAAAACTGACCCATTGGCTTCGCGTATCGTACTGATTTTATTGCAGACATGGCTGGGCAGTTCCTATGTTTTCTTGCTATCTACAGGGGTGCTACAAGCGATACCGGGTGATTTATATGAAGCCGCTCAAATTGATGGTGCAACTGAATGGCAGAAATTGAAACGCATCACATTACCAATTGTACTCTTTCAAACGGCCCCGCTTTTGGTGGGACAATATACGTTCAACTTCAACAACTTTTCGATTATCTATCTATTTAACAGTGGCGGTCCGTTTAATCCATCCAAATATGGCAATTTAGCGGGTAGCACTGATCTATTGATCTCCTATATTTATAAATTGACCATGGAAAATCAATATCAATCAATTGGTGCTGCGATCACGATCGTCATTTCACTCGGCTTGATGTTATTTGCTTTTATTGGATTTAAAAATTCGAAAGCGTTTAAGGAGGAGAGGTTATAATGAAACGAATAAAAAAGAAAAACGAACTCTACCTTTCCGATAAACAACCACTCAGTATGCTTGGTATAGTGATGTTAATATTGTCTTACAGTGTTTTAATTGCATGGACAGTTGCGATTTTATGGCCTTTGCTTCAAATGGTCATCTCAGCATTCAATGGCAGACAACAACAATACTTGATGACCAACGACAATTTTATTTTTTCACTTAAACACTTCGATTATCTCTTTAACAATACACTGTATTTAACTTGGGTCAAAAATACGATTTTTATAGCCTCTGTAACCGCTGTTTTGACGCTGCTCATCGTCAGCTTTACGGGCTTCGCTTATTCTAGATATCGCTTCAAGGGTAGAAAAGCTTCTCTGATGGCAATTATGCTCATTCAGACGATTCCAACTTTTGCAGGAATCACAGCTTATTATACGATGCATACAATCCTATCATCTGTTATTCCTCCTTTTTCAAGACAAATGATGCTCATTTTAATCTATGCGGGTGGTGGTATTGCAGGTAACACGTTTATTCTTAAAGGCTATATCGATTCCATCTCAACCGAATTAGATGATGCAGCCCGGATAGATGGTTGCTCTAGTATGCAGGTTTACAGATTGATTATCATGCCTATCGCAAAACCTATGCTTGCTATCATTGCACTATGGTCGTTTATTGGACCTTTTATGGATTATCTATTGCCAAGAGTTTTATTGACGAGTCCAGAATCCTATACGCTAGCCGCGGGTCTGTTTACTTTGATCAACGACTTTAGAATTATGAACCAACCGGCATTTGCCGCAGGTGGATTATTGACTGCAGTGCCGATTGTTGCGTTGTTCATCGTACTGCAGAAGCAACTGGTTTCAGGTTTATCGCAAGGTTCAGTTAAAGGGTGATCCAACAAATAGAGTTTATTTATAGGAGGATAAAATGAACGTCGTTCTTAAAAATATTGGGAAGAAATATGAAGGTCGTGAAGAATTTACATTAAAAAATATAAATTTAGAAATTGAAGACAAAGATTTTTGTGTCATCCTTGGACCATCGGGGTGTGGTAAAACGACTTTGCTCCGTATGATTGCTGGACTAAATTCAATCACCGAAGGGGACTTATTATTCAACGATAAACGTATGAATAAAGTGCCATCTAAAGATAGAGATATTGCTATGGTGTTCCAATCATATGCCCTATATCCGCATATGACCGTCTATGATAATATGGCATTTTCTCTTTCAATGAGGAAAGAGCGTAAGAAAATCATAGATGAACGTGTTATGGAAGCAGCTGAACTCCTTCAAATTAAAGAGTATCTCTATTCAAAACCATCTGACATTTCAGGTGGTCAAAGACAAAGGGTTGCCCTTGGTCGTGCTATGGTCAGAAAACCAAGCGTATTCCTCATGGATGAGCCACTATCAAACTTGGATGCTAAACTACGTGAACATATGCGCGTTGAACTTGTAAGACTACACAAATCGTTAGGAACGACTTCCATTTATGTAACGCACGATCAGACGGAAGCGATGACGATGGCTACAAAAATTGTTCTTATGAACGATGGTAAAATACAACAAGCTGGCAAACCAGATGAATTCTATAACCGTCCTGAAAATATTTTTGTTGCAAAATTTATTGGTTCGCCTACAATGAATATTGTTGAGGGAAAAATTGAAAAAGGTAAGTTTGTCGCACATCACGGCCTTATTGTTATTACGCCATGTAAAGCCGATGCTGTAAAACTTGCTGCGTTTGAAGGCAAAGAAGTATCTGTTGGTATTAGACCTGAACGTTTCGAAAGTGGCGGACAGTTTGGCGATACATTTGATGCGACGATAGATGTCGTTGAGATGCTCGGAAAAGAAAAAATTCTTTATGCTCGGTTAGATGATGGTTCAGAGCTCGTTATCTCAACACCTGGACACTTCAAATACGCAGAAGATGAATTGCATTCGTTTGGATTCGATGTAGAGGCGATACACTTTTTCAGCACTGAAACTGGCGAAAGAATCAATTAGGTAATAATATAGAATCTAAACTAAGGATGTGATGTTATATGGCGATTACAATAAAAGATGTTGCCAAGCTAGCTAATGTATCACCTTCAACGGTCTCTAGAGTCATATCACAGAGTCCAAGAATTAGTGAAGCGACAAAGCAAATTGTATATGCCGCAATGGAGGAAATAAAGTATAAGCCCAATGCCATCGCCAGAAACTTGGCGAATGCATCCACAAAAACGCTTGGCTTAATCATTCCAAATCAAGATGAAAATTTATTTAAAAACCCGTTTTTTATACAAGCAATGCGGGGGATTAGCATCTATGCTCAGAAAAAAAACTATAAAATTATGTTCAATTATGGCGCAAGTCCAGAAGAAGAACTTAATTTTGTTCATGAATTCGTCAATTCAAAGTGGGTGGATGGCATCATATTATTGACCGCTTATGAAAACGACCTATGTATTGATTATCTGAACAAAGAAGACTTTCCGTTTGTTGTAGTAGGTAGACCATATAATATTCACGACATCATGTGGGTTGACAATGACAATTTTCAAGCGACATACAATTTAGTTAATACACTTATTCAAAAAGGTTGCCAAGATATTGCTTTTATTGGTGGGCCTCAGAAGTATATCTTTTCAAAAGATCGTCTAGAAGGTTATAAACGATCACTCGAACTTAGAAATCTAACCGTTAATGAAGAGCTCATCTATGAAACACGGGATTTTTCTGAAGAAGATGGGTATACTGCTATGCATGAAATTTGTAAACAGCGTATACCGCATGCCGTTGTTACAACGGATGACTTGCTTGGATTTGGCGCACTCAAATATATCCGTGAACATAATTTGAAAGTTAAAGTAACTGGATTTAACAACATTCCTCTTTCTGCCTATCAAATTCCATCATTGACTTCTGTTGATATTAAAGCAGAAGATTTGGGGTATAACGCAGCTAAGTTATTGATTAAGTCGCTAGAAGGTATTGAGAATACGGTCAATCACTATATCGTTGGCACTGATCTGATAGAAAGAGATTCAACGAGATAGAATTGAAAGAACATCAAACAATAGCATTGAAAACCCCAGAAAGCATATAATAAATTGCTTCCTGGGGTTTTTTCATTTCTTATCATTTCATCATTCGGTTAACTGTAACCATAAGCTCATCAATGACGTCATCATCGCCTGATTGTATGCGATCGATTAAGCATGTTTTCATGTGACGTTCGAGAATTACTCGGCTAAGCGCGTTGAGCGCGGACTGAGCAGCAGCGATTTGATTGAGGATATCGTCACAATATATATCTTTGTCAAGCATCCCTTTAATCCCTCTAATTTGTCCTTCAATACGGCTGCAACGGTTTACGAGTGCTTTACGTTCTTTATCCGTACGATGCGTCGTTCGATTACAATTGCAGGTATGACTGCTATGTGCGTGATTGTGCGGGGTATCCGAGAGCTCTGGCTCAACGACATTTAAAAGATTTTCTAATGCGTTGTTTTCATCCTTGTTCATAATCGACTCCTTTTTTATTTGAGGAAATTGCATAATTCCAATTTTTGATATTTCTCACATGAAAACAGCGTAAACAAACCATTGTTGCCGTGTGAAAATATGCTTTTGTGACTTATTAGGTAATTATGAAATTTCCATATTTATTTGACTTTGAACGATTTCAATCTCAAAGCATTTGTGAGGACTGAGACTGAACTCATAGACATCGCACCAGCCGCTATAACTGGATTTAGTAGTGGTCCACCGAAGAGGTATAAAAGACCGCCTGCAACTGGTATGCCGATGATATTGTATATAAATGCCCAAAATAGATTTTGTTTGATATTTCGAATCGTTGCTCTGCTTAGTGCGATTGCGCTAACGACGTCAAGAAGGTCGCTTTTCATGAGGACAATGTCGGCAGATTCCATAGCGACATCAGTGCCTGAACCGATTGCAATCCCGATATCAGCTTGTGCGAGGGCAGGGGCGTCATTGATGCCATCTCCAACCATTGCAACGACTCGACCTTGTTCTTGAAGGGCTTTAACGGAAGATGCTTTATCGCCAGGCAATACTTCAGCAAGTACGTCATCAATGCCAACCGTTTTTGCAATTGCGCGTGCAGTCTTTTCGTGATCACCGGTAATCATAATGGTTTTTATGTTCATCTTATGAAGTCTCTTAATGGCTTCAATGCTGTTGTCCTTTAAGACATCGGCAGCTGCGATAATACCAGCAAGTTGGTTATCAATGGCTAAGAACATTGGCGTTTTGCCTTCTTCTGCAGTTGCGTTAAAGCTATCGAGTCCGTGTTCATAGGCGATTTGGTTCATTTTCATCAGTTTGATATTGCCAAGAGAGATGATTTTACCATCTGCAGTTGCTTGAAGACCATGACCTGGTATTTCTTCAAATTTTGTTAATTCGATGCGTTCAAGATTCGCCTCTTGACCTTTTTTAACGATTGCCAGTGCCAAGGGATGCTCACTGCCATATTCTGCAGAAAAAGCCATTTTCAAAACTTCAGTTTCAGTGAAGGGCTCAAATGCGATAACATTCGTCACTTCAGGTTTTCCTTTTGTAAGTGTCCCTGTTTTATCAAAGATAATTGTATCAATTTTATGTGCCGTTTCAAGAGCTTCACCGCTTTTTACGAGTATGCCAAGTTCAGCGCCTTTACCTGTACCAACCATGATCGCAGTTGGTGTTGCAAGTCCAAGTGCACATGGACAAGCGATAACGAGGATGGCTATGAACACTTTTAGTGTAAAGATAATGTCTTGCCCAGATATGAGCCAAGCTAGTGCAGCGAGTGTGGCAATAGCAAAGACGATAGGGACGAAATAGCCCGAAATGATATCTGCCATACGTGCGATAGGTGCTTTACTACCTTGCGCTTGTTCAACGAGTTTTATGATTTGTGCGAGGGCTGTTTCATCGCCAACTTTTGTTGCTTTATATTTTAGAATCCCTGTTTTATTAATACTTGCACCATATACGGCATCATCCACTTTTTTATCAACTGGCATACTTTCACCTGTTAACATGGATTCATCGACAGTGGAGTAGCCATTGACGACCATGCCGTCTACAGCAATTTTGCCACCTGGTTTTACGATGACGATATCGCCGATTTCGATTTCTTCCACAGGCATTTCAATTTCTTGATCGCCATTTAATACGATTGCGGTCTTAGGTGTTAAACCAATTAATTTTTTGATTGCTTCAGACGTTTTGCCTTTCGAAATCGTTTCTAAAGTCTTTCCTAGTAAGATGAGCGTGATGATGACGCCAGCTGTTTCAAAGTACATATGTTCAGCTGCCATATGATCACCCGTCAAAATTTGATAAACTGAGAAATAACTGTAGAGAAGTGCTGCGGAAGTACCGATTGCGATGAGAGAGTCCATGTTTGGCGATCTATGCCAAATCTGCTTATAACCTATAGTATAGAATTTTCTACCCGCCCATATAACAGGAAGGATAAGGATCATCTGAACAATCGCGAAATTCAAAGGATAGTTCATTGGCGATAAAATTGAAGGAAAGGGTAGATTGATAAAGGTAAGCATTGGCGCCATTGCTATATAAAAGAGAGGCAATGTGAAGATGGCCGATAGTATCAATTTGTGTTTCATTTTTTTTATTTCATTTTCCTTTTTAAGTCTATCTTCATCGATGTTGCGTTTTACTTCGATTTCTTTAGGTACATAGCCCAGTTTAGTGATTTGTTGCTTTATTTCAGAAAGTCTCACTTTCTCTGGGTTGTAAACAATCTGTGCAATCTCAGTTGCGAGGTTGACAGATACTTTTGAAATGCCCTCTTGTTTCCCGAGTTTTCTTTCTATTGCTTGGCTACATGATGCACATGTCATACCTTCAATCGGCATTGAGATCGTTTTTTCATGTTTTTCTAGAGAAGCTTCATATCCTGCTTTTTTAACAACTTCTATGATTCGATCTTCACTGACAAGGCTATCATCATAAGTGATTGTCATTTTTTCAGTTGAGAGGTTAACTGTTGAAATATCTACACCTTCAATTTTATTTGTCACGCGTTCTACGGCACTAGAGCATGATGCACACGTCATACCATTGATTTGATAAGTTTCTGTTTTCATAGCATCTCCTATTTTAAATGTATTGAATAAGAATATCTGAGTTGGATTACATACCCTACGGGGGTATATCTAACTATATAATACCCCTGAGGGGTATCTATGTCAAGTTAATTTAATGGTTATTTTATTGTAAAATGTGTGAGATTATACTATCATATATTAAGTATGGAAAATGAATAATTCTAACTTATAAATATTTTTCACATGAAATATTGTGGTACCTGTGTAATCTCAATAGGTACACATACAATTTTTTTAGTAAATTGAATGAGGTGTAAGATGAACAGAATGGCAATTAAAATCAAAGAAGCACGCTTAAAAGCTAAAATGACTGAAAAAGATTTGGCAAAAGCATGTGGACAGAATATCAATTATATCCTTCAAATAGAATCCGGAAAAAAGGTGATTAATGAAAAAATTGCAGAAGACATCTTGAAAATTTTAGGGGAAAAAGTAGATTTTTTCCAAGATGTTCCCGAAGCGAAAACTGAGGCAGTAGTTGCTAAGCCTGTTTTAAAGCTAGCGCCAACTAAAACGCCTGATTTGGGCATTACGCCTAACGATGCGTGGTCAGGCGCGCTGTCTGGTGTCATCAAGAATTTCCCAGTAATAGAAGAGGGCAGTGGCAAAGTAGTCACTTCAAAAGAACTTTCAATCATAGGTAAAAAAATTGAAGGTGTCCATCACGAAAAAATTGGCTTTATTAAAGTAACGGATTCAGATCTTCCTAAACTTCGTATTTCTAAATCTGATATCTTGACCATCCAGTTCATGAATGACATTCAATCACAAGGTGTTTATTATTTTGAGTTTGGACAAAAGAAGATGGTTAGACAACTGATCAAGAGTCAAAACAATAAAGTTCTTTATTCTAAAGGAACTTATGAACCTGAAACTGAAGTCGATATTAAAAATATTAAAATCATCGGAAAAGTTATAAAAGTAGAATTCTACTTATAATACAGCATAACAGCTGTATTTTTTCTGATGAAAATTAAATCATTCAATCAATTATGGAAAGGTGACCATGCAATGATATTCTCTTCATATAGCTTTTTAGGTTTTCTAGCGATTGTTTTCGCAGGATATTATCTTTTAAATCAAGTTGGTAAACAGACATTTTCAAAATACTGGTTGGTACTGTCTTCTTTCTATTTTTATGCACAAGGCAGTATGAGCTTCTTACCCTTCTTTATATTTACAGTATTTTTTAACTATATCATTGGCACAGCAATTATTAGGCAAAAAACGCAGGGTATGAAAAAACTCTTTTTTGCAATCGGGCTAATCGAAAACATTATATTGCTCGGTTACTTTAAATATGTGGATTTTTTTATTGAAAACATCAATGCATTGTTTTCTAAAAATTTTGATTTGCTTCAAATCGCTTTACCTATTGGCATTTCTTTTTTTACGTTCCAACTTATTGCATATATTGTCGATTGTTATAGGGGAGAGACAAAAGAGTATTCAATGGTGAATTACCTATTATTCATAACATTTTTCCCTCAGCTCATCGTTGGACCAATCATTCACCATAGCGATGTTGTACCACAATTTGAAAATCCTGAAAATCAAAAATTCAATATGAATCATATCATGCTTGGGCTTTTTATTTTTTCAATAGGGTGTGCAAAAAAAGTCATGTTGGCTGATCCTTTAACTGGGTTTGCACAAACATTTTTTGCTGACATAAATAGTGCGGGCTTTTTTCAAACAAATGCATCAGTTCTAGCTTATACGATTTCTTATTATTTTGATCTTTCCGGATATGCTGATATGGCGATTGGACTTGGACTTTTTTTCAATATACATTTGCCACAAAATTTTAATTCACCCTATAAATCTCGAAATTTTAGAGATTACTGGAGACGCTGGCATATTTCGTTGTCAAAATTCTTGTCAGATTATGTCTTTAGATCAGTTTATAAAAGTGGTGCTGGTTCGTTGCGCTTTTATGCCGCAGTCATGTTGACCTTTCTCGTCTCAGGCTTCTGGCATGGGGCAGGGTGGCGCTTTGTTTTATGGGGTGCAATCAACGGCTTATTTGTCTGCTGTGCGCATTTTATGACGCGTAGAAAATGGGCTTTGCCTACAGCACTTGCATGGGCCCTAACTTTTGTTGGCATTATAGGCACTCGCGTCATCTTTGTAGCAAGTTCCACAACGGAAGCGTTAGTTGTTATGAAGAAAATGATCGATTTAAGTGTGTTTAGTGGATGGGCAAAAACTGCCATACTACAAGATGGGCTCGATTATATCATCACAAATGCTTATGTCATGGGCGTACTTGCCGTGGGTCTTATCATTGTGTTCTTTATGAAAAATACGACCCAAATTACAGAGGATTTTACGTTTTCAAAAAAATATGCGATTATCACAGGCATTTTAATTACACTTTCTATATTCCAAATGTCAAACGTCGCCGACTTTTTATATTTCCAATTCTAGTTAAGAGGTGTTTATGAAACCCATCAAATGGCTCAAATATGTCATAATAGCAGCACTTGTAAGCTGTATCCTTTTATTTGGCTTCAATTTCATCATTGATCCTTTTGGCGTCTTTGGTGACAAATTTTTGGACTTTTATGCCTACAATATGAACAACAACCCAAGGGTAGCAAAAATAGCCTATCTCGAAGATCATCATGAAGCTTATGATTCCTATATAATTGGCGGGTCTAAATCAAGTTCGTTGTCGCCAGCCCTTTTAAACCAGTATTTTGAAGGTGCTTCCTTTTATAATATGTTGATGTATGGTGGTGATTTTTACGACTATGAAAAGACCATTCATTATTTGGTTGAAAATTATGAAGTCAAAAACATCGTCCTCCATATGAGTATGCAGGAAATTGATCACTATGATCAAAGTCCGAGAAACATCAATACTGAAATGAGTGAAAAAGTCATTTCAGGTAACGACTTTAAGTATTATACCAAGTATTTGACGCTCAACTTGGAGCATGCCTTTAAAAAGATTGAAGGACTTGCTCGAAGGGGGTTTGATCCTTTGGCTTATTCGACTTTTATACCTGAAACGGGTGTATATAACAAGGGGGTTAGGGATTCGGAAGACCTTGGTACTTTGGAAGAATTCTTGATAAAATATCCCGATTTCAATGAACCACTATGGGCCCTTCACGGAACAGCGATTGATGACAATGTTGCCGCACTCGAGCGCATTAAAACATATCTAGAAGAGCGTGGCATTCAATTTACGTTTGTCGCAGCACCGACCTACTACAAAGAGATGGACCGTTATGCAACGCAGGACATACAAAAATTGTGGCGTGGTCTTGCAAGTGTCACTGATTTTTGGGACTTTACGGGCTACAATAGCCTTTCATATGATGCGCGTAATTTTTATGACAAAATGCATTATAGAAACTTCCTCGGTGATTTGATGATTCAAAAAATGTTTGATGACGAAGAGATCCCGGTAACAGATTTTGGCCATTTGACAACTTCTGAGAATGTTGAAACGCGACTTGCATCGATGTTATCTAGACGTGTCACTTTTGAAGAGGTTGCCGCAGTTCAGGTTCCTATCGTCATGTATCATCATCTCATTGATGATGCGGATAGTTCAAACAATATAACCGCTGAAAAATTTGAAGCGGACCTTGATGCTTATAAACAGGCTGGTTTTACGACCATCCAATATGTCGACTTGATCAGCTACGTTTATGACGATATCCCTTTACCTGAAAAGCCATTGATTATCACTTTTGACGACGGGTATCTCAGCAATTATGAAATTGCTTACCCTTTGCTTAAAGCACGCGATATGAAAGCTGTCATCTCGATGATTGGTTGGTCTGTTGGCCTCGATTATGACACGGTCAATAAGCGAGCAATAATTCCGCATTTTAATTGGGAACAGGCAAAAGAAATGGTCGACTCAGGCGTCGTAGAATTTCAAACACATTCATTTCAGCTACATGATGTTCAGACGGATGACGATGCAAGATTAGGGATCCTTCAAAAATCTGGAGAAACAACAATAGAGTACTTAAAGCTATTTTTATCTGACAATGAAAAGATGCAAAAGGCAATGATTGAAAAGTTGGAAATTAGACCATTTATCTTCACGTATCCATATGGGTATTATAATGCGCATACAGAAGGGCTCATTCGAGAAAATGGCTATTTTGGTTCGGTAACCGTTGATGAAGGCATGAACATGATCACTAAAGATCCAAATTCACTTTACCTTCTCAAACGCTTTGATGCATCTGCATGGCTGTCATCAGAGGCGATTCTTGAAAAGATAGATCCCATAAAGTGATTGAAAAACAAATAAAGTTGTGTTAATATAAAATTAATTCAATGTTCTTGCAATTCCAATTGAATTAGGTAACTATGTTGTTTAAGCTGCAAGGATAAAAATCTTGTAGCTTTTTTTTGTTTAATTTTAGGAGGGTGAAATCATGTTCAAAAATCAAAAATCATTCATTAAACTAAGAGATTAAGTGCCATCCTAAAAGGCAACCCTTTTAGGTGGACAATTGTTTCGGAAAAATTAACCGGGATACACCGAAAGGAGAACATTTATGACACAAAAAATGGATTGTGAAAAAGCGATTATCGTAGGCGTAAACTTAAACGCCCGCGTAGATTTTGAAGACTCAATGGAAGAACTTGAAAATCTGGCTGAGGCGTGCAATATTAGAGTCGTGGCTAGAATCGATCAGAATTTGAGACGTGCCCAACCTCAGTTTTATGTGGGTTCGGGAAAGGTTGATGACGTGAGAATAGCCATTGAGGCATTTGATGCAGATCTCGTCGTATTCAATCACGAATTGACACCTTCTCAACTGAGAAATTTGGAAAAAGCACTCAACTCTCGAGTGGTCGATCGTACGAACTTGATTCTCGAAATATTTGAGAAAAGAGCAAAGACGCGTGAGGCAAAGCTACAAGTCGAAGCCGCGCATCTGCAGTATTTGTTGCCAAGGCTTATCGGTTCCTATGAATCGCTTGGCAGACAAAGTGGTGGTGTAGGCACTAAGAATAAAGGCGTTGGCGAAAAAAAGCTTGAACTCGATCGAAGAAAAGTCGAACAGAAAATTCATGAACTCAATAGAGAAATCGAGCTGATAGGAACTGAGCGCAATACGCAACGTAAAAGGCGCGCTGAGTCTGATCTGCCAAATATCGCCCTTGTAGGGTATACCAATGCAGGCAAGTCAACGCTCATGAACGCGATGGTAGACATTTACACAAAGAACGATGCAAAGCGCGTCTTTGAAAAAGATATGTTGTTTGCAACGCTTGAAACATCCGTCAGATTGATTAAGTTAAGCGACAACAAGCGGTTCACGTTGTCGGATACGGTTGGCTTCGTCAGTGAACTGCCACATGATCTCGTCAAAGCGTTTAGAGCCACACTTGATGAAGTGAAAAATGCGGATCTGTTGCTGCATGTTATCGATTATTCAAATGAAAACCATAAACGGCAAATTGAAGTGACGATGGACACTCTTAAGGAAATCGGCGCTGATCAAATCCCAATGTTACTCGTCTATAATAAAGTGGATCTCTCAAAAATAGAGCCTCCAGAAGCTGAGAAAGATGCCGTTTACATTTCTGCAAAGCAAAAAATGGGGCTAGATTTACTCATTGACAAAATCAAGGCATCCGTTTTTACTGATTATGTACAGTGCAAAATGGAAATTCCATATGATGATGGCAAACTGTTTTCGTACTTAAATGATAATGCGTATATCATTGATACCAAGTATTTAGAGTTAGCGACATTGCTAACTTTAGAATGCAGTGCTTCAGACTTTAGGAAGTTTGAGCAATATGTTATAGAAAGATGATCTTATAAACCGATATTCTCCAAATTAGTGGAGAATATCGGTTTTTTGCGTTGAGGATAGCATTTATATGATATATACTAGTTATATTAGTGTAATTAATTGTAATTATAATTAATTAAATTATGTGGTTTCCTATATTAAGTCACTTAAGAGGTATTTATGAAATACAGATGGCAGACATTATCTTTTGGACAGAAACTCATATTATTTACAACATCACTTCTTTTCGTGGCTTGCTTAATTATAGGCTTATCAGGTTACTTTGTTGCGAGAAATGCCATGATTGAAAAGGGAAAAGTCATTCTCAAGAATGGCGTAAAGTCCGCAATTATACTAATAGAGGACATGAATAAAGGTGTCGAAACTGGTGAACTTAGTTTGGAAGAAGCACAAGAAATGCTTAAAATATATCTCATGGGACCACTTAACTCTGACGGTACAAGACAAAATAACAACGCCCTTGATTTCGGTGAGAATGGTTATTTCATAATTTATAGCCAAAAGGGGGTTGAAATTTTACATCCGACTCTTGAAGGTGAAGATGTATGGCTTTATACGGACAAGGGCAGCACAACAAATCCAGTTTATATCGTTCAAAACACAATTAATACAGCTTTAACTGGTGGCGGATTTGCAGAGTATACATGGGAATATCCATATTCGAAGAGACTTGGTCAAAAAATAGTCTATTCAGAACTCGATCCAAATTGGGGTTGGGTGATTACAGCGGGGTCCTACATTACTGATTTTGACAGAGCTGCAATGGCGATTATACAGATTACGATTACAACGTTGACTTTGGTTATCATAACAGGTTTTTTACTAGCAAATAGATTTATATATAATATAACCAAACCTTTGACAGAAGTCGTTGAAGCTATGAAAGACGTAGAATCCGGTCAATTTAATCTAGTGCCAACTTACCGTTCAAAGGACGAGCTGGGTACATTAATTCACGGATTTAATACGATGATTTATTCAATCGATTCTGCACAAAATAATTTAATAAAAAAAGAGGATCAACTCTTACAGTATGCTTACTATGATACGCTTAGCAAATTACCGAATTCATATTTTTTAAAAGTATCAGTGAGTGCACGTCTTGAAAGTCGGGCATCAGAGTCCTCGTTTTTACTTATCGATATCAAGGATTTTAATGTCATAAATTCAATTTATGGATCAAATTATGGCGATAAGTTGATTGAAGCTATTGGTCATGAAATCATCGAAAGCAATTTAGAAGAAACTATTGTTGCAAGAATAGGTGGCAATGAGTTTGCAGTATGGTTAGAAAATGGTTCGACTAAGCCAGTTGAAGAAAAAATTATGCGCTATATCAATCAACTTAAACAAAAATTAAAACAACTGAATTACGTCAATCAATTAGAATTTTATATAAGTTTAGTTTCAGTTGGAACATCTAATACCGAATATGATTCGATTTATCAAAAGGCTTCAATAGCTCTACAGTATGCCAAGAATCATAAAATGACGCATATTGTAAAATATAGACCCGAAATGTACCATAACCTTGAACGAGAATCAAAAATCATGCTACTCGCTGAAAGTGCATTGATTAATAACGATTTTACAATAAATTATCAATGTAAAGTAGATGTGAAGATCGGTCGTGTCTATGGCGTTGAAAGCCTTGCTCGTTGGCAGGCACCAGAGATTGGAAATATTAGTCCGGATGAATTTATACCACTGCTTTACAAAGCGAACCTCATGACAGAATTTAGCCAAATGATTATACTGAAATCTCTAGATGATATGCCTGCTTTACAGGTGCTTTATGGTGAAAATGTATCTATTTCAATAAATATATCTCCAATTATGTTTTTTAACGATGATTTTATCACCTTTATGGATGAAAGCATAAAAAAACGTGCGATTAATCCCAATTTAATTATCTTGGAAATCACAGAAGATGTCTTTATTAGTGATTTCAATCTTGTACAAAATCGAATTAATGAAATAAGACGTTTAGGTATAAAAATTTCTCTTGATGATTTTGGAACGGGATATTCATCACTCAATTATCTGTCTAAAATCAAGTTCGATGAAATCAAAATTGACAAATCTTTTATTGACAATATCGTCACAGATGAAACGGCCTATTCATTGTTTATGTCTATAGTAAGAATCGCAAATGCACTTGACTGTGAAATTGTAGCCGAAGGGGTAGAAACACAATTGCAGGTCAATCTCATAAGAGAGGGTGGATGTAACTTAATTCAAGGCTATATCTATTCTAAACCGAGTCCTTTATAGACTCATTTTTCTAAAGAGGCGTTTAGATATGAGGATATTGCATAATACCAGTTTTGAGATATACGCGCATGAAAAAAGCACCTCTTCACGTAATACTTAAGTGAGGAGATGCTTTTTTATGTCAAGTTGATTATTTTTATAGTTACTTGATTGAGGAATCGACAATAATTTTTATTCCTTGTGATTGTGGTGGTAAACTCTTAGTCATTGCCAAATTATGGTAGATATTTACTTGATTGCCTACTCTTAACTGTGAAAGTGTCATTGAGTTACCACTTGTGTTCTCAAGTATTGTTTCTTTTGAAACGTTGATTTGAATCGTCATTTGAGACCCTTTAACTAAAATAGAATTCTCAGATATACTTAAAATAGTGCCCTCAGTGTAAGCTACATCATTTACTCTTTCAATATGAAAAGCACCATATTGTGGGGGATAAATCATAATCATTATAGAAGAATGTGTTACTTTTAAAGTGTCACCAACTTTTAAGTCTGATAATTTAATAGCCGCTTGTGTTTTATAATCGCTATATGTGGTTTCATCAGACAACATAATATGTGCTTCACCATCAAAGTGTTTTGCAATGATGCGACCATCTTCGATTGATTGAATCACTAAATTAGATGTAGAAACTTTATCGTCTAATCCAGATGTAATTTCAAGGCCTTCGTTAGTTTCAAATACACCACCTTCTAGAAATTTTTCGACGAATTCCATTGGGACATAAGTTGAACCATTTTTTATAGTAGCTTTCATACTGAGTGCAACAGGTGCCATCTTAGAAAATGTGTAAACGTTTTCAGTTGTTCCAATTGAAATGAAACGCGCACCTTTTATAAGTTCTATATGCTTATCGGTTGGGAACCACTTGACCTCATAACCAAATGCCTCTGCTATTGCCTTAAGTGGCAACTGTATGGTTCCATTTGAATCTTTGATGAACATTGTTTCTAATGATGCGCCATCGACTATAATACTATTATTATTGACGGCAAACGCTGATCCAGAGCCAATCAGTGCCAATACCAATAGTAGTGTGAAAACCTTTTTCATATAAACCTCCTTGTAATTGTGTTGTCTATAGTATGACGGTAAAAAAGCTAAAATAGTTCCAAGATAATTATGAAAATCGTCTATGTGCCTAAAATGAAAAAAAACATGAAATGGTTATTGTCATTTTCAACTTCTTATGGTAATATAAAATAGTTGCCGGCCGAAGTGGTGGAATTGGCAGACGCGCCGGACTCAAAATCCGGAGAGGTAACACTCGTGCGGGTTCGACCCCCGCCTTCGGCACCATAAAGAACCTCAAATCATGCTAGTGCATTGATTTGAGGTTCTTGCTTTATGTTTTTAGTGATTTGAAAGGTGAGTACTCATTTGAATAAAAAATTAATTCCTATAATGCTATTGATTATGAGCCTAATACTAGTAGGCTTATTTTATACGTTCGTTTATCTTAAGGATGGAGATGATACTCAAAGGATTGTCATTGGACGCATGAATGATTCTCGTTCACTTGATCCAGCTATTACAGAGGATTCTGAATCATTTCAGGTGACGTCAAATATTTATGAAACATTAGTGACATACGACAACAGTGGCTCTGATGTTATGCCAGGTCTTGCTGAAAGTTGGAAAGTTAGCGAAGATGGATTAACGTGGCATTTTAAGATCCGAAAAAACGTTGAATTTCATGATGGTTCAAAACTAGATGCACATGTCGTCGCTTTTAATTTTCAAAGATGGATGGATCCAAATAGCCCTTATCATACTGGAGAGTTTATCTATTATAATTATAGTTTTGGTGGATTTCCTGGCATCATAAAAAGTGTAAATGCGCTCTCTGATACAACGGTTGAAATAATTTTAACAGAGCCATATGCACCATTCTTAGGTATTATATCGATGCCATCATTCGGCATAGCAAGTCAAACTGCCATTGTTAAATATAACGATGCTTTAAAATCGCATCCTGTTGGTACGGGTCCGTTCATTTTTGAATCTTGGGTGCCAAATGAAACGATTAAGTTAGTGCGTAATAGAGCTTATTGGAATGGTGAGGCAAAAGCAGAGACTATTGAATTTGTCGTTTTATCTGATGAGGATGATAAAATCGAATTATTAAAAAGTGGCTTAGTTCATATTATTGATCAGCTCAATGTATCAGAAATTGATTTAGTAAACGTAGATGATGCGTTAAAATTATATTATAGACCGTTTTTTAATATTGGGTATCTTGCCTTAAATAATAAAATAGAACCTTTTAATGACATTAACGTTAGAAAAGCAATTAGCTTATTGATTGATAAAAACGATTTGCTTGATGATAAATACAACGATTTAGTACGCTCGGCACATTCTTTTTTGCCACCTACCATAGAAGGGTATCATGAAGGTTTAAAATCAGAAGCGGTTGATATAGAAACAGCAAAAAAATTATTGATTTCGGCTGGGTATAAAGACGGGTTAAACATCACGCTATGGGTTATGGATCGCCCAAGAAATTACCTGCCAAATCCTATGGCAATTGCCACCTCGATAAAGGATCAGTTGGCGAGAGCAAATATCAACGTCACATTAAACATCATTCCTTGGGATAACTATATCGACGATGTCAAGTTAGGCAATCATCAAATGGCACTCGTAGGATGGAACGGCGATATCATTGATCCAGATAACTTCTTATATCCATTGTTTGCTTCGAAATATATTAAGCCGGAATTAAACTTCAATTATTCTTTCTATGAAAACGAAGACGTTGAAAGGTTATTGATGCAGGCAAGACGCATGACTGATAATGAATTTCGTACAAGTCTCTATCGTGAAATGCAAGAAATTATTGCTGATGACGTTGCCTCAATTCCACTAATTCATACAATGACTGCAATTGGGACAAACTCAAAAGTAAAGAATTTCAAACCGCACATATCAGGATTTGGCGTTTTAATTGACTTGGAAATTGAACAATAATAAAAGGAGAAACAGTGAATAAAAAAATCAAACAATTCATATTGCCCCTTACAGTTTGCTTCATATTATTAGGGATAGCAATTATAAGCAATCAAACGCCCAATCAAGACCTTCAGAATATGCCCTCGTTACCAAAGCCAATAGCAGAAGAAATGGTTCTAATTACTTCAGCGGGTCAAAGTACCGATACTTACATTATCAAAGACATCGCAAATAAATTGATGATCCATAATTATTTTATGCCACAAGCAAATGCACTTGATCTTGATGATATTAATTCTGTTGTTTTTGTAGTTGGCTATAGTAAAATACATGAAACTTTATTTGATACAGATTTTGAAAGTGAAATTGCCCGCATTGAGAAATTGATTGATAAGTGTAAGGACCTTGAACTAACCATTATCACAGTCTTTATTGGTGGCGACCATCGAAAAGATACGTATACATTATCTATGTTGGATTATATTGGATCCAATTCTGATTACATCATTACTACCGCAGATGGTGATAAGGATCAAAGTCTTTACAAATTAGCGCATACGAATAAAATTCCCATTACGATAGTAAATAAGCTAGATGATATTTCTGAGCCATTTGCATCGGCATTCAGGTAGGTGACTATGACTACTAAAACAAAAGCAATCAACGGATACATCGCATTAATTTTCATCATAGTCTCTTTACTTTTTCCAAAGCTTACAGAATTCTTATGGTTAAACATAATTGCGAAAATTAGAGAAGGTATAAATTCTGGTGATAGTGGGCCTTTAATTCTTTCTGCAGCAATATTTAGTATTGTTTCAGCTATTCAAAACTCTTTAGTATTTCTAGCGGCAATTTCTGTTTCTTTATTTTTCAATAAAAAAATTAAGGCAAAATTTTTCCTATTTGCACTGTTAGTGCTCCTATTTTATTCTATTATAAGTTTAACGATCTCAGCTTGGCATATCAAACCATGGGAAGGCATGACTGGATTGTTTGCCTCTCTTGTTATCTTGATACTTTGTAGAGAGAGTTTCAATTCATATGCTTATTTATATCGTATAATTATCGTTTCCATGATGGTTTTCTTTGCATTTCAGTGGTTAAATATCATGCCAGCATTCTCTATTGGACCATTTGGTGTGACGGATATATCGGTTAGCATAAAACTATCTTCTAATTATTTAAACAACGATGCCGTATTAAATTTTGTCGGATTAGCTTTTTTTATTCCACTGTTCATGGCTGCATGGGTTACGACTTCGCTCTTTTCAAGCCATGATAAAAATATTGAAGTTGAGAAAGAGAACCATGCAAATGAAATAGAACTTGAAACATTAAAATCTAGCGCGATGGAACATAGGATATACCAGGAAATCAACGCAATTGCCCATGATTTGAAAACACCTTTAGTAACAATAAGAGGTCTAAATTCACTACTTGCTTTATCAGGTGACACTGGAAAAATTGATTCGTATACGTCAAAGATAGAAAATGCAGTTGAGAAAATGTCCGAAATGATCTCGGGATTTCTTTATGAAACATCTAAGCAAGAGATTGAAGCGATCGAGTTAATCAATTATATGCGTGCACAGATTCCAGTAAACGATGATGCCCTAAAAGTGGATTTAGAATACAATGAACCACTGTTTAAAATAAAGGTTAATAAAATACGTGTATCGCGGGCATTGCTAAATATAGTTGAAAATGCTATAGTAGCACCTACAAAGTCGTCTATAAAAGTAATCACCATACGTGTTTATGCGGTGAATGATCAATTGATGATTGAAGTGAGTGATAATGGTACGGGCATTCCTTCATCAATTTTGAATGAAGTATGGGAGCCGGGGTTCAGTACAAAGGCGTCAACAGGGTTAGGTCTTTTTTTTGTTAAGAAGATCGTAGAAGATAATGATGGCACTGTTTGCTTAAATAGTAAAGTTGACGAAGGTACAACGGTTGTCGTAAGTTTCCCCCAATCAGAAAGGTAGTGTGAGATGCAAAAACCGACAATATTAATTATTGATGACGAAGACGATATTGTTTTTACGATTCAAGAAATTTGCAATTATGCAGGTTATAATTCTTTAACGGCTAGCAATGGTCAAGAAGGGTATGAAAAGTATAAAAAAAACAAACCTGATTTGGTAATCGTTGATTTTCATATGCCAGGTTGGGACGGACTAAGTACGGTTAAAAAGTTGAAAGCACTTGATGAGACCGTCGCTATTTTAGTTTTAACGGTCGATGAACGGCAAGAAGTTTCCGATAGATTTATTGAGATTGGTGCAACTGACTTCGCTATTAAACCTATTAAAGCACCTGATTTGATTGCGAGAATAAAAGTGAATTTGAAAATAAGTCAAATTCAAAAAGAAGCTAGGCGCGCTAAAGAAAGCGTCTTTGTAGAAAAAGGCATTTCTACAGCGACCTTGACGCTTATCGATTCTTATTTGCGGTCACAATCAACCGAACTCACACTAGAAGAAATCTCGGCAGGAGTTGGTCTTGCTTATCAAACAGTGCATCGATACGTTCAGTATATGGTTGAAATAGAACGTATTGATGTCGTGCCAATCTATGGTCAACTGGGAAGACCAAAAAATAAATATAAAGCACTGTAGTTATGCTTTCCATAAATGAGGGAATTGCTTAATTGTTAACGAATTATGAAATAATTTTGAATTTTGTTTCAGAGAAAAAAGAGAGAAAATCACGTTATGTCCTTTTCATCAGTATAATAAGGTTATCTTTAAAATTACCTTATGGGAGGACACTATGAGCGTTAAGAACAATACAGCTAAAAAAGGGTTATTCAATCGTTTTTTAAATGCTGTTGAAGTTGGTGGTAACAAGTTGCCACATCCTGTAACTATCTTTGTATTATTGTCATTATTAGTTATTATTATTTCTGAAATTGGTGCACGTACAGGGATGAAAGTTTCATACTACGATGCAAAATCTGCAGCTGATGCGACAGTAGAGGCTGTCTCTTTAATGAATGCTGAAGGCATTCGTTATATGTTTAACTCAGCGACAAAAAACTTTACTGGTTTTGCACCACTTGGAACTGTTTTAGTGGCAATGCTTGGCGTTGGTGTTGCTGAAGGTACTGGTTTAATCGGCGCAGCACTAAAGAAAGTCGTTTTAGGCACACCTAAGAAGTTAATTACAGCAGTTGTTGTATTAATGGGTGTTATGTCCAACGTCGCTTCAGATGCCGGCTATGTTGTTCTTGTACCACTTGGTGCTATTGTATTTTTAAGCTTTGGACGTCATCCAATTGCTGGTTTAACTGCAGCGTTTGCCGGTGTATCGGCAGGTTTCTCTGCAAACCTTTTGCTTGGTACACTTGATCCACTACTTGCTGGTATCACAAATGAGGCGATCAAAGTTGGTGGTTCGGATATTACAATCTTACCAACAGCAAACTACTACTTTATGTTTGTTTCTACATTCCTTTTAACGTTCTTAGGCACTGTTGTAACTGAAAAAATTGTTGAGCCGCGTTTAGGCGTATACAAAGGTGCTAAATTAATCGATTCTATGGAAGTTAGTGCTTCTGAGAAAAAAGGATTAAGAGCAGCTGGCTTATCACTAATTGCCTTCTTTGGTATCATGCTTTTCCTAACAGTTCCAGACAATGCTATTTTGAGAACGGCTGTTGAGGGTTCTACAAAAGGCGATTTAAATGCTTTTGTTCACGACGGACTCGTTCCAACAATCATGCTTGCATTTTTAATTCCTGGTATTGCATTTGGTATCTTCTCAGGTTCAATTAAAAGCGATAAAGACGTTGTTAGCAGCATGGGTAAAGCGATGTCCTCAATGGGTGGCTACCTTGTGTTAGCATTTACAGCAGCTCAGTTCGTCGCATACTTTGGCTATACAAAATTAGGCATCATCTTAGCAGTTAGTGGCGCTAATTTACTTGAGTCAGTTGGATTCACTGGATTGCCTTTAGTTCTAGCCTTTATTATCGTAGCGGCATTCATCAACTTGTTCATCGGTTCTGCGTCTGCTAAATGGGCGATTATGGCACCAATTTTCATCCCGATGATGATGCAACTTGGCATTACACCAGAATTTACACAATTGGCTTACAGAATTGGTGATTCATCTACAAACATCATTTCACCACTTATGTCGTACTTTGCAGTTATTGTTACTTTTGCTCAAAAGTACGATGAAGAATCTGGTATCGGTACATTGATCTCTGCCATGTTACCATACTCAATCGTCTTCTTATTAGGTTGGGCAGCACTCATGATCGCTTGGTACTTCTTAGGTTTACCAATCGGACCTGGGGCGTACATGTTTTAATCAATGCTTCATTAGTTTATGAATAATTAGACTGCCCCTTATTTTAAGAGGCAGTCTATATTTAAATGGGAGGTTAATATGATTAATCAAGAAAGAATTGTCAATTCATTTGTAGAGTATGTTAAGATTTCAAGCCCAACAAAGATGGAAGGTAAGTTTGCAAAACACATGATCAATGAACTTGAAGGACTAGGTTTTAATGTTGCAGTTGATGATGCAGGTGAAAAGTTGGGTTGTGACACAGGAAACGTAATTGCCAAATTGATAGGAACGACAGGTTCAGCTCCTGTATTATTTAGCTGTCATATGGACACAGTTTCTCCAGGTATGGACATCAAACCGATCATCAAAGACGGCACCATATACAGTGATGGCACTACGATTCTAGGTGGCGACGATAAGGCGGGAATCGCTGCAATCATCGAGGCATTTAGAGCGATTAAAGAGAATAATATCCCACATGGCGATATTGAAATTGTTTTTAGTATCTTTGAAGAAGGTGGCTTACATGGTGCCAAAAATTTGGATTATACTAATATCCAATCAAAACATGCTTTCGTTCTAGATAGTGGCGGTGATCCTGGACAAGTAATCGTTAAAGGACCTGCACAAGACAAACTTGATTTCAAAGTAATTGGTAGACCTGCGCATGCGGGTGTCGCGCCAGAAGAGGGAATCAGTGCCATCATGGTTGCAGCAAGTGCCATTTCAAAAATGACGCTTCTTAGAATAGATGAAGAAACGACTGCAAATATTGGCAGAATTGAAGGCGGTACGGTTACCAATATCGTCGCACCAGAATGTACTGTGAAAGCGGAAGCGAGAAGTCTTGATAACGATAAACTCAAAAAACAATCAGATCATATGGTCGCTTGTTTTACTGAGGCTGCTAAAATATTTGGCGCAGAAGTTGAATGTACTGTTGATCGTATGTATTCAGCATTTAGTGTGGCAGAAAATGATGCCATCGTGCTAAAAGCGTTTGATGCTTGTGCGGCTATTGGACTAAAGCCTTTTACTGCTTCATCAGGTGGCGGTAGTGACACGAATATATTTAATGCTAAGGGAATTACAGCAGTAAATCTTGGCATTGGAGAAAGAAAGCCACATACACTTGAAGAACACCTCCACATTAAGGATTTAGTAAGCGCAGCAAAGCTGGTTCTTGAAATCGTAAAAATATACGCATAACAATTGACCTCTAAGTCGTTTTAAATATCGACTTAGGGTTTTTTTGTGTATACAATCGCCTTTTAAACCATGTATAATTAGATATGTATGGAAATTGCATAATTACCTTTTAAGTTGCAAAATTCCGTTTATCGAATTTGACAATGGCACAATTAAGCCGTTTTGATAAATGAGAATCATACAATTTGGAATTATGCAATTTCCTCAGGTAACTACTAAATCATTTGAAGGAGACCTTAACATGAACTTAGAACGTTTAAAGCGTATTAGGGAACAAATAAAGCACTTTAGTCTTGATCATCTAATCATTACTTCTCCAGATTCTATCTTTTATCTATTGGATGAAGAAATACATCCTGGTGAAAGACTGTTGGCTCTATCTGTGTCACCAACAACTTGTAATCTATTCATCAGTGCGTTGTTTCCGATGCAAAACGATCTAGGTATTCCCGTAATATACTATAAGGATACAGAAGATTTTTTGAAGCTTTTGGCTGATGATATTAAAGTGGGTAGTGTGATTGGCGTCGATAAAAATTGGCAGAGTCATTTTTTACTCAAACTCATGAAATGTCATCCAGAAAGTCGTTATGAAAATGGTTCACCTGCTGTGGACAACGTGAGACTTTGCAAGGACGCTATAGAAGCACAGCGCATGATTAAGGCTTCATTGATAAACGACCAAGTCATGACAGAAGTCATGCAGTATATCAAGGAAGAAGCGCCTTTAAGACCCCTTACTGAGCTTGACGTTCAAAAGAAAGTGGTCGATATCAATGCAAAGCTCGGCGTTCACGAAATGTCGTTTACCCCAACGGTCTGCTTTGGCACAGGTGGTGCCGAGCCTCATCATGACTGTGACAGCACCGTGCTAGAAATCAATCAACCGGTCGTTATCGACATAGGTGGCAGATTGGACGGTTATTGCTCAGATATGACACGTAGCTTTTACTATGGCACGCCATCTGATAAATATCGAGAAGTCTACGAACTCGTTTTACAAGCGAATTTAAAAGCCATTGAAAAAGTGAAGCCAGGCGTTCCATTAAGCGAAGTGGATAAAGCGGCAAGAGATGTTATAGAAGCGGCTGGTTATGGTGACTATTTTACGCATAGAACTGGCCATGGCATCGGTATCAATGTACATGAGTTTCCAGATGTTAGCGGAACAAGTGAGAACATCTGTGAAGTAGGGATGACCTTTTCTATAGAACCAGGCATTTACTTACTTGGGGACTTTGGCGTTAGAATTGAAGATTTGGTATTAGTGACTGAAACTGGTTGTGTGGTACTCAATCACGTTTCAAAAGCATTAACGGACTTATAAGAAAAAATAATATTAATTTGTAAACAATTCTAATAATTGTTGTTTACTAAAAGTGCATGTGATAGAATGGTTTACATAACGTTCTATCTTTTTTTTTGTTTAGAATTAAAATTATGAATAGGCACTGAAGATTTGATGTGAATGATTCGTGCTAATTATAAAGGAGAAAAATGGATCCCTTAACCCATGGCTTAGTTGGCGTTGCAATATCAGCATTCTCAGGCGATGCCGTCTCTATTGAAAGTTCTATTACTATTGGTGCGATGCTTGGTGCTATGTCGCCCGATTTAGATTTTGTCATTCGACTATTTAAAGATGATGCCGCTTACCTTGAGCATCATAGAGGAAAATCGCACTCTGTACCCTTTTTAGCTGGTTTTAGTATTGTAATTACCATTTTACTTTCGCAAATGGGTTTTGCAGGGTTTAGTTTTTTTACAACTTTAGTGTGGACGTTTTTAGGTGCACTGTCTCATACCGGTCTCGATATGTTAAATTCATATGGGGCAAAGCTATTCAAGAAAAAAATGAAAGCAAGCCTTTTGACTTTATACGATCCAGTCATTACGATGGTAGGCCTTTATTACATTTTAAATGGTAAAAACTCACCACTTGAACTCATATCAGGGGTATTATTGATAGCCGTCTATCTACTGGGTAGGAATCTAAGTAGAAAATTAGCTGCAACTCGATTAAATGACTATTTTAACGAGAATTATAGCGATGTTGACGTGCATGTTATCCCTTCGTTAAAGGCCTTTTATAAATGGGATTTTGTAGCACATACAGCTACACATGATTTCGTTGGTCAATTTAATCCGTGGATGATCTTAAGCAAGAAGGTCGATCGCATAAAAATAACGCGTACATTTGAAGTTGAGGACCAGTCTTATTTTGATCTATTTAAATCATCGGCAGTTGGGGAGATGTTTACACAGTTTTCACCGAATTTGCATATTAAGGTCATGAGGGATTCGGATAACGAACATCTCATCTTAAGAGCAACGGATCTCAGATATTTTACAAGGTCAGAATTTATGCATCATGCAACACTGGTCTTAGATAAAGATCATAATTTTATATCCTCACAGCTGCATCCCTATAAACTAAAAAAAGCGATACCAGTTTATCAAAATTAGGTGTTGCGGTATGCAAATTTATCAATATATTGAAGCGTCAATTATTCTTTTAACAGAAGAATGTTTGACGCTTATTTATTTGGTATAATAGTAATGGAAGTTGTATAATTACCTATGGAAATTGCATAATTACCTTTTAAGTTGCAAAATTCAACTTATCGAATTTGAAAATGGCTGAATCAAGCCGTTTTGATAAATGAAATTCATACAATTTGGAATTATGCAATTTTCTCACCTTTTAGATTGCAAAATTCCGTCTATCAAATTACACAATGGCTCAGTCAAGCCGTTTTGAGAAATGAAAGACACATAATTTGGAATTATGCAATTTCCTCAGTATAGATGGAACTATTTTTTTAAAATTACGTCATAATACTATACCTTTCATGAAAGGAGTGGAAAAATGGAATCAACGCTCATCGAAAAAAGCATCCAGGGAGACGTCGAAAGCTTTGAAAAACTCATTGTTAAATACAATAGGTATGTTTACAATATTGCATTTAGAATGATGGGCAATGAAGAAGATGCAAAAGACATGTCGCAGGAGACTTTGATAAAAGCTTTTAAAGCGATTCGTCAGTTCAAAATGGAGGCCAATTTTTCTACTTGGTTATATCGAATCACAATCAATGTATGTAAAGATGAACTCAGAAAACGCAAAGAGGTTGTATTATCTTATGATGCCGAGTTAGCAGATAATGGCTCTCT
The DNA here is from genome assembly GCA_041741755.1 of Acidaminobacteraceae bacterium. GTDB lineage: Bacteria > Bacillota > Clostridia > Peptostreptococcales > Acidaminobacteraceae > Fusibacter_C. The sequence continues at coordinate 139,554 of JBGSJR010000041.1, read as the reverse complement.
CAAGGATATCATACGAGATGATCAAGCAAATCCGCTCCTTATTTACGAGAAACTCGAACTTAAGGAATCAATTGAAATGGCACTGAATAAGTTGTCTGAGGATAACAAATCAGTCGTCGTTCTAAAAGATTTACTGGGATATTCCTATGAAGAAATCGGAGAAATATTACAGATACCTATTGGGACTGTACGTTCCCGGTTAAACAGAAGTCGAAGTGCACTTAAAAATATTCTACAAATTCAACTGGCAGACAATTAGAAAGGAGGGAGTTTTATGGAATGTGAACAAGCGCGACAATTTATGAACGCTTTTTTAGACAAAGAAATCAATGATCAAGAGCTTAAAAAACTCAATGAACATCTAGACTCCTGCGAATCGTGTACCGTTGAATTTGAAGAACTCAAGTATATGGTTCAACTAATGGGGGAAATTGATTTGAAAGAATTGCCATTAGGTTTCGAAAACGAATTACACGAAAAACTCGTTCTTGCTTCTAAAGAGATGGCGTCTGAAAAATACGTTGGCCATCAGTCAGCCGTAAAGACGAACATATTTGGAAGCTTCATTGAAAAACTTAGTCATTTTAAAATGAAACGTAGCTACTATGCCTATGCGGCCATCCCAGCGATCATGGTCATCGTCATCATTGCGACAAAAGGCTTTTTAGGACAACCAAAAGAAGAACAAGCGATGGCCATGGAGTCGTATGATATGCTCCAAGAAACAACGGCAGGTGCGATGTATGGCGATAGTAACGATGGCAACAGGGCTGGCATTGAAGTTGCACCTATCTCACCAAGCTTTTCAGGTGCTGTTGAACAAGAAAATGCCTTTGCGAAAGGAAGTGCACCTGAAGCGACGACTGAAGCTGCATTACTTGACAATAAAGCTAAAAATGATTATAGAGATGGTCGAATGATTATTCAAACAGCAAGCCTTCGCATGGACGTCGAAAAATATGACGATGTGATGACGGCACTTAAAGCGACAGTCACAGACTCAGGCGGCTATATCGAAAATGAGTCAACCGCCTATAAAAATTACAATTCTGAAACGGATAACCTAAAGTATGGTTACATTACCATTAGGATGCCATCAGAAGCTTACAGTACAACATTAGAACAAATTAAAGTGCTTGGGCTCGTGACAATGAATGCAAGCAATGCTTCAGATATTACAAAAGCGTATCGAGACACGGCAGCCGAGATTGAAAATTTGAAAGTAACTGAAGCAAGACTTCGTGAAATCATGAACCAAGCCGTTGAAATCGCAGATATTTTAACGATTGAAAACGAACTGACACGTGTCAGAGGCAGCATCAGTTCTTATGAAAAACAGATTAAGGATTGGGAATCACTTGTAGACATGACGACGATTACTGTAGAACTCAACGAAGTTAAAAGCCTCAAGCCTATCGTTGAACCAATCGACGAAAGTCTATTTGGAAAAGCTAAGGAAGGGCTCATCAATACTATCAACGATATCAGACGCACCGTTGAAAGTTTTGTGATTTGGTTAGTCGCGAATTCACCCATTTTGGTTTTACTCGCATTAGCGGCATATATACTCAGTATTATTATTAAAAGAAGAAAAAAAGGAGGCACTAAAAATGAAAAATAAATTAATGGCAGGCGTATCAATCCTATTAATGGTCGCTTTAGTTGTGGGCGTCATTGCAGTCAATGCCCCTACAGATCTATCAATGGCAACTACGGAAGGGGTTGATCCTAGATTGGTCAGTGTTCAAGGTTTAGGAGAAATTGTCGTAACACCAGATTTAGCATTTATCGATATCGGTGTCCAAACTAAAAATGCCGATGCAGCAGTCGCTCAAAAAGAGAATGCTAAACTCATGGCAGCAGTGGTTGAAGCCATCAAAGCAGCAGGCATCAAAGCAGAAGATATCAAAACAACTGGGTACAACCTCTATCAAACTTCCGACTACGTTCTTGAAAAACAAAGTGACCCATATTTTATAGCAAACAACACCGTAAACATTAAAATTAAAGACATCACAAAAGTGGGCGCCATCATCGATACAGCAACTGCAGCTGGTGCAAATAACGTTAACAGCATCCGTTTTACAGTAGCTGACGATAGTAAAGTTTATCAAGAAGCACTCAAACTTGCTATGGCTGATGCCAAAGGCAAAGCGACAGCGATTATGAGCACTTACGGCAAAGCACCAGGTCTACCATTTGCGATAACTGAAGCGAGCAATGGCGGGGGTTTATTCTACGATTATTATCCTGCTAAAAGCGCTGAAGTGGCAATGGACACTACAACACCAATTGAATCTGGCGAAATCACGATTACTGCAAACGTGACCGTTTCTTACGATTATTAAATAACGACAAATTTATTGATTTAGTTATACAATAGAAGGCTTACGAGCCTTCTTTTTTTTATATGCACTGCATTTATGATATAATAGAGGAAATTGTATAATTAGCTAATAAGGAGCCTCATATGAATCAAAATATCGTGATTGTTGATGGAAATAGTTTAATAAATAGAGCCTATTTTGCCATGTCTGAACTTAAGAACTCAAAAGGTGTTTATACAGGTGGTGTGCATGGTCTTACATCCATGATTTTCAATTTAATAGAAAATTTTAACCCAACACACTTTTGTGTTGCATTTGATATGAAAGGTCCAACATTTCGGCACTTAACCTATGATGCCTATAAGGGGACGCGAAAGGGAATGCCAAATGAACTGGCTATGCAGATGCCTATTGTGAAAGAAATACTGGATACACTCAATATTGCGAGGGTTGAACTTCAAGGGTATGAAGCAGACGATTTAATCGGTACCATCGCTAAGCAATGTGTCGATCATGGTATGGAAGTCAACGTCATCACTGGTGATAAAGACGCCCTTCAACTTGTGGCCTTTGGCGCGAAAGTTCATATTACTAAGAAGGGAATTTCCCAACTTAAACTCTATGAAGATATCGACGTCATGGAAGATCTTGGTGTTCATGCAAACCAAGTCATTGATTTTAAAGGGTTAAGCGGCGATTCTTCCGATAATATCCCAGGTGTGCCAAGTATAGGACCAAAAACGGCTTCTAAATTACTGGAGGCATTTGGTACGGTTGAGAATTTATTAGAAAATGTCAGTCATGTTGAAAACAAACGCATACAAGGTTTGTTAGTGGAATATGCGGAGCAAGCGCTATTGTCAAAGAGATTAGCGACGATTTTCACTGAAGTACCAATAGAAATCGATTTTGGTCAATTGATTATCCAAGATCCCAACTTGGATGAAGCAGTTAAAGCCTTTAAATACTATGAACTGACAAGTCTTCTCAACAAATTAAAAATCAATGTAAAAAGTGAAGAACAACCAATCGATTATGAATGGATTGAAATGGATTGTAAGTCGTTAAGCGATGCATTAAAACAGACTTTAGAGTTTACATTTAAGCTCTACTACGATGTAACGCATATCGTTACGCACAAGCTCGTGGCTGCATGTTTTTACTTTGATGGAAAAGCAGTCATTACGCATGATGTTGAACATATTATGCTTCTTAAAGATGTCTTTGAAAATGAGAAAATTGGTAAGTCCGGATACAATATAAAAGAGGATTATCTCTTTTTAATGGGAAAGGGCATCGATTTAAATGGTGTTACCTTTGATGGGTTCATTGCGGCTTATCTCATCAATCCCGCTCGAAGAAACTACGACTTATCGGAAGTCGCTTTTGAACACAATTCAAACAAGATTATTTCTACAGAAGACATCCTTGGAAAAGGCGTCAAGAAATTGACCTATGCTGAAGTAGACACGGAGAAACTTGATAAGTGTATCGTGTCACAAATCAGTGGTATAATCGAACTCAAAAAGAGTTTTGAAGCAATATTGAAAGCTGAAAATTTGAGGAAGTTGTTTGACGAAGTAGAAATACCTCTGATAAAAATATTGGCTGATATTGAATACACTGGCTTTAGAGTAGATATTGAACAAATCGATCAGATTGACGTTCAACTCGTTGAAAAAATCAAAGAAATTGAAACGACCATTTTTGAGATGGCAGAGGAGACATTCAACATTAATTCACCAAAACAACTCGGTGTCATTTTATTTGAAAAACTCTCGCTACCAAGTGGAAAAAAGACAAAAACAGGTTACTCAACGGGGATTGATGTGCTAGAAAAACTTATAGACAAGCATCCAATCGTGCGAGAAATCATCGAATACCGTATGTATACCAAACTTAAATCGACTTATATTGACGGTCTAAGACTTGTCATAGATCCAAGTGAACCACGCGTGCACACGTCACTCAATCAAACCATAGCCGTTACAGGTAGACTCAGCTCTACGGAACCTAATCTTCAAAATATCCCCATAAAGCTTCCATACGGACGTAAAATCAGAAAATTCTTTATTGCTGATCCTGGTTGTGTTCTTCTAGATGCCGACTACTCGCAGATTGAACTACGCGTCTTGGCGCATTTATCTAAGGACCCTAAGCTCATCGATGCATTTAACAACAATATAGATATTCATACATTAACTGCTTCACAAGTATTTAAAATACCCGTTGCTGAAGTGACATCACTACAGAGAAGCCGAGCAAAGGAAGTCAATTTCGGAATCGTGTATGGCATGGGCGATTTCGGCTTGTCTGAAAGCATCGGCGTTTCTAGAAAAGAAGCTAAACTCTACATTGAAAATTACTTTATCAGCTATCCACGCGTACAGGGCTTTATGGATGAGATAATTGAGGCATGTAAAGAAAAGGGATACGTTGAGACGATTTTAAATCGTAAGAGAACAATAGCCGATATCAATGCCAGTAATTTTATGTTGCGTTCAGCAGCTGAGCGGACAGCTAGAAATACACCGATACAGGGCAGTGCTGCAGATATCATAAAGCTAGCCATGATTAAAGTCTTCGAAACACTCAAGCAAAATGGGCTCAAATCGAAACTCATACTTCAAGTACACGATGAGCTCATACTCAATGTACCTCTAGATGAACTTGAAGTCGTTAAACCAATCCTCAAGTATTGCATGGAAGAATGTTATGACCTTTCTGTGCCTATGAAAGTAGATATGAATACAGGAGACAGCTGGTATGAAGCAAAATAAAAAGCCTTTCTTAATTGGAATTACAGGTGGCATCGGATCGGGAAAAAGTGAAGTAAGTAAGTATTTAATATCACTCGGTTACCCACTGATTGATGCAGATCTCGTTTCAAGAGAAGTTGTGGAACCAGGAGAAATTGGTCTTTTTAGGATTGTTGAAGCGTTTGGTGAAGGTATACTTTATCCAGATCGTTCGTTGAATAGAGGAAAGCTAGCTGAAATCATTTTTAACAGCGACATTTTGAGAAAACAGCTAAATGATATTTTGCACCCTCAAATCAGATTGAGAATGCAGCAGCACCTCATGAGCTATACAAGTGAACCTTTTGTTTTCTTTGATGTTCCGCTGTTGTTTGAAACGGATACGCGAGAGAATTATGATGAAATCGTCTTGGTTTATGCACCAGAAACAGTTTGCCTTCAACGCATTATACAAAGAGATAAAATTCCGCTTGAATTAGCCATGAAGAAAATTAAAGCTCAGATGTCAATTGAGCTAAAGCGGTCAATGTCAGATTATGCAATTGAGAACACCGGTGATTTGCATATGCTTCATAAGCAGTTAGATTTTTATCTGAATTCAATCCATGAGCGACTAAAAGACCGCTTAAAGGACAAATAAAAACCTCCCCAAATAGGGGAGGTTTCATTTTCGCAATAAAAAAGACTCTTGAAAATCAAGAGTCAAATTATCTGATGGTGCGAGTGATGGGACTTGAACCCATAAGGTATTTCTACCGCAGACCCCTCAAGCCTGTGCGTTTGCCAATTTCACCACACTCGCATGTAAAAAAATAATGAGGTATTTGATAAGTCGTTATCACAAGATGCTGTGTATACCAGTTACGGAATAGCCGCATGTCGTGTTACGACTTTTTTATTATAGTTTTTGCACAGTAAAAAGTCAAGCTTTTTTTACACTTGTTTTTTATAATTATCAAACACTAATTATCATTTTGTACTTTATTATACATAATGTTATAATTATAGTTGATTAAACTTAAAACTAATCTGGAGGCATCATGAATTTTCTATTTGCAGCATTTGTCATTTTATTGGCTTCCGTTGTACAAGGCGCTACGAGTTTTGGGTTTTCGCTATTGGCTCTACCATTACTCGGATTGATATTTGAGCTTAAAATTGTCGTACCTACATTAGTCGTTTTCAGTGTATTTTTGAATTTTATCATACTGTTTAAGCTGAAGATGAAACCACACTTGAAAGAAATTGGTTTATTGGCGATATTTGCTGTCGTGTGTATCCCTATCGGTGTTCAACTTTTAATCATCGTAGATGAATCAACACTCAAATTTTTTATTAGTATTTTATTGATCGCCATCTCATTGGTTATGATTAGTGGTGTAAAATTAAACATCAAAAATAAAAATTTGTCCTATATAATAACTGGTATACTAAGTGGTATTCTAAACGGCGCGGTTTCACTCAGTGGACCTCCAGTGGTCGTACTCTTAGCCAATGACGACAAGAACAAAAATGAATTTAGAAGCAGTTTAACTTTTCTATTCGTCATTTTAAATATTGTGACGATAGCACTTTATTTGAAAAATGGATTATTCGATAATCCCGAGTTGATCAACATGATGTTCTTACTGCCAGTTATGGCAGTTGGAACCTATATAGGTATTTATGTAGGTAATAAAATTGACGATGTTATATTTAAGAAAATCGTATTAATTCTTTTGCTCTTAATGGGTATCGTTAATTTGTTTTAGCAAAGTTTAAGGAGAGGTAATATGGGCAAAAAATTATTAATTGTTGATGATGCGCTTTTTATGAGAAAACTTTTAAATGACATCGTCGTCAAAGCAGGGTACACAGTAATTGCAGAAGCTGGCAATGGAGAAGAAGCCTATCAAAAATACAAAGAATTTTCACCAGATCTCGTTACTATGGACATTACGATGCCAGAAGTAACGGGCATAGAGGGCTTAAGAAAGATTATTAAAGATTTTCCAAATGCCAAAGTCCTAATGTGCAGTGCAATGGGACAAGAAAGCATGGTTATTGAATCGGTTAAATCTGGTGCAAAAGGCTTTATCGTTAAACCATTCGTCGCAGAAAAAGTGATTGCAGAAGTGCAAAAACTCATCGGATAAAAATAAGCGCAAAACTAACATTTCAAACAGGCTATCAGTTTGCAATCGGATTTTGTGCTTTTTTTGGAGCAATATTTAAGTGAGGAAATTGCATAATTCCAAATTGTATTAATTTCGTTTTTCAAAACGACTTGATTGAGCAATTGTCAAATTCGATAAACGGAATTTTGCAACTTAAAAGGTAATTATGCGATTTCCATAAATAATGATGATTTATATTTAACAATGTTTCTCAAATATCGATAGATTAATTTATACTAATTTTATTGTTTTAGCAATTTAGTAAATACTTGAGATATAAATATATTTTTTGTATTGTACACTAATGGGTTGTTAAAGCAGTGTTCACATGGTGGACGCTAATTAATAGTAACGATGGAATTTCCCGACTTCATAAAGGTTGAAATTGGTATCAAGAACGAGGATGATTGGTAAAAAATTAACTTTCAAACGGTTTTAAACGGTTGAAATATCAATGGGTCATGCATTGACCTAGCTATCGATTTATAGTAGAATTGTTAATGGTGAGATTAGAAATTGTATACAGTATAATTTCTCAATCAATAAAGTTACGCAAATTTTTTTAAAGGGGTGAGTATATATGGGGCTTTTAACTTTTAAGGGAGGCATACATCCTCCACATTCCAAAAAATCGACTGAAAATTTACCAATTGTTGATTTTTTAGGCCCTAAAGTAATTGAAATTCCTTTGAGGCAGCATATTGGTGCACCTTGTGAACCAGCCGTCGCAAAAGGCGATTTGGTGAAAGTTGGTCAACTGATAGGTACTGCTGGCGGTTTTGTTTCTGCAAATGTTCACAGTTCTGTATCAGGCACTGTAATGGATGTCAGAAAACAAAATACAGCATACGGATTTGATACTTGCGTTGTTATAGAAAATGACGATAAGTATGAACTCGCAGATACAGTTAAGCCAAAACCGGATTTCAAGACTTTAACAGGCAAGGAAATTGTAGATATTATTAAGGATGCCGGTATCGTCGGAATGGGCGGTGCAGGTTTTCCAACGCATGTAAAATTATCGCCACCACCTGAAAAGCAAATTGACACAATTGTGCTCAATGGCGCAGAGTGTGAGCCTTATTTAACATGTGATCATAGGTTGATGCTTGAGGAGCCAAAGAATATTATAAAAGGCCTTCAAATATTAATGCATGCCTTAGGCGTCAAAAATGGTGTGATTGGTATAGAAAGCAATAAACCAGATGCGATTGCTAAGATGACTGAAGCTGCCAAGAATACTGAGATAAGAGTGGTTGGTTTAAAAACAAAATACCCTCAAGGTGCAGAAAAGCAACTTATCTTTGCATGTACAAACCGTGCTATTCCATCAGGTGGATTACCAATGGACATCGGAGTTGTCGTCAATAATGTAGCTACAGCTGCTACAATCGGCAATTTATTTGAAACTGGAATGCCGCTTGTTGAACGCGTATGCACAGTGACTGGAAAAGGCATCAAGACGCCTAAAAACATTCGTTTTAAAGTGGGCACACCACTCAAAGCATTAATTGATTTTTGTGACGGTTATAACGGAACGCCTGGCAAAATTCTACTCGGTGGCCCAATGATGGGCGTAGCACAGTTCTCCGATGAACTACCTGCTATGAAAAACACTTCAGGCATTTTGGTTTTCTCTCAAGAAGACGCTAAATTACCGGAAGCGACAGCATGTATAAAATGTGGAAAATGTGTGACAACATGCCCAATCAATCTCGAACCGATACAAATTAGTGCATATGCATTGCTACATGAATACGATAAAGCAGCAAAATATAATGCGCTTGATTGTATTGAATGTGGTTCATGTTCATTTATATGTCCAGCAAAGAGACCTTTGCTTCAATCAATACGCGTTGCAAAGCGTGAAATTTTGGCAAGAAAACGAAAATAGGGGAGGATGACAATGGAAAATAGGTTGACGGTTTCATCATCGCCTCATATTCGATCTTCTGAAACAACTCAAAAGATTATGAGGGATGTTACAATTGCATTGACGCCTGCAGCAGCATTTGGTGTCTACAATTTTGGCGTTCGCGCTTTGATTATTTTAGTTTTATCTATAGTAACAGCATTGGTTACTGAAGCACTATGTCAAAAAATCAGAAAAACACCGATAACTATTAATGATTTTAGTGCGGTTGTAACAGGTCTGTTACTTGGTATGAACTTACCTTCAACAGTACCTTATTGGATACCCGTAGTTGGTAGTTTCTTTGCAATAGCAATAGTTAAACAGGCATTTGGCGGTCTGGGACATAACTTTATTAATCCAGCACTTGCAGCACGTGCTTTGTTAGTTGCCTCGTGGCCAGTACAGATGACTACTTGGGTTGCTGTAAAATCCGACGCAATTTCAAGTGCAACGGTATTAGGTATCGTTAAAGAAGGTTTAGATGTACCACTTCCAAGTATGATGGATATGTTGATTGGAAGAGTAGGCGGCTGTATAGGTGAAACATCAGTATTATTATTAATCCTTGGTGGCATTTACCTGATTTATCGTGGTGTCATTTCGATAAAAATACCAGGTATTTATATTGGAACCGTTGCTATATTGACTCTGCTGATTACAGGTTTCGATGTTCAAATGACAATGATAAATATTTTATCAGGTGGTTTGATTCTCGGTGCATTTTTCATGGCAACTGATTACGCGTCATCACCGATCTCTCCAAAAGGACAGATTATTTACGCATTTGGTATGGGTTTATTGACAGTCATCATCAGATTCTACGGTGGCTATCCAGAGGGTGTATCTTACGCAATATTATTGATGAACGTTGCAGCGCCACTGATTGATAAATATACGAAACCTCGTGTGTTTGGAGGTGCAAAATAATGAAACAAATTCTGAAAATCGGATTTATTCTCTTACTCATAAGTTCTGTAGCAGCTTTTGCACTTGGTTTTACAAATGAAGTGACAAAAGACAGAATTGCAGAGCAACGATTCTTAGCGAATGAGCAAGCTAAAAAAGATGTATTGCCAGAAGCGGCATCATTTGTTGATATAACAGGCGAAGATTTAGAAGCAATTATCAGTCAGTTTGAACCCATACAAGAAGCATATGTTGGTTTAGATGCATCTGGCGCACCAATCGGTTATGTTTTCAAATCAGCACCGACTGGTTTTGGTGGTGCTGTAGTTGTTGTAACAGGTGTAAATGTTGATGAAGTGGTTACTGGATTAAGAGTGGGTAGTCATAACGAAACACCTGGACTTGGTGCAAAAGCAAAAGATGCATCTTTCTACGATCAGTTTTCAGGTAAATCATCTACGTCTCAAATAGGTGTTTCAAAAACTGAAGCATCCGGTAATGATATTCAAGCAATTACTGGCGCTACCATTTCAAGTGTTGCTATATCTAAAGGTGCTAATGCATCCATTGATGCGTTTAACTGGATTCTTGAGAACGGAGGTGTTGGCAATTGAAACTAAGCAATTTAACTAGAGGTATCTTCAAAGAAAATCCTATATTTGTACAATTGTTAGGTATGTGTCCAACACTTGCAGTAACTACATCTGCAGAAAATGGAATCGGTATGGGTTTGGCGACTACAGCAGTTCTCGTTGGATCTAATGTTGCGATCTCTTTGCTTCGTAAATTCATTCCTGCGCAAGTTAGGATTCCCGCTTACGTAGTTGTAATTTCTACCTTCGTAACAGTTATTAGTATGTTGATGGAAGCTTTTGTTCCAGCATTATTTATATCTCTTGGGTTATTTATTCCGTTGATTGTTGTAAACTGTATCATTCTTGCGCGTGCAGAATCGTTTGCAAATAAAAATGGCGTCATTGATTCAGCGTTTGATGGTATTGGTATGGGATTAGGATTTACGCTTGGCTTGTTTGTATTAGGTAGTGTTCGAGAAATTTTAGGCAACGGCAGTATATTTGGCGCTGCACTTTTCGGTGCTTCATATAAACCTGCATTAATTATGATTTTACCTCCAGGTGGTTTCTTGGCACTTGGATTGTTACTAGCTCTATATAACAGCTACACACTAAAAAAAGCGAAATAAGGAGGGGTTGTAATGGAAAATGCAAGTATTTTTGTCATAATGGTCAGTGCGATTCTCGTTAACAACGTTGTCCTTTCGAGATTTTTAGGAATCTGTCCATTTTTAGGCGTATCAAAACAAGTTGAGACAGCTTTTGGTATGGGTATGGCGGTCACGTTCGTCATCACTTTAGCAGGAACTTTAACATTCTTTGTTCAGAATTATTTACTCGTACCTTATCATTTAGAGTATTTACAGACAGCAGCATTCATACTCGTTATTGCATCATTGGTTCAGTTTGTCGAAATCGTCCTTCAAAAGATGAGTCCAACGCTATACCAAGCACTTGGTGTATTCTTACCACTTATCACGACGAACTGTGCGGTTTTAGGTATTGCACTTTTAAACATTCAATATGAGTTTGGTCTTGTTCAAACAATCTTTCATTCATTTTTCGCTGCGATTGGCTTTTCTCTTTCAATCGTGTTGTTTGCTGGAATACGTGAAAAACTTGAAACATCAGATGTACCATTGCCGTTTAAAGGCTTTCCTATTGCTCTAATTACAGCAAGCCTTATGTCTATAGCCTTTCTAGGCTTTACCGGCTTAGTATAGGAGGACGAAATGGATTACAATACAATTATATTAGCTGGTGTCAGTTTGGGTATTATGGGACTTGTCTTTGGCGCTTTGCTAGCGTTTGCTTCTAAAAAATTTGCCGTGGAAATTGATCCAAGAGTTGTTGCAGTTAGAGAAGCTGTACCTGGCGCTAACTGTGGTGCTTGTGGCTATCCAGGCTGCGATGCTTTTGCGAATGCGGTAGTTAAAGGTGCTGCACCTGTTAACGGTTGTCCAGTTGGTGGTGCACCAGTTGCTCAGGCAGTCGCTCAAATTATGGGACTTGATGCTGGAGAAACGATTAAAAAAGTAGCAAGAGTCAAGTGTGAAGGCCATGATGAGAATTGTGGTAACCGTTTTGATTATGACGGTTTTGACAGTTGTGTCGCTGCCAACATGTTGAACGGTGGACCGAAAAAATGTTTGTATGGCTGTATGGGTTTGGGCTCTTGTGTCCAAGTTTGTCCTTTTGATGCAATTCATATCAACGATAAAGGGTTAGCGCTTGTTGATCCTGATAAGTGTACCGCATGTAACAAGTGTATCGAAATTTGTCCGAAATTTGTTATCAGTCTTGTACCATATGAGCAACTTACAGTTGTTCAATGTAACAATAAAGACAAGGGACCTATGGTCAAGAAAAATTGTAGCGTTGCATGTATTGCTTGCGGTATATGTGAGAAAAACTGTCCGTATGATGCGATTCATGTGTTAAACAATTTAGCGGAGATTGACTATGACAAATGTACAAATTGTATGATTTGCGTTGAAAAATGTCCAACTAAAGCGATTCAAGGTGACTTAAGTCAGAGAAAAGTTGAATTTGTCAAATAATTTTATTACAAGATTAAACCTCCCGAACTCAGGGAGGTTTTTTATTTGGTAAGTAATCGAATTACTCATATTTAAACCCTTAACAGAAACGTCGGTAACCATTGAATATTTAATTTAATTCATGATTTAATAAACCTCTTTTCCTTGTATTTAAAACAACATAATGTTAAACTAGAGTTTAGATTAGAACACTGCTACGTCTGTTTGCTATGCAAATTAATGGAAAAAAATGTAAAAATATGGTATGATTAAGAGGTCGTTATGAGAGTTAAGAGCAACGATAGTCTCGTTTTATTAGTTTTACTATTGATTGGAGCTATTTTTGGTAGTTTGATAGGTGCAGCCCTAGGTGACTCAGTACCAATACTAAATTTTGGAAAGAGTATCGGTGTTGATCCTTTTGTAGTCGATTTGAACATTATTGTTATCACATTTGGTTTTAAGCTGAGCCTTAATATAGCTGGCATTATTGGAATCGTGATAGCTTTCATTGTTTATAAAAAACTATGAGAGTCATCTTAGCCTCGGCATCTCCGAGAAGGATAGAACTTTTAAAACAATTTCATATGCCCTTTGATGTTATACCAAGTGAGATTGTCGAGCCAATAGGTGAGAATGAGACCCCTATACAAATTGTGATGGGGTTGTCACTAGAAAAAGCGCTCGATATTTCTATGTCAAATGCTGATGCACTTGTAATTGCCAGTGATACGGTTGTCTATTTCGAGCGTATTTTAGGTAAACCAAAATCTCGAGAAGAAGCAAAAATCATGTTAAAATCACTAAGTGGTAATACACATGAAGTCTTCACGGGAGTTGCTTTGGTACATGGTGACAGCAATACAAAAGTCGTTGAATATGCTCGAACCGAGGTGACTTTTAATGACCTTTCCGATGAAGAAATAGAGATTTATCTCAACACGGGTGAAGCTTATGACAAAGCGGGTGCTTATGGAATTCAAGGTTTTGGTGCTTTATTGGTAAGCGAAATAAAAGGCGATTTTTTTAACGTCATGGGCTTACCGCTCTCTAAATTAAATTCAATGTTGAAATCACATTTTCAATTGGATCTTTTAGTTTAAAGGAGCATACCACATGATTAAAGATTTGCCAGTTGCTGAACAACCCAGAGAAAAGTTGATGAATCTTGGCGTTTCCTATTTATCCGTTTCAGAATTACTTGCAATTTTACTTCGAACAGGCACAAAAAATCAAAGTGCACTATCACTCGGCAACGAAATTGTTGAAAAATGTGGCGATAATCTAAATGAACTCCATCAAATAACATTAGAAGAGCTGTGTTTAATTGAAGGTATTGGCGAATCTAAAGCTTGTCAGATTCTTGCAGCTATAGAACTCGGAAAACGACTTAAGCAGTCAACCACTATGCGAAAAGCAAAACTTTCATCGCCTAGCGAGGTTGTTAATTTCTTTAATGCTGAACTAAGTGAATCAAAAGTCGAAAAATTCATTGCCGTTTTACTTAATACGAAAAATGAAGTCATCAATTGGGAAGTTATTTCTATTGGTAGTTTGAATGCATCCATCGTACATCCAAGAGAAGTGTTTAATCGGGCGATCAAACGTAGTGCAGCATCACTAATCGTCGTTCATAATCACCCATCTGGACATATCGATCCAAGCAGAGAAGATATCAATATAACAAAGCGTTTGTTTGAAGCAGGGCAATTAATCGGCATTCCGCTGATTGATCATATAATAATTGGACGAGACAAGTATTATAGCTTTAAAGAAGAAAATCAACTTTAACAGGCTACTTTTTAGCTTAGTATTGCACTTAAATCACGAGATTTTTATAATTGAGTGAGAACTTTTAAAGACGAGAGGATAAAATTTATGAGATTTGGATTATTTTATAAGCAACTTGGAATCGACTTGGGAACATCAAATACACTTGTATGTGTTAAGGGCAAGGGCATTGTCGTAAGAGAGTCTTCTGTTGTTGCCATCAATGAAAAAGGTCAAGTATTAGCAGTTGGTAGAGAAGCTAAAGAAATGATCGGTAAGACACCAGGTACAATTCGTGCCATTAGACCCCTTAAAGATGGCGTTATTGCCGATTTTGACATTACTCAAAAAATGATTAAATACTTTATCAATAAAGCCGTTCCGAACATCAATATTTTCACGGGTGCAAAAGTTGTCGTTGGTATCCCTTCACAAATCACTGAAGTTGAAAAGCGTGCGGTATATGAAGCTTCTTTGTCCGCTGGAGCAAAAGATGCGTACCTAATTGAAGAACCTATGGCAGCAGCTATCGGTGCTGATTTACCAATAACAGAACCAATTGGTAGTATGATTGTCGATATAGGTGGTGGTACAACTGAAATTGCCGTTATCTCATTAGGTGGCATTGTAACAAGTCGCTCTATCCGAATTGCTGGTGATGAGCTCGATGACTCAATCATCAATTATGTACGTAAAAAATACAGCTTGATGATTGGTGAGCGATCTGCTGAAAATTTAAAGATGATGATTGCATGTGCCATGATGCCAACCAATGATAGACATATGGAAATTACGGGACGAAATTTAGTTACCGGACTTCCAAACACACTTGTACTTCATTCTAGCGAAATTTTTGAAGCGATTAGAGAACCAATTCAAGCCATAGTTGAAGGCATCAAATCAACGCTTGAAAAAACACCTCCAGAACTCGCTTCAGATATTTATTCATCGGGTATTGTGTTAGCTGGTGGTGGTGCATTACTCACTGACCTTGATAAACTGATTAAAAAAGAAACAGGTATGCCTGTTAGAATAGCAGAAAATCCACTTGATTGTGTCGCTATCGGTACAAGTAAAGCTGTAGAAAGTTTCAACGAACTTCGAGAAGTATTCATAAGCTCTCGTTCATTATAATGAATATTGGTGGACTAAATGAATAATCGATATAAAAGGATCGTTCTGGTCGTCATCGGCATACTGCTAGTCGTCCTAATGGCACTTTCATTTGGCGGAAGAGACAGGATTACGTTTATCGAGAGCAAACTTGGTTCGATGATTATGCCCGTTCAAAAGTTTTTTACTTCTATAGGAAACTTCATTGATGAAAAGACAGAACCAGTAATTAACGTTTTAAATTATAAGGATTTAAATGAAAACTTGTCACAAGAAAACGAAATGCTCAAAGAGCAAATCGTTTCTTTGACGATGTCTCAGAAAGAGCTTAGTGAACTAGATAGCCTTAAGTCCGCTTTAAAATATGTAGATCAAGATCTGAACAGTGGTTATATTTCATGTAACGTCGTATCTAAAGATATTGGTAATTGGTTTAATATGTTCACTGTGGATGCAGGAAGTGATCACGGCATCACTAAAAACAGTACGGTTATTAATGGAAGTGGTTTAGTTGGTCTCGTTTATGAAGTTGGCGAGAACTGGAGTAAGGTTATTTCCATTATTGATCAAAAATCATCTGTAGGGTTTGAAATGTTGCGCGTTACTGATGATTATGATGGTATTTTAAGTGGTACGACAAATTACGAATTGATCGGAGAACTTTTTGATCCTAAGGCGACTGTAAAAGTGAATGATTTTATTGTGACTTCAGGTTTAGGCATGTATCCGAAAGGGATTCTCATAGGTAAAATTTATGAAGTCGTTACTGATAAAGATTTGATTCTAAATCGTATAAAAGTAACGCCTGCGGTAGATTTCAAAAAAATTAACAAAGTGATGATAATCCCATATTATGGTGAAAGTGACAGTAAGGCGGTTGATGAGACAAATGAATCTACAACTGACGCATCAACTGAAACTATAACCACTGAAGCGGCAACTAGTGGAAGTGGAGGTTGAGATGAAATATCATACCATTATTATTATTGCCATCGTAAACTTTATATTTTCGAGCACGATTTTTCAGCTCTTTCGGATCAATGATGCATTGCCAAACTTTTGCATCATTTTGTCTATTATATTAGCTTCGCTAGGTAGTAGCCGACAAGCTTATTTATTTGCGCTTATATCTGGACTTATGCAAGATGTATTTTTAGGAAGAATGATAGGCGTTAATTTTTTGATATACGGTTTGATAGTTTTGATAACCGTCAATTTGATTGAGATTATGTTTAAAGGCAATTTCATAACACCAGTATTTTTAATCGCAATCGGTACTGTCTTCTATCATTTTGTCTTTTATATTATCATGTTCTTTGTTCAATCAACGATTCCGTTTGAATTAATGGCGATTAAGATCGCGACGGAAGTCGTCTATAATGGCGTCCTTGGCTATTTGATCTATTCAAAGGCCTTTAAAAAAGTACATGGCTATAAGTTGGGAGATTTCAATGCTTAATTTATTGAAAAATAGAAAAAATCACATTGTCATCGGCTTTGTTCTCATCTTTCTATTTTTGGCATATAGCCTTTATGATGTGACGATAACACATGGCGATGAGTATTATAAAAAATCAATTAGCAATCGTATCAAGCAAATTGAAACACATGCCAAGCGTGGTGACATCTATGATAGAAATGGTCAAATTCTGGCAACGAGCCAAATAGGTTTTGCAATAGAACTTAACAGTGGCCTTGTTCCTACAGACAACTTTTCGGAAATTGTCATTTCAATGTATGATTTTCTTGAAAAACAAGGTGAAGAGCATCTAGAATTTCCAATTTTTATTGAAGATGGACTTTACAAATACCGTTTTGATGAAAGCATAAAAAAATGGTTGGTTGATAACGGTTATAACGAAACTTGGACGGCTAAAGCTGTTTTTGACGATATTAGAGCGGTTAACTACATCGATCCTGAATTAAGCGCATATGAAGCGTATCGCATATTATATAATCAAGGAAAGTATTTACCTATTTCAACATCAAAGATGTTGTTCTTAGAAGAAATATACAAGACAACATTTTTGAAAATGTATGGTCTCGATCCTGAAATTTCTGCGAAAGATGCTTTCAAAAAAATTAGAAGTCGTTCAGAATTCAAAATTGACGATGAGTATTCAGATGATGATGCTTACAAAATTTTGATATTCAAACATACTATTAAAGAACAAGGTTATTTGAAATATGAACCGATCAAACTTGCTTCATCGGTCTCTAAAGAAACTGCAGTTCTCGTACAAGAACGCGGGTACGAATTTCCTGGTTTGTCTGTCACCTATGAGACAATACGGACCTATCCAAACAAATCAACCGCAGCGCATATATTGGGATACATGGGTAAAATCGCAACAGAAGCTGAAATTCAGTCTTTCATAACTGAGGGAGGGTACAACCGCAATCAAGTTATTGGTAAAACTGGAATAGAAGGCAATTATGAAGCGGATTTGCATGGTGAAAATGGCTTTAAATACATCGAAGTTGATGTTTACGGCAAATATGTTGCAGATGTTGATGAAGTTGCTTACGGTTTGGAAAGTAAACCAGCTATTTCTGGTGAAGATATTTATTTGACCATTGATCTTGATTTGCAGAAAGTCCTTGAAACGAGCATAGAAAAAGCATTACTTAATCTACAGACAGGTGGCATTTACGATAGCCCCTGGGGTGATTATCAATATGATAAATACGCCAATGCAGAATCTGCTGCAGGTGTCGTCATAAATGTTAAAACTGGTGAAGTTCTTGCTTCAGCGAGTTATCCATCATATGATTTGAATTTGTTTTCCACAGGCATTAAGCAAGATGATTGGAATGCTCTGAACCCAGTTAATAAAAGAAACCCATTGGCTGCTCGACCACTGTTTAATAATGTGACAATGATGGCTGTCCAACCAGGATCTATTTACAAAATGATTACCGGATACTCTGCTTTAGAGCAAGGTTTAGATCCTTATCAAAAAATCTATTCAGATGGGTTTGTTGAAATTGGTAAGCAAAGATTTGGCTGCTGGTATTGGAACGATTATGGTGGCAAACATGGCCCTACTGATTTTTTTAAAGCGATTGAAGTGTCTTGTAACTATTATTTTTTCAATATCGCTAGTGGTAAAGACCATTATAGAAACATACCGTTAAATTTTGAAATGAATCCGACAATCATGACGGAATATTCCAAATCGTTTGGACTTCACGAAAAAACAGGTGTTGAAATTAGTGAAGTGTCTTTAGGTCTTCCTGATCCTGAAAAGAAAAAGAAGACTATCATGGCACTGCTTTCTACACAACTATATTTTATTGCAAAAAATTACTTTCCAGCTGAAATAGTTGACGATGAAGAAAAACTGGCTGCTTTGGTCGATGGTATCGTTGCTTGGTCAGATGAAAACCCATCAAGACCAGAAATAATCAACAGGCTATATAAGCTTGGGAGTAGTGAAGACCCCGTACTTACAGAACGCCTCGCGGATATTATCAAATACGATTATTTTAACCTTATGAAGTGGTATGAAAGTGATACGCTCAACTTATCCATTGGACAAGGTGACCATACGTACACACCAATTCAGATTGCACGATATATTTCGACAATCGCAAATGGTGGTTATCTAAATGAGTTATCCTTAATCAAACAAATTGGCGATAAGAATATCACCAAAAATGCAGATGTCACTGAAAGCTTTGACAAAAACGGCAACTTGGAATACGTTAAGCAAGCGATGCTTCAAGTGACGAAAGGAACGGCAAGTTCTGTAGCGAAAATCTTTAAAACACTGCCACTCGACGTTGCTGGCAAAACAGGAACCGCTCAAAAAGAAGGTTTGATACCGCCACTTGACGAGGTAGCTTATTTGACTGAGTATCTAGATGAGCTTGCACCAGGACTGAAAATCGAGGATGTCGATGCTAAAACAATAGAGATTATCAAGATGCGTAGTGAAGAGATAGCAACTCTAGAAAAATCTAAAGATGAAGCGGTAACTGAAGAAGAGAAACGCACAAGAGAAGAAAAATTAAACGCCTTGATACAAAAAGATTATTTGAATAAAGGTACAGCAATGCGTGATGCTATAAAAGCGCTTACAGATTACACATTGACAGATGAAGACCTTAATCAATTTAGACTTCCTTATGACAATTACTCATGGTTTGTGTCGTTTGCACCTTTCGATGATCCGGAAATTGCTGTAGTTGTTATCATACCACAAGGCGGGCAAGGGTATTATTCAGCGCCAGTCGTTCGTGATATTTATGCGAAATACTTCAATTTGATCCCCCCTGCTGTTGAACCACCAGTTCTTGATGTTCCAAAAGTAGAAGAATAAGAGTTTGAGTTGTGAATTCTATTGAAATACGTTAAAATATAAATAATGATGAAAATTGCATTATTTTCTTGCAAAATTTATACTCATGTCAAATTTTGGTGGTGATAAAATGGCCCAAAAAGGTCCCGTTGAGTTTAAAGGAAAATTAAACGGGCTTTATTTGAATTTAGATCCGGATGAAGATTTTGAAATCATAATGGCGTATTTAATGACGTTATTAAAAGATAGAGCTTCATTTTATCAAGGATCAAGAATCATAGGTATTAAAGGTAAAAAGCTGAGTTACAAACAAAAAGCAGCAATAGAAACGTTAATTTATGATCAGTATGGCATAACGGTCGAGAGTTTGGAAGAACCAGGAGAAATTTCGCCGATTGTTGATTCGAAACCTAAAAGAGCTGTCGAAGCGGTTATCCCAGAAGTTCTTAAGGAATCTTCTAATCTTGAGACTCAACTTATGTCTAGTGAAATGACAGTCAATCGCGTTTCAGATACTCATTTTGTATTTGGAACAATGCGATCAGGCAAATCCGTTCATTATCCAGGTCATGTCGTTGTTATAGGCGATGTCAATCCAGGTGCTGAAATAGTGGCTGAGGGTAACATTATTGTCATGGGTAGAGTATTAGGATTTATTCATGCTGGTTCTGCAGGCAATGATCAAGCAATTGTTATCGCCAATCTTCTTAAACCGACACAAATACGCATTTCGACTTATATTTCAGTACCACCAAGCGACGATGAATCGTTTCACACGACGGTTCCAGAGAAGGCAACAGTAAATAATGGCGTTATAAAGATAGAAAAATGTCATTAATATAAGGCTTTTGATGGATTGTCGCACAGCAGTGAGAATGTAATAATGAATCAATAGAACGCTGAAGGATTTGGAGGGTGTATATAATGAGTGAAGCAATTGTAGTAACTTCTGGCAAAGGTGGCGTTGGTAAGACGACCACAACTGCCAATATCGGAGCAGCATTAGCACTACTCGGTAAAAAGGTATGTGTCATAGATGCCGATATCGGACTCAGAAATCTCGATATTGTCATGGGACTGGAAAATAGAATCGTTTATGACATCGTCGATGTTGTAACGGGTGTTTGTAAAGTAAAGCAAGCATTAATAAGAGATAAACGCTTTGAAAACTTGTCACTATTACCTGCAGCACAAACAAAAGATAAAAATGCCGTCAATCCAGAACAAATGATTGAATTGATTGCTGATTTGAAAAAAACGCATGATTTTGTTTTGGTTGATTGTCCAGCTGGAATCGAACAAGGTTTTAAAAATGCAATAGCTGGTGCGGATCGTGCAATCGTCGTTACAACGCCTGAAGTTTCTGCCGTACGTGATGCTGATAGAATTATCGGATTACTCGAAGCTGCAGAGATTTACGGACCAAGATTGATTGTGAACAGACTTAGAGTTGACATGGTCAAACGTGGTGAAATGATGAATGTTGCTGATATTGAAGATATTTTGGCAATTGATTTAATTGGTGTTGTTCCAGATGATGAAGAAGTTGTTATGAGTACAAATCGCGGCGAACCAGCCGTCTTAAAAGAACATTCACTTTCAGGCATGGCATTCAGAAACATTGCTAAACGTATTATTGGGGAAGAAGTACCATTTTTGGAATTCGACGTTCAAGAGAGCTTTTTTGACAAAATAAAAAAAGCACTGTCATTTGGCAAATAGGAGGGGTATATGTTTGACTTATTTGGATTTTTAAACAGCAAACCGACGAGTAAAAACATTGCCAAAGATCGTTTGAAATTGGTTTTAGTGCATGACCGTTCCAACTGTTCACCGGAACTTTTGGAATTACTTAAAAGAGATATATTATCATCAATTTCAGAGCATGTTGATTATGACCCATCGGATTTTGATATCAAGATTACACGTACTAAAGATAGTGCTTCTGGTAAACCAGTATTAGTTGCAAGTATACCGATTAAGAATTTGAAACGGTAAATTAAGGTCCTTTTGGACCTTTTTTTAAATCGAGGTGTTACATTGAATTTTAAGAGAATTATTATAAGTTTTGATTATGTGTTATTAGGCATAGTTCTGATAATTTTTGGTCTTGGCATGCTTGCGATTGCCAGTGCAACAGATGTTATGAATTTTGGCATCACACGTCAAGTTCAAATGCAGGCATTTTCATTTATCTTTGGATTAGTGATCATCGCTTTGCTTCAGTTTGTCAATTATGAGGTCTTCGGAGAATTTTATTGGTGGATATATGGCGTTGCTATCTTGTTGCTAGTCATAATATTTATACCAGGTGTAGGCGTTACGCGTTTCAATGCGCGTAGCTGGATTGATCTTGGGCCCATCGATTTTCAAACAAGTGAAATCGCAAAAATTGCTTATATAATATTTTTGGCCAAGTTTATTGAGAAATCGGGAGGCATCAACACCTTTAAAGATGTAATTAAATCGGGATTGACGCTTTTGCCTATACTTGCGCTCGTTTTAAAGCAGCCAGACCTAGGTACTGCACTAGTTTTCGTATCTGCTACGTTCGGTTTGTTACTCGTTAATGGGCTTAAGTATTGGCAGATTGGTCTCGGAATTGGTTCGGTTGCTGCTGCTATACCACTCATTTATCCGAGGCTAGAAACTCACCAACGTCAGAGAATAGATGCGTTTTTAAATCCAAACGACGTTTCTTTGCCAGGAAACTATCATGTTATGCAATCAAAAATAACTATTGGATCAGGGCAGATGTATGGGCAAGGTTTATTTGAAGGCGTTTATCATCGCCTTAATTATTTACCTGTTCAGGAATCTGACTTTATTTTTGCAGTTTTTGTTGAAGAAACTGGATTTGTAGGTGGAACATTGGTCATATTCTTATATATGGTCATGTTACTTAGATTAATCACATTAAGCAGAAGGGTGAAGGACGATTTTGGTTCGAACATCATCATTGGTTTCGTTTTCATGTTCGCCTTTCAAATTATCGAGAATATCGCAATGACATTAGGTCGCATGCCAGTTACAGGCATTACATTACCATTTTTTAGTTATGGTTCCACGTCCATCATTTCGAGCATGATTGCCATAGGCATCGCGGAATCCATCTACATCAGAAGGAAAAAGGGCACTTTCTTTAATAGTTAAGGATGCAATTTCCACAATTAGGAGGCACAATGAATTTAGAATCGTTACTTCATCAAGTAGAGAAGCCATCACGCTATATTGGTGGAGAGATCAACACCTTTAACAAATCATTATCAGATGATATGATCCGTTTTTGCTTTGCATTTCCAGACGTGTACGAAGTGGGCATGAGCCATTTGGGTATGCAGATCATCTATAATTTGTTAAATCAACAAAATGACGTTTTTTGTGAGCGCGTGTTTGCACCATGGTCAGACATGGAGAAAGCTATGCGTGAGCGTCAAATCAAGCTATTTACTCTCGAAAAAAAATCACCAGTAGGTGATATGGACATATTAGGCTTTACATTACAATACGAATTAAGCTATACAAACATTTTGAATATGCTTAATTTAGCAGGCATTGAACTCTTTTCCAAAGACCGCCATGATAGAGAACCTCTCATCATAGCTGGTGGACCATGTGCTTACAATCCAGAGCCTATCGCCGAGTTCGTAGACATGTTTTTTATTGGTGAAGCAGAAGAGCTGCTGTTAGAATTTTTAGAAGTTTATCGCCCATATAAAGCGGGTCAGATCAATAAGAATGAAATGCTCTTAAGAGCCGCTAATATCAAGGGCATCTATGTTCCGAAATTCTATGAACCAGAGTATGATTCAAACAATATTTTATTGGGATATAAACGTACAGCGGATGTGCCTGAACGCATTCAAAAGAGATTTATCAAAGATTTTGATGGCGGCTTTCAGCTTGAGACCATGATTGTCCCATTTGTGGATATCGTTCACGACCGTGCGGTTATTGAACTTTTCAGAGGGTGCACGAAAGGGTGTCGTTTCTGTCAGGCAGGTATGCTTTACCGCCCAATTCGCGAGAGAAAACCCGAAACTGTAGTCGATATCGTTGATAAAATCCTCACAAGTACTGGATTTGAGGAACTATCATTATCATCACTAAGTACCATGGATTATAGCGGTATTGGTCCACTCGTGACTGAGCTAGTGGATAAATACGAAAAAGATAATATTGCGGTTTCACTCCCTTCATTAAGATTAGACAGTTTTTCGATCGATGTCGTGAAAGAAATTCAAAAAGTTAAAAAAACAGGTTTGACATTTGCACCTGAAGCGGGCACTCAAAGACTTCGAAACGTCATCAATAAGGGTGTAACGGATGAAAATATTCTCGACACCTATAAGAGTATTTTTTCTGCTGGGTGGCATAGAGTTAAGCTCTATTTCATGATTGGTCTTCCAACTGAAACCAATGAGGATCTTGACGGGATCGCTGAAATTGCAAATCTTGGAACTTTCACCTTTAAAAATGTAAAGCCTGAATATCTCAAGAAATCCGTACAAGTAACCGTAAGTACATCGTGTTTCGTACCTAAACCAT
This sequence comes from Acidaminobacteraceae bacterium, assembly GCA_041741755.1. Classification (GTDB taxonomy): domain Bacteria; phylum Bacillota; class Clostridia; order Peptostreptococcales; family Acidaminobacteraceae; genus Fusibacter_C. The sequence continues at coordinate 115,142 of JBGSJR010000041.1, read as the reverse complement.
TTACGCCATTCCAATGGATGGCTCAGGAGAGCATTGATGGCTTTTATAGTAAAATCAACCACTTAAAGACTAAACTTCTCAACAAAAAAGTCGTTTATAACTATCATGATCCATCTACAAGTGTCCTAGAAGGTGTATTTGCAAGGGGCGATCGACGTTTAAACGCCGTATTGCATAAAGCCTATACGCTTGGCTGTAAATTTGATGGTTGGGCGGATTCATTTAAGATGTCGGTCTGGTTGGAAGCGTTTAGAGAATGTGGCATCGATCCTGATTTTTATACAGCGAGAGAACGTTCATTTGATGAGTTTCTACCTTGGGACATCATAGACGCCGGTATCAATAAAGAGTACCTCGTCAGTGAGTATAAAAAAGCGCTGCAGGCAGAAGGTACTGGAGATTGCCGCGACGGTTGTACAGGATGTGGCTTGAATGTCAATTTGATCGGCGGTGACTGTTAATGGTAACTTTAAGAATTCTCTATACAAAAGAAAATTATATGGCTTTCCTAGGTCATCTTGAACTTATGAAACTCTTTGAACGTATTTTTAGATTTAACAAACTGCCTTTATCATACTCCGGGGGCTTCAATCCCATTCCAAAAATGACTTTTGCGTCACCACTTTCAGTTGGATATTCAAGCCAATGTGAGATCATGGAAGTGCAGCTCGATAGAGAAGTGTCTATTGAAAGCGTTTTGACGATGCAGTTTCCTGATGGCATCAAGGCAATAGAAGCGCAATATGTAGAAACCAAGAAATCGTTGATGGCGTCTTTATCGCATTCTGAGTTTTTAATTAAAGTAGAGTTCAAGCAACCAATTAGTCAATTGCCAATTGATGAGTGGATTGTCAATTTTCTTCAAGCGGGTGAAGTGACGTTTGAAAAGAAAGCGAAAAATGGCAATATGCGTACTCTAAACGTCTTGGAATTTATTGAATCGCTGAAGCTCGTCTATATAATGGACAATGAAATCATCTTACGTGCTGTGCTGCAAACAGGTAGCCAAGGCAGTCTGAACCCAGAAAAATTAGTTGAAGTGATGTGCAAGCATTTCCAAATGACACAAGAAGTTGAAACCGTTCGAATTGAACGTTTGATGCTTTACTATAGTGATGAAGGGGCTTTAAAACCCCTTTATGATATGAAAGCATAACGTAAAGGAATAATCATGAAAGTATTTACACTCGATCATACGCCAATTCTCAGCATAGCGACTATTTTTGACTCCGTGACGAAACGGATTGAAGCCATAGAGATTGACAATCATTTTAAGTCGAATGTCGTTGGCAATATCTATGTCGGAAAAGTCATTGCCTTAGCAGAGGGCATGGATGGTGCGTTTGTCGATATCGGTTTGGCCACCAACGCCTATATACAAAGAAATGATTTGCTTCGCGCCTGCAAGCTGACACCTGCAAAGGTTAAAGATCAACCCCTTTCCAAGTTAGTAAAAAAGGGACAGTTGATTATCGCTCAAATCGATAAGGCACCCTATCAAATGAAGGGGGCTCAACTTTCAACGGATATTTCGTTGACTGGTGAGACAGTTGTTTTCATGCCTTACATGAAAGGTGTCAAAGTTTCTAGAAAGGCAAGTGGCGCAAGAGCTATCGATAACTTGGAAAAGCTCTTAAAAAATGTTATCGGTAGCCAATATGGTGTAATCGTAAGAAGTGCTGCACTTAACGGCGATGCCACAGATGAGGACATCGCGAATGAAACATTATCCTTGAAACGTTATTGGGAGAGCTTAGTTAAGAAAACAGAACTTATCCATACGTCAAAGTGTATACACAACGTAGAAGCCTTCGAAAATTCAATCAAAGAAATGATGAAAGCACATGAAGTCGACACATTCTATGTAGAAAACACACTTGATAGAGACTTATTGGTTCGCTTAGGTGTGGAGAAGAAAGAAGTCGTGGTAAAGGCTTCACAGACGACATTGCTTCAGGATCACGGCGTTACAATTGAAAAAGCACTGATGGCTACACGTCATCAATCAAAAGAAGGCGTCTCTGTAACGATTAATGAACTAGAAGCGTTTTCCATAGCGGATGTCAATTCATCAAAGTACAGCATGGACCATTCAAAACGTAAAAATGTATTTGATGTCAATGCCATAGCTGCAGATTTAATACTCAAACAAGTTTTGATGCAAAAACTCTCTGGAGTAATTATGATTGATTTTATCGATATGACTCAAGATGAAAGGTTATCATTTATTCAACATTTGTTGTCAAATGGCTATGATAAAAACCATGGCATACTAATTGAGGGGTTCACTTCACTTGGTATACTTGAAATGACACGAAAACGTGAAGTACCTTCCAATAAAGATCTTCTCAGTCATAATTATGATGATGGCGATATGATGTACTTGCAGCTTCATGCATTATATTGTGAACTCAAACGATTACAAAATCACACAAATACTGAACGAGTGACAGTTGAAGTTGAAGAGTTGCTTTACGTGTTTTTAAAGCAAAATAATATCTTTGAAAAATTGTTGTTAAAAGTAGAGTTGAAGCATAATCTGACTAGTCAAAAAAAATACCGAATACACACTGCTAAGCATTGACATATGAAGGCAGGTGTGATAATATTTATCGGGTAGCCGCACGATAGTAGGTTTTTAAACACGCACAGTGTACCTACATTGGCGAGTAAGGAAAGAGGAGGTGCGATATGTACGCAATAATTCAAACTGGTGGTAAGCAATACACTGTACAAGTTGGCGATGAACTTTTTATCGAAAAATTGAATGTAGAAGCGGGCGATAAAGTAGATTTTACATCTGTATTGGCTGTTTCAACTGAAGATGGTCTTCAACTTGGCGAAGAAGTAGCAAACGCTAAAGTAGTAGCTTCAGTTGTAAAAAACGGTAAAGGTCCTAAAGTGATCATTTTCAAGTACAAGTCTAAAAAAGACTATAGAAAGAAACAAGGTCACAGACAACCATATACAAAAGTTAAAATCGAATCAATCAGCTTATAATCCATCATGATAAAGGTTGAAGTAACAAAAAAAAATGATCATTACAGTGGTGCCAAAATTACCGGACATGCTTATTCTGACGAACCCGGAAAGGATTTAGTGTGTGCAGCGGTATCAACATTAGCTCAGACTTTGGTCAATGCCGTTGAAAGCATTGGAGGCGTCCCTGAAACATCTTTATTTGTAAAGATTGATAATGGCCATTTAGAATTAAAATTGAAAGAAGACGATTTGAGTGATGTTGTAGATATTATATTTGGAACATTCAGGGTCGGTATTGAAGGTATAGAAGGTACGTATTCTAAGTACGTAAAACTCAAGATCAAGGAGGTGCACGGAGATGTTAAGAACTTTTAACTTACAGTTATTTGCAAGTAAAAAAGGTGTTGGTTCTTCTAAAAACGGTCGTGATTCAGCATCTAAAAGACTTGGCGTTAAAAGAGCGGATGGGCAACCAGTAAGCGGCGGAACAATCTTAGTAAGACAAAGAGGCACTAAGGTTCACCCGGGAATTAACGTTGGTATAGGTGGAGATGACACATTGTACGCATTAGTAGATGGCGTCGTTAAATTCGAACGTAAAGGTAGAGATAAAAAACAAGTAAGCGTTTATGAAGCTTAATCTTAATGTCCATCATCTATGATGGACATTTTTATTTAAAAGCTTTATTATTGTATGTAGAGAGATACGAGGTGTAAAATGTTTGTAGATATAGCGAAGATTGTGATCAAAGCCGGTGACGGTGGTAATGGTGTCGTAAGCTTCAGACGGGAAAAATACACGCCAGATGGTGGTCCAAATGGCGGAGATGGTGGCAGAGGTTCCAGCGTTATCGCCGTTGTCGATGAAAGTATGCGTACTTTGATGGACTTCAGGTACAAGACGAAGTACGTCGCTGAACCTGGTGACGATGGCGGCAAAAAAAATATGAGTGGAAAAGCATCGGATGACCTTATCATCAGAGTACCGCAAGGCACAATTATCCGTGATCTTCAAACTGGAAAAGTAATAGCCGATTTAAAAGACCTTGGACAACGTGTTGTTCTTGCTCAAGGTGGTCGTGGTGGTCGTGGCAATCAACACTTTGCAACGCCTACGAGACAAGCGCCAACGTTCGCGGAAAAAGGTACCTACGGTGCTGAGCGAACGATTTCATTGGAACTTAAAATGTTAGCTGATGTTGGACTTCTTGGCTATCCTAATGTCGGTAAGTCGACGTTTTTAGCAGCAACGACACAAGCAAAACCTAAAATAGCAAACTATCACTTTACGACTTTACAACCAAATTTAGGTGTTGTGGAAGCGATCAAGGGCAAAAGTTTTGTCATCGCTGATATTCCTGGTTTGATTGAAGGTGCAAAGGATGGCATCGGATTGGGACTCGATTTCTTGAGACATGTCGAAAGAACGCGCGTGCTAATTCATATAGTCGATATTTCTGGCCTTGAAGGCAGAGACCCTTATGAGGATTTTTGTACAATCAACGCCGAAGTTTTTGGATATAACCCAAAACTCGCAAAGAGAAAACAAATCGTTGCAGCAAACAAAATGGACTTACTTTATGATGATGAAGCGTATGAATCTTTCAAGAAAAAGATTGAAGCTGAAGGTTATGAAGTGTATCCTATGTCAGCTGCAACAGGTGATGGTGTTGACGCATTACTCAGCCGCGTTACAACACTGCTCGATACGGTTGAGATAGAGCCGCTAATCGACGAAGATGATTATTTTGTAGAACTTATTGACACATCCAACGAAAAAGACATTCGTTATTTCATGGATGACGAGGTTTACTGCGTTGAGGGAGATTATATTGACCGTTTGTTGTATTCAACTAATCTTGATGATATAGAATCCCTACGAAGATTCCAAAATGCACTTAAAATGAGCGGTGTGTTCGACCATTTGCGATCGCAAGGTTGCGTAGATGGTGACACTGTACGCATTTTTGACTTAGAATTTGAGTTCTACGATTAAGCAATCGTTTGAACGTGATTAGGAGATTATATGTTAACGGGAAAACAAAGAAGTTATTTAAAAAGTTTGGCACACACGATGAAGCCAGTCGCACAACTCGGAAAAGAAGGCGTTTCACAGCCATTTCTTGACCAACTCAGCATCCTGCTTGATCAACATGAAATCGTGAAAATCAATGTCTTAGATAATAGCTCTGAATCTGCAGTGGATGCAGCCAATGAGATATGTACAGCACTCAATGCAGAGTTTGTACAAGCGATCGGCAATAAATGCACGATCTATAGACAATCAAGACTTGATCCGATGATCGAGATTCCTGGTGCTGACAACTCACGTGTTAAAATCAACAAACAAAAAAAAGCAGTTGCTAGTAAGAAAGTTGAACCTTTGACTAAAAAGGGTGGCAAAAAATCGAGACCTTTAAAAGGCAAGCGTTCACAAATCAAAGCAAGGAAAAAGGAAGTTGAAGCAGCAGAAGCACTTGCAGCTAAACCGCAGTTTAATTTCTTTAATAAAAAAAGAAATGCAGACGATTCTGAAAAATCATCTGAAAGATCATCAAGTAAATTTGGTAATCGATCATTTGGTCGCAAGTCTGATAAATCATCTGATTTTGCGTCGGATGCTCAGACAAAAACGTTTGGTGTCAAATCTGAAAAAGTTGGCGGCGAGTCAGAGAGCTCTAAGCCATCAAGAAAATTTGGTTCAAATATCGCTTATGGTTCTTCAAAAAAGGAAAATAGAGGCAAACCATCATTTGGCGAAACCAAAGCAACAGGTGCGTTAAAGTCATCAAGAACTTTCAAATCAAATAAAAGAGGTCAATAGTCCAATGATTTCTGGCAAACGTATCGGCATTATGGGTGGGACATTTGATCCCATCCACTACGGCCATCTCATGTTAGCGGAACAAATTAGAACGAGTTTTCACTTGGATCACGTTATATTCATACCGGTTGGAAAGGCACCTCATAAGGACTCAAATGATACAGCCGATAAAACCAGACGTTTTGAAATGACAAAACTTGCCACTGAGTCCAATCCATATTTTCTTGTATCGGATATCGAGATTAAAAAAGAAGGCGTGACTTACACCATAGATACCATTAAAACCCTTAAGGCTAAGCTTAAACCCGAAGATACTTTATTTTTTATCACGGGTGCTGATGCCTTATTACTTTTGGAATCTTGGAAGGACTATGCCGACTTGATTAAATGTGTCAATTTTATCGGCGCGACGCGTCCCGGTTTTGATACACGAGCACTCGCGGAAAAAATAGAGTCGCTAAAGCAAAGATTCGATGCACAAATCGATCTGTGTTATATTCCTGCGCTTGCAATCAGCTCGACTGAAATTAGAGATAGAGTTGATCAAGAAAAAAGCATCAAATACTTATTACCTGAAACGGTTGAAACCTATATTCATAATCATTTCTTATATAAAGAACATCATCCACGATTTTCAGAACTTTATGATTATCTGGAAAGTCACTTAACACCTAAGCGTTTCAAACATAGTGTTGAAACAGCTCATTTGTCGAGAAAGCTTGCTATATTGTATGGCGCTGATCCAATCAAAGCAGAATTCGCAGGTCTATGCCATGATTTTGCAAAAGAACTGAAGAGCAAAAAAATGGTTGAATATATCGAAGATTTTGGTATCTACAAAGATCCGAGTATCGTTGCAATACCTAATTTAGCACATGGAGAAGTAGGTGCTGAAATTCTAAAAAAAACGTTCAAAATAACTGACGATGAAATTCTTGATCCAATAAGGTGGCATACTTATGGTCATATTGACATGTCATTACTTAGCAAAATCATTTATATTGCAGACGTTATTGAGCAATCAAGAACGTTCGAAGGTGTAGAAGTTATTCGAAAGTTAGCTTTTCAAAATTTAGATAAAGCTATACTTGTTTTTGATAATCAGTGTTCAGTTAATCTAGCTAATCGTAAAATGAGTATGCACGCCTATACAAAACAAATGATTAAGCAAATTCGACGACAAAATAATAATTGAGGTTACTATGGATCAAATATTGATGTTGACACAAAATATTCATGATGCGTTAGTTGATAAGAAAGCGCACGATATAGTCGTTTTATCTGTTAAAGGTATTAGCTCTTTTGCAGATTATTTCGTTATTGCGACAGGTACGTCAACGACACACATGAATGGTTTAGCAGAGGGCGTGGAAGAAGCGCTGGCGAAAACAGGGTATACTATGAAACATATGGAAGGCCGATCGCTTGGTGGTTGGCTTTTGCTTGATTACAGAGATGTCATCGTGCATATTTTTAACGCAGAAACACGTGACTATTATGCACTTGAACGTATATGGAATGATGCTACTCAACTAAAATTGTAATAATAATTCCTCAAATATGCAATTTCTTCAATTTAAGTTGAGTTTTTATTTGAAGTATTATACAATAAACTTTATACAAATTAGTGTAAGGAGAAAATTATGGAGAAACTAATACACCCATTATTAATGGCTGTTATTCCAGTTGCAAAAGGTGTAGCCGAAACTTTTGGCTCAAATTGTGAAGTTGTAATTCACGATTTTCAGAATTTGGACAATTCCATCGTCGCCATTTTCAACGGGCATGTAACTGGACGTACAATTGATACAAAAATGACGGATTCAATTCTCAAAAAAATTAATAAGCATCAGGAAGGTCATGATGTTTTCAATTATACCGGTAAAAGTACACTGGGAAGAGAATTAAAATCGACAACCACTTTTTTAAAGGATGAAGAAGGCACTATCATAGGCTGTATGTGCATCAATTTTGATATTACAGATATGCTTAGCGCTCGAAATGTAATGAACGAACTTTGTAAAGTTGATGAAAAAGAAGTTGAAGTTATAGGCGAAATTAATAAAGTCAATGATGTTCTGTATGATATTGTTGAAGGTACGATTCATAAATTTGGTAGACCAGTTATATATTTAACTAAAGATGAAAAAGTAAATATCGTTAAGGATCTTGAAGAAAAAGGTGTCTTTCTAATCAAAGGTGCTATCGACTATGTCGCTAATTCACTTCAGGTTTCAAGATATACTATTTACAACTATTTAGACGGTATCAGAGAAGGTAAATAGATAAGGAAATTGCATAATTCCAAATTGTATGAATTTCATTTATCAAAACGGCTTGATTGAACCATTGTCAAATTCGATAAACAGAATTTTGCAACTTAAAAGGTAATTATGCAATTTCCATAGATAAGGAAATTGGAATATTTCAATTTACTAAAAATAGGAGGAAAAAGTATGTTACAGGTAATTTCGACTGATAAAGCACCAGCAGCTGTTGGTCCATATTCACAAGCTATCAAAGCAGGTTCTTTTGTATACGTATCAGGTCAGCTTCCGTTGATTCCTGGTAAAGGCGAACTCGTGAAAGATGATATTAAAGGTGCGACGCGTCAAGCTCTCGAAAATGCAAAAGCGATACTCGAAGCAGCAGGATGTTCATTTAATGATGTCGTTAAAGTGACTGTACTTTTAAATGATATCAAACAATTTGCTGAGATGAACGCCGTGTATGCAGAGTATTTCACTGATCATAAGCCAGCACGCGCAGCATTTGAAGTAGCAAACTTACCATTGTTGGCTGACGTAGAGATTGAGATGATCGCTTATAAGGAATAATGTACAGTATAGTTCACTAATTTTCAGTAGAAAAAATAAAGCTCTATAACGATTTCGTCGTTATAGAGTTTTTTTTATCAATTGATTGATTCAATTGCTGCTGATGGCTTGCTTCTAGATCGGCGCTTTTTATTTTTTTTGCGTTTTAACTTCTGGATTCTAATGGCTGTCATGATGGCACGCCATACTAGTATAGCAATTAATAGTCTAGAGAATATAAACATGAACCAAGCTTTTGAGAACAGAGGTCTATCGGTTGAAATAAAAAAATGAGTGGCTTCGGTTACTAAATCTTCACCAATAAAATCGTCACTTGATACAATCGGTAGGGATGTCAAGAGTTTGTCACCATTGTAATAGGAAAGTGTACCCATAACTTCACCTTTCTTTATAGGCAAATCAATCGAGGGTAACAAGGTGATTTTTTTCTCAACCGTGGTTGGATCTACACCGTCTAGCAAATCAACGATTACGGTTTGTTCAACAATCATAGGTATTTGTGTTTTTCGTTTATTGCTCATAGTAAGCGTCTCTACGACATCATTTTTTTGAAGTAATATATGCGATGCGACACCAAACATACCGTAATCTAACAACAGTCTACTATCTTGATACATATAGATGCCATTAGATTTCAATACCACAGAAATGTAAGATTTATCATCCTTTGAAGCAGCGCTGACTAGACAATTCATTGCTTGTTCAGTAAATCCTCTTTTGATTCCAGTAACGAGATCGTAAGCTATAGGAATTTTTTGCCCTCGAATGGTAATCAAATCATTAGAGCCTTCAATGCCCGCATAAAAACTGTTCGTACTATTTAAATATCGTGTTTCAGTTTTAATATTTGTCGGTGGAATTTCGTAACGCGTTGTCTTAACAATTTTCCGAAATGTTTCATTTTGCATGGCAAACTTTGCAATCATAGCTAAATCGTAGGCTGTTGTAAGGTGGTCTGGGTTGGGTAGACCGTGCGGGTTTTCAAAATTTGAGTTAATAGCACCCATCTCTGCTGCCCTTGCGTTCATAACATCTGCAAAAGTATCGACAGATCCTGAATGATGTATAGCAAGTGCTTCCGCAACGTCATTTGCACTTGTAATCATAAGGGCATATAGCAACTGTTCTACAGTTAGTTGTTCACCTGGTTCAAGAGCAATATGGCTACCACCTGCATAGGGTGATTCAGCATCAATCGTTACGACTTCATCAAGAGGTAAATCAGTGAGGATGATGATTGCGGTCAATATTTTTGTTGTACTAGCTGGAAACATAGGGGTGTTGGCATTTTTATCGAACAGGATTTGACCTGAAGTTTGATTGATTAATACAGCAGTTTCAGCGATGAGATCAGATGCTTTGACATCATATTCAGATGCAAAGGTACTTGCCGAACCTGTAACAACTAATAGCGCGGAAAGAGCAACTAGCGCTAACTGACGCAGACTAAAAACACTAGATTTTGTAGAACGTGAAGCTTGATTTGTGATTCTGAACGTCATTGATGATAGCCTCCTAAAAAACGTATACTCCTATTATAATTGATAATGTCTCTTTTTTAAATCATAAAAATATGTTATTATAAATTTAATTACCATATTATTCCATATTGAGGTGGCTATGTTGAATATCAACCGTTTAAGAAATTTACTGAATCCTCTAAACGCAGTTATTACAAGTGTTATTATTCTATTCATTTTATTTCGTGTTTTATTAAATAATCATGAAAATGTATTTGTCATTGAAACAATTTCCGCCACAGAGGCACAAACAAGTACGCAATCAAATATACAGATAGATAAAGTAACTGAAGAAGTATTGGAAACTTCTTCTGAAGAACTAATAAAGATTGCTTCAAACACGCCTTTAGAAAATCAATTAGCAACTCAAACATCTGAGTTGTTGGCATACAGTGCGGAACTTGATAAAACATTTTCACTAGATGCTTTCAACGAACTTTCAAAAGAGGAATTGATGACTTTTAACGGAATTGGTGAAGTGACTGCACAAGCAATTTTAGATTATAGGCGTGATAACGGTCCGTTTGGTCATTTTGATGACTTAATGTTGGTGAAAGGGATAGGCGAAAAAAAGCTAAAAAAGATAATGATGATTTTACCGTGAACTATTTGCAATATGTTGGTATAATAGAGTTATATATTAGAAAGGAGGCATTGCTATGGTAAAGTTAACATCTTATTCACGCAGCGCAGGCTGAGCCGCTAAAATCGGTCCAGAGACCCTCGCACAAGTTTTGTGTGATCTCCCTAAATTTGAAAGCAAGCAGTTGCTCGTCGGTTTTGAATCATCAGATGATGCCGCCGTGTATCAATTAAACGAAACACAAGCGATTATACAGACATTAGATTTTTTTACACCGATAGTAGACGATCCTTATGATTTTGGTGCAATCGCAGCAACAAATGCTTTGAGTGATGTCTATGCAATGGGTGGTACGCCCACTTTAGCCATGAACATTGTCGGTTTTCCAAATTGCCTAGATCCTTCAATATTAAAAGATATAATGAAAGGCGGCGCTGATAAAGTAAAGGAAGCAGGTGCTTTACTAGTTGGTGGCCATTCTATCGAAGATGAAGAACCTAAATACGGCCTATCTGTGATGGGCATAGTTCCACCCGATAAAATTTGGCGTAATATAGGTGCGAAACCTGGTGATATCTTAGTTTTGACTAAGCCATTGGGCATAGGTGTTTTGACGACTGCGTTAAAAGAAGATCTCCTAGATAAACAGACGCTTATTGATCTTACGGATATTATGAAAACATTAAATCGCATTCCAGCTGAGCTCCTAAAAGAACTTGATATTCCAGTACATGCCTGTACAGATATTACGGGCTTTGGATTGATAGGCCATGCTTTGGAAATGGCTGAAGGTAGTGACGTCAGCTTTGTATTGGATCATAAGATGATACCGATTATCGATGCAGCAAAAGGTTTGGCAGAAATGGGTATAATACCAGCAGGCGCTTACAAAAATAGAAGCTATGCAGAAAAAAAAATAGCAAGCAACGCATCTATCGATGATGTATATATGGACCTTTTTTTTGATCCACAAACATCTGGTGGTTTGCTTCTTGCGATACCGGCAGCAGAAGAAACACGTTATTTATCAGCACTTAAACAGCGATATAAGCATTCTGTGGCTGTCATTGGAAGAGTCACAGAAAGAGAGGATATTTTTATTCGAATTGAGTAACTTAGATTCACATCATAGCATTTAAATTACTATGAAAACGGGCGGTGACCATTTGAACAATTTCAATGAATTACTCAGACAAATTCCAAAAGTTGATCTCATCATTGACTTGCTACCAAAAAATGTTTCCATGCAAATGGACCAGATGCAAGTCAAAGCAATTATAGATGAGGAATTACAATTACTCAGACATAAAATCATGAAAGGGTCAATCGAATCAATCGATGAAAGCGGACTCATAATAAGAATTACGCGTCGTATTGAGACACAGTTATCGCCAAACCTCAAACGTGTAATCAATGCGACTGGCATCGTCCTGCATACGAATCTAGGTCGTGCGGTTTTTTCAAAACGTACGATGAAACACCTTTATAACACGATGACACACTACAACACACTTGAATATAATTTGCAATCAGGAACACGAGGATCAAGATATGATCACGTCGAAAAATTACTTTGTAGACTAACGGGTGCAGAAGCGGCTTTGGTCGTTAACAATAATGCCGCAGCGGTCATGTTAATACTAAATACGCTTGCAATTAATAAAGAAGTTATCCTTTCAAGAGGGGAACTCGTAGAAATTGGAGGGTCCTTTAGGATTCCTGAAGTTATGAAATCAAGCGGGTGCAAACTCGTCGAAGTGGGTGCGACCAACAAGACGCATTTGTTGGATTTTCAAAATGCAATTACTGAAAATACTGCGCTTCTTTTAAAAGTGCATACGAGCAACTATCAAATTATGGGATTCACAAGCGAAGTTTCGAGAAAAGAACTCGCATTACTCGCTCATGAATCAAAAGTACCCTTTTATGAAGATTTAGGCAGTGGCGCAATGATAGATTTCAGCCTGTACGGACTAAAACGCGAACCGCTTATTTCAGAATGTCTTTCAGAGGGCGTTGACCTATTATCATTTTCGGGTGATAAGCTACTTGGATCGAGTCAAGCAGGAATAATAGTTGGCAAAAAGATATATATAGATAAACTCAAACAAAATCAACTACTCAGAGCGTTTAGAATCGATAAGTTATCCCTTGCAGTTCTTGAAGATACATTGATTCAGTATTTAAATCAAGAAACTGCAATTTCACATATTCCAACACTTTCCATGCTGTCAGCTTCATCTGAAGAGGTCTTACAAAAGGTGACTGTGTTTATCAAAAGGAATCAGAAGATGCTTGAAACGATAGGGCTTCGATATTCTATTGAAGAGATGCAATCGCAAGTCGGTGGAGGCGCAATGCCTTTGGAACAGTTGACATCCTATGGGCTTTGTTTGAGAGGTGATAGACAATTGAATCTCATTCAAACCAAATTACGTCGTCTACAAGTTCCGATTATCTGTAAAATTGAAGACGATGCCATACTTTTTGATTTCAGAACGCTATTTGAAGATGATTACGAGAGCCTCGCAAGTGGACTCGAAATGGTTCTACGAGGAGACGAAAATGAATAGTCATATTGTTATTGGCACCGCAGGACATGTCGATCATGGAAAAACCGCTTTTATCAAACATTTAACTGGTTTTGAGACGGATCGACTTAGAGATGAGCAAGAACGCGGCATAACCATAGAAAATGGTTATGCACACTTGGATCTATCAAATGGTTTAACTGTGGGGTTTGTCGACGTGCCTGGGCATGAACGCTTTGTAAAGACGATGCTTGCAGGTGCAATGGGTATTGACGCTGTCATCTTGATTATTGCAGCTGACGAGGGCATAAAAGCTCAGACGATTGAACATTTTAATATAATAAAACACCTGGGTATCAATCGAGGATTTGTTTTGATAACCAAATGTGATCTTGTCGATGAAGGGCGCTTGATTCAGCTTGAAAAAGAGATTGTTACGCTGACAAAAATGACTGCATTTGAAAACAAATCGATGATTCATTATTCGATCTATGATTTGAACGCTAACGAACGTGTAATTTCAGAGATTGAATCAATTGCAAGTGAGGCTTTTGAAAAAGATACATTTGTGGCTTCAAGACTTAACGTTGATCGTGTATTTAGTGTGAAAGGGTTCGGTACAGTTGTCACTGGAACATTACTCGAAGGTGTAATCTCAAAAGGCGATGTTCTTTATTTATATCCTAGCGAAAAAAAATGCCGTGTAAAAGGTGTACAAGTATATGGCAAGAATGTTGAATCTGCTGAATATGGACAAAGAACAGCACTAAATATCTCGTTAGATATTGATGAAATTGAAAAGGGTGATACCCTGACCTCCATCTCAATGTTTAAATCCTCTATGATAATAGATGTACTTCTTAAAACGGATGCACTTGATCAAGAAATAAAACATTGGCAACGTCTCAAGCTCTATCATGGTACAAGAGAAATACTATGCCGAATTGTAACAAATCCAATTTATGCTTTCCAAGAACGTTTAGTTCAACTTAGACTCGAATCGCCAATTTATTGTAAGGCAGGGGACCCTTTTATTATAAGAAGCTATTCTCCGATGATGACACTTGGTGGTGGGCATATTGTTTCACCATATGCAAAGAAACATATCAATTCAAATGACTATGACGCTTATTCTTCTCAAACAATGACTTTGCTTGAAGTGTTAAGGCAAGAAGATTTTATTTTTACATTAAGTGATGCGTTATTTGAAAAATCATCTTTTTCACTGGTTAATGGCTATGCTACCTTCGAAAAGTTATTAGAACAAGATGAGTTATACGATATTGGCGATCAAAAGTACTTGTTGTCCAAAAATTGGACTGAACTCGTGGATGTGATCATAGATGAAATTACAAAAGAACATAAACTATTTCCATTAAGAATAGGTATGAAAAAGGAAACGTTAAAATCAAAACTAGCCTCACGATTGTCCTATGCAAATATTGGCAAACAGGATTTTGGACGAATAATTCAAGTGCTTTTACGTCAAGAACTCATAGAAGAACGCCCATTAACAATTGCTATAAAAAACTATCAAGTGCACTATTCACCAATTGAAAAATCAATTGTAACAAGAATTTTGACCCATATTGAAGACCATCAACAAGGGGTCGTGCCCATAGATGATCTCATTAAGCAGGAATCAGATAAAATTATTGCTAAAGAAGTACTATATCATTTGATTAATTCCGAAATTCTTGTTAAAATTAATGATGAAAACATAATGAGTGCGAACCACTATCAATCTTGCAGGCAAGCACTGCTCAAATATTTTGAAACGCACACAACGATTAGCGTCGCAGAGTTCAGAGATTTAGTTGAACTATCCCGAAAAGTGACTGTGATTCTACTTGAGCATTTTGACAGAATACTGATTACGAAACGCAATGAAAATACACGGACCTTGATTAAATCATGATTGGAGTGGTAACATGGCAGAGAAAATATTAGTTGTTGACGATGAACCAATTTTATTAAAGGGTTTAAGATTCAGTCTTGAACAAGAAGGATATGAAGTAGAAACTGCAGTAGATGGTAAAGAAGCTTATGATAAGATTCTTCAAAATGCATATGATGCCGTTATTTTGGACCTTATGTTGCCAGGTATGGATGGGTTGGAAGTTTGTAAAAAGGTTAGAGAAAAGCTCATGGTACCAATACTCATGTTGACAGCTAAAGATGACGATTCAAGTAAAGTTTTAGGACTTGAGTATGGTGCGGATGATTACATCACGAAACCATTCAATATGCTAGAACTAAAGGCGCGTATCAAAGCAATTCTTAGACGCGTTCAGATCAACGATTCCAATATGACTTCAAATATTCTAAATCTAGGTGATTTTAATATCAATACACTTGGTAGAAAAGTCACAATCAATGGTGTTCAAGTCAACTTGACAGCAAAAGAATTTGATTTACTTCTCCTATTAATCATGAATGAAGAACGCGTTTATTCTAGAGAAGAACTTTTGGAGACGATCTGGGGATACGAGTACTTTGGCGATGTCAGGACAGTAGACGTTCATATAAGACGTTTAAGAGAAAAAATAGAAACTAATTCATCTCAACCAGACTATATATTAACGAAATGGGGCGTTGGGTATTATTTTAAAAATAAAAAGAAAAGAGTTCTTTAAAAGTATTAGGTGGAAACTTGTTTCCACCTATTTAATATTGATAACCTTTGTCATGCTGCTGACCACTTTTTTTGTTAAAGATTCTTTAGTAAAAACAAATGTCAGTGAAGCACAAATGAGTTTGTCGACATTCAATACAGTCGTCTCAAATCAAGTGGCACCGTTTATAAACAATATAGACAACGAATATACCTTGCGATACGTTGAAGACATCATAAAGCAAAACAGTCTAGAGTACAATGCACGTGCGATTGTCGTAGATATATCTGGAGAAGTCATCGTTGATTCTTTTGATACTATGAACGGAGAGATACTTGAAAATACAGAAACAAAGCTTGCACTGTCAGGCAACAAATCGTCAAGTATTTATATGTATCATGACGATTATTTGTTGTACGCAGCAGTACCTATTGTAGATCGAGATAATATCATTGGCGCTACGTTTATGTCCATAGAGGCCAATTATATTTTTGAAGAGATCAATCAGTTTATGGATAAGTTATTTATCATCTTTTCAATGGCAATTCTCGTATCTATCTTTATCAGCATTATTTTTGCCGATATTATCTCAAAGCCTATTGAAAAACTGACTGATTCAGTTAAAACAATCACTTTAGGAAAATATGATACAAAAGTTGAAATTTTGGGAAGCGATGAAATAGGTGAGTTAGGTAAAGCGTTCAACATTATGACCACAAAACTCTATCAAGTTGAAGAAAGACGTAAAAAATTTGTTTCAAACGTATCCCATGAACTAAGGACACCGATGACTTCTATGAAAATTGTTTCAGATACTTTATTATCTGCACCATCCTGGGATGAATCTGTTTATCGTGAATTTATGATAGACATCAACTCTGAAATTGATCGATTAAATAAGATTATTGATAGTTTGCTCTATCTAGTAAGAGTAGAAAAAGATGAACTCGAGTTAGATTATAGTATTACTTATTTGAATTATCTTCTTGAATGGGTCAATAAAACGCTCAATCCGATTGCACTAAAAAAGAACATCAATTTATCTCTTGTCACTTCAAGTAAAGTTCAGATATCCTTGGATCAAGATAAAATGCAGCAATGCCTTCTAAATATAATAGGTAACGCTGTCAAATATACACCTGAAGATGGATTCGTACGCGTAGAGTTAGAAGAGATGCGTGATAATATCATTATCCGCGTCACGGACTCGGGTATTGGCATACCTGAAAAAGATTTACCTTTCATTTTTGATCGTTTTTATCGCGTAGATGAAGCACGTGCTAGGAAAACTGGTGGTACGGGACTTGGACTCGCAATTTCACAACAGATTATACAGCTTCATCAAGGGTTTATCGAAGTGACTAGCCAGCTCGGTATTGGCACACAAGTTGTGATCACGTTACCCAAAAAATAAGGGAGACTATGCATGAAATTTCCTGTAACCATTGTTCTTCTGTTAATCATTATTGCTACAATAGGGACCTTTGCAATCAATATGGATGTCAACTATAACAATTTGGAGGAAAATCAATACATTTCGCCAGAACATGGCAGTATCAAGATTCATACAGATTTGTACTTTGTGTATGATGATGCCCTGCGTCCGGAAACTAGAAGTGTGACGATAAGTGATTCGAACTTCGAAAAAGCCATTATGGATGCACTTGCCTCGGGTTCTAACAACAATTATTTTACTTCAATCTTCAATTTGGGTATACAGATTATCTCTATCGATCTCGTACATGAGACGTGTTATATCAATTTGATGGATACCCCTGAACTAGACGACTTATTATTAGATGAACGGTTTGACCTATACATTTGGTCTATAGTCAATAGTTTGACAGAAAACAACCAAGTTAAGAGTGTTCAGTTTCTAATTGAAGGCAAACAACATAAACGCAGTATGCATGGCTATAACTTTAATTCACCCCTACCAAAATTGGAATCTCTCGTATACACGAAAGAGATAAAATCGTCTGACGTAGTCCTTGAATTTATTGAATATATCAGCACTCGGCGTTTCGATCTTGCCTATAGCTTGCTCACAAAAAACAGTATGAATAATTATGATTACAGTGCCTTTATTAAATATGCAAATACATTTAATGAGACTCACCGAGGTTTCACGAAAGATACGTATTATTCTAGAGTATTTGCTAGTTATGAAGAAGTTTTTATTAAATTTACTAAGCAATATGAGACAGATGGTTTTATGTTGAACACTTATGATAAGTGGACAGTCATCCTCGAAGATGATGTGTTTAGAATCAATTTAAATTCAAATTGATACGTTCGTTTACGATATTGTAATCTTGCTGTCATGGATTTTCTCAGTCAATAGTCTATAATTAAAGTAGGCATTTTACTCAATTAGATAGGACGTGAAAATATGAACTCTAAATTTAAATTAACATTTAAACCTTATTATCTCGCTTTAATGCTTTTTCTAATTATATCAAGTCTCATAATTTCACCGGTTAGTTCTGCTGAAACATTATTCAAAGATGTGCCACAGTCACATTGGATTTACAGTACACTACAAGATATGACCAAAGCAGGAATAGTTGAAAGTTCTGAGACCTTTAATTTAGGATCTGGCGTTTCACAAAATGATCTGATACGTATTTTGCAGAAGATCGCCCCTGATAAAACTTATGCATCAACGTATGATACAACAAAAAAAATGACGCGCATTGAGGCTTTAGCGTTTATATTTCAAACGTTGTCACTTGATAAACTGGGATCACAAATCAAAGATCTAGAATCCCCCTTTATTGACACGACGTCTAATCAATCCATTTTAGGTTTGGCTATCAAATTTAATTTTATAACTCTAAATGGATCAAAGACATTTAGACCGGATCAATTAATCAAAAAAGAAGAAGCCTATGCCATATTAAATCAAATTGATAAAGCGTATGCAGATGATTTGAATACTTTGCATAGTTATTATGCAATCAGTTCGTTTAGTCAAATTGAATTTACCAAAGCATTAGATTCTTTAAGTTTTGGGTGGAGTAGGCTTGAATTTAACAAGGATAAGACAGATGTTATCTTAAATATGTCAAGTACAGGTTTAAACGAATATAGAGTGCCTACAGGTTATTCTAGTGCAATTAGTATGACAGAAAGTGAAACACTTGAAAGAAACCTCATGGTTTTTGTTAAAGAAGAATCTATTTATGACGTAACAAGTAAAAAAACGATGACGTTAGCGGAGTCTATTTTGTCAAAAGAGTCACTAAGAGATTCTGTTGTCGATTCGATTATTAATGCATTAAATGACAATGCCTATAAAATTCCATTCGATGGTGTAGTCATTGATTTTGAAGGTCTAAAAGGTGAGACAAACGCGCAAAATTTGAACGCATTTATCAAACAGCTGTATGATGAACTCATACAAAACGACTTGAAATTATTAGTTGCGGTACACCCGCGAGGAAATACGGGCATTGATTATTTTGATGGCTACGATTATAAAACAATAGGATCGTATGCAGACAATGTCATTTTAATGGCGCATGACTATTATCCTAAACGACTTTCTTCAACAGAAATGACATCTGGATACACAGTTACGCCATTATCACCAATCAATGAAATCTACTATGCGTTAGATGCTATCACAAATCCTTTGACAGGTGTTGAAGATCATAATAAAATTCTGCTTCAACTTTCCATAGATACAGCGCAATGGAAGCTCAAAGATAATGTGATTATCAATAGCATTCCGTATCATCCAACCTATCAAGCAATAGCATTACGCATCGAAAATGGTGCAAAAGTAGATTATTCGACTAATCTAGAGAGCCCATATATTTCATTTATAGATGAGACTGATAGTAGTAAGAACATCGTATGGTATGAAGATGAACGCAGTATTCAAGCGAAAATTGATTTGGCCAAGTTTTTTGATATTGGTGGGCTATCCATATGGCGTCTAGGTACTATCCCTGAGTTTGATGGTGAAAAAGCCATTCATTTTAATATATGGTCGCAAATAATAAAAAATATAAAATAAAGAACAGGGGAGTACAAGTGGAAATTATTAAGATCGACGATTTTGAGGAAATTTTTATGAATCGTGACATTTCAACGTTATTGGGAACGGCTATGTTTAATCCAACATTTGGTAAAATTCAAAACATCGCACAAACTGTCTATGCAAAAACGCAAGGACGATTCTATATTTGCAAAATTGATGGTTTATTAGTTGGGCTTATAGGATTTTCTAAAATAGACAATCATATGTTAGTTGTTCGTCATTTAGCCGTATTAAGTACCTTCCAAAGGCAAAAAATAGGTTCAGAACTCATCAAATTTGCTATTTCAGATGAAAAAGTTAAATTTGTGACTGCTGAAACGGATGATGAAGGCGTTGGTTTTTATAAGGGGTTTGGCTTTACTGCTAAAAAGTTACCTTATGATGACGCAACTGGCCAACGATATGCTTGTACTTATGAAGTTTAAAACATTAAGCTAAAAAAAATAAAACGCATCTTCTATTTATTAGAAGATGCGTTAATTTTTTATGGCGAGGGCATGTGGGAATCGAACCCACCAAGGCAACTCTTAATTACCCGCACTGATTTTGAAGATCAGAAGGCACACCAGCACCCCGCTACCCCCATAGACTGTATATATTGTAACAGATAAAGAGTAACTTTCATAGATTTTTAATCCATTCTTAACCATTGTATATTAAAATGAGTTTATTAAAGTATTGGAGGTAACAATGATTGTTACAACAACACCCTCAGTTGAAGGGTATAAAATTGTCGAATATAAAGGCCTAGTATTCGGTGAAGTTATTAATGGCGTTGATTTTATCAAAGATATTGCAGCGGGTTTAACAAACTTCTTTGGTGGCCGTTCAAACTCATATGAAGGTGAACTCATTGATGCAAGAGAATATGCTATCAAAGAAATGACGCAACGTGCTGTAGCCATGGGTGCAAATGCCATAGTCGCTGTTGACATCGATTATGAAGTGCTCGGACAAACCAACAATATGCTGATGGTCACAGCTTCAGGTACTGCAGTTATCGTTGAGTAAACAGATATAATAAAAAGGGGATACACGTGACATTTAGTCCGTGATCCCCTTATTAATTTTATACACAATAAGCTATATCGTATATAAATCATGACCTCTTTTTCTTGGAAACTAATTTCGACTCTGTTCCGTTAATCAATCTAAAGAGGTTTGAGCGATGTCTGTAAATGACAAATAGTGCCAAAATTATTGAAAATAGAAGCATCTGATCACTTTTAGAAAAAATGAAGGCCATGACTGGTAACAAGGCAGCACTAATTAACGAGGCTAAAGACATATATTTTGTAAGAAATATAATAATAAATTGGCCTACTAAAAGAAGAATGAAAATATCGGGCATTAAGACGATTAGAATTCCGGCCGATGTGGCAACGCCTTTGCCACCTCTGAATTTTAACCAGATGGGATAACAATGTCCTATAACTGCTAATAAACCACCGATGATGCCGCCGAGTTCTCCTAGCCATAAAAGCCCTATTAAAGCAGGGACAATCCCTTTTAAAAAATCACCGAGGAATGCCAGGACGCCAACTTTCATTCCAAGTGTTCTTACGACGTTTGTCGTTCCTGTATTACCGCTACCCATCGTTCGAATATCAATTTTGCCAATCCATTTGGGAATGAGATATGAAAAGGGGATACTCCCTATTAAATAACTACAAATTCCTAGTAATACGATCATCTATGCCTCCAATTTTTAATAATGCATGTTTATTTTAGCATAAATTACAACTAGTTAAAATATGAAACGTAAAGTGTTATAATAATATTATAAATATGGAAAAAAGGAGTTACACATGAGAAAACCATTTTCGATTCATTCTTTTGAAGAACTAGAACTTAGTGGTTATGTATGGCAGGAGACATCTGATGACCACGTGAAAGGCGTTATCGTCATTGCGCACGGAATGGCGGAAACCATCGAAAGATATCAAGCTTTCGCTGAGCGATTGACAGAAAGCGGGTATGTGGTCTATGGTATCAATCAAAGAGGACACGGTTCGAAAGCTGAAATGCTTGGATACCTTGGCGAGGATGGTTGGTACAAGATGAAAGAAGACTTGAAAAACGTGGTTGAATTGGCAAAGACAACATATATTGGAAAGCCTGTTTTCGTTTTCGGTCATAGTATGGGGTCTTTTCTTACACGTGATTTTTTACTTGATTATACCTACTTGATAGATGGTGTAATATTATCAGGAACAGGATTTTATTCAAAGATAGAACTTAAATTGGGACAATGGCTCTCGAAAAGAGACATTGCACAACATGGCGATCGACACATCTCAACTTTTATAGACAATATTGCTTTTGGTAAGAACAACAAAAAAATAAAAGATGCAAAGACACCATTTGAATGGTTGAGTAGAGACACAAATAAAGTAAATGCCTATATGACTGACCCTCTATGTGGACAAATTCATCCGAGTTCTTTTTTTTATCTCTTTTTTTCAGCGTTGGAAAATATTCTTTATAATGGTGAATATAGCAATTTCAAACCGAAACTCCCATTATTTTTAATGTCAGGCGATATGGATCCAGTAGGCAATTATGGAAAAGGTGTTGAAAAATCAGCAGAAAAATACAAAGAAATTGGGTTTGATGTCCAGTTGAAACTCTATAAAGAAGGGCGTCATGAGATGCTTAATGAAATCAATCGAAATGAAGTCTTCAATGATGTCGTAGCATGGCTCGACGCCCGTGTTTAAATCAAATGTATTTTAGTAATATAGAATCTACGCTTCAATTATAATTTGAAGGGCAGTTTCTATTGATTCTATGATGGCCAGTATATCCAAGGTTTGATTTGAACCACCTTGTGCAACAAACGGATTGCCGCCTCCTTTTATGCCATGAGGGGCAATGTAGGCCTTAAATAGAGCACCCATATCAAAGAGGCTATCCAAGTTCTTAGATTTTGCCAATACGAAATGTGTTTTTTCACTTTCAGTTGCTGTAGCAATTACGATATGATTATCGTATTCGCAAATTAATGATGTCTTAAACCTCAAATCATTCATTGACATCGAAGCTTCCATAAGACTAATGACTTTAATATCTGCGTCAAGGTCCTCTTCATAATTGGCTAGTAAATGGGCAACCTGCATTTTGTAGAGTTGCTCTTTTAGTTCGGAAATAATGTGTCGATCCGATTTCTGATTATCAAGCAACTGCTCACAAAAAGTGACAATCTCACTATCTTGAATTGAGAAAAGTCTCATAAGACTGTTGATAGTATCGTTGCGTTTTTTAAAGCTATTGAGTGCATAAAGGCCACATCCAAATTCTATGCGTATCCCTGCTTTATAAGTTTCGAAGCGTTTGATTTTAAGAAGACCTACCTCAGCCGTGGTTTTCGTATGCGTGCCGCCACAAGGTGAAAAATCTATACCGTCGACTTCTATTACACGTATATTCTCAGTAACTTTAGGTTGTTTCCTAAGTGGCATCTTTGAGAGTTCTTCAGAAGTCGGGTAATGTGCCATGACGGCTTTATTTGAAAATATGATGCCATTCGCCATATTTTCAAGAACATCCATGTCCTCACTTGATAGCTTTTTATCGAGGTCAATGGTCACATAGTCATCGCCCATATGAAATCCAATTGTATTTGCGTCAAATAGCTTTTCAGCACAAGAAGAGAGAATATGTTGACCCGTGTGCTGTTGCATAAAAGCGAACCGACGGTCAAAATCGATTGTACAATCGATGGATTGATCAACTGTTAAATGATGAATTGACGCATCCGTGATGTGATATATAATATCATCTTCTATGATAACATCTTTAATTTTCACACCATCTATCATCCCAAGATCACACGGTTGTCCGCCACCTTCAGGATAAAAATAGGTCGCATCTAAAACGATAGCGTTGCCCTCGTTTCTATCGACTAAAGCGACCACTTTAGCTTGAAATTCTTTTATATATGCATTAGTATTATAGTGTTTAACTGTCATTATTAACCTCCAAAAGATAAACATACTGAAATCTTTACTTAAATAGTATATAATAGATTCGGTATCAATTAAAGAAAAGAATCATAATAGAGGAGAATCACATGAGTATTGAACTACTGGAATCAATAGTAAATGACTTATATGAATATGCAGTCTTACCAAAATTTAGCAGTCTTTTAAAAAAAGCAGAAGATAGATTTTTAATTACAGAAGATAAAACAGATACGGTTGGTTTTGCCGAGTGGTTTATTTTTAATTATAGAGACGATCAAAGTAATAAAAGATTGATTGATCACTATACGCTATCTGAGCAGAGCGCAAATATACCAGAAGTTATAGAAGCGTTAGAGGCGATCAAGGCATCAAAACGCAGTTTATATGAAGTCAGAAGCGACCGTGAACAAGCCGTTCTCAAAGACATTTTTAACAACGACGACTTCGTTATAGAGAACACTATAGTTGAACTGGACCAGATGATCAGCGGACGCATAGTGACGCTAGGACATAAACACTACTTAATCGGTGATATTTTTGAAATAGAAAGCCATTATAAAGAGAGTATTGTCAAATATATTCTTGAACAATACAATCAATACACGATTAGTATGGGGCTCATGACGTTAGATGCATTTTTGGACATCAATGGCCATTTGATTTATAAAGTTACGGACATCGTAGGTACTATAGATGAAGAAAATTCTTTTGAAGAAGAGTTGATGCTTTATCAAGCAACATATGGATTCAGATGTACTCAGGATGCACTATATGATCGTATACTTGCCATTAATTTGCCTGTTTATGCAGATGAAGATGACGAGCCAATTCTACGTGTTATGCACGAAGACGTGATTATTGCAGAGATTGAAATAACAAATGGTCAATTTTATGTTCTATGTAATAATGAAGCGCACTTACATCAAATGATTGATTTGATGAACACAGTCATAAATGAAGATATCGTCTTCCTTAAGACAGAAACATATACACTTGAGGATTTGCTCTAGGAGGCATCTTGAAACAATCATATGAGACTTTGAAGTCCTTATACAGCCATGAAAGTTCCATTTTTATTGACAATGCAAAAACTGGAACCGTTTATACACCCGCATGGGTTGCAAAACAGATGGTCTATGTCCTTTTAAAAAATCATATGCAAATAAACCATAACGCTTTCGAAATCGAAGGCGTTAATTTTAATGCAATATACCTTGACTTATACTTGAAGGGGCTTACAATTTCAGAACATGAAGCAGATAAATTATTACCGTATTTATTACCACTCTCTATATTGGATTTATCATGCGGTAGTGGGGTCTTGTTAATCGCCTATTTGGAATTCATAGAATTCTTGATAAAAAACTCAAGTCGTTATTCAAATGAAAACCTCAATACGCTCATTCAGCACCAGATAGTAGGCATCGATATCGATTCTGAAGCGATAAGAGTTTTTAAACACTTGTTGACTGAATTTGTTAACTCTAGGGGTATTGCACCCATAGAATTCAGATTGTTTTGCGGGAATAGTTTGACGGAAGCGCTCATCGGTCCAAATGAACGATTTGATCTGATAATAGGTAATCCGCCATATATTGGAGAAAAAAACAATCTAGATTGGTTTATACCAATAAAGCAGACAGCATTTGGCGCAAGATATTATGAAGGAAAAATGGATTATTTTTATTTTTTCATTTATAAAGGGAGTGCATTTTTAAAGGAATCTGGAAGTATGTGCTATTTGTCCAGCAATTACTTTTTGACAGCCGATGGTGCTAAAAAATTAAGGCGTTTTATTAAAGAAGAATTGAAACTATCTTCTTACATTGACTATGGTGATATGAAAGTTTTTCCGGAAAAAAAGTTGCATGCTTGCGTTTATGTCGTTCAGAAGAAAAGTAGCTCACATGTTGACATTTATGATGAGACTTTGGCACTGAAAAAGAGATTGCCAGTGGCGCGTATCTTTCAAAATGATGGCACGATTCAGTTCATACTCTCTGATGATGTACAAGAGCTGCTAACCACCATGACCCATAATAAAATTGCAACTCTTGGAGAGTGCTATGCGATTCATCAAGGAATTGTCAGTGGGTCGGATAAACAGTTTGTTTATCATGAAGATATGCTTTGTAAATTACCTCAGACATTACATCAGTACCTAGTACCTTTTTTTAAAAACAGTGATGTTCGTCATTATTATACAAATCTCGAAACGCCACTTTATTTGCTATACATCGATCAATCAGACGTACATGAAGATGTACATAGATGGCTGAGTCCTTATAAAGACAAGTTGTTGTTACGTAGGGAAGTTGTAAAACATATTCGTGAATGGTATATGTTAACGTGGCCTAGAACGAGAATGCTCTTTAAAAGTGACAAGATAGTTGTCCCTCAACGTGCAAAGACAAATCGGTTTGCCTATGTAGATACGGATTTTCATGCGTCTGCTGACGTATATTATATAACTGCAAAAGAAAATTCGCCATATTCTCTTCAGGTTTTAACGATGATTCTCAATTCCACATTAACCTTTCATTGGCTTAGTCATATGGGAAAAAAGAAAGGTGAATTACTTGAACTATATGCAACACCGCTAAAGAACATACCAATTCCACGTCTTGACTCAGAGTCTTTAAGTCAATTAACTGCTTATAGTAAAGAGATTTATTCTGGAGATACTCGAACGGATACCAAACGATTAGAAATCATAACGCATAATGTTGACGTAATCTTAAATAAACTGCTCATAAAAGACAATTTGATTTAATAAACAGCCACAATAAGACTTAAGGAATTATGCAATTTCCTCAAAAACAAGAAATAATTAAATTGCCATATATTACCATTTTCTTTATAATGGAAATATATGGAGGTTTTATGCGCCGAAATCTTTTATTCCTAACACTCGTTGTGACAGTATTCCTTTATTTTTATATGAACAATCAATATATTGAGACGGTCTATGAAGCCAAACAAAACCTAAAGTCAAATGGAGATTATGACCAAAATATATGCGTTGTCGAAGGCAAACTTGTTGATTACAACCTTGATAATAAAACGTTCATCTTAAAGCTATCTGAATTTGAAGGGCGAGAAGTCCAATTAAAATGGCAAATCAAAATGAAAGACACCTCAATACTGTTGAAATTTATTGAAAATAAAACCTTTCATCTTAAACTGAACGTTGATCTCAATCAGCATCAATTTACGGCAGCCAAAAACAGGCATGCCTTCGATTACGATTCTTATTTGTATGCCAATAACATCAAAGGGCAATATTTTTTAGTGGCAATAGAGGATTCTAAATCATGCCAAACAATTTGTCTGGATTGCTTTAGACTCAAAATACGAAGCTGGATTCAAAATCAATTATCCACGCATTTCAACGATAAACAAGCTGGCTTTTTGCAGGCGCTCTTATTAGGTGAGAAAAATCAGTTTGAACAATATGACCACTTCAAAAATCTTGGTTTGGCTCATGTTTTTGCCATTTCCGGGCTTCATTTTGGTATTATCTATCAGTATTTCAGAAAGATTCTCGCCTTTAAATCAGCAGTATTACGTTCTTTATTAATATTGTCATTTATGGCGTTTTTGTTGTTGCTTGTCGGTGGCGCGTATTCAGCACAACGTGCTTTTTTTATGATTTTATACGCTGAAGTGTGCCATCTCTTGCATCGTAAAATTGATGTGACAACAAATATTGCAACATCATTGCTCATCATTTTAGCTATTCAACCTGTAGCTATACTTTCTACAGGCCTACAACTATCTTACTTTGCTTATATTTGTGTTGCCATCATTTACAGAAAATTATTTGGAAAAGCACTAAAATCTAAAGTTCTTGAGGGCATTAGATTTTCAATTGGTATTCAATTACTTCTGCTTCCAGCAACTTTATATTACTTTCAAACGGCTAATATTTATGGCTTTTTATCAAATGCATTGATTGTGCCTATGTCTAACATAATTTTGCCACTATCAATGCTTTTTTTATTGGTGGTTTCTCTTAAATTAAAGCCGCTAGTATGGCCACTATCATCGCTACTCAAACTAAGTATTGATCTGTTTTATTTTATAGGTACATACTTGCCACTCGATTTGAATTATTTTGTACATTTTAAACGATCAGATTTTTTTGCCATCTTGATTTATGGCTTTTTTTTGACTTGTTCACTCGTATTTTGGAAGTTATATATTAAACGCAAAGTGGCATTTAAGCTTATATTTGTCATCTTGCTTTTGCTCTTTATCGCCTTGAATATTATCGACAATCGCACGATTGAAGTATCTTTTTTTGATGTCGGACATGGTGATATGTCATTGATACAAAATGGCCAAACGGCCATACTTATAGATACAGGGGATGGACGTGTCAGTAGCGAGTCAATTTTGCGTAGTAGAGGGATACACGCTCTGGATATGTTGATCTTGTCTCATGCCCATTCTGACCATATTGGCGATGCGCTTGAGTTAATGAAAACGATGAAAATTGACCAGATATATATGAATCAATCAACCTATGATAAATTGGTTGACTTTGATGAGTATGGCCCTATGCTTATCCAACAAAACATAACAATTCTCGATAAAGCCATTGAATGTGTCTATGAAACACACACGAGAGAGCCTTTGATTGTGTCAGCAATCCCAGTAAAAGGCGAAAACGGTAAAGAAGACCCAAATGATGATGCGCTAGTCGTCACGTTAGAGTATGGTGAAAAACTCGGATATTTTCTAGGCGATATCAGTACACCCGTTATTGATGATTTTTTAGCTATGCAGCGCATTCAAATCTCTGAATATGATACTATCGATTTCTTAAAATCGGCACATCATGGATCAAAAACGGCTATTAATCAAGACTTGTACAGTAATTATGAGATAGGGTACGTCTTTACATCGTGCAGTACAAAATATAAAATGCCAAATGTCAAACTGGAAAAACTATTAGAAAGCCAAGGCATCCGGCATTATACAACTTATAATTATGGTGAAATCGATATGACTATGACGCATGAATCGATTAAAATAAAAGGTTTTATAAAGCCATAATCCCTTTATTTTAAACTGGTTTATTGGTAAGATATAATTTGGAGGAATTTATTGATGGATTTTATGACATTTTTCAAACAGATAAAGGGCGGCACTTTAAACCAAGTGACCTTAATTAACGGGGAAGAGTCCTACTTAATAGATAATTTAACAAAGTATATTTCAGAGAATTACTTGATGCCTATGTATTGTGATTTCAATTTGACTCAAATTGATACAATCATGGATGTAGACACTATCATCAGTATGGCTATGACACTTCCATTTTTTGATGAAAGACGTATCATATTGTTTCAAAGCACCGGGATTCTGAAAACAATCAAAGATGAACAAGAAGAGAAACTCGTCAAATTTCTGACGGATATACCAATGCATATTTATGTCGTTTTTTCTGAAAGTGATCTCGACAAACGCAAAAGAATATATAAACATATTGCAAAAGTCGCTGATTTAGTAACTGTTGATCGTTTGTTGAGACCCGAACTGGTAAAATGGATTGCTAAACGCTTTAAGCTCTATAATAAAGAGGTCAGTTTGCATGTTGTGAGTTATTTTATCGAAATGATCAATTATTTAGATCCAGAATCCGGTAAAAACCTATACGATGTAGACAATACTATACGAATGATGTCAGGGGTTGATGGCATCATTGATGAGTCAATCATCAACCAATATGTCGAGATTCCAATCGAACACAATATCTTTAAAATGATGGATGCTATAAGTGGGCGAAAGATGTCAGAAGCTATCAAAATTTTAAATTACTTTGTGGCTGGTGGAGAACCAGAGATAAAAATCTTCTATTTAATCAATCAGCAGTTTAGAAACATATATAAAACCAAACTCTTATTAGATGCTGGACACACTAGTGCTACAGTTGCTTCAAAACTAGAGATTCATCCGTTTGTCGCAAAAAAAGCTGGAAGCTTTGCCTTACAGTTTTCAAACCGTCAACTTGGCAAAATCATCGAAATTCTAGAAGAAGTAGATCTCATGATGAAGTCGAGTGGGTTACCACCACTTTTGTTAATTGAAAAAGCTCTTTTTCAAATAAGTGAAGTACCTAAATAGGACCTATAAATTATAATATATACCACCAAAAAACAATGAAAGCGCCCAATAGGGCGCTTTCAAAAAAAGACGAAAGCGTACTTAACTTGTACGCTCTTTAATATTTGATCAAATATTAAAATTAACACGGTCATTTATCGGGGAATTCTCAACTAGAAATCAATTAAACGACTATTCAGCCGCAGCGTTTAATTTTTTTCTTAATCTTGAAATTTTTCTAGCAGATGCGTTCTTATGGAATAATCCACTTGCACCGTTTTGAGCCATTTTCTTCTCAAAGAAATTGAATTTTGCTTTTGCAGATTCAATATCTCCAGCTGCAAGAGCTTCTAAAAATCTCTTTTCAGCAGTTTTGATTGCTGATTTTTTTGATTTGTTAAGAGCTGCTTTTTTCTCAATAATGCCAATTCTCTTTTTTGCAGATTTAATATTTGCCATGTGTTTCTCACCTCCCCGAAGTTTTTCAACAGATTTATTCTATCATGAGGGGTATGAAAGTGCAAGTTTTTTTATAGTTTATGACATATTAAATATTTGAGAACACTGCAAACGTGTGGTATAATTGTTAGGCTAGTAAAAAAGGAACATATGATTAACATTAAAGTAATATATTATATAGAGAAATTGCTTTAAAATTTAAGGAGGCATATTGCATGTCAAGCGAAAGACAAAAGTACATTAGAAATTTTTCCATCATTGCACATATTGATCACGGCAAGTCAACGCTTGCAGATCGCTTGATTGAAAAGACTGGGCTATTAACACGTAGAGAGATGAAAGAACAGATTCTCGATAGCATGGATCTTGAGAGAGAGCGTGGTATTACGATCAAACTACAGACGACGCGTTTGGTCTATCATGCAAAAGATGGGCATGAATATTTGCTTAACCTTATAGACACTCCTGGACACGTTGACTTCACTTATGAAGTTTCTCGTTCACTTGCAGCTTGTGAGGGTGCGATATTAGTTGTAGATGCGACACAGGGCGTTGAAGCACAAACTCTTGCAAACGTGCATTTGGCGGATGAGCAAGGGTTAGTTATCGTTCCTGTTCTCAACAAAATTGATTTGCCTAGCTCACGACCTGATGAGATTATTCACGAAATAGAAGAATTGATTGGTATTATAGCTGAAGATGCCCCACAGATTTCTGCAAAAGACGGTACAAACGTTGAAGAAGTTTTAGAAAGAATAGTAAGAGACGTGCCACCACCTGATGGCCCAGAGGACGCCCCACTAAAAGCACTTATTTTCGACTCATATTATGACCCCTATAAAGGTGCGGTTGCTTATATTCGCGTTATGGAAGGTTCTGTTAAAAAAGGCGACAAAATCATGATGATGGCGGCGAGCAAAAAATTTGACGTCGTAGAAGTTGGCATCAGCGTTCCTGGGCCACTTGCAGTCGACGAGCTACGCGCTGGCGATGTAGGTTATATCGCTGCTGGTGTAAAAAACGTCATCGATTGCCGTGTAGGCGATACGATTACGAGTGCAATTACGCCAACTGATCACGCATTGCCAGGTTATAAGAAAGCAACTTCGATGGTGTTTTGCGGTATTTATCCAGCAGAAGGAGAGAGCTATGATGAAATACGTGATGCGCTTGAAAAACTTCAATTAAATGATGCCGCACTTTCATTTGAACCGGAGACATCTGTTGCACTTGGTTTTGGATTCAGATGTGGTTTCTTAGGCCTCTTGCACTTGGAAATTATCCAACAAAGAATTGATCGTGAGTTTGACCTCGATATCATCGCGACAGCGCCGAGTGTTATTTACCGCGTCACGACGACGAGTGGCGAAGTCCTCATGATTCAAAATCCATCCAATCTACCGATTCAAACTGAGATTGCCATGATGGAAGAACCTATCGTTAAAGCGAACATCATCGTGCCAAACGAATATGTCGGTAACATTATGGATTTGTGTCAAAATCGACGTGGTGATATGATTCATATGGATTATCTTGATCCAAAACGCGTGGTCTTGCATTATGAGCTACCATTAAATGAAGTTATTTATGATTTCTTTGATGCACTCAAATCAAAAACGCGTGGTTACGGATCACTTGATTATGAATTCTTAGAATATAGAGAATCAGAACTCGTTAAATTGGACGTCTTACTCAATAAAGAGATGATCGACGCCTTTTCGATGATTGTTCATAAATCAAAAGCAGAATCACGAGGTCGTATCATTTGTGAAAGATTACGCGAAGCGATACCAAGACAAATGTTCGTTATACCAATCCAAGCGGCAATTGGCTCAAAAGTTATCGCGCGTGAAACGATTAGTGCTATGAGAAAAGACGTTCTTGCCAAATGTTATGGTGGCGATATTTCCAGAAAGAAAAAATTACTAGAAAAACAAAAAGAGGGTAAAAAGAAAATGCGTCAACTGGGCAACGTAGAAGTGCCACAGCAAGCGTTTCTTTCTGTTCTTAAGTTCGACGATAATTAACAACTATGGAAATTGCATAATTACCTAATAAATCACAAAAGCATATTATCACATGGCAACAATGGCTTGTTTGCGCCGTTTTAATGTGAAAAATATCATAAAATTGAAATTATTCAATTTCCTCAACTATGGAAATTGCATAATTAGGAGGCAATCGCGTGTTGATTGCCTTTTTTCAACTAGATAAGGAGGTCAAATGAATCCCTTAAGTCTTTATATTCACATACCCTTTTGTGTCAAAAAATGTGCTTATTGCGACTTCGTTTCGCATCGCGTGAGTGACTTTCAAGTTAACAATGGTATTGAACGTTATATGGAAGCGCTAAAATTAGAAATTGGCCATTACACCAAGCTACTCGCAGCGAGTACGGTTATGACCATCTATATCGGAGGTGGTACGCCAAGCGCTATTGATGGCGCTTTCATTCACGATTTGATAGATTATATACGTAAAATTACCGATTTGGATAAGAATGCTGAAATTACGATCGAGATCAATCCAGGTACATTGACAACAGAAAAACTTAACCATTATCTTTCTGCAGGTATCAATCGTGTGAGCATGGGCCTACAAACGACCAATGACACATTATTAACAACACTCGGTCGTATTCATTCTACCAACGATTTTATTACGACGTTTAATGCGGTAAAAACAGCAGGCATAGAAAACATTAGTTTAGATCTCATGTTTGGTTTACCCAATCAAACACTTCAGGATATCGAAAATGCACTTTCACTTATTCGCACCCTTAAACCAACACATGTATCGGCATACAGTCTGAAAATTGAAGAAGGAACACCGCTTTATGAGTCTTATGAAAAAGGCGAAGTGACACTTCCAGATGAAGATTTAGAACGCGCTATGTATCATGCGATCGAAAAGGGATTAAGAGAACTCGGTATAGAAGAGTATGAACTATCGAATTTTTCATTGCCTGGTTTTGAATCCAAACACAACCTCGTTTATTGGAAAAATGAGCCCTATCTTGGTATTGGTGTGTCGTCACATTCAAAAGTGTCAAACACTCGATTTTCAAATACATCTTTGATTTATCAATATATCGAATCACTTGAAGCAGGGAATTTACCGATTGATGAAACGGATGATATTGATAAAAATGAAGACCTTTTCGAATCGATTATCTTAGGACTTAGACTAAATAAAGGCATCAACATGACTGAACTTAGTGAAAAATACGAGATTGATTTTCTTGGCAAGTATAAAGAGGTATTGGAAAGTCTAATACATTCAGAACTGATTTATATTAAAGAAGAAACAATCATCCTAACAACACTTGGAAGGGATTTAGCAAATCAAGTCTTCTTGCAATTTATGGTCGATTGATCGTCAATCGCGACTTTTATTAAGAGTTGCGATTTTTTTTATATTCTAAAAGTCAATATTCGTGAATAATTTGTTAACGCCATATAAATTATTAAATTGAAACTTGACAAATTGGAACGGTTGCGGTATATTAAATATAGCATTAGCACTCGTAATTGCAGAGTGCTAACAAAGTAGGTGACGATATGATATCAGCAAGACAACTTAAGATACTCGAAGCGATTATCAGCGACTTTATAGACACAGCACAGCCGGTTGGTTCAAGAACAATTTCAAAAAAATACCCACTAGGCATCAGTTCTGCTACAATTCGCAATGAGATGGCTGACCTTGAAGAACTTGGATATCTTTTGCAGCCGCATACTTCTGCGGGGAGAGTACCTTCCGATCTTGGTTATCGCCTTTATGTGGATTCTATGATTCAAGACAACAGTATTTCTGCACGGGATAAAGAAGTGATTCAGTCTCTACTTATGAATAAGATTATTGAAGCTGGCGACCTTGCCAAGCAAGCAGTAAAATTGCTTTCAGAGTACACTCAGCTGGTCGCAGTGGTTTCTATCCCAAAGTTTAACAAATGTCGTTTGGCAAATTTAAAGTTGATAAAAGTATCTGATACAAAAGTTTTGTTGATACTAGTGACGGATACAGGTGTTGTTAAAAATATGCAATTAGCACTCTCCAATACAGATCAATTTGTACTAGATAAAATATCGGATACTATGGTTACTCACTTAAATGGTGAAACTATTGAAAATATCGATTTGCGTTCGATTTCAAAAATCAAAGAAAAACTGAGTATGTTTGGAAATATCGTCGATTATCTCATTCCCATTTTGAGGGATGCCCTCAAAAGTCTTAATGGAACTGAACTATATATTGAAGGTATTGCCCATTTATTATCTACTTATGAGTTTTCTGATACTGAACGTGCAAAACATATTTTCGAATATTTTAATGAAGAAAATAGACTTGTTGCGTTACTCGAAACGCTTCCTACAAATAAATTGTCTATTAAAATTGGCAACGAAATAGGTATTGAGTCACTCGATGAATGCAGCATCATCGCTTCTTCATACAAAGTTGATGGTAGCAATGCCGGTAGAATTCTCGTTCTTGGTCCGAAACGTATGGATTATGGTTCTGTTGTTTCTATCGTAAATTATATTAGTAACACGCTTTCAGATGTCTTTTCAGGCATCTACTTATAACCATGAAAATTGCATTGCTTTGCAATTTTCTCAACAAAATAAAATCTATAAAAGGTTGATGAAAAATGAGTAAGAAGAAAACAAATCAAGCAACTGTTGAGTCTGAAACGAATATTAAACTCGAGTCAGAACAACCAACAGCAGAAACAGCCATTGATCCTATGGATCAAATTAAAATGGATATGGAAGAGCTCAACGACAAGTATTTGAGATTGAATGCTGAATTTCAAAATTACAGAAAGCGCGTTGAAAAGGAAAAAACGGATATTTTTAAATACGGTCAAGAAAAATTCATGATTGAAATGTTGCCTATTATGGACAACTTCGAGCGTGCATTACTTGCAAGTCAACAAGAAAATACAGATAGTAAAGTTATGGATGGCGTAATTTTAATCAAAAAATCACTTGATGAATTCTTTGAACGCAATGGTATTAAAAAGATTGATGCAATAGGTATGCCATTCGATCCTATCAAACATCATGCTGTTATGACGGTTGAATCTGAAGATCATGCTAGTGATCACGTTGTGGAAGTATTCCAAGAGGGTTATGTTTTAAATGACAAAGTTATCAGACCATGTATGGTCAAAGTGGCACATTAATTTATTAAACTATTTTAAGGAGGCAATATAAATGGCTAAAATAATTGGTATCGACTTAGGTACAACAAACTCATGTGTATCAGTACTTGAAGGCGGCGAAGCAGTCGTCATTCCAAACGCAGAAGGCAATAGAACAACACCATCTATCGTCGCATTCACAAAAAATGGAGAAAGATTAGTCGGTGAAACGGCAAAAAGACAAGCTATCACGAACCCTGATCGCACGATCAGCTCTATTAAAAGAGAAATGGGAACAGACCATAAAGTGAAGATTGACGACAAATCTTACTCACCACAAGAAATTTCAGCGATGATTCTTCAAAAATTAAAAGCAGACGCAGAAAGCTATTTAGGTGAAACAGTAACAGAAGCTGTTATCACAGTTCCAGCTTACTTTACAGATGCTCAAAGACAAGCAACAAAAGACGCAGGTAAAATTGCTGGTCTTGAAGTTAAACGTATCATCAACGAGCCAACAGCAGCTTCATTATCTTATGGCCTCGATAAAACAGACAAACAACACAAAATCATGGTATTTGACCTTGGTGGTGGTACATTCGACGTATCTATCCTCGAAATTGGCGATGGCGTTTTCGAAGTATTAGCGACAAACGGCAATAACCATTTAGGTGGCGACGACTTTGACAAAATCGTTATGGATCACTTAGCAGAAATGTTTAAAAGTGAGCACGGTGTTGATTTAAGACAAGATAAAATGTCACTTCAAAGACTTAAGGAAGCTGCAGAAAAGGCTAAAAAAGAGCTTTCAACGACTCAATCGACGAATATCAACTTGCCGTTTATCACTGCAACAGCGGAAGGTCCACTTCACCTCAACATAGACCTCACACGCGCAAAATTTGATCAATTGACAAAACACCTAGTTGACATGACAATGGAGCCTTCTAAAAAAGCGCTTAAAGATGCTGGTCTCCAACCAAGTGACATCGAACAAGTCATCTTAGTAGGTGGTTCTACACGTACACCTTCAGTTCAAGAAGCAGTGAAGAAATTTATTGGAAAAGAGCCACATAAAGGTGTTAACCCTGACGAATGTGTTGCACTCGGTGCTGCTATCCAAGGTGGAGTACTTTCAGGAGATGTTAAAGATGTTTTATTACTAGACGTTACACCTTTATCTCTTGGCATTGAAACACTTGGTGGTGTTTTCACAAAATTGATTGAAAGAAATACGACAATTCCTACTAAAAAAAGCCAAGTTTTCTCTACGGCCGCAGATAACCAAACAGCAGTTGATATCCATGTGCTTCAAGGCGAGCGTCAAATGGCAAATGATAACATCTCAATGGGAAGATTCCAACTTGACGGTATTCCACCTGCAAGAAGAGGCGTTCCACAAGTAGAAGTAACATTCGACATTGATGCAAACGGTATTGTTAATGTAAGTGCGAAAGACCTTGGCACTGGAAAGACACAACATATTACGATCACATCTTCTACGAATCTTTCAGATGCAGAAATCGAGAAAAAAGTCAAAGAAGCAGAACTTCACGCAGAAGAAGATAAAAAACGTAAAGAATTGATTGAAGAACGCAATAAAGCGGACAACATGATCTATGAAATTGAAAAATCTTTAGTTGATATTGCTGATCAAGTGACTGAAGATGAAAAAGCAGATATTGACGCAAAAATTGCAACATTAAGAACGTCTATGGGAACAGAAGACATCGAACTTATGAAAAAAGATTTTGAAGCTTTAACAAATGCATTCCAACCAATAGCTCAAAAACTTTATGCAAAAGAACAAGCATCTTCACAACAAACACCTGAAAATGATCAAGAACCAGTTGACGAAGCAGATTATGAAGTGGTAGACTAAATTATCAAAGGGGCATCTTCGGATGCCCTTAAACAATAGAAAGGCGGTATGATGCGTGAGTAAAAGCGATTATTATGAGTTACTAGGCGTAGAACGCAGTGCAGACGAAGCCGAACTCAAAAGTGCTTATAGAAAACTTGCCATGAAATACCATCCAGACAGAAATCCAGATAATAAAGATGCTGAAGCTAAGTTTAAAGAGATTAATGAGGCCTATGAGATATTGAGCGATCCTGAAAAAAGGCGCCTTTATGACCAGTTTGGCCATGCAGGTGTAAATCAGAATGCAGGCGCTGGTGGTGGATTTTCAGGTTTTGATGGTTTTGGTGGTTTTGAAGATATTATTAACGAGATGTTCGGTGGCGGTGGTGGTTTCGGATTCAATTCTTCTAGAGGTAGAAATTCGGCAAGAAAAGGCAAAGATATTCGCGTCGATTTAACACTAGAATTTGAAGAAGCTGCTTTTGGTAAAAAGCAGAATATAGAGTTTTTTAGAACTGAAGAGTGCGATGTATGTCATGGCGCTGGCAATGAACCTGGAACCGCTTCACACAAATGTTCTACGTGTAACGGTACGGGTGAAGTCCGCTATTCACAACGCTCTCTGTTTGGTGAGTCCATAAGTGTCAAGCAGTGTCCAACCTGTAAAGGCAAAGGCGAAACATTTGACCAAGCATGTCGTCAATGTAAAGGACATGGCATCATTAAGAAAAAAATGACTCGAGATATAGATATTCCGGCTGGTGTTTTCCACGGCGCGAACATGCAGCTTAAGGGCGAAGGCGATCTCGGACAAAACGGTGGTCCACGTGGTGATGTGATCGTTGTTCTACGTGTTAAGCCGCATAAGCAGTTTACTAGAGATGGCAACGACATCTATTTTGATTTGTCAATTTCCTATACTCAAGCTGTTTTAGGCGCTGAGGTTATGGTGCCTACACTTGATGGCAAAGCGAAATTCACAATCCCAGAAGGTACGGCAAGTGGCAAACAGTTTAAACTCAAAGGTAAAGGCGTACCAGTTCTAAATGGCTATGGTCGTGGTGATCAGTACGTGAAAATCAGCGTTGAAATCCCAACGGGTTTAAATAAGAAACAAAAAGAGGCCCTTATGGCATTTGACGAAGAGTTAACTGGTAAAAAAGCTGGCCCAAGTTCAGTTCCGGAAGAAAGCAAGACCAATAAAGGAAAAAAAGGTAACGACAAAAATTTTTTCGATAAGCTGAAAGATACTTTAAGCTAAGAGTCAGTTTAACAAAAGTAAGCTTTCAGCTAACAAGTGAGGAAATTGATGTATTATATTAGGAGCGACAAGACTTTATGCTTTGTTGCTCCTTATTTTTGTGTTATATTATTTATGGAAATTGCATACGCCAGTTTCATGTGAAAACGTCTGCAAATCAAGAGTCGATAATTTGAAAGATAGAGGTAAAACGATGCGTTGGTACGAAATCCATATTAAGACATCGATTGAAGCAATCGATGCTGTTACTAATTTGCTATATAGTTATGGTGCAACGGGTGTCATGATCAATAATCCTGACGATGCCGATTTCACCAATCAAGAAGAGGGCAAATGGGACTATTATGACCCACAAAATTTAAAACTCGATTTTGAAGGGGCACTATTAACAGGTTACTATGAAGATATAGATGTCGATGTGACACTTATTGATATGCAAGAAAGTATGGAAGGCCTTCGTGCGTTTGATATCGATCCCGGCCTTGCAGAAATTGACTATAAAGAAATATTTGCCTCAGATTGGGAAAATGAATGGAAGAAATATTTTAAACCATTTAGATTGGGAAATCATATTGTTGTTAAACCAAGCTGGGAAACATTTGACATCCTTCCTGACGATCTTGTTATCGAGATTGATCCAGGTAATGCCTTTGGATCGGGCACACACGAAACCACTTCAATGTGTATAGAAATGATTGAAAAGTATATGAAAAAATCGGATACAGTTGTTGATGTCGGTTGTGGCAGTGGCATACTTGCCATAGCAGCAGGCAAACTAGGTTCTGAAAATATCATAGCTGTGGATATCGATGAAAACGCTGTCGTGACAGCGCGTGATAATGTCGCGTTAAATGGTTTAACTGCTTTCACAGACGTTAGACATGGCGACTTGATCACAGTCATTCCAGAAAAGGCGGATCTAGTTGTCGCAAATATCATCGCAGACGTGATTGTGAAATTATCAGATGATATTGATCAAATTCTCAAACCCGATGCGATTTTCATAAGCTCAGGCTTGATTATGACAAAGGTTGATTGGGTCATTGAAGAATTGATCAAACGCAACTTCGACATCATAGAAGTTGTAAAAAAAGGCGAATGGGCTGTCGTCGTTTCAAAGAAAAAAATCTGAGTCGCTCAGAGAGGGCAAATTATGCATAGATTTTTCATGGAAGTTGAAGATGCGCGAGATGCACTTGAAGTCGTGCTAAATAATAGTGAGACAGTCAATCATCTTGTACGTGTTCTGCGTGTAAAAACAGGTGAGTCCGTTGAAATCGTCACAAGTGAAACGACCATAATAGGTCAAGTGTCCGCGATTGGTTTAGATTCAGTCGCAATTACCATTCAAAGTGAAGAGAAACATGCCAATGAATCGCCAATACAAATTGATTTGTTTCAGTGCCTGCCAAAAGGTCAGAAACTCGAACTCATCATTCAAAAAAACGTTGAACTAGGCGTTCATGGCTTTTATCTCGTTGCATCAAAAAGATGCATCGTAGATTATAAACCTAAGGATGTACCAAAAAAATTAGAACGTCTAGATAGAATCGCAAAAGAAGCGGCGAAACAATCAAAGCGCGATATCATTCCAAAAGTAAATGGCATTTTAACTATAAAAGATACAATTAATAGGATTGAAAGCTACGATCAATTTTTAGTATTATATGAACGTGAAGATTCTGAAGGTTTAAAAGCAAGAATTGACGCGTTCAATGGTAAAAAAATAGCGATTTTGATTGGACCAGAAGGCGGTCTTGATCAATCCGAAGTGGATGGTCTCATCCAAGCGGGAGCTCTTTCAACGACACTTGGCAAGCGCATTTTAAGAACTGAAACTGCTGGATTTGTAGCCGTTTCCTGCATCCAATATCACATGGGTGCGATGGGTTAAAGGAGAAAACCAATGAACAAAGTGGCATTCGTAACATTAGGATGTAAAACCAATCAATATGAGACGGACGCTCTCATGGACATATTTTATAAAAACAGATACGAAGTCGTTGATTTTGACGACTTTTCTGACGTTTATGTCATCAACACGTGTACGGTTACCAACGTTAGCGATAAGAAGTCTAGACAGATGATTAGACGTGCTAAAAAGAGCAATCCAGATGGTCTTGTCGTCGTTGTAGGTTGTTATGCCCAAATTTCGCCTGATGAAGTCAGTGCGATAGAAGATGTGGACATCGTCATCGGCACCGATTCAAGAAGTGCCATCATAAGCTACATCGAAGACTACAAAGCGGGTTTGACCCACAAGCCATATGTCATCGTCGAGGACATCATGAAGATCAAAGTCTTTGAAGAGATGTCAGTAAGCAGCATCACGACGCATACCCGAGCATTTATCAA
This sequence comes from Acidaminobacteraceae bacterium, assembly GCA_041741755.1. GTDB lineage: Bacteria > Bacillota > Clostridia > Peptostreptococcales > Acidaminobacteraceae > Fusibacter_C. Next base: position 74,041 of record JBGSJR010000041.1, on the reverse strand, counting down.
AATTCAGGAAGGATGCAATCAGTATTGTACGTATTGTATCATCCCGTATGCAAGAGGACACGTACGGAGCCGCTCGTTGCAGCATATTTTAGACGAAATCGAAGCCTTGACACATAAAGGGTACGTCGAGTTTGTCCTAACGGGCATTCATATTGGATCGTATGGCCTCGATCTTGATGGCGTATCCGTTATTGACTTGCTAGAAGCCATCCAAAAGCTAGAAGGTGTCCAGCGCATGCGTCTCGGTTCTGTTGAGCCACGCTTAATAAGTGAAGACTTTATAAACCGCATCCAGCCACTCGACAAGCTTTGCGACCATTTCCATCTGTCACTACAAAGTGGTTCAGACACCGTATTAAAACGCATGAACCGCAAGTATACAGCAGAAGCATTTAGCACAGCTGTGGATCGTTTACGCAATCTCTACGGCAACCCCTCGCTTACAACGGATATCATCGTAGGTTTTCCAGGTGAGACGGATGTTGAATTTGAAGAAACAATGGCCTTTGTACGTCATATTAAATTTAGTGAAATTCACGTCTTCCAGTTTTCTAAAAGAGAAGGCACTCCTGCTGCTACGATGACGGATCAAGTAGATCCCGTCATCAAGAAAGTGCGCAGCGAGCAATTGATCGCTCTCGCACAGCAATTGGGTGATGACTATAAAAAATCATTTATAGGTGAGCATATTGAGCTTCTAATCGAAGAACGAAAAGGCACTGAATGCATCGGTCATACAAAAAACTATTTGAAATTAAGCGTATTAGACTCAGAAAACGTTGCAAAACAGGGTGAAGTGTATACGGTTATAGTGAAAGAAGTAGAAAACGAAAAAATTATCTCACAATTTGCCTAATTAGAGAAAAAAGCACTGTCCAATCGGCATTTTTTTGATATAATGAAAATGTATTTTAAATACATGAAGGGAGGTGTTATAAAATGGATTGTATATTTTGTAAGATTATTAACGGTGACATTCCGTCAACGAAGGTTTATGAAGACGCGCTTGTCTATGCTTTTAAAGACGTCAATCCTGAAGCGCCTGTCCATGTATTGATCGTACCAAGACAACACATTGATTCAGCAGCGTCGATTGATGTGTCTCACCATTCCTTAATAGGTCATATTCACTCGGTTGCAAAACAGATTGCGCAGGAGGCTGGCATTGACAAAACTGGTTACCGTTTGCTTACAAATATCGGTATAGACGGCGGTCAAAGCGTACAGCATCTTCATTATCACTTGCTTGGCGGTCGTAGACTTAAGTGGCCTCCAGGTTAAAGGCTGAAACCCAAAAGGTAAATTACCTAAAAGCAAAAAAACATTACTTTGTATATTGATTTTTATGGTTAGCTAGTGTATAATAATCGAGTATGTTCTAGGTACATTCCTCTGTACTATTAAAGAATCTATTCACGGAGGGAGGGAATGTGAATGTCTGGCATCAAAGTTGGAGAAAATGAAAGCATTGATAGTGCTTTAAAGAGATTTAAGAGAGAAACATCTAAAGCGGGCGTAATGGCTGAGATTAAGAAAAGAAGACATTACGAGAAGCCTAGTGTAAAGCGTAAAAAGAAATCTGAAGCAGCTAGAAAGAAAAAGAAAAAGCAGTTTTAGTGAAGAGGTGATCAAATGTCACTAAAAGATTTGCTCATGGATGATTTAAAAGTTGCTATGAGGGAAAAAGATACGATTCGCAAATCTGTCGTAACGATGCTTCGCGCTGCTGTAAAGCAGATTGAAGTCGATCAACGCATAGAACTTGACGATGACGCGATTATTGATATTATAGCGAAACAAATCAAACAAAAAAATAACGCCATTGTAGAATTTCAAAATGGCAACCGTCAAGATCTTGTTGATTTGACGGAAAAAGAAATAGAACTTCTCATGGTGTATCTCCCAGAACAACTTTCAGAAGAAGAAGTCGTTAAGATGGTCCAAGATGCGATCAACGCAACCGGCGCAACTACTATGAAAGATATGGGTAAAGTTATGGGGATCGTCACGAATGCTTCAAAAGGTAAAGCGGATGGCAAACTCGTTTCAGATTTTGTCAAAAAAGCACTATCCCCAAAAGCATAAGAGTGAATTATAAGTTAAATGGCATGTCTTTCGAGATATGCCATTAATTTTTTTTGGTCCATTACGATATTGTATAATTACATACGGATAAAGTGATTTATGCATAAAATTATGTTAAAATAAATGTAACATTTACAATCATGGAAATTGCATAATGACCTAATAAATTTAAAATCAATTTACACATGGAAACAATGGCTTGTTTACGTCATTCAATGTGAAAAAATCTTTAAAATGGAATTATACAATTTCCTCATTAGGAGGTATAGATGACGGCAGTAACTGTAAAGAAACTGATTCTAAACGATTTTAGTGCGTTTCATCTCTTATTTGGCAACCTCGATGAAAACATTAAACTACTTGAGAAGGCATTTAGTGTTGATATTACATCTCGAGACGGTGAAATCACCATTAAAGGAGAACTGAAACAGATTTCTCAAGTTGAAGAGGCACTTCAGATACTTATGAAAAATATTAAATCAGGTGAAATCATAGACAGGCAACGTGTCAATTATGTTATTCAATCTATCGATGCAGGGGATGGTAGCAAATTAGAGGATATTGGAAAAACTTTTATATGTGTAACATCAAAAGGAAAAAGTATTAAACCCAAAACGTTGGGACAAAATCAATATATAAAAGCGATACAAAAATATGACCTCGTCTTCGGCACTGGACCTGCAGGTACTGGCAAGACTTTCCTAGCAGTTGCCATGGCTATACGTGCGTTCAAAAATAATGAAGTAGGTAAAATCATTATCACTAGACCGGCAGTCGAAGCAGGTGAAAATCTAGGATTTTTGCCAGGCGATTTGCAGATGAAAATCGATCCGTACCTACGTCCTATTTATGATGCCTTGTTTGATATTCTCGGAAATGATGCTTTTCTCTCCTTCAAGGAGCGGGGACTTATAGAAATTGCACCACTCGCTTATATGAGAGGACGAACACTTGACAATGCTTTTATTATATTAGATGAAGCACAAAACACGACAAAAGAACAAATGAAAATGTTTTTGACCAGGTTCGGATTCAACTCAAAAGTTGTCGTCAATGGCGATATGACGCAAATTGACTTGCCAACAGGTAGACGTTCTGGCTTAACCCACGCCCTTGAAGTCCTTAAGGATGTTGAGGAGATTGGCTTTATAACTATGAACGATCGGGATGTTGTAAGGCATGAACTTGTTAAAAAGATTATTTTAAGCTACGATCGTTATGAAAAAGAACATAAGGACGTGAAAAATGGCTCAAAATAGAAATGCACGAAAAACAGCTAAAAAAAGTAGTGATAAAACAAAAAATAGAAAAAGAAACTTTACAAAAATTAAGAATAAACCTTTAGTGTACAATTTTACAATCATGTTTATCGGTTTTATGATTGTTTTCTTTACGTTAAACAGTTCGAGTTTTTTTGGTATCTATAATTACAAGGCTGGTAGTGTGCTCAAGGAGGATATTTACCTTCAAAATGACATTATTGATGAAGCTGCTACGGAAGCGATGAAAACGAGTAGGGCTCTGGAAATAGAACCCGTTACTTTTGTTGATTTTTCAAAACAAGTAGAATCAAAAAAAGCGTTAACTGAATTTTTTACGCGGCTTGTAGAAATAAAAACGGATTATGCCAACGATTCAGATTTAATGAAGAAAATTTATGCCGGTGTTGAACGGAAAAATATATATGACATCACAGAAGAAGAGTTAATGACATTAGCGACTTTATCTGCTGAAAAAACTAAACTGCTTCAGAATTATGCCATAGATATCACGGTTGAAAATATGTCTGTCGGCATCTCTAACGATGAACGTCAAGTTGCTATTGACAACATTAACACCTATATAGCCTCACAGTTTGATATTACTGACTTTGACAAGACGATTCTCACAAAGCTAATAACAGGTGCATTGGTTGTTAATCAATTTGTCGATGAGGCAAAGACAAAAGAAAAAATTGATGTTGAACTTTTAAAAGTTGAACCTATCACTTATCCTAAAGGAACACTTTTTTTAGAAGAAGGTTCAATTCTTTCAAATGCGCATTACGATTTATTGAAAAACGGTGGTGTTATTGTCGAATCAACTATGGATAGTATCACTATGATCGTTGGATTGCTCTTCTTATTATTAATGCTTTGGGGAATTTTACATGTCTATTTATCATTCTTTGAAAAAGAAGTGCTTGCTTCCACGAAAAAGTATGGCATCCTAATGAGTCTTTTTCTGACTTTCTTCCTCAGTGCGTCATTTTTTAATGATATCTCACCCTATTTGATTCCAATACCAGCTTTCTCAATTCTTGCAAGTATCATGATCACACCTACTGTAGCCATCTACTTTGGCGTGGGCTTATTAATTCTTGTAGCCATGTTAACTGGTATGAGTGCATATACTATGATTGCATATTTACTAGCAATATTAGTTACTCGTGCACTTGTTTCAAACATTAAACAAAGATCTCAAGTCGTTGCTATTGGTCTATATGTCTCTTTAATTCTAGTTATATTTACACTTTCTCAGGGTGTCATCAACAAGACTGATATCATACATTTGCCGTATAACATCGTGTTCTCAGCAGCAAATGGTATTCTTAGTGCCGTTTTAACCATTGGCGTCATGCCATTTTTCGAGAGCTTTTTCGGGGTTTTAACACCTTTTAAACTCTTGGAGTTATCAAATCCAAATAGACCATTATTGAAACGTTTGTTGATAGAAGCGCCTGGAACATATCATCATAGCATACTCGTTGGAAATCTTGCTGAAACAGCAGCGCATGATATAGGAGCAAATAGTTTGTTAACACGCGTTTCATCGTTTTACCATGATGTTGGAAAACTTGAAAGACCTTATTATTACAAAGAAAATCAAGTTGGGCATGACAATCCACACGATAAATTGCCACCTCAAGTCAGTGCAAATTTTATTAAAAACCATATGAGTTATGGGGTTGAGCTCTTACAAAAAAATAAACTACCACAAGAAATTATCGATGTAATCAAAGCACATCATGGAAACTCGTTAATCAAGTATTTTTATCATCGTGAGCAATTGAATAATCCAGATGTCGATGTCAGCAAATTCCTTTATAATGGACCAAAACCAGATTCCAAGGAATCCGTCGTGTTGATGCTTGCTGATTCGATTGAAGCAGCTGTGAGAAGTGAAGAGGAGCCGACACAAGCTTCGATCACGTTACTCATAGAAAAAATCATCGCTCAAAAAATATCTGAAAATCAGTTTTCTAACGCCGAATTAACATTTAAAGAACTTGAAATCATCAAAGGTTCCTTTTTAAATGTATTAAGTGGCATTTTTCACGAACGTATCGCATATCCTGAGATCAATATGAATCAAATTTCAAAAAATGCTTTTGATCAAACAGAAGAGAAGGAGTCATGAGATGCAAATAGAAATATTAAATGAAACTAAAATGGAATTAGCAGAAGATTTGGAAGCCTTGATTATCAAAGCAACAGACAAAGTTTTTGAATATGAAGACTTCGATGTCGAGGGCGAAATCAGTGTTTTATTTGTAGATGATGTACGTATACAAGCTTTAAATAAAGAGTTTAGAAACAAAGATGAAGTGACTGATGTTCTTTCTTTTCCACAATATGATTCACTTAAAGACGATGGCGTCAGCGATCCTTTTATCTATCTTGGCGATGTCGTTATTTCTCTTGAACAAGCAACACGTCAAGCAGAGGAATTTGGTCATTCTCTTGAAAGAGAAATCGTCTATTTGACAGTTCATAGTGTTTTGCATCTATTTGGTTATGACCATATGACAGATGATGATAAAAAAGAAATGCGAGATAAGGAAAAAACGGTATTAAGAGCATTGAAGATATTTAAAGGGACTTCTATTCAGGAGGACCTATGAATAAGAAACTCGTTTTAGGCGTTTCATTTGTTTCAATCATCATCTTAGTAGTTGCGATGACATTTGCCGTCAAAATGATTAAAGAAAACCAGGTTGAGGGGACTGAAGAACAAGTCAACAGTATCGAAGTCCCAGAAAATTTGACCACTGAGTCGGAACAACCTACCGAGGCGGGTCCAAATACTACAGGTGCTATCAATCCATTAACGGGAAAAGTGGCAAATGCTGATTTGACAGATAGACGTCCAATAGCCGTTATGTTAGACAATCAATTTTATGCACGACCACAAGCGGCTCTTTCTGAAGCAGACATAGTTTATGAGATTCTAGCAGAAGGACTAATCACTAGATATATGGCTATATTTTATGGTAATTATCCTGATCATATCGGTCCAGTCAGGAGTTCAAGGCCATATTTTGTTGAAAAGGCATTTGAGTACGATCCATATTATGTACATGTAGGTGGATCTATGCAGGCTTTGAGTGACATTAAAAAACTAGGTCTAGCGGATATTGATGGCCTATCCAGTGGCGCGTTTTGGAGAGAAAAACACAAGAGTGCACCACATAATATGTATACGTCTTCAGAAGTACTTGTAAAAGATGCAAATAGACTTGGTTACAAAACTTCAATAGACATAAATTTCTTAGAATTTCATGAGGATTTTACAATCCCCGAGGGTGTTGAAGCTAAAAATATTACGTTAATTTACAAAGAACCGGTACAATCCGATAAAATTGGCTATTTCACTTCGTATAAATATAACGAAGCGGAAAAAGTCTATTATAGATATACTAATGGTGAACCCCATCTTGATGAAGATTCAAAAGTACATCTTAGCTGCACGAATATTCTCGTTCAATATGCCAAAACAGTTGTCTTGGATAACGAAGGGCGTCTGGATGTCGATTTAATCTCGTCTGGTGAGGGCAGATACTACACTGCCGGCAAATATATAGAAGTCACATGGAATAAAGATTCAGCAGCTGATATGACGCATTTTTATGACAAATCAGGCAATGCAATAAAACTGAATCCGGGTGTGACTTGGTTTCAAGTGGTAAAGCTCGGCAATGTAGAAACTATAAATTAAAGAGGTGGCAATTATGACATATGAACAATTGATTCAAAAGGCTTATGAAGCAATGGAATTTTCATATTCACCCTACTCAAACTTCAAAGTTGGCGCTGCTCTCTTAACCGAAAGTGGACGCGTATATACAGGATGCAATGTTGAAATCGCATCATTTGGCGCTACAAATTGTGCGGAACGCACAGCCATATTTAAAGCAATTTCTGAAGGTGAGAAAGCATTTAAAGCGATAGCAATCGTCTCATCAAGTAAAGATTATACGTTTCCTTGTGGAATATGTAGACAGGTCATCGTTGAGTTTGGAAAAGACATTGACATCATTGTGGCAAAAGACTATGATTATGTAGTCTATAAAATAGACGATTTATTACCTAAGTCATTTACACAGATTGACCTTAAGTAAATATTAAAATTGGAGGCATAAATGCATTTTAAGTCAGGTTTTGTTACGATTATCGGTAGGCCCAATGTCGGTAAGTCAACTTTGTTAAACGGCATCATTGGCGAGAAAATTGCCATCATGTCTAGTAAACCACAAACGACGCGGCATAAAATTACTGGTGTATATAACGATGATGACAGTCAAATCATATTTGTCGACACGCCTGGTATTCATAGACCCAAAAATAAATTGGGAGACTACATGGTTACAAGTGCTAAAAGTGCTGTTGACGATGTAGATGTCGTCATATTAATGGTGGATCATTCGACTAAAATTGGACCAGGTGATGAGTATTTACTTGAATTCATCGAAGCGGCTAAAGTCGATGTCATCTTGGCCATCAACAAAGTTGATCTCATTACTCCTGATGCTTTCAAACTCATTTTTGAAGCCTATAGTGAATTTGCTTTTATAAAAAAAGTCATTGGACTCTCTGCCGTTAACGGAAAGGGAATTCCTGAGCTATTGAAAGCCATCAAAGAGGACCTTCCAGAAGGACCAGCATTTTATCCAACGGACCATATGACGGATCAGACAGAGCGCACTATCGTTAGTGAAATTGTCCGAGAGAAGGTATTGATGTATATTGACGATGAGATCCCGCATGGTGTTGCTGTCGAAGTACAAAGTATGAAACAGCGAACCAATAAAGATAATATTCAAATTTACGATATTGAAGTTGACATTATATGCGAAAAGACGTCTCATAAAGGCATTATTATTGGTAAAGAGGGCAGAAAACTCAAGGGTATTGGAAAAAGCGCAAGACAAGATATCGAGACGCTTTTACAGACGAAAGTAAATTTGCAATTATTTGTTAAAGTACGTGAAGGATGGCGTGATAACACGAATTTCCTAAAAAATCTCGGATATAAAGAATAGAAAAAAATGTTTATTATTTCAACTATATAGCGTATATTAATAAAGGGTAAGTGACGCACTTACCCTTTATAAATTTTTTAAGGAGGTGGCATAAATGAGCATGTTAATGTTTTATGAATACTTATCAAAAATTGAAGAATTATTGGAAAAGAATCGAGAACTTGAACTGCACAAATATCTTGAAGATATGCATGCCGCTGATATCGCTGAAGTCCTTGAAAACTTAGAAGATGATCAACAAATGGTCGTATTTGGCCTATTGTCAGATGAACAAGCTACTGAAGTTCTAGAAGAAATCAATTCAGAACATTTTAGTGACATCCTTAAGGATTTATCCTATGAAAAAAAGGTTACGTTACTTGAAAATATGTCTCAGGATGACATCGTCGACAAGTTAAGCGATCTCTCAGCGAGCAGACAACAAGAGATTATCGCTTTTCTTGATTACGAAGACGCTGCAGATGTCAAAGAGCTATTGATTTATGAAGAGGGGACAGCTGGTCGTCTCATGACAAAAGATTACGTTTCAATTCGTAAGAACTATTCTGTTTATTACGCTATTGAAACTTTACGGTCAACCGCGCCAGATGCAGAAACAATCTACTATATTTATGTAACCGATGAAATTGACAGATTAGTCGGCGTTATTTCATTGAGAGAACTCATCATTTCTGCACCAAATCGTTCTGTAGATTCGATAATGAATGAAAATATCATCACAGTAAATGTAAATGAAGATCAGGAAAATGTAGCGCGAGTTGTTTCCAAATACGACTTGCTTGCAGTTCCAGTTGTCGACAATAACAACGTATTACTCGGTATCATCACCATCGACGACGTACTCGATATTATAGAAGAAGAAGCTACAGAAGATATCTTTAAGTTTGCTGGTACTTCAGAAGACGAGATTTATGAAAGTGATACAACTCTGTTTAATCGTGTTAAAAACTCTATTAAATCAAGACTTCCATGGCTAATCATAACCATATTTGGTGGTATTTTATCTTCAAGAGTCTTAGCAAATTATCAGGAAACAATCACTGCCAACGCATCACTTGCATTGTTCATGCCACTTCTTACAGGTATTGGTGGTAATGTAGGCACGCAATCATCGACGATAACTGTTAGAAATATTGCGACGCACGTTATTGAAGGTACTGGCATTTTAAGAACGCTTATTCATGAAATATCTGTTGGTCTTGTTGTCGGACTCGTGTGTTCGCTACTAGTAGGCATCGCATCGATATTTTTGAATGGCGATTATGACATAGCCCTCATAGTCGGAATTTCTATGTGGGTTAATATGACAGCTGCTGCGACGATTGGTACAATAGTACCTTTAGTCTTTAAAAAAATCGGTGTAGATCCTGCAGTTGCTTCAGCACCTTTTATCACTACTACGATAGACGTAGCAGCACTGACTATTTATTTTTCATTGGCTACTTTTATGTTGGCTAATTGATAGAGGAGAAATCATGTTTTTTGAGACAGATGCACTAGTCATAAGAACATCAAAAACACTCAATAATGATTTGTTTTTAACGCTATTTTCAAAAAAAGCGGGTAAGATAGACGTTGTAGCAAATGGTGCAAAAAGTTCGAAGTCTCAACTAGCAGCTTGCTCAAAACCTTTTGTGTTTGGTACGTTTATTTTAAACACTCACAATAAAATCATGAAGGTCAGTTCGTGTGAAATCGTCGATTCTCATTTTAGAATCGCAGATCGTCTCGATACCCTTGCATATGGGAACTATTTTATTGAGCTTTGTAACTTAATAACAATTTCCAACGTTGTTGACGTAACGCACTATCAATTAATCGTGGAAATCATCTCAATTCTTGCAAGTAAAGCTTCAAAAGGTGATGATGTCGATATCATGTCATTCGAGTTATTAAGACTTGCATACTTGATTAAACTCAGTGTCCTAACTGGACATAGTCCAAATCTTACTAACAGTTGTTCGAGTTGTGGCAAAGATGCGGAGTCTCTCTATTTTTCGGTCAATGCTGGTGGTATTGTATGCAACCATTGTGAAACAACGCTTTACAAAGGGTACAAACTCAACGCTCAGATGATTAATCTCATACAATATCTTGAAGTTAAAGATGTACGAATCATCGACAAAACAAAAATTCATGAAAACTATATCAAGCATTTGATGACGATTTTCGAAGCTTTTGTCGAATACCATAATGGTATTAAAGAGATAAAATCCCAATCATTTTTTTCTTCGATTTAGCTTAAAACATTAATAATTCTTCGGTTTTACGTTCAAATTTTTGTGCAAGGCTTAAAATTTGGTTGTAAAATTGCAACATTAAAGATTGACAAAAAAGTGATTATGCACTTTCTTTTTTTTTGTTTTTAAATATGTTAATATTTTTAACATTAAGGGTATCAATTTATCATTCAAGGCTTACAACTATTTGGGGGAGGGCAAAATATGAAAAGAAAATTTAGTTTACGCGCAAAATTGATTTTAGCATTTGTTTTAGTTATCACGATTCCGATGATTGCATTAAGTGGTCTGGTCTATAAGATTACTTCTGATTCGTTTTTTGAAAACATGAAAAATTCAACAACTGAAGTTTCAAACCAGATCAAGAACAGTACGTTAAATTACATGGCGATTTACGAACGAGCGACTCGTTTGATATCGGAAGATCCAAATGTAAAGTCCGCAAGAAGTATTGTTGAGAATCAAGAATGGATGTATAAATCATTTGCTTCATTTATTAATGAGTATGCAGAAATAAAAAACGTATATGTCGGTTATAAGGACAAGTCATTCCATATATGGCCAGAAGTTGACTTACCAGCTGATTACGATGCAACGACTAGACTTTGGTATACAGATGCTGTTGCAAAAGATGATTTTATCTGGACGCAACCTTACGCTGATGCAACCGACGCTACTAGATACGTTATTTCAGCAGCAAAACCTGTAAAAAGCACGTCAGGTAGTTTTGAAGGTGTTATGGCTATCGACCTTGACATCTCAAAAATAGCGGATACTATGAATGCAATCACAGTTGGAAAAAATGGATATGTTATGGTCGTAGATTCAAGTGGTGTTCCATTTTCGCATCCAAACGTTGACTTAATCGGAAAAGAAATTGCCGTTGAGTCATTGAGAAATTTTATTAACAACAACAGTTCTGGTGAGTTTGAATATGAATATGAAGGCGTTCACAAGATTGCTTTTGTTACATCTATCGATGAACTTGGATGGAAAATCGTAGCAATGGTCGATGAAAGTGAAATTGCTGATCAAACGAGAACGTTATTATTGACTTTGATTATTATTTCTTCATTATTACTTGCTATTGCAATTGTTGTAGCGGTTATTTTCTCAAATGTCATTTTGAAAAACATCAAATTGATCAGTCAATATATAAGCGTCGTCAGTAAAGGCGACTTATCTAAACGTATTACTATTAAATCAAATGATGAAATCGGACAATTATCCGATGATTTAAATGAGATGCTCGATAGCATTTCAGGATTGATGCACAATGTTCATGGAGCCACCGCAGATGTTCTGTCATCATCAACTAACCTGGTTGGCTTATCTGACAGAGCAACACAAGCAGCAAAAGAGGTTGCTCATGCTGTTGAAGAAGTTGCAGTGGGCGCATCAAAACAGGCTTCTGATAGTGAGACGAGTAGTAAAATTGCCACTCAAATGGGAAACAACATTAAGACACTTACTGAAAATATTGTTTCTATGATTGAACATACAACAAAAGCAAGTGAAATCAATAAAAGCAGTGTTGAAGCGGTCAATGTACTCCGATTGAAAAATACTGAAAACAATGATGCGACTCATAAAACAGAGATGGCTATACAAGAACTTGCCGATCAATCTCTTGCAATCGGAAGTATTGTTCAAGCGATAAGTACAATTGCTGAACAGACAAACCTTTTAGCACTTAACGCATCTATCGAAGCTGCAAGAGCAGGCGAACACGGCAGAGGCTTTGCAGTTGTTGCAGATGAAATTAGAAAGCTCGCCGAAGAATCAAGCAAAGCAGCAGGCGAGATTAAAAATATTGTTGGCAGTATACAGTCAGGCAGTAAGAATACCGTAACAATTATGCAAGAAGTTAAATTGCGCTCTAATGATCAAAATATTGCCGTACAAAAAGTTGAAGAATCATTCAATGAAATTTTCCAAGGCATTACAAGTATACAAGGCGTCATCGATGCAGTTTCTAAAGATATTGAAGTGCTTGATTCGAGCAAGATTGAAATTCTTGATAGTATCTCAAGTATTGCTAGCATTTCGGAAGAAGCAGCTGCAGCTTCAGAAGAAGTAAGTGCATCTATGCAAGAACAAACCGCTATTGTAGAAGAAGTGGCTTCTTCAGCAGAAAAGCTCAAAGACTTGGCACTTAAACTCGAAGAAAATATTAGCATATTTACTATCTAAAGTCTTTGTTTTCTTAAGCAGTGTTTACCCAGAACCGTATCATGCAGCAATATAGCGCATGATACGGTTTTTTATAGATCTATTTTGTTAGAATAATATTAAAAACAGGCTATAAATCCGAAAAATGTGTCATTTACAAAATAGAAAGTGGTATAATACTTTTAACAATTTGTTTTACTAAGGAAATGACATTACTAATTTTATCATAAGTAGTGATAGATGTCGTTTCCATATATAAGGAGAAATCATATGAGAATAACACTTGAAATGGTGGATGAAGTAATTGGTAGAACTGGCGTGAATTACAAATTGGCAAAAGAAGCTCTTGAACTTAACGAAGGAGATGTTTTAAAAGCAATCGTATATCTTGAAGAGCAAACAGAGACTAAGTCAACAAAAAAAGCAAATGGGCAAGAGATTATAGATAGGCTGAAAGCCCTAGTCAATGAAGGGATGGTTAGTCAGATCCTCATTGAGAAGAACGGTAAAGTCGTCGTTGATTTACCTATTTTTGCGGGTGCTATTAGTGCGGTAATTTTTACTATACCAACTGTGGCAGGTATAATAGCTGCTATTGCAACGGGTTGTGAAATCAAAATTCTTAAAAAAGATGGCGGAATGATCAATTTCAATGACTTAACACAAGAAAAATTTGATGAATTTATGAACATGATTAATAAAGAAAAAAAGAACATGAAATCAGAATATGACGCGAATCATACTACTGACAAAACTGCCGAAGCTGATAACTTTGAAACTGAAGAAAATGAAGATGATTACTATGTACCAGATGACGAGAATACAAATAAATAGCATTTAACTTTACAGGTTATAATATTTGTGTTAGAATCAAAAAAAAAGTGCTGCTAAGACGAAGAATAGTAATATTTAAGGATCACAAGAGAGTTGGCGGATGGTGTAAGCCGATGTTCCCAAAATACGAAGGCACTTCTGAGCTATGCATATTCAAGTGGGCAATTTGCCAACTAGGGTGGAACCGCGGAATAATCTTTCGTCCCTTATTTTATTAAGGGATGGAAGATTTTTTATTTGTCAAAATTTATTGTGAAAAAATTAAACAGGAGGCACTATGGAACCATTAACTATGGACAAAATAGTTTCATTATCTAAATCAAGAGGCTTTATATTTCCGGGATCGGATATTTACGGTGGCTTAGCGAATACTTGGGACTACGGTCCACTAGGTGTTGAACTTAAAAATAATGTGAAGCAAGCATGGTGGAAAAAATTTGTTCAGAGTTCACCGTACAACGTAGGCATTGATACCGCGATTCTCATGAATCCAGAAGTTTGGGTCGCATCGGGACACGTTGGTGGCTTCAACGATCCTCTTATGGATTGTAAAGCTTGTAAGACGCGTTACAGAGCCGATCAACTTATCGAGGCACATATGATGGCAAAAGGCGAAACACCAGATGCAGTCGATGCTTGGGGCAATGAAAAGATGGAGGCGTACATCGCATCTGAAGGTATCAAATGTTCAAACTGTGGTGCCATCAACTTTACGAATATTCGTCAATTCAACCTCATGTTCAAGACGTTCCAGGGCGTTGTAGAAGATACATCGACTGAAATTTTCCTAAGACCCGAAACGGCACAAGGTATTTTTGTCAACTTTAAAGCAATACAACGTGCATCACGCAAAAAAATACCATTTGGCATTGGTCAAATCGGTAAATCTTTCAGAAATGAAATAACACCGGGTAACTTCACTTTTAGAACGAGAGAGTTTGAACAAATGGAACTTGAATTTTTCTGTGAACCAGGCGAAGACCTAAAATGGTTTGCTTACTGGAAGGAATTCTGCATGGCGTGGCTTCACAAACTCGGTATGACACCTGAAAACGTTAAATTTAGAGACCATGAAGCGGAGGAACTCTCACATTATTCCAACGCGACAACGGACATCGAATACCGCTTTCCATTTGGTTGGGGTGAGTTATGGGGCATTGCAGATCGTACGGACTTCGACTTGAAAGCCCATATGACACATGCAAAAGTCGACCTTATGTATCAAGATCCAATCACTAATGAAAAGTTTGTGCCGTATTGTATCGAGCCATCACTAGGGGCTGATCGTGTGACATTGGCATTTTTAGTTGACGCTTATGATGAAGAAGCACTCGAAGACGGTACGAGCAGAATCGTTCTTAGATTCCATCCAGCGCTTGCGCCATTTAAAGCGGCGGTTTTCCCACTCTCTAAAAAGCTTAATGAATCAGCTGAGAAAGTCTTTGAAACACTTGCTGAGCATTTCAACGTTGACTTTGACGATTCAGGCAGTATCGGTAAAAGATATAGACGCCATGATGAAATCGGCACGCCATTTTGTATCACCTATGATTTTGAATCCGAGGACGATCAAAGTGTAACGATTAGACATAGAGATTCGATGACACAAGAGCGCGTAAAAATTGATGATTTAGTCAATTTCATCACTGAAAGACTGAAATTCTAACAATAAATTGAATAATGCTATTTCCTCAAAGAAATAATGCAAATTCTATAAATATTAGTCGTTTTAAATTTTTATATTTGGATATAAATATTATGATGTAGCATTTTTGGGGGAGGTTTAGATGGACAATCGATATTATATTTTTATACTTTCAGATTCGTTAGGTGAGACTGCATCACATGTTGCCAGAGCAGCCATGAATCAATTTTTAAATAAAGATTATGTCGTTAAGAAATACAATTACGTTCGTGACGCAGATGCGGTTGAAGAAATCGTCATAGAAGCATCTAAACATAAATCCATGATATTGTTCACAACAGTGCTTGAAGAATTGACCAATACGATTGTCACCATGTGCGCACAGCACAACGTCTTATGTCATGACATATTATCACCTGTCTTAACACAGTTTGCTTCGTTCTTTGGTGACAAGCCTGCGAGGAAACCAGGTACGATGTATAAGCTTGACGATGATTATTTTGAAAGAGTTGCAGCCATTGAATTTGCAGTCAAGTACGATGATGGCAAAGACTTAAGAGGTCTTAAATACGCCGATGTAGTTTTACTTGGTATCTCAAGAACCTCTAAAACACCTTTGAGTATGTATTTATCACATAAAAATGTCAAAGTGGCAAATGTACCACTCGTACCTGAGATTCAGGTTGCTAAAGAAATATTCCAAGTTTCAAAGAATAAATTAATCGGACTTACCAATTCACCTGAAAAGCTCAATGAAATCCGCATCGAAAGACTAAGGGCATTAGGCCTTTCCTCGGATGTGGAATATGCGAATTTTGATCGTATTCTTCATGAGTTGGATTACGCCGAACAAGTGTACAAGCAACTGGGTTGTCCTGTCATAAATGTCGCCAATAAAGCTATCGAAGAAACGGCGAGCATTATACTAGAAATCACAGGACTCAACATCAAATTGAAGTAGGCTAAAGTGCAGTATCTTTAAGGTAATTGACCCATAGTAAGTCATTGGATTACTATGGGTTTTTTATAAAAATTCTTTGTGAGGGAAGGTTTTTATGATGAAAAAGTATGTTTATGCCTTTGAAGAAGGGTGCAAGGAAATGAAAAAAACATTGGGTGGAAAGGGTGCCAATCTCGCAGAAATGAAGAAGATCGGATTACCTGTTCCCGATGGCTTCACCATCACAACTGAAGCTTGTAACCAATACTACGTTGATGGAAAGAAGATTTCTGACAGCATCAAAGCTGAGATTCTCGAATATCTTGAAGGATTACAGCAAAAAACCGGAAAAGTACTCGGAGACTTTAACGACCCGCTACTCGTATCTGTACGTTCAGGAGCGTTTGTATCAATGCCGGGTATGATGGACACAGTTTTAAACTTGGGTCTTAATGACAACTCTGTGGAAGGTCTTGCTAAACTGACTGGAAACAAGCGATTTGCATTTGACTGTTATCGCAGATTTATTCAAATGTTTGGAGATGTCGTCTTAGAAATACCTAAGTATAAGTTTGACCGCGTTTTGGACGGACAAAAAGAAAAACAAGGTTACGAACTTGATACACAATTGACGGTTGAAGATTTCACACATATTATTAACGAGTACAAAGCAATCGTCAAAAAAGAAAAAGGTTTTGACTTTCCTATGAATCCGGTTGATCAGATGATGATGTCGATTGAAGCGGTATTTGGTTCTTGGAACAACGATCGTGCAAGAGTTTATAGAAATTACAACGATATCCCACATGATTTAGGAACCGCTGTAAATATCCAATCCATGGTTTTCGGAAACATGGGTAATTCATCAGGTACAGGTGTTGCCTTTACAAGAAATCCATCTACTGGTGAAAACAAATTGTTTGGTGAATTTTTAATCAACGCACAAGGTGAAGACGTCGTTGCAGGGATCAGAACCCCTCAAGAAATTGATGAACTCAAGGACGCTTTACCTGAAGTCTATCAACAATTTGTTGATGTCGCGAACTCTCTTGAAAAACACTATAGAGATATGCAAGATATCGAATTTACCGTAGAACGTGGTAAATTATATATGCTTCAAACTAGAACGGGAAAGAGAACTGCATTTGCAGCAGTAAAAGTAGCTGTTGATATGGTTGCGAGCGGTGTCATAACAAAAGAAGAAGCACTTCTTCGCGTACAGCCATCACAGCTTGATCAACTTTTACACCCTATGTTTAGCCCAGAAGCCCTTAAAAATGCCTCACCAGTGGCAAAAGGTCTGCCAGCATCTCCTGGAGCTGCGTCTGGTAGAATTTATTTCCATTCTGAAGATGTTGCGCGTCAAAAGGAAAAAGGCGTCGAATCTATCTTAGTGCGTACAGAAACTTCACCAGAAGACATCGAAGGCATGGTCGTTGCAAACGGTATTTTGACTGCACGAGGTGGTATGACGTCGCATGCAGCGGTTGTTGCAAGAGGCATGGGTAAGTGTTGTGTCGCTGGATGTAGCGAAATTTCTGTAGATGAAGAAGACAAGTATTTCACTGCGGGCGATGAAATTTTTAGAGAAGGTGATTGGATTTCTCTTGATGGCAATACAGGGACAGTTTATAAGGGCAAACTCGACACCGTTGAAGTTGCTTTGACAGGTGATTTTGCGCTCTTATTGTCATGGGCAGATGAATTTAGAACACTTGGAATCAGAACCAATGCAGATACGCCGCTTGATGCTGAAACCGCTGTTACATTTGGTGCAGAAGGCATTGGCCTTTGCCGTACTGAGCATATGTTCTTTAGTGAAGAACGTATTCTAAATGTAAGAAGAATGATTCTTTCAGGTACTTTACAAGAAAGACTTGAATCCCTCAGATTACTTCTTCCATATCAAAGAGAAGATTTTATCGGCATTTTTAAAGCCCTAGGCTCAAGACCTGTAACAGTGCGTTTACTCGATCCACCTCTACACGAATTTGTACCACATAAGGATGAAGAAATACGCACATTAGCTAAAGATCTCGATCAAACATATGAATTCGTAAAATATAAAATTGAAAACCTATCTGAAGTCAATCCTATGCTTGGTCATAGAGGGTGTAGATTGGGTATTACGTATCCGGAGATTTACGAGATGCAAAGTATCGCGATCATTGAAGCAGCACTCTATTGTAAAAAAGAGCTTGGCATCGATGTAAAACCTGAAATAATGATTCCACTTGTTGGCCATATGAAGGAGTACACAGTTCTTAGAGATTTGGTTAAAAAAGTTGCTGATCAGATTATTGGTGAAGGCGACGTGAAACTTGATTACAAGATTGGTACCATGATTGAAGTCCCAAGAGCATGTTTGATTGCAGATGAGATTGCTGCAGAGGCTGAATTCTTCTCATTTGGTACAAATGACCTTACACAAATGGCTCTCGGTTTCTCTAGAGATGACTCAGGCAAATTCTTACCAGAATATCTCAAGAAAAATGTGTTTGATAAAGATCCATTTGAATCAATTGATCAAAACGGTGTTGGTAAACTTATTAATATGGCAGTTGAACAAGGGAGAGGTGTTAAATCAGACCTTAAAATTGGTATCTGTGGCGAGCATGGTGGTGAACCGAAGTCCATTGACTTCTGTCATAGAGCAGGTCTAGACTACGTATCATGTTCTCCATACCGCGTTCCAATTGCACGTTTAGCCGCAGCTCACGCAGCGATTAACAACAAATAAATTTATATTTGACTACAATGAATAGGAGCTGAAGTCAGCTCCTATTCATTTGAAAAAAACATAGATACAATTTATAGTCTCATTAAATGAATCATATATAAGTTGTTTGTGAAAATGCTGTATTGATAAAAACATTCACAATTTGATGATTGATTTTTATGCCTTGCATACATACAATAGAAGTATTGAGAATTAATTGGTTGAAGGAGGCAAGTAGATGATTAATACCCGCGAAATACAAGAACAAATGGAAATTAAGATTCTTGATGAAAGGGCTCAAAAGGTTATTCATTCAGCTGGTAGAAGATCGCCTGAGGAACCTTGTCCACTGCGCACTGATTATCAAAGAGACCGCGATCGCATCTTGCACTGTAAATCATTTAGACGTCTCAAACATAAAACGCAAGTATTCCTTTCACCTGAAGGAGACCATTATAGAACGCGACTGACGCATACCTTGGAAGTTGCTCAAATAGCACGGACGATAGCAAGAGCCCTTAGGTTAAATGAAGATCTAACTGAAGCCATAGCACTTGGACACGATCTTGGTCATACGCCATTTGGTCACTGCGGTGAATCGAGGCTTAACGCCATTCATCCGACTGGATTCAAACACAATGAACAAAGTTTACGTGTTGTAGATTATCTTGAGCGCAGGAATAAGAGTAGATACGGATTGAACTTGACTGAAGAAGTCAGAGATGGCATTATCAATCATGGTTCCTCTGGAACACCTCGAACTTTAGAAGGTCAAATTGTAAGTAAATGCGATCGCATCGCTTATCTCAACCACGATATTGATGATGCAATTAGAGCTGGTGTATTAAATGGACACGATATTCCAGAACCTTTAAAATTAGCACTTGGACATTCGCATAGTGCGCGCATTAACACCATGATTATGGATATTATCGTCAATAGCGAACATTCATCTATAATCCAGATGAGTCCCAAAATAGAGGATGCATTCAATAAATTGAGAGATTTTATGTTTGAAAACGTCTACTTCAACAAAGAGGCAAAAAAAGAAGAAGAGCGTGCTGAATACATTGTAGAATCACTTTATGATTACTATAAAAAACATCCTGAACAAATGCCGGAAGAACGTGTCTCGGATTATGAAAGTGGAGATGGCGATGATGCAATCAAAGACTACGTTGCCAGTATGTCTGACCGATATGCAGTCAATCTATATAAAGAACTCTTTATCCCGAAATTCTGGTTATATTGATGTGTAGGTACTTTTATTCCTTAAATAAAATAAACTTTTGTAATAAAAAAGGATTTTAGCATAAAATGTCGAAATAGTTAGAGGCACTTGTTTAGAAAATTGCATAATTCAATAGTTTAAGAAAGGTGAAGAAATGAGCAATAGATCTGAAGGGAATATTTTCGACTTTATACTTGACAATGTCAACATCGTTGATGTCATCTCAAGTTATATTACAGTTGATCGTTCCGGTAAAAATTATAAAGCTTTATGCCCATTTCACAACGAAAAGACACCCTCATTCATAATCTCAGAGGATAAACAGCTGTATCACTGTTTTGGTTGTGGTGCTGCAGGAAATGCCATCAATTTCATCACACAATATGAGAATCTTGACAGTATAGATGCTGTAGAGTTTTTGGCAGATAAATATCATGTGGATATTACACAGTTTGCAAAAGGTGCTGGTCAAAAAAACAGTAGTCAACATGGAAAGTATTATGATATATTAAGAGACGCCGCTATTTTCTTCTATAAAAATTTGCGCACGCACCCTGATTCGATGTCCTATTTAGAGAGACGTGGCATACACGTAGACGTCGTCAAGCAATTTGGAATCGGATTCTCAAGTGATGCATGGTCAGATTTACTCAAAAGCCTATCACAAAAATATGCGATCTCAGATCTTGAAAATGTTGGACTTATCATACCAAACAAAGAAAAATCACGCTATTATGATCGTTTTAGAAATCGAATCATGTTTCCTATTATTAACCCAAAAGGCAAAGTGATTGGCTTTGGTGGACGCGTTATGGATGACTCTCTACCAAAGTATCTAAATTCTCCTGAGACAGAAGTTTTTAACAAGAGCCAGACCCTTTATGGGTTAAACCTTGCTAAGAATAGTCATTCAGACAAAAAACAACTCATTATCGCTGAAGGCTATATGGACGTAATTGCATTGCATACTTACGGTTTTACAAATGCCGTTGCTACATTAGGTACTGCGCTTACAACCGATCATGGACGTTTGATGCGTAGATACGCTGATGAAATCATCATCTGTTACGATTCTGATTTTGCTGGTCAGAAGGCAACTCTTCGAAGCTTAGATGTCTTACAAGGCATTGTGGACAAAATCAAAATTATCGTTTTAGGCGAAAACATGGACCCTGATGATTATTTAAAAAAGTATGGTGCTGAAAAGTTTAAAGAAAAGGTTGAAACGGCAGTCACTGCAACTGAGTATCGAATCAATCACCTTATGCAAGCGTATAATCTTAACAACGATCAAGAAAAGATAGAGTTTTTATCTAAGGCGGTTGTAATCATTGGTGAACTTACCAATGCCTTCGAAAAAAATCTTTACATTGACAATCTTTCCAACTTATTGGACGTTAGTAGAGAATTAATTGCCAAAGAGGTTTTTAAAGAAAATTATAACGCTAATTCGCAGTATGGATTTCACACCAAGAATAAGAAAGCAGAAGCGATACCAAAGATTTCAAGTGATAAAAAAAGATATCTTGAAAGACAACTGGTCACTTTTTATATTCATAAATACGATACTTTATCTGACCAGCACAAAGCCATGATTGCTCAATTTTCTTACACTGATGAGCTTCAAGAAATCATCGATTATGTCATCAGCTATTACAATACACATACCGAATTTTCGATGCAACATATCATCGAGAATGCAGACCTTTCGATTTCCACGGGGCTGCTTGACATCATTCAAAGTCAACTTGACAATGTTACAGATATCGATATTGATTTCATTATCAACAATTTACTGCTTCTAAACCTCGATGACGAGATTGAGTCTCTTAATTTGCAGTTAAAAGATTCCAATGAACAAGGAAATATACAGCAATTGATTCAGCAAAGACGCATCGAAAAGCAAGCACTAACCATGAAAATGAGGAATCATAAATTAAAAAATTGAAAGGAGGCAATTCAATTGAGTGAAAAATTGAATGCCAAACACCAAGAACTTGTAAAGGGTTTAATCAAAAAAGGAAAAAAGACAGGTAGTCTGACTTATGTAGAAATTCAGGATAAGCTATCTGAGATTGAAATCGACAAAGATCAAATCGAGGAAATCTATGAGGCTTTTGCCGCTATGAATATCACTGTTATACCAGAAGACGAAGAAGATTCAATTGACATAGAAGATATAGCAGATATTGAAGATATCGACTTGGAAGATCTTGAGGACCTTGAAGATTTAGAAGATTTGGATGATATAGATGACGATATTGACGATATTGACGATATCGATCGCTTAAATGAACTTGAACCTGCAGAATCTGAAGACGAAGACGAAAAAGTCATCGACATTTCAATTCCAAAGGGTATCAATATCGATGATCCAGTGCGTATGTACCTTAAAGAGATTGGTGAAGTTGCTCTTTTATCAGGTGATGAAGAAGTTGAGCTAGCTAAGCGTATGGCTTTTGGCGATGAAGAAGCGAAGCGTAAGCTCTGTGAAGCAAACTTGCGTCTCGTTGTAAGTATTGCTAAAAAATACGTAGGCCGTGGTATGCTTTTCTTAGATCTTATCCAAGAAGGCAACTTGGGCTTGATTAAAGCCGTCGAGAAATTCGACTGGACAAAAGGCTTTAAATTTTCGACTTATGCGACTTGGTGGATTCGTCAAGCGATTACGCGCGCGATTGCAGATCAAGCGAGAACGATTCGTATACCAGTGCATATGGTTGAGACGATTAACAAATTAATTCGTGTTCAGCGTCAATTGCTTCAAGAGTATGGTCGTGAGCCACTGCCTGAAGAAATTGCAAAAGAGATGGACATGACCGTTGAAAAAGTGCGTGAAATCTTAAAGATTGCCCAAGAACCAGTGTCTTTAGAAACACCGATTGGTGAAGAAGAAGATTCACATCTTGGTGACTTTATTCCAGATAATGACGCACCAGCACCTGCTGATGCTGCAGCATTCTCTATGCTGAAAGAACAACTCATGGAAGTGCTTGAAACCCTCACACCTAGAGAGCAAAAAGTACTGAAACTCAGATTTGGTCTTGAAGATGGACGCGCAAGAACACTCGAAGAAGTCGGAAAAGAATTCGATGTTACAAGAGAGCGCATCAGACAAATCGAAGCGAAAGCGCTTAGAAAACTCAAACATCCAAGCAGAAGCAAGAAGCTCAAGGATTATTTAGAATAGACCATCAAACATATGTCTAAAACGTACTAATCAAATCTAATTCAAGACTAAAGAATAGAATTTGCGTCTGCAGATTCTATTTTCATAAGGGGAAAGTATGCAAAAATTTAAAATTTCAGGCCGTTTGAATGCATTGATGGAACAAGCAGCCAAACTCGAAAAAAAATTTTCATCGATAGCAGATATTGGTACAGACCATGGTTATCTTCCATACACGATGTTTGATAATAAGATGATTGAAAAGAGTATTCTTTGTGATATTAACAAAGGACCACTTGAGAATGCCATCCAAACTTTTGAGGGTTCAGACTATGCAAAATTGTCTACTTTTAGACTTGGTTCAGGCATAGATCCGCTTAAACCAAGCGAAGTAGATCTTGTCTATATCGCAGGTATGGGGGGGGGGCTGATTCAAGAGATTCTATCCAAAAACTTGGAAAAATCGAAGAGTTTCGCATTTTACGTGCTTCAGCCAATGACGGAACAAGATATTCTTAGAAGCTGGCTTTTGGAAAATGGATTTAATATCCTTTGGGATCATTTTATAAAAGATGCACATAAGTACTATGAAATAATAGTGGTAACGACCGGAAGTGACGAGGAAGTCGGTAAAAGTGAATACGACTTGATTCCAATCCTTAGCGATGATTTAGAATTTGGTAAAACTATCCTGAGAAGCCAAGTAAAAGACTACTTGATATTTTTAGATTTTAAAGAGAAAAAATATAAAAACATACTCTCACAAATCATGAAAGAATCACAGTCAGAACCAAGTGAAAAGGTATCACTTTGTAATGATAAGCTTGAAACACTAGCCAAAATCCGTTCGAGTTTTATGCATCATTACAAAGAATAATAAACAAGATGATTTATCAAAACTTTAGGAGACGATCATGTCAAAACAACCAACAGTCAGTGATATCTATAACTTTATTGATCAGATTGCGCCATTTGAAACAGCAGAAACTTGGGATAACGTGGGTCTATTAATTGGAAGTATCGATTCTACGGTAAGCAAAGTACTCCTTGCATTGGACATCACAGAGGAAGTTGTTAATGAGGCTATCTCCGGCGACTTTAACGTAATCATCACACATCACCCAATTATATTTACTGGTCTTAAATCGATTACTTATGAAAATCGAATAGGCAGCATGCTACTGAAGCTCATTCAACATAAAATATCGGTCATAGCAGCACATACAAACATTGACCGATCTTTTGAATTTGGTATCAATCGCACAATTGCCAATCACTATCAACTACAAATGATGCAACCGCTCAATGCTTTACATCGATTTGGTATTGTCGGCATATTGCCAGAGAAGATTCCATTTGAAGCATTTATCGACCAAACAAAACTAATATTCAATTTGAACACAGTGAAGGTTGCAAATATTGCACTTGATAAAGGAACACGACTCATTCAGACGATAGCGTTATCCAGTGGCGCGTCATCCGATTTTATCGATGATGCTATAGCTTCAAACGCAGATGTCTATATCACATCTGATCTAAAATACCATGAAGCTCAAACGGTTCTTGATACGGGATTAATTTTAGTCGATGTCGGTCATTTTGAAAGTGAGCGTATTTTCTTAGAGCCATTTAAGGTGATACTTGATACATTTGCTAATGAAAAGTCATTTCAACTAACTGTTCAAGTGGCCTCAACTGAAAAACCTATTTTTAATTATTTGTAAACTAGAGTTAGTTAGTATTATAGAGCACAGTTTAATGTATTTGTAATACTTAGACTGTGTATTTTTATGAAAACCGTTTGTAATTGTTATAATGATGTAATTTTGGATATATATAAGTGGATAAGATAAAACAGAGTCAATTTGACTCAAAAGGAGAATTTATTATGTCGAAAAAATTATGTAAACTCGTCAGCGACGGTTTTTTAGATGACCATACTAAAAAATATATGCATTTAGTCAATGATCCGAAATACGTTTGTATGAAATGCGGTCGTGTCGCAAATAATGAAAATTCATTATGTCGTCCCAAAAAAATGAAAGATAAGAAAGATAGTAAAAAATCAGATGGATTCGCTCAAATAAGTGAAGATGTTGCCTCTGAAAAATTATCAGCAGACATCGATCGCAAAGTACTAGGAAAAGCGAAAAAAAATGAATCCGAGAAAAAATTTGACTCAAATGTTCAGAAACGCATCGTTAAAGTTTCTAAGAGTGAGTTGCGTAAGAAACAAGCTGAATCACTCGAAAAATCTGAAGCTCAAGAAAGTTTTCAAGAATCTGCTGCTCCTTACGAAATGACTACAAATTACGATGAAAATCTGCCTAATGAAGATTAAAAGAGCGTAAATTTAATAAATTCTTAAATGAAAGGAAATCGACATGGAACATTTATTTGCAGCAATCGATTTAGGATCAAATGCCATAAAGTTAAAAGTCGTACAAGTCAACCGTGGCGATATTGAAGTTTTGGAAGATATTTCAGTTTCAATTCCCCTTGGAGATGAAGTTTTTTTGTCCAATGCAATTCAACTTGAAACCGTTAGAGAAGCGATTGATACGCTCAACTACTTTAAGCAGATCATGGATAGCTATGGCGTGATTAACTATAAATCCGTTGCCACAAGTGCGCTTAGAGAAGCTGAAAACTCCAAAAACATCGTAGAAATCATCCGAATGAAAACGGGCATCGAAGTTGAGGTTGTCGAAGATACGATTGAAAAATTTTTAACTTATAAGTCGATTCGCGATAAGATGTTAAACTATCAAGAGGTTCGTAAAGGCGCACTCCTAGTTGAAGTTAACTCAGGGAGTTGTGATATCAGCATCTACAATCAGAATAAATTGATTAAAAATGATGAAATTAAACTTGGCATTAAAAGTTTAAAGTATATTTTGATCGAGCTAGAAGGACGAACGGTTAACTACCCACATGTCCTTCGTGAACTTGTCGTGACGCGTACGTCACACATTTGGCCAAACATTGAAGCTAAAACACTCAAGCATTTTATCGCAATTGGCGGCGATGCCAAACAAATCAAAGAAGTTTTATTTGGCGCTCGTGACGAAATTCCTATGTCTGAGTTTAAATCATTTGCGACTAAGGCCATGTCGAGCGACTATGAACTCAGAAGGCAAATAGAAAGTAGTGGCATTAATTGGTATGAATTTTTAGCGACAATCGTCGTATATGATGTTTTCACTGACCTTGTTGACTCTGAGACAATACAAGTACCAAACGTATCACTCAGAGATGGAATTTTAGCAGAGTCTATCGAAAAAGCTTATCAATTGACCAAATATAAGTACTTCAATAATGATGTCTTTACATTGGCCTATGAAATCAGTAAGCGATACAAAAGTAGTGATACACATGTTAAGTATATGGAACATAACGCACTTTTGTTGTTTAAATCGTTGAAAGAAACTTATCAATTTCACGAACGTGATGAATTGTTGCTTCGTTTAGCAGCGATTTTACACGAGATTGGAAAATTTACGCGTATGAAGGATTATCTTATTACTTCATATGAAAAAATAAGCAATTTGGATATCTTTGGCGTTAAACATGAAGAATCACTATTGATCGCACATATTTGTCGACTTATTTCAAGTTCTGAACAAAAAATGTATACTGCCAATATTCCTGGTATTCATAGTGAAGATCAGGTACGTATTTTTAAACTTGCTTCTATCCTATCTATCGTTGATGCTCTTGATAAAAGCAAGAAACAACGCATCGAAATTATTGAAACGAAAATTACCGATTTTAGTTTTCTTATTCACGTCAAGCGAAGTGAAGAAACTGTTTTAGAAGAGTGGAGCTTTGAATTTACAATCGACAACTTTGCCAACACATTTGGCATCATACCAGAAATAAAGGACGTGGACTAATGTTACTAAATCGTGAGATAAGCTGGCTAGAATTTAATCGAAGAGTACTTATGGAGATGGAGGACACCACAACACCGCTACTTGAACGTTTAAAGTTCAGTGCTATCTTCTCAAATAATCTCGATGAATTTTTTATGGTACGTGTTGCTGCCCTTAAAAATCAGATCAGTTCAGGCTATGAAGATGCTGATCCTTCGGGTTTAACACCTCGTGAAAAACTCAATTTGATTAATACGCGTGTCAACGAACTTGTGCACTTACAATATGATATGACTGCAAAGCTACTAAGAGAACTTCGAGAGAATGGTATCAAAATATTAAGAAGAAATGAATTTACACCTAATATAATTGAACAACTTGAACACAAGTTTAACCTTGAAATTTTTCCAGTATTAACACCAATGGCTGTAGATTTTTCTAGGCGTTTTCCACTTATCTCAAATAAAAATCTATATATTGGTGTTAAGTTGCTGATTGGTATTGATCCAAAACTTGCACTGGTACAGGTTCCAAGTATGCTCGATCGCCTTTTTAAAGTGGAAGATTCTCATTCAAAAGTGAGTTATGTATTACTTGAAGACATCATTGAAACATTTATTGATAAACTATTCTTAGGTCATCAAGTCCTTTCTACGTGTCAATTTAGAGCGACGCGAAATGGTGATTTGAATATCGTAGAAGATGAGGCAGAAGACCTTCTCATGGTTATAGAAGAGGCAGTGAAGCTCAGAAAATGGGGTGAGACAGTTAGACTAGAGATGGTTCATTCTGAGGATATGTGGCTTACGAAGATCCTCCAAGATTCTCTATTGTTGGAATCTCAACAAGTCAATCGCATAGACGGTATACTTGACTTAACGTTTTTGTTCAAACTTAAAGCACCTAAAGATCATCCGGAGCTAAGTAGGCCTGTATATAAACCAAAGCGCGTTCCTTTGATAGATAAGAAAAATATCTTTAAAACCATCAAGGAGGGAGACATCTTTGTCCATAATCCTTACGAGACTTTCGACACCGTTGTCGATTTTATCAGACAGGCGAGTAAAGACCCACAAGTTTTAGCCATTAAACAGACGTTATACAGGGTAAGTGGAGATTCTCAGATTGTCAAAGCGCTTTCTGAAGCCGCTGAAAAAGGCAAACAAGTTACAGTACTCGTTGAGCTTCGCGCACGTTTTGATGAAGAAAATAATATCAATTGGGCTAAGAAACTAGAGCAACGTGGCGTACACGTCATCTATGGTATCTATGGTTTAAAAACGCACTCTAAAATAACACTCGTAGTCAGACGAGAGAAAAATAAAATTAAACGTTATATTCACCTAAGTACCGGTAATTATAACGATCAAACGGCTAAAGTATACACGGATATGAGCATCATCACTGCTCGTGAGAGTTTTGGTGCAGATGCTTCAATTTTTTTCAACATGGTTTCAGGCTTTGTAACATCGGTCAACACAAGTGTCATGAGCGTTGCGCCGTTTACACTAAGACAAAAACTAAATGATCTTATTGAACGAGAAATAAGGCATGCAAAAGATGGCCATACTGGTCGCATCATCGCTAAGATGAACGCTCTAGTAGATATTGAGATTATAGAAAAGCTATATGAAGCCTCACAAGCTGGCGTAAAAATCCAACTTATCATTAGAGGGATTTGTTCACTTCAGCCAGGTGTTCCAGGTTTAAGTGATAATATTGAAGTCAATAGTATCGTCGGTGAATTTCTTGAACATAGTCGCATTTATTATTTTGAGAATCACAGAAATTCAGAAATTTATCTATCCAGCGCAGATTGGATGACGCGTAACCTAAGCCGTCGCGTCGAACTTCTATTTCCTATAGAAGATGCTGAAATTGCAAACCGTATTAAGCTTACTTTAAAGCTCTATCTCGCCGATAATCAAAAATCATGGATTCTTGGTGAAGATGGGAATTATACGCGGAAAATGGATAGAGAGAGCAATGCACTTATGAAGCCAATCAAAGCTCAAGATATACTCAAAACGCTGGAATATACAAACAATAAGGAATATAATGAAAAACTCAAATCTATTTTAGAAAGAATGTGATTAATTGGTAAGATCTATCGCTATAATCGATTTAGGTTCCAACTCAATTCGCATGAATATCCTCGGCATCAATGCACGAGGTGGTTATAGTATCTACGAGCAAGCGAGTGAAATGGTTAGGCTTAGCGAAGGCATGGGTGACGAGATGATTTTAAAAGAGATTCCTATTGAGCGCACGATTCATGCGCTCCTTTATTTTAAAAAGCTCATCGAAGTCACTGAAACACCAGAAGTATATGCATTGGCAACAGCAGCCGTCAGACTATCTAAGAACAAAAAAGCGTTTCTAAAACGGGTAAAAGAAGAAACGGGTTTTGATTTTACTGTACTAACAGGCCATCAAGAAGCTTATTATGATTATCTAGGTGTCGTCAATTCGATGACCATCGACGATGCCCTTATTGTAGATATCGGCGGTGGTAGTACAGAACTCATCTGGATGAAAGGGCGTGAGCTCATGGAAGCAGTGAGTTTGCCCATTGGCTCCGTTACTCTAACAGAACGCTTCAGTACCATTAAAGCAAAGAAAAAGCGCGTAGAGGCAGCAAAAAAGTATATCGAGAGTTATTATGACAAGTTGCCTTGGCTTAAAGCACTCAAGGGAAAGCCAATCATAGGTTTGGGTGGGGTCGTACGTACACTAGGTCGTATCGATCGCGATTTAAATGGCTATCCCATCGAAAATATGCATAATTATCGCATGCATGAATCGGAAGTCGACCGCATCTGTACGATGATCTTTGATACGGAAGAAAAAGACCTGGATAAAATCAGTGGCATTAGTAAAAAACGTGCTGATATCATCACTTTGGGCATTTTACCGTTTAAATGTCTTTTCGATCGACTTGATACGCCTGAAATTCGCATCAGCGCAAACGGACTTCGCGATGGCTATTTCTTTGAAAAATATTTCACATCGATTGGCAATCCCGTCATTGTGCCCGATGTCCTTCTAAGCAGTAACGAAAATATGCTTAGGCGATTTGATGTTAACGAAGTCCATGCGGAGCACGTTAAAATGCTCACATTAAAAATGTTTGATGCCTTCATGAAACTTGGTGACCTTCAAGCAAATGATCGCAAGATTATCAGTGCCGCTGCGACACTCCATGACGTAGGCATTCATATTGAATATTATGACCATCATATTCATGGCTTTTACCTAATTCTCAATGGCAGGTTAGATGGTCTGACAAATACTGAAAGACTATCAGTGGCATATCTAGTTGGCAGTCATAGGGAAGAGAGCATCAAAGGCCGTATGACGGAGTTCGAAGGTATTCTCAGTAAGTCGGAAGTCTCCAGACTTGGCAAACTCGTCGTTCTTCTCAATATTGCTGAACAGCTCGATCGAGCAGAACGAAGCACAGTCAAAGATGTCACAATCAAAGTATTAAAAAACCGTGTATCAATTCACTTGATTTCTGACGAATCTGTGGAACTGGAACGCATATCAGCTTCAAGATATGCAGAACGCTATACAAAGCAGTTTGGAATCGAATTGACATTTCACTAAGAATTCACTATAATAGTATGGTTCTGTTTTTAGCCTATGGATAGTTTTGTCGTCACGATAAAGACTATCCTTATTCTTTTGTGGAGGTCAGCATGAAGATCAAAAAACATCCAGACTATGAAACCGAAATCCTAAGATTAGAAGAAACAAAGGCACACATCGAACACACGATCACGGCTGTAGAAAACTATCGCAAGCATTATAGCGATAACATCAAAGACGCCATGAGCGACATGGACGTTCAAGAGAGTTCAGCAAACTATATCAACGTGATGATCAATACGCAATTTGTACAGATAGCGGATAAAAATTATGACAATCTCATTCGCGCCCAAAAAAAACCCTATTTTGCACGTATTGATTTCGTTGCAAAAGGGAGTGATAAACGCGAACGCTTCTACATTGGTAAAACGTCACTCCTTCGGGAGGGTGAATTTACACCGCTCGTCGTCGACTGGCGCGCACCAGTTGCCAATCTATACTATGAGGGTCGACTTGGAGAGAATACTTACGAATCAGAAGGTGACGTCTATGTGGGAGATCTTTTATTAAAGAGACAAATTGCCATTGAAAATGCACAGCTTGTCGATTTCATAGACGTAGACATCACTACAAATGATGCATTTTTACAGGCCTCACTCGAAGCAAGTGCTGATAAAAGACTTAAAGATATCGCTTCAACCATACAAGCTGAACAGAACAGAGTTATCCGTGCAAATATGAGACGGCCTTTGATTGTTCAAGGCGTGGCGGGTAGTGGTAAGACGACAATAGCGCTCCATAGAATCGCCTATTTTATCTATACGTATGAGAAGACATTCAATCCGGAAACATTTATGATACTCGCACCCAATCGCTTGTTTATCAATTATATTTCTGAAGTCCTCCCTGAACTTGGCGTAGAAAAAGTTAAACAGACAACCTTTATCGATTTCATAACCGAACTTATCGGTAAGAAAATCAATCTCGTAGATAAGAATCAAAAATTGATGGATTTGATTCATGCAAATGGCGCAAATCTACTTAATAACGATAATGAAGCCATGATGCTTTGGAATACTGCCTTCAAGGGATCTTTGGCATTTAAAGACGGCATCGAAGCCTATATGACAAATATAGAAAAACACTTTACACCTTCTGAGCACTTCTCTTTTCAAGGCAAAGTTCTAGCAACGCGTGGTGAGATACGTTCGCTCTTTCTCGAGAACTATCAGTATATGGCACTTCACAAACGCGTCCATGAGATTAAGAAGATCTTGACCGCCAGATTGAAACAAGTCTATAAAGAAGGCGCATCCGTCATCGAAAGTCGATATGACGATAAAATCGATCAAATCCTTCGTAAAGAAGCGCCTGGAGATGAAAGACGCGAACGTGTCATCACGCTTATGGATGCCAGAGATCGAAAAATTGAAGAAATGAAAGTCGAGAACAAATTCGCTGTAAAAAAATACATGGATTTGTTTCCAAAACTCGATTTCCTTTCTTCTTACCACGATTTGATGTCAAATCCCGAGCAGATGAAAACGACATTCGGTCACATTTTGAACGATGCGCAAATTAAGTATCATACGACACTCGCTAAATCGTTACAAACCATCAACAAGTTTGAACTTGAAGATCTTTCTGCGCTACTTTATATCAAACATAGATTGCATGGATTTGACGAACCTGTTGAGATTACAACGCTCGTCATCGATGAAGCGCAAGATTTTAGCACATTCCAATTTTTCATCCTCAAGCATGTTCTAAAAACACCGCGTTTGACACTCCTTGGCGATCTCTCGCAAGGCATTCACGCTTATAGAGGTACAACGAGCTGGGAATCAGTCATGGAAGAGGTCTTCGCAGATGATCAACCGAGTTATATGACGCTTGAACAAAGTTATCGTACGACGGTGGAAATCATGACGCTGGCAAATAAAGTGTTGACACAATTAAATGACCCGAGTACAATCTACGCAAAACCAGTCATCAGGCATGGCGATACGCCAACTGTAAATGCTTTCATGAATCCTAGCACATTGCTCAAAGAACTTGAAAAGAAAGTGGATACACTTCAAGGGAAAGGGTATAAATCTATCGCTATCATATGTAAAACACGTGATGCTTGCACGGTCGTCAAAAAAGCGTTCGACAAAAACAAACGTCACGCCGTCAAAATTCTCGACGAAAAAGAAGAGCATTACAGTGCAGGCGTTATTCTCGTACCATCCTATTTTGCAAAAGGCTTGGAGTTTGATGCCGTCGTCATCGTGACACTTGATGAGCGATATACGGATCACCCGCTTGATGTGAAATTGCTTTATGTAGCCATGACGCGTTCGCTGCATCAACTGGATGTTTATTGTATGGCAGGATCCATACCAATTTTGGATACTTTAAATGTTGTTAGCGAATAGGATTAGCATTAAAACTGAGACGAGGGAATTATTATGAATGACCATACAATTAATACCGTTAACGATAACAAACCTGTCAATAAATCAATAAAGTCGAAACGCCTTCGAAAAACTGTTGGCGCTGTTTTACTGTTAGCTGTCATGAGTGCAATCATTTATGGAGGGATATGGTTTATGGCCAGTTACGAACCGGATATGTTGTCATTGATTGCAATGCAAACAAATGATAAAGTGACTGTCGATGTGACGGATGACTATATCTCATTTACGCCCATTAGTGGCACATCAATGCCGGGTTTACTATATTATCCAGGCGCTAAAGTTGAACCTGAAGCATACGCCGTTATGGCACAGCGCCTTGCAGAAGCTGGAGTACCCGTCATCATTGCAAAGATGCCCTTCAATTTCGCGGTATTTGACGCTGACAAGGCGTTGGCGCTCAAACAGACACTTGGCATTGATGATACATGGGTAATAGGGGGTCATTCGTTAGGCGGCTCTATGGCAGCTAAAGTTGCTTATGAAAATCAAAATGCCTTTGATGCACTAATCTTGTTCGCCTCATATCCTGCTGGAAAAAGCAATGACTTGTCTGGCAGTCCTCTTAAAGTGCTTTCGATTTCTGGTTCCAAGGACGCCTTTGTAACTAAGGAAAAAATTGATGAAAAAAAGCCATTTTTACCACAAGATACAATCTATTACGATATTGAAGGCGGCAATCATTCTCAGTTTGGTAATTACGGCCTTCAAAAAGGCGACAATGAAGCGACGATTGCCTCTGATGTTCAGATGGACCTGATCGTAGAACTTGTCATCACTTTTATGGGAGGGTTACAATGAAAATTGGTGCATTTGCCAAGCACAACCAAACGAGCATTGATACAATCAGACATTACATGACACTTGAATTGCTCATTCCTGAAAAAGTGGGTGCACAATATCTATTTGATGCGACTTGTCAAAGCGACTTTGATGAAATATGTCAGTTAAAAGCGATAGGCTTTACACTTGCTGAAGTTCAATCGCTCATGCTGTTTAGACGCATCGGCAAGCTCACTGGTTATGACAAGCGTATAACCTATAAATCCTATTTTGAAAATAAACTTCACTCTGTTGAAGATGAACTTATGAGACTCAATCATATCAAACTCGAACTAGAAAAAACGATTGTGAATGCTGGTGTTGTTGTAGATGAATCAATTCGTACGTTAGGTGTTCCAATGGATTGCTTAAAATATGCGTACTGTACCAATTGCAATACGCCACTTAAGTTGTTAGATGGAAAGATTGAAAACGGCGCTTTGATGGCTGGTACTTTGACATGTAGATGTGGCTATTCTCTAAACGTCAAAGATGGCATATTATTCGGTGAAGGTATTGATGAGGCATTTGTCGATATAGAGAGCGAATCAGAACAATACATCGACCAGTACATTAAGACGACGGATTCGGCGTATCTGAAGAAAATTTACAAAGAACTTGAATGGTCAAAACGTCATGCTACATGCTCTGGGGTTGAAAACAGCGTCATCCTGGAACTAGGTACGGGTCACGGATTTTTTATGAGGCATTTTATTGGTGAATTCCATGAATCAAATCTCTATATCGCTGTGGATCACAACCCGCAAGTGCTTCTTTGGCTGAAAAAAGTCATTGAACGGAGTCAACCCAAATGCAAAGTGCTTTTTTTATGTGCGGATTTTGAGAAATTGCCATTGAAACCTGTATCTGTGGATCTGCTATTAGATATCTCAGGATCAAGTAATTATGCCTTTGATCATTCTGACAAATTTTTACTTGAAAAAGTAGACCACTTAACTAAACCTGATACGATTCTTCACGCTTATTATATTTTGTTTGAAAAATTTTCTAAACATACGAAAATTGATGACGGTTCTAAAAAATGGTTTAAACTTGATACGATCACTGAAGCACTTATGCATCTTAAGTATTTAAAAACCGATGATTATATATCTGATTCAGTAGAGAAGGGCGGTCCTATGGAAGACTACTTCGTTACTGGAGAAAGTGTCTTTACTTATTTGTATTATGGACAAAAACACTAAATTGCTTTGAAGTATAAAAATTTGTATGTGAGAAAGTATTGGTTCAACACCGTACTTTCTTTTTTTTTATCTAAAATTATGATAAAAAATCGTGATTTACCGTATTGCAGTCGGGTCAACACCACGGATTATACTTAAAAAAAAGACAAATGTTACGCGACAAAACAATGTGTCATATGGAGGTGTCATATGGAAACAATCTATGAGAATCACTGCATTAAAAAAGAACGTTCAAACATAATGCTATTTGCAGCTGGTAAAGGCGTTTCAATTTTCGGCGCATCAATTTACAGCTTTGTAATCGGTCTACACGTGCTCAGTTTGACAGGCTCAGCTCTAAATTTTGCCATGACGCTCATGCTCGGTATCGTTCCAATGGTCTTAATAAGCCCAGTTGCAGGTGTTATCGCAGATCGAATCCCTAAAAAATGGCTCGTGGTGGGTATGGATATTTCAAGCGGCTTATTGTTTCTTTTCTTGTTCATACTTACATCCCACACAGCGTTTACATTGCCCATGATTTATGCGTCTACTGTGCTCATCAA
Organism: Acidaminobacteraceae bacterium; assembly: GCA_041741755.1. Classification (GTDB taxonomy): domain Bacteria; phylum Bacillota; class Clostridia; order Peptostreptococcales; family Acidaminobacteraceae; genus Fusibacter_C. Next base: position 38,208 of record JBGSJR010000041.1, on the reverse strand, counting down.
TATATTTGCGACATTTTTCGGCGTAGGGATAGAAGCATGCAAGCCTAACCTAGTTACTCCGATTAAGCTCATACGCCTCAATGCCATTGGCAAACTCATCGATTCGTCATCTTCGATCCTTGGACCAATTTTAGGCGGCATCGTGTATGTCATGTTTGATATAAGGGCATTCATCCTTTTTAGCAGCCTCTCATTTCTAGTGTCCGCATTTACGGAATGGTTCATTGATTATACCTATTACCAGACAGCTCAAAGCGATACGTTTTCAAATAAGAAATCAACTTCATTTAGAACCGATTTTATTGAAGGTGGACGGTATTTTTTCAAGTCAAAATCCATCCTCGAACTGTTTTTCGTCTTTGTATCCCTCAATTTCTTACTCGGCTTTTCAGTGAATGTGCCTGGACCTTATATTATCAATCAGCTACTTGATATTCCGCCAAAAGCTTATGGCTTGATCAATGCCATGTTTCCAGTGGGTCTCATCATTGGAACATTAACAGTCGAAAAAATGATGAAACGCTATGAATTTAGGCTGTTGCTTATAACGATGAACGCCTTTATTGCAATATTGGCTTCGCTAGTTGGCTTACCAACGCTATTTCCGATATATAACGATTACATGCTCTACGTTGCGTTCTACGGCACTTTATTCCTTCTCATGGGCATTGCCATTGCCTATGTGGATGTCCCTATCATGATGATTTTACAGACTGAGGTGCCCGAGCATCTAAGAGGGCGCGTGATGAGTTTGCTAATGAGCTTAGTCAAAGTGATTTTACCTATAGCACTGCTCCTTTCAGGTGCAATGGTTGGCAAACTTCACATTGCATTATTGCCAGTTATTGGTGCAACAATAGCATTTTCATACAGTGCCTATCTTCTATTTAAAAAATATCTGAGAAAATCAGCAACAAATTGTGAGAATATTTAAAAAACTTTCATATTCTTGTTTTGATTTTAGTACAATGTGTGGTATTATAGATACTAAGCAGATACTAAAATACTAAAAGAACTATGGAGGGGACGTTATATGCATAAGACCGACTTATTTGTTGCAATTTTCGACTACATTGAAAATTTATTTTCTATGAAATTGGAAGAAAAAGAAAAACAGTCAATCAAAGATTCTTTTGATAGCATACACATTGCGGATGGTATGGAACGTGCAATAAAAGCTATCGAGATGGGTTTACATGTAAGACTTCCACAGGATCTTTTTATCGAAACAAGAGTACATAGATGCTTAGATCCAATTGAAGATATCCTTAAGCGATTGAACTTCGAGGCGTCCATGTGGACCTCCGAGTACCATAATGGCGTCTATGCAACCGATATGGGTGAGAAATGTTAAACACCTAAAACTTTATTAAAAGACGATACTATGACAGACGGGATTCTTATCTCGTTTGTTTTTTTTTTACACGCATAATATTTCGCGTGCATAGCAGGGATTTTGACGATTCATGTTGAATAAACATAAGTGCGTTGTAATTTGACTTTTTAAGGAGGACAAAGCTATGACTAAATCTCAAGAGAAAAAAGTAAAAGTGATCATACACGGCGCGTCGGCAGCCGCTGCAGGTGTAGGTGCTGGACTAGCCCAACTACCTGGAACGGACAATGCCGTCATCGTACCAATACAGGTTGGCATGGTCGTGACTTTAGGGGCTGTATTTGGCATCAATCTGACTGAATCCGCTGCTAAAGCGACACTTGCCACTGCGACAGCGACTTTTGTCGGAAGAGGGATTTCACAGTTTTTAGTTGGATGGATTCCAGGAATCGGAAACATACTTAACGCGTCGACAGCAGCTGGTGTTACAGAAGCCATTGGCTGGGCGATCGCCAAGGACTTTGCACATCAAAGCAAAAAGATGATCGAAAATAAAAAAGGCTAGAAAGGTGACATGATGGAAGGGGTTCTAAATTTAAATAAGCGTTTTTTTAAGATGCCTGTTGTATTACTTATGATGGCGCACGCCATCATTATTGGTTTTGATGAAAATTTGACTATTTTGTTATTGGCTTATAGTGCGAATGCTATCTTCACAACCCTTGCAAAACAAAGGTCTCAAAAGATTACCAATCTACTCATTTACGTTGGTCTCGGCGTCTTGTCGGTATTTTGGCTCATACAACATCAGTTCTTTCGTTGATGAAATTCTTAAGATTGCTCTGGAAAATGGTGCGACACGTTATCTCGATCCTCAAGATGAAAGTTGGATGTACTATGACCGTTTTGCAGATTTGGATGGCCATCAATGGGAAGTTATGTTTGCTGATGAGTCGCTAATTCCGAAAGAATAGCAATAAAGGTGACGCAACGTGGGCACCAAGTTATGAAAATTACACCCTTGAAGCACTTGGTGATCAAAAAACGAAGTTCAAGTTGGATATGGATGTTGAAGACCAATATTATGATATGATGCTCGAAATGTGGCAAAGAGCCTTGCAGATATTGAAACAGGTTTGCGAAAGATAAAGTAAAAAATTTTAGACGAATAACTGGTGGTGACTATGCAAGAACTATTGAACATCATGCTCGATTCCGGTAGAACTGGCGTCGAGCTTTCACTTTATATCATTTTACCAATCATGGTCATCATGATGGCTATCATGCATGTACTAGATAAAAAGAACATACTCAATTGGGTCGCTAAGGGTTTTTCTCCACTGCTCATCCTGTTTGGATTACCTGGTCTAGGCGTATTCGCCATCATCCAGATACTCTTTATAAGCTTTGCAGCACCTGTATCGACACTTAAAATCATGGAGCATGACAAATCGATCAGCGATGCTGGCATTGCTGCAACTTTGGCTGCTATATTGGTCATGGCACAAGCTAATGCCGTTTTTCCTCTTGCAGCAGTTGGTCTCAATGTACCAGTCGGAATAGCGACGTCATTGATTGGCGGTCTCATTGCCAGTTTTATCGCATTTAAACTAAGCGGTGGCCATACTTCAATCAAAGCAAACCCTCAAGAGCACTCGGAACCGATTGGGGATCAAGAAAAGTCAAAAAAGTTGGTTCCACTGCTTTTTGAAGGTGGCGAAGCTGGACTCGCGATTGTTCTTAAATCCATCCCGCCATTGATTATCGCCATTTTTATGGTCAATCTTTTCAAGCGTTATGGCGTCATCGATTTTCTCGAAGTCATCTTGTCACCTGCACTGACACTTATTGGCATACCGACTGTTGCTGTGCTTCCAATTGTCACGAAATTCATCGCAGGTGGTACTGCGATGATGGCAATAATCCTCGATCTGATGAAAGAGGGGGCGATGTCAGTCACCGATCTCAACCGCATAGCAGGCTTCACGCTCAATCCACTCGATCCAGTTGGTTTAGCGGTCCTGATGGCAACTGGCAGTCGCGTCACTAAAGTGGCAAAACCAGCTATTATTGCGGCCATTATAGGCATCGTGATCAGGGGCATCTTACATCTCATAATATTTTAATCAAAGCATAAAAAAATGGCCGCGCCTTATCGAATAGGATAAGGTGACGGCCATTTAGATTTTAAATTATGAATACGCAACATCTTCTAGACACAATGCGCCTGCCATAGATTTATGACCAACGTATTCTGATTTTTGAAAATGAAGCGCACGTTCAACTGTGTTATTCGGTAGTTGTCCAAGTCCAGCTTGGATCAAAGTACCAACTATGAGTCGCTCCATATTCAATAAAAAGCCATTTGCGATCATTGTGATGATGATTTCGTGTTCGGTTTCAGTGATGGTGACTGAAAAGACTTTCTTAATCGGACTTTTGACTTTAGTATTGGTCGTGAAAGGTGTAAAATTATGTTCGCCAATAAAATCTATGGCAGCATCTTTCATTTTTGCCACATCGAGCTTTTGAGCCATGACATTGACATATTGTCTTTCAAATAAGGGACGATTTGGGGCATCCATTTTCCAGAGTCTGTACGAATAAGTGATACGCTGAGCGAGGTATCTGCTGTGAAACCTTTCATCAACAGGCTCGACAGAGTAGACGATAATGTCGTCTGTCAGGTATTTCTCGAAATAGGCATGAAGCTCTTTAGCATTCATGCTGTCATCTTTTGAGGCAAAATTGACGACTTGATGCTTTGCATGTACGCCAGCATCAGTATTGACGGCACCGATCACTTCTACTGGTTCGCCATAGAGTTTTTCAAGGATCATTTCGAGTTTGCCCTGAATGCTTTTGTCCTGGCTTTCTTTTTTCATTGTAAAGCCCATATAGCGTCTGCCATCATAACCGATGACCATTTTATAGTTTTGCATGTTTTCTCCTCAATTAAAATGAATCGTTTTAGCCCATTTTATAAAATTATAACATAAATCAATTGATAAATTGGACTGTTCCTGCAAATAGTTAACCAATTTCAAATGTTTTTCTTTAGAACCGTGATAAAATTCATTATAATATAAGTATAGAAAAAAGCTATAGGGGAGGCATACAGATGAAAAAGAGAGCACTATTACTTGGTACCCTTGCAATTATTGCCGTGATCACATTGACCGGCTGTGTACCAGGAGACGGCACCAGCACACCAGATGATCCAGCAGGCTTCTTTTGGGCGATATGGCATGGATGGATTGCCCCATTTTCACTCGTACTAGGTCTCTTTAAAGAAAATATCAACCTCTATGAAGTCAACAACTCTGGATGGTGGTACGACTTGGGATTCTATATGGCTGTTATTAGTAGTGGTTTCGGCGGATTATCTCTTTCACGAAAAAGAACTAACAAAGTAAGCTCTGTCAATATTTATTCAAAAAAGAAACGCTAGTAAAATGATAATGATCTCAATCAGCCCACTATGAAATTTCTGTAGTGGGCTGATTCAAAATTGACAATAATTTTAAATTTACATTGGAATGGAGCAATAAAGTGCAGTCAAAAAAAAGGTGGATAATAAAATTTACAAACTTGCTGACTACTGGTCTGATCCTTTTTTCAGCATCAGGTACGTTTGAATGGCTCATGGCATGGCTTTATATGACTTTTATGATCACTTATATAATAATGAGTGGGCGATTCACACACTCTGAACTGCATATCGTACAATCTATGCGAGTGGATGGCACAAAGAAGTGGGACTTGGTAACTGCACCATTTGTAATGATCTTAGGGCCACTATTGATGTTGCTCACTGCAGGACTAGACAAGCGATTTGAATGGTCAAATATACCCTTGTTTATTCAAGTCATTGCATGTCTATTTTTGCTCATTGGTGCTTGCATAGCACTTTGGGCAAAAAAAGCAAATAATTTTTATTCAGAAACGGTTCGCATTCAATATGAAAGACACCACGTTGTCATCTCAGATGGTCCCTATCGTTATGTACGGCATCCAGGTTACATGGGGTACATCATTGTATCAATTGCAGCACCTCTCATGTTTGGCTCTCTATATGCAATGATTCCAAGTATCTTTATTATTTTAGGTTATATAGCAAGAACCATTCTCGAAGATGTGACACTTCAGAGACAATTCAAGGGTTATTACGATTACACAAAAAAAGTGCCTTATCGATTATTACCTGGCATTTGGTAAAACTGGAAAAAACATAAATTTAGAATCATGTAATTTCCTCAAAATATGATTGAATGGAGTGATTGATATTTTTAATAATTTCGATTTCAAAGCCGCCATCAAGCTCAACAGAGTGTTGATTATCTTCTTACTTATAGCGGCTGTAGGCTTTGCATTGTCAGCAAAAGACACTACACAAATCAATATTATGTCACCTGGTATGAAACTTCAGCTTGGTAACAGTGAAGGAGAAACATCTACCACAATAAAACTTCAAGGCACATATACAAAAAGCCTCGTTTCAGGTGCGGTATTCTCGGGTAATATCACCATTGATGACGCTGTATACATCTGTTCAAAATCAAAATCAAGTGAAGAGACAGGCGTTATGGTCACTCAAATCAAGGAAGGCAAAACAATCGCATTTGGCAACTTATTCTTTGACGAAGATTTTACGCAATTTGCCCTTTTATTGAATGGGTGGAATAATGAAAGCGGTATCATGCTCATCGCGCCGGCAGTCAATAGGACTGAAGCAATGGATATATCTAACGAGATCCTTAAACCATTTTTGGAATCAAACACACTAAACCCTTTGAATTGAGGTGGTTCAAATTGATCAATAATATAAAGACAGGGCTGACAGTTGGCAAATTTGCACCTTTTCACAAAGGGCACCACTATTTGATGGAAGCCGCTTATAAAGAAGTTGATCACATGGTGGTCATCGTATATGATGCACCAAAACAAACAGATATCCCCCTTAATGTCAGAGCAAACTGGCTTCGAAAGCTTTATCCGGAAGCGTTGATCATTGAGGGTTGGAATGTACCGACAGATTCGGGGTGGTCTGAAGCCATTCAACAAAAGCACGAGCAATTCATCTTATCTTTGCTTGATGGCATAAAAATAGATGCATTTTTTTCAAGTGAGTCTTATGGCTTAAGAATGAGTCAAGCGCTTAACTGTGAGAATATCATCGTCGATATGGATAGAAGTGCCATAGCCATATCCGGTACGGATATCAGAAACGACGTCTTTTCGCTCAGATCGTATTTGGAACCGGTCGTTTACAAAGATCTCATAACGACTGTTGCCATATTAGGCGCACCAAAGACGGGGAAAACAGATCTGACCATCGCACTTGCAGAGGCTTATCATACGGTTTATGTTCCGGATTATGAAGCGTATTATCGAGAGAAATACAAAAGGGCAGAAATGCTTGATGAATCCGAGTACGTGTTGATTGCGGAGAAACAACTGAAGATCCAAGAGCAAAAAATACAAGATGCGCATAAATATCTCTTCGTTGATACTTGCGCCATCTTAACGGGTATCAATTCCAAGAAATCGCATAATCAAATCAATATCGGTTTAGAAGCGCACCTCTGTTCCAAAGATTGGGGTTACGACCTCGTATTTGTAAGCGGTGCACCACACGACCGCTATCATCACAGGATTATTGGTGAGCTTAAGATGCGAAAAATACCTTATATCGTTCTATTGGGTGATCACGACGCTCGCATAGGTCAAGTTAAAACGATCCTTTCAAGATATACAAAATTTATGAATCCTATGGACCTTAACATAAAGGAGGATTGAAATGAATATTATTGAAACGCAAAATTTAACCAAATATTATGGCAAGGCAAAAGGCATCGAAAATGTCACACTTGAAGTAAAGGAAGGGGAGATCTTCGGCTTTATCGGGCCAAATGGTGCGGGTAAATCTACAACGATCCGTACGATGATGGGGCTCATCTTTCCCACGAGAGGCACAGCGAAAATCTTTGGCATGGACTGTACTTCCGATGGTCCCAAAATTCGTCGCGAAGTCGGTTATTTGCCTTCTGAAGTGTTTTATTACGAAAAAATGCGCGTCGTCGATTTGCTAAAATATACAGCAGGCTTCTATGAAAAAGACTGCCGCGGCCGAATGCACGAGCTATCTGAAATCATGGAGCTGGATCTCAAAAAACGCATAGAAGACCTCTCATATGGCAACAAGAAAAAAGTCGGCATCGTTCAAGGTTTATTGCATTCACCAAAGCTGATCGTTCTGGATGAACCTACGAGTGGCTTAGATCCATTGATGCAAAAGAAATTTTTCGACATCATTGAAAATGAGAACAAAAATGGTGCGACCGTCTTTTTCTCATCACACATACTGGCAGAAGTGCAGGCACTATGCAACCGCGTTGCCATCATCAAAGATGGTAGCATCATCAAGATAGATGACATCAAATCACTGCGTGAAGACAACTATAAAAAAGTAACTCTTCGAGGCTTATCAGGCGATTACAAGCACCTTTTCATAGATGGCGTCACCAATATCGAAGAAGGCAACGACGATTTAAAATTCTTCTACAAAGGCGATATCAACCACATGACACAGCTCATCGGCGCAGAGCATCTTAGGGATGTCCTCATTGAGGAACCCACACTTGAAGAGATCTTTATGCATTACTATAAATAAAAGAGGGTGATGACATGGGCAATATATTCAAATACGAATTTAAGATGTACGCCAAATCTATCATCATTTGGGCAATCAGCATCATCTTGCTTCTCGTGATTTTTATGGCCTTTTATCCAGCATTTAGTCGAGATGTTTCAATGCTTGATAAAATGCTTGAAAATTATCCACCCGAACTGCTCAAAGCTTTTGGTATGAGTGGTACACTTTCTCTGGCTACAGTATTGGGCTATTTTGCATTCATCTTTACATTTTTACAACTTTGTCTCGCTGTGCAGGCTGCAAACTATGGCTTTTCCATATTATCCATCGAAGAACGTGAATTTACTGCAGATTACTTGATGTCCAAACCAGTATCAAGACCACAAATAGTGATTGCAAAGTTTTGTGCGGCATTTTTGGCACTTACGATCACGAATGCCATTGCTTGGTTGAGTTCATTTTTAGCCATCGATCTATTCAGAGATGGTAAACCATACGATGTCGATCATCTGATTCTATTGCTTTCGACAATTATTCTATTTCAACTGTTTTTTCTCACTGTGGGGATGGTCATTTCAGTCTTGGTTAAGCGCATACGCAGCGTGTTGTCATTTTCATTGGGTTTAGGTTTTGGCACCTACATACTCAATACTGTAAGGGCCATCGTAGGTGGTGAAACACTTGGTTATTTTTCACCATTTTATCACTTCGATCCTGCTGTTATTTTAGATAAGGGCACCCTCAACTTGCCCTTGGTATTTATTAGCGTACTGGTTAGCATTCTTGCCCTTGTTACGACATTTGTGCTATATTCGAGACGGGATATCAATTCGTTATAGGGAGGTTGTATGCACATCATTAAATGGGAACTTAAAGCCAATCTAAAATCGTTGTTGATTTGGTGCGCCATTTTTGCTGCACTCATCTTTATGATGACTTCAGAATTTTCTGCTTATTACAACAACCCTGAAATGGCTGATATCATGGAGATGTTTCCGGAATCGATGCTCAAGGCATTTTCCATGGAAAATGCGAACCTGACGACCACCACTGGTTATTTGAGTCTGGTTGCACTATACTTTTATCTCATGGCAGGCGTCTTTGCCGTCTTATTGGGAAGTGGCATCATCGCTAAAGAAGAGCGCGATAAAACAGCTGAATATCTCATGACGATGCCCATTTCAAGAGAAAAAATCATTTTGTCAAAATTGATTGCCGCTATGATAAATTGCTTGATATTGCTTGCTATAATCTTTGGCGCAACGATTTTGGCCATGTACAACTACGATTTGGATTCTACTTTTTTTGCTTTTATATATAATTTAGGTATAGCCATATTTCTTGAAATGATGATTTTCATGAGCATTGGCATGTTTTTAGCGAGCGTGCTTAAGCGTTACAAAAGCTCAGGGAAAATCGCCGCTTCACTACTCATATTGCTCTATTTTATCAATGTGGCGATCGGACTCAGCAAAAATTTGGCTGTACTAGAATATGTCACACCTTTTAAGTATTTTAACGCACAAGACATACTTCAAACGGGTCACTTGGAACTGAAATTTGTCATGCTTTCGATAGGCATCACCGTAGTGGGGATTATCGGCACGTTTCTAATTTACCCGCGTCGCGATTTACACATATAAGGAAATTGCAATTATGCAAAATCCATAAAGATTCGACTTTGGAGGACACTCAATGCTGGTACGATACGCAACAGAACAAGATATTTCATCGTGGCTATTGCTTGCAAAACATGGTTCACCCATCTTGAGCGCAACGAACATGACGAGTGATCCAGAATTTTCAAATTTCATGGTTTCGAAAATTATTCAAAAGGAAGCCTTGATAGCTGTAGACATGATATCAAACAGCTGTTTAGGTGTCATCGCCTGTTCTAAAGAGGACAACGCCATTTCTTGGTTTGGCATGTATGATATGTACAGTGGCTCTGGGATTGGCTCACATCTCATGGAGGGCGCACTCGATTTACTTGACCGTTCAAAGGACATCACCGTTCAATCGTATATAGAGGATTTCGAACCCGGTACATCAAATAGAAACCTTTATAAAAAGTTTGGATTTGTCGATCGTGGTGATTCGCTAACAGACAGTATTGGAAACGCCATGACTACGATGATGCTTAAGCCACATGTTTTACCACCTCACAAACTTTTATCTGAAATTAAACATGATGATCTAGGATTTCCAGTACCAGAAGTAGCTGTTTCTTATGTTGAAAGGCGGGCAGCGCGGGCAGTTCTCTTGAATTCAAAAAATGAAGTTGCGCTGATGTACGTTGCAAAAGGACATTATTACAAATTGCCAGGTGGTGGTCTTGAAGAAAATGAAGACTTTATACAGGCTCTAAAAAGAGAATTGCTCGAAGAAGTAGGCGCAAATATTGAGATTATTGATTCAATAGGTATGGTCAAAGAATATCGCGATGATTATGAACAGCTTCAAATATCATGTGCTTTCTTATGCAAAGTAGTGGGTGACATACATACACCTAATTTAACTTACTTGGAGAAGGAAATGGGTTTTGAATGTCAATGGGTGCCATTAACGGTTGCACTCACGATGATTTCACAATATATGGGCAACAACTATATGGCAAAATTTGTTTCAGTACGCGATACCATCATATTGAAGGAAGCCGCAGGTAAAATTAAAAAAAATGTACAACTCATTATTTGAGTTGTACATCGAATTTTTTAACCATATGATGTGGATGATAAGATTGCTTTGCCTTTCGTAAGCCTTCTATGCCAAGATCTTGTTCACGATTGATGTATGTGCATCGCTCATAAATTTGAAAGGCCATGGCTTGGTTGATTGCTGTGTAGATGCCCTGTACATTATGATCAGCTTTTTCGACGTGAACAAGAAACGTATCGTTGACTATATGTTCGCCAAATGTCAACGCTACAGGGTGATCATCTACAAAGATTACAACACCTTCTAAGTGTGGTTTTTCATTTTTTCCCCAATTTGAGAGAATATCAAAAATGCTTTGAAACTCATAACATAGATCTAATGAATCACCACAACCATTAGAAACACACCATTCTTTAGCGGCTAAAAAAGCAGTACTTGAATTGGTTGCTGTAATTGATTCGATTCGATAACGCTGATCATACTGTCGATGAAATTGATTCAAATGATTTTTCTTCTTATGATAGGCATTACCTGATAACGTAGCGAGTTTTTCACTCAAATAAATATAGTCGAAATCATCTTCTAATGGCATTACATTTAGTTGATAACCCAATTCTTCTAATAGAGTCAAATACGCTACACCAATATGTCTTAGATTTGGTACATAATTGTTTTCCGTACAATAAATACGCCAGATGCGCGTAGCCTCTGCAAGCGCTTTTACATTTTCATAATCACCAATAGGTTCTGAGAAAAAAGTACCAAACGGATCACCTGGTTTATAGACAATCCAAAGATAGCCACCAAGCTCTAAAGTATGCAAGTCATATTTCTTTCTCCAAATGATCAAATTAGTTAAATTAAGGTCATGAATATCAGAATTATAGCGTTCATAATAGGGTATAAGTGCTTCGTATCTATTCTGTTCGAGTGGTATCATCTCTATTTTGTATTTTTGCGTCATAATTTTCACCTCTAAAAGAACATTACCCAAAAAATTAGTGTGATAACAGCCTGGAGAGACCTATGCGCATTTTATTCAAGACATTGAGCCATTTAAAAACACACTTTACACAATATTTTATATTTGAAGCGATCATGATGCTCCTGTCATCTACGATTATCTTGCCTCAAATTCTCAGGTTGTATCAATGGGCGCTGATACAAACAGGCACACCTTATATTATCAATACTGTCTTATTAAAACCTGAGATTATCTCTGTGCGCTTTTGGATCACAATTTTTGGTGTATTCATCTTCGGTTTCATTTTACTCTTGGAATATTTGATTCTTATGACTTTGATCGAGGGCAATATCAACAATCGGCCCATGACTCTTCTAGAAGCTTTCATAAAGATATTTTCAAATATAAAGCGACTCATATTTCCTGGTATGATTCACATGCTAAGTATGAGTGTTTTGCTGCTTCCTATGATTATTGAAACCAGTCAGTTCAACCCCGTCAATTTGACACTCTCCATTTATGATTTGATATTGCGCATCAATCAAATCAGTCCAACTTGGGTTGCTGTCATCTTCATATGGCTTTATTTGCACATACACACGCTCTATTTCACCTATTTTATGTTAATAAACGCATGTACGGTCAAAGAGGCGATTCGCATGAGTTTCGCCGTTGCACGTCACAATAAATTGAGGATGTTTTTTTTGTGGGTGCCGGCTATTCTCGTCTTTGTATTCATATGGCTATTTTTGGGCATATGGGTTCAAATGACAGCGGAGTGGGTCGCAACGCTTATGTTGTTACCCTATATTAAAAAAATGATTATTTATGTGTTAAGTATCTTCACATACAATGTTCTGCTTCTTAGTTTTCCATTTCTAGTGACTTATCTTGTGTTACTTTTTCACGATGTTTTAAAATTAGAAGATTTAGCGAACGTAACCCCGCAAGCGAACCATAATGTGCCATTAAACGCTAAGAGAATCAGCATATTGACTCGATGGCCTAAGTGGTTTAGAAAGTTACATGCTGGACTTGGCGTAGTCATTACTATCGCTTTGATATTTTATATTGGTCTAAACTATATCGTCGTCGAATCTATTGTCGGATGGGACGTTGAAATTGCCGCGCATCGTGGGGGTTCTGGCAATGCACCGGAAAATTCGCTTGCCGCCATCCAAACTGCCATCGATAGGCAGGTGGAAGCGGTTGAACTGGATGTCATGCTCACTAGGGATTACACGCCAATATTATATCATGACAAAACATTTAAACGTTTGCTTGGCATCAATCTACTAGTATCGGAGCTCACTTATTCAACCATATCAACATTTGATATTGGTCCATCTTACTCGGCAGACTTTGATGAGACACATATTCCGTCACTTGAAGAAGCACTTATACTTTGTAAAGATCAAATTGATGTCATCTTGGATATGAAGGACTATGGCAACAACGAAATCCTCGTTCCAAAAGTTGTGTCGCTTATTGAATCCTTGGAGATGGAAGATTCCGTCACCATCCAATCCTTTAACTCAACTATACTAAAATTGGTGAGAGACCTTAATCCCGACATAGAGCTCGGTCAGATCATGTTTTACTCTTCTGGAGATTTAGCGTTGTTAGATGTCAATTTTTATACGATAAAAGACAACATGCTCACAAAACAGTTTGTGGATAGGGCACATGCGCTTGATCGAGAGGTCTGGGTTTGGACAGTGAATTCTGTCACTAATTTAAATGAGGTGCTACGTTATAATATTGACGGCATAATCACAGATTATCCAAAACGTGCACAATCCGTTCGGAATCTTCATAGGTGAGTCGTAGAGTCGATGTGTCAAGCAATTTGACTCATACAAAATCTCACTTTACTTCAAACAAAATGCATGTTAAACTAAACACAATTGAATATCCGGGAGCTCATAGATGGGCTGAGAGGAAATCGCAAGATTTCGACCGTACCTGATTTGGATAATGCCAACGTAGGAAACCACTGTATTTTAGGGTTGCACCGTGTTAAGGGATGCAACCTTTTTATATGCTCAAATGAGATTCTCAGCCCATCTGTCATCCCAATACATTTTAGGAGGCATCATGAAGCGTACAGAATCTCTTTCTAATTTCAACCTCAGTATTTTATGGTTTGGCGCAGCAGTATCACTAGCTGAGATCATGACCGGCGCACTAATCGCACCACTTGGAATCTCTAAAGGTTTAACCGCTATCATCATCGGACATGTCATCGGGTGTGTCATCCTATTTGCAACAGGTCAGATTGGTTCCAATGAAAAGCTTTCAGCCATAGAAACGACAAAGTTCAGTTTTGGCCGATTTGGCGCGCCTTTTTTCGCAATCTTAAACATCATTCAACTCATCGGTTGGACGGGCGTCATGATCGCAAGTGGGGCAGCCGCTCTTGGAGCCGTTACCATTGAATGGTTTCAGTTTAAAAACACTGCTCTATTTAGTCTATTTATTGCTGGACTTATATGCTTCTGGATTGTCATTGGTTTTAACCGTATGAAGTGGTTCAACTTAGTCGCTGTAGCAAGTCTATTTGTCATCAGCGTCATACTTGGGTTCATTGCATTTACTTCAGGAGCTGCTGAAACGCTATCTACGGAAGTGTCAAATGGCCTTTCTTTTGGACTTGCTCTTGAACTAAGCATCGTTATGCCGCTATCTTGGCTCCCGCTGATTTCAGACTATACGAGACATGCTAAAGACAAAAGCAAAGGATCGGTATTTAGTGCTCTGGGCTACTTTACAGGAAGTACACTTATGTATGCGATCGGTCTAGGTGCTGCGTTATATGCCGGCACAAGTGATATTTCAACCATACTCATCGCAGCAGGGTTGCCACTTGCAGCCTTGATAATCGTCTTGTTATCAACTGTAACGACGACGTTCCTAGACGTCTATTCAGCTGCTGTGAGTTTCAACGTCCTCAAAAAAGCAGACCCGCGTGTCGTCTCCATCGTGGTGTGCCTCATAGGTGCAAGCCTTGCCATCTTCATACCAACTTCAGGTTACGAAAGTTTCTTATACCTCATTGGTTCCGCATTTGCTCCACTTTTCGCCATCCTCTTAACCGATTACTTTTTACTTGGCAAGCGTGCGCTCGAAAATACATCCATCAAGCACAATATCATCATCTGGTGCATAGGTGTCGTAGTCTACAGACTGCTCATGACCGTTGACACGCCACTTGGCAACACACTGCCAACCATGATGATTGTCTCGTGCATGAGTCTAATACTGAGTCAATGTGTCAAGCTTTTTGACTCACTTCCAATGAGTCGAAAAGCTTGACACCACGACTCACGACTCACGACTCACGCCCAACCAAATCAAAGGAGGAGTACACAATGAACTCAAATGAGATAAATGAACCTTTCTATCCAACGCAGATGATGCGAAATGTGCATGCAACGCATCCCTTAGTACACAACATTACAAATTACGTGACTGTTAACGATTGCGCCAACATCCTTTTAGCCGCTGGCGCATCGCCCATCATGGCAGATGATATCGGTGAAGTCGAGGAGATTCAAACAATATGTGGGGTACTCGTCATCAACATTGGGACATTAAATGCACGGACGATAGACGCCATGTTGGCAGCTGGTCGTATAGCTACAACGCTTGATCATCCAATTATTTTGGACCCTGTAGGTGCAGGTGCATCTAAGCTACGCACAGAAACGGCTAAAAAGCTCTTAGAAACCCTTGAAATCTCGGTAATACGAGGTAACATCTCAGAGCTTAAAGCCCTATATTCAGGCGATAACCACACCAAAGGTGTCGATGCAAATGACATCGATGCCATAACAGAAGATAATTTAACCGAGTCCATTGCGCTTGCAAAGCGTATGGCACACCATTTTGATGCCATCGTCGCGATTACGGGTGCCATCGATATCGTTGCAGATGTCGAAACGGCTTTTGTCATCCGCAACGGACATGCGAGCATGAGCCGCATAACTGGAACTGGCTGTATGCTCTCGAGTCTCGTTGGTGCCTACGCATGTGCCAATCCCCATAAAAGATTACATGCGACAGCTACAGCCGTGGCACTCATGGGTATCAGCGGAGAGCTAGCGCATGCATCCTGTGAACGCGACGGTCTTGGCTCGAGCAGTATGCGCACGAGACTCATCGACGCCATCAGTATGATGACGCCTGAACTGTTAGAGCAGCACTTAAAATGCGAGGTGAGATGATGCCTAATAATCCTAATAATTTTGAAGAGCGATTAGATCGATTTAAATATGCACTTTATGCCATCACAGATCGCAATATCTGTGGCGAGGATTCACTTGAAGCTCAAGTTGAAGCAGCGATACAAGGTGGTGCATCGATGGTACAGATCCGCGAGAAGGGCATAGGCTTTGATGACTATGTCACACGTGCATTGGCACTTAAGGAAATAACGTCTCGTTACGGTGTACCACTCATCATAAACGATGATGTTAAGGTAGCAAAAGCTGTTGACGCAACAGGTGTGCACGTTGGACAAAGCGATATGGCATGCCTTGAAGCGAGACGCTACTTGGGGCCAAAAGCACTGATTGGTGTGTCCGTGTCAGACGTCGAACAAGCGATAAAAGCTGAGCGTGAAGGCGCGGACTACCTCGGTGTTGGTGCAGTCTTTCCAACAGGTACAAAAGCAGACGCAAAACAAGTGTCACATGATATGGTAAAGCGGATCACACAAGCGGTGCGCATCCCAGTCGTCGCCATTGGCGGTATCGGTCACAATAACATCGATCAGCTTGCAGGTACTGGTCTGGCTGGTGTTTCTGTCGTCTCATCCATATTTGCGAGCGGAAAAGCATTTCGCACAAAAGAAGACACAAGACGCTTATTAAGCATGACTCAAGAAGTTCTCGGACTTAAAATCAAAAGCGTAAAAACAGTTCTCACGATTGCTGGCTCGGACTGTAGTGGTGGAGCAGGCATACAAGCGGATCTCAAGACCATAGCGGCACATGGGCTTTATGGCATGAGTGTCTTAACAGCTTTGACGGCTCAAAACACATGTGGCGTGAGTGCTGTTCATGAAGTTCCCGCAGACTTTGTAAACGCACAACTGCAAGCAATATTTAACGACATCAAGCCGGATGCCATTAAAATTGGGATGGTCTCGAGCGGCGCTATTATCAGAGCAATTGCAGTTCAATTAAAAACGTTTTTAAAAATGCATTCAAATGTTCAGGTGGTCATCGATCCAGTTATGGTTGCAACAAGTGGCAGCAAACTAATCAGTGATGGCGCACTCGCTTCTTTAAAAAGTCAATTGTTGCCACTAGCAACCCTCATAACGCCAAACATTTACGAAGCTGAACTTCTTTCAGACAGCAAAATAACTACGAAAGAAGATATGATCAATGCCACGGAGGCTATATCACAGTTTTATAAGGGCAATACTTTGATCAAAGGTGGCCATTTAGAAACTTGCAGTGATGACTTGCTGTATTTGGGTGATAGTCACTTTGTGGATACTAATTTTATTGATCAACCTAATCGTATTATATGGTTCGAACAAAAACGTCTCGAAACACAAAACACTCACGGCACAGGCTGTACGTTATCGTCAGCATTGGCATGCTCATTAGCAGAAGGCATCTCAGTGCAAAGTGGCGTAAAACGTGCAAAAGCCTATGTCACCGGTGCACTTTATACTGGTCTTGAACTAGGGAAAGGCAATGGTCCTCTGCATCACGGTTGGTAATTTACGCAATTCAAATAAAAAACACCAAGTCATCGAGCATACGAGGACTTGGTGTTTCATTTTCTCATCATCAATGGAACACGCCACGCTTGATCGTGTTTACTTTACCATTATCATCGGTCGTCTTAAATTCAACTTGAAGGGCGCTGGCGTAATCGGTAGACGCATCCACTTCAAATTCGACTTTATCCTCGACATTCCAACCTTCCGCTAAAGTTTCGGGATGGACATAAGGCGTCAATTCACCTTCTTTGATGACTTTATCCAAATAGGTGATCTTATAGCTTGCCTTGACGACCTTGCTGATCACGTCTAAATCGATGGTTTGATTGGCACTTAAATTTCTGAAATCATAAAGATTTTTTGAGTCATAAAATTCGAAACCATTGTTTGATTCCGCCAAAGAGACCAATCCCATTTTATAGCTAAAATTGGCTGTTTTAGATACGGAACTGAGATTGAGAACTTCGACTGTGGCATATTGCGCAGGTTCGCTCCATTCAAGCGCTGCGATGACGCCGAGCATTTCACTATACGTATCCGTTGCGGTTTTTATCACAAGCGTCACCTTATAGTTTTGTCCAATATCAAACGTCATATCTGACGCATAGAGATTGAGGCCGTCCGCTTCGAACACATAGGCTTGTGCCGCGTCATAGTCTTTTGTCATTTCTATACTGACACCAGGTTCACCATTAACAGGTGGAAAATGGTCCTTTGTGCCTTGAACTTCGAGAAAGACTGCGGCATCCGCTGGCAATTTAGTAAATGAAAGGTTCATTTTCATGGACAATACGCCAGCCTTTGCGTTGAGCTTTTCATTTTCAGTCGTTAGCCCGTAAAATATATAATCCGCTTTTTCCGCTGTCATCATATAATTTTGTTGGCTGACGAGGCCATGGATCCCATTGATATCGTTCCTTAACATATTCAGTTGAGCTTCCATGTTGACAAGTTTTTGCGAGGTGTTGATCTGAAAATAAATCAATGAACACGCCAGTAGGAGCAAGAGTACGGTTTTTATCGTGAAAGGTTTAGATTCATTCATGTGATGCCTCCTTTGAGATTGCCATATAAGTTTTATTATATACCATTTTTAAATATGTTAATGATTTGTCACACGACTTTAATGCAATTCTAATATACAATTCACTTAACCATTCACATATCTCAATTTGACTTTCAAAATAGACTATTGACATCACAAAGCGATAGGTTTACCATATTTATAACAAACAAGCAAAACCCGCGTTGACGAGGAGGAGTACATGTTTGGCAGATGCAAAGAGAGAAGATGGTTGGTGTGAATCTTCATGATGCCAGTATGGAAGTAGCCTTTGAGCTTTGGACCGAAAATCGCATATTGATGCGCGATGAGTAGACTTCAACGGATTTCCTCCGTTATCGGGAAACCTTATCGGACGACGACAGTCAATTATGACGTCATATCGTTCCTGCAAGGACATAAGAGCAGAGTAACCCTCTGAATTTAGGTGGTACCACGGACGCAACGTCCGCCCTAAGCGTAAGCTTAAGGCGGGCTTTTTTGTTTTTGTTTGATTATATCTCTGAAGGAGTTTTTTATGGAAAAACACTATGACTTTGAATTGATTGAAAAGCAAATGCAGACATTATGGCGTGAGATGCGTGCGTATGCATTTAAATCGGATCCAACAAAACCACTGTACTCAATTGATACGCCACCGCCAACTGTTAACGGCAGCCTACACATCGGCCACATTTTTTCGTACACACAAGCTGAGATGATCGCAAGGTATCGCCGCATGCAAGGCTACAACGTGTTTTACCCGTTTGGGTTTGATGACAATGGTCTACCGACCGAGCGACTGGTAGAAAAAGAACTTGGCATTCGCGCGGGTCAGATGCCTAGAAGTGCCTTTATCGAGGCGTGCCTAGAAACGACAAAAAAATATGAAACAGAGTTCAAGGCACTTTGGTCGTCACTTGGATTTTCCTGTGACTGGTCGCTTCAATATGAAACGATCAGCCCTGAGTCTCAGCGCATCTCGCAAAGGTCATTTATTGAGCTCTATGAAAAGGGAAAGGCTTACGTGAAAGAATCGCCAGTGCTCTGGTGCACCGAGTGTCAAACGTCTATTGCACAAGCAGAGCTGGATACGCTCGAGAAGGAGACGATATTTTACACGTTGAAATTTGAATTAATGGATGCTCGCCAATCACAAACTGACGCGCAACAGCCTAAACCGCAAACGCTCCTTGTTGCCACGACGCGTCCCGAATTACTAAACGGCTGCGTTGCCCTCTTTGTACATCCAGAAGATGACAGGTACAAGGCTTTGATTGGGAAGTCTGCAATGGTGCCGCTATACAACTACGAGATTCCAATATTTGGTGAAGCCACAGTTGAACGGGACAAAGGAACAGGAATCGTTATGGTTGCCACATTCGGCGATGCAACGGATGTGACATGGGTTGAAGCGCATAATCTCCCATATCGCAGTGTCATCACAGCTGATGGGACCATTGAAGCGGATGATCCAATTCTCGGAAGTCTTAAAGTGGGCAAGGCGCGAACGGTGATCGTAGAACAACTCAGATTGAGTGGCCTCATTGAAAGCGAACAAACCATCAGTCATATCGTTGGCACCCATGAACGTTGCGGCAAGCCAACTGAGATTATCCCGTCACGTCAATGGTACATCGACATTCTCACCGATCAAGCGCGCTTTATTGAAGCTGCCGATGCCATCAACTGGTATCCAGAGCATATGAAGAACAGATATCTTAATTGGGTACAAAATCTCAAATGGGATTGGTGCATCTCAAGACAGCGTTTCTTCGGCGTTCCGATACCCGTTTGGTATTGCGCATCGTGTGGGAAAGCGAAAGTTGCCGAAGCGTCGCAACTTCCTGTCAACCCACTTGAAACAGCACCTATAGGGGCGTGCTCGTGTGGTCATACCGAGTTTATTCCAGAGTCTGCGGTACTTGATACATGGGCGACATCTTCCATCACGCCACAGATCAACGGCAAATGGGGTGAGGCGGATGATTGGACCTCTAAGCTGATGCCAATGAGCATGCGCACACAAGCACATGAAATCATTCGAACTTGGGCATTTTACAGCATCGTTAAGAGCTTATACCACACGGGTGAAATTCCTTGGAAAGACCTCATGATCTGCGGCTTCGTCCTCGCGAAAAAAGGGGAGAAGATCAGCAAATCGAAAAACAATGCCGTTCAGTCGCCAACGCAGCTCATCGAAACGCATTCTGCAGATGTTATGCGGTATTGGGCAGCCAATGCAAAGCTCGGCACCGATACGTTCTTCGACGCAGATGAGTTGACCATCGCCAAACGCTTCATCAACAAGCTTTGGCATGCGAGCAAGTTCTGCTTTTCACAGCTTGAGAATTATACGCCTATGACCGCTTCATCTTATATGGCTAATCGTTCTGCTGCTTCACAGCCGTCACAGAAAACATCGCACCCAGAAATCTACCTACCAATTGACCGATGGATTCTGGAGCGCCTTCAAGAGACGTTCAATTTGGCCACGGGTGCGCTTGATGTCTACGAAATTGGAACGGCAAGACACCATATTGACGCCTTCTTCTTTGGCGATTTTTGCGACGATTACCTCGAGCTTATCAAAGAAAGGCTTTATCAACCTGAAAAGCATGGCTATGAGGCACAAAAATCAGGCCAAGCAGCACTGTATCAATGCTTACTTGGCCTGTTAAAACTCTATGCCCCTTATGTGCCGCATATCACGGAGTATTTGTATCAGTCATATTTTAAGTTTCGTGAACACGCGTCTAATGAACAGATTGCCACACATGATCAAACGGCTTCCATCCACTTGACGACTTGGCCGAAGGCGCGTTCTCTTGACGAGAGACTCATAACGTTTGGCAGAGAAATCAAAGCGATCATCGGGGAGGCGAGACGGTATAAATCCGAGAATAAATTGTCCATGAAAGCGGAAATGCCATCATTGACACTTAACTGTTCACAAGCGACTCAGTCGCTATATGCACAGTCTCTAGGCGATTTGAAAGCGTGTACACACGCTACAGAATTTAAAGAAATTTTAATTGACTGATGGTTCATCACTCAATTTGCGATTAAATAAGGGAAATCGCATCAGTTTTAAAGCGGCAGACGCTTACGGTTGAAGATAAACACGCCAGCCGCAAGTAGTGCCGCTGAAACCGCCACATAAGCCAAGTTCGTGAGTAGCATGTCTGCACCTTGAACGAGCTCGACTGGATCGTACAAACCGTAGATAGATAGTGATTTCAACAAATTCATATCGGCAGTGACGCCACCTAACATGTTCATGAGTAGAAATAAGATGGGGATGCCAGCACCGAAGCTGAGTGATAAGCGCGTTTCATTGAACAAACAAGAAAAGAAGAAGCTGATCATCATGATGGTCATATTGACGAGCATAGTCGTGATGTTGAGGCTAAAAAAGGCCCCAACGTCGAGTAGACCAGGGAAAGTCATCTCACATATGGCAACGCCTATTAAAAATAAGCAGCTAAATAAGACCAAGATAGACAGTAGGGCATAAACGCCACTTGTGACGATGAGCTTGATGCGGGAGTTTGGGGTAGAGAGCAGATAGGCGAACGAGCTGTTGTCCACCATCTTAGCGACAAGTCGGTTGCCAAGTATAATGCAATAAACGAGCGGGAAACCAAACATCAAAAGCCCATAGAGCCAACTTGCAAGGAATCCGGTCAAATCTGTGACGAGGCTTGAAAAGCCCATGGCGCTCATCATTTCAGGCGGGAGCATTTTTGTCATCGCGGTGAGCGCTTCCATATCTTCTGGATCGTACATGGAGATCATGACGCTCATGTACATCGTGAGTACCGCTATGAAGATTACAAGTAGTAGCCAATTTCTTTTGATCAACGATTTAAAGTAAACGAGACTCATATGTTTTTGCCCTCCTTGCCGTAATATTGCATAAACAGATCTTCAAGAGACTGGGTTTTGATATCAAAGTTTAGAACCGTAAACTGCGCAGCCGTTTTGACAAATCGGTCGATATTGTCGCCAGTGACGTAGACTTCCAAAGTGTCCGGTGCATATCGATTGACTTCAAAGCGTTCGGATTGCAAATATTGAGACGCAATCTCGATATCTTCGGGCTTAATCAGAATACCCTTACGCTGAGCGCTCTTGAGTGACATGATATCCGATTTCTTGACGATACGGCCATCTTTGATGATTAAAACGTTGTCACAAGTACGTTCAACTTCGTCAAAAATATGACTGGACATCAGAATGGTCTTACCCTTGGCCTTTTCTTCCAAGATGAGTTCAACAAAACGGTTTTGCATAAGTGGGTCGAGGCCACTGGTTGGTTCATCCAGAATCAAAACATCCGGATTGTGCATAAAAGCGGTGATGATACCGAGCTTTTGTTTCATACCTTTTGAAAATTTCTTGATTTTGCCTTTTGGATTGAGTTCAAACATGTCCATGAGCTGTTTTTGTCTAGACATGTCTTTAGTCCCGCGCATCTCATGCATAAACTTTAAAAAGGCATCGCCGTTCATGTCATTTAAGAAGGCGATTTCACCAGGAATATAGCCGAGTGACTTCTGGATTGTTGGCGCATCGCTTGTACAGTTTAACCCGTTGATTTGGCAATTACCGCAGTTGGGTGTCATAAAGCCGAGCAATGCCCGTATCGTCGTCGTTTTACCCGCGCCGTTTGGACCAAGATAGCCCATGACTTCACCTTGCTTCACTGAAAAATCCAAATCAAAAACGCCTTTGCCACTAGGGTAGGTCAGTGTCATGTTTTTTACTTCGATCATAGATATGCCTCCTTGTATAAATTTTGTTTGAGCATGGCAAGAATCTGATGGAACTCCTGATTGAGCGCGTCAACATTGAGCATGCCACTCATTCCAAGTTGACTGACATAACCTTCACCAAACCAGGCGAGCATCTTGAGTACGAGCATCGGGTCGACGCCGTCTTTAAATTTGTGTGCCTCGATGCCATCGAGCGTTAACCCTGCTCTAAAAGCTTCGCCCATGGCCATAAGGCTTTTGACATCATCGATTACTTCTGGGTCCTTTTCGAGAAAGAGACTCTTCAAAAAGGCCAGGATCCCCGGATAGCGTTTCATGACGTCCACTTCTATCTCTGTCAGAAAAGTGATTCGATCAAAGAAGTCGCTGCCGCAATTTTCTCGCTTCACATTTATTTCACCGATCAATAGCTCTGCACTGTACTGTGCCAAATACAGATACAGTGCTTTTTTTGTGCCAAAATAGTGAAAGATCATGGATTTTGCTATACCAGCGGCCTTAGCAATATCAGCAATGGACGCTTTTTTATAACCATTTGTGCCAAAAGTTAAAAGACCCGCACCTATAATTGCCGCTTGTTTATCTTCTTGTAGATTATTAAATTTCTCCAAATTCATCCCTCCCAGTTTTATAATATGACTCACAGTATTTGTATCGACCATTTCGGTTTATGCAATTTCAATTTGATTATATGCCTATAAACCGTTTCGGTCAATAGATAAGAATAATAGAGTAAACGGATTGAATTATTTTGATTTTATGGGGTTTTAATGAATTTCTAATGTTAATATTACAGAAAATTATTATTGTCAGAATATTTCGTCTATTCATTACAAAATCTTATCTTTTTTATGTTGATATAAGTAGTAAAATAGCACTATCAACATAAGTACAAGCCATGACAACGTACTAAAAAGGGGGATTTATGCATTTTGACAGAAGCACTTTAAAAAAAAGGGGAATCACTTGGCTCTTAACACTCGCATTGATGGGTGGTATATTTGCCACGAGCCTAACAGGCTGTACATCGAGCGACAGCGACAAACCTGTCGACACGCTGTCCGCGGATGCTACCGCAGATGGTGCAGATGGTGCAGAAACTTATTGGGAAGCTTCAACGCCAGAGGCACAGGGGATGGACTCGGCACTATTAACGCAGATGTACGAGAATATTAAGTCAAGCAAACTCGATGTCCATCATGTGCTGATCTTAAAAAACGGAATCAAAGTGTCAGAGGCAAACTATTATCCTTATGCGGCAACTGATCTTCATATTTTAAATTCTGTGACGAAAAGTTTTACGTCGGCACTCATCGGAAAAGCAATCGATGAAAATTTGATCGAAGGTGTGGAACAACCAGTAATGGACTTGTTTAATGATCGTACGATTGCCAATCCATCTGCGTTCAAAGACAGTATGAAATTAAAAGACTTGCTTACGATGACCTCTGGCATAGATTGGAGTGAGACGGGGAATTATGGTGCGTCGACGGATTCCAATACGCAAATGTGGCAAAGTGAGAACCAAATTCAGTTCATGCTCGATAAAGCTGTGACAAAAGAGCCAGGTTCAACATTTTATTACTGTTCAGGCGGTGCACACCTCATGTCGGGGATCTTGACTGAAGTGACGGGTCAAAGTGAAGAAATGTATGCCACTGAAAAGCTGTTTACACCGCTTGGCATCGAGAATTATAAATGGGGACAGGACAATCAAGGCAATAACTCGGGAAGCAGTCGACTGTTCCTATCTGCATCAGACTTAGCAAAGTTTGGTGAACTCTATCGCAACAAGGGCAAATGGAACGGTGAACAGCTGCTTCCTGAAGCGTGGGTCGATGCATCCACTCAAAATTTGTATGACACGCCAAATGGCCCATCCAGTCAATCAGGGTATGGCTATCAATGGTGGATGAATCCATTTGGCGGTTATTCGGCACGCGGTTTCGGCGGTCAGTTTCTGTATGTCGTTCCAGACTTAGATCTCGTCGTCGTATTTATGGGCTCTATGGGCAGTACATTTTTCGCACCCGATCGTTTGATGACGGAATATGTCCTACCTGCAGTCAATGGGGATGCACCACTACCAGAAAACAAAGTGGCGCAAGAGGCGCTTTGGGCGATGCAACAATCAGTACTCGAAGCACCAGCAGCAACAGACGTACCCGCTTTAAACGATGCCGCTAAAGCTATGACTGGACAGATTTTCACAGTTGAAAACGGCGATAAAATAGGCGTCGACTTTGTGGACGGATCGAGCGAGGCGACTTTACATTGGACCACTGATGGCGAAACCTATGACGTTCCCGTTGGACTCGATGACGTCTATCGTTTTTCACCTTGCAGCGGCTTCTATCTAAAAGGGTATACCTCAAATGTAGGTTTCACAGGCAAATGGACCACAGATAGAACATTTATCGTAACGGTTTGTCCAACAGATGGTGATGCCACTTATACACTTGCATTGACCTATAACAATGGCACTTTGAAAAGCACCTTTAGATCCAACTTGACAGGCAGATAGTATACTCTATCTAAAAACTCCCATTTAGGTCATCCGATCCCCCAATCGGATGGCCCTATTTTTTTGCTTGATTAATAGCCATTTTAAGTTTGAAATAATGCACTTTAACGTATATGATAAAGGTAGTGAGGATATTATATTCTGCAGATAACGATAGATTTAATACCGATTTAATAATTTGCGCATATTTTCTTAATGTGATAGAAATATGATAGAGGTGTATAGAATATCCTTACACTGCGAAGCAATCGCAGGATTTATAACAGGTGCTCAATAATACTAAATATACTTAATGGAGGTTTTGATATGGGCTATGCTATAGCTGGTATACTGGGAATTTTATTTTTGCTCTTAATCACAACAAATATCCGAATTGTTCCACAATCTGAAGCTTATGTACTCGAGCGACTTGGCGCTTATTTGACGACTTGGAATACAGGCCTTCATTTTAAAATTCCACTCATCGATCGCATCTCTAAAAAGGTTTCATTGAAAGAGATCGTCGCTGATTTTCCACCACAACCTGTTATTACGAAAGATAACGTTACGATGAAGATCGACACGGTTATCTTCTTTCAGATCACTGATCCTAAGCTTTACACATACGGTGTGACACAGCCTATGTTCGCCATAGAAAGCATCACGGCGACAACGCTGAGAAATCTCATCGGCGAGCTCGAACTGGATGAATCCCTTTCATCTAGAGATATTATCAACACACAGATGCGCCTAATCCTCGACGTTGCCACTGACCCATGGGGTATCAAAGTCAACCGTGTTGAGCTTAAAAACATATTGCCACCTAAAGACATCCAGGATGCTATGGAAAAACAAATGCGTGCTGAAAGAGAGAGAAGAGAATCGATCCTTAGAGCAGAAGGCGAGAAGAGCTCAACCATCCTCATCGCAGAAGGTCAAAAGGAATCTGTCATCTTGCGAGCTGAAGCTGAAAAGCAATCTGCAATCCTTTATGCAGAGTCTAGAAAAATCCAACAGATTCGTGAAGCGGAAGGTGAAGGCGAAGCCATCATGTTGATCCAAAAAGCGACAGCTGAAGGCCTAGAGATGATCAAAGCCATCGATGTCGATCAATCCGTTATTACATTGAAAGGTCTTGATGCATTCGTTGCCCTTTCAAACGGCAAGTCAACAAAGATGATCATACCAACGAATTTGACACAAGTTGGTCAAAAATTGCCGAATACGCAGATTTTACCTACTGGTCAATCAGTCGCGGAGTAAATGACGGATACAAAGCATATCGAGATTTCGGATAACGTGTAAATTAAAAGAAACAATATATAAATTCAAAGAAGCAAAATTGAATAACTGCAATTAATTTAAGCGATTATAGCCATTCAAATGCTATAGTCGCTTTTTTACGTTAAAACCCGCCTATATCTGTCACATTTAGGTTGCCATATTCAAACATTTCACGTATAATGAGCAAGAGTAAAACAGATGATCGCGTACTTCGGTACGAGGAAAGTCCGAGCTCCGCAGAGCAGGGTGCTGGGTAATCCCCAGTGGAGGCGACTCCAAGGCAAGTGCAACAGAAATAGACCGCCTCGTAAGAGGTAAGGATGGAAAGGTGAGGTAAGAGCTCACCAGCGCATAGGCGACTATGCGGCTCTGTAAACCCCATCTGGAGCAAGACCAAGTAGGGTGTAAAAAGAGGCTGCTCGTCTCTCCCAGTGGTAGGTCGCTTGAGCGTATCGGTAACGTTACGCCTAGATAGATGATCATCTAATACAGAACTCGGCTTACAGTTTTACTCAATAAAGAACCCGCATTCCGATAAGGATAGCGGGTTTTTTGTTGTCATTTTTATGCGTTAGTTTTAAACCAAATACGAACGCATAAAACAACGCAATTCTATTTCATTCTATTCCACAAACCCTAAAAACTCAGCACGGTTGTTATATTCTGATTCTTCAAGGAGCCAGCTTGTAAAGGAACCTAACCGCACCGTTGTTTCCACGCGTTCGCCATCTATCAACCGTTTATATAAATCTGGTTTTTCCTTTTCAAGTGCAGCTAAAAATGCATCAAGATTATTGATGGTGGTATAATATTTGAAATCTTCAACATAGGGTTCATTATTTAAGACGAAGCCCACTTCAATATTTAGCATTCTGATAGGGGATTCGAGGATATCCAGCCATGCTTCATTGAAGTCGGTACTGTAAATTATAATCACATTGGCTACAAATTCGCCTTCCAGCTCATAGGTGATTTCACGTCCAGATTCAGAAACGGTTTTATACTTTAAAGTTATACCATTTTGTAACGCGGAACCTTCTTCTAAATCATTTAGTCGATAAAGGTTCGGGCGATACGCCGTGCCATATAAGCCATTAACGTGTTCAAAATCGACATTTTTACCTTCGTAAAGAAATTTAACGCCATCTACCCAAGCGCCTAAATAATCCTTTTGCAAAATAGTTTCTGTCAATGCAACACTTGTCATCATGCCACCTGTGGAACCTTGAAAATATAAACCGCTCCATGACACTTCTGCAGCCTCTTTATCCGATTCCATAAGATCAATCACTGCAATGCGTTGTCCAAACACGTCTTCTATGCCTTTATAAACCATCGGCAATTTAAAAACTTTTTTCGATAACGCGGCCGTTAGTTCAGTTAACTTTTCATCTAAACTTAAGTCCTCTTTGAAACGCACATCACCCACAACAAGCTTTTCACCTGTCATATCATCGGCACTATAAAGCTTAAATACGACGCGGTTTTCATTTGATATGTATATCCCAATGGCAATTAGCAGGACTGTTAGTGCAGAAACTGCAATTATGACAATCTTTTTGGTAGTAATTTTCTTCTTTTCCACTTTAATCTCCTCTCAGTTTGATTTAATACCATACTATATGATTTTATATGAAAATGAAACAAAGAACCCGCAATCCATTTTAGGTTTGCGGGTTTACAATTAATGTTCAATTTAAATTAGATTATTCACCTTGTTCACTCATACTGCCCAACCTCTGCAGTATGCGCTTATCGTATTTGGACTTGAAGTACCAACTTAAAAAAATCATGCTCACACCTAATACCATCACGAGGGTGCGTCTTAATGTACTTCATATCATTTAAAGTTGAGAGTAAATTTTGGTCAGCTGACGCTTTGAAGTTTGCATCGCTGATTCTTTGGCCACTAAATAATTCATTGACTGTGATGTCAAATAAGGTGCACATTTCCGTTAAGATGGACAAATCGGGCATATAGTTGCCATTTTCCCATCTCGAGACGGTTTTGTTGGTTACGCCGAGACGGTCACCTAATTCAACCTGTGTCATGTCTTTTTCTTTTCTGAGTTGTGCGATAAATTTTCCGATTTGTACTTGATCCATGTGACTACCTCTTTATGTAAAAATTATAATATATTGTACTGCATTTGTATTCCCCATAAAAACTTACTTTAATCATCTCAAATGGTGTATGGTAAGGGTAGACGTTGGAAATCCATACCATTATAGTAAATTCTTAAATAGGATCAATAGGAGAGGACATTCATGAAATATTATGTGATTAAATTAGGCATTGGTGTTGTGTTATTTACTTTATTGAGTTTCTTTATTTTATTTATCTCGCTGTTTTCTAATAATGCTTTTGGAAGCATGGAAACGACATATATTGTTAATGCAATCATAACGCTCGCAGTTGTAATTATGGGTTCGGCATACTATATTGTTGACAATTTCAACAAAGAAGAATAAAACCCAGCTTATTGGATATAATTGATACATCAAATTAATTGTTGAACTAAAATGCTAGAGCTATAAAAGGAGGACACACATGAATGCAATTCCATATATTTCATTCAACGGCACCTGTGAAGAAGCGGTCAAATTCTATCAGTCAATCATAGGTGGCACAATTAGTAGCATGAGTTTCAAAGAACTTCCCGCTGTTGAAAACATACCAATGAGTAAGTCTTGGCAAGATAAGATTATGCATAGTACATTGACATTTGATGACGGAAATGTGATCTACTTTAGCGATTCTTGGGAGCAATCTCCAGTAAAATTTGGCAATTATTCAACCATTCACCTCGTCGTTGAAAACGATAAACAGGTCTATGATTTTGTTGAGAAATTAGCTGAAGGCGGTGAAATTACAATGCCTGCAGATAATACATTCTGGAATTAAGTGTATGGCAGTCTCGTAGACAAATACGGCATTAGCTGGGGCATCGAGTTTGAAATTCCCCAAGAAGCATGACAATCAGCAGCATCTATAAATCTATCGATTATGATGATTCTTGCATGGATTCGCTGTAATTTACGAATTATTTTGCAACCATGCAATTTCTTTGGATTTTTGTACTTGACATAGATTTTACACTCTGTTAACATATTGTTGTAAAGATATGGTGTGTTACTGTTCAATCAGGCATGAACCGAAAAGCGACGCTTTTTGTTCATGCTTTTTATTTTACAATGAATCTTATTGGGAGAGTGTTGTGAAAAACGATTATCAGATCTTGAAGATATATAATAACAATGCAATCCTGGTTCTAAACACAGATACCAAAGGTGAAGCCGTACTTGTCGGCAAAGGGATTGGCTTTGGAAAAAAACTAGGGGCGTATCAAACGATATCACCTGAAGTCATAGAAAAATACTTTTTGACTTATGATGATAAGTTGAAAAGGGACTATATAGAACTGGTGCAACAACTGGATGAACAGATACTGACGACGTGTTCGGAAATCATCTTAAGCGCTACACAAAAACTTGGGCCACTGAACAATCGCGTTCATATTGTACTCACGGATCACATTGGTTTTGCGCTTGAGCGGATGAAAAATGGCATGGAGATTCACAATCCATTTTTGGAAGAAATCAAATTGCTCTATCCTGAAGAATTTGAGATGGGGCTGACCGCACAACGCATGATTCAGGCAAATATTGGCGTTGAGATTTGTGAAGATGAAGTGGCTTTTATCGCACTGCACTTAAGTGCCGCGAGACAGCAGAAGGACATCAAAGAATCCGTCAAAAATACGCGTGTTCTCAAAGAACTCGTACAGATCATCGAAGAGACGCTCAACATTACTCTAAAAAAAGACCTAACATACAGTCGTTTGATTCAACACCTTCGCGGCGCTATCGAGCGGGTCGTCGATGGGTACCAAGTGACCAATCCGCTTCTGGATACACTAAAACGCGATCTAAAAGACAGCTACGAGATTGCACTTAAGCTAAAGATGAGAATTGAATCCGCATATGAGATTGTCGTTCCTGACGATGAAGTGGGGTTTATGGCGATTCATATCGATCGATTAAAGCGGACCATATATAAGCCATAAGTTGTATTCAAAGTTTGTAACATAGAAGTAAGTATCATTAAGTTCGCATCAATAAATTTGCATCAAGAAACTCGCATCAATAAATTTGCATCAATAAGTTTGCATCAATAAGTTTGCATCAATAAATTTGCATCATTAATTTTATAACCATGACGTGTAACTGATTCGATCAGGCATGAGTCGCAAGAAGAGCAACCTCTTTTTTTGATTCATGCTTTTTTATTTGGATTCTAAAGGCTAGCGCGCAGCCTGGAATATATAAGGAAACTTCGATGCATCGCGGTTTCTTTGATAAAATGATTATTTTAATCAGGAGGGAATTTTATGGGAAGTTTTTTTGGTAAACTGCAAAAAGTCGGCAAAGCACTTATGTTACCAATCGCAGTCATGCCAGCTGCGGCAATACTCCTTCGTTTGGGCGCAGGCGTACCTGGTATCGAAGGTATCGTGGCTGAAATTATGTTACAAGCAGGTTCAGCAATCTTTGACAATTTATATTTATTATTTGGTATAGGTATAGCACTTGGTCTTGCAAAAGACAACCACGGCGCAGCAGCTCTTGCTGGTGCAATTGGCGTTTTAGTCACTAAAAACGTTTACACTGTCATCAACCCAGACATCAACACAGGCGTTATGGTTGGTATCATCATGGGTGTTATCTCGGGTGTGCTTTACAACAAATTCCACGATATCAAGCTTCCTGAATTCCTCGGATTTTTCGGCGGCAAGCGTTTTGTACCAATCCTCACATCATTTGTGGGCGTTGCAATGGGTATCGTGTTCGGTATCTTATGGCCGTTCGCACAAAACGGCATCGATGCTCTAGGTAACGCAGCCATCAATGCAGGCGCAGTCGGAACATTCTTCTTCGGTTTTGGTAACCGATTACTGATCCCAATCGGCTTACACCACGTTTTAAATTCAATCTTCTGGTTTACATTTGGCTCATTTACAAACGCTGCAGGCGAAGTAGTCAATGGCGACTTATGGCGTTACTTTGCTGGTGACCCTGATGCAGGCGTCTACATGGCAGGTTTCTTCCCAATGATGATGTTCGGCCTTCCAGCTGCTTGTTTAGCGATGTATCACTCAGCTAAAAAAGAAAACAGAAAAGCTGTTGCAGGTATGTTCATCTCGATAGCATTTACATCATTCTTGACAGGTATCACAGAACCAATTGAATTCTTATTCGTCTTCCTATCACCACTTTTATACTTTGTCCATGCGATCTTGACAGGTTTATCACTCGCGTTGACACAAATGCTTGGCATCTTGCATGGTTTTGGTTTCTCAGCAGGCTTGATCGACTACTTGCTTAACATGTACTTGTCGACAAAAGGTCTATTGATTATTCCACTCGGTCTTGCATTTGCAGCGATCTATTACTTCGTCTTTAGATTCATGATCGCAAAATTCAATATTCCTACACCAGGCAGACTCGATGAAGTCACTGAAGAAGGCGAACAGTTGATCAGTGAAAGAGGTGTCTCTGAAATCGCACGTGGTTACTACAACGCAATTGGTGGTAAAGATAATATAACTGAGATCGATTCATGTATCACGCGTCTCAGATTGACACTTAAAGATGCAAGCATCATCGACGAAGCGGCTATCAAGCGCCTCGGTGCAGCAGGCGTTCTTAAGCCAAACAACAAAAATATACAGATCGTCGTTGGCACGCATGCAGAACTTATTGCAGAAGAAATGAAGAAAATGCGTTAAGATAGACCTATATAGTAAATTTCAAATATATAAATTATTAGATGGTTTAATAAGATAGAAGAAACGGCTAAGCCGGATTCTTCTATCAAGGGGCGTCACGGCGCTCTTTGATAGAGCAATTTGGAGGTAAATATGCACAAAAAAGCAATCGTTGGCTCGAAGATCCACTTCGCAAACACACTAATCGACAATCACGTCCTAATCTTTACGGACCGAATCGAAGCCATCCTAACCGAACAGGAATTTGAAGCGTACAAACGAGATATAGAAGCTGAAACTGAAGGCAAAACTGAATCTAATATCAAAACCAAAATAGAAATCATAAATTTCAACGGCACAATAGTCCCCGGATTCATCGACATCCACATCCACGGAGCAAACGGCCACGACGTCATGGACGGCACAATTGAGGCGATTGACGGCATCTCAAATGCCATCGTCAAAACAGGCACCACTGCTTTTCTTGCGACGACCATGACTATGTCGGGTGAAGCGATCATTCAAGCGCTTGATCAAATTGGCGATTATATGGCGATACAAAAAAGCGGTGCAAAGCTGCTTGGTGTGCATTTGGAAGGGCCATTCATCAACCCGATTTTCAAAGGGGCACAAGATGACGCGTTTATCCAAAAACCGACAAGGACATGGCTTGAGCCGTATCTCAATATCGTGCGCATGATTACGTACGCACCTGAGATGGATCCGGGGTTTGCATTTGCAAAATCCATGAAAGACACGGACATCGTGCTTTCCATCGGTCACTCGGGCAGTGATTTTGAGACGGCGCTTGCGGCGTATGATGAAGGCATTTGTCACGTCACACATTGCTTCAACGCCATGACGGGTCTGCACCACCGAAACCCTGGCGTGGTAGGCGCTGCGCTCTCGAAACCCTTTACACTTGATGTCATAGCAGATGGGGTTCACATTCATCCCGGATTCGTTGGCCCTTTCATCAAACTCAAGGGGACGGACAAGACCATCCTCATCACGGATGCCATGAGAGCGGCTTTGATGCCAGAGGGTGACTACGATTTGGGTGGACAACGCGTTATCGTGAAAGACGGCGCATGTCGCCTTGAGGACGGCACACTCGCTGGAAGCGTTCTAAGTACAGCAAAAGCCATAAGCAATCTCATGAAATTCTCAGACATTACATTGATAGAGGCCATAAAAATGCTCACCGAAAATCCCGCGAAGCTACTTGGCATATTCGATGAGATGGGCAGTTTGGACACGGGCAAACAGGCAAATTTTGTGCTGCTGGATGAGCACCTGGACATCAACAAGGTCTTTATTGACGGAGAAATCGCATATCAGGAGGACTAGATTGAATATAATTATCGTGAAAAACTACGACGAGATGAGCCGTAAAGCCGCGCACCTCTTTGTCGCACAACTGCTGAACAAACCCACGAGTGTGCTCGGTCTTGCGACTGGCTCGACGCCCATGGGCCTATATAAAGAGCTGATCAAATTTTATAACGAGGGCATGATTTCTTTTAAACAGGCCGTGGCGTTCAATCTCGACGAGTATTTAGCGCTGCCGAAAGAACATCCCCAGAGCTATTGGCGCTTTATGCAGGACAACTTTTTCAAATTTGTCGACATGCCGGTGGATAATCAGCATATTCCTTCAGGGACCACAAAATTTGCGGGGGAGGAAGCCCTAAGGTATGACCGAGCAATATCAGCGATTGGGGGTATTGATTTACAGGTCTTAGGCATCGGCCGCAATGGCCACATCGGCTTCAACGAGCCCGATCTCAAATTTGAAGCACGCACCCACAAAGTCATGCTTGATGAGCAAACCATAGAAGACAACGCACGTTTTTTTGACTCAATCGATGATGTGCCCAAAAGCGCCATCAGCATGGGCGTCAAGACGATCATGCAATCAAGAGGCATCGTCTTGCTCGCATCTGGACAAGAAAAAGGCATGGCAATCAAAGAAATGCTAAGTGGCAACATCACACCAGAACTTCCT
This sequence comes from Acidaminobacteraceae bacterium, assembly GCA_041741755.1. Lineage (GTDB taxonomy): Bacteria > Bacillota > Clostridia > Peptostreptococcales > Acidaminobacteraceae > Fusibacter_C. Next base: position 3,472 of record JBGSJR010000041.1, on the reverse strand, counting down.
GCTTCGGTGCTTCAACTGCATCCTAACGCCACAGCAATCATAGATCTTGAAGCGGCTTCATATTTGGATTTGGATGCACTGCGCGACCAATATCAAATCGTGACGCCAAGCAATTTGTAGGAGGAAATTAAATGTTTGACTTTATGAAGAAGAAAAAAGAATCCCTTTTACCTGCCATGGCAGGCGAGGTGGTCAATATTGAGAAAGTACCAGATTTGGTATTTTCACAAAAAATGCTAGGCGATGGCTACGCAGTGATTCCAACAAGCGGCACCGTCGTCGCACCCGTCAGTGGCGTCGTCGTACAGATATTTCCCACGAACCACGCCTTTGGCATCATCACAGAATCAGGCCTAGAAGTCTTAGTCCACATCGGCATAGACACCGTCGAACTTAAGGGAGAAGGGTTCAAACGCTTAGTTGAAGTTGACCAAACCGTTAAAGCGGGGACGCCGATCATAGAAATAGACCTTGAATTTGTCAAAGCACGCGCCAAATCAGTGATTACACCAGTGGTCATCACGAATAAAGAAAAAGTAAAATCAATCACCGTCAACCACGGCCAGAACCCTAAAGTGGCTGCCGTTGTTGAGATGGTGTAGTGAGGCAACAATAAATCAAGAGCAAATCAAGAGCAAATCAAATTTAAATTAATGTGATTTTGAAGATAGTTGATAAGATGTAAACGGGAGGGTTCCATGACAGAAGTAATCGTAAAAAGTAAAAATGGCTTACACGCAAGACCTGCGAGCATGATCATAGATTTGGCCTCAAAATATGCAGGCGACGTTGCCTTCCATAAAGATGGCAAGAAGTACAACGGCAAATCCATCATGTCCGTCATGAGCATGGGCCTCAGAGAAAACGAAATGGTCATGATCGAAGCGACAGGCGACGATTCGGTAGAATTTGAGCTGAAGCTTAAAGAGATTATTGATAGCATTACAGAGTAAAAATTCAAGATTAGATCAACTCAGCATTTTATAGTTGGAGGCAAACTTAATGATTCTCAAAGAAGCATGTGTTGGCAGTTACATGGAAGCGTTATCTGCCGTATCAAAGGGTGCCCATCGCCTAGAGCTTTGCGACAATCTCCATGAGGGCGGCACGACGCCAAGCTATGGCACGATTGCCTTGGCACAAGAAAAACTTCAAACGCCACTTTTAGTGATGATCCGGCCAAGAGGTGGCAACTTCGTCTACAATGCAGATGATGTTGAAATAATGCTACGTGACATAAAGACATGCAAAGATCTTGGCGTGTACGGCGTCGTATTTGGCGCTTTAACCGAAGATAACACGTTGGATATGGCAAGCATGAAAACCCTTGTAGCCGCCTCAAAACCCATGAAAATCACGTGCCATATGGCTTTTGATGAACTTGTTGATCCAATTGCTGGACTTGATTGTCTCATTGAACTTGGGATTGATCGCGTACTGACTAAGGGTTGCAAAACGAACGCACTTGATGGCGTCGAAACACTGAAACAATTAGTGGAACACGCAGCTGACCGCATCGCAATCGTGGCCGGTGGTGGCATAGGGGCAGACAATTATCTGATGATCGCTGATGCGACTGGCGTCAGCGAAGTGCATGGGACGAAGATTGTGGGTATATTATAACTATAAACCTTTATCTATTTGCAAATATAAGCCCGCAATCCAAAACTGGAATGCGGGCTTTTTTAGCTACTCATCTTGATTATTTGTTCTACCTATCGTCTGCAGAATACGTTTACTAAATTTCGAATTAAAATAAATTCGACGCCATCTTGCAAAGCAAAAGTGACTTCCACCACTTTATCTTTTGAATGCACAAAGTCGATCAAACATTTTTGTTGCCCCATAGTCTTCATCACAAAACCCCGGCCAATATGACTGGGGTTTTTCTCATTTTTTATTTTATTCAGTATTCATGATTCACGAAGCATTTGGCCGCAACCAGACGAAACTCATAACACTGACTTTCTTTCATTAAATAATTTTATTCAAGTTCTTCAAACACCGCTGACCCCATATTTTCGATTAGTTTCTCTATAACTTTCGGCAAGTTTTGGATTATTTTGAATCTCTAGCAGGATAACAGCTTGATTTAATAACTGATCATAACCTATAATTCCAAGGTGAAACATCGCAACTCCTTTTCTGGCTAACAAAAGTGGTAAACATTCCATAATGCTACAACTTCGACATAATGCAATACCTTTCTCTGCAATTTGAATTGCATTACTATGATCATCAAGCATGTGATAAGCATAAGCAATTAAAGCATATACTTTTATTAGCATAAATTGTGCTTCCATCTTTGACGAACATATAGCGTCTATTTTACTTGATAAATAAATTAGTATTTCGCCACTTAGTTTATACTGGCTAGATTGTAATAAAAATGAAGCAATACAATACAATATTCTCAATTCGAGAACACTGAATTTTTTTAGTTTCCAAGAATTGAGACTGAATCTTGGAGAAGTAATCTGAATTGTAGTGGATAATTTTTCGATAGCTTGCTCATATGTATATTTTTCATCAGTAAATTTCATTTTTAGAACATAAAAGTATTCTTTAAATTGCAATAATTCAGCTTGATTAACTAATGAATAAGTACCAGATTTTAACCAAATGAGAAATTCATCATATAAGTTAACTAATGAATCAATATTATTATTAATTAGGTATGTATTAATTGACTCATAAAAATAGGTAATTGTAGTGTTGTTTTTGAAATTGTTAAGTAATTTCAAAAGGTCTGTTTTGTACAAATGGGACAAACTTTCAAGAGTATCAAACCGCGGAATATTATATCCGTTTTCTATTTTTCTTAATGTGTCCACGTTAATTCCAATGGACTCAGAAACAAATTTTCTCGTGTACCCTAAGCTATTTCTAATTTTCTTTAATCTGCTAGAAAATTCTGTTAGTTCATAATCACTAAACATACTGACTCCTATTTTTACGACTTTAATCGTGTTTACTAATTTATGTGACTATTATATCATTAATAAACAATAATAGTATTTAGGGGAGGAAAATACATGAAACATCGTAAAAACATTTTAATTGGCATTGTCTTTTTATTGCTTTTAATGCCTAATATAAGCTTTGCAGGTGAGATTGATTATCCAGTTCCATGTAAAATCAAGTTAGAAAACCACTTAATTATTCAAAAGCAATAACAAACCCATGTTTTCTAAAAAAAAATTATTTAGTAGTGTAAAAGAACTAACGGCTAATGATAACCTGAAATTTATAGTATGAGGAAAGAGGATAATTTAAAATTAAATTGTAAATTAAATAGCTACTATAAGAGGGGGGGATATACTTGATTTACTAAGAGAAGTACAAGGAGGATTGTATGGATAAAAGAATTAATATCATAATAAGTATTGTTGTTGTTTTAATACTCTCTATAGTTTTATACTATTCATTTATTTATAGTAAAAGTGAAAGCTATATTATTACAAATGAAATT
>JBGSJR010000040.1:0-5433 GCA_041741755.1 Acidaminobacteraceae bacterium | reverse complement strand
AGGTCTATAACGCTTAAAGTAAACACGCAGCAGTTCAAGATTCATCTGAGACAAAATCGTATAGCGCTCTTTTGAACCTTTACCAGAGCGAATGCGAATTTGCATGGTATCAGCGAGAATATCAGACGGTTTAAGATTCATGAGTTCACCAACTCGAAGACCAGCGGAATAGCAAGTGACAAGCATGGTTTTGTGTTTGAGATTATCTGTAGAAGAGATGATTTTATGAACTTGATCGGGTGAAAAAGCGATAGGGAGTTTAGATGGTTGTTTAACACGAGGAATATGCTTCATATCTCAAGTGCGATTCATCGTCGTTTCAAAGAAAAACCTAAGCGCACTGTAATTTGAATTTACATAAGAGCGGCTAAGCTTCTTAACCGTGATGGCGTGATGAAGATACTCACGCACATGATCGACTGTGAGTTCATCGGGAGAAAGACCATAATAACTAATGAAATGCTTAACCCATTTGACATAAGCGTCAACCGTTTTCGGACTGTATCCTTTGAGCTCGAGATCCATTTTAAATTTTAATAGATATTCTGACATAATAATCGCCTCCAATACATAGAATTAAGAGGGATTATACACAACCTTGGCGAATAAGTCTTTAAAAGGGTTGGGAAAGTCACCGCGACAGCGGTTTAGTCCAACACGCCATTCCCATCACTGAGGTGACGGGAACGGTAGAACGTTAATGCGAAATTGCGCTTCGCTTCATTTCACATTAACGGCGGGCACCTACGGCGTTGTAAAGCAATGTGGCTAAGCGCCACATCACTTAACAACACCTTGCCAACAATCCCACTTGTGCGCAAAACGCACCGTGGAATCGTCGGCAAGCCGCCCGCCGTTATCGTAAAGAGAAAAAAGGAGAAAATAATGAAATACATAAAAAAGCTCAAAATGTTTAATTATAAGAAATTTATACAAAGCGAAATTATATTCAATAGTGACATGAATCTATTAATTGGAGATAACGAGGCCGGAAAAAGTTCGATTCTACAAGCAATTGATTTAATTCTTAGTGGTTCACGTAATAAGGTTGAAACTATTGGCCTTGACAGATTAATTAATATGAGTGTAATAGAAAATTTTATGAATGGTGATAGAAATTTTACAAGGTTACCTAAACTTATTATTGAACTGTTTTTAAACGATCAAATGAATCCATTTGTAAACGGAACAAATAATTCGGAAGGTCTAGAATGTGACGGACTAAGATTAATTTGTGAACCAAGTCTAGATTAAACAAGTGAAATTATAGAAGTTTTATCCGTTGAGGATTCTTGCTTTCCATATGAATATTACACCATAAGGTTTTCGACTTTTGCTGATCAGACTTATTCGGGTTATAAGAAGTTCTTAAAACATTTATCAATTGATAGCTCAACAATTAACACAGAATATGCTTCAAGAGAGTATATAAAATCGGTATACTCAAGTATTGCGAGACCAATTGAAAAGGCAAAACATCAAAGTGAATATCGAAAATCAAAATATATATTCAAGCGAGATAATTTAAATGAAATAAATTCTAGAATACATGATTTTGAATTCGATTTAAAAACAGATTCTAAATCAAATTTGTTTAACGACATAATAATTACAGAAGATAGTATATCTATTGAAAATAAAGGCAAAGGAAAACAATGTTTTGTAAAAACTGAGTTTGCACTTCAAAGGAATAATTCAGATACTCAAGTTATTTTGTTAGAAGAACCAGAGAATCATCTCAGTCATACTAATATGAAAAAGTTAATCCAAAAAATTACTGATACAGTACCTAAGCAAGTCTTTATTACTACACATAATAGTTTAATATCCACAAGACTAAATCTAAAAAAAGCAATTATGCTTAATAGTAGTTCTTCAAATTCGATATCTTTATCAAGTGTACCAGAAAGTACAGCTAAGTTTTTCATGAAAGCACCAGATAATAACGTTCTAGAGTTCATTCTTTCACCAAAAACAATACTAGTTGAAGGTGATGCTGAATTTATCTTGATGGATAAATTAATTCAAAGAGTCACAGGTTCTACAAGTTCAGAATTAGGTATACATGTAATTTCAGTTGGTGGCACAAGTTATAAAAGGTATTTTGATATTGCTAAAGAACTTAATTTGAAAGTAGTGGCAATTAGAGATAACGATGGAGACTATGAAAAAAACTGTAAAGAACTATATACTGAGTATGATGAAAACAACATTATGATATTTGCTGATTCAGATAACGAAAGAAGCACGTTTGAAATATGTGTATATAAAGATAATATTACGATTTGTGATGAGTTGTTTGGAGAGAGAAGAGTCAGTTTAAGTGTTCAAGATTACATGTTAAAGAACAAAGCCGAATCTGCCCTTGAAATTCTGGAAAAGAAAAGTGATTCTATGATTATTCCGGCATATATACAAGAGGCGATATTATGGATAAAAGGTTGATTAATGCTGTAGCGGGTTCTGGAAAAACTACGTATATTATTGAGCGTTTAAATTTAGAAGAACGTTTCCTTATTTTTACTTATACCGAAAACAATTATGAAAACATAAAATATAAAATTATAAGTAAGTTTGGATATATACCTCAAAACATATATTTAATGACATATTATAGCTTTCTATATAACTTTTGTTATCGTCCATATTTAAGTGATAAGATTAGTGATAATGGAATCGTATGGAAGCAACCACATAGTTCTACCTTGAAATTAAAAAGGACTGACAAAAGGTTCTACATCGATACTTATGGACGATTATATTCCAATCGATTAGCTAAATTATTAGATACAATGAACGTTGAAGAAGCTATAAGATTTAGATTATGTAAGTATTTCGATAAAATTTTTGTTGATGAAGTTCAGGACTTTGCAGGACATGATTTTAATTTTCTATTGAATATATCAGACTGTGAACTTGAGTTGCATTTTGTTGGTGATTATTTTCAACATACATTTGACACTAGCAGAGATGGAAATATAAATAGCTCTTTGCATTCCACTATAGAGACCTACTTCAACAAATTTAAAAGTAAAGGATTTACAATTGATACTGAGACGTTAAAGAAAAGTTGGAGATGCTCGAAGTCAATTTGTAATTTTATAAGTCAGGAGTTAGACATAAGAATTGATTCAAATAGAACAGATACAACTTCAATAAAATTAGTAGAAGAAATTAACGAAATAAATAGTATTGTTGAAGATGACAAAATTATCAAATTATTTTATCAGAATTACAGAAAATACAATTGCACCTCATTAAACTGGTCAATATCTAAAGGCCTTGATTGTTTTCAGGATGTTTGTGTAATATTAAATGCCACCACACTTAAGAATTATAAAGAAAATAAACTTCATGAATTAAATAGTCAAACAAAGAATAAGTTTTATGTTGCTTGTACACGAGCAAGTGGAAATCTTTATTTTGTAAAAGAATCTGACATCAATAAATATAAAATCAGCACTCCTTCTGATAACACATAGCCCTCGTCACTGAAGCGACGAGGGCTCTAAGAACGTTATGCATAATTCAATAATCAAATTTTAGGAGGAGAAATGGAGTTCTTTAAGTTATATATTAATACTGGCAGTATTAGAAGAACCGCAAAATATGATTTTAATATTTCAAGTAGTATTCATAATATAGATGAATTTGGTCAAAAGAGGATAATAATTAGTCAAAAAGGAATCATGAAAATAGTTGAGAACTTGAATAGCGACGTTTCTGAATATTCCGATATAGATTATATTCAATTATCTGTTCATGGAAACATAGATATGCTAGATATTATCGATGTACATAATATACGAATTGATTCTATTGATTCAACAGAGGGTGAAAATACTACAAGTTATATAAAGAGTATTAGAGTTGATAGTCAAGAAGATAGAGGGCCAATTTATTTGGTAATTAATAATCTAGCCTTTGATGGTTTTTTTACTTTTGTTTATGAATCAGATTTATGTGTAATTAAGAAATGTAATATGGGTAATTTGGTGTTTAGTAAGAAAAAAATTAATGAAAGTGAAAATGAGTCTAGATATATCGATTTATTAGATTTCAGTAATAATGATGAGGATCAAGTAAAAATTTCACGCTCGACTATTGAGCATTTAGGATATGCAGGTAGTTTTAAACGGTTGATTGTTGAAAATTCAAAAATTGATACTCTGAGCTTTACAGATCATAGGGATTTTTATATTGACTTAGAAAAATATGATGTTGATAATGTAGAGATTTATGATTGTTTGATAAATGATATTAGTATTTATAATGATATTAATCACTGCAAATTATATGATTGTGAATTTAAAAGGTTATTTATTGATGAATGCAAAATAACAAATTTTATGTTTAACAATTCTAGAGTGAATAAATATATTGATTGTAAGTTAGAGAATTTTGTTAACCCAAATGTTCAAGTAATGGAGTTACTACTCCAACGTGCTTGTTATTTAGGTAATGAAAATGCTATCTTAGATGCTAAATATGACTATGAAAAAATTAGAGCTAATAATTATAATTACTTAACTAGTTTCTTTCTAGATGCTACAACAGGATACGGATACAAACCGCATAAAGCAGTTAAGTTTATTATTTTGAGTGTTATTATATTTGCAGCTTTATTTGTTGCTATAGATATTTGTGTTTTATATTTAAACGATTATACTTTAGATTTATCTTTAAAGGGGCTTACATGGCTTAAAGACTTATTTGTACAAAGATTTTATTATTCTAGTATTACTTTTACAACAACAGGGTACTCAGATATGGGAGATAGAAACATTATAATATGGATTGGAAGTTTTATTGAATCATGCTTAGGTGTATCAGTTCTATCTATGTTCGTTTATTCATTAACTAAATCACATTTAAAGTGATGAATGGACCATCGAACTACGCATAACGTACCATTTGAGCCACTAAGGCGGCTCAAACGGTAAGAACGTTAATGTGAAATTGCGCTTCGCTTCATTTCACATTAACGGCGGGCGCCTACGGCGTTTTAAAGCACGCCGCGGAATCGTCGGAAAGCCGCCGGCCGTTAGATGACATATTAAATAATTAAAAAGAGAGGACAATATGAACGTATTCATCAGTTCTACATTTACTGATTTAGAAGAAATAAGAAGAAACACTCTAAATTTCTTCTATCAATTTGCTATGACACCATTAGCTATGGAAGTGTGGTCATCTGCTATAGATGATCCAGTTAAAAAGTGCTTAAGTAGAGTAAGAGATTCAAATCTTTTTATAGGTATTTATGGACAGAGATATGGTTTTACTCCCGACGTGTATTTGGCAATATAAAAGTACAACTTTTGGCAAACAAAAATACAATTGCCAGTACATTGGATAACTATTTCATTAATGCTCGTTCTTTTCGCCAGCTTTCTCTATCGAGAATGATGAGATGAGAATAATGGATGATCC
>JBGSJR010000039.1:0-180641 GCA_041741755.1 Acidaminobacteraceae bacterium | reverse complement strand
CCTTGACCAGTTTGATAGTACTTGCAAGCTTTGACTTTGTCTTCTTTACTGACACTACTATTTCTTGACATAAAAAACCTCCAAAATAGATCATCTAATTTTAATTAATTAGTATGTCTACTTTGGAGGCATCATATCAAGTTGTGAAGGCGTTTTTTGTTGTCTATTTATTCAATTCCCTTATTTGACAGATTTTAGTTTAATGACAAATGAGGTGTGTGCACTAGGTGTACTTTCACAGGTTATTTTACCACCATGTTGCTCAACGATTGTTTTTGCGATGGCAAGACCGAGTCCGTAGCTATTGGTTTGTCTGGATCTTACTTTGTCGCCTCTGTAGAAACGATCAAAAACATGTGGAAGATCGTCGGCGATGATGCCGTCGCCTGTGTTCGTAAATGTCAGAAGGTAATGGTGCTGCGAGGGTGTCAGACTTACTTTGATATCACCATTTTCAGGGGTGTATTTGATGGCATTATCAAGTAAGATCATTATTACTTGAGACAGTTGCTCAGGATTGCCATAAATTTCTGCATTTGGAACTAGGCTATAGTCAAGTTTGATGTTTTTTTCGAAAGCGACTGCTTCGACACCAAGTAGCATTTGTTCGATTTTTTCACTTAAGTTGAATTCAGTTTTCATCATTTGATGCGCTTCTGCACCTTCCATCTGAGTTAAGTATAAAAGGTCCCTTGTTAAATGGCCCATGCGATCCACTTCAGCTTTGATATAGGATAACCATTTATTGTTGTCGACATCTTCTCCTAATACCTCAGATCGATTTTCGTTATTTATTAGTACATCTACATTGGCACTTATGACGGCGAGGGGCGTTTTGAGTTCATGAGACGCATCTGAGATAAACTGCTTCTGCTTATCAAACGCTTCCTTAATAGGCTTAATTGAACGTTCGGTTAAAAAATTGCTGATAAAGAAAATAAAGATCAACATGACTACCGTTACACCTATAAAAGTGAGGATTAAACGGTCCAAAACATTTTGTTGTGCAGTCATGTCTAAAAATGAGATGACATATCCAGATGGTCGTGCTTCTTGTATTAAATAAGCCCAGTCATTGCTCTCAATTTTAAACGAACCATTGTCAGAACGGTCTGCTAACGCGAGGTCGAGTGCATTTTCATAAAAACTCAATTCTGAATTGAAAAATGATAAATACGTGTGCATTACAAAGGCATCATCCGTTTCTATGACGAAAGCATTCATACGCGCATCAAAAGTGTCCATATTGCCTTTACTGACACCTTCTTCATTTTTAGTGCCATCAAATTTATCAAAGCGATTACTTGGAAGTGGTTTTATCAATAGATCGAGGAGTGGTCGTGTCATACTATCGGGTTTATTGAAATCGGCCACTCTAAACAATTCCTGTCGGATAGACTGGTGAATGTTGTTATAGGTCATAATGTAGATAGTGGAAAATGACACTAACATGAGAATTGAGATGATGGATAGGTTCATGAGTAGCAAGCGATGCCTAAGTTTTTTAAACATCATTTATTTACCTCCAAGGAATAACCGACGCCACGCGTCGTCGAGATGCAAACATTGGATTTTAAGAAAATGAGTTTTTTTCTTAAAAACGAAATATAAACTTCAACATTGTTGTGTTCCGCTTCGGAATCGTAACCCCACAATTTATCGATAATCAGTTCTTTGGAAGCAATTAGACCTTTTCTTAGTATGAGGTATTCAAGGAGTTCGCTTTCTTTGAGTGTTAGTTTGATTACCTGTGAATCCTTAGCTAAAATAAGTGAAAACGGGTTAAGGGTAATATCGCCAAAGACCATTTCATCACTGGTTTGGATGTCTCCCTTGCGTCTAGATAGTGCTCTAATTCTTGCGAGGAGCTCTTCAGTAGCAAAGGGTTTTGGCAAATAATCATCTGCACCACTATCTAATCCCACGACTCTGTCTCCGATTTCTCCCTTAGCTGTCAACATGAGAATCGGAACGGTGATGCCGTCATTTCTAAGTGCTTTTAGAACTTGGATGCCATTCATTTTTGGCAACATGACGTCGAGTAAAATCAAGTCATATATCTGACTCATGCCATAATCGTAACCAGCTTCGCCATCGTGTACCATATCCACTGTATAGTGGTTCTTTTTTAATATTTGTGAGATGGCTTCAGCAAGATGCATCTCATCTTCAATAAGTAATAGTCTCATAAATGGCCCTCATTTCCATGGTCATGTGTGCTTCCGATAGATTTCCTTCTATTATACTCGATTTTTCTCTTATAGAATAGCAGTTCAACCTTTACTGAACCTTAAATTAGTTGCCTACATGCCTTGCAAAAACAGACTATTTTGTTTTATTAGTTTAAGGTTGACTAAAGGTAGACTGTTTATAATGTAGTCAGTTGAGCAAGTTGTATAATCAAACTAAATAGGAGGCATATGATGGGCGTAGACGTATTCAATCGATACGAGAAAAAATATATTCTTGATCAAACGACGTATGAGGCGATTGCCAAACAGCTTTGTGAGCATATGACTTTAGACCTCTATAACAAGGAAAACGGCCATTATACGATTAGTAATCTTTATTATGATACAGTTGACGATGTATTGATCAAAAAGTCCCTTTCAAAGCCAATTTACAAAGAAAAATTAAGGGTTAGGGCATACGGCATCCCCACACTTGACACAAAAGTATATTTGGAAATCAAAAAAAAGGTCGATGGCCTTGTTAATAAAAGGCGCACGAGTATGACACTCGCTGAGGCGTATGCATTTATTGAAACAGGGCAGATACCAGCCAAGAAACCTTACCACAATCGACAGGTCATAAAAGAAATCGCTTATTTTCTGCAAATGTATGCGTTGAAACCTGCCACTTATATCGCTTATGATCGCAAAGCACTCTGTTGTGGCGATTTACGTATTACGTTTGACACAAATATTAGGTCGCGACGTGAGACGCTAGGTCTAGAACTTGGCGATTATGGTAGACCGCTACTTGAACCGGGCATGTGGTTGATGGAGGTCAAAGCTCAGACCGCCTTTCCACTTTGGTTTGTAAAGATTCTATCAGAATATAAGATTACAGCTTCGAGTTTCTCAAAATACGGCAAGGAATACCTCACAAGAGATCAACCAATGAAGGGAGAACACATGACATGTTTGAGTCATTATTTAATATCACAAGGACAGCAACTAACACATTGAGCATCACGACAGTCGTACTTACAATCCTTATCGCCTTTATATGTGGAGGCATCATCAGTCTGACGTATCACAAAACCTCTGCAGAAGGTCGATACTCTGAGAACTTTGGTCTTACAATGATTCTTTTACCGGCTGTAATCGCCATTATCATCATGCTGATTGGGAGTGACGTGGCAAGAGCATTTAGTTTAGCGGGTGCCTTTTCAATCATACGCTTTAGAAGTGCCCCGGGAGAACCTAAGGATATTGCCTATGTCCTGTTTGCTATGGCGGCAGGTCTTGCAAGTGGGGTTGCGGCCTATGCTTATGCTGCAATATTCACCACTATCTTATGTTTAGTCATGTTCTTATTGTTCAAAACGCGATTTAAAGGTTCCAATGGTCGTGCCAAACAACTGGTTATAACCGTTCCAGAAGATATGGAGTATGAGACCGCTTTTGAAGAAGTCATGCAAAAATATACGACACGCTGTGAACTTAAAAGGGTGAAAACGACGGCACTAGGTAGTCTATACCAACTTAGCTATGATCTTGAGCTATTAGAAGGCATCAGTACGAAAGCTTTTATCGACGATTTGAGATGCCGCAATGGCAACCTCAACATCAACTTGACGCTAGCATCTGAAGTCTGTGTGGATTGAGCGCGTAATAGAAAGGAAAAAAATATGAAAAACAGTCAAATCATAAAGATTATAAGTCTTACTATCGCACTGCTTATTCTAGGAACCGGTTGTACACAGGTAGGTCGAGACGCTGCCTTAGTGGCCACAACAGAAAATATCATTTCGGATTATCAAACTTTTTTTGAAGAAGGGGTTGTGCATTCGGTCAATATAACGGTTTCAAAGGACGATTGGACGGATATATTGGCAAATCCTGAAGATGAAATTTATCATGAAGCCACTTTGACGGTAGATGGCGTGACGGCAGATAAAATCGGTTTGCGCACTAAGGGCAATTCGTCATTGAAATCTGTTGCGTCCTCAGAATCAGAACGCTATAGTTTCAAGATTAAACTCGATGAATATGTGGAGGATCAAACCTTACTTGGACTCGATGAATTCGTGATAAACAATATGTTCTCGGACGCGTCTTATATGCGCGAGTACTTGAGTTATAAAATCATGGGGGAGGCTGGCTTAGAAGTGCCACTTTCAAGCTTCGTTGAAGTGACCATAAATGGCGAACTTTATGGTGTCTACCTCATGGTAGAAGCTATCGAAGACAGTTATTTAAATAGGGCTTTTGGCGAAAACGAAGGCAATCTCTATAAGCAAGAACAGGGTAGTACTTTGATTTATGAAACCGATGAGACCTATAAAAGCGCTGAACAAAAAAATGGCGAAGATGAAAGCAAAACTGACTTGGCAAATTTCATAAAAGTTTTAAATGATATGCCAGATGGTGAAAAAGGCGATATTGAATCCGTGTTAAATGTTGACAGTGCGCTCAAATATATAGCGGCCAATACTGTGCTCGAAAATTATGACAGCTATAATGGCTCATTTGCTCAAAATTATTACCTTTACAATGAATCTGGTCGATTCACCGTCATTCCTTGGGATTTCAATATGGCATTTGGCGGTTTTCAGGGAGGCATTTTATCAACGATAGACATCGATACACCGATATCTGGAACAACACTGGATAAAGTCCCTCTCATTCAAAATCTATTAGAAGTAGACGACTATAAAGCCCGTTATTATGTGTTTGTTAAAGACTATTTGGCGATACTTGAAGATTTTGAATCAGAGGTTTCAGATTTAGCGACACTTATAAGGCCTTATGTCGAGTCAGACCCAACAAAGTTCGCAACAATAGAACAATTCGATCTTGTCACGACTTATCAGGAAAACGGATCTGATGAAGCGAATCCAGATGGTGGCTTCATGGGCAAGGGCACCATACTTGATGCAAACACGAGTGCCACCCAAAATATAAGTGAAGATAGTCCAATCAGCGCTGGACCAGATGGAGAACGACCGGAATTTGGCGAAAGACCAACTGGCGAAAGACCAATGGGCGACGCTATAATAGAGGGTGGTATGAGAGGTGGTATGAGCTTGACTGGTAGCACAAGTTCGTTGATCAACATCATGCGTGCAAGACTTACTAACTTAAAGCTGCAACTCGCAGAATAAATGAACAACCCATAAAAAAAGTTTTATGCCCCTTTAAGACTTTTTTAATAATAATGGCGTATAACGGACATAGAATCTAAAACTGGAGGTGTCTATGTGGTTATACGCCATTATTGGCTTAATGTTAATCGCTTTGGGATTGGCTGTACATGTTTTTAAACTATATTTTCTAATATCGGGATACAATACGATGCCCGTTGAAAAAAAAGCGAATGTCGATGTACGTGGCATGGCCAAGATTATGGGAATCGTCTTGTATTTTGACGGTTTATTGTTGATTCTATTGTCAATTTTGCAGTATTCGGGTATAAAATTGAGTAGTGTACCTATATTTGCAGTTATTGCGATATCAGTTCTATTTATGCTTGTTTTTATACAGAGATATGACGGTAATTTATTTGATGAGAATCATAAATTGAGAAAAGGTGCACTCAAACAAATGTTGAAGCCAGTTAGCTTTACAGGACTTATTCTCATAGTGGTAGCAGGCCTTATGATATGGTCAACGCAGCCGCTAGAAGTTATATTGAACGAAACTGATTTTGAAATAAAAGGCATGTACGGTGACACTTATGACTATGATCGTGTTGAAAATTTAGAACGTTTGACTGAACTGCCTAAAATATTGTCGCGAACAAACGGTGCCGCTATTGGTGCACATCTCAAGGGTCATTTTAAACTTGAAAATCTTGGATCAGTAACGCTGTTTTTAAATACGGATTATAAGGATTACATCTATTTTGAGTACGAAGGTAAAATGTTCATCTTCAATAATCCCCCTGAAAATCTTGATGATATTTTCGACACACTTGTTAAAAATGTAAACTAAGGAAGCAAATTTTGTTGACTTTACCACTAGTTAGTGATATAGTTTTGATATGAAAAAACAAAAGGACTACGGGACAGACAACGCCATAAATTTAAAACTAGTCATCGCATTGTCGAGAACACAAACGTCCTTTGGACGGGCGATACAAAATTTTCTTTCACCATATGACTTGACGATTGCACAGTTTGGCGTGTTGGAAGTTTTATATCACCTTGGAGATATGAAAATCTGCGAATTGATTGAGAAAACGCTTTCAACAAGTGGAAACATGACGGTTGTTATTAGAAACCTCGAAAAAGAGGGGCTCATCAAAAGACAAGTCAATGCATCCGATAGAAGAGCTTTTGTAATAGGATTGACAGATGCTGGGAGGACGCTTATTAAGCCCGTTTTTGAACAGCACCTTTTTCTACTCGAAGACATCTTCGGTAGATTGACACAAGATGAAAAAGACGCGTTGTTGAGTTTGCTGAAAAAAATGAATGGGATTGTAGATTAGAGATTTTACTCAATTAATTGACGATGAGTCAATAGTAGGGTAGAATCTTTTTTATTTTTTTGGCGCTAGATATTGTATAATAGAGTGACATGAATACTAGTAGAAAAGAGGCGTGCGGAGGAAATCATGACAGAATTTAGACGAATAACAGTTAGGCTGATGCTATGTATAGTGTTAACCGCTATGATTTTAACTGGTTGTACAAGTGATAGGAGTAAAATTGAAATTGATGAAGTAAGAAAAGAAATTATCTTAGCCGATCAATTTGGATTAGCCTATGCCCCTTTAGAAATCATGAAAGACAAGCAGTTTTTAGAAACGGCTTTGGCAGAGTCGGGTCTCGAAACCGTTAAAATAGTATGGAAAAAGTTTGGAAATACGACTGCGATTAGAGAGGCAATGCTCTCTGGAGATTTGGATGTTGGATTTGTGGGGATTCCCCCATTTTTATTGGGTATGGAAAACGGAATGGATTGGAAGATTATTTCTGGTCTTTCAGAAAGCAGAGTGGCTTTGGTAACAAAGGACGCCTCTATTCAAAGCCTTTCAGACTTGACGGATCAACATCGGGTTATCTTGCCTCAACCTGGAAGTATTCAGCATATATTATTACAAATGGCATCAAAAGAACAACTAAAGGACGCCAATGCATTTGATGATCAGATTATCGCTTTGGCGCATCCAGATGGTGTAGCTGCTTTCACAGCAGGTGATCAATCACAGCTACACTTTACTACGCCGCCATATCTTCAAGACGACTTAAAAAATCAGGATGCACGGGAACTTATTGATGGTAAAACATGCTTTGGTGAGGATTTCACGTTTATCGTCGGCATATGTCAAGCGTCGTTATACGAAGATCAGAAAGTCTATGACGCACTTGTTAAAGCACTTGAGGAATCGATAAAGTTCATGGGAGAAAACCAAGAAGACACGATTGAGATTCTATCTGAAGCATATGAATATACGCCTGAAGCGCTCAAAAGTTTTCTGTCTGAGGATCAAATGACATTCACGACAGAGGTTAAGGGACTAACGCATTTTGTTGAATTCATGGTTGAAACGGGTACACTCAAAGAACTATATAAACCGCAATCACTTTTCTGGGAAAATAAAAACTAATCTATAGCCACCTAAGGAACCTTATGAAATATAGAAAATTGTTAATGAAAATGAGCTTTATAATTGGTTTGGCAATATTATGGGAGATAGTGGCATATTCTGGTCATTTTCCAGAGGCGTTATTCCCAAGACTAGAGGGGATTATAGTCCGCTTTATCGATCTTACCTTGCATGATGCACTTCTATTAAAAGCTCTTTATAGCATCATGATCGTCCTGATTGCCATGGTCTTTAGTCTGATAATAGCGTTTATAATCGTCGCTTTGGGTACGCGTTTTGAATACTTCAGAGTAAATACAGAATTGATGAATGCCATTGCGAGTCCTATTCCAGGGATTGCAATATTACCAATCATTATACTCTGGCTTGGGATCTCTCAAAGTGCAATGATGGTGATCATGATTCATGCGATGCTTTGGCCACTATGGACTAATATTGTTTTGGCAGTAGACCGTGTTAAGTTGAAATATCATCGACTAATGACCGCTTTTAAAATACCACGCTTAACACGAATCCGTCATATTTATTTTGAGGGCATTTTGCCCGATATTGTTGCAGGCCTTGAGATTGCGTGGAGTAGAGGGTGGCGTGCACTGCTTAGTATTGAGATGATATTTGGTATCGTAGGCAAGCAATCTGGTCTTGGATGGTTGATCTATGAACGCCGCATGTATATGGATACTGAGGGGATGCTCGCGGGTTTGATTGCGATAGCTCTATGTGGCATTTTATTTGAGTCGATTTTGTTTAGAACAAAAAAAATGGAGGCCTTCGTTGAAACCAATCATACAAGTAGAGAAAGTGAGTAAAAAATTTGCTGGTAAGACTATTTTACACGAAGTATCTTTTGATGTGTTTGCGGGTGAAATATTAGTGCTTATGGGGGAATCGGGTGTCGGTAAGAGTACTATGCTCAATCTAATCGGGCAGCTTGATCGCGATTTTGAAGGTAATATTGTATATGATAAAAGTATCTTTGAGGACAATACAATTCCGTTTCCTTTTGTATTTCAAGAATCTGAAAGTCTTTTGCCGTGGAAAACGGTTGAAGATAATATTCGTTTGGTACTAGGTGATTTAACTGCGAAAGCACTTGATGAGATTTTACAGCTCGTTTCACTTGAGGCACACCGACACAAAAAACCACACGAATTATCAGGTGGCATGAAGCAAAGAGTGGGTATCGCAAGGGCATTGGTTTGTCATTCAAAAGTTCTTTTGATGGATGAGCCTTTTAGTAGCTTGGATGCAAATTTACGAATAAAATTGCAGGACTTGATTATCGATATAAAAAACAAACGTGGTTTAACAGTCATTTTTGTGACACATGATCTCGCAGAAGCAAAACGCATAGGCGATCGTGTGATTAACTTGAGTTCAAAATAATAAAACGATAGAATCTTTTGAAGAATCTATCGTTTTTGTTTATCCATATTTTTTTGATATTTATTTGTTGATTTAGAAATCTCCAAAGGCAACAGTCAAAATTGCTAGTTAAAATTTTGATGCGATCAAACTTGAATTGAGCTCATATAACTTATCAGAAATCAAACCGTCTTTTGTGATGACGATAGCAGGAACTTTTTCAAGTCCAAGCTTGAGAGCAAGGCCGTTTGATTTGTAGGTATCAATTCTATTTACTGCAATTGAACCTTCTTTTGATTTTTCAATGGCTTCGATATCAGCTAAGAAATTTCTAGATTCAACGTCAATTGCATTGTAGACATAGATAAGACCAGGTTTTGACTTTTGCATGATCTTTTCATCAAAAATCTCTTTTTCAGCGATATATCTCTCCGCTGCTGTACCTGCAATAGCACCATCGCCAACAGCTGTAGCAATCTGCTTGAGCCATTTGTCGGTTACGTCACCGATAGCGAAAACACCTTCAATGCCCGTTTCCTTCTTTTCATTGACAGTGATGTATTTTTGTCTAGTCAGTGTCAATTGAGTTTCAAATAATTCGGTATTCGGTAAATAGCCGATAAATTCAAAACAATTGTCGCAGTCCACTGGTATTTCTTCATCGGTTTTGACGTTCTTAAGAACAACCGTTTTAAGATGGTCATCGCCCTCGAAGCGTTTAACGACAGAATTCCAGATGAAGTGCATCTTTGGATTTGCAAGCGCTGCTTCTTTAGCAATTTCGTTACAATCCATTTTACCTTCATCGTGCATAACGGAAACTGTAACTTGACGTGCAAATTTTGTAAGGAACATACCTTCTTCAATAGCAGCATCACCTGATCCTATGACGACGACGTGTTTGTCAGTGTTTCCAGCTGCGTCGCAAGTTGCACAGAAGCTGATACCTTTGTCAAACAAGAATTCTTCTTCACGCTCGCCACCTGTGGTACGTGGTCTGCCGCCAGTGGCAATAATCACAACTTTTGAAACGAATTTGTTTCTAAAGGTTTCAACAACCTTTTCTTCACCGTGAAGATCAACACTAGTCACAGCTGTCAACTTAAAAGTGACACCCATGTTTTTCGCTTGTTCCTTCATCAGATTGGTGATGGCTTCGCCTTTTGGTGCATCGGGAAAGCCTGGATAATTTGCAATTTCATTTGTATAGGTTGCAAGTCCGCCGACAAGTGCTTTTTCTAGCAGAAGTGTTTTTAAACGTGCACGACCAGAATAGATTGCCGCACTTAGTCCTGCTGGACCACCACCAATTATGACAACGTCATAATGTTCAACAACTTTTTCTCTAGCCATTTTGTTCTCCTTTTGTTTAGTGCATTATTACATAAAGAATTTTACGAGGAGCTTGCTGCCTACGATAGCTCCAGCGAAGATGCCGATTGCAAATACCCAACCTGAAACGGAGAGTGATGAGATACCACTGTATAATGCGCCAATATTACAACCAAATGCAATACGCGCGCCGTAACCCATCATGAGTCCACCAATAACAGCTGCAAGAACTTGCTTATAGGACTTGATTTTCTTGATTTTAAAACCTGAAGCAAGCAAAGTAGCCGCTAATGCTCCAGCAATGACACCTAAATTTCTCCATGAGTCAGGGTGATTCAACAATCCACCTTCAAGTGTTGCTTGAACACCTGGACTTGCAAAGTAGTACCATTTATCTACGCTTCCGCCTACGGCTTCAAATAGCCAAGCACCCCAAATCGCAAAAGGACCAGAAACACCCCATGGATTTTTTGTAACTGCGAGCGTCACAATTTGAAAAAGGGATAGCAGAACTGCAGCAGTTATATAGGTAAACGGATTTTTTAACCATTTTACGTAATACTCATTTGACTTCATTTTGTCAAAGAATTTTTCTTTTTTCTTTTCCAAGGGTTACACCTCCATGCTTGGTGCGAAGATTTTATTACTTAGTTTTTTCGATGATGACTTCCCATTCGCCGTCATTCACTTCTTCAACTTCTACGTTGTAACCTTCTTTTCTAGCCCATTCTGGAACGTTTTTCATAGCACAACTGTGATCGATTTGTACGATTAATACATCGCCTATTTCAAGTGTTGCAATTTTATTTTGAGCTTTTACGAGCGGTATTGGACAAGCTTCTCCGAAACAATCTAACATAACTTCTTTCATTTTTAGTTCCTCCTAAAATTTAATAGTGATCAATAGTCACTGTGTTGTTGGTAAATCGGTTATAATAGGGATAAGCCCTAAGTCAACGCAACTAGTGCGATGCGTTACGTTTCTTTTCATATTGTTCAGCAATGATATAAATTGCCAGTAAAACGACTAATTGCAAGAGTACTGCGCCCATCCAGCCAAAGACATCTGGTAAGAAGATACTAGGTCCTTTAGATATAAAGACTTCTTTCCACCATCCAAAATCATGTGCGCCCCAAAGAGACCCAATGATAAAGAAAATTAATGCAATTGTGTTCATAACAAAGCCCTCGCCGACACGCATCAATGTACCTGATGCACAACCTCCTGCGATAACCATACCAATGCCAAATATAAAAGCACCGATGATTGTTGCCAAACTAATTGGTACAACGTAGCTCATACCTGGTATTGGTAAACCTGCGGAAGAATAACCATACTTGATCGCAGTGAAACCAATCGTAGTGATGGCAAATGCCACGAGGACGGCACGTGTAACTGAAGTACTACCCGTCAGTAAAGGATCACGCAGTGAAGCCGTGAAGCAAAATCGACCTTTTTGAAGAATAAACCCAAATGCTGAACCTGTTAACCAGAAAAAAGCGACATTTGATGATTTAAAATTCAATAAAACTGCTACGATACCGATTAGTGCAACAGTCAAGAAACCGTAAGGAATTTGATTCTTTTTCGGTTTTCGATTTGCTGAAGAGCGTCTAGAAGATGCTGCATTTGTTTGTTCAGCCATTTTTTCACACTCCTAATAAAAAAAGTTTGCTATACTCTTAACAATCTCACAAGAATATGATAACATTTTATCAATAAAAAAAAACCATTGTAATTCTGTTTCAGTATAAGAAAAACCGATACCCAATCATTTGAACTTTGAGGCATGATATTTAGAGAGGTGGCATATGAATTTAACGGCATTAGAGTATTATAGAGAAGTGGTTGAAACGAAGAGTATATCAAAAGTTGCGACTAACCGACATATTTCTCAATCGGCACTTAGCCAGAATATTCACAAACTTGAAGACGAATTGGGTTTGATTCTACTTGAACGTAGCAACAAAGGCGTAATACCCACAGAGGCAGGTAAAATTCTTTTCAAACACTCAGGCACTATGTTGCGCATCTATGAAAAGATGAAAGAAGAGTTTGATGCCCTTCAACAAAATGTGGAGAGCGTTAGAATAAATGGTTCATTGTCACTCGTCGATTATTCATTGCCTTGTGTCCTATATAAAGTCAAAAAAAAGAATCCAAGCTATAATTTTGAGATGCATGCCCGTTCAAATATCGAGTCTATCAACGACTTAATCAACGAACTCACGGATTTGTGCTTTGTAACAGAACAACCTTGTGATGACCGTTTGGATTTTGGACGCATTGGCAAAGAACGAATCGTTTTGATAGCGAACAATGATTCAAGTATTCCAGATGTCATCGATGTTCAAGATTTACAAAAATATGAAATGGTGCTATTGGATGATGACACGTTGACGATATCCTCATTTTTAAAACGTAAACTGAAGACTGTCGGTGTAACGATCGATAAAATTCCAATCATGTTTAAAGTAGATTCAATCCCAGCTGCAAAGTCCTCAATCTCCAATAACCTTGGCGTTTGTTTTTTACCTTACATGTCTGTAAAAAAAGAACTCTATGAAAAGCGATTTAAAATCGTAGAAGTGACTAATTTCAATTTGGATTATGACATATATTTAGTGACACAAAAAAAAGCCAACAGAAACAAGGCCATTGATGATACCTATAATTATTTTATTCAAAACGGTGAGAAGGAATTTTGTTAAATGAGAAAATTGCAAAATGCCACTTTTGAAATTTTACTCAAAAAAAAGGATGAGGTCCCGTGGGTTCCATCCTTATTTAAATATTTATGCAATTTCCTTATTTGAGTGAGATTGTGATTTCCCAAACGCCATTCATGACTTCATCAACCGTATATTGATATTTTGATTTTGATAAATGTTCTTTTATGGATTCTATGACACAGCTGTGATCCACAACCATCATAAATGAATCGCCAGGTGGTAAATGCGACAATTCTTTTTGCATTTTTAAGATGGGGATTGGACAAATATCACCGAAACAATCGATTTTATGCATATATACACCTTCAAGTTAAGAGATTTAATTGTAAAGTTAGACTCATTTCCTAAAGTATACCATAATTTGCTGATGGTTAATAACAAGAATAGAGGCCTCAATGGATTTTACTATCGTCATTCCCGTTTATAACAGCATAGAGTCTTTACCTATTTTGATAGATGAAGTAAAGGCGTTTTTTTCTGAAACGGCTTATCGTTATGAGGTCATTTTTGTAAATGATGCAAGCCGTCCAGAGACATTGTGTGCGCTTGAACATTTGAAAGCGGCTAATCCACTGCTAAATATCAAGTTGATACATCTACTCGAGAATGTCGGACAGCAAAAGGCACTGACGATTGGACTAATGAAAGCAGAAGGAACCTATGCACTTACTATGGACGATGATTTACAACATGATATCAGAGCACTTGGTACAATGTTTGATTCAGCCTCTCAAGGTGCGGATCTAGTATTTGGCATCTATAAAGAGTATGGTGAGAAAAAGACCAGAGAATTTGGATCCAAAGTAATAGGTTTTTTTTTCAAAATGCGATTTAAAAAACTGGGTGGATTACATGTGAGTAGTTTGAGATTAATCCACCACTCAGTTTATGAAAGACTTACACAGCCGCTTAAACCATTTGTCTATTTAAGTGCGGAGCTATTACCTTACAGCAATAAAATAGTAAATGTCAACGTGCTTAGGAGACCGCGACAATATGGCAAATCGGGGTATACACTACTAAAATGTATTCGAATAGGTATTAAACTAACATTGCACTACGGGTTATATCCACTTTTGTGGGAAGGAGTAAAAAAATATGAAACGCATCCTAATGGTAGGCGCGGGTAGCTGTCAAATCAATGCAATCAAAAAGATTAAGGCAATGGGACATTATGTAATTGCAGCTGACTATAATTTATGGACAGAAGGAAAGGCACTTGCGGATGTGCATGTGGTAGCAGATGCTTTCGATCAACAGGCTATCTTGAAGAGTGCGATTGACTATAAAGTAGACGGCATAATGACTGTGGGCACGGATCAACCGGTCCTAGTCGTGAACCAAGTAGCTGATCAACTTGGTCTGCCTCATTTTTTAGATAATGAAACAGCACTTTGGGTCACCAATAAAAGGGCGATGAAAACGCGGTTTAGTCAGTTTAAAATACCAACAGCTTCATACGCCTTTGTGAGTCGATCGTTTAGTTCGGCATCTATCACAGGAGTCAAGCCGCCGTATGTCATAAAACCCATCGATTCACAGGGACAACGTGGCATATTCAAAGTAGATACTATCGATGAAATACGCATGCATATTGATGAAGTCCTTAAGCATTCGAGAAGTGAAGAAATACTTGTTGAACAATATTATGAAAGCACGGAAGTCACCGTAAGTGGCTGGGTTTCAAACGGTCATGCGCATATATTTACAATAACGGATCGTGTGACTTTCCCAGCAGATTCCCGTATTGGGGTTTGTATTGCACATCAATTTCCTTCGGTGCATCAAAATGACTATGGTGAAAAGCTAGAAGACATCACGCAGTCCATCTGCAACTGTTTCAATATTGAAAATGGCCCTATATATTTTCAGTTACTCATAGGAGACAAAGGTATTTTTGTCAATGAAGTAGCATGCAGGCTAGGGGGTGCCTATGAAGATACGACGATTCCTTACGTAACGGGCATAGACGTTCTTAAACTCAATATTGAAGCCAGCATAGATTCAAATGCACATTTTAACGGTTATGCCTACAATTTCAATGATAAGCCATTTAGCACACAACTGTTTTTTTGTAAACCTGGTACAATCGCTACGATGACGCCAGCGTTGGTGCTTAAATCTGAACCATATATTTTAGATATCGGTTATAACTATAGAATCGGCGATACAATAGGCAACCTAGAAAATGCCTCACAACGCGCGGGTTATTTCATCGTAATTGGAGAAACCGAAGAAGAGGTCGCATCAAATGTTAGAAAGGCATATGAAATATTAGCCATTCAGGATGCCACTGGGAAAAACCTCGTCTTAAGTTTTGATGAAGCACTCAATTCAAATTACTGATCTATAACCTTATAGATAACAGTTTGCCAAGGATAGGTACCTGAAAACCTTGAAAGTCGCATGGCATAAAGCGGATTCTCAAAGGCATAAATGGTTTTTGTATGTGTTTTAAGATACGTCTGCATGTTGTCGAAATAGTCGATGTTCACATAAAGGAAATCCCACTTTGGCGATGTCCGCGCGATATAATCCATCTCCTCGTGGAGGATGATGTACTGGATACCTCGCGACTGAACATAATTTTGAAAAGCGTTTGCCGATTGATCAAGATAGCCTAAATTCCTGATGTCATAGAAACGGTTTGGATCGAACGCCTCGATGATATTCAAGTTGCCAAGCACCACTGAGTCCTCGGGCACGTACATTGCAATTTCTCCCAACATGGCGTCATATGATTTTGAATAGAATCGGTTTTGATCATAAGTGTTTAGATTGTGCCAGAGATTAGATCCCCATAACATCGCCAGAATGGTTAATAGGACTGGCAGTGTGATTGGGGATTTATTATTGTTCAGTCGTTCATAGGTGGACAAAAGCAAATGAATACTCTGAAGCGACAGCAGGATTATAAAGGGCACAAAAAAAACGATTGCCGTCTGATTGTATCTGCCTATTAGTAGTAAACTGAGTGCGATGCCGATGACGGTAACTAAGGGAAAAAAAACAGAGGCACCTATTATAGTGTGTCGCACTTTTACGAGTGCATAAAGTAAAAAAGGTAGCCAAATCAAAGAGAGTAAACCCAGTAAAATTAGAGCTAACTTGATATCAAATAGATCATAAGTGCCACCAATCTGATTAAAAAGCTTGTACCAGTACCAATAAAAACCTTCGAATCGATTGATTGCATCGGAATCGACACCCAACGCCTTTCCATAATTGAAATAGCCTGTTAAAAAATTGGGATTCATCAAGAAGCCGATAATCACATAGAAAGAGGCGCCAATAGAGGTGATACCAATAAGTTTAAGGAGTTTTGAAAATGGTGTTTCTCGCATTAGCCATTTGAAAAGTAATAACCCTGCGAAACAAACACCTAGGATGAAACTATTCGGGTGAACCCCCATACCTAGAAGTATAATTATTGAAAGCTTTGGCATCAAGTGTTTGCCATTATCTTTCAAAAGCAACCAGTAACCGAGCAATAACAAAAATAAAATGATCGTTTCTTGTCTGCCGAAATGTGAACTGTAGACAAATTGGATATCTATGCACATCAAGAAAGTAGCAGCAAGTCCATAAAGTGGGTTTGCAAAATGCTTTCGTGCAATCTTATAGACGAGAGGCAGACAAAGTGTCCCAAATATAAGCGCGACCATTCTTACGGAAACGACTGAGGGACCGTTAAATTTTACGGCGATGATTAGAATACTATTATAAAGCCACCTAAATGGATGTATGACGCGAGGGTACAAATCGTAAAAGGGTTCTGTAATGTCAAAACGACCTTGATTCAACATTTCAGTTGCAATGCCCTTAAGCCAAAGTTCATCTGAGTGTACCGTTGGAAATGCCATCAGAGTTACTAAATTGACACACAAAAAAGTTGTGATTAAACATAGCGCAATCCAGTCATATCTGCTGAACTTTCTAATCTTTTGAATGGTTTTATCGTCACTTGAAAACATAAAATGCTTACCTCAATCTGTATTTTTCACCTCTATCATACTGGAAACCGGCAAAAAAGTATACCAAGCCCATAAGGGTTGTTAAAAAACTATCATGCTAATATGAAATGGAGTATAAGTAAACACGATAACCAAATATCGGAGGCATCGTTTATAATAAGCATGAAATCGTTAAGTTTATGACGATCAATTTGTTTAATATTTAACAATATACTCCAAAGCAATCTCACAAATTCGTTTAGGAGGTCAACATGACAAAAGGATTTACAAAATTCATGCTGATAGCAGTTTTGATGGCAATGATGCTTCTTATGACATCTTGTGCCGTTGATACATCGTATTCAGGATCGATGAATGTCGTCGAGGCATCTAAGGTAATTGACGATATGGCATCAAATCCAGCAGTCATAGTTATCGATGCACGTGGAAAAGAGGCTTACGACAAGGGACATCTCGAAGGCGCCATCTGTTTATCAGTTGAAGAAGCTGTGGTGGAAACCACGGTACCAAATATGCTGATACCTAAAGAGCCATTTGAAAAACTCATGTCAGCAAAGGGTATTTCCAACGACAGCATTGTATATATCTATGATGACAATGCCGGTATATTTGCAGCGCGTATTTGGTGGACCATGCGTATTTATGGGCATCAAAATGTGATGATCGTAAATGGTGGCTCGTCAGCACTCGTAAAAGCAGAAGGTGCTTTGTCTGCTGAAACGATGACTTTAGCGGTGTCAGAATACACAGCTACTGAAGCAAATACAGCGCGTATCGCCACATTTGAAGAAGTGGAAGCGATCGCAAATGCACCACAAGAAAATGTCAAACTTTTAGACGTTAGATCACCTGCTGAATACGCCGAAGGCTATATTCCAGGTGCAATATTATATCCACACACTCAAAACCTCTACAAAGATGGTACATTTATGTCGAGTAGAGACCTCGGTCTGTTTTATAAAGATGCTGGCTTTGAGAAGGACGATATGATTATTGTCTACTGTAAAACATCTGTTAGAGCGACACAAACCGTTGCTTTGCTTGAAGAAGCGGGCTTCACAAATTTAAAAGTCTATGACGGTGCATGGCTTGAATGGTCATCTCGCGTCGGCGTTACAGCACCAGTTGAAACAGTACCAGTGGGGGAATCAGACGGATCCTGATAAAGATTTTGATGGAGGATGAAACATTATGAGCAAGAAGTGGTTAGGGTTATTATTAGTACTTGTTTTAGTATTTTCGACAACAGCTTGTGGTAAAACAGAAGAACCAGCATCAATGGATGTTGTAACAACTGAAGCGACAACTGAAGCTGCGGCGTTTGACATGGCTTCACTCGTAACGGCTTATTTTGAAAATATACCAGAACACATCTATAAAATTGATCAAAAAGAATTTATTGAAAAAGTAGTTGCTGATGAAGCAATGACAATACTTGATATTAGAAGTGCAGAAGATTATGCAGCAGGTCATGTAAAAGGTGCGGTCAATATGCCTTGGGGTCCATCAATTAGCGAAGGCTTAACGAGCATTCCAAGTGATAAACCAGTATTTATCTACTGCTATACTGGTCAAACTGCGGGTCAAGCAGTTACGACATTAAACATTGCAGGCTTTGATGCAAGAAGTGTCAATCTTGGATGGAACCTTGGTATTTCTAAAGTTGAAGGCGTTGCAGATGTTACAGTTACAGAAGCAGCGACACTTACGGCTGGTGTGACGACGATTGAAGCGGATATTCAAACGGCGTTAACGGACTATTATGCAGGTTTATCAACAGTTGCGGATAGTAAATATAAAAATTACAAAGTTTCTGAAGCAGATCTAAAAACAATGGTTGATGCAAAAGATGCGTCTATCTATATATACTCAGTTAGAAAAGCAGAAGATTTCAATAAAGGACATATCGAAGGCGCTGTAAACAATCCATTTGGTAAAACAATGGCTTCGGACTTTGCAAATTTGCCAAAAGACAAAACAATTGTCGTTTACTGCTACACAGGCCAAACAGCTGGTCAAGCAACTGCAGCTTTAAGGCTTATGGGCTATGACGCCGTATCGCTCAATGGTGGCATGGGTACACCTGCCAACGTGCCAATGGGTTGGGTAAACAACGGATTCCCAGTGGTTTCCGAAGTAACGACAAAACTTGATGAACTCTATACAAATATGCCAGAACATATCTTTAAAATTGCTGAAAAAGAATTTGTTGATATGGTTGTTGCAGAAACACCGATGACAATTCTCGATATCAGAACAGCTGAAGACTACGCAAAAGGTCATGTAAAAGGTGCTGTCAATGTACCTTGGGGATCAGCAATTGCGGAAAATTTAGCAAATATACCAACAGATAAACCCGTCTTTTTATACTGCTACACTGGTCAAACAGCTGGTCAAGCAGTAGTAACTTTAAACGTTGCGGGTATTGAAGCGAGAAGTGTCAACCTCGGTTGGAATCTCGGTATCTCTAAAGTAGAAGGCGTTGCAGCGGTTACTGTGACTGACGCGAGTGCATTTGAAGGCACTGGCACTGAAATTTCACCAGCTGTTCAAGAACAAATTACTGCTTACTATGCAGGACTTGGAACAATAGAAGAAGCAAGATATAAAAACTACAAAGTATCTGAAGACGATTTGAAATTGATGGTCGATGCTAAAGATGATTCCATCTACATTTTGTCAATCAGAAAAGCTGAAGACTTTGCAGCAGGTCATATCGAAGGCGCTACAAATATACCTTTTGGAAAAGATATGTTGGCAGCATTTAAAACAGAATTGCCTAAAGACAAAAAAATCATTGTCTATTGCTACACTGGCCAAACAGCTGGTCAAGCAACTGCAGCACTTCGTATGATGGGCTATGATGCAGTATCACTCAACGGTGGTATGGGTACGCCTGCAAACGCACCAATGGGTTGGGCAAACAAAGGTTTCCCAATCGTTCAGTAATTAAGTAATTCCCTTAATAAAATAAAAATTGGGATTCATCGGACCGAATATTTCTTAAACTAATTTGAGATGCCTTTCATGATATAATTGATGAAATGGCATCTCATTTTGTATAACTATGGAAATTGCACAATTACCTTTTAAGTTGCAAAATTCCGTTTATCGAATTTGACAATGGCTCAATAAAGCCGTTTTGATAAATGAAATTCATACAATTTGGAATTATGCAATTTCCTCAACTATGGAAATTGCATAATTACCTTTTAAGTTGCAAAATTTCGTTTATCGAATTTGACAATGGCTCAATCAAGCCGTTTTGATAAATGAAATTCATATAATTTGGAATTATGCAATTTCCTCAACAATGAAAACGAGGGCACTATGTTATCTAAATTTCCTAAAATACCTTTCAATAAACCATTCACCAATGCAGCCATCGAGCGGAAGGTGATTGAAAATATGAGAAATAACCCATTAGGCGAAGTGGACCAAGAAAGACGATTAGAAGTTCTGCTTCGAAAAACGATAGGTCTTTCTGACCAAACAGATGTATTTTTCACGCAGTCTGCAACGCAAGCGCTGGAAATCATGGCGCTTTCGTTTGAACTAAATGTGGGTGATGAAATTATCTTGCCGTCTTATACGTATGCAGCAACAGCCAATGCTTTTGCGCGTACAGGTGCAACGCTCATCTTTGCCGATGTTGCTATGGAAACACTGAACATAACTGTAGCTACCGTCGAACCACTTATCACAGAGAAGACAAAGGCAATTATTCCAATCCATTATGGCGGATATGCTGCCGATCTGTATGGGTTACTGGATCTATCAAAGAGACACTCTGTGAAACTGCTTGAAGATGCGGCACATGGTATTGGCGCATACTTTGACAACAAACCGCTTGGCGCGATTGGTGATATGGGATGCTTGAGTTTTCACCATTCAAAAAACATCACTGCTGGTGGTGCGGGTGGCGTATTGTTCATCAATAAAGAGACTATTGAAAAACAACTTATTGAAACCATCTATTATCAAGGTACGGATCGTATCGATTTTCTGAATGGCAAAACGTCCGCATATCATTGGCAGAGGCTTGGTGGTGAATACGCGATGACACCTTATGCGATGGCCTATTTAGAGGCGAGTTTAACAGAACTTGAATCAGTAACAAGTCGTCGATCTATGCTGTGGGAGAGATACCAAGAGGCATTCATAAAAGGCATGACACAAGCGTTAAAAGAGGCTAATAGTCATGGGATTATCTTGCCGAGTCAAATCACGCATGCGCGTGGCAATGCGCATATTTACTACTTGATTATGCCAGACACTCAAAGTCGAGAGGGGCTACGGTCATATCTGAAAGAAAGAAACATCGACGCTTACACACACTATGAACCCCTGCATCTTTCAGAAGGTGGAAAGCGCTATGGTAAGACGCGCACAAGTCTTTTTAATACAGAGGCCATTGCACAGCGTATGATTAGACTACCTTTATATGATGCTCTGAGTGAAGCTGAACAGGACCATGTCATCGAAGCAGTCATCACCTATGTGATGCAGTCATCAAACTAAGAGTGTAGAGGCGAAATAACGATGAAACCAAGTAAACGGTTAGGCGAAAAAAAGAGTTACAAGAATTTCTGTGTGACTGGTGGGGCAGGATTTATTGGCAGTTATTTTGTCAAATGGCTTGACCAGATAAAAAAAATAGATAATCAAATTGGGGCTATCGTCGTTTATGATAAACTGACATACGCAGCTGATTTAAGCCGACTTGATGGTGTAAGTTATACATTTGAAGAAGGTGATGTGTGCAATGCAAGCCATTTTGCAGATATACTTACAAAGTATGCGATCACGCATGTGGTACATTTTGCTGCCGAATCTCATGTTGATAGGAGTATCCATGATGAAATGCCTTTCATTCAGACGAACATCCTAGGTACTGCATCGGTTTTGGAAGCGACAGAGCAGCACTTTCGCCAATTGGCAGACGCCAATTTTGAAAAAATGTATGTTCATATCTCAACAGATGAAGTATATGGCTCGATACTCGAGAGCGAGAAAGCGGCTGATGAAAACACACGACTCAATCCGAGCAATCCCTACGCGGCTACAAAAGCTGCATCAGATCAACTAGTGATCAGTAAGATGAATTGCGAAGGATTTCCAGCACTTATTCTTCGAAGTAGCAATAACTTTGGCCTGTTTCAACATCGTGAAAAGCTTATACCCAAAGTGATTGATTGTCTTTTAAAGGGCGAGCCAATTCCTATTTATGGTGAAGGCAGACAAAAACGCTGCTGGCTTTCTGCTCAGACTTATAGTGAAATCATATGGTCTTTAATAGAAGCAAACGTTGCAGGCCAAGTGATTAATGTGCGTGGCAAAGAAATTTATAGCAACCTAGAGCTTGTAGAGTGCATACGGCATAAATATGCAACGTTGAAAGGTTTAGATATAAGTGAAGTATCACGTATCGATTATGTATCGGATAGAAAACATCATGATTTCTTCTATAATATAGACGATTCCAAGCTTAGAACACTTAATAAATACACAGAAACGTATGAAACACTGGAGACCTGTTTGGACGAGATGCTTATCATGAGCAGATCTGGTAATTCTCAACGTTGACAAAACCCTAATTTTTATGTAGCATATGAGTATAAGTGAATATATGAATTTAATTAATGAAATATGAGGTGCTTTATGATGGATGTTGAAATATTCAAAGCGTTTTCAGACGAAAACAGACTGCGCATCGTCAACCTATTGATGCATAAAGAGCTGTGTGTTTGCGAAATGGAAGCCGTGCTGGAGATGTCACAATCCAATGTCTCAAGACACTTGATCAAACTAAAGCAAGCTCAAATCGTTACGTCAAAAAAAGATTCTCAGTGGGTATACTATTCGATAAATCCTAATTTTATTGAATACAACAACCATTTGTATGCGCACTTACAGTCTCGTTTTGCAACTGATAAGAGCCTCACTGCAGATTCAGAAAAATTAAAGGACGTAGGATCAAAGCACATCATCTGCGTAACGGGAAATGAAGACATACAAAAAATCAAGAAATCAAAGCATAACGACGATTAGTCGTATTATTAGGAGGATTTTATGAACGTAAAACCAAAAGTAGCCTTTATTTGTGTACACAATTCATGCAGAAGCCAGATGGCAGAAGCACTAGGGAAACACTTTGCATCAGATGTTTTTGAAAGCTATTCAGCAGGAACTGAATTAAGACCGCATATCAATCAAGATGCAGTGAGACTCATCAAAGAAATTTACAACATAGATATGGAAGAGACACAACGTTCAAAACTGTTACCTGATATTCCTGAAGTGGATATCGTCATCAAGATGGGGTGTAATGTTGTTTGTCCATTCTTACCAAGTCAACATGAAGAAGACTGGGGACTGGATGATCCATCAGGAAAATCGGATGATGAATTTAAGTTGATCATTGCTAAGATAGAAGAAAATGTTAAAATTCTTGCAGATAAAATCAAGAACAATGAAATTTAGTATCCGTTCTAACGGAGAAGAGGTGATAGTGTGAGCAAACAAAAATTACAGGGCATCAGTTTTTTTGAAAAATATTTGACGCTTTGGGTGGCGCTATGTATGGCAGTCGGAATTTTGATTGGTAAGTTTTTACCTCAGGTTCCAGAATTTTTAGGTAAATTTGAATACGCCAATGTGTCCATCCCAATAGCGATATTGATATGGATCATGATATATCCAATGATGATGAAGGTAGATTTTCATAGTGTCAAGAACGTCGGTAAAAATCCCAAGGGTCTATATATCACTTGGATAACCAACTGGTTGATCAAACCTTTTACGATGTTTGGCATCGCGTATTTCTTTTTTTATGTCGTCTTTGCAAAGTGGATTCCGGCAGATTTGGCTAAAGACTATTTAGCAGGTGCTATATTGCTTGGCGCCGCACCATGTACAGCCATGGTGTTTGTATGGAGTCATTTGACTAAAGGCAATCCAGCTTACACAGTCGTTCAAGTCGCGACTAACGACCTGATCATACTCGTATTGTTCACGCCAATCGTCGCTTTTTTACTCGGTGTTGGTGGCGTTTCTATTCCGTGGGAAACATTGATTCTTTCGGTCGTCTTATTTGTCGTAGTACCCTTGACGGCTGGTGTTCTCACGCGTAATCACGTCGTTAAGACAAAAGGGATCGACTATTTTCAAAACAGTTTTATCCCTAAATTTAGCAATACAACGATCGGTGGCCTCTTGCTGACACTCATCATCATCTTTTCTTTTCAAGGCGATGTGATCACACAAAATCCCGTGCATATACTGCTCATAGCGATTCCACTCACGATACAGACGTTCTTTATTTTCTTTATCGCCTACCTTGCAAGCAAAGCGCTCAAATTGCCACATGATATTGCAGCCCCAGCAGGGATGATTGGCGCTTCGAATTTCTTTGAATTATCGGTAGCGGTTGCTATCGCATTGTTTGGTGCAACGAGTCCAGTTGCTCTGGCGACAATCGTTGGCGTACTCGTGGAAGTGCCAGTCATGTTGATGTTAG
The DNA here is from genome assembly GCA_041741755.1 of Acidaminobacteraceae bacterium. Taxonomy (GTDB): domain Bacteria; phylum Bacillota; class Clostridia; order Peptostreptococcales; family Acidaminobacteraceae; genus Fusibacter_C. The sequence goes on along the minus strand of JBGSJR010000039.1, from coordinate 155,936 downwards.
TTAAAATTGCGAACAACACGAAGCATTGGTTTCCAAACAAAGGATAATCGTATGGAACGCATTCCTGCAAAAAAAATCATCGCCAAGACAATAAATCAATTTTGGTTTGGCATTGCGACAAAAATGGCATCCTTTATAAAATGGGGACATCATAAACGCCTACAAATATGAGCGGTCATCGGAGCAATTGTCTTTGTTTTAAGATCTATGTTTTAAGATTATGTCAGGTTTCATGATAACTCATGGAACTTTTTTTTTGTTTGCATCGTCTAAAACGTATCAATTAAAATTATATTTTCCTAACTATATGAAAGAAAGAGGTGCAACCTATGAAAATGATGACAAAAAAAAGAATCCTTGGGGCTGTGCTAGCAGTGATGACACTTACAAGCACAAGCTTTGCAGGAACTGGATTTAACGACATAGCAAACGTTAGAGAGGCACAATCGATTTTAGCGCTACAAGAACGAGGCGTCATAAAAGGCACATCGAGTGATACATTTTCACCAGATCGCATTCTTACATCGGTTGAAGGCATTCATATGATCAATGCAGCTTTTGATCTCAATCTAGACTTAATTAGATTTATCAAAGAACCGCTCGCAACAGATTATTTTAAAAATGCAGATGACAAAGCCTGGTATGCATATGGCCTTATCGTTGCAACCGTCAATGGCGTCGAACTACCTGCCGATCTCGATCCTAAAGCAGATTGGACAAAGGAAGAGTTTCTTTATCGCTTAGTAACGACACTTGAATTAAAGCTTGAGTTACCGATGATAAAGCTTTTACCAGTAGAAATCAAAGATGAAGCAAGCATAACACCGGAATACAGTGGCCTATTACAACGTGCACTTCATTACGGAATCGTAGAGCTAGACAAAGATGGTATGCTTGATCCTAAGAAAGCTCTGACTAGAGCTGAAGCTGCTGAAATTTTACTTCATACGATTGAGTATGCTGAACTTCATTGATTTACCCCTAACGAATCGTGAGGTTTTTGATACCCTTCTTACCCTTCTTACCCTTCTTACCTTTGATCAACGACTCATCCCCATGACGCGTTGATTTTTTTTATGCTTATTTTAACATCTACTCAATTGCCTCTGCTTTTTCATAGATTGCTTTGACCTCATTTAAAGGCACAATCTTAGAAAGTATATAGGCAATAATAATAATACCAGGTATATCGACAAGTAGCCGAGTAATCGCAAATTTCGATCCCAATGAAGAAATTTCAAATAAGAACATTGGGATTTTTGTTGTGGACCACGCACCAATAAAGATGAGTATATTTTTAAATGAAACGCCTTTTTTCATAAAGACTGCTGCGACTGGGAAAGCCCCATACAGTGGTCCTGCTGCTGCTGATCCGATAAATATTGAAAGCAGAATACCTTTCAAGCCAGAGCCTTCTCCCATATATTTTATCATCGTTTCTTTTGGAACCCAAACGTCAAGCAATCCAAGTAATACGAAGATTGGTGGAATAACTAAGATCATTTCTTTAAATGAATATGCCGTTACACTGATCGCCTTAAAACCGATTTTTTGATTGATCAACGTGAGTACCAGCAGCCCCAATAAGACCACGAAAAAGGCTCTGTATTTCTTTAAGCTATTTTTCATATTACGGTCACCACCCATCCTATAATGCTTGCAACGATAAAAGAAAAGATGAAAGCTAATAAATTACGTAAGTAGGTTATTTTCTTTCCAAAATACTTAATTTCTACAGGAATGGTTATGATACCAACCATCATAAGCGTCGATATAAAGGCACCTATTTGCATATAACCGGCACCACCTTTGAGTAGAAGTGCTGCGGTTGGAAATGCAACAAAACCAGGAATCAATGTAATCGAACCGACAATTGAAGCCAGTAGAACACCAAACCAACCAGAATCTGAACCAATTATTTTTGAAATAACTTCTGGGTTGACGACAGACATTAAAATGCCAACCAATAGAATGACCACTAAAAATTCAGGCAGTATGTTTTCGAATGCTTTCCATGCTTTTTTAAGAGCCATTTTTGTTTTCTTTTTATCTTTAAAATAGGAAAGTAGCAAGAACGCTAGAGTTATAGCATATAAAAGGAAGTTCAAATTGATCACCTGCTTTCATTTTTTAAAGTAATAGATAAGCAAATGCATTAAATGCGTAGCCTATGATTAGTATACCAATTGTAACGATGCCGGCAAAAGTGACAAGTAAACGCGTCTTTACAACTTTTTTGAGAAGAATCATCGATGGCAATGATAGTGCGGTTACGGCCATCATGAACGCTAAAGCGGTTCCAATACCGACACCTTTAAGAACAAGCGCTTCTGCGATTGGAAGTGTTCCAAAAATATCTGCATACATGGGCACACCAACAATCGTAGCTAAGAGGACGGAGTACCATTTATCTTGACCTAATAGCGCAGTTATAACAGATTCTGGAATCCAGTTGTGAATAGCGGCACCGATACCTACACCTATAAGTATATAGAGCCAAACTTTGTTGACGATCTCAATGACTTGCTCTTTAGAGTAGCGCATACGATCTTTAACAGTCAGCTTATCTTCTTCCAATTCTATGATTTTATTGCCAAAAACAAACGGCTCAACGTATTTTTCGAGCTTGAGTTTGCTGATGATCGATCCACCAATAACGGCAAGTATTAGACCAACAACAACATAGGCAAATGCAATTCTCCAGTTAAAAATACTAGCAAGTAAAAGTACAGAAGCCAAATCTACAAGTGGTGAAGAGATTAAAAATGAGAACGTGACACCTATTGGTAGTCCCGCACTCGTAAATCCTATGAAAAGCGGAATAGATGAACAAGAGCAGAAGGGCGTGATTGTGCCTAATAAAGCACCCAATATATTGGCTTTTATTCCTGTAAACTTACCAAGTATTTTTCGCGTTCTTTCAGGTGGAAAAAAACTTTGAATATATGAAATTGAAAATATAAGGATAGAAAGTAATATGAAAATTTTTATGACATCATATATAAAGAAGTGAATACTACCTCCAAGTCTTTCAGAAGTACTAAGTCCAAAGACATTTTCTACCAGCAGTTTTATTAGATTGGATAGCCACTCCATTTTTAATAGTTGATTGTTAAGAAACTCGAGAATAAACATGTCCATTTCTCCTTTTAGGTTGTAATTTTATGTTCCTATTTCTATTTGATTATTGTTCAAATACTGGGCAGCAAAGATTGAGAAAAACATCTTTATTCTCTAATCGATTTGAGTCTTCAAGAAATTGGGGATATTCATCAGCTTGAGCTAGTATTTGATCTAATGTATGCGTTAAGAACACATTATCTTTCTTTAGCGAATAAAAAACGAATTTTTCTCTACGTTCATCAGTGACAAGATTTAAATCTCTAAGTTTAGACAAACTTTTTGATACACTTGGCTGAGAAACGTTTAAAATCCCGCTTATTTCACATACACATAAATCTTTCTGGAATAATAGAAGCATGATGCGTAGCCTAGTATCATCTGAGAGCAACTTAAAAATATTCGTTATTTGAATCATTGGAGGCTCCTTTCATAAAAATGCATTCAAAAACTACATATGCACATATGGGAATATGTTCATCTTACGCTTTTATGTATCTCTTGTCAATTCAAAATTTCTCGAAATGTGCGTCAAACGCTTGACAAACAAACTGATAATGGTTATCATTTACTTGAAACAAATGAGAAGCATTATCAGCTGAGTGAATCGCTTTAAATAAGGTGGGAGGAAAACCGATTGAATTTAGAAAGAATGCTGGCATTTCACTGCGCACCGACACTTGTAGGTCTAAAACCTGCCAATCTGATTGCGCACGAGTTGATGCATAATTATGGCACAACGGAATCTTTTGAACAAACAAGGCAATCCTTGATAGAGAAGGGCATCTACATGGAACAACTGCAGGCATGCAATCAGCGGGAGTTGACTTTGGTGTATAATAAAGTTTTATTACAAGAACTCGTCGAGAAGCCAGAAATTTGGGGCTATTTGTTCGTCCAGGGATATCCAATGTACAGTGGTTTCGATCGGATTATTGAACACCTCAAGAAACGGATTGTTGAATCAGGCGGTTTTCCACATGAAGTGGGTGTGTTTTTAGGCTATCCACTCGTCGATGTTTTGGGTTTTATTAAGAATAAAGGACAAAACTGCAAATTTTGTGGATACTGGAAAGTTTATGGCGATGAAGATCAGGCACGTTGCCTATTCGAATCATTTAGTAAAGTTCGAGATGATATTTTTAGTCACGTCGAAAAAGGACTTCCCATCGCTCAGTATCTAGAAGTGGCATGATTCAGCCATTTTTAAATTCGATAAACGGAATTTTGCAACTTAAAAGGCAATTTTGCAAATTCCATAGTAAGTCAAAAATAGGAGGACTTTCATGGGTAAAGCAGCAGTAATCTATTGGAGCGGTACTGGTAATACAGAATCAATGGCAAATGCTATTTTCGAATCACTTAAAGGGTCTGGAGAAACTGTGGACCTTTTCAACGTAGACGATATCACAGCAGATATGGCTGCTGGGTATGACCATCTAGCCTTGGGTTGTCCATCTATGGGCGGCGAAGAGCTGGAAGATATGTCGTTTGAACCATTTTTTACAGCGCTTGAGCAAAAAATATCTGGCAAGAAAGTTGCTCTGTTTGGCTCATACGGCTGGGGAGATGGGGAATGGATGAGAGTATGGCAAGAACGCACCATAAAATCTGGTGCCTCATTGTTTGAAGAAGGTTTAATCATCAATGACACCCCAGATGCAAGTGGTCTAGGCGATTGTGCGACTTTTGGTTCGCGTTTTGTCGCGTTTTAAGCGCATAGAAGCAGGTGTAAAGTATATGTGAAATATATAAGGAAATTTGAATTATGCTATTTCCTCAGTTAGGTATATGAAAAGAGACGCTAGGCATGAGGAAAGATCATGCCTAGCGTCTCTTTTCTTTCTAAATGTTTTTCTGTAGCTAAAATGCAGGGACAACCGCACCTTTGTATTGTGTTTCGATAAACGTTCTGACTGCTTCAGATTGTAACGCTTCAACTAACTTTTTGATCGATTCGTTTTCAAGATCCTCAGGCAATACGGTGACGATGTTTGCATAAGGTGATTCGGCACCTTCAAGAACAATAGCGTCTTCCACTGGGTTGAGACTCGCTTCTAGAGCGTAATTCGTGTTGATGACAGCGCCATCGACGTCGTCTAGTGTTCTTGGAAGCTGAGCGGCATCGATTGGCTGAAAGACGATATTAAGTGGATTTTCTACGATGTCAGCTTCTGTTGCTTCAAGTGTCGCATCAGCGCTGAGTTTGATGATGCCATTGGCTTGAAGTAACAACAGTGCACGGCCTTCATTTGTTGGGTCGTTTGGAATTGCAATCACGGCACCCGTTGGAATCGTAGTTGCTGAATCAAATGTCTTTGAGTAAAGGCCAAGCGGTTCGACGTGAACTGCGCCAGCACTTACAAGATCAAGGCTGTGCTCTGTTGCAAAGGATTCCATGTAAGGTACGTGTTGAAAGAAGTTTGCGTCAATTTCGCCTTCACTGAGCGCGATGTTTGGCGTTACATAGTCAGTGAATTCTACGATTTCAAGGGTGATGCCTTGTTTTTCAAGTTCTGGTTTGATAAGTTCAAGCAGTTCAGCATGTGGCACTGGTGATGCACCGACTTTTAAGACGGTTGTATCTGCTTCTTTTGCGCCGCAACCGACGAGTGCTACGAGGGAAAGTGTTAGTATGAATGTTGTGAGTAAGCCTTTTGAAAATACTTTTTTAATCATAATAGGGTTCTCCTTTAAATGTTTTAAGTTTATGTTACTGATTACAGAAAGTCTGTTACCTACGGCGATGCTTCAATACATTTTGGGCAACTAAGTTGCCTGTCACTTGAATCCCCTGTACGAGGATGACGAGGACGATGATGGTCATAAACATGACATCGGTTTGAAAACGGTGGTAACCATAACGGATAGCAAGGTCACCTATGCCGCCACCACCGATTGTACCAGCCATGGCTGAATAGCCAAGGAGGTTGATGATGGTGATCGTCGTCCCAAGGATAAGTGAAGGCAAAGCTTCTGGAATCAAGACGCGGGAAATAATCTCAAATGGGCTTGCACCCATTGCTATAGCGGCTTCAACAACCCCGCCGTCCACTTCATGCAAGGCGCTTTCGACGATGCGTGCAAAAAAGGGAATCGCTGCGATTACGAGCGGCACAATGGCGGCACTCGTACCGATGGAAGTACCTGCGATGAGCCTTGTAAATGGGATGATAAAGATCATTAAAATGATAAATGGCAAGGACCGCGTCACATTAACGACGACGGATAAGCCTTTATTGAGCGCCTTGCTTTCAAGAATATGGCCACTTGAGGTGACGACGAGGACGATGCCCAGTGGCAGTCCAAAACACACCGTGAACAAGGTGGAGATAAAGACCATATAAAGCGTTTCAAGTGTTGCGGGAATTAATAAGTCTAGCATGGCAACACCTCCGTGATGACATTTTCTGCGTGGAACGCATCGAGTATTTGTGTGATGACGGACTCAGGTGCGAAAATCTCGATTAAGAGACGACCGACGGGCTGGTCCTGAATGCTTTCGATTGTTCCAGATAGAATATTGATATCCACCTCAAATTTACGGATCAATTTTGATAATACGGGCGATTTTGCGCTGCCATGGGCAAATGTCAAATAGATGCGTCTGCCTCTAACTGGGAGCGACTTAGGCACATCGATTTCTCCGATAAAATGCCTTGTTTCTGCATTGGTTTGGCGGGTAAAAACGTCGATGGTGTCTCCCTGTGCGACGACTTTGCCACCTTCGAGGATGGCGACTTTGTTGCAGATGGCCTTGATGACTTCCATCTCATGGGTGATGACGACGAGCGTTACACCGAGTTCTGAGTTGATGCGCTTTAAAAGTTCGAGAATCTGTTTGGTTGTTTTTGGATCAAGTGCGGAGGTGGCTTCGTCACAGAGTAGGATCTCTGGTGCATTTGCAAGTGCACGTGCGATGCCCACTCTTTGTTTTTGCCCCCCGCTGAGGTTGATCGGGTAGGCGTTTGCTTTGTCGCTGAGTTCCACTTTTTCAAGGAGCGCCAGGACGCGTTCATGGCGGCTCACTGGATCGAGCTTCTGGAGCCTTAGGGGAAATGCGACGTTTTCATAAACGGTTTTGCTACTTAACAAATTGAAATTTTGAAAGATCATCCCGATTTTCTGGCGTGCCTGTCTCAAGGGCTTACCCGTTAGCGAGAGAATATCGATGCCGCCAACTTCAATCTCGCCCGAAGTTGGTTCTTCGATGCGGTTGATGCAGCGTACCAGTGACGATTTTCCAGCACCGCTGAGACCGATGATGCCGTAGATGTCGCCTTTATCTATAGTCAGGTCGACACCGTCAATCGCATGGATTGCTTGATCGCCTTTTTGATATGTTTTTCTTAGATTGCTAATTTTAATCATAAAAAAATCTCCTTTTCTAAAATGCAAAAGGAGACAGTCTGTCTAGCCTCTCACATCTTCCAGTTTTACTGACGGATTTAGCACCATGCTATAAAGCTGGTTGCTGGGTTTCATCGGGCCGTGCCCTCCACCTCTCTGGATATGAGTCGTACGTATTCAGTTTTGTGTGTTCACTATTAAATATGGAAATTATATAATTACCTATGGAAATTGCATAATTACCAAATAAGTCTCAAAAGCATAATTTCAAACGGTAACAATGGCTTATTTACGCCGTTTACAAATGAGGAATATCATAAAATTGGAATTATGCAATTTCCTTAAATAAAAAAACCTCTTTCCATAGAGAAAGAGGCATCATCAATAATAATAAAGTGTGCGTCTTATCTATGGATTGCTCCCAGGAATTAGCACCGTGCTTTTTAAAGCTGGTTGCCGGGCATCATAGGGCCAGTCCCTCCGCCACTCTGGATAAGAGAAGTCTATTCAGTTGTAATGGAAATCGTTTGTGATTTCCTTGGGTACGTTTTAGCTATGAAATGGATTATACGGAATTCAAAAAACATTGTCAATAATATTAATTTTTCTTAACACTTATGGGATCTACTCCCAAGTCGCCCAAACTTCAGGGACATATCCAACAGTAGCTTGCTTGCCGTTTCGAACGATTGGTGTTTTCAAAAGTTTTGGGTTCTCTAGGACAATTTCTTGGATCATGGCAGAGCCACGGATTTTGTCGAGATTCTTTTGTTGGTAGAGTGGTGAAGAATTGTCGACGATGTTTTGAAGTCCGACGGCACGCACGACATTTTCAAATTCGCCCTTGCTCATGCCGAATTTGACGACATCTATGGCCTGAAATTTGATGTTACGTTCTTTAAAATATCTTTCAGCTTTCTGTGTATCAAAGCATTTTTTCTTTCCAAATATTTGAATGTTCATATGTTTTTGTCCTCCATGTCGTTTAAATCTTTCCAATCTATTACCATATGATATAATGTTTTTATGAAATAATAAACAGTATATTATTGACCTATGGAAATTTCCGTCGGCACTAAGGGGGTAAAAGTGAACAGATGGTCAAAAAAATTGTATCTGCGTTGTTGCTTCTAGCGCTTGTTTTATTTGTCTATTTAAATAGTGACGAACAAAACGCACTTATAGGTTCATCGGATGAAAATGTTACGCAAATCACAACAGAAATCACATCGGAAATAACAGTTACACAGACGTTGGAGAATACATTCATACATACAAGCAATTACCTTCTAATTATTTGATGAAGAAAGAAGCGATGGATCTTGGATGGGACAGTGATAAGGGCAATCTCTACGAATCTTTTAAGAAATTGTACGATTAAAACAAAGGTTAGGGGGCAATATGTTTATTACAGAAGTGGAATTAGATGGTTCGAAAATGAAAACTTTAAAAGAGACTCACCTTTATTTAAAAGAAACACTGAATTTATCGGTTCATTATGGTGAAAACTTAGATGCGCTATGGGATGAACTATCTTCAAGAAAATATCCAATCAGTATCAAAATAATTAATTTGGATGAAATGAAAAAATCGCTAGGCGCATATTCTGAAAAGCTCATTGAGTTGTTTACTGAAGTATGCATGTACAATAAAGGGGTTATTGTCGACTTGAATGCGAATAAAGATGTCCCCTTATAAATACTACTCGAATACGGCTCGATTTTTATCTATGGAAATTGCATAATTACCTTTTAAGTTGCAAAATTCCGTTTATCGCATTTGAAAATGGCTCTATCAAGCCGTTATGATAAATGAAAATCATTCAATTTGGAATTATGCAATTTCCTCATCGAACTAATTAGGAGGTCAAAATGTCTAAGTCTATAATAACTAAGTTGTTTATCTCAAAATCGACGAACCCATGGTTTAATCTCGCGTATGAAGAACAGCTCGTAGGCGAAGTTGCCGAAGATGAAATATACCTATATTTATGGCAAAATCAACACACTGTCGTTATCGGAAAGCATCAAAACCCTTGGCGTGAAGTCTTGGTTTCTGAGCTCGAAGCGGATGGTGGCAAAGTGGCAAGACGGTTGTCTGGTGGTGGTGCAGTCTATCATGACCTCGGCAATGTCAACTTCACATTTGTCATGCATAAAAAACACGAAGACCTTCACAGACAACTTAAAGTGATTGTTGATGGCGTGAAGGCGCTCGGTATAGATGCAGAATTCTCTGGCAGAAATGACATTCTCGCAGAAGGCAGAAAGTTTTCAGGCAACGCATTCTACCATGGCAAAACAAACTATTATCACCATGGCACAATCTTGGTGGATGTCAACATGGCTAAGCTTGGAAGATATTTGAATGTCTCCATGAAAAAGCTCAATGCCAAAGGCGTTGAATCCGTCAAATCCCGCGTGATTAATTTAAAAGAGCTCAACCCTGAACTTACGATTAACAGCGTGATGATGGCCGTTGGTGAAGCCTTTGAATCCGAATACGGCAAGGCGGATGAATTGTTCACTATTTCTGAGGAAAATGCACCTGCTGGTGCACTTGAACGATATAAGCATTATGCGTCATGGGAATGGTTATATGGCAAAACACCTAATTTCGATGTGACTTTCGAAGAGAAATTCACATGGGGTGAACTCGTTTTAAGTTTTAAGTTAAAAGGGGCAGTAATAGAAGCGAGTGGTGTCTATTCAGATGCCATGTCCACAGATCTGGTCGATGCACTAAAAGACGTCTTTACGGGTAAAAGGCTTGAACGGGTAGAATTATCCAACGCGCTTAAGAATGCATCTGTGGATGCGTCCATGCGCGAACCTTTTTTTGAAATAGCTAACTGGATTGAGACGCTTGCTATATAAGCGTACGAAGAATGTGAAAAAACGTGAAGTAAACGTGAAACGAAGAGTACCCTCCTGGCAACGACAAGATTGCGATGCAATCTTGTCGTTGCCTATGTCGGGCGCGAAACTTCTTTTCGCGTTTTTTTTATTTCTCACGTGATAACCCGTAAATAGGCTATTAAGTTATTAAGCAAATTTCATACTTAATCACTTGAAAATGTGCGTCTGGTCACATAATTGGCAATCGCGTTAACGTATAATTGGGTTAACAAGTATAATGTATACACAATTAGAACGTAACTGATTGTTGAAATAGTGGAGGTACGAAGATGAGGAAACCATTTAAGACAGGTGTTTGGAACGACTCGATAGACGTAAGTAATTTTATACAAAATAATTTCACCCCATACTTAGGCGACGAAAGTTTTTTAACAGGGAAAAGCAGTAAGACAGATTCTCTTTGGACGCAGGCAAAAGCACTTATTGAAGAGGAAATCGAAAAGGGCATCATCGACATTGAAACGAAAGTTTATTCTGGCATCGACAACTTTGAGCCGGGTTATATGGATAAGGAAAATGAAGCGATTGTCGGTTTCCAAACAGATGCACCCCTGAAGCGGATCATGAACCCTTACGGTGGCTTTAGGATGCTTGAGGCATCACTTGAGGCTTATGATTATACCATCGATGAAGACCTTTCTAAAGATTTCCAGGCATACCGCAAAACACATAATGAAGGGGTTTTTGACGCCTACACAGATGATATGAAAGTCGCACGCAGTGTTGGCCTTCTCACAGGACTTCCAGATGCCTACGGTCGTGGGCGCATCATCGGCGATTATAGACGCATCGCACTCTATGGCACGGACCGATTGCTCGCTGAGAAGAAAAATGACTTTAAAAAATTAGCTGAGCAACCTGCTGTAGAGCGCGTCATCAAACTTAGAGAAGAAATCTCCATGCAGATTGTCGCACTAAAAGAAATTGCGGCGATGGCCGCACGTTATGGCGATGATATCACAAAGCCTGCAACGACTGCAAAACAAGCGGTTCAATATTTCTACTACGGTTATCTTGCCGCAATCAAAGAAAACAATGGGGCAGCGATGTCGCTAGGACGCAATACTGCGTTTTTAGATATATATATAGAGCGTGATCTTGAAGCTGGTATTATCACTGAGAGCGAAGCACAAGAGCTCATCGATCAGCTTGTCATCAAGCTCAGAATGGTGCGTCATCTTCGGACTCCAGACTACAACACACTATTTGCAGGAGATCCAACTTGGGTGACGGAATCTATCGGAGGTGTAGGACTCGACGGCAGACCACTCGTCACTAAGACGGCTTACCGTTTCTTACACACTCTGACTAACCTCGATCCAGCGCCGGAACCAAACATGACCGTTTTATGGTCAGCGGCGCTTCCTAAGTCCTTTAAACGCTACTGTGCTAAGATGTCCATTGAAACAGGGGCGATTCAATATGAAAATGACGATTTGATGCGACCAATCTACGGGGACGACTATGGCATTGCCTGCTGTGTGTCGCCGATGCGCATCGGCAAAGACATGCAATTCTTCGGGGCGCGATCTAACCTCGGCAAAGCCCTTTTATACAGCCTCAACAGCGGTGTGGACGAGCTTAAACGAGGCAAAGACGGCAGCTTGATTACAGTTTTACACGGCATACCAGCCCTTAAACATGACGCGGTATTAAACTATGACGAGGTTTGGACCAACTTCAAGTTGGTGATGGACCGTTTGGCCAGTGTGTACGTAGACACAATGAATACCATCCACTACATGCACGACAAATACGCTTACGAAAGTGGCCAAATGGCGCTACATGATTCTGAAGTTTATAGATATATGGCCTTTGGCATCGCAGGACTTTCCATCGTGACCGACTCACTCAGTGCTATCAAATATGCAAAAGTGTCGCCGATCAGAGACGATCAAGGCATAACGGTTGATTTTAAAATTGAGGGCGCTTACCCGATGTTCGGAAATGACAATGATCAAGTGGACGACATCGCAGGAGAGGTCGTCAGATATTTCTCAAATCAGCTCAAAGCACACGAAACGTACCGAGATGCAGAAAAGACATTGTCCGTACTCACCATCACATCAAACGTCGTTTACGGTAAAAAAACGGGTGCCACACCAGATGGCAGAGGCAAAGGTGAAGCCTTTGCACCAGGTGCAAACCCAATGCATGGCAGAGACACACTCGGCGCGTTAGCATCGCTTAACTCAGTTGCCAAGATTCCATTTGAAGGCGTTTGTCAAGACGGGATCTCAAATACGTTTTCCATCGTCCCTGCAGCTCTAGGAAGGTCAGAAGCCGATCGATTGAGCAATTTAGCAGGACTGCTCGATGGCTATTTTGCAAAAGATGCATTTCACCTCAACGTCAACGTCATGTCCAGAGACTTGTTGATCGATGCCATGAATAACCCAGCGAAATACCCAACACTCACCATTCGTGTTTCAGGCTATGCGGTGCACTTTAATAGGCTTACGCGCGAGCAAAAAGAAGAAGTGATTCACCGTACATTCCACGAGCGCGTTTAGGAAACGTAATTAGATAGAGATAAGAAAGGAGCGTGCAATATGCGAACAGGCAAACTACATTCAATTGAAACGATGGGCTTGGTGGACGGACCAGGCATCAGAACGGTATTTTTTCTTCAAGGATGTCCACTTAAATGCAGCTATTGCCACAATCCCGATTCACAGAACTTCATGGGTGCAGATGAAATCACTGTGGAAGACGTCGTTAAGACGGCTGAACGTTACAAAACGTATTACGATGCAACCGGTGGTGGCGTCACATTTTCAGGTGGCGAACCACTTATGCAGGGGGCATTTTTAATAGAAGCTTTAAAAGCACTGAAAGAGAGAGGGGTGTCGACGTGTATCGATACATCGGGATACGGCCAGACACAACATTACGAGGAGATTTTTAAACATACGGACCACATTTTACTCGATATCAAGCAAACAAGAGAAGCGGCTCATGTCGCGTTAACGGGACGCGATATGGCTGGCATTCGCCATTTTCTTAAGGCACTGGAAGCGTTTAACGGCACGATTACCATCAGACATGTCATGGTACCAGGTCTTACCGACGCGGAAAGCTATATGGATGAACTACTTGCCATGATTCTACCCCTACAAAAAAAGATTGATAAAATCGACATTTTGCCTTATCATAAAGCTGGGATTGAAAAATATTCTCAATTAAACTTGCCTTATACTTTTGAGACGGTGCCTGCGATGTCATCTGAGAAAGCGATGACCTTTGAATCCGATATCAATGCAAAGCTACGCGCATTCAAAGCACAGCAGATGCAAAAAACGGCATAACAGCATAACAGCTTTATATAGAAATGGAATGGTGATTTTATCAAATCAGTATCGTTAACATGCAATCGCGAACCGTGTGTCCACTGTGGCAAACTATTATGTATCAACAATATTCCCCTGCTGTCAGGCCTTGACGATGTTGAAATCGAAAAGATCTCAGAAGGGGTTTCTTCACATGCATATAAAAAAGGCGATGTCATCTTTTCACAAGGCGAACGTGCCAACAAGCTCTATATCGTCTGCTCTGGAAAGATCAAGATCTTCAAAAACCTAATGGAAGGGAAGGAGCAAATCCTTTATATACTTTCTGAGGGCGATTTCATCGGCGCATTTAATCTCCTCAAAGCGGACGAGTTCGATTTCAGTGCAGTGGCACTTGAGAATACGCAAATAAGTACGCTTGAAAAGAGTGCCTTTGACAAAATCATGATCTCTAATCCAGAGATTACACTCAAAATTTTCGAAAAGGCGTATGAGCGTATCATCAAGGCAGAGAGTCTCGTCGAGCGTCTTTCAAGCGGGAGTCCAGATGCGAAAGTCGTCGGTCTCTTAATCGACTTGGCATCCGATTTTGGATCGCCAAGCCCCGAAGGTGGCATCATACTGGATTTGACAATCAGCCGCGAAGAGATGGGAAGTTATGCGGGCATTGCACGCGAGACGATGTCGAGAAAGCTTCAACTTTTCGACGAAATGGGTCTCATCAAATTGATTGGGACTAAGAAAATTTTGATCTACGATATGCAGAAGCTTAAGTCGATGATCTAGTGGTAAAATAACAAGAACAGAACTACAAATAAGAGGACCTTTAGAAGCTGATTTTATTTCAGCAACTGTAGGTCCTCTTTTATAATGGGTCATGTACCTTTGCACATGAGTGTCGTCAATTTAGAAAGCACACATTCTCCTGGCACTCTTCTGGCACCCCTCCTAGCAACTTCGTTGCCTATGTCGGGCAAGATTGCGTTGCAATCTTGTTAATGCTCTGCATACATGAGTGTCTTCAATATATAAAGTACACACCTTGCTGCATAGTCCCACTTAGCCCCTCCTAGAAAACTTCGTTTTCCTATGTCGGGCGAGACAAAATGCTCTGCATTTTATCTCGAGTAGTATTCCACGATAAGGTGGTCGTTGATTTCAATCGGAATTTCACTTCTCTCAGGCATTCTAGACAATACAGCCGCTTTATTATCTAGATCTTTCTGGAGATAAGGTAGTGTGTTAAGGCTTGCATGGTCAAAGTTTTCCACGAATAAAGGTAAGTTTTTTGCCTTGTCTGATAATGATACGATGTCACCCATTTTTACAGGATGTGATGGTCTGTCTACCTTTTTTGAATTGAGTAAGATATGGCCGTGAACGACCATCTGTCTGGCTTGTCTGATAGAGGTTGCTGCCCCCATACGATAGACGAGGTTATCAAGTCTGCATTCCAAGATGTTTACAAGTGCGTCGCCAGTTTGACCCGGCATTTTTTTTGCTTCGTTGACATAGCGTTCAAATTGTTTCTCCAAAACGCCATAATACGTTCTAAGTCTTTGTTTTTCTAGGAGCTGGATGCCATATGTTGAAAGTTTTTTGTCTGCTCTGCTCGTGCCGGGTTTTGCACGGTTCATCGCTTTTGGGTGTCCATAGACGTTGAGTCCAAGACTTCTACACTTTTTAAATCTAGGGCCGTTCATTGTTGCCATTCATTGTCCTCCTTTAGGATGATGGGAAAATTCGTTGATAATCGTTATCAATAAGAAAATTATATGCTGTTTCTGCTGTTTTGTAAAGTGATATAAGAAAGTTTTGGGCAATAAAAAAAAATGCACCGGAGGGGTTATCTCGAGTGCATCTTTAAAATTGCTTCAACTAAACTACGATTACTTTTTAATCTCTTGAACGCCTGTGACGCTACTGTCTTCATCTAAGGTAAAAGTTGATTTTGCTTCTTCAGAAGTGAAATAGATATTGCCTTCGATTTTTGCATCAACCAATTGGAAATTTAATCCTGATACATATAGATCGCCAACAAAAGTACCGTGTTGGATACTTGCATTAACACTGTTGATTGTTAATGATGGTGCAGTTAATGTGTATCTTGCTGTAATATTTCTGTCTGCATCTTGTGAATAAAGCGCGATTTTACGTTGTAAAATTGCTTTGCCATCTGCATCTTGTTTGCCATTTTCAAAATCGCCATCTAAAACGAGTGGGTTTTCAACGACTAAGTCATTAATAATAGCGATTATCCATGTACCTTCGCTGCCAACGGCACTTTCAAAAGCGGCTGCGCTGTCAACGATTGATGCTGTTGTGATTACATCTGCTTCTGTCGAAGTAACTTCAGTTGAAGCAACCTCTGTTGTAACAGCCTCTGTTGTAGTATCATCCGCAGGTGTGCTAGAGCAACCAACGGCTAATAGGCTGACAAGTGCGATTACGATAAGCGTTGCTTTAAATTTCATGTTTGTTCCTCCTAAATGTATTGTGAAACGGTTAAAGTTCTGATTTAAAAATGTAGAAAGTCTTTGTCACTTATATAGGTTAACATAATATTGTGTACATTTTGTGAAGATGAGATGTATATCAATAAAACTTCACAATCTTATGAAAAGGCAGTTATAAAAAATATTAACGCAATCGCAATTAAATATGTTATATTCATTGTGATATTACATCAATAATAGAGACTGGAGTGTGCAAAATGGGCTTTATACAGAATTATTCAGGAGAACTCGCAGCGCTTTCAACAGCGCTTTGTTGGGCGATTACATCGACAGCTTTTGAACACAGTGCAAAAAAGATAGGTTCTCTAAATCTAAATATGCTTAGACTGCTCATTGGTCTTGTCTTTTTATCATTATTTACTTTAATAACGCGTGGCATCTTATTTCCGGTGGATGCAACACAGACTGAATGGTTCTGGCTCTTTATGTCCGGTTTGGTAGGCATAGTGATTGGCGATTTGCTTCTTGTTGAAGCTTTCGTCATGATAGGCTCTAGAATTTCTATGCTCATCTATTCAAGTGTACCCCCTCTCAGCGCTATTATGGCCTGGATGTTCCTTGGTGAAACGATGACTGGCATGCAGATCCTTGGTATGTTTGTGACACTAACAGGTATCGCATCAGTTATTCTCGTAGCAGAGAAGGGCAGTAAAAAAATGAGTTTTTCACAACCACTTAAAGGCATTCTATTCGCTTTTGGCGGTGCGCTTGGTCAAGCAGCGGGCTACATTATCGGTAAGTTTGGCATGGCGGATTACGATCCATTTGCTTCTACGCAAATCAGGTTGATTGCAGGTATTGTAGGATTTGCCATTTTATTTACTTTAAAGGGTCATTGGCCAAAGTTCAAAACGTCATTTAAACGAAAAGATGCCTTGGCATCATTGACATTAGGCTCATTTTTCGGCCCATTTTTAGGGATCTCTCTATCACTCTACGCTGTGCAAAAGATCAATCCTGGCGTTGCTTCGACGCTTATCTCTATTACACCAATCCTCTTGGTGCCGTATGCATTTTTCTTTAAAAAAGAAAAAGTCACGCCAAAAGAAGTTATTGGAACTATTGTCGTTATTGCAGGTGTTGCAATCATGTTCATGTAACCGACTTGACATGACTCACCATTTTATGGTATTAATATAGTAACACTGTGACCGAGACGAGTACTCATGTTAAGCCATTATAGAGAGGGTTTGTTAGGTGGAAAAACCCATGGAAGATATGACGAATGCCCTCGCGAGTGCAAAGCCGAAAGACATTCAAGTAGGCGATGCCGGGTGATTCCGTTAAAAATCCTTGAGAAATAAACAAAGTGGAACCGCGAATTTCCTCGCCTTTGTAATAAAGGCGGGGTTTTATTTTTGTAAAATCATCACATTGGTACATAAATATGGAAATTGGAATTATGCAATTTTCTCAAACAAGGAAAGTGGGAGGTATGACTATGAAACTTTACAACTCCATGTCTAGAAGCATCGAAGACTTTATACCCTATGATGACAAAATCGTAAGACTCTATACGTGTGGACCGACCGTTTACAATTACGCCCATATTGGGAATCTGAGAACGTATATCCATGAAGATATCCTAGAAAAAACACTTGGAATGCTAGGCTATGACGTTAAACGCGTCATGAATATCACCGATGTTGGCCATTTAGAATCCGATGCGGATGACGGCGAAGACAAGATGCTCAAAGGTGCATTAAGAGAAAACAAAACAGTGTGGCAAGTCGCGCAGTTTTACACGGATGCGTTCTTTGAGGATTGCAGAAAACTCAACATCAAAAAGCCTGAAATTATCGCAAAAGCCACTGATTATGTCGATCAGTATATCGATTTTATCAAAACGTTGGAAGCAAAAGGCTTTACTTATTTTGAAAATGGGAATGTCTACTTCGATATTTCAAAATTCCCTAGATATACTGCCCTTTCTAAGATGAACCTCGATGATCTTAGAATCGCACACAGGGACGATGTCGAAGAAGATCTTCATAAGCGCAATCCTCAGGACTTTGTCCTATGGTTCACCAAATCCAAGTTTGATAACCAAGCGATGAAGTGGGAATCACCATGGGGTGTGGGTTATCCAGGTTGGCATATTGAATGTTCTGTTATCTCTTTGACTAATTTAGGTGAGAAGCTTGATATTCATTGTGGTGGCATTGATCATATTCCAGTGCATCATACAAACGAGATTGCACAAACAGAAAGTTATACGGGTAAGGAATGGACAAAATATTGGTGGCATGCTGAATTCCTAATTGAAAATAGTGGAAAGATGAGCAAGTCTTCTGGTGAATTTTTAACCGTATCTCTCTTAGAAAAGAAGCAATTCGACCCGATCAGTTATCGTTATTTTGTTCTCGGATCGCATTATAGAAAGCAACTTGCATTTAGCTTTGAAAGTCTTGAGATGGCACAAAGTGCTTACCAAAAGCTTAGACGACGCACAGCGGTTTATATTGATTCACTTACTGATGGCGTTACACTCACACAAACTTCTTTGGATTTGAAAGCACAGTTTGAAGCCTGCCTTGAAGACGATCTAAATACAGCAAATGCTGTCACGACATTATATGATGTCCTAAAAGCAGATATTTCTGACTCAGAAAAAAGCGTACTTATTGCCTATATGGACAGTGTCTTGTCGCTTGACCTACTCAAGCCAGAAGTCATCAATGCGTCTGATTTAGGTACTCAAGAAGTTGCTGAGATTGAAGCGATGCTTGTAGAACGATCAGAAGCGAAGAAAAACAAAGATTGGGCAAGTGCTGATCGCATCAGAGATGCTTTGAAGGCGCGCAATATTACTATTATTGATACGCCTGAAGGCGCAAAGTGGAAAAAAGATTAACGAGTAAGCCCTAAAAAAAAGATGTCAGAGGTTGTATCGATCAACCTTGGACATCTTTTTTATTCATTGCAGCATTCAATCGTGGATATTGCATAATTTCTTTAATTGTTGTAAAAATCGCGATTCATAAAGAATTTAGCGGCTTCAGCATCGTATTTTTGAATGTGTTCATCGCAGTATTCAGACATCAGTGTATTGAGTTCTGAAATATGGCTTTGTGAAAACGGTTCTTTCATGATTTTATTGGACAGCTTATTAAGCCGCTTCAAAAACTGAGCATGGCTGTTTTTATGGTCGTAATATTCATTAAAATGATCGTACTGTTGCATCATTTCTTCCTGTTCAAAATGTTCTCTAACAATTTTTTTCAAATCGATAAGGCTTTCAATAATTTGATATTCCTCTTTGCCAGATGATATTGATTGGCCAAGTTCATGAGCTTTATCAAGTATCATACGATTATCTTTATCGATTCTGGTGTTCTCCGTTCTTAAAGAATCATTCCATGTAAAGACAAACATGGCATCACCTCCTGATTTATTTGTACCCCGTCATATTTGAAACTATCCACAGTTGGAGAAAGTTGCTGCTAAAATGCTGTAAGCGTCGTTGTATCAAAAAGGGTACAAAAAATCAAATGGATCGTATCAAAATAGATACAGATATCGATTTAAAATGAATTTAATAGATAGTGAGTAAATTGATGTAGCCAAAATGATACATCTGTCGAGAATGCTTAAATATTTAATTTGAAAGAGTCCTCTCGAATGAAAGATAAAAAATAATAGTGAATGTCTCAAGTATTGAAAACAAATGAAAGTTACTCCTTAATAATAAAATTTATAAAATTATTGTGAACTTGGCATGACAATTGCGTATATAATAGGCAGTAGGGATGGAATATGCAATTTCAAAAGTTAGGCATATCAATTTAAATCGGAGGCAATGGATGAAAAAAGTCATTACGATGGATGAGGCGATAAGTCATATTCAAGATGGTATGACGATCATGATCGGCGGATTTTTAGCATGTGGCAGTCCACATAAGATTATTGATGCAATCATAGAAAAAGGTATCAAAGATTTGACGATTATTGGCAATGACACAGGGTTCGTCGATAGAGGGATCGGCAAACTTGTAGTGAGTGGTCAAGCTAAAAAAGTCATAGTCTCACATATTGGCACAAATAAGGAAACAGGCAGATTAATGAATGAAGGCAAACTAGAAGTCGTTTTAGTACCACAGGGCACACTTGCTGAGCAAGTACGTGCTGGTGGTGCTGGACTCGGCGGGGTACTAACGCCAATAGGCATTGGCACGCCAGTCGCAGAAGGCAAAGACCATCTCATCATCGATGGAAAGACATTTTTACTAGAAAAAGCACTTAAAGCAGATATTGCACTGATCTTTGGCTCAAAAGTCGATGAAAAGGGCAACGTCTACTACCATGAATCTACGCGTAACTTTAACCCACTTATGGCAACTGCTGCAGAAGTCGTCATCGTAGAGGCGGAAGAACTTGTGAAAGTCGGCGAGCTCGATCCACATCTCGTGATGACGCCTAGCCTTTTTGTCAAATATATCGTAAAGGCATAGGAGGATAACATGGAAGCAAAAGAAATTATTGCGAAACGCGTAGCAAAAGAGTTTAAAGATGGCGATGTCGTCAACCTAGGAATCGGTCTCCCGACTTTAGTTCCTAACTATATAGAAGAGGGGATAGAAATTATCCTGCATTCAGAAAATGGTTTTACGGGAATAGGTCCTGCACCAGATGACGATCACATCGATATGAATCTGGTAAATGCCGGCGGGCTCCCTGTCACTGTGATGCCAGGTGGGGTTTTCTTCGACAGCGCAATGTCTTTCGCGATCATTCGCGGCGGACATTTGGATGCCACCGTTCTCGGGGCGTTACAAGTAGATGAAGAAGGAAACCTTGCCAACTGGATGATTCCAGGCAAGCTCGTACCAGGTATGGGCGGTGCAATGGATCTCGTTGGTGGTGCTAAAAAAGTCATCGTTGCGATGACGCACACTGCTAAAGGTGAAATCAAGATTTTAAAGAGATGTACATTACCACTCACAGGCGCTAAAAAAGTCAGCAAGATTATCACAGAAATGGCTGTTTTGGAAGTGACACCAGCGGGCTTGATGCTCACTGAATACAACCCAGAATACACCATCGAGGAAATCCAAGCAGCGACTGAAGCGACACTCATCATCTCTGAACATTTAATACCGATGTTATAAGTATGGAATTGTGAACTTTCCTCAAGTAATACATGAAGGTTCGGTATGGCGTAAAGCGCTGTACCGTTCTTTTTTTGTAGCCATTTTACTACAAAATGAACGCACAAGATTTTATATTTGTGATATATTATAAGTGAGAAATCGCATAATTCCAATTTTATGAGACCTCTCACGTGACTAACAGTTTATAGGAGGCACTATGGCTATTAAATACGCACTTTTCGATTTTGACGGCACATTGATTGATTCCAATGAAGCGGTCATATCTTCGCTCAATCACGTCGCGATAAAATATAGAGGCTTTCCATTTAACACGGATGAACTCAATCAAATTCTTGGGAAGCCCATCCAGGATCAGATGTTTTTTCTATCGGATGAACACACGCAGACGCTCGTCGAGATGTACCGGATAGAGTACCGAAGGGTACAGGATGATCTGACAAAGATTTATGAAGGGGTCGTCGAGATGCTGAGTCAACTTAAAAGCATGGGCATACGAACGGGCATCGTTTCAAATAAGGGACGGCATGGAATTAATCATGGCATCAATCAGTTTGATCTCCATGACCTCATTGAAGTCACTGTATCACTTGATGATGTTACCCGCGCCAAACCCCACGAAGAAGGCATCTTTAAAGCCCTTCAGTTGCTTGGCGTTTCAGAGGAGGCTTTAACTGAGGCACTAAAGGCAACCTTATTTGTAGGTGATAGCGGCCATGACATCGAAACGGCTCATAACGCAGGGTGTACATCTGTCCTCGTTTCATGGACGCTCATTGATATGAAGCAACTACTCGAACTTAAGCCAGATTATGTGATTCACACGCCTGGTGAGATATTAGGACTCATTTAAACCAATAAAACACATGAGAAAGCGAGGTGAAAGCTTGGAAAAAACGTATGAGCAGTTGAAGTGGGAAATGGAAATCTTGGACGAATTCATAGAAAAAGCCTATGAAGGCCTCATCATCATCGACAGGGATGGTAAAATCATCAAGTTCAAATACGAGAAATTTTTGGATGTGAAAGAAGAGGATGTAATAGGCAAGCATGTGACTGAAGTCATGGAAAACACAAGGCTACACATTGTCCTCAAAACAGGAACGCCAGAAATCGGAGATGTTCAGAACATCAAGGGACACAATGTCGTCACATCGAGGATTCCCATCATACGTGGCGGCGAAGTCGTCGGAGCGGTGGGTACGATTTTGTTCAAAGACATACTCGAAGTCAAACACCTAGCCGACCACCTTGAACAAATGAAGCAGCATGTCAAAAAATATAAACAAGAACTCAAGCGTCTCAATCTTGCGAAATACTCATTTGAGCAAATTCTTACAGTTGATCCTGGGATGCTTGCACTCATCGAAAGCGCAAAAAAAGCAGCCGTCAGCAACTCAAGTGTCTGTATTGAAGGTCAAAGTGGCACGGGAAAAGAGTACTTTGCACACGCCATCCATGAAGGCAGTCTGAGACGGTATGGTCCCTTTGTCCGCATCAACTGCGCGAGTATCCCTAAGGATCTTTTTGAATCCGAACTGTTCGGTTACGAACCGGGTGCATTTACTGGCGCATCCACACATGGACGTACGGGTAAATTCGAAATCGCAAATGGCGGCACCATATTTTTGGATGAACTCAGCTCACTGCCTTTAGAGGTACAGGCCAAGCTTCTCAGGGCCATTGAGGAGCGGGAGATCGAGCGCATTGGCGGCAATCAGCGCATCAACATCGACGTAAGGTTTATATCCGCTTCAAATGAAGACCTCCACGAACTCGTCAAAGCGGGCCGTTTTAGAAGCGATCTCTATTACAGGCTCAATGTCGTCAATCTAAAGTTGCCGCCTCTTAAAGACCGTAGACGAGATGTCATGCTTTTATCCAACCACTATATTGAACAGTTTTCAAAGGATTATCCAAACTGCCCTGATGGCTTTTCTAAGGAAGCAAAGCACTGTTTAGAAGCTTATTCATGGCCAGGTAATGTCAGAGAGCTACGCAATGTCATTGAAAGCGCTGTAAGCCTTGCGAAAACGAAGCACATTAACGTCAGCGATTTACCAGATTATATCGCACATTTGAAACCGGATAAATCAGACGGACCACAGACAATTGTCGAAAATTTGCTAGATGCAGGAGATATTGTGATAGATGGCGACCTTTATACCATGATGGATGCTTTAGAAAAACAGTTGATACAAAAGGCGATTGATCAGTGCGGTGGAAGCCGCACGCGTGCAGCGGCACTTCTGGGCATACATCGAACAGCGCTTTACAAAAAGATGTCAAAACTCGGACTTGGGGAAGGGAGAATTTCAAATGAGTATAGATAAGCTTATCAAACCATCAATGCTTAAGAAAGGCGATAAAGTGGCAACTGTAAGTTTGTCATGGGGTGGTGCCGGTGATCTTGGGATCAGAGAACGGTATGAAATTGGTAAAAGACGCTTGATAGATGATTTTGGTCTTGAAGTTGTCGAATTGCCGCATACGCTAAAAGGCACCGAGTATGTCTACACGCATCCGAAGGAACGCGCACGAGAGTGGATGGAAGCTTTTAAGGATCCGAGCATCAAAGCGATTATATCGTGCATTGGCGGTGATGAGACGTTACGATTGTTACCTTACATTGATTTTGAAGTAATTCGTTCAAATCCAAAAATATTCATGGGCTATTCCGACACGACTGTGAATCATTTCATGTGCCTCAAAGCAGGTCTTTCCAGCTTATATGGACCAACTGTATTGGCTGAGTTTGCTGAAAATGTAGAGATGCTCGCCTATACAAAAGCACATGTACATAAGGCGCTATTTGATGCATCACCAATAGGAGAGATCGCTTCAAGTCCACAGTGGACTTCAGAAAGGCTTGAATGGCATCTGCTAGAAAACAATCGTATCAAACGCAAGATGAATGACGAGATGCATGGCATTGAATGTCTTAACGGATCTGGAAAAGTGACGGGGAGGCTCATCGGTGGGTGCCTTGAAGTGGTTGATTTGCTACGTGGTACACAACTTTGGCCAAGTCCCGAATCGTTTGATGGCGCGATATTATTTTTGGAAACGAGCGAGGAAAAGCCAGAACCATCTTATATTCTTCAAGTTCTTAGGGCTTTCGTCGCGATGGGCGTCATAGATCGCATTAACGGCATCATTTTTTCGAAACCGTTAGACGAAGCACATTACGAGGGTTACAAGGAAAGCATTAAAACGGCGATTGTCTTAGAAGCGGGTTTCAAAGACCTTCCGATATTATATAACCTCAACTTTGGCCATGCTTCTCCAATTTGTGTGTTGCCTTATGGCGCTTTGGCAGAAATCGATTGTGAGGTCAAAAGCTTTACAATTTTAGAAAGCGCAGTGATCTAGCCATGCGCATATTTGTCGGTATCGATTTAAAACCAACGCTTAAGAGTAAAATTATCAAACTGCAAAGTAAAATCAAAACCAGTTCAGTTAAGGGAAACTGGAAGAACGAGGACGATTTTCACCTTACTTTAAAATTTCTAGGTGATATAAGTGAAGATCAGTTAAATGGTCTATTTGATACACTCGAAAAAATCAGAGGACATTTCAAACCATTTTCAATCCAATTAAAAGGACTTGACGTATTCGGATCTGCTGTACCATCACCTGTAACGGGATTGATACCTGTGCGCGTTCTGTGGCATGGTTTAGACGGCGATTTAGAAGCGTTAAACGACCTATATTCTACCATAGAAAGTGCCCTGTGTGACTACGGATTTGCCAAGGATTATAGACCGTATGCCCCCCATGTCACTTTAGGGCAAGACATTAAACTATCTGGAACGCTTGAAACGTTGAAGGATGCTTTTGAACCGTTTGATGAGAAGATCGATGTCGATGCCATCACTGTGTTTAACTCTGAAGTGGTTGGCGGAAAACGCGTGTATACACCGCTAAGATCATATAAGTGCAATACAAATGTAAACAAATAGTTATCCTAAAACAGACTGGAGGTTAACATGGCTTATTCGAGATTACTAAATTTACGCGTTGTCGCAAGGGACATGGTGATGCATTATACACCGACGCTGATCGTCAGTGATACGGATTTAATACTTGTAGACTGTGGCACACCTGGCCTTATTGATACCCTTTCTGAAGCGATAGAAATGGAAGGCTTCAAATTACAGGACTTGACGAAAGTGATCATTACACATCATGATCACGACCACTACGGATCCCTTGCAGAAATCAAAAGACTCGTACCTCAGATAAAGGTCATCGCATCGCCGATTGAAGCACCCTACATTGAAGGATTCAAAAAATCTTTGAGACTGCAGCAAGCGGAAGCGTTATATGACACACTGCCTCCAGAACGCAAGGAATGGGCTGATTGGTTCCACAAATACTTGGCGTCCATTGAGCCTGTCAAAGTAGATGTTTTGGCAAATGAAGGCGATAGCGTCGATAGTGCAAGTGAGGTCGTTATCGTATCAACGCCTGGACATATGCCAGGACACATATCTGTATACGTCAAAGGCGACAAGACTCTGGTTTCAGGCGATGCACTCGTTGCAGAAAATGGCGTGCTAAAGATGGCGAATCCTCAATACTCACTAGATCTTGAAACGGCGCGGGCATCAGCAAGGAAATTAACAGATTTAGATATTGAGCGCATCATTTGTTATCACGGTGGGTTGATAGAAGGCAATATTAAAGCGGCACTTAAAGAAATCATTTAAAGAAATCACTAAAAGTCTTAGGGGGTTATTATGGCTATCGAACATGTTAGAGAGCACCTTAGAAAGTGGCATCGTGAAAATGACATCATGGAATTTGAAGTTTCTAGCGCAACCGTTGAATTAGCGGCGAAGGCAGTTGGTGTTGAGCCTGCAAAAATCGCAAAAACACTGACATTAAGAGATGGTGATAGCGCAATGCTAATCGTCGTTGCAGGAGATGCAAAAATTGACAATATCAAATTCAAGAATACTTTTGGCTTCAAAGCACGTATGTTAACTGCGGAAGAAGTCTTGACTTATACGGGACATGCCGTAGGTGGCGTCTGTCCATTTGGGATTGAACGTCCCATCAAAATTATGCTCGATGTCTCGCTTAAACGCTTCGATTTTGTGTATCCAGCATGTGGGAGTAGCCAATCCGCTATTAAAGTCACAACAGATGAAATGGCGGAATACTCTAGTGCACATGGATGGGTCGACGTTTGCAAACTTAGAGAAGAAATGATGTCAGAAGTCAATGAAAGTTGACCTGATTAATTTCGAGATATTCGGGTAAAATGGTAGATACGTACTTAGTTTCTTATGAGAAAGGACGTATCTATGCATCTTGAAGATTATACAACCGGAGATTTGAAAAAACAGCTTTTGACTATGGCGGTGCCAGTGAGTGTCGGGCTGTTTTTTAATACCATGTTCAATGTCGTGGATACTTATTGGGCAGGTCGTTTGGGGACTTCCTCGCTTGCAGGTATGTCTTTGTCCTTTTCTGTCTTCTTTATTCTGATTGCGATCATTGGCGGACTTGGAACCGGTTTATCTGCACTACTTGCAATTTCCTATGGAAAAAAAGACGAAACAACTATAAGGGCTTTGACTGTGAATGGTCTGGCTTTGACGCTTGGCGTCGGTATTATCATCGGGATTGTCGGCTATATAATTTCTCCTAAACTACTACATCTGCTCGGTGCACGTGGCGAAACGCTTTTGCAAGGTACTTATTATGTGAGAGGTATATACGCAGGCACGCTATTTTTTGCTCTAAATTCAGCTTTAAATGCTTTTTTATCTTCTAGAGGGATCACCAAACCCTATAGAAATTACTTGATTGTCGGTTTTTTTCTTAATATAATTCTCGATCCGATTTTTATATATGGTATCTTTGGACTTCCAAAAATGGGTACTTTGGGTGTCGCTTTGGCAACAGTGGTCGTCCAAATAATGGGGAATGTCTACCTCACATATAAATGCGTGAAACTACTTGGTTTAAACGCATCCTTATTTAAACGTGCAAGTATCAAACTCAAGATGCAGCTCGAGATATTATCTCAAGGTATACCTGCTTCACTCAATATGTTGACTATGGCTCTTGGTGTCTTTGTTATCAACTTTTTTATTTATAAGCACGGTGATGATGCCGCGATTGCCGGTTATGGCGTTGGCATGCGCATCGAACAGTTGGCACTTCTACCGGCTATTGGATTGAACACAGCAGTTGTGACCCTTGCTGGACAAAATTTTGGGGCAAATAACTTCAAACGCGTAAGATTGACATATACAGAAGGTCTCAAATTAGGTATGATAATTATGACTGTTGGTATGATTATTATTTTCCCACTGGCTTCGATTCTTATAGGTGCCTTCAACCAAGATAAACAAGTAATCTATGAAGGTGCAAGGTATTTGAGAATCGAATTCATCGCATTCAATGCCTACATCATATTGAATATAGGGTTATCAATCCTTCAGGCAATCAAGAAACCGCACTATGCCATATGGATTGGCTTATATCGACAAATTGCAATGCCGCTTTTGTTATTCACTTTGTTTGGTAAAGTATTTGGCTGGGGGTTAGTTGGCATTTGGTGGGGTATTGTGACCACCACTTGGACCGGTGCCTTTGCCTGCATTTTGGCCGCTTCGCATGAACTGAAAAAACTAGATAATGACAACTAAGGAGATACGATTATGCACCAAAGAAATATTAAAAATGAATGGATCATGAAAGCCACCGTTTCACTGACTTATGCAGTAATGATTATGGTAAATGCATTTGCAAATATTTTACCTCTTAACAATGTGAGTACCGGAGATGTTTCGAATGCCTATGCAAATCTCTTCGCACCGGCAGGTATTACGTTTGCTATTTGGGCAGTCATCTATATTGCACTGGGTGGACATGTGCTCTTCCAGTTTCGTCAAAAGTTCTACTCACCTGAAACAGGTGCAATGGTACAGAAAATGCGCATCTGGTTTACCGTCTCGAACGTTGCTAATGTACTTTGGGTCTTTTCATGGCATTTTGATCGAATAGGCCTTTCATTAGTTTGGATGCTTGTCATACTCGTGGCTTTAATAAAATGTAATCTGCTATTACACACTGCAAAACTTACCGCACATGAACGTAGTTGGATTCAAGTCCCTTTCAGTTTATATTTTGGATGGATTACTATAGCCACTATCGCCAACGTGACTACATGGCTTGTGAGCTTAAACTGGCAAGGGTTTGGCCTTCGAGAAGACCTTTGGACAAGTGTTATCGTATTGGTTGGATTGGCGATTGCCACACGGACGATTATTAAATTTAGGGATATTACCTATGGCGTCGTTATTTTGTGGGCTTTCGCAGGTATTTTGATTAAACACTTAACTAAATCGGGTTTTGATAGTGCATACCCTATGGTTATAGCTACGGTCGTTTTTGCCATTGTTGCAGTAATTGCAAGTTTAATACTGATTAGTTATCAGCGTATTGAAGTGATTCGTAAAAAATTTAGAAATTAGTGGAATGTTTACGACAAACGACTCAAACATATATATAAAACCATAAAAGGAGATACCCTAGGCCAGCGTGCCTAAGATATCTCCTTTAGTTTGTGTATAGGTTATGAATAATCTCTAACCCAATGCAACGTCAAGGAACATCATGACGATAAAGCCACCCATGGTACCCAAAGTAGCGATATCGCTGTTACCAGATGTCTGACTTTCTGGTATCAACTCTTCGACAACGACATAGATCATGGCACCAGCAGCAAATGATAAGGCATAAGGTAAGAGTGGCCTTGCGAAAAATACAGCAGCGGCACCAACAACGCCCGCAAAAGGCTCGACCATACCAGACAGTTGACCAAACCAAAAACTTTTAGTACGGCTGAGACCTTCACGTCTGAGCGGAATGGAGACAGCGGCACCTTCTGGGAAGTTTTGTAGGCCGATACCGATAGCGAGTGCGATCGCACCAGCGACAGTTGCAGAAGGCATGCCTGCTGCGGCGGCGCCGAATGCGACACCAACTGCCAAGCCTTCTGGAATGTTATGCAAAGTGATTGCCAAGACGAGCAAAATGCTTCTTTGCCAACTGGTTTTGATACCCTCAGCATTTTCTATAGGTTGGAAAAGGTGTAGATGGGGCGTAAATGTATCCGCAATTTTGAGGAAAATACCTCCTGAAGCAAATCCTATAACGGCAGGAAGCCAAGGCTTTAAATTCATCTGTTCAGAAAGTTCAATTGCTGGTGCGAGTAGTGACCAGAACGACGCAGCGATCATGACGCCAGCTGCGAAACCTAGCATGGCATCCAATACTTTTTTATTGATTTCCTTGAAGAAAAATACCAGTGATGCGCCAAGTGCGGTTACAAACCAAGTAAATAGAGTAGCAAAAAGTGCCTGTACTACGGGGCTGTACCCAGATAAAAAATCGATCATTATATGTCCTCCTTGCTTTATGACGTGTAATTTGAATGGTGTTGAATAATTGCTTTGTATGAATATAAGTATACTGCGTGTCGTCACGAACGTCTAGTGGGACAACGGTTAAATAAAAAGCATCCAATTACTTACGACAATAGAAAGTATGGTCACTCTCATGTATAATAAGAAGTAGATTAAAAAACAGGATCGGATGGACAGATAAAATGATGCATAAAGCGTTAACATACCCGACACAAATTCTAAAAAAGGTATTCGGTCATGACACGTTTAGAGAAGGACAAGGCGAAATTATTGCACATATCGTTTCGGGAAGAGATGCTTTGGGCATCATGCCAACAGGTGCTGGAAAGTCGATTTGTTATCAAGTGCCTGCTTTATCCTTTAATGGGGTTACTTTGGTTGTTTCACCACTTATATCGCTTATGAAAGACCAAGTTGGCGCACTCCTTCAAGCTGGCGTTAAGACGGCTTTTATCAATAGCACATTATCCGCTTATGACTATGCCGAAGTCTATAGAAACGCACAAAATGGCGCTTACAAATTGATATATGTCGCACCAGAGCGATTGATGACGGAAGATTTTTTGTCACTTATGAAACAAATAGACATAGATTTTATTGCCATAGACGAGGCGCACTGTGTCTCACAATGGGGACAAGATTTTAGGCCGAGCTATGTGAAAATTGGCGATTTTATCGATGTTTTGCCGAAGCGCCCAGTCGTGGCTGCTTTTACAGCGACTGCCACAGCGGATGTGAGTGAAGACGTCGCTCGACTTTTGAAACTTAACGACCCCTATATAACTGTAACTGGATTTGATAGACCTAATTTGACATTCAATGTGATAAAGCCAGAAAATAAATATAAAGCCCTTATAGACATCATGCAAGACACTGATGGAAAAACGGGTATCATCTACTGTGCAACGCGAAAATCCGTAGAAGAAGTTTGTACTAAGCTCGCAGCAGATGGTTTTTCATCCACGCGTTACCATGCAGGGCTAACAGAAGATGAAAGACATGATAATCAAGATGATTTTATCTTTGATCGCAAAAAGGTTATGGTAGCCACTAACGCATTTGGCATGGGGATTGATAAATCCAACGTTTCATTCGTCGTGCATTATAACATGCCAAAGAGCATAGAAGCCTATTATCAAGAAGCAGGTAGGGCGGGTAGAGACGGCGAACCCGCTCAATGTACGCTATTATATAGCGGTCAAGATGTTAGGATCAATCGCTTTATGATTGAACAATCCGAATCCAACCCAGAGATTAGTGCGCGTGTTCGTGCGCAGATTAAAGAAAAAGATTTTGAACGACTCAAGATGATGACCTATTACAGCACAACCACAGAGTGCTTGAGAGAGTTCATCCTGAAGTACTTTGGAGAACGGACGCACAGCTATTGTGGTAACTGCTCAAATTGTAGTACGACTTTTGAAACTGTGGATATTACGCTTGAAGCTCAAAAGATATTATCTTGCGTATATAGAATGTCGAAGATGAACCGACGCTATGGAAAACTTATGATTGTCGAAGTCCTTAGGGGTAGCACAAATGAGAAAATCAAGCGCCTAGGTCTCGATACACTGTCGACTTACAATATCATGTCTGAGGTACCTTCAAGAAAACTGCATAAAATTATCGATTATCTTGTTGATCACGACTATTTGGCGACGTCAATGGACGCCTTTCCAGTCATCGAGTTGACAGGTCGTTCGGGTGAAGTCATCAAACAGCTGAATCCAGTCTTTATGAAGCTCCCTAAAGAAGTCATTAAAATACATTCAGACAGTAAAGCATCTAATAAAAAAGGTAAAAAAGGTAAAAAAGGTAAGCGTGGCACTGAAAATCAGGTTACGGATGATCCATTGTATGATAAATTAAAAGATTTGAGAACAAAGCTTGCCGCTCAACAACGCGTACCGGCCTATATCATCTTTTCTGATGCCTCTTTACGTGACATGTGCGTCAAACAACCAACAACTCTTGATGCCTTTATGGACGTATCTGGTGTGGGTCAGTCAAAGCTGGATAAATACGGCGATGTCTTTACAGCATTGATTCGCGAGTCGATTTAAAGAGCACATTGAGATCTTGTTGACATAAATAAACAGAAAATAAGGAGCCGTTATGCGAGAGATGACGTACACACAGCTTATAAATCAAACATTGTCACTCTATTCACAAGAAAAATTCGAGCAAGCATATAACCTAATCACTGAAAAAGGTATAGTGGTCGGTGGGATTCCTGCACAAATCTATAACTTTAGGTATGCTTTAGCTTGTAAACTCGGAGACACGACGCTCGCTCTTGACCTAATGAAGGAAGCAATCATCGAAAACGGGTATTGGTATGCGTACAGTTATCTCACATTTGATGACGATTTAGAGGCACTTAGAGGGAATTCTATGTTTGAGTCACTCGTTGAAACGTGTCGAGAAAGAGAATTGTTCGCACGCCAAGAAGCTATGACCGAAATGCCCCTTCACTATGTTGATGACGCAAAATGGTTAGTCGCTCTTCATGGCAATCAAGAAAATGCACGCATCTCAGAACCTTATTGGTCCGTTGCCAAGAAATTTGGTTATTCATTGGCTTTGCCTCAATCAGATCAGATTGAATTCTCGGATGCCTATTGCTGGGATGACTTAGAAAAGAGCACATTTACTTTAAAAACGCATTGTGAAGCACTATTTTTGAAGTACCCTGAGGCTGAGGAAAACCTCATACTTGGTGGGTTCTCAGCGGGTGCAAGAACGGTGCTTGGCGCAATATTAGCTGGAGACGTAAAGGCGAAGGCCTTTATCCTCGTAGGTCCATGGTTACCAGAAGTCGACGAGTGGGTATCGCTTTTCGATATTCTACACGATCTTGAAATTAAAGGCTATATCTACTGTGGAGAAGATGATGAAGATGCTCTTGAGGGCACTTTAAAATTAGTCGACTATTTAAAGCAAAAGCAGATTCCACATATTTTTGAAATGATAAAGGGACTCGATCACGATTTCCCGTTAGACTGGCATGCAATATTAACTAAAGTAATTAAATCAATCTAAGTTGTTAGGCATCAACATTTAGGAGGCTATATGCTCAATCAAAAGGGGTCAAAACTCATAGAAACAGAACTTTGTATCGAGAGACCAAGACTTGAAGAGGTGGAAGAGACAAATCGTTTCTTTCAACAGGTACTCACGTATACGTTTGCTTCGAATGCTCTAGATGAAATGACCGAAGATTTGGAACTGGAAATCAAAACTAAAATCAAATATTTAAAGCAGGATCTCGAAAGCGGCGGTCAAATAAAGTTCTTTCTCGTTGCTAAAATAGCAGATAAAATCATTGGAACGATCGAGTTTGGTCCAGCAAATGAACTGATTACTGCATGCAAAGACACTTATTTAAGCAGTTTGCCTGAAATCGGTTCTGTCTTTGTCGATCCAAAGTACCACAACCATGGCATCGCTTCAAAAATGTTGAGTGCTATTTATGACATCCTAAAGCAGCGCGGCATTCTTGCGTTCTGTCTCGACAGTGGGTATGGCAATGCACAAAAGGTATGGCTGCACAAGTTTGGTGCACCCAAAATCACACTAAAAGATCATTGGGGCGAAGGTCTAGATCACATGATTTGGCAAGTTGAGTTATGAACGTAATATTATTTAAAGCAAAAATAATCAATTTTAAAAATGGAGTATATAAATGGTAAGGTTCGGCAAATCAGAGAAAGATAAAAGTGTCGGCAAAAGAGAAGCTGCATACGGTATACTCTTTAACGGAAATGACGAAATCGCCGTCGTACAGACTTCAAGAGGGTATTTTTTACCCGGTGGTGGGATCGAATCTGATGAGAGTCATACAGATTGCCTCGTTCGAGAGTTTCAGGAAGAGCTTGGTTACCTCATTGAAGTGGGCGATTTTCTGAGTTCGGGGACTTTAATCGGCTATGCCCCTGGAAAAAGTAAGTGCCTTGAAATGGTGGGTCACAATTATTTAGTCACTGATACGGGCCGTCGAACATTGAGCGTAGAAATGGATCATGTGCTAGTATGGCTATCGCTTCAGGAGGCTCGAACAAAGCTCCGGTTGACGCATCAGGCATGGGCAATAGAAGAACTGTTAAAAAACAAAAAAACTGAAACGCTCTGTGCGTATAACAGTCACTGGAAGACGTGGTTTGAAGCTTTGGAAAGCGTCTTTTGTGAAGCGTTTGGAGATGCTGTTCTTGCTGTTGAACACGTTGGAAGTACTGCCGTTGAAGGTATGTGTGCAAAACCCGTTATCGACGTGGATCTCGTGATGGATAACTATGAATCATTCGAGTCTATCAAGCATATGCTTGAAGATTTGGGTTATGAACATTGTGGCGATCAAGGCATCTTTGAACGAGAGGTTTTTAAGAGAAATCCGTTAACTGAGTATAAAAAGCATAGAAAGCTTGACCCCAATATTGAATTGCTCAATGCGATACCACATCATCTTTATGTATGTCCTAAAGACAGTCTCGAACTGATGAGGCATTTACGATTTAGAGATGCCTTAAGGGTGAATCCGCAACTAGTTACTGATTATAACGCGATTAAAGCGACCATAATTAATGAAGCTGGGCCTTACGATCGTGAGAAATACGTCGATTTAAAAATGACGGCATATCAAGACTTTTTCAAGTGCTCAGGGATTGTAGATCTTCATATGCACACGACCGCATCAGATGGCACTTTAACACCCGAAGCACTCATGGAGGAAGTCATCCTCAAACGCCTTGCGTTGTTCTCGGTCACGGATCACGATAGCATCGAGAATATCGATAAAATTGCAAATCTTGCAAAAAAAAGCGCCGTGGATTTTATCCCTGGTGTTGAAATATCAGTATCTTTCGAAGGAAAGGAACTTCATATCCTCACTTATGGGGTCCGTTCGGAAGATGACGCTCTAGCAGAAATTTTGCGTCGCAATCAAGCGATTAGAGAAGCGCATAACTCGGCACTTGTAGCCTTTGCTTGTGAAAGACATGCCTGTACCTTTGACTTTGATCAATATGGTCATGAGGCGACACGTGGTGGCTGGAAAGCGCTAAATTACCTTTTAGATAAAGGAATTGCGTCATCGATATCCGATTTTTTCGG
This sequence comes from Acidaminobacteraceae bacterium, assembly GCA_041741755.1. Taxonomy (GTDB): domain Bacteria; phylum Bacillota; class Clostridia; order Peptostreptococcales; family Acidaminobacteraceae; genus Fusibacter_C. The sequence goes on along the minus strand of JBGSJR010000039.1, from coordinate 121,078 downwards.
TCTGATTGATGATTTTGGTAAACCACTTGTATTTGAACCATATGATGAGGTGATTCCTAAGCTTCATGCGCTTGGCTACCTGCTAGTTCTAGCGCATCCACCTGCCTACTATGGCGGGTTACATTTGCCGATTGAGATGCTTGACACTTTGGTATCGCTGGGGATACAAGGTATTGAATGTTATAGCCCTTATTACAAATCCCAGGAAGAGGCAGCCTATTATCTGGATTATTGTAAAGAAAAATCGCTTGTCATCACAAGTGGTTCGGATTATCATGGTACTTTTATCCCAAGTAGAAAGTTGGCTTTACCTGTGAAGATGACGATGGATGTGAGCTACGAACGTTTAAAAGCGTATATGAAAAAATAAAAAAACGGGAGGTATCCCGTTTTTGTTTTATAACCTATGAAGCATCAACTTGCCGGCCTCTACAGTGATGTCTAAGTAACCATTGTCAACCAATCGCTTGACATGTGCATGGATAACCGAGCGATTGAGCAAATTTTGAGAGACATTTTCGTTCAAATTATATCTTTCGCTTAAACCATGATGCAAGGTGTCAAACGAGCAAGATGCCTTGTTGACCAAATCGCAAATCATTTCTTGAGTATCCATCAACGCTTTATAGTTGGAAGTGATGATGGTTTCGATTTCTTGGGTATAACCACCATGTGCAATTACATAACCTCTAGCGGACATTGTTTTCAACTTTTCAAGGGAATTAAGATGCTGGGTGACGTCATAAGTGAAGATTAAAGGGTGCTTTGCAACGATTTCTGTGCCTATTAGTGCATCGCCTAAATAGAGGATGTCATCAGGTGTTCTAAAACCAAATTGGTTGGGAGAATGCCCCTTTAATGAAATAGCTTCGAATAGATGCGTGTCACCATCAAAATTGATTGAGATTGGCTCATCTTCTTTGATTACATGCGTGACCTTCGAAGGTTTCGCCATGAGAAATTTATTTTGTAGCGTTTGCAAGGGATAAGCGCCATAAAGATATGTAGGTTCTAATATCGGCGCTTCAATGAAAGCTTGCTCAAGACTAGGCGCATAGATTGGCGCATTAAACCTATTTTGAATAAACGCATTGCCACCACAGTGATCGGCATGTGAATGTGTATTGAGCACCCCGATAATCTGAATATCACCAAAGTCGCGATAAGCTTTTCTGACGCTTGAATCGTCGTTGCCAGAGTCGATGAGCAGAAGTTGATTGTCGATTTTGTATCCGCCTACCACCACTTGTGAAGGATAATAATAACTGTTGCCTAGAATCTGTAACATAACGGATGCCTCCCTTTCAAGTAATTCTTACATTTAATCTTACTGACATTATATTGCATATTCTCAAAATTATCATCAAATTTGACTATATTAACAGGAATGTGATATTTTAATCATATAATGTAGAAAATACACAATCAGGAGATTTTATGACTATAGAGATAAAGAGACTTACCAATCTGGATGTACCCGTTTTTGAAAAATTTGCCGAGTGGACGAACGATCCTGAAATAAGACCTTACGCTATTCCGAGATTTAACGAACGCGAATACATTGAAGTGACACCTGCGGAACTTATGTCATCAACTCTCGGCAATATCAAAAAGCGCATTTACGTCGTTTACGATGGGGAAAAGCCAATTGGTGAGTGTAGTATTGACACTGATTTTGAGGCACGCATCCACAAAGAGACTGACACTGCGTGGATCAGTCTCGTCATCGGGGATAAAGCCTACTGGGGTAAAGGCATCAGTAAACTGATTATGGCGTTTCTAGAAGCGGAGTGTATACGTATAGGCATGCGGGCAATTGAGCTAGGCGTCTTTGAATACAACAAGCGCGCACGATGTTTATATGAACAGATGGGTTACGAAGAAATCGCTAGAATTGATAATTTTGTATATAACTTTGGAACATGGCATACGGATATACGTATGCTGAAGAGATTGTGAGGGTTTATGATTAATCAAAAGCGCATTGAAGCATATGGCATAAATATTGGTAGATTGCCAAAGGGAAAACGCAATAAAATCACAGATGTTCCGGGTGTGACAGTGGGCCACTTAACGCTTGATGATGGCGATATAAAAACTGGCATAACAGCAATCATGCCAACACCTCAAAATATTTTCTCAAATAAATGCATTGCTGCAGCACACGTAATCAATGGCTATGGCAAAGCGATTGGACTTATTCAAGTAGAGGAGCTCGGTATGCTTGAGAGCCCAATTCTATTAACGAATACTTTATGTGCATCACGCGTCGCGGATGCACTGGTTTCATATACGCTAAATCGATGTGAAAGTGAGGGCGTGAGCTGTCTATCGTTCAACCCAGTTGTAGGTGAATGCAACGACAGTTATCTCAACGCCATTGATAAGCGCATTATAACCCATGAACATGTATTTGAAGCCATTGCGCGAGCGGATGTCGATTTTTTAGAAGGGGATAATGGCGCGGGTAAGGGAATGTCGTGTCACAATCTCAAAGGGGGCATTGGTTCAGCGTCAAGAATGTTGCAATTATCAGAGGGGATGTATACACTTGGCGCACTTGTACTGGCTAACTACGGTGCACTAGCGGATTTGACCATAGATGGCGAAAAAGTTGGACAAACGATTAAAGAAGAAATCGCCAATCGTACTGAAGTGGATAAGGGGTCCATTATAATCGTACTTGCGACGGATTTGCCACTTTCAGATAGGCAATTAAAGCGCGTTTGTAAACGTGCAGTGGTTGGCATGGCACGTGTGGGTTCCTATATTGGTCATGGCAGTGGCGATATTGTCATAGGATTTACGACACATCCAATGACTGAGGCAGACAAATTAGGTGATTCGATCAGGTATATTGCACAGCTCGAAGAAGATCTGTTGGAAACGGTCTTTAGAGCGGCAGCGGAATCGACAGAAGAAGCGATATTAAATGCACTCATAACTGCAAATGAGACGACAGGGGTTCATGGTCATACGCGTTACGCACTTAAAGACTATTGGCAAAAATAGGAGGTTAAAGAGATGAAGACGAGACCTATTGGATCGAGAAGCGTCATCTTTACATTTGATTCACGCGAATTGGGAGCGGATTGGGATTTGAACCTACACCTCATCATGGGAAATGCATTCAATTTCATCATCGACCCAGGTTTAGGTAACTTCACTGTTGAACCAATGATTGCCTATGCAAATTCGCGCAACGATTTGCCTTTTGTGATCATCAACACCCATTATCACTGGGATCACACTTGGGCAAACGATCAAGTTGATAGCTCACTGATCATAGGTCATACGCTTTGTGGTGAGAATATTGAGTCACATTGGGCGCAGGATCTTGAGAGAAATGCGTACTTTGTTCGTGAACCGCGCGTTAAGGTACTACCAAATCTTACATTTGAAGAGACACTTTATTTTCCGAAGGACAAAGTTAGGCTGATTCATACACCTGGCCATTCTGCGGACTGTATCAGCATCATTGATGAGCAAGACTGCATTATCAACATGGGTGACAACATTGGTGATACAATGGCGGAAATCGTGCCATATTTGGAATGCGACCACGCCACTTACAGAGCGAGTTTACAAAAATGTAAGGCTTATCATTGTCATACCATCGTTTCAGGGCACAATCAAATACTTGAAATTGACATTATCGAAAAAATCATTGATTTGTTATAGGAGAATAAGTGTATGATTATAGTAAGCGCGTGTTTCGCAAACATCAAATGCAGATTCGATGGTGATCATAAATCCGTCAAGTGGATCCAAGATTTAGTGCTTTCTGGTGAAGCCATCCCAGTTTGTCCAGAGATACTTGGCGGTCTGCCAATACCGAGGCCGGCTTGTGAGATCGTGGTAGACGAAAACGGCACAAAAAAAGTGATGGACAATACGGGGATTGACCGAACAGAGGCTTTTGTTTCGGGTGCTGAAAAGACCTTGGCCATAGCCGAAGCATGTGGCGCAAAAATAGCCATACTAAAGGCAAATAGTCCATCTTGTGGTATGGGCTACATATATGATGGGACTTTCTTAAGTGTGAAAGTCGCTGGAAATGGTTATGCAGCGCAGTCATTACATGATCAGGGATTAAATATTTTCAATGAGGACGATGAAGAAGCTTTTAGAAATCATATGCGTACCTTATAAATATCAGTTGAATAGGAGGATACTATGCCACGCGAACAAAACGAAATTGATATTTACATAAGTACATTCCCTGAAGAGGTCCAAGTAAAACTTAACGAAATCAGGGAATTGATCAAATCACTCGTACCTGAAGCCACAGAAAAAATGAGTTATCAAATGCCAACTTTTTATTTGGATGGCAATCTCGTACATTTTGCAGGCTATAAAAACCACATCGGTTTCTATCCGACGCCAAGTGGCATTACAGCTTTTGAAGATGCGCTCAAGAAATATAAATATGCCAAAGGGTCTGCTAGATTTCCACTCGATGAACCACTGCCTATTGAACTGATCAAAAAAATCGTCCAGTATCGTCTAGAAGAAACAGCGGAGAAGAATAAGAAAAAAGTTATGAAAGAATCAAAATTATAAAGTGATTACGTTCCATATGTTTCACATCACTTGGAGGTGCTACATGAAAAGGTTAAAATTTGTTAAAAAATACACAATCTTGTTACTATGTTTGATTATTGGTCTATCTGTATTGTCGGGATGCGCAAAGAAAGCACCAAAGTTCACAATGGAGACCTACCCTAACGTGGATGGCTCCACTGTGACGATTCCACTTTCAGAAGCTGTTGCAGCCACTTTGACGCGTACCACTCTTGAAGCGGTTAGGCCTTACATTTTGCACAATAAAACGCATCAAGCTTATCTTAACCTCATCGATAAAAAGGTCGATTTGATCTTTGTAACTACGCCATCTGAAGAAGAGCTCGCTCTTGCCAAAGCGGCAGGAATCGAACTTGAAGTCATCCCCATTGTCAGTGAAGCATTCGTTTTCTTAACACATGTAGATAACCCCATAAAGGGTTTGACAACGCAGAACATTCAAGACATCTACACAGGAAAAGTGACCAACTGGCTCGAGGTCGGTGGCGTAGATGAAGCGATTATTCCTTATCAACGTCCAGTCAATTCTGGAAGCCAAACTGGGTTTCTCGACCTTGTCATGAAAGGACTTACACCGATGCAAGCCCCTGAAGAACTGGTGACTGCAGAAATGGGTATGTTGATTGATGCGGTGGCAAATTATGAAAATTCAGCGTCGGCTTTAGGTTACTCTTACTTTTATTTTGTTGAAGATATGTGGGGCAGTGATGCTGTCAAACTTCTTGAAGTCGATGGCATCTATCCAGATCATGAGACGATCCGTTCGGGCGACTATCCGTTTACGACGGCATACTACGCGGTCATCCGTAAAGATTCTCCTAAAGATAGCAATGAGCGAAAAGTCATTGAGTGGATACTAACAGAAGAGGGTCAAACGTTGATGGAGGAAAGTGGGTATGTCAAAATCAAAAAGTGATTCAAATGCAATCATCGCCATTGGCATGATCATGATCTGTATTTTGGCAATTGTGCTTCTCATTACTGGGTGCGATGCAATGAGTGTCAGTGGTGATGACCTTGATATCTATGCGACGACAGAAAGGGATCAACAGGTCTATACGACGTTTGAAAAGCCAGTAACAGCGCCAAACGAGATTAAATATCTCGTACCAAACGCACTTGTAGAAGTGAACAGTGAGGTATTTCCTAAATTTGATCCACCTCGTGAGATTGCCGGACCAGAGCACACGGTATACTATCCAGTCTATTCAGGACTTAAAACAAAAGCGGTTGAGGCAAAAGTAAATGCTGAGATTGAGTCGCTCATCTTTGAGATGGGGAGACGAATGGATCCTAAGACGATTGCGCCTTTTAGAGGCATTAGAACCATATTTGATGAGGCATCTATATTGACTTCGAGTTACATATCACTATATACATCTTTCAATGCCAACAATCTGTTATCTGTTCGTGGTTATACCAATTGTAATTATAAAGTCAGTGATGCAGGCTTTGATGGGCCGATGTGGATGAACCTATCCAGTAGCGTGACGATTGACCTCAATACAGGGGAACGGGTGCCTTTAGAAGCCCTTTTCATCGATGGTTATGATTATGAAAGCGTCATCAACGACGCAATATTAGAACAAATAGAACAAAATAATCTTACAGATGAATTATACCTAGCATATACTTATTCTCCTGCACGATTGACAAAACCTTTCGATGGGATTGCTCATGATCAAGCATATTGCCTCGACAATATGAGTCTCACTATAATTATCGAACCAGATGATTCGAGATTTGATGTCGCTTTTGAACAAATCACTTTCTCAATCGGTCTTGAAAACTTTGGGGATAATCTAGCCATTGGTACTAGGTATTATGAACCTGAAAACAATCTCTTTGTCGACGAGACTGAAAAACGCATGCTGCCCATTTGGCAATCAAATGGAAGGGGGCAATCGGAAAACACAGAAGGGTTATTTGAAGGTGGGAAATGGTATTTATCGAGCTATGATCAAGATGAACGCTTAGATGATGTATACGAAGCATTCGTTCTCGAATCTAAAGAGGCATTAAACGCACTGAAAATTGATGGCAAGGAAAACTATGCAAATTTGACACTTTCAAAGATTTCAATGGGTCGTTTTGTCATTATCACTAAGAACTTGTGGCTAACGAAAGGCAGTGATTATGACAGTTTGAGCGAGTATCAAGTTTACGATACCTCTGGAAAACAGTTGACGCTTTCTGATTTGTTTGTCAACGGCTTTGATTTCGAATCAATTATTGAAACTCAGGTCCATGAACGTATCGTTCAAAGTGGAAATTTCACCGAGGCAGAGATTGAAAATGCCATAGAGCAGAAAATATTTACACTCGATCAAAGCAATTTGACCATTCAAATACCTTACCCAGATCGAAGAACAGGTTCTGATTTTCTACAAGTCTATATTCCTTTCGAAGCTTTTGGCGTTCGAAATATGACGATTTTCGAATGATGCCAGTTCTTGATAGTATTGATCATTTATCTCCATAAATTCTCCATAACCATCTGATACAATGACTTAGAAATCAAATTATGGAGGTTATTATGAAATTAAATCACGCATTAAAAATAATGGCTTTGTCAGTGGCAAGTGTTTTAGTACTTACAGCTTGTACATCAACAGATACCATTGGCAAATTTGCCAATGAGTCTTTCGATGCAGTATCAGTGACACTTGCTGATCAAATCGCATTTGATGAAGCAGCAAATGCATGGGCACTTACTGCACCTACTGGTGAACGTTTTTCAATTTCTGCTGACTTTACTCAAGGCGTTGATACTGTGCAAGAATTCGACTTACAACCTTTCTTGGATGCGGGTTTAGATGTGACAAAGCTTGATGCAACTATTTTTTCAGTCAATGCAGAGACAAACAAACTCCTCGTAATTGGTAACCTCGGTGATGAAGCCGTTTCTGTCGATGCAATGAAATCTATGACAGCTGCCGTTGAAGGTATTGTCAAAGATTATAGAGACAGCGTTGGTTTCCACGCGAAACTCGATCACTATGGCATCGCTATGGGCAATGGCAACATGTTCGAATGGGCAAGTGATATGGCTACAAATGATAAAGACATCGTGTTTGTATTAAATCCTGAGCCGTTTATCAATGCCGGTGCAGATCCTGCTAACATCGCTGGATGGGCGTATGCTGAAGTTGAAGTTATGGATGAAAATGATAAGCCTATGATGGTATATAAATTATTAAAGCCCTTTGATCTCGCTAACTAGTCTTTTTTTTTAAGACGGTTGGTTGATTTTAAAAATAAAGACGACCGCGACAAAATGGTGATGATCATTTTGTTGCGGTCGTTTTTTTACGTCAAATGCAAAGAAGGAGTTTCGAAAGATTTGTAGAATTTTATATAGATGAGGAAATTGCATAATTCCAATTTCATTATAATTTTGGTAGGGAGGCGATAATACAATGACAATCTCAAAAGAAGAAAAGGCGAAACTCGTCGCTCAAGTTCAAAGGTATTTTGAAGACCAGTCCATGGAAGAAATCGGAAACCTTTCTGCAGAGCAGTTAATTGAGTATATGCTGGATATCCTTGGGCCCTTTGCGTACAATCAAGCGCTATTCGACGTCAACAAAACGCTTAAAGCTCACTTCGCCCAATTGGAGGACGCATTATTCATTTTGGAGAAGCCCTATAAACGATGACAAATAAAAAATGGACCCATTAGGGTCCGTTTTGAATATTTACGACGATTATTATATTTCTATTGTTTGAAGGTGTTTGATGTGCGTGTTGCCATTGAATTTAACAGTTTCCGCAATTGAACAATATTTGTCAATCATAGTGACGACCATTGCTTCTTTCTTAAGAGGCAACGCAGGTGTCAGCGGCCACATATGCTTCAGTATGATTTCGCGTTCTATAGCCCCTAATTCAAAATATTCAAGGGCATTTCTTAAGGCGACACGTGGATGTGAAAATCCGTGCAAACCTTCCGAGTTGCCTTTTATATGCCAATCGTATAGAAAGAAATCGTGTAACAGTGCACCACGGGCAGTTGAGCGGTAATCGAGTCCAAGTTTTTTGCTGACGACAAAGCTGGTATAGGATACGTAAAGGCTATGCTCAAAACAAGTGGTGTTCCCATGTTGGATGAAGTTTTTCATGGACTGCACCCGCTCGTGTTTGAGGAGGTCGACAACGCAATCGAGGTATTCCTTGATCCTATCGAGATCAAGGTCAAAACTAGGATTTAGTCTATATTTTGTAGTCATAAGCATCACTCCAGATTAGAATTTCCTTAAATCAAGATTAAAAAAGAAATGTCAAAGGAAATTGCATAATTTCTATGATATGATATTCTCACATAAATTCAGCGCAAATATACCAATATTGCCATATAGAAAATATGATTTAGTGGCTTTATTTGGTAATTATGCAATTTCCATAGTAAAGTACAGAAAAATTTCGTGCTATAATGAATTGAATATGAAATCAAAGTCATAAATGGGCTATATTATATATACCCCTATGCCTTAATATTATAGCTTACTTGTGAAGAAAAGTGGAGTGCAATTATGAATATTTCGAATATTAGAGAAGCTAGACTTACTGATGTCACAGCTATCTGTGAGATTTATAACCCATATGTGTTAAACTCAACGCATACTTTTGAGGAGATTCCTGTAACTGAATCGCTCATGATTGAACGCATGAAGCCTTGCATTGAACGTGGCCATTGGTTTGTTTATGAAAAAGACGACAATGTGATTGGTTATGCCTATGCAAACGAATGGAAGGCACGCTCTGCTTACCGATTTACAGTTGAGACTTCTGTCTATGTGGCAGTAGATTACGTCGGTAAAGGCATTGGACGTCAAGTTTATGCACAACTGATAGAAAGACTACAAACTGGAGATATTCATGCCATTATAGGTGGCATTTCATTACCCAATCCTGCAAGTATAGCACTTCACGAATCATTGGGATTTAAGAAAGTTGCACACTATAAGGAAATCGGATTCAAAAAAGGGTTATGGTTAGATGTGGGTTATTGGCAACTTGAGGTGAATCATGTTTAGAGACATCGAACGTTCAAGTGAATGGATCGAGATAGAACCGATTACCAAAGGGTGGTCAACTGATGAAAAATTCAAGGTTATATGTAGAGATCAGAGCACGTATCTCTTAAGAATTTCACCTGTTGAGAGCTATCAGATAAAAAAAAGAGAATTTGAATTTTTGAGTCGCGTTAAGGCATTTGATTTAAAGATGACGTTACCGATCTCCATTGGCTTATGCGACAACGGTCAGTCGTGCTACATGTTGTTTACATGGCTTGAAGGGGTTGATGCTAGTAGTGTTATCGAATACTTACCGGAGGAAACACAGTATGCGCATGGCATAGCTGCTGGTCAGTCACTTAGAAAAATCCATAGCATCCAAGCGCCGCAAACACAAGAGGACTGGAAAAGCCGTTTTAATCGAAAGATGGATCATAAGATTGCCTTGTATCGCACATGTCCCATAAAAGTTGATGGGGCTGAGCATTTGATTAGATACATCGAAGCCAATCGGATGCTACTTGAAGAAAGACCACAATCCCTACATCATGGGGATTTTCATATCGGTAATATGATAATTACACCGTCAGGGCAACTTGGTATCATAGATTTTAATCGACTAGATTTTGGTGATCCTTGGGAAGAATTCAACCGTATCACATGGTGTGCGATGGCCAGTCCCAAATTCGCCACTGGCCTAATAGATGGCTACTTTGAGCAGGATGTGCCTGAACTTTTTTTCAAACTTTTGGCTCTTTACATTTCAAGCAATCAATTGTCATCAATTCCATGGGCGATACCTTTCGGGCAAAGCGAAGTCGATGTGATGATCGATCAAACGAAACTGGTTTTACAGTGGTATGACAATATGAATCAAGTGATCCCTACGTGGTATCACGCTGTGGAGGAGAAACAATGAAGTTGCATTACGAACTAACCAGTCAAGATTTTATTGATTTCAATATTAATTTTATAGAAACATCACCTGTCATGAAGCGGTCACTTTTTATTCAACGCATCATATTCCCAATCCTATTGCTGGCATCACCGGCGACATTAAGCAATTTGTTTGATGTGCCTTTTGTGGTTTTGATGGCAGTTTTTGGAGTATTGGCTATTTTATGGTTTGCATTTTACCTTAAATGGTTTAAATATCGAATCGCCCGCAAATCGGAAAAGTTGATCGCATCTGGGAAAGTACCTGGCGTCGTTGGTCCACATGAACTCTTTATTGATCAAGGCGTCATCTCGGATAAAACGTCTTCAGATATAACGCGATATGAAACCATTGAAAAAGTTGTAGAATCCCGAACCCATATTTTTATTTACGTCAGCCAAGTGATGGCGTATATCGTGCCTAAAAAAGTGTTTGCGACACCATCAGACTTAGAAGTGTTTAAAGGGTTATTAAAAGCGTTTAACCGTTGAGGAAATTGCATAATTCCAAATTGTATGAATTGCATATCAGGCGCTCAAAGCAGCCATGAAAAAGTGAGGTTTCTATGAAAATTGATTACCGAATTGTGTCTTATGAACCATTGTATCTAGATGATTTGACGAGTATGGCACTTGATTTATGGCCTGAGAACGAGTATATGCATTTAAGAGATGAGTTTGAGAGATTTGAAGGCGATGAAAAACAGATGGTTTTTCTGAGCATTTACGATGACTTGCCAGTAGGTTTTATCCATGTGTCACTGCGTGCCGACTACGTTGAAGGGGCAGATTCGAGTCCAGTTGGCTATGTAGAAGGCATCTATGTATTGCCTGAATTCAGGAAGAAAGGCATGTCCAAAAAGTTGTTGTTAAAAGCAGAAGAATGGTCCAAGTCAAAAGGATGCATACAAATAGCATCCGATATTGAAGATGAAAATGTGGTGAGTTATGCTTTCCATGTCGGGGTAGGTTTTAAGGAAGTGAACCGCGTGATTTGCTTCATTAAAAACATTGGTTAAAAGAGGAGTGACTATGTCTAATCGTGGTATAGAAAGCGCTAAAAGTGTGATTCAAGCAATCGTGACATTTTTCGCGATTCTGTCATTTATATTTTTGGCAATATTAACTGGATTGAGCTTGTTGTCAAACAGTGCCTATAAAAAGTTTCTGAAAAGTCCTCAGCGTCCAAAAAAATACTAAATGAGGAAATTGCATGCAATTTCCATAGGAATCCGACTATGATAATAAATAGCGTTCACCTGGAAACCAACAGACTAAATATAAGAGACCATATTGCGTCAGACTTAGATGATTTGGAGACGCTGATTGGCAATAAGGCCAACATGACTTATATCATGGATCTCTATGCAAAGGATCGTGAGGCAGTAGAGGAAAATCTGAAAACGGCTATGGATGCAATGGTTCTACCAAATCGCGACAAGTATTTTTTTGCCATAGTTGAGAAAGCTTCTGGAAGCTATGTAGGCGAAATTGGCTTTACTTTGCTAGATGAAGGGGTAGCCGAGATGGGCTATTTTATCAAACAGCCGTATTGGAACCTTGGCATTGTGACTGAAGCAGGCGAAGCGGTTCTTGAATTTGCCTTTTGCAACCTTGGGCTTCATAAAATGATAACGGGGTGTGCAAAAGAGAACGGCGGTTCAGAGCGCGTCATGATCAAACTCGGCTTTTCCAAAGAAGGTGAACTGAAAGAGCATCAGATGGTTCAAGGTGAATGGAAAGACCGCGTGATCTACGGGTATCTTAAAAAAGACTATTTGAAACAGCATAGGGGCCAATATGAATCGGATTCAAGCATTTAACAATCTCAAAGAGCGCCTCTCAGTAGGCGCTTTTGAACGCATCGAGCGTGGACGCATCGAGAGTGAACTCATCGAGAGTGAACTCATCGAGCATGACATAGATGCGTTCGTGGACAGCTTTTGGGCGACTCATGATAATCATTCCGTGATGCAGCCTACTGTTGACATTGAAGCGCTTTGCACATTCCATCTTTATCTTATAGAATCGGTAATCAGCCAGATAAACGAAGATTATTCTTTGATCAACGAGGCGCTACTACGTACACATTTGTCAGCTAGAGACGTATTAGAGAATGAAAAAATAGAAAATGGCAAAAGGGCAGATGGCATCGTCTTGTTTTCTGCTGCAAAGTCCTATTATCTCATCGGCGATATCCATTCAGACTATAGTTCACTAAGACGCATCTTTAAGACGACGGCTTTTTTTGAAACGATGAACGACGACAATCCAAGCCATCTTATCTTCATGGGCGACTATGTCGATCGAGGCAAAACCCATCTTAAGACGATGGAAACCTTACTGATTATGAAAGCGTTGTTTCCAGAGCGCATCACCTTACTTAGGGGCAACCACGATGGTGGCGTTATGATAGAATTGGGCGTCACGAGTCTACCCTATCGAATTCCTGAAACGGATAATCCACTCGATTACTTCCCGAGGTATTTAGAGGCACTGAGTGCTACAAATCCCACATTTTCAAACAATGTGTTACCTGCTTACTTAAATTTGTTTGATACACTAGCCTACATCGCGTTCATAAAAACAGGAGACAAAGTGGTTGAATGTGTACATGGTGGTCTTCCAAAGCCAGAGACAGCATCAACTAAGTTGTACGGCCATTTAAAATGCTTGTCAGATTTGACGCTATATCCCGAGCTCGACAATACGTCCTCGACGATCCTTCAGAATATCATGTGGAGTGATCCACAAAGAGAAGGAGCAGATTTGTTGTTAACTGGAAAAAGATTTAAATATTCAGAGATGCACTTTGATAATTATTCAAAATATTTTCATATTGATACATTATACAGAGGCCATGAAGTCGTAGTGGATGGCATAAGGTCGCATTTTGGGAATAAAGTATTCACGGTATTTTCTACGGGAAAGTCGCCAGATTCTTACTATCACTGGGTAACGCCCAAAATCGTCGCATTGAATCCGAGCGGTGAGAAGCAATTTCTGACCTTGATTGAAGATTAATAGCTGCTGTATATTCGGCTGTTATGATTACTCTTTGCATACGTTCTGAATACAAAATGCATGTTTATAAAAAAAAACGAATAATATTTCAAAAATACTATTGACACGCATTTGTTGGTTATGTATAATTAACCACAAGTTAATCATTTTAATGCGTTTGAGGAAAAGAAAATATAGTGGCGTTGGTCCAGCGATATAGGGTTTGGTGTGAGCCTATACAAGACAAAACTATTGAGAACTTTTTCGAGCAGCTTGCAAGAATTGAGTAAGGCAAGCCGGTTTTTCCCCGTTAACAGGAATAGGTATCGACATGTGTCCGTACTGATAAGAGAGAGCTTAGAGCTAAGTTGGGTGGTACCGCGGAGAAATTCGTCCCAGACAGGATTGATTATATTCCGCTTATCTAGGTAAATGATCAGTCTACGTAAAGTAGACTATTTTTATGCCAACATTTCTTAAGCAGAAACGATGAATCCTAGATAAGGGTTATTTTTTTTACTCAAAAATGCATAATAAACCAAATAAATGTATAAATATGGAGGCGTGAGATGAAAAAGAAAGTTGTTTTGGCATATTCTGGTGGATTGGATACATCTGTCATTTTAAAATGGTTATCAGTAGAAATGGGTTATGATGTCATCGCCGCTTGTATCGATGTCGGTCAAAAAGACGATTATGAAGCCGTATGGAAAAAGGCACTTGATACTGGGGCGAGCAAAGTCTACATCGTCGATGCAAAAGAGGCATTCGTAAAAGATTATCTATTCAATGGCATCAAATCCGGTGCACTTTACGAAGATGACTACTTGCTTGGTACAGCGTATGCAAGACCATTGATTGCAAAGATGCTCGTAGATATCGCCATCAAAGAAGGTGCAGTTGCCATCTCGCACGGCGCAACGGGTAAAGGAAACGATCAAGTCCGTTTTGAAGCAGGCATTAAAGCACTAGCTCCTGAACTTAAAGTCATCGCACCATGGCGAATTTGGGATTTGAAATCTCGTGAAGATTGTATCGACTATGCTGAGAAGCATCACATCCCGTTATCAGTGACGAAGAAAGACATTTATTCAAGGGATGAAAACCTCTGGCATATCAGCCACGAGGGTGGTAATTTGGAAGATCCTTGGAATGCACACTCAGACGATGTCTACAAATGGTGCGTGTCGCCAGATAAAGCGCCAGATGAGGCTGAGTTAGTCGTATTGACTTTTGAAAGCGGCATACCGACGAAGCTGAACGGTGACCTATTAAGCCCAGTTAAGCTTATTGAAACGCTTAACCAAATCGCAGGAAAACATGGCGTTGGCATATTGGATCTTGTAGAAAACCGACTCGTTGGTATGAAATCTAGAGGTGTCTATGAAACCCCAGGCGGCACAGTTATATACAACGCACATAAAGCGATTGAAAAACTCGTACTCGACCGACAGACGATGGCTTTTAAAAAAATCGTTGCACAAAAATACAGCGAACTCGTCTATGACGGTCAATGGTTTACGTCACTCAAAACAGCCCTTGATGCCTTTATCGATGCAACGCAAGTCAACGTAACCGGTGAAGTTAAACTTAAATTATTCAAAGGTTCTTGTACGGCCATCGCATCACAATCGCCGTACTCACTATACAATGAAGCATTTGTCACATTCGGCGAAGATGCAGTCTATAACCAAAAAGATGCAGAAGGGTTCATCAACCTCTTTACCTTGTCAATTAAGATTAAGGCACTGATGATGCAAGAGGGTATCGGTCAAAACGAACTATCCGAAAGCCTATTAGAGGATCAATCTATCAAACTGAGTGTTTACAAAGTGGAGGATATTGCAGTATGAAAGTATGGGGCGGCAGGTTTAAGTCCCAGAGCAGCGACTTACTAGAACGCTTTAACGCATCAATCGGCTTCGACTACAAGCTCTATCATGAAGATATCAAAGGCTCCATCGCCCATGGGAAAATGCTCCAAAAAATCGGCATTTTAACCGAAGAAGAAGCCAGTTTGATAGAAAGCGGGCTTGTGGCCATAGAAGCTGAGATAGAAGTGGCGATAGCGTCAGGCGATATGGGACAGGTATTCAATATAAAAAACGAAGACATACACATGAACATTGAGTCGATGCTCGTTTCCCATATCGGACCGTTAGGTAAAAAGCTGCATACTGGGCGCAGTAGAAACGATCAAGTGTCACTCGATCTCAAAATGTACACGATGGTGAAAACCAAAGGGATTATGGCTCAGATCAAAGGGTTGATGGCGCTACTCCTCGAACTTGGTGAGGCTTATGTGGATGACATTATGCCAGGATACACGCACCTTCAACGCGCGCAGCCGATCCGGTTGTCCTTTCACCTGATGGCCTATTTTCAAATGCTTAAGAGAGATTACGGCAGATATGCCGACCTCTATGAACGCATGAACGAAATGCCACTTGGATCGGGTGCCCTTGCAGGCGTCAACTATGAATCGGATCGCGCATTTATACAAGGCGCACTTGGATTTAAAGGCATCACAGAAAATGCTATGGACGCTGTCAGCGATCGAGATTTTGCGATAGAATTTGGTAGCGCGGGCGCAATGCTCATGATGCATCTCAGCCGATTTTCAGAAGAGTTGATACTGTGGAGCAGTTCAGAATTTAAATTTATAGAGATAAGCGACACCTTTACAACGGGCAGTAGCATCATGCCACAAAAGAAAAATCCCGATGCCGCGGAACTTGTGCGGGGGAAGACGGGCAGAGTTTATGGCAACCTCATGGGCATTTTAACGGTGATGAAGGGATTGCCGCTCGCTTATAACAAAGACATGCAAGAGGACAAGGAAAGCTTGTTTGACACAGCTGAAACAGTAACTATGTGCTTAGATGTTTTTACGGAGATGCTCAAAGAAACGACATTTCTGACAGACAATATGAAAAAAGCAGTGAAAGCGGGCTTCCTCAATGCGACGGATCTTGCCGATTACTTGGTACTTAAGGGGATTCCATTTAGAGAATGCCACGAAATAGCGGGTAAACTGGTGGGGCACTGCATTGAAAATGGCATTGCACTTGAAGAACTTACACTAGAAGTGTTTAAGGCGTGGTGTCCAATGATTGAAGCCGATATCTACCAAACACTAGATATTGAAGCGGTCATAGAAAATAAAAAGTCTTATGGATCGACATCAAAAAAGTCGGTTTTAACAAGTTTAGAGAACGGAAAAGCCTATATTGAGGCGTTAGAGTAATAAACGAAATTGATAAACAAAACTAAATAAAAAAAAGAGAAAATAGGAGGCAATATATTATGAAAAAAATACTTTCAATCATGATGATGATCACCTTGGTGACACTTATGTTCACGGGATGTGCGGCACCAGCAGAAACAGCTTCAACAGAAGCGACAACGGTGGCTTCAGATACTACAGCGGCGGAAACCACGGCAGCTGAAGCGATTCCTGCAGACAAACTACAAGCAATCAAAGACAAAGGCGTCTTAGTATTAGGTACCTCAGCAGATTACCCACCTTTTGAATTCCACATTGAAGTGGAAGGAAAAGACACCATCGTCGGTTTTGATATTGACATTGCCAATAAAATAGCTGAAAGTATTGGCGTGGAACTTGAAATCATAGATATGAAATTTGAAGGCCTTCTCCCAGCACTTACTGCAGGTAAGATCGACCTCATCGTATCAGGTATGACACCAACTGATGAACGTAAGCAATCCGTCGATTTTTCGCTCACTTACTATGATGCACGACAAACGATGCTCGTCTTAACTGAAAATGTAGGAACGCTTAACACACTTGAAGCATTTGACGGCAAAATTCTAGGCGTTCAAAAATCGTCAATCCAAGAAGACCTTGCAAAGACGATGTTCATAAGCTCTGAAGCAAAAGCAATCGACAAAATACCAAACTTGATCATGGAACTTAAAACTGGCAAAGTAGATGGCTTGATTTTAGCTGAACCTGTGGCAAAACAATACGCTACAGCAAATCCTGATCTGTCACTTAACGGTTTGGATCTAGGCAGTGAAGGCGGCTCTGCTATAGCGGTTCAAAAGGACTCCGGCACATTCTTAGAGGCGATTGATGCTACCATCAAAGACCTTTTGGACAGCGGTGAAATGGATCAGATCATCTCAGACGCAATGTTGCTCAGTGAAGCTGAATAATGAATTTTAGTTTCTTACCCAAATATCTAGGGTTCTTCATCTCAGGGACAGGCTATACGCTATTACTATCCGCGCTGACCGTCATATTTGGCCTGATTGGCGGCTTAGCCCTCTCCTTGATGAAGACTTCAAACAATAAAATATTGAAGGCATTTGCCGTGAGCTACATCGAATTTGTGCGCGGCACGCCACTTCTGATTCAACTTTACATCGTCTATTATGGCATCCAGGATATCCCCATGTTGGCAGCTGGTGTCGTGGCGATGAGCTTGAACAGCGCTGCTTATATCGCGGAGATAATCAGGGCAGGTATAGGTGCAGTTGATAAAGGACAGAAAGAAGCCGCGAGATCCCTTGGCATGCCAGTCTTTCTGACTTATAAAGAAATCATAATTCCACAGGCGATGAAAAATATCTTACCCGCCTTGGGCAATGAATTTATTGTGCTCATCAAGGAATCTGCCATCGTTTCGGTCATCGGCATACACGACCTCATGTACAATACGGACGTCGTGAGGGGCAATACGTTTATCGCTTTTGAACCTCTAATAGTTGCAGCACTCATCTACTTTGTGCTCACATTCACACTTTCTAAAGTGCTTGGAAAAATTGAAAGGAGGATGACGGTCAGTGATTGAAATTAAAAACTTAGGCAAGTTTTTTGGAAAACTCGAAGTCCTCAAAAATGTGACACATACAGTGGATCAAGGCGAAGTCGTCGTCATTATCGGTCCAAGTGGTTCAGGAAAGAGCACGCTTCTCAGGTGCATCAATTTACTGGAAAAACCAACGAGTGGTGACGTCATCTTTGAGGGGGTCACCTTGACAGACCCGTCAGTGGACCTCGACCGACATAGGCGCAAAATTGGGATGGTTTTTCAACAGTTCAACTTATTCCCCCATAAGTCTGTTATTGAAAATATCACCTTGGCACCCATAAAGCTTAATGGACTAAGTAAAGCTGAAGCGAACGAAAAAGGGGAAAATCTTCTAAAAAGCGTTGGCCTCATCGACAAGCGCGATGCGTACCCAAATCAGCTATCTGGTGGTCAGAAGCAGCGTATCGCCATAGCGCGTGCGCTGGCTATGACCCCAGATGTCATGCTCTTTGATGAACCCACTTCTGCCCTCGATCCAGAGATGGTAGGCGAGGTGCTTGACATCATGAAAGGACTCGCTCAAAATGGCATGACAATGGTCATCGTCACCCATGAAATGGGCTTTGCGAAGGAAGTCGCGGATCGCGTCGTATTTATGGACGAAGGTCAAATCGTCGAAGTAGGCAGTCCTGAGCAGATATTCAATAACCCACAGGAAACGAGGACGCAGTCCTTTCTTTCGAAGGTTCTAAAAGCATAAAAAACAATCCCCAACCAGTTTGCATAGGACGCACTGGCTTGGGGATTTTTGTCGATATTGAAATTGTATAATTTCC
This sequence comes from Acidaminobacteraceae bacterium, assembly GCA_041741755.1. Lineage (GTDB taxonomy): Bacteria > Bacillota > Clostridia > Peptostreptococcales > Acidaminobacteraceae > Fusibacter_C. Next base: position 101,923 of record JBGSJR010000039.1, on the reverse strand, counting down.
AAAAAAATATGTTTTAATGGATAGCGAGTTTTGAAAAAAAGCGTTACAATAGTAAATAGATAGTGTAACGAAATAATTTCTTTAAGATAATAAATATAGCATTTGAAAGGACCCAAAAATGGAACAATGGAAAAAAAATTTATACATATTATGGATTTCACAAGTGATTTCGCTGACGAGTTTCGGCTTTGGGCTTCCATTTATACCATTCTTTATTCAGGAACTTGGTGTGACGGATCCCGATCAGCTCAAAATATATACAGGTATCTTGACGGCAGCACCTGCAGTAACGATGGCTATCATGTCTCCTATTTGGGGCATTTTATCGGATCGATTTGGACAAAAGATGATGATCCAAAGGGCTATGCTCGCTGCAGTTGCAATCATCGGCGGCATGGGACTTGCAGGAAACGTTTGGCACTTGATTATTTTAAGATTTTTACAAGGTTTATTTACAGGTACAATAACGGCTTCGTCAGCTTTCGTTGCGGTCAATACACCAAATCATAAATTGTCATATGCACTTGGTTTCTTATCATCGTCCACTTTTGTAGGTTATTCACTCGGACCGCTTTTGGGTGGTAAAGTTGCTGAGCATTTTGGGTATCGCGCCAGCTTCTACGTTGGTGGATTGCTCATGTTGGTGGGTTTTATCATCGTTACGTTCTTTCTTAAAGGTGAGAAAAAAAAGGTTACTCAGCGAACTTCTGTCATTAGAGGAAAAAGTAACTATTCAGATCTCTTTACCGTCGGTATTATGATGCTGATGCTTATGCTCTTTCTCCAGCGTATTATTCGTACCGTTTTTAATCCATTTATCCCGCTATTTGTGCAAGAAACCACACAGACCATTGTTGGTGCTGCATCGACAACAGGGTATATCAACGGTCTTGTAGGATTCGTAACAGCTTTAGCAGCGGTTCTCATAAGCCGATTGGGTGATAAATACGACAAAATGCTTTTAATCCGCATCATGTTGATCATCGGTCTAGTGGATGTACTTATCATCAATTTGACAACGGGTCTCGTGCCATTTGTTGTATTTTACACGGCTCTGTTTTTTATCATCGGAGGTATTGAACCCCTTCTCACTTCAACCACAGCTGAGATGACGCATCCGGATCGCAGAGGTACTCTGTTTGGCATACAGGGTTTAGTTGGCAGTTTAGGTTGGATGGTATCACCTGTTATGGGCACATATGTGTCTATAGCATTCGGTATTAAAGAAATATTTTGGGTCGTTCTAGGCTTTATGGTGCTCAACTTAGGTGTGGCATTCATCGTCAAGAAACAAAACAGACTTAGTGAGCAAACCTTTGGAGGGCGTGATGGTTCAATACAGGATGGGCACGATAGATGATATTGACGCAATCTATGCGAGTTATGCTCAAGAATTCCCTGAAACTGAAAGAAAGACAAAATTCCAGTTGAAGCAACTGATGAACCGCGGGGCTTATGTTTTGTTGATAGCTGAAACGCATGAGGAGAAGAGCGCCGAACGCATTGGATTTGCATGTCTATATGTGCCAGCAAATGACGATTTTATTTGGCTTGACTATCTCGTAATAGAAAGGGCGTTTCAGAGCAAAGGCTATGGCTCTAAATTTTTCGAAGAGATGATGCGCATGTGGTCAGATCGTAAAGGTATGTTTATCGAAATTGAAATTCCGGCAGGTGATGCTATCAATCAAGTACGCCGTATCACCTATTATGAAAAACTTGGCGCGAAACGACTGCCTATCAATTACCATTTGCCAACCGAAGTGGATGATATGGCCATGTATCTGTATTTCAAACCAGCGACATCACTAACATCTATCCATGGTACATTAACCTCTAACGATGCCAACCTGTCACATGAATATATACAGAAGGCAATCAACCTTGCAAACAGTACGATACACTGGGATCATGTCAATCTAGAATCGGTGTGGCAAAAGAATCTATTCATATAACAAAAATTAAAAGCCGTATAGCAGAAAAAGAACAGACTGCTTGCGGCTTTAGTTTTGAATAATGGCTTGTTTTACTTAAGCAATTTGATGCTCCCTATTATAGGTAGTTCTTTTTCAACCCCATTGAGCGCGTTGACGATACCGAGTATGCCTAGAACTAAAACGACCAACCCACCAATTGGTGCGATGATAAACCATCCGATAAATGGAATGATAGTGCCGACGATGCTCACTGCAAATCCAAGCAAAAGTAAGATAAGTCCTTGATTCGCGTGAAATTTTCCAAATGGTGAATCTTTCGCAACAATTAAGGGTAAAAAGAAAATGATGTATGCCAATGCAGCGATAACTTTGTTGTCTTCAACATCTTTGTTGGTATTATTTGGGTTGTTTTCCATAATAACCTCCTTGAGTACATGATGAATTTAAATTGACATCCGTTATATACCCAAAGATTTATGGAAATTGCATAATTACCAAATAAGTCTCAAAATATTTATAAGAAAGTGAGGAAACACCTATGCTATATATAGAGCGTGCCATGAAGGATGATTCAGAAATTCTTACATTACTTGCGATTGAGTCTGAGGCAACTTGGGGATTTGATGCGGCATTTATGGATATATTTAGACGCACATATATAATTTCAGAAAATTTTATAACTGGAAATCTGGTTTATAAAATGTTAAAGGATGATCAATTAATTGGTTTCTTTGGTATAGTTAAAGAAGACTATATGAGTAAGCTGGAATATTTTTATATAGCACCTGACTACATCGGAAAAGGCTATGGAAAAAAGATGTGGCTATCTATGCAAGAGATTTGTGGCGAAAATCATATTGATCAAATTGAATTAGTGACCAGTCCGGAAGCAGGAGACTTTTATCTAGCTTGTGGCGCTGAATACATTGAGACCGTTGAGTCAATGGTGATTAAAGATCGTATGATTCCTAAATTTAGATATAAAATCAATTGAGTATGGCATTTCCTCAAGGATAGTCACATATGATGTCTTCATAAAATTCACACAAATACATGTTAAAATCAATATAAAACGTTAATAGGAGATAGTCAATATGGCGATACGAAACAAATGGCAGCTTAAAATTGAAAACATGACATGTGCACACTGCGAAATCAAAGTGGAACAAGTGATTAAATCCATCGACCCGACCCTTGAAGTGAATGCATCTTACAGCCGTTCAGAGGCTGTCGTCAAATCTGTGAAAGAGAAAGTGGATTTCAATCAAATTAAAGAAGCACTTGAAAGTGAAGGCTATAAAGTAGTCAATATTAAGACAGAAGTAGCTCAAACTACTTCTATACCGTCAAATGAAGTGGATCCATTTTCTCCATTACACTTAGTCGGTATCGGCGTCGCCATCGTCGGCATCTATCTCTTAATCAAAAATACGATTGGATTTAATTTTATCCCAGAAATCGAGCCGGGTATGGGGTATGGTGTCTTGTTCGTCATAGGCTTATTGACGTCACTTCACTGCATCAGCATGTGTGGTGGTATTAACTTATCACAGTGCATCGTAACTGATATTAAGCCACTTGAAAGTAATCGAACGAAACGATGGATGCAAAAAATCAGACCAAGTTTTCTATATAACGGTGGTAGAGTGATCTCTTACACAATAATTGGTGGCTTAGTTGGCGCACTTGGCAGTGTGGTGACGTTTTCAGGCATGGCCAAGGGCATGATAACTATCGTGACAGGACTCTTTATGATTATTATGGGACTTAATATGCTTTCATTGTTCCCATGGCTTAGAAAACTCAACCCGAAAATGCCAAAATTATTTGCCAATATGCAGCTAGATCCAAAAAATAGTAAAAGACCTTTCTATGTTGGCCTTCTTAATGGCTTAATGCCATGTGGCCCACTTCAAGCGATGCAACTTTATGCACTCGGAACAGGTAGTGCTCTGACAGGTGCTATGTCCATGCTTGCCTTTAGTTTAGGCACGATGCCTTTGATGTTTGGCTTTGGTGCAATTAGTAGCTTTCTCAGTCGGAAATTTACTAAATCCATGTTAAAAGTTTCTGCAGCACTTGTCATCTTACTTGGTTTTGTTATGATGAGCAGAGGTTTTGCACTTAATGGAACGGGTATCAGTTATGGACAAGTAGATGGTTGGAGTGTCGCAGTGCTTGATGGAAACGTACAAAATATTGTTACGCCACTTGATGAAAACGAATATCCTGCAATTGTTGTTCAAAAAGGTGTTCCAGTGAGATGGGTGATCGAAGCGGAAGCAACCAGTTTAAATGGATGCAACAACCGCATTAATTTAAGCAAATTTGGTCAACCAGAAATTCCACTTTACACGGGCGACAATGTGATAGAATTTACACCGACTGAATCGGGAAGTTTTTATTACTCATGTTGGATGGGCATGATTAGTGGACAGATAAAAGTAGTCGATGACTTAGCAGCCATTGATACTGCTTTTATAGAAAATGAAAAGACCATCCAGATACCGGGCGCAAGCTCGATAGGAGGCTGTTGTGCACCTTGATCGAAAAATTCTAGTTGTGGAAGATGAAGAGAAAATTTCAGAAGTGATCGTATCATACCTTGAAAATAGTGGCTATCAAGCGATAGTCGCCAGTTCAGGTGAAGACGCACTCGCTCTATATTCCGAGCATAAGCCCGAGTTGATCATACTCGATTTGATGTTGCCCGGAATGTCTGGCGAACAGGTTTGCGAAACGATTCGCAAGACTTCAGAAGTCTCTATTATCATGCTTACCGCCAAAAGCGACGAAGAACACGTCATCGGCGGTTTAAAGCTGGGGGCAGATGACTATATTTCTAAACCCTTTAGTCCGAGACAACTGATGGCAAGGATAGAAGCTGTTTTGCGACGCGGGAACAAGCCAACAGCTTCAGATGGACTTGTCGTTTTAAATGATAAGCATGAGGTACTCAACAACGGCGTATCAGTTAATTTGACACCAATCGAATTCAAAATTCTCGCGACGATGATGAAATATCCTGAAAAGACATTTACGCGGGAAGAACTCGTGATTATCGTTTTTGGTGACGACTATGATGGCTATGATCGAACAGTGGATACACATATAAAGAATCTTAGACAAAAGATTGAAATCGACCCAAAGAATCCAAAACGCATCATCACGGTTCATGGCATCGGTTACAGATATGGTGGTTAAACGATGAAACTCAAACTTAGAACAAAATTATCAGTGTCCTATCTATTGATAGGACTTTTGTGCATCCTTATAATTACTATTTTTTCTAATGTGTTTTTAGAAAAGAGCTTTATTAATTATGTCATCAAGAATCAAACAATGAAAAACGAATCAATTGTCGAACAACTTCAAAGTCAAATTGACCGTGAGGGCGTCTTTGATATTAATGCAGTTAAAACTATTGGTATCACGGCGCTTGAACAAGGCTTAATCATGCGTGTTGAAGCAGGTGATGGAAAGATAATATGGGATGCAAAAGTACATAATAACGGTTTATGCGAAGAGATGATTGCACATATGTCTATGAGTATGATTCAAAAGGTACCAAACTGGCAAGGTGAAGTTGTTGAAGCGGACTATGCACTCATTCAAAATGGACAAAATTTGGGCAGAGTCATCATTGAATTTTATGGCCCGTACTACTTCACTGACAGCGATGTGGCGTTTATGGAAACCCTCAATCGACTCTTACTTGCTGTTAGTGGCATTGCCATCGTCATGGCACTTACAGTGGGAACTATTATGGCGCGTCGCATAAGTAAACCACTTTCCATTGTCATGGAAACGGCCAACAATATCTCAAATGGTAACTATGACGCCCGATCAAAATCACATTCCACAACGGTTGAAATCGATGCTTTGACAGCGTCTATAAACGAACTGGCTGAAACGCTTGAAAACCAGGAAAAATTGAGACAGCGCTTGACGAGTGATGTGGCACATGAGCTGAGAACGCCGCTTGCAACCCTTCAGAGTCATATGGAAGCCATGATTGATGGTATCTGGGTAGCTGACGCATCGAGACTTATGAGTTGCCATGAAGAAATTGTGAGAATGACACGTCTTGTTGGCGACTTAGAAAAGTTGGCACGTGCTGAAAACGAGGCCTTTAGAGGGGAACGGAACCCAGTACAGCTAAAGCAGCTCATTGAAAATCAAATTAAAAATTTTGAAAGTGACTATTATAAAAAGCATATTCTGATTGAATTTGAGTGCATGGCTGAAGAGACTATAATGGCGGATAAAAACCAACTCAACCAAGTCATTGTAAACTTAATGTCAAATGCCCTTAAATATTCACCTGAACACAGTCAGTTGATCATCCGTTTAAATGCGACACCTTCTGATGTCATACTAGAGTTTCAAGATTTCGGATATGGGATTTCAGAAAAGGATCTACCTTTTATATTTGAGCGGTTTTATCGCGCGGATCAATCTAGAAATCGAACAACTGGTGGCGCTGGTATTGGACTCACGATTTCACGGGCAATCGTCAAAGGACATGGTGGTGACATTACAGTATCGAGCACACAAGGAAAAGGCAGCCGCTTTAAGATTGTCTTACCCAAAACATCCGTTATTTGATATAATACATGAAACGGATGTAAGGGGGGGATTCCTATCAAAAAAATACTGAAAATCGCGATTGCCTTTACAATACCCGTCTTATTGGGGTATCTCTCTGTGGGTATCGCTTTTGGCTTACTCGTTGTAAAATCAGGATTGAGTATCTGGTTGGCACTTCTTATGAGTGTATTTCTTTATGCAGGTGCCATGCAATTTGTAGCAATCCAGATATTGACTAGTCCCATCAACATGGTTCAAGTTGCTCTCATGACTTTGTTTGTCAACATAAGGCATCTTTTTTATGGCCTTTCTTTTATTGAAAGATTTAAACCCTTCGGATGGATGAAACACTATATGATTTTTGCCATGACAGATGAAACATATTCTCTGATGTGTGGCATCTCTGAGAAACAAGATGTGGATTCAGAAAAGTTGCTCTTTACAATATCGGCATTAAATCAGTCTTATTGGGTTACAGGTACATTACTTGGCGCATGGATTGGCAATTTGATTACCTTCGACACAACGGGTATTGAATTTGCTATGACAGCGCTTTTCGTCGTTATTTTCATTGAACAATGGTTTGCTGAAAAGAAACATCTACCCGCAGTAATAGGTGTCTTATCGGCGATAGTCGCCCTTCAAGTATTTGGTCCAGATCAGATGGTCTTACCCGCTATGGTCATCTTGTTGGCCCTTCTACTCCTACTCCGCAAAACAATAGAAGGAGGGGTTAAGCATGGATAAGATATTGGCGATCATGCTCATGGCGTGTGTGACTTATTTCATCAGACTCGGTCCATTTTTACTATTTGGAAAAGGAAAAAATACGCCTAAATGGGTGGCCTATGTTGGCCGCGTTTTACCACCAGCTGTTATGGGCATGTTAATCGTGTACAGTCTGAAATCAGTTGCGATATTTGAGATGCACAGTAGCCTTCCAGTTCTCGTTGCTATTGCGGTGACTGGCTTGCTACATATCTGGAAAAGAAACAATTTACTGAGCATATTAAGTGGTACAGCCATCTATATGGCGCTGGTCCAGTTGTGATGAACCATAATCGTGACATAAAACGGTTCTTAATCCTGGAGGGTATAATTTATATTGGTTTTACGACGATAGATGTTGCGTCAAATAATCCAAATTGGATACAAATTAGTGCTTTACTCAAACTTATGAGCATTGGACTATGTCTCGCATTTTTAGGTCAAAATACCATTACAAATAAGGCAAATCACGACAGCCGCTTGATGGTGTTAATCATGAGTTTGACACTTGCTTCGGATGTCTTTTTGCTATTGACGCGCCAATTTGTTTACGGCCTTGTTTTGTTTGTCCTTGTTCAACTTCTATACTCAGTAAGAATTCAAAAAAATTTCAATATAAAAAGCGCGCTCATAAAGGGATTTATTTTTGTATTGACCTTGATTTTTTTTATGATACTGTTGCCACTACAATTTAGTTATGCACTTATGCTTTCACTTGGTGCCTTTTATGCGCTATTGTTCGCATGGAATCTTATACGATTGACTCTTGTACCAATAAAGCATTCAGAAAAGTCCGTCGACTCAAATAGCGTCTATGATAGACGATTATTTATCATCGGTTTGGTACTTTATGCCCTTTGTGATCTAAACGTCGCCATCTATAATTTCCCATCTTATTTTGAATCTAACATGTTGATGACACGGATCTATGAAGCGTCTGCTTTAGCAATGTGGTCGTTTTATTTACCAGGACAAGTGGCGTTAACACTTAGTGTACGACGCAAAGTAGACGGTAAATGAAGAGGATAGCATTGAAAACGAATAGCAATTAGACTATAATAGATGGAGTCAACAAGCCGTAGCAGGCATGTGTAATTATGTGTTTTCCTCAAATTTATAATGATAATTAGGAGAAGAAATGAATAAGAGTTATCTTTCGCCAAAAGAAGTGGCACAGTCATGGATAGACATTGGAAAAACAAAAATTGGATATTCCTTTATAAATGTCTTTCTTCTTGCAGTTTTAGGTGGTTTTTTCATAGGCTTAGGAGGACATGGAAATCTTGTCGTCACACAAACATTGGGGCATTTCGATGCGGGTTTTGCAAAATTCATGGGTGCGGCGGTATTTCCTGTCGGAATCATGCTAGTCGTTTTAGCGGGTGGTGAATTATATACTGGCAATGCACTTATAGGCAGCGCATGGGCAAACGGTGATGTGAAATTATCTAAGTTTATGATTAACTTGTTAATTGTATTTGTAGGAAATTTTGTTGGTTCCTTAATATTGGTTTATATTTTATACGCTGGTGATGTTTATACAGGCGACCTGGCGACAAAAGCAATTGCTGTTGCCGAAGCCAAATCATCATTGACCTTTACACAGGCCTTTATGAGGGGGATTTTATGTAATGTCCTCGTAGCTGGCGCTGTATACATTCAAGTAGCAGCAACTGATGTAGCTGGTAAGATTTTAGCACTCTGGTTCCCAGTTATGTTATTTGTGCTATCAGGCTACGAACACGTTGTTGCCAACATGTTTTTCATACCTATGGGCGCTGCAGTAGGCGCAAATCTTGATTGGACAGCAGTTGTCGTTAACAATTTAATTCCAGTAGCGCTTGGCAATCTCGTCGGTGGTAGCTTATTTATCGCGATTATTTATTGGGTCATCTATATGAAGGGAAATAAAAAATGAAATATATAGGTTGCCATCTATCAGTGACAAAAGGTTATCACTTTATGGGAAAGGAAGCGTTATCAATAAATGCAGACACTTTTCAGTTTTTTACACGCAATCCACGAGGAGGCAGTTCAAAAAAACTCGATCCAGTGGATGTTGTAAATCTACAAAAGCTTATGATAGAACATAATTTCGGACCTATTTTGGCACACGCACCATACACACTCAATCCATGTTCTGCGGATGAACGCGTACGTGAATTTGCCTTTAATGTATTTTCAGAAGATTTAGAAAAACTTGAGTCTCTACCGGGGACTCTTTATAACTTTCATCCAGGCAGTCACGTTGGTCAAGGTGTAGAGGCGGGTATCGAAATGATTGCTACTTTACTAAATCAAGTGATTGATCAAGACCAATCGACGATGATCTTACTCGAAACCATGTCTGGAAAAGGCAGTGAAGTTGGCAGTAGATTCGAGGAACTAAGGGCGATCATCGATAAAGTGGAACATCGTGAAAAAATCGGCGTATGCCTTGATACTTGTCATGTTTATGATGCTGGTTACGATATCGTGAACGATTTGGATGGTGTACTTGATACCTTTGATCGTATCATTGGCCTTGAACGTTTATATGCCATCCATCTAAATGATAGTAAAAATCCATTTTCAAGCCATAAAGACAGACATGAGAAAATTGGAGAGGGTTTTTTAGGAATTGATGCCATCAAGAGAATCATCAACCACCCTAAGCTTAATCTCTTGCCGTTTTATTTAGAAACACCTAACGAAATCGAAGGCTATGCCTCTGAAATCGCATTGTTACGCGCTCTTAAAGAGAAAGGTTGACCTATGAATGCATTTAAAGAATTCGGTCTTGCAGATTGGCTGCTTGATGGGGTAAAAAAACAACACATCAAAGCACCAACAGAGATACAAAAAAGGGCCATCCCACAAATCAACGAAGGTCTAGATGTCATCGCACAGGCACCGACGGGAACGGGCAAAACACTTGCGTATTTACTGCCAAGTTTAAATCGGCTTTCGACCTATTCAAAAACACTTCAGATGCTTATATTAGCGCCAACGCGTGAACTTGCCTTACAAATTACAGAAGAAACGAAAAAGATGATAGAAGGACAAAGTCTGACACTACTCGCTGTCTACGGCGGCGTTGATACGCAATCTCAGCTTAAAAAACTAGGTAAAGGTATCGATATTATCGTTGCGACACCAGGTAGGCTCATCGATCACATGAAACAAGGCAGCATCGATTTGACCAAACTCAAAATTCTCGTCCTCGATGAAGCGGATCAAATGCTCTTATTAGGCTTTAAAAATGAAGTGGAATTCATACTGAAAAATGCTTGCAAGGATCAGCAACTACTATGCTTTTCAGCGACGTTAGACCGTGATGTCAAGAAGCTTGCCTATCGTTACATGCGTTCACCGGTTGAATGCAGTGCCGTTAACGAAACGATAACCCTTGAAAACATCGAGCAAAAACTCGTGGTCACATCGGATCGATGGAAGACAGAAGCGTTGCTCCATTCACTTGAATATACGAACCCTTTCTTAGGTGTTATTTTTTGCCGTACGATTCGTCGGGTAGATAAGCTTGAGTTTGAACTTTCTCAAAGGGGTATCAGCTGTGAAAAGCTCCATGGCGACTTGTCACAAAATGTGAGACAGCGTACGATGAAAGCATTTCGTGAAGGTAAGTTCCAATACCTTGTCACCACGGATGTTGCGGCAAGAGGTCTTGATATTTCCGGCGTCAGCCATATTTATAACTATGATTTGCCTGAAACAGCGGAAATCTATATCCATCGCATTGGCCGTACGGGTCGGATGGGCGGTAAAGGTTTTGCCATTTCATTCATTTCACAAAAGGATGAGATCGTTTTGACAGAGATTGAAAAGGCTATTGAAATGAAGCTACCTAGAACCCAGTTTGAGCGACCAGAAGGTTTTATCGATCGCTCACATAGACATCATAGTGGTGATAAGGAAACAGATTGATAAACAGGATCCCCAACAGAGGAGTGTTTGCTTTATGCTAAAAGTCATCATTGCAGAAAAGCCTTCAGTGGCTAGAAATATAGCAGAAGCCATCGACGCCAAGCAAAGGCGCGATGGTTTTTTTGAAGGTGCCGACTACATAGTCACCTGGGCATTTGGACACTTGCTCGAACTCTATGATTCAAAGGACTATGACGAAAAAATGGGTAGCTGGCGTATGGAAAACTTTCCATTTATACCAGAAGCCTTCAAATATAAGGTCAAGCATGACAACATGGACCGTAAACAGATTGATCTTGGCGCTCAGAAACAGATTGAAACCATTCGTACACTAATAGAGAGACCAGATGTAGAAGGCGTCATCAGCGCATGTGACTATGATAGAGAGGGTCAAATCATTGGCGATATCATCCTCGAATACCTTGAGGTCCAAAAGCCGATTGAACGGTTATTACTCAACGAATGGACAGCGGATGAAGTGCTAGGTGGTATGAAGAAACTCGTGTCCAACACACAGATGTCGCCACTCAGAGATGCTGGTATCAGCCGACAATGGGCGGATTGGATCATAGGCATCAATTTGACATCTGTAGCAACCCTTAAGTATCAACGTGGGTCAGCAAAAGCACTCAATATCGGCCGTGTACTCTTGCCAACCCTTAAAATCATCTACGATCGAGATATGGAAATTGAGAACTTTGTCAAAGAAGAGTTTCACAAACTCATGGCAACTTTCAAAACCGAGGCAGATGAACTTTATGATGGGACCTACAATGAACCGACTGGCGATCGTTTTGAGACCAAAGCGCCAATAGAAGCGCTTAAATCTGCTTTAGCAGGTCAACCATTTTATGTGTCTGACCGCATCGTCGAGCAAAAAAAAGAATACCCGCCGAGTCTATTTAACCTTTCGGGATTACAAGGGCATGTCACTAGCAAATTTAAAGGTTGGACATCAGATAAAGTCCTTAAAGTAGCTCAGGATCTTTATGAGAAGAAACTGATTACTTATCCTAGAACGGCGAGTTTAGCCCTTGAAGAGTCGTTGATTGACAAGACTCAAAAAGTTTTGGCCGTTCATAAGAAAGGTTTGCCCTACGAAAATGAAATCGCTTTTCATACGCATAAACGCGTCTTTGACAATACAAAAGTAGAAAGCCATAGTGCCATCATGCCAACCTATATGGTGGCAAAGGGTCTTTCACCCGACGAAAAAGCAGTATATGACTCTGTTAAAAACAGATTCATCATGCAATTTATGCCAATCGCGGAACACGAAGAGGTGACAATAAACACAAAGCCAGTTAAGGACATTGAAGGTTTCCATGTAGACGGGGTATTTGTCTCAAAAGGAAGGACTCAACGTGTAGAAGGCTGGCGAAAAGTTGAAAGGATTCAATCAAAAGAAAAATTGCTACCACTCGTTGAGAAAGAAGCACCTGTGACACTTCAAAAGATGAAGATAGATACTAAAGGGACACAACCACCCAAAAATCATACAGAAAAAACGCTTTTGCGTGTGATGGAAACATGTGGCAAGCGCCTAAAAAATTCTAAAAAGCAAGACGTAGATGACGTCGAAGAAGTGGATGATGAGGCGATTGTAGATGCACAGTCAAACAGTGACATTGATATAGAAGTTAACACAGAAGGTATCGACGTCGATGCAGCGCCAAATGAAGAAGAAGAGGAATTGTTACAAGCTATACTCAGCGGATTCAGCATCGGTACGCCAGCAACACGGGCCGAGACGATCACGAAGCTCAAACGCGTTGGTTATATCGATACAAAGGGCAAGTCCCTATTCTGTACGGCAATGGGCAGACGCCTCGTCGAGACATTTCCTGTCAAGACGCTCTTTGACCTTGAATACACGGGACGATTGGAAAAGACACTTTCTGATATCAGCAAAGGCGATGTCACTAAAGCGACATTTCTCGAAACCATAACCAATTTTACAAATGACGCAGTTGAGCGCATCAAACAGGATGCTTTTCACATTATACACGAAGGCACAGTAGATAAGAAACCGGCAGGTGATTCACTGGGAAAATGCCCAGGATGTGGCTCCGATGTCATCGAAGGCGAGAAGGGTTATGGTTGTACAAATTGGAAAAGTGGCTGCAAATTTGTCGTCTGGAAAAACGATAAATTCTTGTCTAGCCTACAGGTGACGCCAAATAAGTTCACTGTCAAAAAGCTTCTTGAAACAGGTGAAGTCTTTAGCAATAATTTTACGAATAAGAAAGGCGCCAAGTTTTCGGCTTATCTTAGATATGAAAAAGACTCTCAAAGTGGGTATTATAACTGGAAAATGCACTTTTAAGAAGTTCTTGTGTTTTTTTCCTATTCACCTTAAACTATAATAAGAAGCAGATATCTTTAATAGTATCGTTTTATGAAAAAATTAGGAGTCAACGATGAATGGTATGAATGGTTTTTTTGCTGAACTTTATATGAACGCAGGAGATTTAGGACAAAGCGGGAGAGGTCTGTCCAAAAATCGGTGTCATATAAGCGCGCAAAGAGTCTCTTCCTTTTAGTTGATTCAAGACGAAACGTCCTGATAAAACAAGCTCTGGGTGCTATTGACCCAGAGCTTTTGTTATTTTTTGTGCCAGACCTCAGGTGGGTGGGACTATTATGGTTAAAGTCACAAATCAATCACAATACAACTTGAGGAGCATATTATGGAATTTTCAAATCAATTTAAAAATCAATTAAAACAAAATATAAGAAAGAACTACGTGTTTATATTTCTACAAAATGTCGACCTGACACGAGGTATATGGATGATCTATCTAGCCTCAAAAGGCATGAGCCTTACTCAACTTGGCTTGCTTGAAACCATCTTTCATCTAACGTCATTCACTATGGAAGTACCGACTGGTGCAGTGGCCGATCTATATGGCAGAAGAACCAGCAGGATTATTGGGCGAATTTTATCGGCAATCAGTGTCGTCATTCTTTTGATGGCTGACTCTTTTTTCTGGTTTGCTGGATCATTTATCATCATAGCGTTATCATACAACATGGAATCTGGTGCTGGCGATGCGCTCATCTACGATTCTATGATAGAAATAGGTGAAGAAGATCAATATATGAAAATCGGTGGCAACAAAGAAATGGTCTTTCAAATTGCCAGTATTTTTTCATTTTTCATAGGCGGTTATTTAGCGACAAAAAGCTACAGTCTCGCGTTTGCCATCACTATAGTTATAGGGCTCATAACGATAGCGTATTCATTTTTATTCGTAGAGCCAACCGTTGGAAAGAAATTAGTCAACGCAGAAAAGAGACACCATTTTACTGAGCAACTCAAAGAGAGTTATAAGATACTAAGAGGGCATAAGCGACTGGCCTTTTTAATACTCTTTTCACAGTTCATATTGAGCTTCACGACTACAATCTTTTTCTATCTACAAAACTATATGAAAAGCGATGGGTATGATGAAGCAGCTATCGGCGCACTCTATGCAGTGACAGCTCTAGGATGTGCCATCATGGCGCCACAAGTCTATAAAATTGAAGCGGTGATAAAAGAACGTGGTATCTTGCTCATCATGCCAATCATCACGGCTGCCTGTATCTGGGGTGTTGCACTCTCCAAATACCACTTTTTGTTCTACATCCCGATGGCCTTGGCTGAAGGCTTGATATTTGTGGCACTAGGTGACTATATCAACAAAGTGATACCGAGTGAGAATCGGGCGACTATCCTCTCGATGGCTAGCATGGCTTTCAGTTTTTTTATGATCACTATCTTTCCAGTCGTTGGTTTTATTGGAGATGTATACACACTGAAAGTGTCTTTTATAGTTATGGCAGTAATCGGTAGTCTGTTGGCATTGATTAACACCATCAATATGATACGCACAAAAGCTGACATAAAACTATAACGCCTTACGCTTAACACCAAACCAGTGAATATCCCCGACAAGTCTGAAGCCGAGAGATTCTGCCAGCCTAATGGAGGGGATATTTCCATGATGTATATGCAGATATGGCGTTTGACCCATAGCGAGGATCTTATTGATCATATGTTGACTTAGGTAAATGCCTATACCCAATTGCCGATAGTTCTCCACCGTATACATGATGCCCATTGAGCCATCTTCTCTACGTACGAGCCATGAGACAGGTTTATCCCCATCTCTTAAACAAAAGGTAGGTTGTGTCTTAATGATTTCGCGTATATAGTCGATGCCATCATCTTTATAAGTATAGTATTCAAAAACAGTGTCTATATCTGCTTCTCTTAGATGGTCTAATTTGAGCCCGCGATATCCCGATTCGCCTTCTTGTACAATCTCTATGGGTTCTTTTTCATATACGTATAAAAGGCATGGTTCATTCCAATCAATTTCAAATAAAGGATGTTTTTCAAACAACTTAAAATGCTCTTTTGGAAGCCCAGCTAATAACAGTTCATCACCGAATATTTCTTTATGGAATAAGTGGTCAATAATCTCGGGGGTATTGAAAGGTGGTTCAAGATAGGGAATTAAAAACCCATTATTCTCCACGACAAAAGTGCCGTCTACTCGATGAACAAAGTGCTTAAGCACTGGATTTTCAAGTCTTTGGATTAAATTGATGTAGTTATATGCCGTCTTGTTAATCCTTTCAAATTCTTTAGGCGTGAGTATGGTCATGTTTACCTCCTAATTCTATGTTGTACAAAGGTTTCTGTACCTATTATTGTATCAGAAAAAAGCTTTATGATAAAAGGACAATAATTTTGCGCGATTAGAGTGCAAAATTATCATGGTAATAGTATAATAAAAATACAAGTCTCAAATTTTGAAAGTGAGTAAATTCAAGTGGGACGAGATTTGTACCATATAAAAAAGTGACTGGAAGTTATATATAAGTCACAAAAAGGAGTGAATATGAGATTAATCGACAACATGAAGATGCGGGTGAAAATATTAGGGGCTTTTTTGATTGTATCCATTCTGACAGGAGCCATTGGTGGTGCAAGTCTCTATTCTTTGAGCCTGACCACGAACAATATGCAAAAACTCTATGAAGAAAGACTCATTGCGAATATACACTTATCGAAAGTTCAAAGCAATATCATTGAATCGAAGGCACAAATGCTACGAATTGTTTGGGAATATGGCTATTCAAATAAGCGTGATGTCATAACTGATGCAAGCAATATTTTGACACAACTCAGTTCATCTACAAGTGATGTCCTCATAAAATATAAAGCACTTAACTTGACCTCTGAAGAAGAAGCCATGCTAACAACATTACAAGAATCACTCGTCAAGTATAGACCAATGCGACAAAACGTCATCAACCTTGCTTACACAGGCAAAGTGGCACAAGCTCAAGCGGCAAATCAAGAAGCTGAGGAAGTTAGAGCAGTGACTGAAGCCAACATCATCGCGATGGTGGAAAACAATAAAGTGGTTTCAGAAGCGCTCTATGAAGATAGTACGAAAACACAATCAATCACTTCTTTGATGACGGTCGTTCTAACTGCCGTGGCCTTTGCAATTTCTCTTATCTTAAGCCTTTTGATATCTGGAAATATCGTCAAAGGGATAAAAATGGCAGTTGCACAAGCTGAAAAACTTGCACAAGGAGACTTTAGTGAAGAGATTCACTCAAAACAACTTAAGCGAAAAGATGAAATTGGCAATTTGAGCCGTGCTACAAATGACATGATCACTCAACTAAAACAGTTGCTTGAATCAATCGGTGAAAACAGCATGGAAGTTAGTGCATCTAGTGAAGAACTCAGTGCAACTGTTGAAGAGATCAACGCACAAATTCAAGGTGTGAATACTTCTACACAGGAAATATCTTCCGGCATGCATGAAACTGCAGCTGCAGTGGAGCAAGTCAATGCTTCGGGTCAAGTTATCCTTAAATTTGCTAACGCGTTAGTTCTTGAAGCGGGTCAAGGCAGAGAAAATGCCGGCTTTATTGCAGAACGTGCTTTAAAAATGAGAAGTGAGGCTGAGACATCAAAATCAGAAGCCTATATGCTCTACAATGAAAAACAACAAAATATTAAAGCATCTATAGAAAAAGGTCAAATTGTTCATGAAATTAGAACGATGTCAGAATCGATTCGAAATATTGCAGAGCAAACCAACCTATTGGCGTTGAACGCAGCAATAGAAGCGGCACGTGCAGGGGAACACGGGAGAGGTTTCGCCGTAGTAGCTGATGAAGTCAGAAAACTCGCTGAGGCATCGACAAAATCAGCTAGTGAAATTGGAAATCTCGTTGGTGATGTTGACGTTGCTTTCTATGAACTACTAAATAACGCAAATGGGATATTGGATTTCATAGACACAAAAGTTATCGGTGATTATGTAAAACTCGTCGACACTGGCAATCAGTATTTTTCAGATGCGACACTTGTAAATGATACTATGACGCGCTTTAGTGATCAGGCGACTCAGATTAATCAAGGAATCTCACAAATCAATATTGCTATTGAATCTGTAGCATCTGCTATCGAACAGGCAACCATAAACTCAGAAGAAATCTCAAATAGTATTGAGGATGTTACTAAAGCCATCGATGAAGTTTCTGGTGTTGCAACATCTCAAGCAGAACTAGCAGAAGATTTAAATGGCAATGTCAAAAGATTTAAGCTGTAATAGATGGTCATATACATTTATAGTCATTAAAGCGAAAATTGGTTTCGTTTGAATAGGTTTAGGGTATTAATAACAAAGACATAGCATGTTTATAAGACACGTGTCAATTAGAGCTTAAACGATTTGAACAAAGAATGAGAGGGCGCCACAATGATTAAAAATGTTTTATTAGTAAGTATGATATTGATACTTTCAATCGGTATTGCGGGATGTAGCACGAGTGAAACAAACACAGATGAAATTAGCACGACTGAAGCGTCAGACATTGCAACCGTCAATAAGATAAACGGTGAAAAAGCGATGGAGATGATGGCGTCTGGCGAGCCGTATACACTCATAGATGTGAGAACACAGGCTGAGTATGATGAAGGCCATGTTGAAGGTGCTCTTTTGTTGCCAGTCGATCAACTTGAAACATTGGCGTCAGAACAACTGAAAGACAAGGATGCCGTGATTTTAGTCTATTGTAGAAGTGGCAATCGAAGTGCACAAGCTAGTGAACTGCTAGTTGAACTTGGATATACCAACGTTTATGATTTCGGTGGCATCGTGGATTGGCCAGGAGAAATCGTCATCTGATAAGTTTGTATTATTTTCATAATAATAAAAAGGGAGCATTTGTGAATACTAAAATTGACTTATATACAACACCTTACTGTCCTTACTGTAGGCGTGCACTGAAATTACTTGATGATAAAGGTGTAACTTACACCAACTATGATGTATCAAATAATCAATTGTTATTTGATCGAATAAAAGCTCAAACCGGTTGGAATACTGTACCGCAAATATTCATAGACGATCAGTTTATCGGAGGTTGCGATGATTTACACGCATTAGATTCCAAAGGAACTCTTGATGGTTTATTGGGTTTGAATTAAAAATAAAAGCTGTATCAGGGGCAAAAGTTGCCAACCTTGATACAGCTTTTTATATATCATCGGGGTGGAGCGGTTTTGAGAAGAAATAGCCCTGTCCATTGTCACAGCCAAGTTCTCTCAGAGCTTCTAGCGTCTGAAGATCTTCGATTCCCTCTGCTATAGAATGCAGATTGAGTGCACGGCACATATTTAGAATCGTAAGCACGATGATCCTAGATTGATCGTTAGTACAAATTTTACTGATAAATGATTTGTCGATTTTCAAACTGTCTAGTGGAAGCTGGACAATGTAGTTTAGCGAGGAGTAACCTATGCCGAAGTCGTCGATTGCGATTCTCATACCTAGGTTTCGTATAGCATTGAGCTTATCTATGGTCGTTTCAATATTCTGAATCAACACACGCTCAGTTAGTTCAAGCTGAATCAAGTATGGTTTCAGATGATATTGAGCTAACTTAGATTCTAAATAAGGTATAAAATTGTCGTTTTCAAAGGTGTGCGCAGAGATATTGATTGAAAGGATCTGTGATTCGTTCCACATCTTCTGTTGTTTAAATGATTCATCGATTACCCAGTGGTCTATCTCTGTTATCATACCCATACGTTCTGCCAAGTAGATGAATTCCTCAGGGGAAATATATCCTCTAATTGGATGTTTCCACCTTATAAGGGCCTCAACATCGACCATCTTTTTATCCGCTAAATTGAAGATAGGCTGATAGACTAAACTAAATTGCTTTTCTTTTATAGCAATTATTAAATCTTCCTCAAGGCTTCTTTGGACCAACGCTTCGTTGTGAAGTGTCATGTCATATAAGAAAAGTTGATTACCCCCATTGGATTTCGCCATATTTTTGGCATGCGTCGCATGTAGCATCAGCTCATCTAGTCCCAAATGAGGTTTAGATCTCGTTACAAAACCCATGCTGAATTTGAATAGCACTTTTTTTCCATCGATTGAAAAAAGTTTGTTTAGTTCTGACAGTATGAGCTTTGAGATGCCGAGCGCCACATTTGTACTTGTTCTATCGTCGTAGTACAGGATAAATTCATCTCCCTTACCACGATAGGCATTTACACCGTCAATGAGGTAGGGGAGTATACGTGTACCGATATAGTAGAGAGCTTGATCGCCATGCGTGTACCCATATTGTTCGTTGTATTTTGAGAACTGGTCGATAGATATTATTAGGAGAGAATCACCTTTGATCGTCAAACCAGCGGCCTCTTGTCTATTGAACTCGGCTTCAAGTACGTTCAAGTTTGGCAAGGTGGTGATTGGATCGTAATACGTCAGTTTCTTAATGGAATCCATCATCTGATTAAAATTTGTTGATGCACGTCCAATCTCGTCGTCTGTCGTGCGCTTAAGGCGGACTGATAAATCGCCAGATGCAGCTGCTTGAAATGCTTTATCTAGTTCTATAATAGGGGCAGTCACCCGTTTTGAAAGCATGGAAGCCAACATCAATGCAATGATGTTTAATATGAAAGTTATAATGAGAAAAAGCAATCTAAAATTATTAACACTCTCGTAAAGTGAATCTTCCGGAGCACCAATATAAAGTCTCCAAGTTGTTCCTTCAATATTTGAAAACGCACTTAAATTTTTTGTTTGATAAAGCGAGTAACTGGACAGGCCTTCTTGGCTGGAAAAGCTTTTCTTGATAAACTGTGCCATTTGAATATAGTTTTGATTCTTATCAGCGAGTGAAAAGATATTTAGATTGTTAGACGAAAAGGGTGTGTTGGTATTGGTTATGACGTTGCCTTCATCATTGACAATGTATGAAAAGCCATCGTTACCATAACCTTTTTTTCCAATAATGTCGGAGATAGAATCGAGATTGATATGAGCGCCTACAACACCTATGATGACATTGTCTTTATTTTTAATAGGGATGGCGGCAACAACTACCATTTCTCCAGAAAGTCGACTATGGAAAAAATCAGAATAACCAGTGACATCATTTAGTGCTTTAATATAGTAATCGCGTTCACCAATATATTCTGTATCGCCAGATAGATATCTAGAATTTCCGTCTAGGTCTGCAATAAATGGCATCTCAAAATAATCGAGTGGCAGACTCGATAAATATGACATCTGAAGAGTCAATTCATCGGATTTTAATGCATCAGACTCAGCAACACGTACCAATTGTTTTAATTGATAGGCCATCAAATTTCCGATGAAGATACTTGACTCATGTGTGATGAGACGTAGTGATTTGGTGATTTCACCTATTGCTAGTTTGTTATAATTTATGTAAGCAAATCCTGCCAATGTATTAGATACCAATAATATAATAAACAACCCTAATAATGTAGTTCTTAGCTTAATACTTTTCATTGTTTTCTCCACCTATAGACAGCATAATTATGCGTCTGTTTGTAACATGTTTCAATTTTATCACTATAAATTTATTTAAGCAACTGTGCTTTTATATTGAACTATATAATAATTCTACCAAAAAAAGTGTTTGCCAATCATTCATGGGTATAAGTATTTTAATTACGACGTATCGAAAGGAGCATCATATGTCTCATAGAATTTTGAGAATACAAAAGATTGATTTTCACTGGGAAATGGAAAATCCATTCATTTTTTGTGCGCATCATAAGGACAATTATCCAAAAGGAAATGCATTGCAAGAACCAACAGTCTCATTGACAGGGCGATCATTGGGGGAAGATTTTGCGATAAAGGATGGTTTTAGAATGTATCATGGCACTAAAATACCTGGCTTTCCAGTGCATCCACATCGCGGTTTCGAAACTGTGACCATCGTTACAAAAGGTTTTGTCGATCATTTTGATTCATTTGGGTCAAAGG
This sequence comes from Acidaminobacteraceae bacterium, assembly GCA_041741755.1. Lineage (GTDB taxonomy): Bacteria > Bacillota > Clostridia > Peptostreptococcales > Acidaminobacteraceae > Fusibacter_C. Next base: position 80,364 of record JBGSJR010000039.1, on the reverse strand, counting down.
GTAGATATGGTAATGGCGATGTGCAATGGTTGACTACTGGTGCTGGATGTCAGCATGCAGAGATGTTTCCGCTTGTGTCCATGGAAGAAGAAAATCCCTTAGAGCTCTTTCAGGTGTGGTTAAATTTACCCGCAAACGATAAATTTGCGAAACCAGAATATAAGATGTTATGGCATGAGGACATACCGATTATAACAGTTGGACATGATGTGAACGCTAAATCCACGGTGCGTATCATCGCTGGTGAATGGGACGGGGTCAAAGCGGTACCGCCTTGTGACGCGTCTTATGCAGCTAAATCTAAAAATAAAGTTGGCATCTTCTTGATTGAAATGGCACCACATGCAGTACTACATTTAAAAGGCGTCTCTAAGACTTTTGTCAGAAATGTATACTTTTATCAAGGTTTAGGAACGATCCGTATAGGAGATGAAGATGTTCCTGCTTCGAGACGAATAAAATTGGATGGTAATGAAAACGTTGAAATTTCAAATGGTAACCAAGCAAGCTACATTTTGTTGCTTGAAGGTGAGCCGATCCATGAGCCGATTGTGAGTTATGGTCCTTTTGTCATGAATACGGAACAAGAAATTCAGAAAGCTTTCAGCGACTATCAACATACGCACTTTGGCGGTTGGCCGTGGGATCGTCCCGACCCAACTAACCCCCGAGATTCAGGTAGATTTGCCAAATATATAGACGGACATTATGAAAAAAGGTAAGTAAAATGGGGGGCAATTAGTTGCTCCTTTTTGCTTTGGAGGATATATGAAATCACAAGATAGAATGCGTATAAAAATATCCGATAAGCTTTGGCTTTGGTCGATTGGACTCGTCATACCCTTTATCGTGTTGTCAGGATTGCTCTTGTATCATGAAAAAAACGACATTGAACACATTGCAAAAGATATGGTTATCCTTTTCGCTTTTGTCCTTATTATCGTCTTTCTTTTGGTGCGCCTTTTTATGAAGAGACTGCTTGGTCCTATGATAAACAACAGTGAAGCTATTATGAATCGCAATGAAGAACTTGAGAGCGCCAATCAAGAAATACAAGCTCTCTATGAGGAGATGACAGCATCGGAAGAGATGCTCAGATTTAATTACGAAGAACTTGAACGCTATAGAAGTGCGCTTGAAGTTGAAAAGGACAACTACAGGAAAATATTGATTGCCAGTAATGAAGCGTATTGGCAGTATGATTTTTCAACCCGTGTGTTTTCAGTAACCAATTTTTCAAAAGAGATGTCTGAGTCCAAATCGCCATTAGAAGATTTATTAGGACGGATCTATAAGGAGGATATCAGTCAGGTCATCCATTATTTCAGCCCGGAATATCAAGTTGATACACCGGTTTTTGAAGTGAAATTCCGCTTGCGTATAGAGGGCTCAGATGAAGTTTATCATTGGTTTCAACTTCTGGGCATAAGAGAAGGGGAAGGTATCTTCGGATCCCTGACAGATATTCATCATGACATGATTAATAAAGAGCGGATTGAATTTTATGCATTTCACGATCCTGTACTCGGTTTATATAATATGGATTTCTTAGGCGACATTGTCAATAATCTGTATGAGACTGATGAAAATAGCGATGCACACATGTTGCTCGTCGTCGGTGTCGTCGGATTTAGCAGAATTTTAAATGCCTATGGTAAAAATTTGACGGATATCATGTTATTTCAGCTTAGCGCTGAAATCAGCCATGTATTTTCAGACGCTCAATATATCTCAGTTTTGCATAGTGGGCGATTCGCTATATGGATGACTTGTGATGATCCAAGTACATGTGGCCGTGAGCAAATGGCAAGGCTTGAAGTTGCTCTATCTAGCAAGGTTGGCGTATTTTCAAATATTGAAATGCCAATAAATATCGCCTATGGTGCGACTTTAGTGAAGCGTCGTAAAGTTGATCATGACAATTCACATGCGATTTCTGAAGCGGAAACTGCATTTGAGCATGCAGTGAGCAAGGGAATCTTCCATCAAATCCAGTGGTATGATGACTCACTTAAAATAGCAAAAGACCGGGAGCTCACCACAGAGCAACTCTTGCTCAAAGCGATTGAGAGAAATGAACTATATTTGACCTATCAGCCACAATACCGCTCCATAGATAAAGATGAAGTCGTTGGCTATGAAGCGTTACTTAGATGGAAAAATAAGACGTTAGGCTTTGTTGCACCGATGGACTTCGTACCACTTGCCGAATCCATCGATTACATCAACACGATTGGACGATTCGTTATAAAAGAAGCGATTTTATTTATACAAAAGAAGAATGAAGAAGGAAAATACATCAAAGTGTCTATAAATGCCTCTTATAAAGAACTTTTACAGAAAGACTATGTTAGCCATTTGTTAGAAATGCTTAAGGCACATAATGTAGCTATTGATCAACTTCATATTGAGATTACAGAAACCACAATTTCGGAATATATCGATGTCGTAAGAGACAACCTTGTTGCTCTAAGTCAAAATGGTTTTGAGATGCATATGGATGATTTTGGAACGGGTTATTCATCCCTTTATCAATTAGGAAGAATGCCATTTCATATTCTCAAGATTGACAAGAGCTTTGTCTGGGCACTTGGTACTGATAGTAAGATGTGCGCACTCACCAACCTCATTATCGACATCGCACATAGGATGGATATGAAAATCATCGCTGAGGGCGTTGAAAATAGATCGCAATATGACATTTTGGAAGCCATGGGTTGCGACTATTATCAAGGGTATCTTCTATCTAAGCCTTTATTGCCAAGTGAAATATAGCGTCTAAATATCAAAATAAGCGAGATCTTTTATGAGTATTTTTTTACTGTCTTTCAGCTCAAGTATTTGATCTTGAGCGAGTTGAGACAATTTTCTGCTTATGGTCTCACGTGTGACGCCGACGAAATTCGCCATATCTTCACGCGTGAGTTGCAGGTGAATGATGGTGCCTTTAGGCGTCCTTTCTTTTGACTGATCGATGAGTTGTTTAAGTAAAAATTTAAGTCTGATATCGGCGTCATTTGAAGAAATCGCGCCAACGAGTTTTTCAAGTGATGATATTTTATCATGTGTTGAAGCCATGATGGCAAATATAATTTCTGGATTCGCCTTTAAAAAGGAGTCGAAGCTATTTTTGGGGATGGTGCATAAAAAGCTTTCTTTTATGGCGATTAGGTCATATACTGCAGGTTCGCTTTTTAGAAGGGCAAGTTCTCCGATGCAATCGCCATCATTTAACAAATAGAGAATTTGTTCTTTACCATCTTCTTGGTAGGAGGATGCTTTAAGTGTGCCACTGTTGACGATGTAAAGCCTATCGTAAGCGTCCCCGACGCGCATGACGGTCTCGCCTTTTTTATAATGTTTGCGTTCGATGAGTTCTATGACGGATTCAAGCTGTGATGCGTTTAAATTGCTGAATAGAGAGACTTTTTTTGCACAGAGTGAATGTCCACAAGTTACACAGCCGTTAACGGGAAAATGTTCTGAATGAATGGCTTTCATCTTACCTCCTTGGATCGGAATGATGTGAAATATATCTTGAAAATGGAATTATGCAATTTCCTCAATTATAACATATTTCAAAAAGTGTGCGCTAAATCACATGAAGAAACATTTTCAAATGGTAAGATGGGGACAAGATAAATATGGAAATAGTAATTTCCTCAAATAATAGGAGGCTTAATATGGCGCTTACAAAAATGAATCAATTGGAACAACTAACCATCGGTGAAGTAGTAACAAAACATCCTGAAATTGTAAAAGTCCTTATGGATTTTCAAGTAGACTTTTGCTGTGGTGGGGATAGAAATGTTATGGACGCTATAAAACGTGACACTGAAGCGGTTGATGACCTTGTAAAAGCGGCAGACGCAGCACTGGAAGCAGCAAGTGCATTCTCGATTGATGGTGGTGAGAAAGTAACACTATCGGATTTTACAAATGAACAGCTGATCGATCGCATTCTCATGACACATCACAAGTACTTAAAAGAGACGATGCCAAAATTATCTGAACTGATGTATAAGGTTTTGACTGTACATGGTGAGCATCATCCGGAACTTTATATTGTGCACAAATTATATGGCAACTTAAAAACGGAGCTTGAAGGACACATGACAAAAGAAGAGAAGAGACTGTTTCCGATGATCTTAGCTGGAAGCGAAGGCGTTGAAATCTTAATTGAAGAACTCGAGAATGAACACGTTGGGGCTGGCGATATCTTGCACACTTTGACTGAAGTGACTGACCATTTTACATTGCCAAAAGATGCCTGCACATCTTACGGTATGGTCTATGATATGCTTAAGACACTTGTAGCGGATATGTATATGCATGTGCATACAGAGAATAACATTTTATTTAAAAGGTTCTAATTTAAAGGTGTCATACAAAGCGAGTATGGAGAGGAGAATTTTATGTTCAAGATCAATGATCGCGTTTCATGGGTAGGTAAAATCGACTGGGATCTCAAAAAATTCCACGGAGAAGAGTATTCAACACACAGAGGATCATCGTATAACTCTTATTTGATCCAAGATGAAAAAACAGTTTTAATCGATACGGTTTGGGCGCCATATGATGAAGAATATGTGACGAACCTCAAGAAAGTCATCGACCTAAATAAAATCGATTATATCATCGCAAACCATGCAGAAGTTGACCACAGTGGTAGCTTACCAGAAATTATGAAAGAGATTCCAAATACACCAATCTATTGTACAGCAAACGGTGTAAAATCGCTTAAAGGCCATTATCATCAAGACTGGAATTTCGTCGTCGTTAAAACGGGCGATGTTCTCGACCTTGGTGTAGGGAAACTCATCTTTATCGAAGCACCAATGTTACACTGGCCAGACAGTATGTTTGAATATTATACAAAAGATGAAATCCTATTTAGCAACGATGCATTTGGTCAACACTATGCTTCTGAATTCATGTACAACGATTTGGTGGATCAAGCTGAGTTGTTCCAAGAAGCGATCAAGTATTATGCCAACATTCTCACGCCATTTAGTCCGCTTGTAACTAAGAAAATCACAGAAGTACTTGGCTTAAATGTACCTGTTGGGATGATTTGTCCATCACATGGTATCATCTGGCGCGATAATCCCGTTCAGATTGCACAAAAATACATGGAATGGGCTGATAGCTACCAAGAACATCAAGTGACGATCATCTACGATACTATGTGGGAAGCGACACGTAAAATGGCTGATGCCATCGCACAAGGTGTCAAAGAAGTAGACCCTACACTCAATATCAAGTTGTTTAACGTCAGCAAGATCGATAAAAACGATGTCATCTCAGAAGTGTTTAAAGCGAAGCTCATAATCGCAGGTTCTTCAACAATCAACAAAGGTATCTTATCTGCGATGGCTTCGACGATAGAGATTATGAAGGGGCTTAAATTTAAGAACAAAAAAGCAGCTGGTTTTGGCAGTTACGGATGGAGTGGTGAATCACCAAAGCACATGACAAAAGAACTTGAAGCATGTGGTTTTGAGATTCTTGAAGAAGGTCTTGGCGTATTATGGAAGCCGGACGAGGACGCACTAGAAACTTGTAGAGAATACGGTAGAAAATTAGCCGCTAAATTGTAATTGATACGCGTGCCTATTGAATAAAGGAGATGCTGCAAATCTAATAATAGATGAGCAGCGTCTCCTTTTATATGCCGTAAAAGAGTGTCTCAAGCCACTTGACAGATGCTTCTAGCCACCCAGAATTTTCTTTTGAGATGACTGCTCCGTGCTGGCCGTCTGTCAGGATAAGTGATTCATATTGAATATTATTGGTTTTAAGGCCCGATGTAAAGGCATCAATCTGCGATTGACCAACCATCTCATCTGTCATATAGGACCAGATAAAAGTTGGGATTGTGTCTTCACTTACTGCATCGACGGTATTCCACTTTGATGCTTCTGATACTTGAAATGTCTTTGTGCCCAATGTGGCTGTGGCCATCATCTCGATAAAATGTGTATACATTGGATTTTTCTCAAGTAATTTCGTTTCAAAATCCGCAAGGTTGAAGATGGGAAAACCAAGAAGCATCGCGTCAGGTCTTGCCAATTTATCGGGGAAAAGTGAAGTGTGCCAAAGTGTTCCCAAGATAGAAGCAACGTGACCACCTGTAGATAAACCAAGTACGGCTATCATATTCGGATTGATAGTATATCGAGGGGATCTTTCCCTTACCATAAGCACCGCTGCAGCCAAATCGAGAAAAGGCGCAGGAAAACTGGCATAAGGTGCACCAATCGAATAGTTGAGAACAAACGCCTGATAGCCCTTTGCTAGAAATTGAAGGGCAACGTATTCCGCTTCATCTTCTGCCAAACTCAGATAACCACCACCTGGACAGATAATCACCGCGGGTCGATGCAGACACTTTTGATCATCTAATGCTGATAGAGATGACGCTAAAGGGTTGATGGTGTTTGTCTGGATATAAGCGGTCAACGTGACCGATTCAAAAATCTCATTGAGAAGAATGCGTTCGATTACCAAGTGCGTACACTCCCCTTCTGTTTGTTGATTTTACTGAGGTAACGGTAGATTGTCGCATCTGAGCTGTCGAGTACAGAGGCGATCTGGCTCACAGCGCCTTTCATAAGAAAGAAATTCTCAACATTGAGGCGACGTACAACTTCTATTTTTTCATCAGGCGTCAGCCTTCGAGTGTCAATGTCCCTAGACTTTGTTACATCAAAGATAATATCCAGAATTAAATCCTTTGGTGTCGCTTGGAAACGTTCGATATCTACAGGTTCAGAGCTAACAGTCCCCATATTTGGCAAAAATGCCAATTGACTCAACAACTCAGCCGCTTTTTGGTATTTGGTTACATCGGAGCTAAGCGTGAGAACACCCCGTGGATTGCCCGATTTGTCTAAAATAAAGAAACTGCTAGATCTTAGTGGTGTGCCGTCTTTAGATACGCCAACATAGTTGAGGTAATAGGGCGGTCCGTCTTTACCTTTGTCCTTGAGCTTTGAGACCGCAAAGTTTGTAAGTGGATCGCCAACTTTACGTCCGCTTATATGGCCGCCGTGGATGGCGACAATGGAGCTGTTGATGTTGTCTAGACTAAATAATACAATCTCTGTATTGCTATCCAAACAGCCGCCTAAAAAGTTGACTAGGTGAATATAAGATGTAAAATCAAATTCAGATATAATAATCACCTCATTCATCATATTAATTTCTTATCATTATAAGATTATTTTATCATTGTGTTGGTTTTTGTCAACTTGAGTCTATGTGAGAACTAGCAAGCATTCTTGTACTGATTTTTAGAATAATTGTGTTGTATGTATGAAGAAATTGTAGTATATTCTAACTATAATAAAAAATTATTACCATAATAAAAATTTAGTACATGGAGGACGATATGTCACAGTTCAAACATCCGGCAGAACCTTTTAAAATTAAGATGGTGGAGCCACTTTACAAAACGACGAGAGAACACAGAGAAAAGGCGCTTGCTGAAGCAGGTTACAACCCATTCTTACTGAAGTCAAATGACGTTTACATCGATTTGTTGACAGACAGTGGAACTGGCGCAATGAGCGACAACCAATGGGCAGGCATGATGCTTGGCGATGAAGCTTATGCAGGTAGCAGAAACTATTACAATATTGTCAATGCCGTACAAGATATTTTCCAATATGAATATGTTGTTCCAACGCATCAAGGTCGAGGCGCAGAGCAAGTTTTGTTCCCACTTCTATTGCAGCCAGGTCAATACGTTATGAGCAATCACCACTTTGATACGACAAAGGGACATGTTGAACTTTCTGGTGGTAAAGCGAGAAACTTCTTAATCCCAGAAGCGACAGATACGACGACTTACTATGACTTTAAAGGTAATTTCAACATTCAAATGGCTGAGCTCTTCATCGAAGAAGTTGGCGCTGAAAATGTTGCATTTTTTATCATGACCGTTACAAACAACTCAGCAGGTGGCCAACCAGTTTCTATGGAAAACATGAGAGCCCTTAAGAAATTGGCTGATAAATATGGAAAATTAATCGTTATGGACTCTGCACGTTTTGCTGAAAACGCGATGTTTATCAAGCAACGCGAAAAAGGCTATGAAAATGCATCAATCAAGGATATAATCAGAGAAATGTATGCGATGGCAGACGTTTTGACGATGAGCGCTAAAAAAGATGCTATCGTCAACATGGGTGGTATGATCGCAGTAAAAGACAACGTAGAAATCTTTAGAGGCGCTCAAGCGAGATGTGTTCCACTGGAGGGATTTGCAACATACGGCGGTCTTTCAGGAAGAGATATGGAAGCAATGGCGAGAGGTCTTTACGAAGGTATAGAGGAGAGCTTCCTCGAGTACAGACTAGGTCAAGTCAAGTATCTTGGTGACAAACTTATGGAAATCGGCGTACCAATTCAATTCCCTACAGGTGGTCATGCAGTATTCGTAGATGCTAAGAAAATATTGCCACACATACCAGGCAATGAGTTTCCAGCACAAGCACTTTGTAATGCCCTATACCTCGAATCTGGCGTTAGACCTGTTGAGATTGGTTCATTCCTACTCGGTAGAAATCCAGAGACTGGCGAACAAGAAGAAGCAGCACTTGAACTTGTACGCCTCACGATTCCAAGACGTGTTTACACACAATCACATATGGATGAAATCGTAGAAGGTTTCAAAAAAGTGATGGACAATAAAGACAAGCTTACAGGATTTACATTTGAGTATGAACCAAAAGTACTCAGACACTTCCTTGCTAGATTAAAACCGATTAAGTAATTCTTAGTTTAGATCAATCGTATTGAAATACTCAATTATGACAGCCTGTTCATGACATAAAGCCTAAAATTTATTTGTTTCGGGGGAAATAAAATGAGAGAAAATTGGCAAAGTCGAAAGGGATTTATTTTTGCTGCCGCAGGTGCAGCAATCGGTCTTGGAAATCTATGGCGGTTTCCGTTTCAAGCGTATAAAAATGGCGGTGGCGCGTTTTTGTTACCGTATTTAGTAGCATTGGTAACCTGTGCGATTCCACTGATGATCATGGAATACGCATATGGTAGAAAGATTCGCGGTGGTTCAGTAAAAGCATTTTCTGAGCTTGGCAAAAAGTATGAAATTGTTGGTTGGGTACAGGTTATGGTCCCGATAGTGGTCATGATGTACTATTGTGCCATTATCGCGGTATCACTTATATTCATGGTATTTTCGCTTGGTCATGCTTTTGGCATGATGAACTGGCTTCAAGATCCTGGGCCGATTATGGGCATGGTCACGGGAAGTGCAGACAACGCACTTGACCTTGGTGCTGGAATGAGTCTTTATATCTTAGTAGCAATCGTTTTCGTATGGTTGACAAATTGGTTGATTGTTAAGAAAGGTATTTCTGGTGGCATAGAAAAAATGTCTATGATTTTTACACCACTACTACTCGTCATGATGGTCATCTTTATGATCAATGCCGTGCGTTTAAATGGTTCTACAATTGGCCTTGAAGCGCTTTTCAAACCGGATTTCAGCAAGATTATGGATCCCGCCATTTGGGTATCCGCTTATGCACAAGTGTTTTTCTCAACAACATTGGCAGTAGGTGTCATGATTGCTTATGGTTCGTATTTACATGAGAAAGCGGATATTGTCAACAGCGCTTTTATCACTGTACTTGCCAATTCAAGCTTTGACTTAATCGCAGGTATCCTTGTATTTTCCACACTTGGTTACCTCGTTCAAAACATGGGCGTTGAATTTACATCGTTTGGTACAGGTGCAGGGGTTGCGTTCATCGCTTTTCCAATCGCCATCTCGACGATGTCATCTAATGTCATGATTCAGGGTTTACTTGGTTTTATGTTCTTCTTCTGCTTATTCATCGCGGGGATTTCTTCGAGTATTTCTATGCTTGAATCCTTTGCAACTGCAGCACTAGATAAGTTCAGTATCACTCGCGAAAAATTAGTTACGATCATTGCTCTTGTTGGATTTGCAGGATCAGCATGCTTTGCGAGCTATGCAGGCTTCAATTATATACTCGATATCGTCGATTCATATGTCGGTAATATCGTCATTGCTGGACTTGGTCTAGTTGAAGTTGTTCTCATCAGCTACCTTTATGGTACTGCTAAACTCAGAGAAGAAGCGAACCTGTACTCCGACTTTAAAGTAGGTATTTGGTGGGATTATCTCCTTAAATACTTCACGCCATTGCTCCTCGGCGCTGTCGTATTTACAAATATCTTTAACATAGTTACCGGATTGTTTGAAGCAGATAAAATTGGTTTAATGTCAAGTATCATATTCGGTTGGGGTACTGTCGCCGTCATGATTGGCGTTTCACTTGTATTCAATAAGAAAAAATGGGCGAATCATCATCAATTATCAAATCAGGAGGGCAACTAAAATGTCGACAAGTGCTGTGGTTATGATGGTTATCGGTTGTGGTTTGGTATGGGGTGGTGCTGTATTAGCAATCACTATCGCCCTTCGCGTTGAAAAGAAAAATGCGGTTAAAGCTAAAGTATAAATTTCAAAAGAATATAGAAAAAAGAATCGATGTTGGTCTTCAAGAGACACTCAACGTCGATTCTTTTTATTTTGATTTGTATTTCGTATAATAACTGACTGCGGCGTCGACAACTTCAGGATGAAACTGTGTGCCTGAGCAGCTTTTGAGAACATCTATTGCCTTATCAGAAGGCATGGCTTCTCGATAGGCACGTTTTGAAGTCATGGCATCAAAGGCATCAGCCAGCTGTATGATATGTGCGCCAAGTGGGATTTGATCGCCTTTCAAACCTTGTGGATAGCCACTTCCGTCGTAATGTTCATGATGCATATAGGCAAGCGAAACGACGTCAGCTAACCCCGTTATCTTGGCAAGTATGCGCTTTGTGTCTTCAGGATGCTTCTTCACAAGCTCGTATTCTTCCGCGGTAAGTGCAAAGGGTTTATTTAGGATCTCATTTGGAATGCCAATTTTTCCAACATCGTGCAAAAGTGCTGCCGTCTTTATTTTTTCAATATCGCTTTGCGGCAGGTTTAAAGCAAGTGACAATTTTTCACTATAATCCATAACACGCCTAGCGTGGCCTTCCGTATAGATGTCCTTAACTTCGATAGCCGTGATCAATGCCATGATCGTTTCCTCGTGCATATTCTGTTCACGTTCTGCTTTTATTTTAAGGGCATAGAAGTTCGAGATCATTTGGGCATAAAAGCGCAGTACTTCTTTTGATTCCATGGAAAAAGCTTTGTTTGTAAACTTTTCCAGGCTGATGAGGCCTATGACCGTATTATCAAATTGAATCGGCGCGTACAAGGACGTGAAGTCACTATAAGTACCAAGCAACTTAAACGTTTCTATTGTATTTGCATCAAACGCCTCATCGATGCGCTTTTCTATGTAGGTCTCATACGACTCGATGTTATTGATATCGGCACATTCAAACCCAATGAAGAGATTGTCCTTCGTAAACGATAGACGCTTAATTAGATCGATGTCATACCCTTTTGTACAGACTGGCAAATAATTTTCTCCATGCAATACATATAATGAACCTTTTTCAGCTTCAGGTATCAACTCAAAGGCCGAATTAAGCGCGTTGATGAGGAATTCATCCTTTGTCAACTGATGGGTGTTCACAAAGGCGTTGACGAGTAGGGATATTTTATTGCAAAGTACAGGGTCGATTTTCAATTGTTTTTTTGACATTTTAACTCCTTAATCATATGCAATTTTTAAATTGCCCATTCTATTGTATCCTCTTTGTTTTCAATCTGAAATATACGTGCGGTCAAGTTCATTAAGACTAGAATAATCTTAGGGGTTCTACACTAAACTAAGAAGGTATTGGTCCATGGCCATATGCATTTTAAAAATATCAAAAAGAGCTTCGGGTGACAGCTGCCGATGCGTTTTCACCCATTCAGATAGGATGGCTATGGAGACCGCTGCTCGTATTTCTATAAAGTAGTTATAATGCTCAATAGGCACATGTGGGTATTCATCTCTCAGATCATCTACCATTTTCAGAAAGGACTGTTTTAAAATATCATCCCTGTTGGCGCGAATTAAGAGCTCAACAATCTCAAAATGGGTATACCAATATTTAAAGAATGGTAAAAAAAACGCATGGGCTATATTCGACAATCTATCATTTAAAAGACTGAGTTTTAGATGGTCTGCACAACCCGAGTAGGCTTCATCACATTTATAACGTAGCACATCGTCGAGGGTTTCAAAGCATCGATAAAAGGTCGTCCGACCAATTTGTGCACGCTTTACAACATCGGTAATTTTTATTTCGGTATAGGGTCTTTCTGTCATTAGCGCTTTCAAGGCTTCATAAAGCCACTGAGCGGATTGTTGAGACCGTTTATCGTTGCTGATGTGATACATATGACCCCCTCTTGTTTCACAATGTCCGTGTGGATTGACACGTTACTTTTGTTATTATATATTATTTATGGTTATGGTACAAGTGTACCGCAAGTTCAACGCGTTAATTTGACAAAAATAGGAGGTTCAACGTGGAACGCTTATCAAAATGGATCGTCAAGCACAGACATAAGCTACTTTTAAGTTTTGTTGTGTTACTCTTACTAGCTACTTACATGAATCAATTTGTCATAACAAATTATGAAATGTCCAAATATCTATCAAGCGAAATGGATTCTGTTAAGTCACTGAAAATCATGGAAGAACAATTTGGCTTGCCGACCAATGTACGCGTCATGGTCAAGAATATTTCCATGAAACAGGCAGCCGATATGAAAGGTAAAATTGCTCGTGTCGATGGGGTAGACAGCATTTTGTGGTTAGATGATGTCGCAAACATCTATCAACCACTTGATATGATAGCACCTTCAAATATCGATCAATACTACAAAGAAGGGCATGCACTTTTCTATGTGTATTTTACAGAGAGTGATTTTACGCAGCGCACAGGCGGCGCACTTCGCGAAATTGAGAACATTATTGGTGAGGACGCCTTTATATTTGGCACAGCGTCCAGCAGTCAAGATGTCATCGCTGCGACAGATAGTAGCATCGCCACACTCGGTATAATACTTATACCGATTATCCTTTTGATCTTGCTTTGGTCGACGACCTCTTGGATAGAACCCTTCTTGTTTTTATTAACGCTAGGCGCTGCAATTTTACTCAATAACGGCACAAATGTACTACTAGGTGACGTGTCTTTTATCACAAAGAGTATGTCAACGGCACTTCAGCTGGCAATATCCATGGACTATGCCATATTCCTACTCCATCGATTCGCGGAAGAACGGGCAGAGGGGCACGACGTACAGCTATCTATGCAAAATGCCATAACGAAGTCGTTTGGTTCGATTTTGGCGAGTGCGATTACGACGATCGCAGGATTTATGGCATTACTACTCATGAATTTCAAAATTGGCGCGGATATGGGGCTTGTCTTTGCAAAGGGCATATCCTTAAGTTTATTGACAACTTTGTTTTTATTGCCTGCCCTCACGATTCTCTTTTCAAAATGGATCGATAAAACCCACCATAGAAGCTTTATTCCATCGATGAAGGGTTTAGGACGCTTCCTATATAAGATGCGCTATATAAGCTTTGTATTGGTGCTCATACTCATAGTGCCCACTTTCCTTGGACAGCAAGCCAACGCCTTCATTTATGGTGGCTCATCTATATCTGAAGAAGTTGGTACGGATTCATATATAGCCAAGCAGGAGATTGAAAGCGTATATGGTGCATTCAATCCTTTGATATTGCTCGTACCTGCCGAAGGTCCAGTTAAGGAGACCGCACTTGTCAATGCTTTAGAAGCTCTTAATGGCATCGAGGGGGTGCAAAGTTTATCGACGATGGTAGACGATAAGATCCCCGTAGAAATATTGCCAAAAGCGGTAACCGATGCCTTTGTCAAACCAGCCTATCACAGAATGATTGTCGCATTAAGTACACCAGAAGAAGGCGATGCTACTTTTGACTTGGTTAAAGCCATAAAGGCGCAGGCGCACAGCCAATATGGAGATAACTATGCTCTAGCCGGTACTAGCGTTAGCCTTTACGATATCAAATCGATTGCGATCGTTGATAATTTGATGGTCAATATGGTAGCAATCGCAGCAGTGGCTCTGATTATATTTTTTACCTTTAAATCTAAGCTATTACCATTTTTATTAGTCTTAACCATAGAGGCTGCCGTCTTTCTCAACATGTCGATTCCATATTTTACAGGCTACAAGATGAGCTTTGTCGGCATGCTAGTCGTATCTTCTCTACAACTAGGTGCGACGATAGACTATGCCATCCTCATGACCTCGCGGTATCTTGAGCGTCGTCATCATTTTGCACCAAAAGACGCCATCATCCTTGCCATAGACGACGCAGGAGGTTCTATATTGACCTCAGGAATCGTCCTCACCATCGCGGGCTATGTCATCTCGGCAACGTCAAGCGTACAAACCGTCAGTGAAATGGGTGAACTGATCGGCAGAGGTACTTTATTCAGCGTCATCATGGTCTTTACACTCTTACCGGCGGTGCTTGTCATCTTCGATCGGCTATATATCAATAAACAGATTCACAAGGGAGGACAATAATATGAAAACAGCTCAGCGTATCATCGGAATAGCCCTTATTGCTTTAATGACCATTGGAACGGCATTGCCATCCTATGCACAAGGAGACAAGGACGAGACGGTTTATATACAGCTTGATGGAAGTGGTAGACTTAGAAAAGCGACAGTGGTTAACGCTTTTGAAGACGTAAAAAGTGAAGTCGTCGACTATGGCAGTTATGAAAATATCGTCAATTTGAGTTCAGACAGCGTTGCCGTTCAAGAGGGTGACGCGATACTTTTTAATGTTGACGCAGATACAAAAGACAAATTCTATTATCAAGGGGACATCATCAGCGCTGTGAACCCATGGGTTATTGATATTGCCTATAAACTTGATGGCAAATCCATAGTAGCAGATAAGCTCGCCAACGCAAACGGCGCGCTTGAAATCGTGATGAACGTAAAAAGAAACCCCCTTTCAGAGGTTGCTTTTGCAGACACTTACACGCTTCAGTTGTCTGTGACATTAAATGACGACGTTGCAAGCAATATCGATGTATCAGGTGCATCTGTGATTACAATAGGGAGCAACAAGCAGATTGTCATGACCGTATTGCCAAAACAGGAAAAAACAGTTGTTATTAAGGCAGATATTCAAGCGTTCAAAATGGATAGCATCACTGCAACTGGTACCTTGGCAGACTTAGACTTAGATTTTGATACCCAAACGATGAATGCGGGCATTGATGATTTATCGTCAGGTTCAAAAAAACTAAATGACGGCATGACGCAATTTGGAACCGGACTGGATAAAACGGCAGAAGCCGTCACCACAATCAATTCTCATCTAAGCGAACTGGCAGCTGGTGGCAATAAGCTCTTGGTGGGCACATCACAATTTGATCTCGGTTTAGATGATTTAGATTCAAGTGGTGCGGCGCTTACTTCTGGGCTTCAAGCTATAAAAGATCAACACGTTCAGGCATCCGCATCAAATGAAGCCATCACACAACTTGCCA
Organism: Acidaminobacteraceae bacterium; assembly: GCA_041741755.1. Taxonomy (GTDB): domain Bacteria; phylum Bacillota; class Clostridia; order Peptostreptococcales; family Acidaminobacteraceae; genus Fusibacter_C. Next base: position 64,794 of record JBGSJR010000039.1, on the reverse strand, counting down.
CACAGATGCTGCAAAATCCAGATCCATCTGTTCAGAAGTTAGCACAGGCTGTACTCGGTCAAATTCAGCTTAGTACTGGAACAATAGACGCACTTGATACACTGAGTAAAGGTCTTGTTCAATATACGCAAGGGGTATCTGAACTCAACCAATCAAAGGGTACACTAACAGAAGGTCTCAAGCGCTATATCGCTAGTACGGTAGGTATCAGTCAATCTTTTAGCAAGCTTAGCGGCTCTTTTAAGGCGCTACCCAATCAATATGAATTACTACTGAATGGTCAAAGTAAAATCGATACCGGCATCGATTCAGCGAAAATGACGCTTGCGTCAACAATGGCTGCGTTGCCATTTTCAATTACTACCGAGGACACCGCAATCGCTTCTTTCACATCAGATAAAAACGCGCCAAAGTCTGTTCAATTTCTCATGAAGACACCAAGTATCGACTATGAAATCGTGCAGGATATCATCCCAGAAAAAATCATCAAGAAGACGTTTATAGAGAGGTTATTGGATTTATTTAGATAAACCTGTAAGAAGGCTGCCAGATAGATATATTGGCAGCCTTAAATCATTTCATTGTTCAATGTTTGTGGTTTTACTTGGATTTACCAAAGGTGCATCAGTCGCTGAACGAGGATAGAGACACTAGCCACTGCAAACCAACAGCTCAGGCCGAGTACGATGGGCTTTAGCCCATTTGAGATGAGTTTTTTGAGATGGGTATTTAGTCCAATTGCGGCCATGGCCATGACGATGCAAAATTTACCCACTTGCACAAGGCTATGCGAGACGATGGTTGGAAAACCAAATGCTGTATTTAAAACGGCTGCCATCAGGAAACCGACGACAAACCAAGGAAAAACTTTGGAAAATTTGAAAGCACTACCATCAGCCGTGTTCTGATTTTTTTTAGTCGTGTATAGAGCAAGTACTAATGTAATCGGTACGATCATAAGTGTTCGTGTGAGCTTGACGACTGTTGCAAATGCAAGCGCCGTGTTGTTTCCAGCGACAGAGCTCCAGGCAGAACCGGCTGCAACTACAGACGATGTATCATTGATCGCAGTGCCTGCCCACATGCCAAAGCCTAGATCTGTCATCCCAAGTAAACGGCCTAGAGCTGGGAAGATAAAGACAGCGACGATATTAAATAGAAAGATGGTTGAAATCGCATGCGCGACGTCTTCATCTTCTGCTTTTATGACCGGTGCGGTCGCCGCGATGGCTGAACCGCCGCAGATGGAAGTACCCACACCTATAAGGATAGTCGTATTCGGTTTGATTTTAAGGGCTTTTCCTACAAGATAAGCTGTGACAAAAGCGGCGCTTAGCGTAAAGAGCATGACAAACAAGGATTGGCTGCCCACTTCGATTATGTTGAACAAGTTCATTTCAAACCCCAAAAGGATCACAGCATACTGAAGTATTTTCTTTGACGTGTATTTGATGCCGTTACTGTATCTGCCGTTAGTAATCATTGGAAAAAGCATTGTGACGACCATACCAATCAAAATGCCAAAGACAGGACTGCCGATGATGGGGAAGGTTTTGCCAAGTAACCATGCTGGTATGGCGATAGCTAGGCAGACTAAAATACCTGAACTATTTTTAAAAATCTGAGTCATAAAAAGATACCTCGTATATATATTTTGTTTTGTAAGATACTTTAGAAAAAGAGTATCATGTATAGTTTAATGCCTACGTGGTGCAAAGTAAATTGTTATTGACAATGCGACCAGTTGGTCGTAAAGAGTTTTGCTTTTTCGTAATATGTTTCAAATAAAGATTGGATGCGCATGGAGAGGGTAATAGTAAAATAGCCATAAAGCATTTCACTCATATTTGTCTCGTTAAAAACTTAACCCAGTTTGATGTAATTGGGTCTCGAGTCAATATCCCAATATGGTATGTGTCAAACGCGCACACCAGGAATAATTGATAAGGGAAAATTGCTGTTACTTTGCAATAGAGTGATTATGAAAAATAAGTTTATTAAAAATATTTTTATGCTAGTGGCTATGGTTATGGTAGCACTTCTTTTAGTCGCTATGATCGATACTAAAATAAAAGGTCGCACTTTTGATTTTGATGTCAAAAATACATATGAATCAATTTCAAAAAAAATTGGATTGTCGCCACTTGAAGAACTGGATATTTATCAAGAAAAGATTGTAATCGTTTTGGACGGTGACATTCATATTTCAACGGATAAAAATAATATAAACACAAAAATGATCAATCCCAAATATAAATTTGCATTTATTGGGGATATTAAATTCGGGAGCTATGAACTTAATTTTGATGCGGATAATCCTTTGGTATCAACCGAGATTATATTTGATGGCAAGTGGGCTACATTCGCTTCAAACATCTCTACTTCAACGACGACGATTGATGATAACGTCTATTTTTTAGGTACAACGGTGATTCACGACAATAGCTATAATGTTGAAATGATTAATCTTGATGTATATGATGCTTCAAAAAATATGATTGGGCAGTATGTATTTGATGTTAAATCAAATGACTAGGTTAAAAAGCATCGTTTAGGCGATGTTTTTTTATTTGGGATTATCAAGTAGACAAAAAAAGGCCATCGATAATCGATGGCCATAAGTTACTTTTATTCTGCTTCAACTGCCGGAGCAGCCTCTGTGTCAACCACAACTTCGGGTTCTGCTGCACTAGCGTGAACAAGGGTGAAAACAGTGATGTCAGGAGCAGTAAATACTCGGAAGTTTGGATCGTTCATAATCGATAAATCCGATACTTTGAGAACGTCGCCAAATTTGAGTGCTGAGACATCGACATTTAGCGTTTCTGCCATGTTTTCTGGCAACGTTTCAATTTCAATCGCATTAACCAATTCTTGTGAAATTGCACCGATTGGCAACATGTCTTTACCGACAAAGTTTAAACGAACATTCATTTTGACTTTATCTGTTTTTGTAAGTGCTTGTAAATCCACATGTAAAATAGAAAGTCCGAAAACATCCTTTTGCATGCTTTTTACGAAAGCCATGACTTCTTTACCTTCAAGATTGACATACACTTTTGAGCCAACGTTGTTTTCAGCAAAGAACTTGTCAACTTCGAGCTTTTTCATCGAGATTGCAGTTGGGTCCATGTGACCACCATACAAAATACCAGGTACTAAGCCGCTTTTACGAAGTTTGTTTGATTTATTTGATCCTAGAGCATCTCTTAAAGACGCGTTTAAAAATAATTTAGACATATAGTCCTCCTCGCGTTCGAAATTATGTAAACCGAACACCCTCTAAGTATACCACTTAATCTAATAAAATGCAAAAAACAGCAAAATTCCAAAAAATGTAAAGGTAAATCATTTCTTATTTCAGTAAATCAGCTTCCTTTATTATTTCTATTCGAACTCCATTTGCCTTCATGTCCATAGCGCGCTTAACCTTTGTCCCATATGAGCCATATGCCCATCTTCTACTACCTTTGTTACCAACGAGGACATAATCCACTTGAGGGTTTAATGTTTCAGTACAGCGGCCACCACGGGCCATAAGCCATAGTTCAACATCAACTTTACTACCGAAGTCAAAATCACCGGTCAAACAGAAAATTTTACCCTTAAAGCGAATCTGCTCATGCGTGGAAACTTCCTCATTGGTCAATATATCAGGCTTCTTGCTTTGTTGAAGTGCGTTGCGCTTTGAGTTGGCGTATGGTTCGTACCTCATGCGAAATGTTGAGACTTCATCATCTGAAAGGCCACACCTTTCAACGAGATAGTAGAAAATACCCTGACAGGCACGTGCATCAGAAAGTGCTTCGTGATGGCGCTCCATGAGGATACCAAGTGTCGCACATAAGTAGTCGAGGCTATTGCGCCTGAAATTGAGGTCGCGTCTCGCTTTATCTAACGTGCAGATATATTTAAACATAGGACGTGGATAGCCATAATGGACCAGTGTTTTAGTGAGAACACCCAGATCAAAAGTTGCATTGTGCGCAACGATGATGGCATCTGTGAAAAAGACTTCAATCTGGGGCCACAACACCCCAAGTGTTGGCTTTCCTTTCACCATAGTGGGTGTGATCCCAGTGAGGTCGATGTTGAAGCTGTCAAAATACACTTCAGGATCAACGAGATATAGCCCCTCATGAACGGTGACGCCATCGACGACGTGGATGACGCCCATAGAAGAGATTCGATCGTTTTTACGATTAGGTGTTTCGACATCGAAGTACGTGTATGCGTTCATAATAGTTCCTTTCTTGGGTGAAAGTGTTATACTAGGGACATGGAGGTGACATTATGACTATAAAAATCAAATCAGTTATGGCACTTATCGCAAGCCTACTCATCGTATTGATCTTAACAAATAGTATACCGGTCTATGCAAACTCAGCAGAACCACCAGCACTCGTGATCATCGTGGCGGATGCACCAAGTGATCTTTCGGTGAACGTCTATTTTGATGTCACTGGCAAATTTGAAGAGGGACACAAATCGACGAACGCCATTGAGTCACAGTTCAAATTTTTCGGACGCGATCTTCCTGAAAATACGACATATACTTTTGAAGTAAGCTATGGCGATGAACGGTTTGAAGTCACACTTGATAAGCCTATTCATACATACCATGCGACTTATACACTGAGCTTAGAGAAAAAAATGTTGATCCCTGGAGAGACGCTCAAGCGCAATGTCATACTCGTTGGCCTTCGTGTCAGCTTGACTATTCTTATCGAAGGCGCTATCTTTTGGCTATTGGGCTTTAGAAAAAGAAGGTCATGGATTATATTATTGATTATGAATTTGTTAACGCAGGGCATCCTTAATCTCATGCTTTCCACAAATCCCGTCTCAGCCAGTTATGTCATATTTAGTTTGATTTTTGGTGAGATTTTCGTCTTTATCGCAGAATGGGTTATAGTTATTGGATTCATCAACGAGCATAGCCAAGCAAAACGCTTTGTGACAGTCACGCTTGCCAATGCAGCAAGCTTGGTTCTCGGTGGTTACTTAATCTCAATCTTACCTATTTGATGAGGCACTTCATATAATGTCCAAAAAAGCCTCAACAACGACGGGATCAAACTGGGTCCCTGCGTTGTTGCGTATTTCTTCGATCGCTTCGGAGCGAGAAAGTGCAGGGCAATATGGTCTATGAGAAACCATGGCATCAAAGGCTTCAGCAACAGCTACGATGCGTGCGAGTTTTGGAATTGCTTCTCCAATGAGTTGTTGAGGGTAACCAGTACCATCCCAACGTTCATGATGCGAGAGAGCGATATCTGAGATTGTGGCATAGAGATTGACCGATTTAAGAATTTGATAGCCACATTCAGGATGGCGTTTTATTTCAAAATAGTCACTTTCAGTTAAAAAATCAGGTTTATTTAAGATTTTTTCTGAGATAGAGATCTTTCCGATATCATGTAGTTTAGCACCGTTTTCGAGATCCTTCAACTCTTGAAGGGTTAATTCGAGTTTTTCACCAATCAATTTAGAAAGTTTACTAACTTCGAGTGAATGTTGTTTCTCGATAGGACTTTTGTCATTTAATGTTTCGATGATTCCCTTGATTGTTTCAAAGCGCATACGCTGGCTTTCGTTGAGTTTTCGACTATACATATAATCTTCAGCTTTTATAAAGGCATCTTTGAGGTTTTCACTTTCAGATGTTTTCGTTTCATAACCAATTGAAACTGAGAGTTTAATCGCGCCAAGTTTTTCATCTTCTATGCCTTGATAAATGCGATTCACGATAATTTCCGTGTTGGCTCGATTTGTATTTGGCAAGAGAACAACAAATTCGTCACCGCCGTATCTTGCAACGATATCTTCGGCTCTAAAGCACTGTAAAAGAATGCTTGATATGCGCTGTAATAGTGCATCACCCATGATATGACCAAAAGCGTCATTTGTGAGTTTAAGGCCATTGACATCGATTAGAACGATGGAGATCGGTAACTTTCTCGGTGTATCTAAACGCCTAGATTCCTCATCGAAGAAACGTCGATTGTAAAGACCTGTCAATTGATCGCGATAGCTAAGTTGCTCGATGAGTATCAGATTCAACTTCTGCTGCGTTATATCGCGAACTATGGATACGACCTTATTATCCGAAGCTTTAATCATGCGTGTTTCAAAGTAACTGGTATGCTCATCTTCGACATGGCTAAATTCATAGCGTTGTATTTCATCAGTTTCAAGTGCTAACTGGATTGCCTTAATAGCTTTACTTGCATGTGAAATAGGGAGAACATCGAATAAATTTTTCCCTTTATAAGAGTACATGGTCTTGCGTAAATCTTTATCGGGTGGGTTTGTCTGAACATCTAGGTAATCACCTTCAGGATTGTAAACGAAAATCATATCTGGGTGAACGTTCAATATCGCGCGAACATGGGCTTCGCTTTCAGAAAGTGCAATAAATAGCTCTTGTGTCTTATCGAGTTCGAGGTTGATGGATTTTCTAATCAAATTAAACGCATCATTTTCAGTTTCAGGAAGTCGATAGGCGACACCTTGGAGACCGATCTTTTGGATATCTTCATCCATGATATAAAGAGGTTTGATGATGTATCGATTCTGGAGGAAGTTAAAAAGACCAAACATTATTCCGACAGCCAGTAGTGTCAATAAAAAAGCGATTAGTAGTTGACGGTTAGCATTTAGGTAGACAATTTCAGGAATAAAGGTTGCCATAGTCCAGTCCGTCTCCACGATTTTTTCGTACGACAAATAGCCGAGGATACCATCGAGTGTGACGAGCTGAGGTTCTGTAGAATTAGTCGCTATAATATTAGCTAAATCTGGCGATAAACGTTCGATGTTATATAGGTCAACCCCCGCACTTTGTGCTAGTTTTGGATGGGCAAGTAAGTTGTTTTGTGCATCGACTAGAAATGAATAGCCATTATTACTAATAATCTGTTTATTAATCATCTGAATAATAGTATCTAATTTTATATCGCCTGCAACAACGCCAAGCAACTCTCGGTTTTTTCCATAGACAGGCTGTGCGATGGTTATGATAATGTGTTCTCTCGAGGCATTGAGAAACGCATTTGTGTAGATGAGTTTATCTTCCTTAACCGCTTTAACATACCAAGGTCGATCACGCAGATCGAAATCCATAGGAGGCAACCAACCACTACCATTAATCATCTCATTAGCTATTGAACCAAAATAGATGGAAGAGAAGGTGGGGTTATCTTTTAATACCCTTTCAAAATAATCCGTGCGGAGCGCTTTATCATTTGAGAGCTCAACAAAAACACCCGCATCTCGTATGACTTGACGTTTCTCAGTCAATTTGCCAAGCACTTGGTGTGTGATGTTCTCTCTAGCGAGAATCGTATGTTGTTTAACTTCAGTTTCTACAACATCTTTAAATGCACGGTATTCAAGTGTAATCCCGATTATCACAAGGATAGCAATAGCAAGACCTAGTGCATAAAATCTAAAGATCAATTTTTTCATCTTATACCTCATAGTTTTCACTTTTTTAAGCTTGAATGTAATATGTATACCCAATTTTCTTTCAAACAAAAAAAAGAACACATCCATTCAGCCTCGAATGGATGTGTTCTTTAAGGTGTCTATCTTAATGGTTACTTAATAACAACTGTGTTTGCGTCAAGCGTAACAGCAGTTTGTGCATATAGTCGGCCATTGATAGAGGCATTGGTTCCCATAGCAATATTTGTTTGTGCTAAAATAGTGCCTTCAAAATGTGCGCCAGTGCCAATCGTAACTGTATCAGCCGCTTGCCAGAAAATATTCTTTGCTTGTGCGCCGCCGCTTAAGATGATATTTACGCCACTCGCGATTGTGATACCATCAGAGATCTGTAAAATCCATACATCGTCTGCAGTACCATTAAACGTTACATTTGTATTGGCGCTGATTCCAGTGCCCCATTTGTAAACGCCAGGTGTCAGTATTTTACCACTCAAGTCTCCAGCGTATAATTCAGTATAGTTTGCAGCTCTTCCCGCAGCGTCGACATAAGCAGTCTCCATATTGCTAATGGCAGTTGTGAGATTGCTTGGTGTTGGTGATGTATAATCAGAAGCATATGCTTTTCCTGTCAATTGGCTAGATGTACCAAACTGATTGGTAGCATCCATAGTAAGTGAAAAACCAGTGATGGCAGTTGAACCAATAGGACTAACGCCAATATTACCCGTAATCGCTGATGTTGGAACCGTAGATATGCCCGATTTTGATAGGATAACAAAATCACTAGCCATACCTAGTTCAACTGGAGCTAAAGTACTCACGACAGGCGCCTCAGTTGTTGAAGGAACCGTGGTTGCTTCAGTTGTAGCTTGAGTCGTCACTTCAGTCGTCACTTCAGTCGATGGTTCAGTAGCGACAGGATTTGTCGATGTGTTAGTAGTTGGTTCTGTAGTCTCTAGAGCAATCGGCTCAGGCGTATAATTATAGCTGTTTAATATGGCTACTAAAGCTTCTGCTCTTGTGATGGAAGCAGCTGGTCTAAAGGTACCATCCAGATAGCCGTTTATGATTCCAGCCTCCTCGATAGCGTTGATGGTATCGTTGCTCCATGCTGGAATCTGAGCAGCATCTTTAAAGATCGAAGTGTTAGAAGCCGGTGTTAAAGATAAAATATTGTTTAGAATCATGGCTACTTCTTGTCTAGAGATTGACATCTCAGGTTTCATAGTGCCATCTGTATAGCCGTTCACATAGTTTTCATGCGTTGCGACTGCAACATCGTTAGCATACCATGCATTAGCATCTACATCTGAAAAAGTTGTATCTGATGTCGCTGAGTAATTAAATATATTGTTAATTAGAGCAAAAAATTCTGCACGTGATATGGATTGATCTGGTCTGAAAGTCATATCCGGATATCCGTTGACATCTCCAGATGCGATAGCAGATCGAATCGTCTCATTGGCCCAATGTGTGTCATAATCGCTAAGTGCAGTTGCACTAAAAGCGGTTCCGAAAGATAGTGTTATCAATAACACACTCATGACAATGGCAATTCCTTTAGTTTTAAATAGTTTCAAATGGTCCTCCTTATGCGCATTTCAATGTAGAAATGGCGACAGCGTTAACAGTTGTCATCTCTAAGCATAGCCTTATTAACAAATAATTACAATAAATATATTTTTTTCCTGCTGGTTGGAAGGCGTTGAAGGGCACAAAAAACAAGGGATGTATGTCCCTTGTCCATGAAAATGTAATATTCTACTACGTTATAGAAACAATATCAAACTTGCCTCCATGACCATCATACCGAGAACCATCCCAAGTATGGAAAGGTGATGTTCGCCGTATTCTCGCGAAGAGGGTAAGCGTTCATCCAATGAAATATAGACCATGATGCCTGTGACGCCAGAAAAACGGTAAGTCCAAAGGCAAATAAAAAGCTTTCTAAAGTAATGTCCATATTGACCCCTCATATTTAATTTTTCTTCTAGTATCGTCTCATTGGAATGCATTGATGACAATCATTCATAAATGTAAGACACCACATACTAAAAAAGTTTTTTACTTGTACAAAAGGGGTATATTGTTTGTTAATGGGTACTAAACCCTAGCGTAACATATTTTCAAAATAGTTGGAGGCATACATGAAAAAAAAGATAATCGGCCTTGCGCTCGTCATAATACTAACACTATCAGCCTCTTTGACATTTGCTGATCACCTGATCAGAGAAGGTACTATGCCTACATTTGAGCATATCGATCGCAGTGCGGGCTTATCCAATATGTCTGTTTCAAGCATCGTGCAAGACAAAGATGGATTTATATGGTTTGCGACGCAAGGAGGGCTCAATCGTTATGATGGTAGGACGTTCAAGGTTTATACGAACGACCCATTCGACGCGTCACGTCTCATCCATAACCTGATTCAGACTATGACTTATGACCCGGACCATCATGAACTATGGATTGGGACCTATCAAGGTATTTCACGATACGATATAGCAGGTGATGTTTTTATTAACTATTCGGTAAGTGAAAATGGCTTGTCAAATGCCGTAGTAGTGGCTTTTGAGAAGGATTCAAACGGCAACATGTGGGTTGGCACGCTTGATGGACTCAATAAAATTGACATTAAAACAGGCCAAATAAAAAAGTATGATGTACCCGGAAAAGTGGTCCGAGATCTCAAATGGGATACTCAGGGTAAATTGTGGATCGGCAGCTATGAAGGGTTACTCTATTTTGATGTTGCGGCTGATGCCGTTAAACCTTCAGGATATGAACTCCCAGCCCAATCTGTCATGGTCATCAATGAGTTCGAAGCAGGTGTATTGTCACTCGGTATATGGGATGGCGGAATCGTCAAAATCGACCTGACTACTGGTACCCTGTCAAAGGAGACGTTCGATGATAACCGAGTCTACAGCTATATTAAAACGGCTGACGAAACGGAATGGATAGGGACTTGGGGCGGTGGCCTTTACGCCATAGAAAAAAATGGAAAGCGTCACCATTTTGAAAGTAGCGATGCTGTCAACCAACTTGCTCACCCGATAATCTATTCGATGATGCAAGATACTTCGGAAATATTGTGGATTGGAACTAATGGAGGTGGGATTTGCAAAGTTAACCCACTTAAACGGAATTATGTCGTGTATAAGCATGTGACAGATGACGCAAATTCGTTAAGCCCAGGAAAAATAAACGCTATTCAGAAAGATTCCGATGGTAACTTATGGGTAGCCGTGTACAATGAAGGCCTAGATAAAATTTCGCCCGAGGGTCGTATAAAAAAATACAAATATGCCAAGGATGAGACAGGAGCTTTAACCAATCCCAATGTCGTGGCGATGGCGATACGTAAATCGGGTGAATTGATATATGGTGTTGGTTCAGACGTCATGACTTATAATGCTGAAAGTGATGCATTTGAAACGATAATTGCTTTAGATTCAGATGTGATTATCTATGAAATGGAAGAAGTTGACAAAACTCTTTGGATTGGTACGTATGGACATGGCATTTTCAAATATGACTGGGAATCTAGTAATTATGAGCCATACAATGCTACAGCGGAATTGCAACATCAGATATCTGATAATCTAATCTACGATATTGATGTGGATAGCAAGGGGCGTTTATGGGTTGCAACTAACAATGGACTCAACTTAAAGGAGACAGCATCTCAACGGTTTAAGGTTTTCAAAGCGGTTCAAGGCGATTATAGTCAACTTGCGACCAACACGATTCGTACCATCTTTGAAGATTCAAAGGGCCGTATTTGGTTTGGTTCTGTTAGTGGCGGCATTTCTTATTACAATGAAGACGGTACTTTCACGACATTTCTTGAGAGAGATGGCATGCCAAGTAACGTGGTGCTCAGCATATTAGAAGGTGATGATGGCAGGATTTGGGCGTCGACACACAACGGACTCGCCATTATTAACCCAGAATCAGGTGACCTGTTCAATTTGACGCCCGATGATGGGATAGGCGGCTATGAATTCAATCCAGGGCACTATAAAGATGCGACTGGCATATTGTATTTTGGTGGCCTTCACGGAATTACATCAATCCCAGGTAACATCAGCCAAGGGACGGCTATCGCACCAAAAGTTTATATTACCAATATTGATGTTTTTCAAAAGCCTTATTCAACATATTCGGTGTATTTTAATGGTAAGCATTTGTCATTTAAAGAAGACGAGACTTTTTTAAGCTTCAAATTCGTCGCCCTCGACTTTGATTCTCCTGAGAAAATCAGGTTCACATACCGGCTAAAAGGGTTTGATGCAGATTGGATTAGTTCTGGTACTATTGATACGGCAACTTACTCAAAGCTATCATCTGGTTACTATACACTAGAAGTCTTTGCAGAAACGGCGCGTGGGATGCGGTCCGAAGTAGCGCAACTTTCTTTTGAAATCGCAGTACCCTGGTATCGAACGACGACGATGTACTCGGTGTATGGGATAATTCTCATACTCGTTATCTATGGTGTCTACAAGATCTGGCAGGGTCAAACGATTCGAAGAAAAAATGAAGCTTTGGCCATAGTCAATTCAAAACTAGAAGATGCCAACGTTAAACTGGAGGCGTTATCCACGATCGATCCGCTCACAGGTGTTTACAATAGAAGGTATCTCAATTCAAGGTTGTCAGAGGAAATACAGCTCGCCATTCGCAGCGAGATCCATCTCTCAGCAATCATGCTTGACCTTGACAATTTCAAAGAAATCAACGACGTTCACGGCCATATATTTGGCGATCAGTATCTCAGTGCTGTGGGTGACATTATAAAAAGCACTTTACCAAGAAGCACGGATTATGCCGTGAGGTATGGTGGTGATGAGTTCTTGATCGTGTTATTTGACACAGATGAAGAAGGTGCAAAGATCGTTGCGGAACATGTCAGAAGCAATATCGGAGCAATTGCTCTCGAGGACACTTATTTGAAACAAATCAGAAAAACGACCTGTAGCATGGGCGTTTTCAGTCTTATACCAAAAGTGGGAAACGATGTGAACCAAATTGCCAAACTGGCTGACGAAGCTTTATATCAGGCCAAAAACCAAGGTAAAAACCGAATCGTCATACATCAGCAGTCGAGTTGATGTGAAGAGCCCCTCGATACACCGCAAAACGCGCGGTGTATCAAGGGGCTCTATCTATTAATATCTAAAACAACAGTGTCAGAAGTACATATACTATGATACTTGAGATTGCGCCAATAAAAGTTCTCACAGCATCATTTCGAATAAAGGTCTTATACGCAAATCGCATAAATAGAAAGCCTAGTAAAACAGTCATCAATAGTGGCATCAAGATATAGACGACAATCATCCCAAGACTGATAAGTGACATAAACTTTATTAGGATCATACCTATGACGCCACCGCTCAAACCGTAGAGATAGTGTTGATTCATAGCTTTTCGGATACGGCTGACGAGTTTGGCAACATCGGGTGCATCATCTGTGTTCTCATATTGGTCATAGGCTTCAGAAGCCAAATCATATGCTTTGCCGTATTTTTTTTGATCGAATGCCGTTTCAGCTTCACTGACGAGCGTCTTGACGATGCGAAGAAATGGATTGATTGGCGCAGCATATCGCATGTTGTGGGTATCGACCATAAACTCGTAAATCTCTTGCTCAAAAGAATATTTGATAACGACGCAATCTGCTTCAAAGAAGGTAACACGCTGGCGCGTAATGTGTTCACTTTGTTTCTTAGGTAAATTTAGTTTAAAAAACTCATACGTGCGATTGACTCTGTCATACTTAGTCATGTATGCCTCGGGTGCAAATGCCGTATAGTCGTTTGATTCGATACCACCTTCATAAGTGTTGTCGAAGTTCAAGGGTTCTGTATCTTTCTCTGTGTTAAACCTAAATGGATACTCGCTAAAACGACGTACCAGTTCTGGCGGTACAAAGACGAGTGAATCTTCGGTTTTAATAAATTTCTGCTTAGTAATCAAGCTGTTCATCAGCATTTTTTTACCACCGCATATGTCACAGGTTAATGCACCTGATCCTTTACATACGTCACAATCTGACTTGCCCTCGCCACTACAGTACGAACAACTTACAGAGCCATCGCGACAATTTGCACAAGGGATTGTTCCCTTACCACCACAAACTGGACAAGGTTCAGCTACCTGTAGTGATTTTTGATGCACATCGCCATCGTCCGTCATCCATTCTCTTACTTTAGCTAAGATGATTGACCCTTTGCCCTCGCAAGTCGTACAGATACTTAGACCTGATCCTTCACATAGTTGGCACATCATAGCGCCAGTTCCAGCACAATGCGTACATGGAATGCTACCCGTTGCACTACAGTTATGGCAGTTAATCTCTCCAGTACCACGACAATTGTGACAGTCGACAATGCGCGTCGAATGAGGCACTTCTTTGACAAAGGATGCTTCAGAAAAATCAATAGGAGGCCTTTCCATCTGTAAGCTCCAAACGTCAACCTCTTCAGGTAACGCGTACTTTAGAAAAGGGTCAGCGGTTTCACTCCCGACAGCCCTAAGTGATGGGTAGACAATGCGTTGTTCAGTAAGCGTTTCAAGATGTAAATATCCAATGGGATACTGGTCGATACTGATGACTTGTATCTTGTCTTTGAGCGCAGCAAACGTTCTAGGATTGATACCACCCGACCAACCATCGAGATATTTTTCAAGTTCTTTTAGTGTGTCAGCATGAGCCATGCAGCGTCCCCCATCTAACCTTGATTAATCTCAATTTACCACAAAAACGCCATTTTGGATACCGCCTGTTTCGTCGATCGTATAACCGGCCTCAATAAACTGATCGGTTGCTTCTTTTACAGTCATGTCCTCAGTTAATGCTAATATCGTACCTTCTACACCGATCGTTCCACTTGCAGTGACGAAATCGTAAGAATCCTTAGTCATATCAATAAATGCAAGGGTGTTGTTCTTATTTTCGTTGCCACCATAATCGAGGTTGTTAGACACTTGGTATAAACATAGAAACGATCCATCCTCAGATCGAATAAATTCGGTGTAACTCCGTGTAAATTTTTTGTCGTCTCGCATGGTTGAATCGTCCATTCTAAAATAGCCCTTACCAGCATCAAAGAAGCCATCTGTTATAACGCGATCACCTTTTTTATCATTTGGCATGTTACCATCCGCGTCTCGAATCCAATCTTGACCAAATTCCATGATATCTCCTGATTTATTATAATAGCCTTCCGTTACACCAAAGCCGATTTTACCATTGAATTTACCATCGTAATTTTCTAGGTCGAGCATGGTGTAAAAAATTGAATTTGCAAGTGGTAGGCCAACCATGACTAGCGACATAATAGGCATACCTGTATAGGCATTGATGGTTGATTCGTGTACAGAATATAGCTCAGTCCAAGCATCGGTGAAATCCACCAAATTATCGACCTTACCACTGGATAATGAAACACTATCACCACCAGCTTTTGGTACTTCAACCGTCTCTACAACCTCTTCAGTATTGGCAACTGAATCACCTATGGTAGTGTCATCACCACCATCACTGTTTACATCTACATTGCTACCACATGCCATCAGTGGAAATGTGAACAAAAGTACGATAGCCGTTATCAAAATCCATTTCTTTTTCATAAAACCCCTCCTTAGCTCGCATGAATAACCATTAGATTGAACCGATATGATTCAACCCATAGATATAAACGCCCATGTGACTGGCGATATATCTGCATTTTTACCCTATATTTTTGTGTCATGCGTGACAAAAAAATATTTAGGGGCTATTCAATATTTTAAGTGTATGCTATGATACATTTATGAAAATTGAATATCAAGTTATCGGTCCTTTTGTTCAAACAAAAGGTTAATAGGGAATGAGGTGTAATACCTCAGCAGCCCCCGCTACTGTAAAGATGTACGAAATCTCACATGCCACTGTTTAATGGGAAGGCGAGAAAGTAGGATGATATCTGAGCCAGGAGACCTGCCATAGCTTTCGCAACAAAAAACTTCGGTGGGAGGTTTAATGGATCTATGTATTGGCATTATTGAATATATATGATAGACACAACCATTGGGTTGTGTCTTTTTTTTGCAAAAAAAATCAATGAGGTGAAGAAATGGATAATCGTGCAGTTTTAATCGTAGCACATGGTAGCAAAGTGAAGGAAACGAATTCAACAATGGAAATGTACATGGAAGCTCTAAAAAGAAAAGCGCCAGAGACACAGTTTGAAAAAGCCTATTTACAACTTATGACGCCTTCAGTGGAGACGGCAATCGATGCGTTATATGAAAAGGGCCTAAGAGAACTCACTGTCTTTCCATTCTTTTTATTTCAAGGCAATCACATCCTTGAAGATATTCCGGCGGTACTTTCTCAACTACAGCTCAAATATGCCGATTTAAAAATAGAGTTTCTAAACAATATTGGCTATGATGACGCACTTGTGGAATTGATCTTAAGAAGGGTGGCTTTGATATGACTTATATCAAAGACCCGATGACCATAGAGACAAAAAGCTTTGAAATAATCGAAGCGATCATGGCAGAAAACGATTGGAAATTTCCTGATGAAAATAGCCATATTTATAAAAGAGTCATCCATACATCTGCGGATTTTGACTACTTACAGAATCTGAAGATTAAACCCGAATTTATCTCGCGTATCAAATCGGCAATACAACAACCCTTGACTGTCTATACGGATACACAAATGGTACTTTCGGGCATCAATAAATCCGCATTTGCAAAGACGCAGTGGACGTTAAAGTGTTTTGTTTCATCACCTGAAGCGCAGGCACTCGCCATCCAAAAGCAGATGACGCGCTCGATGGCAGCGGTAGAACTGGCCATGAATGAGCCAGGTGAAAAACTATTCATCATCGGCAACGCACCTACCTCTATTTTTCAACTACTGACGTCATCCGAGTCGTCTATTGATACTGTCATCGGCGTTATCGGCGTACCTGTGGGATTCGTCGGGGCAGTAGAATCTAAGCAAGCACTTTATGAAAGTGATATACCATGTATTGTGGCACTTGGAAGAAAAGGGGGGAGCAATATTGCTGCAACCATCCTCAATGCTATCCTATATGACACAGTTGGTAGGTGATATTGATTATGAAGAAAAACGATGATGGGCTTTTAAATACACATTACATCTTATCAGAGACGGCAATCCCACTTAGAACTGGCATAACCACGGGAAGTTGTGCCACAGCGGCTGCTAAAGCTGCTTTAATGCGCTTGCTACATACTGGGGATACAATGATTCAAGCAGTAGACATTGACTTGCCCGATCATCGCGTGATGACGGTTCCAATTTTTCGTACAAAACAAAGTGATCAAGGTTCAATCACAGCAATTGTCATCAAAGATGCAGGTGATGATCATGATGTCACACATGGTATAGAAATACATGCCAGTGTTACTTTGACAAATCATGCTGGAGAAATTGAAATTACTGGTGGTGAAGGTGTTGGACGCATTACCAAAAAAGGACTACAAATCCCAGTTGGCAGTTATGCGATCAACCCGATACCTCTAAAAATGATCACTGAGAACTTAAAACCATGGCTTCCAGAGACTAAGGGCGCTTTGGTGACCATCGGTGTACCAAGAGGGCGCGAGCTTGCCTTAAAGACTTTTAATCCGAGATTGGGTATCGAAGGTGGCCTTTCAATCATAGGAACGACAGGAATCGTCAGACCTATGAGCGAAGATGCATTTAAGGCGACGATTTACGCCGAACTCAAACAAAAAAAAGCGATGGGGGTCCAAAACGTGACTCTTGTCCCAGGGCAACATGGAGAAAAATACGCTCAGAATCAATGCGCGATTGATCCTGACGGGATCGTGCACGTCGGAAATTTTGTGGGTTTTGCGCTATCTGCAGCAGAATCACTAGGATTCAACGCCATTTTATTGGTTGGACATATTGGCAAATACATCAAACTTGCTGGCGGCATATTTAACACTCATAGTAAAGTTGCAGATGCAAAAGCGCATATAGTGATTACTTACATGGCACTTGAAGGTGCATCAGTCGCGCAGATGGAGACCATCTATGCCTCAAATACAACTGACGAGATGTCAGAATGGCTGTATCAATGGGGGTGGACACACGTGATACAGCGCATTGCTATGGAGGCAAAACGTTGTTGTATAAGCCATCTTGAGACGCTTAAAAATATCGACGTCATCTTATACGACATGTCCGGCCGACGCCTTGGTGATACCCAAGAAGGGGTTTTAACATGATCTATATAGCAGGTATCGGTCCAGGAAACGCAATGCTCCTAACAGCGGAAGTGATGTGTATTCTTGAAAGTTGCACGTGCATGATAGGCACCACTAGGCAGCTTGAAACGGTTTCAAAGGCGTGTGTACTAGATCAAAACACAGAGATTATAACCTATCAAGGGAAACTTGAAACGCTGTTTGATAAGCTTCAATACGCACTAAAGCGTCACACTAATATCTGCGTACTCGCTTCAGGTGATCCAGTGTTTTACGGTATTGGCGAATGGGTTAAACGTACTTTTTCTCGTCAATCTATACGTTATCTGTCTGGAATATCCAGTGCTCAAACGATGTTTCAGAGAATAGACAAACCGATGCACGATGTCTATATGACCAGTGTGCATGGACGCAAACCTGATTGGGCACTATGGCTATCGCTGAAAAGGCTGTGTATTTTGACAGATTCGGTGTGGACACCAAACGCCATTGCTAGAGGGTTTCTGGAAAGAGGGATAGACCCCATGATAATCGTCGGTGAGCGCTTGTCCTATGGCGATGAATGCATCACACAAGCAATAGCCAGCAATTTGGAGGAAAGGGACTACGACATGTGCGTGGTGGTGATAGAAATTGAAGGATGAGCAGTTTATTCGCGGAGCGAACCCGATGACTAAAATGGAGATTAGAAATACGATTATCAGTTATTTGGATTTAAAGCCAGGACAAAGTGTACTTGATATTGGGGCAGGCACAGGATCGGTTATTGTACAGATTAAGAAATGGTTACCAACCGTTGATGCACATGCTATAGAACGTACGGAAACAGGATGTGCACTTATCGCAGAAAATGCGGTGCGTCATGATGTACATATAAACATCTATCAGGCTGAAGCCCCTTATTTCGATTTAGATAGTAAATTAAAGTTCGACCGTGTATTCATCGGTGGAACGGGTCATCAATTTAAAGCGATTATGTTATGGCTCGAAGAACGGCATATAAAAAAAGGGACGACACTGGTATTTTCTGTTTTGACCCTTGAAAGCCAACATGAGATATTAACGTTTTTATGGAACCGAAAAGAGGTTTTTCAGGAGATAGAAGCGAGTCAAATTCAAGTCAATCGATTAGAAACGCTGTCAGATTATCATTATTTTAAGCCGTTGAATCCCTGCACCATCATCAAGTGCGTTTATGGAGGTGAGCATGTCTAAATTTTATGGAATCGGCGTCGGACCAGGTAATCCAGAGCTATTGACTCTAAAAGCAGTGCGCGTCCTTCAAGAGATACACGTTCTCATCGTGCCTTATGGTGGGCATGAGGGTGAGAGTGAAGCGCTCAATATCGTAAGCAGTCATATACCTTCCCATGTGGTTATACAGCGCCGTCATTTTCCGATGACGCGCGATAAATCTTTGAAAGAGGCGGCTTGGCAATCCATAGCGGATGAGATTGTCAGTTATGTCAAAGACGGACAAAGTGTTGGTTTTATAACGCTTGGCGATCCAATGCTATATAGCACCTATGGGTATTTGGTGACACGGTTATCAAAACGGCTTGAAATCGTCACAGTTCCTGGGATATCAGCCTATTCAGCTATCGCGTCAGGGTTTAACCTGATTTTAGCAGAAGGTGATACGCCCTTGATGATTTATCCTTGTGTAGAATCTATGGACGCTATCGAAAAATGTCTATCGGAGCATGATAGTATCGTTTTGATGAAAGTCTATCGATCATTTGAAACGGTTAAAGCGCTCATCAATAAACTTGAGCTCACAGAATGCGCATTGGTCGTTTCGGATTATGGGCGGCCAAGTGAAGTGCATTTTACAGATATCAATGCGGTCGATACAAAGACGTTAAGTTACTTTACTACGATAATAATCAATAAAAGGTGGGTCAGATGACTATAAAATTTGTTGGCGCAGGTCCTGGGGATCCGGAACTTATTACACTAAAGGGCTATAAAGCCCTCTCCTCGGCAGATATTGTCATCTATGCGGGCTCTTTGGTCAATCCAGAGCTACTAAACTACTGTAAACCAGACTGTAAAATCTATGACAGTGCAGGGATGACTCTAGAGGATATTATCAAAGTTTGTCATGAAGGTGTTATAGACGTGAAGCAGGTTGTAAGGCTTCATACGGGGGATTTTTCAATTTATGGCTCCTTGAGAGAGCAGATCGAAGCGCTTTCAGCACTTGGACACGACTATACTCTAATTCCTGGCGTCAGTAGTTTTCTGGGTGCTGCAGCTTCCCTTAACATCGAATATACCGTTCCTGAAATTTCACAAAGTTTGATCATCACGCGTAAAGAGGGCAGAACGCCAGTCCCTGAACTTGAAAGTCTTGAAAGCTTTGCAGTGCATCAAACATCCATGGCGATTTTTCTTTCATCTGGTATGGTGGATGGGGTCGTGGAGGATCTGTTACGGGGTGGCTACCCACTAGATACCCCAGTGGCAATTATCTATAAAGCGACATGGCCAGATGAGAAAATACTCAGGGGTACCTTGGAGACTATCGCTACTATGGCACAAGAAGCTGACATTCATAAGACCGCACTTATCATTGTGGGGAAATGTTTAGGTGAAACATATTATGCCTCAAAGTTATACGATAAGGATTTTTCCCATGAATATAGATAGAAAATACTTTTTTATAGCCTTTACGACGGATGGTATAAAAATTTCTGAAACGCTGTCGAGTAACTTAACACAAGCAAATGATGACATAGCGTTTTGCCACTACGACAAAAGCATCCATTTATCATCCAAGCACTTTGTGAGGATGGCATTTGATCAGCATCACAGAACAAACGATGTTTGTCTGGTTATTGTTGGCGCAGTAGGGATTGCAGTTCGGTTGATTAGTCCGTTTGTCGAAGACAAACTAAAAGATCCAGCCGTGCTCGTGGTGGACGATCTTGGTAGATTTGTAATCAGCTTGTTGTCAGGTCATATAGGGGGAGCCAATGGTTTAGCTCTGGAAATCTCGAAAGACCTAAAGTCTCTTGGTTATTCAGCGGAACCAGTGATAACAACTGCGACAGACGCACGTGGTATTTCTGGTATTGAAAATGTATTAAATGACTACCTTGTACCCCTTGAACCGATTAGGCAGAATATCAAGTGCATTAACATGCATATCGCAGAAGGTGGCGTGGTATCAATCGTCGTTGACCCACTGTTAGGGCGACACTTTGAGTATTCAAAAGTGCTGGTGCCCATAACGTCTATAAGTGATGTAGAAAAATCTGGCGTTAAGATAATGACGATGGTTATCACTTTAAGATCTCCTGATGTGTGGTTGGATACATCGATGATCAGTGCTGAGGTACAAGTCTTTTTCAGCAAATCCTTGATTGTTGGAACGGGGTGCAAAAAGAATTTTAAATCGGCGCTCTATTTAGAGGCATTAACGCGACGATTGCAAGAAGAACAGATGCCATCATGTGTTGTCAATTCTTTTGCGACTATCGGGTTAAAAGTAGATGAGACCTGTATTAAACAAGCAGCAACTACTTTGGATGCGACTGTGACATGTCACCGTATCGAAGATTTGATCGCCTATGAACCTCATTTTAGTGGCTCGGAATTTGTTAAAAAAACGACAGGGATTGCTGCAGTCGCGGGTCCATCAGCTTATCACATGACGCATGATGAACGGGCGTTTACAGTCTATAAAGAGGTTGGTTGCACCTTTTCTTTTGGGAGGTTAATAAGATGATTTATGTAATTGGTATTGGACCAGGTGCCTTGCATCAGCTCACCTTTGAGGCAGAAGATGCCTTGTCTAGGTGTGAGGTTCTCATAGGATACAAAACCTATATGCACCTAATTGAACCACTCGTTACATCTCAGGTGGTAATCAGCAATGGCATGCGTGGGGAAATTTCTAGGTGTCAAGAAGCGGTTCGCCTATCAAGAGAAGGTAAGTGCGTCGGCGTCATCAGCAGTGGCGACGCAGGCGTTTACGGCATGGCGGGGTTAATATACGAACTTGCGGATTCATCGGATGAAATCAGAGTCATCCCAGGGGTGACAGCCTCGAGTGCCGGCGCCGCACTACTTGGCGCACCATTGATGCACGATTATTGCCATATTAGTCTAAGCGATTTGTTAACACCTATTGATGTGATTATGAAGCGCGTTGAAGCGGTCGCTTTGGCTGATTTTGTCATCTGCTTTTACAATCCTAGAAGCCATGGTCGTCCACAGCACCTACAATCTGCTATTGAGACGATCATGAAAATTCAGGGTACGGAATTGATGGTAGGACTAGCTAAGGACGTCGGCAGAGAAAACGAGCAACATCACATCATGCGTATTGATCAACTCGACTATGAACTTGTAGATATGACGACGCTCGTTATTGTGGGCAACCGCCATACCTATCAAAAGGGAGACCGACTAATCACGCCAAGGGGATATGCTTTATGATTTTAGTCTTAGGTGGTACACATGAAGGGCGTGATGTATCAGAACTGTTGACCACTATGAAGCTGCCTTTTATATTATCGGTTTCTAGCGACTTAGGTCGATTCACATATAAGGATCTCGGTTGCCCCATTGTTGTTGCACCATTTGAAGACGTCTCAATGGCATCTTGGATAAAGTCGCATCGCATAAAGGTTGTCATAGATGCAACACACCCACATGCGCTAGAAATTAAAAAAATAGCAAGACATGCGTGTATGGACACTCAGATCACCTACTTGAGATTTGCGCGTGAGATCGCAAAATTGCCTGATAATAGTGCGGATTCAAACGTTCATTCCTTCAAAGCACTATTTGACATCATTAGCTCTTTAAAATTGAAAAAGGAACCGAACATGCGCATACTGATTACTGGTACAAAACACATTTCAGATTTTTATAACGTGTTTTCGAAAGATCAATGCTTTTTTAGGGTGATGCCAAGTGTCTATGCTATGCAGTTATGTGAAAACTTTGGCGTGCCAACCGATCATATCATCGCCATCAAGGCACCATGTCCAGTTGATTTGAATCGCGCCTTATTTGAAGCTTACAATATTACACACTTTGTGTTCAAAAACAGCGGACAGGGCAGTGCATTTATCAGCAATTTAGAAGCTCTCAAAGGCACAGATGTCCAAGGATGTATTTTAGATACAACCTTGGACGAGGACGTACTAGACGTTCAGATATTTAGTGATATGAAAGCATTGAAGTTCATACTGAAAAACGATCAAAATTAGGAGGATATGTATGATACGTTCTTTTTTAAGTGCAGGCCAATTATCTTATGCCATGCATATTTCGGAAGGTTTTTTGCCAAAATTGTGGGCACTGCTTTGGATACTCGCATTTTTACCGTTTCTCATGTTAAGTATTCGCAAGTTGACCGTTAAGTTTAGAGATGACCAAACAAATAAGCTTTTGTTTGCATTGATGGCGGCGTTTGCTTTTACACTATCTTCTCTTAAAATACCTTCCATTGTAGGCAGTTGTTCACATCCGACGGGTATGGGTTTGGGTGCAATTCTCTTAGGGCCAATGTCTATGGTTGCTGTTGGTACCATAGTTCTTCTGCTTCAAGCGTTGTTGATCGCACATGGGGGTATCACAACACTTGGCGCCAATGCCTTTTCAATGGCTGTCGTTGGTCCATTTGTTTCTTTCGGTACATTTCATGTACTTAATAAGTTGCATGTCAACAAGAAGGTGTGTGTTTTTTTTGCAGCGACACTTGGTAGCTTAAGCACTTATTTTGTTACGAGTCTACAACTCGGTCTTGCATTTGCAGATGGCAATTTTCTATTAACCGCTTCGAAGTTTCTCGGCGTCTTTATGTTTACTCAACTACCAATCTCTATAGCGGAAGGCTTGCTGACGGTTGTCGTTTATAATTTGCTCAGTCAAACAAATCAATTTCAAGCGTTGGTAGGGGGTACAAAATGAAAAGACAAAATCTAATGCTCTTATTTATTGTTGCACTTTTAGTAATCGTACCGTTGGTTGCAAATCCATCTGCTGAATACGGTGGCTCAGATGGCAACGCACAGGCGTTGATTTCGGAAATGAATCCGAGCTTCGAACCTTGGTTTGAGCCTCTGTGGGCACCACCTAGTGGCGAAGTTGAAAGTCTCTTGTTTACCTTATTAGCTGTGACGGGTGCCTCGATCATCAGTTATTATCTTGGAACAATTAGAGGCAAGAAGACATGATCTACATTGATGCAATCGCGTATCAAAGTCGATTTAGTGCATCACATACGAAAATCCGACTCTCACTAATGCTTCTTGGAATAGTGGGGAGTGTCCTTGTGGATTCTGCGATTCTATATCTCGTGTTGTTTTTGTTTTCCTTGGTTTCAATCAAATACCTAACGCGTCAGTCAATAGGTGTTCTAGTGAAAATCATGATGGTGCCACTGGTATTTGTCCTTTTGTCTAGTGTACTCGTTGCACTGACGTTGTCAGGCGAGCGGCCTGTAGAGGCTTATTTTCATCTGAATATCTTAAATATGCATTTATTTGTCAGTGAAGCAAGCTTTCATCAGGGATTAAGTGTTTTGAACAGGTCATTATCTACGGTCGTACAAGCTTTTTCAATCAGTTTAACGATACCCGTTCAACAGGTGATCGCGTGGATGAGTTGGGTACGCATTCCAAAAGCATTTGTTCAACTCTTCACATTGACCTATCGCATGATTTTTGTCGTGGCAGAAGAGGCACAAGCATTGTTACAGGCACAAACATTGCGTTTTGGATTCACAAAACCAACTGCGATTTTTCATACGATGACAGCTCTCGGGAAGACGCTCTTTATGCGTACTTTTTCACGTCTTGACGATATGGAAATTGCCATGGACCTTCGTTTTTTTAATGCGTCGTGATGTATCCATAAAAGTATAAATCAAATGATTAGGAGGTCACATGTTAACCTGTCACGGAATCACCTATCATTACGATCAGAGTGACAAAGGCATTACAAACCTTGATTTCTCCGTTGAAAAGGGACGGATTATAGGCATAATCGGTGAAAATGGTGCCGGCAAATCGACTTTGTTCAAGTGCCTTCTTGGTCTTCTTAAGCCGTCCAGTGGACATATTACGTATCAAGGTGAGTCGATGGCTTACAATAAGAAAGCACTTATTCAGATGCGTCAAGGGATCAATATGGTACTGCAAGATCCTGAACGACAGATTTTTTATAGTTCGGTCTATGAGGACATCTCGATGGGGCCACAAAATCTGGGTCTGCCTCGAGAAGTGGTCCATGAGCGGACAACGCGCTGTATACAAGCTGTCGGCGCTTATGACTTTGTAGACCAACCCATCCAATATCTGAGCTTTGGACAAAAAAAACGCGTAGCTATCGCAGGTGTTTTAGCATTAAACTGTGACGTGCTTTTACTAGATGAACCTGAAACTGGGTTAGATCCTCGGATGAAGGGTGAACTCATGAAACTACTTAAGCGGCTGTCGGAAGATGGCAATAAAATAGTTATCTCAAGTCACAACATGGACTTAATCTATATGCTTTGTGATTATGTCTATATCCTTAACCAGGGTGTGGTCCTTTCAGAAGGCCATCCATCAGTCGTTATGATGGACGAGGCAAATATGTCGAAGGCACATCTGGATATTCCTATTATTTTGCAGCTATCAAAAAGTCTTGATAAGAGTGCTGAAGTGTTAAGACAACATCTTTTTAAATATTAAGTAAAGGTTCAAACGATTTTTTTATGAAGGAGGAACGTATGTCGACGCGGCATACTCAAAGATATGACGATAGGTGTAATTGGTATCAATCACGAAACGGCTACAGTAATGCAGAGAGAAACGCTTTCAGTATATGACATCACCCCAAACTTAATAAGTTTGATAGATGATGCGTGTGGGCTTGAGGAAGCGGCCGTACTTTCGACATGTGGTCGCTATGAAATATATTTTTCTACAAAAAAAACAGTCTATCAATCGGTTGTCCAATTATTGGTTCAGCAACTCGAAACACAGTTAGGGTGCAGCACCAGTGAGTGCATTTATATGTATGCGCATGCAGAGGCTGTCCATCACTTGTATAGCGTAACCTGTGGACTTGACTCTGTCGTTATTGGAGAAGATCAAATCTTAGGTCAAGTAAAAAATTGCATTGGCATGGCGCAAGCTGCAACGCTTAGTGGAAAAGTTCTGAATAAGTTGTTTCGCGAAGCGATTTCGTTCGCCAAAGCGGCAAAAACCGAACTTAAAATCTCTGAAAATCCATTATCACTTAGCTACATAGCAGTTAAGAAGGCGATAGAAGGCGGTTTTCTAAATTCTGGCTCAGTCGTTACCATGGTAGGACTTGGTAAAATGGGAACGCTAGCCATCCAATATGTACTCGATCAACCGATAGATAGGGTTGTGATCGCGACAAGATCCCCCGAGAAGCTACCAAGCCATATTTTGGAACATCCGAAGGTACGCATCGCACCATTTGAGGCGCGGTATCATTGTGTTGCAGTGAGTGATTTGGTGATAGCTTCCACATCCGCACCACATACGATTTTGAGACGCCGCGATATGGTCGGTGCGAAAGAAGGTGCCTTGTGGATTGACTTAGCGATGCCAAGGGATATTGACGCCACCATCGAAACCAGTCACAACGTGACACTCTGGCATGTCGACCACTTTAAAGACATATCCGATGCGAACATTAAAAGGCGTCATGCGCTGATGGCTTTAATTAAAAGTCAGATGAGTTGCAGTGTCGATCAATTTATTCAGTGGCTCGAAGCCCTTGAAATTGATGATATATTTAAAAACTGGCAAATGACGATCAAGGCACTTACTGATGAAGGCTTGCAGCTTGCTGAGCGCAAGGGCGTTATCGATACGACACAAAAAAGGGAACGTCTTGAAGCGATTTTTGAGACCCTACTCAAACGCATGATCAAGTCGCCCCTTGTGAATTTAAAAGCAATAGAGGACAAAACAGAACGCGATTTATACGTCAAAATTTTGAAGGTACTATACAATTATGACTCATAAGTTTCCAAGTGATTATAAACCTATCGCACTATGCATGGCAAAGTTGAATGTCCTCGTTGTGGGCAATGGCAAAATTGGAAAGAGAAAGGCTCTCGCCTATTCAAAATTAGGTGCAAAGGTTCATGCCATAGATCCTGAGGCCACACAAGAGGCAAATTTTGTCATGTCATTTAACACCTACCTCGAGCAACATAATGCCCATTTTCAAAGTCAGCACCTCGTGATAATCGCCACAAATTCCCAAGAGACGAATGAGGCGGTCGAGATAGTATGTGAGGCGCAGTTTAAGTTGTTCAACAGGACTGACGATGCAAGTCGTGGAAATTTTCAAGACCTATCAACGCACTATACCCCACAGTATTTTATTGCCGTGGGCAGTGGTGGCAATGCGCCAAAAATCGGACAATATGTTCTATCTACCATCCAAGATGGAAAGCGGGTAGATGAGGCGACGGTCCAATCCTTAATCCATGCACACAGGAAGGCAGATCATGAATAAGACGATACGCATAGGCACACGTGGCAGTCGATTGGCAGTAACTCAGACCAGTTGGGTTATTGACCAATTAAAAGAGAAGTTTCCAGATAGTCAATTCGAGATGACAATCATCGTCACAAAAGGCGATCAAATGACGTCGATACCACTCGACAAGATCGGCGATAAAGGTCTTTTTATAAGTGAAATTGAAGCGCAACTAGGACTTGGAAAGATTGATTTTGCCGTCCACAGTTTAAAGGATATGCCAAGTAACATGGACGCGCGATTCGAACTATCCAAAGTACCATTAAGAGAGGACGCACGTGACGTTTTGATTCTCAAAGAAGGCTTTGATAACTACTTGACGCTACCACAAGGTGCGAGAATTGGCACTGGAAGCAAGCGCAGACTTTTTCAACTGCAAGCAATCAGGCCAGATATTATTGCAGTACCCATTAGAGGCAATGTAGAAACTCGCATTCAAAAGTTAGATACAGAAGGACTTGATGGCGTAATATTAGCAGCGGCAGGTCTACATCGACTCGGTCTAGGTGACCGAATCTCGCAATATCTCCCAGTAGAGGTTATGATACCAGCGCCTGCGCAAGGTGCCCTAGGCTTGCAGTATCGAAGCGGGGATGCACACATAGGAAATATGCTACAGGCCATCGCGGATGAAGCGGCGGATCTATGTATCAGAGCTGAGCGTAGCTTTCTAAAATATATAGAAGGAAGTTGCCATATTCCAATTGGTTGTTATGTTACTCAAAGTGGCAATACACTTCTGCTTCAATCGATTTACGGCGATGCCAATGGCAAAGCACTGTATCGTCAAACACTTTCAGGACAGGCTACAAACCCGGAAGCGCTTGGCTATCAAGCGGCAATGGTGACGTTGAAAGACACCTATCAAGATTGCAGGGTTTCACTTGTAGGGGCTGGACCTGGAGATCCTAGTTTGATTACGCAGAAAGCGCTTGAAAGGTTGAGAGCGTGCGATGCTGTTGTATATGACCGTCTTGCTTCGCCACATTTGTTAAACGAAGTGCCAGAAAGTGCACACCGATTATATGTCGGCAAAGCATCTTCTGATCATGCCATGACCCAAGATGAAATCAATAGGCAACTCGTTAGACTTAGTGGGCAGTATAAGCGAATTGTTCGCCTAAAAGGCGGAGATCCTTATGTATTTGGAAGAGGTGGCGAAGAAGCACTCGTCCTAGAAGCGCATGGCATTCCCTATGAAATCGTCCCAGGTGTTACATCCGCTATCGCGGGACTTGCCTATGCTGGGATTCCTATTACACATAGAGGAATAGCCTCTTCCTTTCACGTATTTACAGGGCATCATCAAACAAAGGCGCAAGGACTTGATTATCAAACGATAGCCCATTTAGAGGGAACGCTCGTCTTTCTAATGAGTCTTTCAAGCTACAAGCAAATCTGTCGCGAATTAGTAGACCATGGAAAATCAGGGACGACACCCGTAGCAGTCGTATCCAGTGCGACTACGGGGCTTCAGTCTGTAAAGTGCGCAACCCTTGAAACTGTTGAGCAGATGTCTGATTTACCATCACCAGCATTTTTAGTTGTCGGCGAAGTTGTGTCACTTCGAGATAAGCTCAATTGGTTTGAAAAAATGCCCCTGTTTGGAAAGCGCATAATCGTCACAAGAACGACGCAACAGAGTAGTCACTTTTCACAAAGGCTTAGAGAAATGGGTGCACAGGCATTAGACCTGCCTACTATTGCTCGCAAAGTTTTGGAAGATGATTCATGCACTGAAATCTTAAGGCATTTGCCTCTATATACGCATATATGGTTCACAAGTGAGTTCGCAGTTATACAGTTTTTTCAGCGCTTGAAACAGGCGGGTTTGGATGCGCGCGCACTCTCAGGTGCAAAGATTTTATCCATCGGCTCTGTGACGACTAAGGCTTTAAATTCTCATGGCATCCACCCAGATTTTGAGCCAAGCCCATATACGCAAGAGGGTATAGTCGCGAAGATGTCTGACGTTTTGACACCAGATGATCACGTCCTGTTACCCACTGCAGAAAATGCCAGAGCTTTTCTGTTTGAAACCATAAAAGATATTTGTGCCGTGACAAAGCTCACGCTTTATCGCACGGTTCCAGGCCTAGATGCATCACACATGAAAGAAATCCTAGAAAGTGCAGATATGATCACATTCACAAGTGCATCGTCTGTCCAAGCGTTTGATGCTGAGCGCAGGGCTATGCATATGGCATTGCCTGCACATTTAAAATGTGTTTCTATAGGTCCGATAACAACTCAGGCTTTATTAGACTGTGGGTATGATGTGGATATAACAGCACCAGTGCATACGATTGATGGGATGATTAAAGCGTTGATAGATATGGAGGTAACAAGTAGTGAGAAGATTTAGAAGGATGAGAGCAACAGAGGGCATGAGACATATGGTTCGAGAAACGCAGCTTCATGTTGAGGATTTGATCACGCCGATTTTTGTCGTGGAAGGTAGTGACATAAAAGTGTCAACAGTTGCCATGCCAGACTTTTATAGCTATTCACTTGATCGATTGACCGAAGAACTCGATGACCTGACGCATCTTGGACTCAAACAAATTTTGCTGTTCGGCGTGCCGGATTCGAAGGATGCAAAGGGCACCCAAGCGTACAATGAGAACGGCATCGTTCAACGCGCTATAAGGTTTATCAAGGCTTATGATCCAAGCTTCACAATCATCACAGATGTATGCCTCTGTCAATATACTGACCATGGACACTGTGGTGTTTTAAGCGAAAGTGGGGTCATACTAAACGATGAAACCGTCGAACTTCTAGCAAAAATCGCTGTAAGCCATGCCAAAGCTGGTGCAGATATTATTGCACCTTCAGATATGATGGATGGCAGAATTGGTGGCATTCGAGAAGCACTTGATGGCAGTGGGTTCCTCTATACGTCAATCATGGCGTATTCATTGAAATACTGTTCGAGTTATTATGGTCCATTTCGAGCAATTGCGGATTCAAGCCCAAAATTTGGATCTAGAGAAAGCTACCAGATGGACTTTCACAACGCAAAAGAAGCCATCTCTGTGGCGGAATCAGATATTAGACAAGGTGCCGATTTGATTATGGTTAAGCCTGCCATGCTCTATCTAGATATCGTCAAGCAGCTGAGTCAATCGATTCGTAAGCCAATTGTCGTCTACAATGTCAGTGGGGAGTACGCACTTATTGATCAGGGCATCAAAAATGGCATTGTCTCAGAATCAATTATCTATGAGACGATGATTGGATTTAAGCGCGCAGGGGCTCAGCTGATCATCACATATTTTTCAAAGACTTTGGCAAAACAACTTAACAATTGCGGAGAAAGGTAGGTAGAGAATGCATTTTGATGGTTCAAATGATTTGTATGAACGTGCAATTAAGGTGATTCCTGGTGGTGTCAACAGCCCAGTGCGGGCTTTTAGATCAGTGGGGATGACGCCAATATTTATCGAAAGCGCTCAGGGGGCGAGACTTAAGGATATTGATGGCAACACATACGTCGATTTTATTGCCTCTTGGGGACCTATGATTTTAGGTCATACACCGCCATTTTTAACGACAGATTTAAATGGGGTATTGAGGAAGGGATTGAGTTATGGCGTGCCTAGCATGCTTGAAGTTGAGATGGCTGAACGCTTAGTCGATGCCTATGATGGTTTGGATATGGTGCGTATGGTGAATTCAGGGACTGAAGCGACAATGAGCGCTATAAGAGTTGCTCGTGGCTACACGGGCAGAAGTATGTTACTGAAATTTGAAGGCTGTTATCACGGGCATTCTGATGCACTACTCGTCAAATCGGGTTCAGGCACTCTGACTTATGGTGTTCCAACGTCACTTGGCGTTCCGGATGAAGTTGTCAAGCATACTCTTGTTGGGGTTTTTAATGATATTGAAGGGTTAAAAGCGATTTTTGAATCGCATGGTAAATCGCTTTCTTGCGTTATTATTGAGCCAGTTGCTGGCAATATGGGCGTAGTTCCTGCAAAGCCAGCATTTCTTAAGCTTCTCAGAAACCTTTGTGATAGTTATGGTGTCCTTCTCATTTTTGATGAGGTCATCACTGGGTTTAGACTCGCCTATGGTGGCGCAGCTGAAGTGTATGGCATCAAACCCGATCTAGCATGCTTTGGGAAGATAATCGGCGGTGGGCTCCCCGTTGGTGCATATGGCGGAAGACGTGACATCATGTCCATCGTCTCACCTCTTGGAGGGGTCTACCAGGCAGGTACATTATCGGGCAATCCACTGGCGATGTACTTCGGCATCCAGATGTTAGATCATCTCAAGCAGAATCTTGAGATTTATAAACAACTGGAAGACAAGGCTTTATCAATAGAAGATGCACTTGTTCCCTTTATTGAAGAAAATAAGCTACCACTTACCTTTCAACGCTATATGTCTATGCCATGCCTGTTCTTTATGACAGGTAAAATAGAGAGCTATGACGATGTCAAGGCGTGTGATACCGAAGCATACGCGCGTTATTTTAGGGGCATGCTTCACCGAGGGTTTATTTTACCTCCCGCTCAGTTTGAAGGGATCTTCCTGTCAACAGCACATACACAAAGTGATCTAGATGCATTTATCGTAGCAACTCAAGAGGTTTTGCTTGAAATGTACGCATAGTCAGCCTCAAAGAAGGTGTAATAATCTTTAGATCACTGGAAAAACGCCACGAGTTCTGGAAAGAGTTCTGAAGACATAATGCTGTATGTGCCGTCAGAATCAGATTGCAAGACAGGCGTTCCATCATCAAGTAAATAGGCATAGTAATCGTGCGTTTCGTCTACTTCAGGATATGTTATTCGAATGCGGTAGTATATCTCAAGTTCAGATAGGGACATGCCTTCAAATCTTGCAGATTTTATCACGGAATCCATCCAAATGGCTTTTGCCAGTCCAGGATCTTTGAGGAAAACTTCAGTAACTGTCTCACCATTTGAATAATCCATTTTAGCGATGCCGTACTCAACTAAAGGGAGACGTGACACTGTGAGAGCCATCAGTTCTTGCAGCTTTTCTTTACTGACCCCATAGCTTTTCACATCTGAACCCAATTGCTGTTCAGCCCATTTAAGATCATAGTGCAACGTAACGTCTTCGCCAAATGAGCTACTAATCGTCACATAAAAATCTTCAAGGTTGTCTATGGACGCAAAGAGTAGTAGTGCATCACGTTGGAGGTTGGTTTCATCATAGCCTGTATCTTCAACATCAGTGAGTATCCATTCGAGACCACGCTCTGTCCCTTCTGTATGCAGTTTGATGCCATCGTGTGTTAAACCTTCTGGAAGCGGCATCAAATTGAGGAGTTTGCTCACAGCAGAATTGTCACCGACATATGGCGTATGGGCATTCCAAAGTGCTTGTGCGTCATTTTTCTCGATGGAACCACTTGCGTTAATGGGATTTGAAATCAGACCAATGCCTATGAGGACGATAGCAACTGTTGCTAAAGCAAGCACCCAAAACTTGGGCGATTTGTACTGCAGTACATTTTTGACTCTTTTCTTCGTATCACCTTCGCCAAATGCAAGGGGGGTGGCACCTAAAATGCGTCTGCCTGTTGTAAGTGAAAGCAGGGACGATGAATACTCTTTTTTCACATCATGGCCCATTTGTTTGATCACGGCTTCATCGCATGCCATCTCCATATCACTGCTACAGGAGAAAAATGCAACCCATACCAAAGGGTTGAACCAATGCAAGCAAAGTGTGAAGAAAGCGATGATCTTAAAAAGTGGGTCTAATCTTCTAATATGCGTCTGTTCATGGTGTAAAATCAACGTGCGTTCTTGATCCGATAAAGTGGATGGCAAATAAATTTGAGGGTGAAAGACGCCCATCACAAACGGGGTGCTCAAAGCTTCCACGAGGTAGATATTATCCCTATAGTGTCGTGCATTAACAAGTCGCTTTTTCAATTTGAGATAGGTTATAAAGCTGTAAAGCAGCATGATAAAAATGCCTATAACCCATATGAGGCTGCCAAAGACTACCCATATCTGTAATGGATTGACACTTGCAATTGGCGTTGCTGCAGGCAGCGCGACATTCACTACATTATTGATGGATGTAATGCCTGTATCCACGACGGGTACAGTGGCATAAAGGATTTCTGTAGAAATAGGATTTGCTTGTGTCGGCATGAGACTGAACGGACTCTCAAAAGAGATGGGTAGAATCAGTCGAATCAAAACGACGCTCCATAAAACATATGAAAACATCTTAGGGGCTTTTTTTAAGAGTAGTCGGATAGCCAGGACAATAATAATCACGATACTGGCATTAAAGCTCATATTTAGGATTTGTATAAACAGTTGATCCAACATGGCTAAACCTCCTTATGCGTATTGATGAGTTGCTGGATTTCGTGGATTTCTTTTTCGCTCAATTTCTTGCGACTTGTAAAGGCGGCAATAAACTGGGGCAGTGATCCGTTGAATGATTCCTTGATAAATTGTTCCCCCTGCACAGCGCCAAATTCGTGTTTACTCATCAGTGCACTTACAAGGCCGTTGTTATTTTCAAAGATGCCGCGATCGCATAAACGTTTGAGCATCGTATAGGTTGTGGTGCGTTTCCATTCGAAAGCCTCATTACATAGTTCCGTAAGGGTGCGCGAATGGATGGGTTCATTTGCCCATATCAAATCTGCAAACCGCTGTTCCATGTCACCTAATTTATAGTTTTTCATAATCATTCTCCTTGTCGAATAGCATTAGACTAAGTTTAGTCTACAACCGTTAGACTGAAAAGTCAATATCTGTTCACATGTCAAAAAAACGTCCCCCTCCAAACCTGTGCCCAGGTCCAGAAGGGGACGTTAATATTATATGCCTTTTATCTTCTAAAGTTCTTTACGGCGATTTTTACTTTACGTTTTAAAACATGTTTGATGACGATTGGTTTCAAGTCAGAAAAATCCACACCCGATTCGTTATATTTACGTTCCAAATGAATCGCGTCGAATTTGCATCTTGTCGTGCACGCACCACAGCCTACGCACATGAAGGGGTCGGTGATCGTGATGCCACAGCTTAAGCAGCGTGCGGTTTCATTTTTGACTTGTTCCTCCGTGAACAACCCTCTAGGATCGACAAAGTTGCCGTCAAGTTTCTCGATAGGTTGCGTATAGGTTCTTTCGCGCTTGATATGATCGTAGCCACTAAAGTCCACAAGATCCTTGTCAAATGCGACAAACGCTTTGCGATTGCGGCCAAATACCAAACTTTGGCCTCTTTGAACATAGCGGTGAATCGAGATGGACCCCTCTTTACCGATTGCGATGGCATCGATGGCAAATTTCGGTCCAGTGACACTATCGCCGCCAGCAAATATATCTGGATCGGTCGATTGAAACGTCACGGGATCAACGATTATGGTTTGATTGTGGTTTGTAGTGACCGTTGTACCCGATAGCAGATTTCCAAGGTCGATTGTCTGACCCACTGCGACAAGGACATGCTCTGCCATGATGATCTTTGTATCATTTTCATCGAAAATGGGGCTGAAACGCTTGTTTTCATCTAGAACACGAGTGCATCTTACAAATTCTACACCCGTGACTTTACCGCCTTCAACCAAGAAACGATTTGGACCGTAGCCATTAGTGATGCTTACATTTTCATGTAAGGCTTCGTCGATTTCATCTTGTAGTGCTGGCATGGCTTCTCTTGATTCGAGACAAACCATCTCAACCTCTTGTCCCCCAAAGCGTATCGCCGTTCTCGCGACATCTATGGCCACGTTACCGCCGCCGATGACTAGAGTTTTACCTGCCAATTTTTCTTGTTTACCCAGTGCACTGTTTCTTAAAAAATCTACGCCCGTTTGTATGTTTAACGCATCTTCGTGTGCCATGCCAAGATTTCTGCCATTTTGAGCACCTATTGCGATAAAGAACGCTTTGAACCCGCTTTCGCGAAGCTGTGGAATCGTGATGTCTTTTCCCACTTCTACCCCAGTTTTGAACTGAATGCCGAGTGCTTTCAAAATGTCGATTTCGGCTTTTATAACATCCTTTTGCAATCGGAAAGCGGGAATGCCAAAGTGAAGCATACCGCCTAATTCATTTTCTTTTTCAAACACGGTGACTTTATAACCCTCAACGGCAAGGTAGTAGGCACAAGAGAGGCCTGCTGGACCTGCACCGATGACGGCAATTTGCTTGTCATACTGATGTTTGATTTCTGGAATATAGCGCTTGTCTTCATGTAAATCAAGCTCCGCGATAAACTTCTTGATGTCATCGATGGCAACTGGATCATCTAATTCGCCACGGGTACATGCACTCTCGCAAAGCGCGGGGCAAATACGACCGCATACTGCAGGAAAAGGATTTTCTTTCTTGATCATTTGAAGGGCTTCTTGATACTTACCTTGCGAAGTGAGTTTAAGATATCCAGGGATTGAAATATGCGCTGGACAGCTCGTTTTGCAAGGCGATGTTCCCGAGTCTAGGGATTCTTTTCGATTGATTCTGTAATCAGGATTCCATTTGTCTGGACCCCATTCGGTATCTGAAGGGAAATCAACTTGTTTAGAGCCTTGGCTTTCAAGTGTGCCACAAATCTTTTGTCCCAATTTGATGGCATTGGTCGGACACACTTCAACACATTCCCCGCAGCCTACACACTTTTCTGGATCCACTTTTGAGACGAAGTTTGAACGTACCATATCGGGGTTGTTGTACATGCCAGCCGCTCTCAGCGCGTAGCAAGAACATCCGCAACAGTTGCAGATCGCATGCGTATGGCCTTCGCCTTCCGTATTTGGAATCTGATGCATCAAACCGTCGCGTTCTGCACGTCGAATGATGTCAAGGGCTTCTTCTTGGCTGACTTCTCGGCCACGACCCGTTCGGATATAGTACTCGGCGGCATCATCCAGTTGGATGCACATATCTTCTTTCAAATGACCGCAACCTTGCCCCATTTCCTCTCTAGACGTACGACACGAACAGTCGGAAACAGAAAGCAACCTTGCTTTTCGAACATAACCGGAGACGACCTCTGAAGAGACGCTCTTAGTTTCGCCATCAAGGGCTGTTTCGATGGGAATAACGCGCATCAAGCCTTTTCCGATAGGAATATTGCCCGCTGCCGTTGGATTTCGCATCAAGCCATAATCATCGAAAGCTTTAGCGATTTGTGGATATTTCCTAACATTTTCTTTGTTGTTAACAACCATCTCAAAAATACCGGGTACCCATGTTTCATACCAGTATTTATCGATGCCGTTTTCCGCCTTAACCGATGCAACACCCGCCATCGCCAAATCCCACAATAATTGCTTTGTGCGCTCTAGTGGCTTTTTACATGCTGCGGCAACTTCTTCTACGGATTGATGTTTACGGTAGAGAAGGGCAAGCGCCACTTCTGCCATTTCTTCCGTTACGATTTTTTCTAAAAGAAGGAATCTCGGATCATTTTCAGTGACCCCTTTTTTGGATCCCATTTTAGTCATTGCTACTTTATTAACAAATTCCAACAGCTTGATTTGTGTTGTCATATAGCCACCTCAGAGTATTTCAATCGATAGTCTTTGTTGCGGTATTTAAAGAACCAATAAACCAAATAGGTTGCATGCAGCACGCAGTTTGTGACGCCCCACCACAGGAGGACATCTGCATTAAACCAAAGCGTAGAATCCATGACGGGTGTAAAGATATCGTAAGACGAACGAATGAGAATGTGGATCGCCAAGGTATAGACGCGGCCCATCAACCATAAATCGGTTCTTTTGTTTATAAGCATCCAGATTTCAGGCGCGATTAAGATGCAGAGACTTGACGCAAAATAGGTTGGATTTTCAGCATAGACAAAGGCTGCGTTCCAAGTCACGTAGAGCAAGCACCAGACTAAAGGCAAATCCGCCAATAGTTCGCCAAAGGCTTTTTTGCCATCGTTTTTACCGATGCGCCAATGCTTTGTTGGCAAGGGAATCGTTATACATAAAATTACACCACTGATTGCGTTGAAAATATTGCCAAGTCCAAAATCAGTCATAGTCGCCTCGATGATATTCAACATCAAAACGGCATACAAAATCCAAAGTGGCCATTTTTTTCTTAATGTTGCGAGCATATGGTCATGCTTTCCGTCGTTGGCGATCCGCACAAAAGAGACAAAGCATGTGGGAATGAGGACACTGATGGTCTTAGCCCAACGGAACCAGGAATGTAGATTGATAAACCAAAGTGGAATGGTCAACAACGCTAAAATAAAAAACCATTTGTAAAACGTTTGCTTCTCTCTC
Source organism: Acidaminobacteraceae bacterium (assembly GCA_041741755.1). GTDB lineage: Bacteria > Bacillota > Clostridia > Peptostreptococcales > Acidaminobacteraceae > Fusibacter_C. The sequence continues at coordinate 27,306 of JBGSJR010000039.1, read as the reverse complement.
GTAAATTCCAAGAACATGACTAAGAAAAGGATGTAGACAAGCATTGAAACGATATAACTCAATATGGACATAGTTGCCTCCTGCCAGTTACTGTATTCTATCCTCAGAATATCTATTTGTGAAATGAATAGCAATATCATCCCCATCATTTTCCTTAGCAAGAATGTCATAAAAATGTGGCATTACAATGTATACGTAGCAAGATTGTCATGAAATGCACAATCTCTCATGTAAGTATGTTATAATTTTATCGAAGGATAAATCCTTGAACGAGGTGAGCAAATGCTTAAGAATTGCACAGATGTTTTTAAAAATTATGAGCTGCCATTTGAAACCTATTTTGCCACCTGTATCGATCATCCAAGCGATGTTCATGAGGAGATGGAGCTCATATGGTTGATTGCAGGAAATGCAATCATCCAGTGCGAAGGAAAAGAGTTCTTTCTCACCGATCAGACGATTTTCATGATCTACATGAACAGAAGACATGCGATTAAAAGTTCTGAAGGCTCTATCATCATTTCGTATCGATTTAAGAAGGAACATCTGCTTAAGAACAAGCTCATGTTTCACAACATTCCATTTGTGCATCGCGTGTATACCTTTAAGGAGCTCAGCAATAAATATCATGAAGTGCCTCTGCTGATCTCGCAAATTCTAAAGCTCTTGATTTCTGAGACGCCTTCACCGATTATCAGATATAAGATCATGGGGTATTACAACCTCTTTCTATACGAGCTTTATAACATGATGCTGAAAGAAAAATACTTGGATTTTAAAAAGACAAATTATGACCCTTATTTGGTTCGCATCAATACACTGATTGACTATATCCACGACCATGCACATGAAAAAATCACTCTTGAAATGCTCGCTGAAAAAGCCAATATTTCGACGTTTCGTCTGTCGCATTTTATCAAAGAATCCCTAGGAATCTCATTTAGCGAGTTTCTACAAAATACGCGATTCGAATATTCTCTCAAATGTCTGAAAGAAACTGACCTTTCCATTTATGACGTGGCCAAATCCAGCGGCTTTAGCGACGTCAAATATTTGAATAAAATGCTCAAAGACAGATACAACATGACGGCCCTCAAATATAGAAAGCGCCTCACCAGCATATGTACGCAAGAAAGTCAGCCATTTTTCATGACTGACTTTATCGAAGAGCTCCGTGTGTGTTTAAAAATGATTGAAGAGGACCAGCCTTTAAGTGCGACTTATGGGCTGAACCTGAATATTTAAGTGTTGTGTTAATACAAATACATTTGCATTAAACGTATATTTATGTTAAATTTAGTAAAATCATTATAACTACGAGGAGCATTTTATGAAATCAACAATCACACTTTTCTTAAGACGCAGACGATAAAGCGTGTATCTTTTATAGGTACAGGCTTAAATGCTGTGTGCCTAAGGAAAGTGCGTGAATTTTTTTATTTCAAACACTATTAGGTCAACACAGCCTGATGGTGTTTTTTTATTGGCTTTTTACGATTGAAATTTGGAGGTTATCACAATGAACTTATTAACAGAGCAGTTATCTAAAACGTTTGCAGCGGCGTTCACAAGCTGTGGCTATGAGGCAAACCATGGCAAAGTGGTTGTTTCAAATCGCCTAGATCTGTGCCAGTTCCAATGCAATGGCGCCTTTGCAGCCGCTAAACAATATAAACAGTCGCCTGTTCGCATCGCAAACGAAGTTGTCAGTCAGATTCATATGGACGACGTGATCAGCAAAATCGAGGTTGTGCCATCGGGCTTTATCAACATTACAATCACAGATGCCTATTTACTTAACTTTGTAGAAGCGGTCTATAATGACAAACATAATGGTGTACCACAAGCGGAAAATCCAGAAACCATAGTGCTCGATTATGGCAATCCCAACGTGGCTAAACCGCTGCATGTCGGCCATTTGCGTTCTGCCATTATCGGAGAAGCGCTGAAACGCATCATAAAATCAACGGGTCGAACGGCAATTGGCGATGTGCATCTCGGCGATTGGGGGCTTCCTATGGGGCTCGTTCTCGAAGAACTTCTAGAGAGGTACGGCGACAACATGCCGTCACTTACTGCGGAATTATTAAACGATATTTATCCATTTGCAAGCCAGAAAAGCAAAACAGATGAAGCCTTTCTAGAGAAAGCAAGGGACACAACGGCAAAGCTCCAAAAGGGCGATCCCCAGTATACGCAAATATGGCGCAACATGGTGGATGTTTCAATAGCGGACATCAAAAAAACGTTCGATAGGCTGGATGTTTCCTTTGACTATTGGTACGGTGAAAGCGATTCAAGCAAATATGTACCTGAGCTATTGCAGATTTTATCCGATAAACACTTGCTTGTGCAAAGTGAAGGGGCACAGGTGGTTGAAGTGGTGAAAGAAAGCGATAAGGCACCCTTTCCACCAACCATCGTCGTCAAGTCGAATGGCTCTGAAGGGTATGCCACTACGGATATTGCGACGATCATTCAAAGGGAGCGCGACTTTGGGCCAAGTCAAATCTGGTATGTCGTTGATTTCAGGCAAAACTTGCATTTTAACCAAGTATTTCGCACCGCTCAAAAGGCAAACCTCATCCCAGAAACAACTGAGCTTACTCATTTGTGCTTTGGCACAGTCAACGGAACGGACGGTAAACCTTTTAAAACCCGAGATGGTGGCGTCATGCAGTTATCTGAGCTCCTCGACACAGTCGCCAATTGCGCCTATGAAAAATTAAGGATTTCTGATGAAACGGATGAAGCCACCAAAAGGGCTGTTGCTGAGAAAATAGGCATCGCAGCGATAAAATTCGGCGATCTCATCAACCACTATTCAAAGGATTGTATATTTGATATTGATAAATTTATGGCATCAGAGGGGAAAACGGGCGTGTACCTTTTATACATGGTTGCCCGCATCAACTCAATACTCAAAAAAGCCGAAGGCATCGCTTCGGTGGAGGTGAAGTTAAGTGGCGTCTATTCTCAGAGCGAGCGAGAACTTCTACTAAAACTTGCTTTGACCGGTAACGCGTTTATGAGTGCATATAAGGAAAAAGCACCAAACATTATTTGTGAAAACGCCTATCAAATTGCTGTAGCTTTTTCTAAGTTTTATCATGAAAATCATATCTTGGGAGAAGTGGATGCACAGAAAAAGGCCTCTTGGCTCTCACTTTGTGTGATCACCAAAGACCTTTTGAAAAAGCACCTTGATACGCTAGCTATTGATACTGTAGAACTGATGTAAGCAGATATAGACCTGAGTTAAATCCGCGTCCACTTGGATTCCATAAATGGACGTGCATCACCATTACCATCATCTACACCATCAGTTAATTTAATCTGTGCCGTCCAAAGGTAAGTCTTGGGCCATTGGCGAAAGATCTTAGCCGCGCTAAACAAGAACTTAAGGAATAATGTCTTAGGTTTTGGTTCCCAACCGCCGTCTGGATTCATCGTGACTTCAACTAGATCACCACTGCGGCTAGCTTTATAAGTGCCTTTTACTAGACCAGCAGACGCATCTGTACTAAGGATGCATTCACCATGATGGGACGTTTTATCGGCAATACTGTTGAGTTCAGGGAAGGGTGGGTGAAATTCAGCTGTAAAGGTGTGGTTATTCCGGCTTGATTGCATTTGAGTAATAGCTGGATGATGCGCATCTTCGGTGAAATCATAAAGTGTATTGTTCGAGTCTTTGTAATGTTTGCCATCAACGTTTAAAGGCTCAAGCATTTGAGACTGTGCGGGACACCAGTCCACTAAAAAGGCATCGGCACTGTAGCGCATGTAGTAAACGCGTGAACCGTTGATGGGAAATGTAAAGGGATCCGCTTTATGTAAGCGACCACCTATACTAATGTGGACATCTGTGTGTTTTTGACGGACAAAATCAAATTTGAACATAAAATACACTGGCAGTGAAGTAGGATTCACCGAAGAACTGCCAACAGGTGCTAACAGAGAAAAGGGATGCGTTGGTTTCTGACTTTTTTCGACGATTTCAACTTCAATCTTACGACCTATTTTGTCCTCAAAGTCAAAGGCCACATCTACACCACTCTTTGTGACATTAAAACGGGCATTTAGCATAGGACAAATCCTTGTATCCGCAAGTCCCTTTGCGGCAACGTCTATTTTCTTTTCTATAGTAAGACCAGGTTGTTGGTACACATCAACGTAACCGTCCTTGCGCCAAGCAATCACTCTTAAACCTTTACCATAGGAAGTGTCATCAAACCATTGCGGCTCAAACCCTGAATATATTTCATCTGGATCCTTTTCAAAATTGATGAGGAATAACCGTTCTATGGGACTAATACTTAACGAAAAAGGTGAGAACATTTAATGACCTCCATTTATTAGGAAATTATGCAAATTCCTTATATATTTGATGATAGTCTATCATAAAACAGATGTTATTGTCTTTTCTTGTATTGTGCAGTGCGAATTGTTATAATGCTAATGTGACAAATTGAGATAAAATTTAACACATTATTTTCTTAAAAATGGGTTATGATAAATAGAAGTACTTAGCGCTAAGTAGCGCGCAATATGGAGGAAAAATGACTGAATTATTAGCACCAGCAGGAAGTATGGAAGCTTTGAAAGCTGCAATTTCTAATGGTTGTGATGCAATATACTTAGGTATGCAAAAATTTGGTGCACGTGCCTACTCATCTAATTTTGATCTGGAGACGTTAAGAGAAGCTGTAGCGTTTGCACATCTGAGGCAGGTTAAAATCTATGTGACCATGAACACCATCGTGTTCGAAAATGAGATCACAGAGATGAAAGAACAGATGCACGCATTAAATGAAATCGGTGTGGACGGCATTATCGTCCAGGACCTGGCGGCTTTAGATTATATCGTTAAAAACTTTCTTGATATGGAAGCCCATTGTTCCACTCAAATGGGCATCGACGATTTAGACGGCACTTTATTGTTTAAAGAGCTTGGTGCTAAACGCGTTGTACTGTCCCGTGAGGTTGAGATTGAAAAAGTAAAAGAGATTAGAAGACTCTCTAAAATGCCTATAGAAATTTTTGTTCACGGTGCTTTATGTGTCTCTTATTCTGGAAACTGTCTCATGTCTGGACTGATTGGCTATCGAAGCGGAAATCGCGGCAGATGCGTCGGTTCATGCCGTAAAGCGTACGAGCTGATTGATCAGGCGACAGGGCTCTCTTTAGGGGAAAACTATATTCTCTCGACGAAGGACTTAAACACGATCGATTATATCGAAGATTTAAAGGACATTGATTCCTTAAAAATAGAAGGCCGAATGAAAGAGCCTGCGTATGTTGCCAATGTTGTGTCTAAATATCGCAAGGCAATAGATCATAAAATAACCGAAGCAGATAAGGAAGATTTGAGCAAAACATTCAATAGAACCTTTACGAAAGGCTATTTGTTCCATGAAGATCCAAAAGATATTACTAACGTTTTAAGACCGAACAACTTCGGTTTTGAAATTGGTAGAATCAGTAAAATTATAAAAGACACGTATGAAATAACCCTTAGTCGTCCATTAAATCAAAACGATATCATCCGAATCAGCCATTACGACGAAGACGTCATTTTATCGTTGGCTAAACTATACGATAAAGATGACAATTTAATCAACAGAGCAGAGGCTGTTTGCTATATCAAACTCAAAGAAAAACTATCCAAGGGCGATTTAGTCTATTTAACGAAGGATTATGCCTTCTATAAAGCGCTCGAAGCCTCACAGGATAATGAATTTAGGCGCTTTAGCCTCGATTTTAAAGTGCAGGCTTATCCAAATTTAAGACTGATCATAGAAGCGAAGGGCTTAGGCTTTACCTATTTATATGAAAGTGAAGAAATACTTAATGCAGCTATTAATAATCCATCCACAAAAGAGCAGGTCATCAAGCAACTTTCAAAATTAAATGAGTCGATATTCGAACTCAAATCTTTAGAATTTGAGACATGTAATGCATTTATTCCATCCAAACTGTTAAATGCTGCAAGAAGAGATATCGTACAGGGCTTATATGACTTAAAGTTAGGCAGCCAAAAGAACAGAACCAAAGCACCAGCCGCTAAAGAAAAAATAAGCTTTGCCCCTGAAAAAACAACCCTCACGGCCTCTGTAACGACAAAGGAACAGTATGATGCTTGCGTAAGTGCTGGCATTAAGGAAATCTATTTTGAAAATGTCGTCAGAAGAAACCAAATCGAGTATACGGAAAAAGAAGGGCAGCTCCTCATCGGTGGATATGGCGGCATCCATCACTATAGTAAAACGAATCCTTTTATTACGGACTATTCTCTAAATGTTGTCAATGCGGCCAGTTGCTATGAATTATATAGATTAGGTGCGAAACGCGTCACACTATCTTATGAACTCAACAAGGGTCAAATTAATGATTTACTGACTGCCTACTATGAAGAAAATGACGGCTATCCTGCACTTGAGATGATCGTCTATGGTAGAGCACCTATGATGTTTACAAAATATTGTCCGCTGAAAAAAATGAATCAATGCGGCAATTGCAAAACGAAGCGCTATGAGATAAGAGATGAACACGGTTCGTTCCCAATCATTACACATGAGGATTGTACAGTGACGATCCTCAACGGGAAGACGCTTAATCTTTTAGATGAAATTCAAAGTATAAAAGGCATCGAGGCATTCAGATTGAACTTCACCGTTGAATCAAAAGAGCAGGTTGTGAAAACCATCAAGATGGCCTTAAGCAGTTTAAATGGCGAAGTGAATAAATCGATCTTTAATCAGGAAACAGATACAAGAGGACATTTTAATAAAGAGATTATGTAGGAAAAGCGCTCATTGGAAAGAATCCAAGTGAGCGCTTTTCACGTATTATCCAAGCACGATTCGCTTGGTTGCAATGTTCTCCAGAAACGCCTGATCATGCTCGACGAAGAGCATTGTCGGTTGATAGGTCAGGAGCATCTCTTCAATCTGGATTCTCGAGAGAATGTCCACGTAGTTCAGTGGCTCATCCCAGATATAGACATGTGCGCGCTCGCAGATGCTGCTCGCCATTAGGACTTTTTTCTTTTGTCCTTCGCTGTAGCGTGACAGGTCCTTTTCAAACTGGATTGGGCCAAGGTCGAGCTTCGAGAGCATGGATTTGAGAATCACCACATCGACGCCTTGTGCATGGGCATAATCGTCTAAGGAACCAGACAACCCGCTAGTATCTTGCGACACATAAGAAACGATCAAGTTTCTGGAAGGTCTAATGCTGCCGCTTGTGAGGCATGTTTCTGTGGGGGTGCTGCGGATGGCATTTAGCACGGCCTTTAGGAGTGTAGATTTGCCAGTGCCGTTGCCTCCGACGACTGCGATGCGGTCACCTTGTTCAAGTGTAAAGTTCAGATCTTCGAGCACCACGTGCTCATCATAGGCAGCGGTCAACCCTTCGACGCGAAGTAATACGTCTGCGGGATGTGCCTCGTGCTTGATTTCAAGGGCATCAGCCCGTTCTATATCTTTGAGCAGTTTCTTCTTTTCTTCCACGGCAGTTTCGCGTCTTTGATGGATGGCTTTAGCGCGCTTCATCATCTTTGCGGCTTTATGGCCCACAAATCCGCGGTCGGGAACACCTGAGCCGAACTTGCTCTTTTCAGCTAAAGCTGACCAGCCTGCGGTGCGCCTCGCAGCTTCGCCGAGTCTGTCGATCTCCTTAAGGAGTTTCTGATTTTCAGCGAGTTCGAACTGATCTTGATAGGCTTTGTTGTGTATCCATGAGGAAAAGGTGCCCTTTTGGATGTCAATGTGCGTCTTGTTGATAGAAAGCACGTGGTCGATGCAGTGGTCCAGGAAGAGACGGTCGTGTGACACGAGAATATAGCCCTTCTTGCGTTTCAAATAGTTGGCGACGCAGGTTCTGCCTTCAAGATCAAGGTGATTTGTCGGCTCGTCGATGAGCAGAAAGTTGTTTTCCTTCAGAAACAAGACCGCCAAAAGAACCTTGGTGCGTTCGCCCTGGCTCAGTGTATCAAAGGGTCTGTCGAGAACGTCGGCATCCAAATCGAGGAGCGACAGTTCTTTGCAGATGGCCCAATATTCATAGGGTGGGTAGATGTCAGCCACGATCTCAAGTCCGGTTCGATTGAGCGATGTCACCGGAAATGGAAAGTAGTCGAAGTGCACAGAGGCACTTAATGTGCCTTGATACGTGTATGCCCCCATAAGGAGCTTTAAAAACGTCGTTTTACCGCGGCCGTTTCGACCTGTGAAGCCGAGCTTCCAGTCTGTATCGATTTGAAAGGATACATTTTCGAATACATAGTCGTAACTACCGTCATAGGCAAACGATAAATTTGTTATTTTTATTTGCGACATGGTTTACCTCCAAAAAATAGTATAGGATGCAAGAAAGTCTCTTGCACCCTAAAAATGGCTGATAAACGCATAATGTCATATAAACAATCTACGTAACTATAGTCAAATGAGCAGAACCTCTTTCTTGCCGAGTACGACCAATAAACGTGCGATCCAATTGGAAGCACATGTCGACTCTATAAAGTTACTTAGCAAGAATGTTTGAACATTTTCTCATCTCCAATCTGTTTATTCGTTCTTGAATAGGTTACCATAACTGCAAAATAGTTGTCAAGTAGTTTTGCTTTACAGTTAAATGTTGCCTCTAAAATGGGTGTATCACCATTTATCGAAGTGAACTTTTTCAGCTTTATACCGATCTACAAAAACATTGCTTTGTCCGTCTGGATATCCGACAGCAATCATAGCAAAAGGCTTGATATGACTTGGTAATGCATATAACTTACCCACAGTTTCCGTGACGACCTCTGAGGTAGCAACGCCGAACCATACGCCACCAAGTTCAAGTTCCGTTGCTTCAAGTAACAAGTTTTCTGCAGCTGCACTCATATCTTGTTGCCATGCCGTCGGCACTATGAGAGCATTCTCATTTGCAACAAGTATAAAAGTCACCCCAGAAGTTGCTACTGGCTTTGAATAAGGCGATACCTCAGAAAGTTTTTCCAGTGCGGCTTTATCCTGAACAACAATAAATTCCCACGGTTGTTGATTTGCAGCAGATGGTGCCTGCATGGCTGCTCTCAACAGCTTTTCTATCTTTTCAGATTCTACAGATTGATCTTTGAATTTTCGGATGCTTCTGCGATTAAAAATAGCGTTCATATATAACCTCTCATAATTAAATTTGTGCAAACAAACAGGTGCAGAAAGACACTTATTGACCAAGTTTCTCTAAAAGCTTATTGCTGATACTGATAAATTGTTGTGTTTCTTCCTCTGATAAAATACCGTCATATAAATGGTGAAGTGAATTCCACGCATTTATAATCTCGACTTGTAGCGCTTTTCCTTGCAAAGTTGTACGCACGAATACATTTTTCCCTTCTGCCCGTTTGACAACATGACCGCTAGATTCTAGCTTCTCAATAAATCGCGTGATCGTTGAGGGGGTGAGCGTTAATCGCTCTCCAAGTTCTTTCTGTTGCATCTCATCGGTAAGATTTAAAATGTAAAGCAGCATGGCATGACTTGGAGACAAACCAATAGGCTTGAATGCGTCTTCACCAATTTTGCTAAACTCTCTTGACAGTTTTGTAGCTGAAAAAAATAAACACGTATTCAATCTACAGCTTTGTTCTTGATCTTTGCAGTCCTTTTTCATAAGTCACTCCGTTCATTTGTATATACAACTATAACAGCACTATTAATTATCGTCAATTCCTATTTGACGCAATTTATATTTCTTTCTTGAAATAATTTAAAACAAATAGATGTGATTTTGAAAATTTCAAGGCATACCTGTAGAGTTTTTGAGAGCCAATGACCATGTATTTATTAAGCTTGATTGAAGCGGCAATTAATAAAATACCTATCAACGGGAGGGAAAATAATGGCAAATTACCCGTGGAAATAATTGAGGGTGCCACTTGTTTCAAAATGGGTGAAAATACCAATAATATGCCAGAAAGCATAAAAGCGCCAATACAAATAAAAAAAGATCCAACTAGTGCGGCTATGCTTACAAATAAGGGGAGCAATATCAAATTTGAAAACCCAATGGATATAAATGCAAACCACGATTTGATTGCCTCGACTACGTTTAGACCTTTTCTTGTGCGCGTTTTATATTGACTTAACAAATTAAAAGCCATTTCTTTCGGACTACCCAGTGCCTCTGAAATATCCTCTTCCATGCGAGCATTTGAAATGCCTATATCAAAATGTTCGTTTACATCTTCTAAAATCTCTTCAATATCATCAGTTGGAAGTTGTGCTAAATATTTCTTTAAACGTTCTAAATAAACTATCTTAGTCATTTAAACCCCCTTGTTAGGATTACATATTTTATTTACAGAAAGCTGAAAGTCCATCCACTCTTGATTGTACTTCTCTTGAGTATCAATCCCAACTTGCGTGAGCTGATAATACTTTCTTGGTGGTCCATCATTTGATTCTTGGAGATAAGTTGAAACCAAATGATCGTTCTTTAATCGCCTTAATAGCGGATAAATAGTCCCTTCAGAAATGGCCATATGCATCGAGATGTCATTTACCAATTCGTAACCATAACAATCTTTTTCTTTTAGTATTGAAAGGACACAATACTCTAAAATCCCTTTTTTGAACTGAATATTCATATAACCTCCTTTGAGTATAGTTTATCACTTGGTACCGTGTTATGCAAGGTACTATAATAAAAAATAAGTGGTTTATGATGCTTTTCGTATGAGTTCACATCATTTAACCACTGAAAAATTCAAAGTCATGTAAGGGGGTAACTCATCAGGTTGACTTTTTTCTAATAGGTAAAACTTTTGACTTCCATAATATGTGCCATCTCAAAATCCAATCAATTGTTTGTTTTTATAGTAAATATTAGCAACGAATAAACTTGGCTCATCAGATTTCATCTGTTTAAAATAGTCGATCAACGCTTGATTATCAAATAACTCAAAATCAACCAATCGACATGACGCAACGATTAGATCCACAAAAATAATGTCAATTAGGCCGCTTTCAAAATCATCCGTGATCGTTATGATATTAGACGTCAATAGTGATTTGATCTTTTCCTTAGTTTGCATAGTATCTATGCCAAAGCGTTCTTTTAAATCTGCAATGGATTTGTATGCCATTAATTGTTGATACATATCAAGTTCAGAAACATAGTTGTCTTTATAGTCATTTAGAAATGCGATCGTTTCATCATGAAAATCAGTAAAGTCCAAATTGAGCAATGAATTAATGGCGCTTTCAGTCGCATATAGATTAGCCGTTTGAATCTGACTCGTATCGAGTTTGTTAGGCGTCGCATAGTAATACATGCCGTTTCTATATGCGCTTTCAATCATCTCTATCAAATAATTTCGATCGGTATCACTAATTTTGATTTCGGCATCTTTGCAAATTTCTGTATAGAAATACACATACGATATGAAATCTATTGAATTAAAATCGATGAGTTCATTGATGGGCCTTTTCATGAATGCATCTAATGCATCTAGTTCGCGACTAACATCCATCCCTGAAAACATAGCATATTTAACTGCGTCGTATGTATTGTAGAGTGTATCATGGTTGCTAAAATCGTAATCTTGTGGGACTGACTCTGACTCATCCTTATTTGTGAAATCTTTGGATAGGCTTAAAATTTGATCGTTCAATGCTTCATTTTGATTTGTGATCAAGCTGTTTTTAACAAATAAAACAATGGCGATGGCTATAAATAATAAGACGGTCATTTTAATGTATTTTTTTGTGCGTGTATTCATTGCGTCCCTCCCGTAATAGTCTAACCAATTTTCAGTCTAAATACTTGCTATTGCATTAGTTCATTATGAGTCAATTATTGAGTTTTCTTTTGAATATGACGTTTGTAATTGTTCCAAATATAAATGAAACAATTAATGAAACGACCACAGCTACAATGACCGTTTTTGCATCAAATTTTATTACTTGCACTAATGAAATCGTTAAAAACAAGAGAAAACTGATAATATAATCTAATTTTCTAAATGCACGCATGATTACCTCCATTTTTTACTACATGTCAATTTCAGTTTGTATGCTATTGTTATTAGCCCAACCAGTTCTTTCGCCTGTAAATGAAGAATATCACCAAACCAAGCGGTGGAAACAGCATAGAAGCAATAATCCCCCAAATGAGTGATGAAAAGACCTTTACGCCTTTCTTTCGGCAATCCCAAAATACCAATATAAATATCGCTGCTAGTAAAATTATTATACTACCATTTATGATGTTTCTGAATAGTTGCCATGAAATCAATAGCCCCACCGCCATTTCATTTTTGGGTTTGAAATATACCTAGAATAACGAGAATTATAGCGGTAGTAAATACGGAGATTAATAATAAAACTGCAAAAATAGATAGTGAGAAAGTAATGGGCGTCAATAACATAAACACGATGTACAACATTATAGCTAAAACCAATGTAATCTTGATAAATTTAGCAAGCATTAAAATTCTCCTTTTTCCTTTTCATCAATTTGTTTTTCCAACTGAGTCACTCTGTCACTCAATTCCATATAATGCGTTCTAATCTTACCAATATATAAAAAAATACAGACAAGACCACCAACACTTAAGATTCCTTCAAGCGGAAAAGTATCTAAAATTACGTTTAAAGCGATTAAAACTATAAATATTATTGCTAATGGTATACATTCTTTTTTCATATAATCCTCTTCAAATTAAAGATTTACAATGCACTGTTATTTCATATTTGTATTATCATCAACTGTTGCATGGTTTAATGTAATCTTTTTTTTCATCATTAACCTATTCGATATAATCATTAAAAAATTCGATTTCTGGAATTGACTGATACTTGTTTGTAAACTTTTCCTCGCTTATCGGAATTAATTCTGACTGTATATTTTCATCACTAAATAATAGTCCATCCCTCAACTCAGGATTTTTAAAAGACACTAAATTGCCATCGTCATCATATGGATAAAGGCCCAACCAAGGGTTTTCAATTGTCGGAATATCTATCAATATCAAATTGTTCGATATGGAGTCGTTAGTAAATGGAACGACCACTCCATCTAATTCTTTCTCGTTTTCTCGTAAGATGACACCGTATTTTTTTAGTGGATATAAATAATTGTTGTACTTAAAACCTATATTAAATCGTTCCTTTGGATTCTTCAAATCTTTAAAAATAATAAAATCTTCTTCAATCTTATTTGTTTGAATTTTAATTGTAATTCCCTCAAATTGAAACAATGAATAGTCACCTTTCACTTCAAAGGGGATAACTGCATCTTCGATCATATTACTAAAAAAGTCGCGATATTTTATTGTTTTACTAATTTGTTTACCATTTTTATATTCAACATCTATTTGTAATTCAACTAAATCTTGCATTCCTAAAAACATATTTGTATCAACGTTTAGCATGTATTCAGAGGCACTACTTTCCAAGACAAAAGTTTCTTCAATAGGCAACACGTTTACATAATTTTCCAAATAATAATATCGAGACGTTAAATATACTTTTCCAACCTCGTCCAAATTAGGCAAGTCATATTTAACCAAAATTTTCTCATCTTTATATTGCGCTTTTAAATCAAGCTTGGATGTTGAATTAAGAAACATGAGAATTATGATGCAAAACAAAATGCCACCGACAGTAATAAAAGTTCCTTTTTTCATTTTTTTACCTCTCTTTCGAATTATAAAGCTAATGCGATACTTCGCAATTTCACATTCGAAATCTAATATTGCAACTAAATTAGTACAATGTATGTATTTTTAACAATTGAAAACGGCATAGTAGATCATGAGAATCATACACCTCCTTGATATTACATATTTGTATTAGCATCAACTGTAGTATAATATATTTAGGCGACTTTGAATCACTAACAAGTGAGGGGTAAAATCGATGGATAAAATAAAATTTGGAGATCATTTAAGAACGATCAGAAAAAATCTACATTTTACTCAAAAGCAAGTGACTGAACTAACGGGTGTATCACAAGAAACATTGAGAAGAATAGAAAACGGCATAGAGTATGCAAGTATTTCAACGCTCAGCACGTTGTCGGAGTTTTACAAAATAGACTTATTCAAAATGATTTCTCTTTCACCTGAGATTGATGATAAATTCAGTTCTGATGTGGATAAAATTGCATTGTCATTAAAGTCTGGGGAGATCGAAGGATTTAAAGACGAAATAAGAACTCTAATAGAAGATATAAAAGAAAAAAATGATTATGATAGCGCGTATTATATCGAATATCTAAGCACATTACTCGATTTAGATTTGAAAACAGTAAAAAATGCAAATGAATCTGAGACGACTTTGTCGAAATTGTATTTCAACAATAATGCGTTAAAAAGCAATTATTACATAACACCGTTTGAAATCACCTTAAACATATATTTAGCAATAGTCCTAAGGGTTAACAACAACTTCAAAGAATCCCTTAGTGTTCTGGAAAGCACACGGGAACGAACGATGCATCTCCCATATGCGGCTACTGAAAATTCACATACCTTTGCGGTTATTGCAATAAATATCTCTACGGCCTATCATGCAATGCAAAATTACGATCAAGCTATTGAGGTCATCAACGCGCTCTTAAATGATAATCAAAAGAGCTATAGATTGGACGATTACTTCCAATTGCTATATAGAAAGGGTATATCTCTTTATAAAATGAATGATCCAAACTATCAACAGATCCTGAAAACGGCTTTTTATTTAATTTCAAATGAAACGTATCGCGATTTACATGATTTATATAAAACGCACATTCTAAAAACATACAATATAGTCCTAGAGGTTGAAAATGACAAATGAAAATACATTAACACAGATAAATAATATTCCAGGCGTCGAAGAAGTCATAACACGTCTGACGACAATGGAAACCTTATACCAATATTACAAACCTGTAGAAGTTGAAGGCTACTGCAGCGCATGTCCAAACTTTGGGCGCATCTGGTCGTGTCCACCGTTTGACTTTGATGTGACGACATACCTAGCGCCATATGAGCATGTTCTCATCATTGGCTTGAAGACTGCGGATTTCGAAGTGACTCGGCGACGCTTTGGGGATATACTTAAGAGCATTGATTCTAATGATAAAACAGATGATTGTTCACGACAACTCGAGGTGCTCATCGCGGGCAACTGCTATCATTGTGATGTGTGTACCAAAACCATTGGTGTGCCTTGTATACTAAATAAAGGACCAAAGTACTCGCTTGAAGCACTTGGTTTTCATGTTGGCGATATTTGCGAACACATATTGGATGCGCCGCTGGATTGGTCGGGTAACGAGGGGACCTTTATGACTGTCGGCGCAATCCTGTCAAATTCTAAGGAATTGCTGGAAGCGCTACTATGACATTGGATATGAAAATTGCGCCACTAAAGCTGAGGTTCAAAGCGCTCTTTATCGATTATTTGTGTATTGTCGCCTATCTGGTTGTGCTGACGGGTGTTGCCCTGGCATGTTACAAGCTTTTCTTCGGTGAAGTGCCTCAGTTTACAGCTCTACAAAGCCAACTTGTCGCTTTCATCACGTCGGTGTTGCCTGTGATGGGGTGGTTTGCATTTGTGGAATCAAAAGGTGACTTCGCGTCGTTAGGCAAACGAAAAGTGGGTATACAGGTGAAATATGTCAAGTTTGGCAAATATCCGCTCGTGGGCAGCATCCTCAGAAATGCGCTCAAGTTCCTCCCGTGGCAACTCGCCCACATGGCAGTCATCGGGGGTGTCTATGATGGTTTCGAGTCGGCGAGCTTATTGATCGTCACGCTCATCTTGCCGGTCATCTATATTGGGATGGTCATATTTGAGAAGGACCACAGGCACATCGCGGACATCGTGTCGGGGAGTTATGTGGTTGTGTAGGATTAAAACATAATCAATTTGAAATAAAGCGGCTGATTTGGAGTTGAAATCCATATTGGCCATAGAAACAAGTATTTGATGCGATAGCTAACGGAAGAGAGGCATATAAATTATGAATGAAAAACAAAGACGCATTTTAATGACTGTAGGCGGCGTTTTGATATGTGGCTTCAGCGTGGGACTTTTTAACTTTTCACTGTTCGGAATGGACCCATTTCAAGTGTTCGCACATGGCGTGTGGGCGCGTACACCGATAGGGTATGGCACGTTTTATATGCTACTGAATCTCGTGATGTTGGTTGCGATTTTCTTTATAGATCGTAAGAAGATCGGTCTTGGCACGATGATCAACATCTTTCTGCTTGGTTATGTGGTCCAATATTCATCTTGGTTTTTCGATATGCTCATCCCAGATCCGACCATCTTTGTAAGAAGCTTGGCACTGGGCGTCGGGATATTGGTGATCAGTTTTGGCGCAGCTATCTATTTTACTGGTGATATGGGTGTGTCAACCTATGATGCTGTGGCGCTGGTAATGGCGGAGAAGAAAATTGCGAAGTTTCAATATTGTCGCATTGGCACCGATCTAATCTGTACGGTGATCGGTTTCATGCTTGGTGCCACGGTTGGTGTGGGGACGCTCGTGACTGCATTTTTTATGGGTCCAATCATCGCGTTTTTTAGAAAGACTGTGGCGGAGCCGTTTAGGTATGGGAAGAATAGAGGCGTGTGATAGGGAGATTTATATTAATGAGCTTGGATTTTATTGAGATTCTTAAAGTCATATTTCTTGGCATCGTAGAGGGCATTACAGAATGGCTGCCCATCAGTAGTACAGGACATATGCTACTTGTAGATGAATTTATTACACTCAAAATGAGTGATGCATTTAAGGAAATGTTCTTTGTGGTCATACAGCTAGGCGCAATCCTTGCCGTGGTCGTAATCTTTTGGAACAAGATGGTTCCGTTTCAGTTTAAAGATAAATCACAGCCAGTTATTAAGAAGGACATAGTTATGTTGTGGTTTAAGGTTGTTATTGCCTGTGTCCCAGGGGCAATCGTAACCATTTTATTTGATGATTATATTGAAGCACATTTGCACACGCCAATCGTAATTGCAATGGCACTTATTTTTTATGGTGTCGCATTTATTTTGATTGAAAATGGGAATAAAAAGCGTGTCCCTACTGTAAACAACTTATCGGACATTACATATCAAATAGCTTTAATGATCGGCTTATTTCAAGTACTCTCCATCATCCCAGGTACTTCCCGTTCAGGGGCAACGATCATTGGCGCTTTATTAATCGGCGTGTCTCGCGTAGCTGCTGCAGAATTCACATTTTTTCTTGCAGTCCCAGTAATGTTTGGACTCAGTGCCCTAAAAATGTTCGAATTTGGTTTTCTCATCACAAGTGTGGAGCTATTCACACTAATATTTGGAATGGTTGTAGCCTTTGTGGTATCGCTCCTTGTCATAAAATTCTTAATGCATTATATCAAAAAACATGACTTCAAAGTATTTGGATGGTATCGAATTGTACTTGGCATTATTGTTTTACTATATTTTGGAACGCATGCAACTACTCTGTAATGTATAACGTCAGAAACCCGTATGAATACGGGTTTCTTTGTTTGTGTATGAGTGATATTGTGGAATTGAAGGTGGGACAAAGGGTGCAGTTGATGCACCCATTTCATAATATTTCTTACAATGTAAATTTTATAGAGGAGATTTTTGCAGTTTGCCGAATATTACCAATAGTGCAATAAGTATGAAAAAGAAAAATCGACGAAAGCAATATGAAGACAAGTGCATACATAATCTACGCCTGACAAAATAAGTGCTTCATATACTGCATCGACTTTGCATTTTACCGATAAAATGCATCTCAAATCGGAATTGGTTAAATATATGGAGGATAGGTCATGGCAAAACGTGAAGAACAGAACAAGGCAGTTATAAAAAGTATAGAGAGTTATCATGAATCGCTAGCACCAGAAGACTTAGTAATCTGTGAGATACTAAGCAGTGCAATCGTCGAAACCCTTCCAGAAGCAAAGAGCAAAGTTTGGCATGGGCATCCGGTTTGGTTCATAGATGACAACCCAATTGTGGGATACAGCAAACTCAAAGACAGTGTGCGTATGATGTTTTGGAGTGGTCAGTCATTTGATGAATCGGTGCTTAAACCAGAAGGGTCGTTTAAAGCTGCTGAGTTTCGCTTTAAAAAGATAGATGAGATCAATTTAGAGGATGTTAAGCGCTGTTTGTTGAAGGCACGTGATATTCAGTGGGATTATAAGAATATTGTTAAGCGGAAAGGGGTTTTGGAGCGGTTGAAGTAAACGATGTAGTGCAAATATGAACATCAGGAATTCAGATAATATGTCTGTATTTTCGATGAGGACATGGATTTTATCGTTAGGTGACTTCGGAGAAAAGAAAAAGATTGGAGGAGAAAAATGGCAAATATAACCTATATTGAACAAGCTTATATTGAAAAAATTCTAAACATGGGTGGTGGATATGTTCTAGATTTCTCTAACAACTCTTTTCAAAGATTCATTTTCTCTGTTCTGAACATTGATATATATAAAAAATATGAGTATGAGTCAAAGGCTAGGCTATTGAGAAAAGTTTTTAATGACTATGGAAATACTCAAGTTGGTATGTTGTTAATGAGTCTATTAGAGTATAAGAGAGCACATTTGGGGGTAAGCCCAGAAGAAAGTGAAGATTTTCTAAAATGTGTGAAAATTGGTAACAGACTACTTGGAAGAGTTGAGAAAAAGTCAGAAGAAGATTATAAAAAAGAACCTTTTAATTTTGATGAAGCATTTCAAGGTATTTGTAGATTAGCAAGTATGGAAAATAGCCAACAACGTGGATTTGAATTTGAGAGATTTTTAAACGATTTTTTTGAAAAGAATAGTTTAAATCCTAGAAGTAGTTTTAAAATTATAGGAGAACAAATAGACGGTAGTTTTGAGTTTTTGAATGAAATATATTTATTAGAAGCTAAATGGACTAAAGATAGAATAAATAAGTCAGATCTAGTAATTTTCAATGAAAAGGTTTCATCAAAATCTACTTTTACAAGAGGATTATTTATTAGTTATTCAGGCTATACAGATGAAGCTTTACAAACATTCGGGCTCGGAAGGAAGGTCAGTATTACTTTAATGACAGTTGAAGAGCTAACAATTCTTATACAAAGAAGATTTGATTTTAATGAAGTATTGAAGAAAAAAATTAGAATTCTTGCAGAAGAAGGTGAATTCTATAGACATATATCAGAGCTGTTTTAATCTAAAGTCCGATGATCACCTAAAATGCATTCACGTTATTCGTGGTGTATAATCAATTGGTACAAGCATAACACACCCCTTCACCGGGTATCGAGCCCGCCAGGGAGAAAGTCTCTGTGGTTTGGTTCAGAGGCGTCGTGAGTGCGGAACGTAAGGCGAAAACTGAAAAATCAATAAATGAAATTCGATTAAAGGGGTGAACATATTGAGTGTAGTTATAGCAGTATGTGGAAGCTTTTTTGCTGAAATGATTTCCGATGGTAGAAAGGTAAAAATTGCTGATGGAAGAAATAGAGTTGTTGAAGAAATTGTTGATGAAGATACACGAAAAATATTTAAGATAAACAGTAATGTTTTAATTGGATTTGGTGGTAATTATGAAAATATGATGGATTATTGATCGTAAAAAAAAAGTTGTTGGAGAGTTGAAGAATCCTTCAAAATTTAAAGTTGGTATGGATAAAAAATACTACAACGATTTCTATGCATTTTTAAGTAATTTTGCTCACGCAAATTATGGCATAAGAACATGTTATTTAAACCGAACACAATATGTTATTGATAAAGAGAACTACCCAATTATATCGAGGCTATTTGCTCTATTTGTATTTACAAAAATATTTGAAGTAGTAGTGACAGTGGAAGGGGAAGATTTTCCTAATAATAGAAAAGAGAAAACCTGTTATAAGCTCGTTAAAGACTCATTAAAACTACAAAATATAATCTTTAGTGATGCCATTAAAGCATATGAAGATACCTCAGAAGAATTAACTCGGTTTATGAATAAAAGGATGAAAGAAATGTTGATTAGTATGAAAAAATCATTAAATGAAGAACTTGGAAGTGTTTTAAAAGAAAATCTCAACGTCGACTAACATAAAGTGATGTTTCTGATGCGCAAAAAAATAACGATCCAAACCGCACCTTTTCAGCGCATCTGGAACTGGAAACTAAACACATCCATCGCATCAAGAGGGCTCCGCGTTTTACTGAGTTCACCAGAGATGAGATGCAGATATTTCGACGTCGTAGAAAGTTCATGATGTCCCAGCAACCTTTGAATCACGACGATGTCAGTCCCGAGCTGCAAAAGATGCGTTGCAAAGCTATGTCTGAGGCTATGAATCGTAGCATCTTCATGAAGGCCAAGCGCTTTACGTCGTTCCTGAAAAGTTAATTGAATGGTCCGTGCGGTAAGTGGTTGATGCGTACGATTATTTTCAAAAAGAAAAGTTTTAGGTTTATAACGCTTAAAGTAAACACGCAGCACATCTAGATTCGCCTGAGAGAGAATCGTATAGCGCTCTTTAGTACCTTTACCTAAGCGAATGCGGATTTGCATGGTATCAGGTAGAATATCAGACGGCTTAAGATTTATGAGTTCACCAAACTCGAAGACCAGCGGAATAGCAAGAGACAAGCATGGTTTTGTGTTTAAGATTATTTGTAGAAGAGAAGAGTTTCTGAACCTGTTCAGGTGCAAAAGCGATAGGGAGTTTAGATGGTTGTTTAACCCGAGGAATATGCTTCATATCCCAAGAGCGATTCATCGTCGTATCGAAGAAAAACCGAAGCGCACTGTAATTTGAATTTACATAAGAGCGGCTAAGCTTCTTAACCATAATGGCGTGATGAAGATACACACGCACATGATCGACTGTGAGTTCATCGGGAGAAAGGCCATAAGAATTGATGAAATGCTTAACCCATCTGACATAAGGGTCAACCGTTTTCGGACTGTATCCTTTGAGCTCGAGATCCATTTTAAATTTTAATAGATATTCTGACATAATAATCGCCTCCAATACATAGTATTAAGAGGGATTATACACAATCACGGTGAATAAGTCTTGAAAAGTGTTGGAAAAGTCACCGCGACAGCGGTTTAGTCCAACACCTCACCCCCGCAACTAAGGCTGCTAGCGTGAGAGAAACGTTATGAGAAATATTTGTTATGAATGATTAAATTAATATAAACAGGTGAGAGTAATGAAGTGTGTATATTGTGGTAATGAACTTGTAGAAGAAAATAGAAGCTTAGAACATGTTATCCCTCAAGCAATAGGCGGATTGCTTGAAACATACAATATATGTTGCATTAATTGCAATACTACTCAAGGCGATGATATTGATTCTGAGTTTGTAAAAATCTTTAATCCAATTATTGAGTCATTTGATTTAAAGACTAGCAGGGTTAAAAAATCTAAATCATATACAGGAATAGTTTCAACCATAAAAAATAACAATAAAATAGAGTACAAAGCCAATTTTAGAGGAAGAAATATTAATGTACTTTTTGACATCAATGATAGTAAGTTTATAAAACAAGTTGGTGAAACAGAACAAAATGAATACAAGATTGAACAATTAGATTTTATTTTTACTGAAGAAGTTTTTATCAATGGAATCATCAAAATTGGATTCAATTATGCAATATATAATGGGATTTCAGCGGAATCACTTAATTACGTATATGATACTATTCATAGAAAATTAATATCTAGTAGACAAGCTGTGGTGCCATTCGTACCTTTGAATAAATTTGACGAGAATATTGAGAAGAGGGAACTAAATAGGTTATCACATAGTATAAAGATATTTAGTGTAAAGAGTTATCTATTTGCGTATATTGAACTTTTTAGCACTTTTCAATATTATGTGATACTATCTAATCAATATAAAATATCACCAATAAATGATTCATATTGTCAGATGTTAGAAAAGCGAGATTTTGAACCAAATGTCGTTAGGGAGAGTCTAAAATGTCGGCGAATTGACGATCCAATGATACTTGCGAATCAGTATGCAATTCCTTTAAATGTTGAGAATGAATCGTATGAGGGAATGGTCCAACGAGTAGAAAAAATTGCATTTGAACGGATTCGTTTAGAGGAATATGTTGTTGACTTGCACGAGGAAGTTTTTTTACAATATTCAAGATGCGCTCTCATTAAGTCAATGAATGCTGTTAAAGATATTAACGAATTTGTAAAGTTTCAAGCATATTTATATTATTTATATTCTGAAACTGAATATGAAGACCCAATTATTGAAGAACATAATGGGGAGATTGTTTACATTGAAGGTAAAGAAAAAAGCTTTAATGAAACTATTGATAAGTATAAGTATAGAATTTTATGTTATATAGAACCAGAGTCACACTCCGAATTATACCCTGTAATGATAATTAGAGAGATTATGCGATTGGATTTTGATTCTGTTACATCTTCATATAAAACACAAAAAATGCAGTTATTGTCCAACTATTTACTAGATTTACGAAACAACAAATACATCTCATAACACGACGATTCCCCTCAATGTCACGGTTCTTGCGAGGCAAACACCGCGCCGCTTTTTCCGCTGAGGCATTATAAGAGGGAACATGGCAACGTTATGCGAAATTAAATAGCAAAAAAGGATAGTAAAAATATGAAAACTATTAAAAATTTTACCTATACATTTATAAAGTCAAACAAAGTTAATAAATCTTTGTTTTGGGGAGTTGTTTTTGCTATAGGGATTTCTGTAAGTTATGAATTAACTAATGGTTTTCCAGAATGGTTTAAAGGAGCAGATATCATCTATAGGTATTTTTCTCAACTGGGATTTGCTTTCGTCTGTAGTTTTATATTTTACATTATTAGTGTGTACATTCCTGCAACAGTAAAAGAATTGAAATCCTTTACAATAAATTTTGTTTATTGTAAAGAAATTTTAGCCACCTGGGACGATATAATAAAGAGTATTTATTTATCTATGGGTGAAAATATAGATTATATAACCTTAGACAAAATTGATCCTTGCCAAATAACAGAGAAAATTAATTTTAGTTACGTTTTAGATAAGGAATTAAATATTTAAATTTTAAAGATCATAAATGCTATTCTTTGCAAGAATATCTTCATGATAGATCTAAATTTATATTAAATAAAATCAAAATTGTTGAAAATTATAGTAATCTTGATTTTGATTTATTTGAATCAATTAATAATATAAGAAAATGTAAATTCATAAAAATCAGTGGTGTCTTAAGCACTAAAATAGACGTACCAGTAGGAGTTCCTTTTGAAGGGATTGGTGATAATGTTTATGAATGTTTTGGAATTATGAATGTGCTGCGCAATAAAGTGGATTTACTGGATAAAAAATATGACTCCTATAAATGGGTTAAAGATAAATAGATGATTTTCCAAAACACCGTAGACTCCGTCACTTGAAGAGGCGGGCTACAAAGAACGTTATATGAAACCAATAAAGGAGAACCCAAAAATGCAGAACAGAATTGATTTACCTTTACTGAGCATTCTAGAA
Organism: Acidaminobacteraceae bacterium; assembly: GCA_041741755.1. Lineage (GTDB taxonomy): Bacteria > Bacillota > Clostridia > Peptostreptococcales > Acidaminobacteraceae > Fusibacter_C. The sequence goes on along the minus strand of JBGSJR010000039.1, from coordinate 3,785 downwards.
GGATATATAAGAAACTTTAGAAGCTTAAACTTGTTTCAAAACCAAAACAAATCAATGTTCACTAAACGCGAAGTAGATTATTTTTCAAAACTGGGCGAGTATTTAGGTTTTTTTTCTTACATTGAAGACACAAAACCAAATTTGGATTATGGAAGATCTAGACCTATGGATTTAGCATGGTGGAAATGGGATGAACGTATAAGCAAAACACATTTTGTAAAACTTGTTTTACATCTTGAAAGGGAAAGTCTATTTATAAAAGACTTCGAGACAATTGAAAAGATATTTTGTACGACTGAAGATGCATTTATACCTGATAATGTAATTGGCATCCTTAACGTATCAAATTATGCAAAAATAACTGAGTTGCAAGAAGAAGTAAAAAAGAGAAATATAAGACAAAAATCTAATGTCTTGATGGTTTATAGATACTTTGACAATCAATTTGAGTTTGATCGGATAGAAGCTCATTATATGAGCAGTGATTTAGAAACAATTGAAGTAAGACGCGGAATTTCAAAAGTTGATGAAACGGGTTATTGGACAATGTGTTTCGAAGAAGAATTTGAAAATACAAATTAATTATGTCTTCGTATTATACACTGTTCTAGGAAATTCAGTTTATGGAGGAAAACATGGAAGAAAATGATCAGAAAACAAATTTAATAAAATATCTCAAAAGAGTGTTAAAAAAATGGTACTTATATATTGGACTTATATTAAGTGTAATTGAGATGATTTCAAGAAGCATCGGCAAAGATATTAACATTTCATTGAATATAGTTTTCTCTGTATATTTTCTAGGGTTTTTCTTTTCAAATTACAATGTTTATAAAGACATGGTAATAGAATCTACAAAAAAATATAATGACCTGGAAATAGAGTCTAGAAAAAACTATAGTGACTTGTTAGCAGAATCTACAAAAAACTATAATGAGCTATTAGTGTCGATTCCTGATGAATATAGGCCTGAAGAACCAATAGTCAATGTGAACCTTGTAGAGGGATCAAGCTATGATTACTCATTTAGAAAGATTAATAATCATAATGATCAAGAACCCAAATTTAATATGTTCGCAATACACGATGGTGAATTACCTTGTGGTGAAATAAAAGTAAACACTCGTGTTGAAAATAAGTCTAGAAATCAAGTTACAATTACCTCTATATGTGGAAAATATAACAACTACTATGACAATAGTTTTTATGACATTATGCTACCCGATATATTGTTAAATGGAAGTAAAGTTAAATTTCCAATAATTATCGAGTCAAAATGCACTCAAACCTTTCAACTCGTTTCTTCAATGCATCCATCCAATTTAACTGAAGCTCAGATAGCTGTGAAGACATCTAAAAAGGATAAATTAGAAATTGATTTCAATGTTGAGGTTTACTATATTTATAGTAATAACGAAGAACATACTAATAATAGCATTTTTCATATATCGTTAAGGCCTTTCACAAAAATGCTCGAAGATTATTGGGTTTCAACAGGTCAAAATGAGATAATTAAGTTAGCCAAAAGTATAAAAATAGATTGAAATTGATTAACACATAGCCTTCATCACAGAGGCGACTGCAAGAACGTTAGACGGCATAAGGCAAAATAAAAAATACAATTTTTAGGAGGCCAAATGAAAGATTCTAATCATTGGTACTATTTTTTGCAAATAGAAGAAGATTTTTCAAAACTTTGTAGATATATTGAACCTACAGGTAGTAATTTTAACACATATTCATTCGAAATCGCACGTTTACTAATGACTACAGTTCAGGAATGTGATGTGATATTCAAAAAACTTTGTAGAATTAAAGGAAAGAATGATTATAAATCAGAAAAAGAATATAGAGAGTTTTTGTCAGTACATATACCCAAAATGATGTCGCAATGTGTAAACATTAACAGAGCATCAATAATGACAGAACCATTTGACTCGTGGAAGAAAAATCAAACTCCTGAATGGTGGACAGCGAATAATAAAATTAAACATGATAGAGGGAACAATTTTGAATATGCTAAACTTGGTAATTTGATTGGTGCTATTTCTGCACTACTAATTCTCAATATGTATATTTCAAGAGATGAAAATAATCATGTGTTTATGATTCCTGGCTCAGAAGAGTTTCGTATAGTTGCAAATGCAGTTGGAACCATACAAAAAACTATAATAAAATATGAACTACCGGATTAATCAGTACACACTATGCACTACACCTAACACGACAGTTTCCTACATACCTTCTGATGACACGGTTCTTGCGAGGCAAGCACCGCGCCACTTTTCCGCAAGGCATTATATGGAAGGACCGTCGGAAACTGCTTGTACGTTAGTGGAAATTTCCCCTCGAGAAAAAAAGCATTAGCAAACTTTATACAGCATTTTAAAAATAGGAGTTCAATTAAATGTACAAAAAAATAGAAACAGTTATTAAAACAGAATTATTAGATTATCCGTCATCTTTGGGAAGATCATATGATGCTAGGAATTATTTACATGGATGCTGTATTTGCGAGTATTTAAAGGAACAATATAATGAACCACAAAATATTTATTATATTTTAACTAAGACTGCTAATGAGAAAATGTATAATGATATATGTTTGCAGTCAACACATTGTGGTCCAATTATAAAAAAATTTCTAGAAGGTGAATATAAGGCAAAGTATGATGGTGGTATAGGAAACGATGACATTCAAGTAGAAATTATTGATAATGAGTACGTAGTATTTGAAGGTAAACATAGGATATGTATAGCGAAAAGGTTTGGAATAGAAGCGATTCCGGTTGTATTATCTTATGATGATTTTCTATAAAGATTATGACTAGAAATTTTTTATCATGAAGCTTTCATTACCCGCATAAGGAATCCTGTCATAATTACGTATTGAATTTACATTATTGTTAAAAATGTAACTGTTGAAACTCCATCTAACACGTCGATTCCCACCATTCCCCTCGATGTCACAGTTCTTGCGAGGCAAGCACTGCGCCACTTTTCCGCTAAGACGTTAATAATTAGGAATAGCTGGAATCGCGGGAACGTTAGATGAAATTCTTTAAGAGTCGGTCAAAGGAATATATGATAATATCTATGCTTTTTAATAAAAGTAAATTAAATCACTTATGACAAGATGAACCATACCATAAATGAACCAAACGTTATTTCGTTGATATAAAATTGGGCGATTTTATTTTTCGAGCGATTATTCTATATAAAATGGACCAACTATAGATTAACAAATACATTAAATCAGTATATACCATCAATTTCTTATGTACTAAAAAACAAACACTGCTATCTGTTGTAGTAATAGGTGGTTTAAGAGCTGTTAGTCTTTTGTTTCTGTTTACAGAGCTTAGAATAGCTTGATGAGAAGTAAAATATGATATATTTGATGAGGGTAACTAAAAATAGCAGTGGAATATTTTATATTGACACTAAAGCTAAAAAAATATTAAAAACTATTATAAATGATATAGAAATATTGCAAATTAGTTTTCCTATAAGAGAAGATTGTAAATATACCTATCAATGGTTAGAAGAATTGATGAGAATATATTCTATGAAGGATCTTAGTTTTGAGGAATTGCTTGAAAATATTGTAAAAAACGGATTTTTTAATCCGATAAAACCTGGCATGCGTTCGTCAATGAATATTTGAGCCACTCGCTCATAAATTTTTGAGCCACAAGTGCTCATGAATTTTTGAGCCAATTGCTCAACTTATTTAGTTTTTAATGATGATCTGCCAAGATTGTCTTTAGTATTGAGATTAAGGA
>JBGSJR010000038.1:0-430566 GCA_041741755.1 Acidaminobacteraceae bacterium | reverse complement strand
AGCGACTTGGTGGAGGCGTTCATGCAGAAGCAATTATGGACAGAATCGTTCACAACGCAGCTTGGGTGTATTCTGGTGATATAAATATGCGCCAATTAATCGCTGAAAAACAAAATCAAATCTAGGGCCATGCGAGCTGCCTTGGCAGCTCGCTACTTCTCAAAGATATGATGCTCAACACAAATATGAACGATGCTCTAACAGAGTACTGCTGATGCTCAAGCTATGAAAAAGGTGTTGCTTTTAGTGCGAAATATTCAGACAGATAATAAACGACATAAAAGCAATAGATTAAGTGATGATTTTTTTAGTATAAAAACTGTTAAGTTAATACAAACATTATTAAAGCAATCTGCGTTAATCATTGGAATATTATGGATGTTATCCGGACTTTTTAAACTATCTCTACTGAACAAATACAGCATTAGTTTGAATTTTTTTACCGTAGATATAATTAGTGATTTTCCTAAATATACTTTGTTAATTTTAATATATACACTTTTTTTAATACCTTATTTAGTATTTAGAAGCAAAGACTTAAAGCCCTATATTTCCAAATTGTATCTTTTAATATTTGGGATTATTGCATCGTTTGCAATTTACTTATTTAACATATCAAGTTTTTATGTACTTTTGAATAGATATTTCAATATCAATTTATACGCTAATAATTTCCTGATAATTGCAATTTTGATTTTTACCATTGTTGAATATTTTTCTTATATTTCATTTTTGAAATTAATAACTGTACCAAATAATAGTGTAAAAAAGACTGGATTTCGTAAATCAATTATGTATTTTGCTTCGTTAATAAAACTCATATTAGCGACAATATTAGCAACTTGTATTTTAATATCTTCTTTTTTTTATATGACAACATATAAAATTCCCTATGCAAACTATTATGATATTGTTGAAATTGATTCGAAAATGTATGTTGTACTTTTAAATTATGGAGAGGACCTTGTTGTGAGTGAATTTTCAGTTGAAGATCAAATCATTAGTATTATGAACTCTAATTACTATATCGTTAGTCCAATAGGAGCGAAAATTCATGAAGAATTTTTTCTGGATACAATATTAGATAAATAAAGTACTTCACATAACACACAAATTGGAGATTAAGCATGTTTAAAATTTTAGATGATGCATATAAAAAAACAGGAAATATCAACTATAGTACTTATGAGGAACAATTAAATAATATCAAGGAATTCTACAGTTCTAATAATGATAAACTCACAAAAGAAGATCTTTATAATAGAAAATACTTCTTAAAATACAAACAAGATGCATATAAAAATGTTACAATTCCTACTTTAGTTACTGTTATATTTGGTGTAATGATGTTAATAACGACTATTGTTTATACAGAGTTAAGAAGTGAAATTTTTGGAGATTTTATAAATTCTGTTAAAGAGATTGCTACATCTCATGGATTTACAGTAAATGATTTACCTCAAAATGCCAAAGATATTGTAGATGAAGTTACATTGCAGATATGGGTGGCGTTTGTATTTATTGTTATCATTATGATGTTTGGTGGCTATGTCTATTATCGGTTACTAAAAAGTAATCTAAAAAGAAACATAAAACAAAATACTCTAATTGAAATGGAGGTAAAAATTGTTGAAGCTCAATTAGAAAAAACAAATGAAAACCATGACATTTCATTATCTATTAGCAATGGACACAAGTCATTATTATATAAATTGATGTGTGTAGAAAATACGGATTAATCAAAGTCTTCGTACAACACATTGCCCTCGTCATAAAGTTGACGAGGGCACTAAGAACGTTATGTGAAATCAAAATTAGGAGACGGCATGGAATATAGAACAGTATGTAGATTGTATAATATCAATATTAATATGAAATATAAAGGGGTGAATATATTCGATGACATAAACTTAATCAGCAATAAAGTATTCTTTAGTGAGTATTTTAATGACGATTTTTTTGTGTTAGCTGCAGGAACTTTTCACGTAGATTCATATATGAATTCACCTTTTTTTTATACTTCGGGTAATAATCACGAGCTTACTGGATCTGACTCAGCATATAAGTTCTTAGAGAATAGATCTATACTATATAATGATATAATATTCTTTTTATGGTTAATAAAAGACAATGCAGCAACGTGTGAGGAAAGTTTTGTCAGATATAAAACTATTATGAATGAGAAAATAACTATGTATCAGAGGAGCTTCAGATATAGCAATTCTGAAGGGAAATATGATACTACATATTTTAGTAATAAAGAATTTGAAGAAGCATCAAAATTAATGTCTCAATTTAGTATTTTTAATATGAAATATTTAGACAATATAAATAATGTGCAAGATGGTATCATACATTCACAGAAGTATGAAGAATATTTTCACTTGTTTGGATTAAGATCAAATAGATATCAGCGTGCCCGAAGCATATTGGATAATGCTAGAACTGAAAATTATGCGCCAGCAAGAATTTCAGCATACACAATTATTCTTGAAGCTTTTTTTTCTACAAATAATAACGAAGTAGCAACACAAGTATCGCAAAGAATAGCTAATTTTTTATGCGAATCGAGAGACGAGAAAATAGAATTATATAAGTTTATAAAAGAAGTATATAACATCAGATCTCTTTACGTACATGGTGAAAAGCTTACAATAAAATATGGGAAAAAGGGACTAGCTTTTCTAATAAATATGTCAACACGACTAGATAGTATCCTTCGGAAAATTTTTATGAAAATAATCAGTGACGAAGAACTGATATATCTATATGTAGATGATAATACTGAAAAACTGGAGCAGTATTTACTTGAGTTGGTAATGTAATTATTTACATCACATAACACGGAGGTTCCCAAAATACCTAGTGAAGTAACATGCCTTGCGAGGCAAGTCTTAGAGGGACGTTCGTGACATTTGTAACATTAGGAGAACTTCCATTAGAAAAAGTAAATATAGTAGGGCGTAATATGCTAGTATCGTTACATGAACTGATTATTATTGATGCGAGTTTTAAAAATAGTGCAAGTAAATATTAATTGTGGAACGTCGCCAAACACAAGATTCACTTACACACGAATTACACAGACTTTTTTATAATGACATAAGTGTATACTGATATGGATTAAGTCTGGTAACAAGGACCATGGAACGTTAGGCGCAGTAGATTATGATATAAAGGAGAAGTTAAATGCAAAAATTGATTAAGAATACACTTTTGATTTTTATTTGGATTACTGCAGCAACAGGTGTATTGGCAATAATTGGTATAATAGTTCTTTGGTGTTCTGGTAAAACGGATTTGCCTTATTTAAAAACATTACTTTCTAGCGTTGTTCTTGAAATCATCGCAGTTGTAATAGCTTTAGCTACTAAAGGAAGGAAGTACCTACCAGATGTAATAATTGCAAAAGAAATCGACGAGACAATAAAGTTTATGAAAGGATTTTTTAAAGATGCTTCTAGTATTCAGATTGTTAGTAATAGAGTATCTTGGATATTTTCAAATGAGGATATAAAAACTAATTTAATTAGTAAAGCAAAAAATGGAATAAAAATTGACATATTTACTCCAAAAGAATTAAATGGTGAACAGATATTGCAACTCAATGGCATAAATTTTTATGTTACAAATGAAGATAATGCCCCTGAAGCACGATTTACTTTAATTAATGGAAATAGAGGTGGTTGTGAAAGATTAGCTATTGCTAGAGGAAATTACCCCGATCATGAAATAACAGTATTTGATAGTTATTCTGGACCGCAAATGATCTCGATGGCAAAAGATATAATTCGTAAAAGTAAGGAACAATCAAATGCCTAGTAGATGGAATAATGCAGCAAAAATAAGACGAACCCAAATTGAATCTGGTATAGACATTACATTTTGTTATGTTTTTGTACCACTATATAAGAAGTACGTTAGTGAAATTAAACCAAATAGTATTTTAGAAATAGGAGCTGGTACTGGACATTTAGCATTAGAACTTAGTAAGCATTGTTCAAGTTATACTGCAATTGAGCCTTCAATAGGGATGTATAACGTTGCAAATGAGGTACTACATAATCATGATATCGAAGTACTAAATTGCAAAATAGAAGATTTTAAAGCAAAGAACAGTTTTAACTTGGTATTTTCACACCTTTGTGCACATGCAATTGAAGATATTGATTCTCTATTTAGAAAAATGTATGAATTAGTGACAACAGATGGAGAGTGGATGTTTTCAATCCCACATCCTTGTTTTTACAATGAATACAAAAAAATGATACCTCAAAATTACCTGTATATGAAAGAAATAAAAGTAGACTTTGACTTGAAAATTACAAAAGATAACAAAGTAATTGAAAAAATCCCTTATTATCATCGACCATTAAATGTATATATAAATAAAATGGCAAAAAACGGCTTAATACTTAGTTCAATGAACGAAATTTTTCCTAACGAAGAAGTTCAACTGCTATATGGAGACAAATGGATCCAACCTAGGTATATTGTATTTTCAGGAAGAAGAGATAATAATTGTACCTTCACCTAAGATAGCATGGGCTAAAAAAGTAATACGAATCTATTAATAATCTATTAATAATTAGGAATATTAGAACGTAGATTATTTGCAAATAGTAGATTCAGAGAGTCTAAAGCAAAACTTTCTATTGCAGATTTAGCAATTAATTGTTTAGAATTTTCAAATATTTCGCTTAACATAAAGTATTTCAACTTCAAGGAGACCCTCACATGAACTTAGGAACAACCACAATCCTTACAAACAGGCTAAAATTAAGAAAGCTAACTATAGACGACATACACCCTATTTTTTCACACCTCAAATCAGATGAACGAATTACTGACAATTTGGTTTCAGCTGCACATACAGAAATAGAGCAAACGCGTATAATGGTAGAGGAAATCATCAACCAATACGAGAATCCAGGTTTCTACCATTGGGGCATAGAAATAATCGAAAGCAACGAGCTGATCGGATTGATAGATTTGTATGACTTCGATACTGAAGAACCAAAATGCAATGTAGGATATTTGCTTGGATTCAAATGGTGGAATCAAGGTTATGGCACTGAAGCATTGGCAGCGGTTATTGACTTTGCATTCAATAAAATCAATATCAAAGAAATTAGCGCAACGCATAATACAGACAATCCAGCGTCAGGTCGAATTATGGAAAAAGTGGGTATGAAGAAAGATCATGTTGTTAAGGATATGATAAAAAATGCAAAAGGCGAATCGAAAGACTGTGCAATCTATCGAATTAAGAGATAGCTAGAACGAATACGTCAGGAAAACAGATAGAATAATACTAGTAACAATAAAATTCGCCCAAATTACGCCCATAGGGATAATGGGCTTTTTTTGTTTTAGATGCTATGCTCATGGTACTAAAAATAAAGTGATGGAGGTTTTAATGTATTTTATTGGTATTTTTATTTTTATGGGCTTGCTCATCGGGACAACACAATTTTCTGCGACTTTAAACACGTATATTGATTTTCCTAGCATTGTCGTAATCCTTGGATTTACGATACCAATCCTGATGGCAAGTGGGCTAATCGGTGATTTTGCGAAAGGTTTTAAAGTCATGGGTGAAAAAGAGAATTCATTTACAGCGCTCGAGCTAAAGCGCATGTTAATCGCGAACAAATTGGCGATTACACTCATTCTATTGTCGGGCATCATGGGATCGATCATTGGTGGCATCGGCATGCTTTCTCGTTTAGAAAATTTACAAATCGGACCAAGTTTGGCGATGGCGGTCTTGACTTTCTTTTATGCCATCGTATTTACAGTACTCTTAATCCCAATCCAGGCTAAGATAAAAACCATCTTAACGACATTAGAATAGGGGCTCACATGACCAAACAATTTCAGAAGTTACTCGGCATAGGGGTGTTTATAATCTTTGCTGTGATCATCATGGGATTTGATCAAAATCGTCTAATAGACAGTCGCAGTTTTGCGGCTGTCGTGAGTGGCACATCGATTTTGACCCTTTCACAGTTGTATAAAAAAATTAAAGTAAGGCAAATTATCGTCTTTGCCCGTTGGAATGCCTTTTTCTCAGGCCTTTTGATTACCTTATTGACGTTTCTGACGCGCATCACAGACCCTGAAATTCTCAGTCGTGGTGACTCTTCTATGGTTGCGTTTGTACCAGTCATCTACGGGAGCGTGCTCTTTTTAATTTTCGATTGGCTTTCAGATCAAAGCAAGTATGCATCGCATAATTCAAAAGATGCAAACGTCAAAACTGAGACTACACAAGCACCTGCGCTAAGCATGCAGCAAGCGACTGAGGTTTTGGCGGTTCATGGGTTTTCACCTAGAGAAGTTCACGTCGCTTTAAAAATCATCGAGAATTGTACAAACAAATCCATTGCAACGCAGCTTTACATCTCTGAAGCAACGGTTAAAAAACATATTCAAAATATGTTTCGCAAATGTGGTGCCGAAGACCGCGCCGCCTTTATTGACCTCTATAAGATATGGACTGCAGAATATTTTAAGTCGGTGTCGCGATAGGTTATTGTTTTTTAAGCGTATTTTAATATGTTTATGATACGATTGATATATCTAATACGCGGAGGTTGCCATGACAGCTTTTCAAATTCACATTATATTTCTTATCATGCTATTTCTGTACCAACCCTTGGAAATTTTGTTGACACGTAAGCGATATGGCATTTATCATGCCAACAGTTTTCCTTGGGCTCTTGTGGCTTCACTTTTCTCACTAAGCACATTGACGTTACAACCTCAACCAAATTCAGAAAGCACTTTGCCAATGATTGGTTTTTTATTAGCGATTGTAATCATAGTGATAGTCTCGAAAATTATAAATGGTTTCTCCTATAAAGTCGTAGATGTTGCTGGTCTTAATTTGAAACTCACCCTTCAGAAGGCAATCGAATCAACAGGCATGAAAGTGTCAGAGATTGATGTGGTGTCAGACAACAAGAAAAACGACTTTAAAATTGCAGACAGTAAGAAGCGAATAAGCATTGAGATTAAAGAAAAGTTTCTTTCAAAAGAAACTTACTACATATTAAAGTTCGACCGTTGGGTTGATCGAAAATCAAGGCATGACATATTGGAATATATTAGTGATCAAATGACGCGTTTTGAGCTACCAGAAAAGAAAATGAGCTTCAAATTGATTGAAGCTGCTGTTTTTGTTGTTGTTTTGATCGTTTTACTTGGTTTTTTTAATGCTAGATGGCTTAACGAGACACATTATGCCATTTTCGATGATGAAGGCATGCCAGGAGTACTTAATGTGACTGCGTTTGATAAGCGCATCGTCGAGGTAAAACAGGATGAACGACTCTTGATATCTGATCCAGAGATTATTAAATCGTTTTATGAAGAATTTTCTGATACTTATATGTATCTGAATACGCATGAAGAAATAGAGGACATACAAGCTACAGCATATTATCAAATAACGTATGGAAACCTATCGCAATCTATCTTTGTGATATCGAACGATAGCTATATGTACATTCCATTTGATGCGATCAGAGAAACGTCTCCAGTTAAACGTATAATGGTGGATTTTTATAGACTATACGGTAAAAAAGATGGTCTATTGTATTCACTTTCCTATGATTTCAATGAACTTCAGATTATTAGGCAGCTATTCAAAGGAGTATTATGAAGAAGAAAAAAATTATTATTACACTCGTTTCTGTCGCTGTAATTGTGTTGTTTGTATTATTTATGGCCATAACAAAAGCACCTGATATTCAAGCAGATACGGCGGAATTAAGAATTAATTATAATGACGGTTCAGCAGAGGAAGTTGCCTTTGATATCGTTGATGCAGAATTTATCAGTACGATCAACTCAATCATTTCGAAGAAGATGTATTATAAACAACCCTATATTAACAGTTATAGTCGAAATGAAATCGATTACGAAATCACGATCCTTGAGAAAAATGCGAGCGGTGTCATCGTTACTTGGTACAATATTCTTCTCAATGACAATGAAAATGAATCGACGAACTTGAGCAATAAGAGTCGGTTAGATGTTATGCCATTTGACGCTGGCATATTCAATTGGAATAAAAATTGTTCTTTGAAATTGTCGAAAGAACAAGAAACCATGTTGCTTGAGGCGGTTATCAAATATAGACCATAGAAAGAGGCTAATATGAACGAACTACGAATTGGCGATGTTTTAAAGGAGTCATTTATTACATACAAAGCAAAATGGAAGACACTGCTTATGTTGAGTTTGATTAGTACTATAATTTCAGCTTTGTTCAATACTTTTAGCATAATACTAAATTCATACAGAGAATCTCAACCCCAATGGCTATATTTAATAATACTAGTCAATCTGATGATCAAACTTGTCGGTATATATATTTATTCTAGAATTTACGTAAGTATGATTCTCGTTACATATCGTTCAATGAATAATGAAGCTGTCACCGCCACCCAAAGCTATGAGAATGCAAAAGATCTAACTTGGAGATATATACAAAGTGCCATTTTACGTTCATTGATGTTATTGATACCAATGACAATGGTTTTAACTGGTTTTTCCATTGTGCAAACCGTTGAATTCTCTTCGTTGATGAGTTGGTTTCTAATACTCGTCGGTACACTGATCAGTCTCTATTTAGGTACAACTTACTATACGGTTTTGTTTGTTGCTGTATTACACCCGAAAGAATCCAGTGCATTTTCTTTTAGTAAGCATTTAGTACAAGGGTATTTTTTCAAAGTCTTATGCGTTGCATTGATTTCCCTCATATTTGTGCTACCAATGAACCTCTTAGTTTTTTTCCTAAACTTAAATGCTTTAAGCCTTGGCACACATATTTTATATTCATTTCTTATAATTTTGCCGTCTATACTGTATGCACCGTTTTTAATTATAATGGCTGTTCTGACTACGACTAAACTGACAAAATTGAAAGAGGCGGAAGTGATATGAGAAAAAAATACGTTATGATCATACTAGCACTCGTACTGGTAACACTATTTGCGGCTTCTGCATTTTACATCGTCAATCAAAATCAAACCAAGGCAATCGAAGCCTTTTACAATGAAGGTCTTGTCATATCAGTAAAGACATTTCTAAGAATAAACGGTTTACCTATAACAGTGGATATTGAAGATCCTGCTATAGCAAGAGCTGAAATTGATAGCTATTTTGCGGAATATAAAAACCTAAAAACCACAAAAGGCACAGAGGACGGTGAGAAGCTATTAGATACTTTTTTTGAAGAATCTTATGTGGTCCTTGATGTGGTTGAGAAATATTATAACCGAGATCAAAATGTAAGGTCATTCGATATATTGACAAAATTGAGCGAGGTTCAAACGATCTATCTCGATTATTCAAAATCGATTGATTCAAAAAAGATACCGGTCACTGTAGAAACCATTGAAGCAATCAAAGAGATAACGCTTGAATATTTAAACCCTTAACGGGGTTTTCAGGCGTTATTTTTTTATTCAACCTTCTCTCACGCTATTTACAATCGTTCTTTTGAATTGTATAATTAAAGAACAAATGTAATGACAAATGGGGGTGATCATATGGACTCAAAATTTCAATTGATTAAACAAATTGCTAGCTATTCAGAAGGTGTTATAACGACAAAGCAGATAGAAGAAGCCGGATTAAGCAGAACAATCATAAAAAATTATGTTGATCAAGAAATGTTAATTCGTGAATCCCAAGGTATATATACTTTGTCTTCAGAAATCGTTGATAACTATAAACTTTTACAAAAGCGAAGTGAGAAGTTCATTTTTTCGTATGGTACCGCACTCTATTTGCATGGAATGTCTGATAAGGTGCCACATATCTTAGATGTCACCGTACCTCAAGGACACAATGTAACAAGGATTAAAAAAGACCATCCGAATATTCGATTTCACTATGTCAAAAAAGAGTTGTGGAATCTAGGTATCGTTAAAGTCCAAACGCCTATGGGTGTGGAAGTATTGGCATACGACAAAGAACGATGTATTTGTGATCTCATAAGTAAAAAGAACAACATGGATATGCAGCTTTATATTCAGGCTATTAAAGAATATTTTAATTCTGATGCGAACATTAGAAAAATATTGAAATATGGAAAAACTTTTGGAATTGAAGATAAGATTCGTTCGTATATGGAAGTACTTATTTGATTTGTGGAGGAGGTGTGTTAATGAAGTCGCCAGAACAGTTGAAAGCCAAGATACGCAATATTTCAAAGGAAAAATGCTTAAACCCACACGAAGTGCTACAGATGTATTTGTTTGAAAGAATTTTAGAACGGTTGTCCTTGTCGAGATACAGAGAAAATTTTGTATTGAAAGGTGGACTGTTGATAGCTTCCATAATTGGAGTAGAAAATAGAAGCACTTTAGATATGGATACTACAGTAATTGGAATTACTATGGAAGAAAATCAAATCCGATACGCAATTCAAGAAATGATTGAGATAGACGTTGAAGACGGCATTGAATTTATATTTCAAAAGATGGAACCGATTAGAGAAGACGATGCCTATAACAATTTTCGAGTCCATTTGAAAGCATATTTTGGTAAAATTAATGCACCTATGAAAATTGATATAACTACAGGTGATATCATAACGCCATCAGCAATCGAGTATTCTTTTAATTTGTTATTTGAGGATAAATCAATAAATGTGATGGCGTATAACATAGAGACAATCCTAGCAGAAAAATATGAAACAATTATTAGAAGAAATATTGGAACAACGAGGGCTAGAGATTTTTATGATCTATATTCTTTATTTAAAGGTAGGTCAAATGAAATAAGGAAAAATGATTTTATAATGGCCGTTCGAAACACCGCAAGAAATCGAGGATCAATTGAGCTTCTTTCAGAATGGCGTGAAATTTGTGACGAAATTCGAAATGAAAAAACATTAGAACAACTATGGATCAACTATCAAAAGGACAATTATTATGCAACTGACATTAGCTTTGAAACTGTAACAAATTGCCTCATTGAAATAGCCAGTTATCTGAATTTGGATGAAGCATCCACTTTGACAATCCTAGAAATATAAAGGAACTCAAAAGGTTTCATTGGAACAACAATAAATACTGAAATTTGGAGGATACAATGGATATTTTAAACACGATACATCTTGATGCTTGTCCTATATGCAAAACCAATGGCGTTTCAGTAAAAAAAATCACCGTAGAGCATTTGGTGTCTAAAAACCTTAGAACTACAGTAGCGGGAGATCATTATCAGATTTGCATGAATGCTGACTGTGAGGTAGTTTATTTCAACAATGCTGAGTCAATCATATTCTCAAAGAATCAAATCAATATGCCGATTTGGTTTAAAAAAGATGCAGATCCCAAGTATGCTTGCTACTGCAGTCAAGTTACCGAAGACCAAGTAATCGATGCGGTGCTGAATCATGGGGCGAAGACTGTGAAAGAGGTCAATGCGGTGACTGGTGCGATGAAACATGCCAACTGTATAGAAAATAATCCGCTCGGGATCTGCTGTCATAAAGCGATTCAGGATGCCATTGATAAAGGATTGGGCTAAATAAAATATTGACATTTTAAAAAAAACAGCATATGATTGCATTAATAGACCACTCGGTCTAGTTCTTGTCACACAACTTAGGAGGTGTAATCGTGTGGTTTGTCATTTTACTTTTATCCGTATTATCGGTGGGGAGTCTCGTTTGGACAATTATTCAGGTTGTTAAACCGGAGGTTTTTTTTGCAGCGGAAAATGAGGCTAATTTAAAAAGGGTGCGCCCAAAATGGTATTTGGCTGGGGGAATTTTAGGAATTTTATCGATTATTTTTTTATGGTTCAATGCTTTTCAGCTTCAACTCAAACCTGTATGGATTTTTACTACAATATTTACATTAGGAGCATTCAAACCAATCGGAATGGTATTTTTCTATGACACGTTTAGTGAGAAAGCCTCTAAAGTTGTAAACAAGATGAGCACGTCAAAAAAAGTTTATTGGATGACAGTTGTGATGCGTGCTGTATTATCGGGTATACTGATATTCTCAACGGTCTATTTTATCAATTTGAAAGTTTAAGCATTCAGAAAGAAAAGAGGCAATGCATTTGGAAAGTGGATTTAAGAAAAAGGAAGCATTATTTGATGCAGCAGTGAGAGAATTTGGCGAACATAGCTTTCAAAATGCGTCGTTGAACACAATATTGCAGCAAGCCAAAGTCAGCAAGGGCGTCTTTTATCATTATTATGAAAATAAAGATGCCCTTTATCTCGAGATTACAGGCATACTACTTGATAAAAAGAAAACATTCATCCTAGAAAAACTACAGCCAGGAGATCTGGAAGGGGATATTTTTCATATCCTTCGTAAAAGCATGTCTCTAGGATTTGAATTTGGCAGTGCAAATCCGGACTTCTCGAAGTTTTCTGGAATGCTTATGCGGGAAAGGGGAAATCCGATTTTTGATAAAGTCATGAGTCATTATAACGTCAATAACGATACCTTTGTATCTGGGCTTATCAAAACTGGGATGACAAATGGCAACATTCGGACCGATCTTTCCTATGAATTTGCTTTTCGAATGATCACCTATATGCTTAATCACATCAATGAAATTTTGGATACGCAGAGCATTGAAGACTATCAAGGAAAAGTGGATGAACTTTTTTTATTCTTGGAATCGGGCTTAAGAGGTTAAAATGACTAAATTGTACTGCAGTAAATAACGATACTTGAAACAAAACGAGGAGAGCATTATGTCTATTGAACTTGTACATGTATATAGAGGCAGCTTTATTGAAAGTATTCACCGTGGTGATATTGTGGGTTTAGATGCTAGTGGCGCTGTTATATTTCAGTACGGCAACCCATACAAGCGCACCTTTTGGCGGTCTTCAGCCAAGCCATTTCAAATAATTCCGTTAGTGGAAAGTGGTGGTATAGAGGCGTTTGATCTATCAACTAAAGAACTCGCGCTCATGACGGCATCTCATGGTGGAGAAGAAGAACACTTGCGCATCTTAGCATCCATCTTAAAAAAAATCGGTAAAACCGTTGATGATCTTGATTGTGGCGTCGCGCGTCCTATGAACGAAAGCGAATATAAGCGCTTACTTGCTGAAAATATTCCTTTTACACAAGGCAATAATCCCTGCTCTGGTAAGCATTCAGGGATGTTGGCTTTAGGGGTTTATAAATCGATTGATCTGCACGATTACATCATGGTCGATCATCCAATTCAACAGATTATGCTCAAATGTATTGCTGAGATGACTGAACTCGAGACCGATCAGATTGATGTAGCAATAGATGGTTGTGGCGTGCCGGTCTTTGGGATGCCCATATATAATATGGCGTTAGCATATACAAAACTCTCAGGACCATTTGATTTAGAATCAAGAAGAGGTCAGGCACTTAGCATGATTAGTCATGCGATGACGCATGAACCTTACTATGTAGCAGGTACGAAACGGCTAGATACGATTTTGATGGAAGAGACAAAGGGCAAAGTGCTTGCCAAATTAGGTGCAGAATCGGTTTACTGCATGTCAATTATATCTAAAGGTGTTGGCATTGCAATGAAGATGGAAGATGGTGCATACCGCGCACTTGATAGTGTTGTGCCAAATCTATTGCTTAAGCATGGTTATATAGATGACGATGAATACAAAGCGATCAATGAGCGTTTGCCTTTATCAGTTTATAACCACCGAAAGCAAGTAGTGGGAGCGCTTAGGTGTGTTTTATAAAGTGCTGGAACAGACCGGTTAAATTGTATATTACGAATCAGATCCTCAGACATTGTTTATGAAAGGAGCACCCTATGTACAAAGCAATCATATTTGACCTATACGGCACGCTTTTAGACATCCACACCGACGAAAGTCAAACGCTTTTGTGGGATAAAATGGCTTATCTATACGGCATGAAAGGTGCGCATTATACAGCTGAAGAGCTGCAAGAAGGCTATCTCAGCCATGTTTCGCTACTCATGGACAAAAGGCGCGCAAAGGGTGTCGATTATCCCGATATCGACATTATCAAAGTCTTTAAGCATCTTTATAAAGTTAAAAACGCAAAAGTGACAAAACAAGACCTTGTTGAAACGGCGAAATTCTTTAGACTTTTATCGCTGGATTATGTGAAGCCTTATCCTGGAGCAATTGAGCTGCTTGAGTACTTGAAAGAAGCCAATTACAAGATCCTACTTTTGTCAAATGCGCAGGAATCATTTACCATGGACGAACTTCATGTGACGGGACTTAAAAAATACTTCAACTCGATATACCTGTCATCTCAGTACAAGGTTGCCAAGCCAAGTAACGCTTTTTTTCAAATTCTTTTGGATAAAGAAAAAATTGAACCTAGTGAATGTTTGTTTATCGGCAATGACCACACCACGGATATTGAAGGGGCCATTCAGATGGGGATGGATAGCGTTTATCTTCATACGAACTGTTCGCAAAGTGATGTGCCTGACGTGATCGATGCCATGTGGCGTTTGAATTCAGGTAACCTCTTTGAACTGATTGCGCTTATGAAAACAATACCTACTATTGAAACGATTGAAAAAATTGAAACGAATACGATCGACTAAAACGCATGAATCATTGGGTCCCCTGATGATTCTTTTTTTTCGGTCTTGACAATTTAAGTCTACAGATGTAGACTTAAATCAAATAATAAACAACGCGATCATATTACAAACTATTTTCAAATTGAAGGGGTGACATATGCTCGAATCAAGGACGATCTCTGATGCGGAGTGGCAAATCATGCGCATCGTATGGACACAATCACCTGTGACATCAACGACTATTATCAAGGCATTAGAAGGCGTGACTGGTTGGATGCCAACAACAGTGAAAACATTACTTTCACGACTTGTAAATAAGGGGATATTAGAGTTTGAAGCGAAGGGAAGAACATTTTATTATGCGCCGCTTTTGACTGAAGTACAATGTATTCAAGAAGAAATGAAAAACATGATTGAAAAGGTGTATGGCGGGACTTTGAACTATGAAACAACACATTTTCGATTTAAAGGTCATCAAGATGAACCGTATGTCAAAAAACTTGCAAACGCACTTGAAAGTAAGTTCACTCAGATAACTGACGATCTTCAGCAGTCTTTGGATGAAGCACTACTTGTATACACCCATGCGTCTCAAAGTAGATTGCATTCTGCATTGGGATTACTAGATGGTCCAAAATGGTTAAGGGCTGGCTATCTTTGGGGCATATTGCACATGGCGCCTCAAACTTGCTTTGATGATTTATCAGCTGAAGATGCAGCCGTGCACACTTTTACACAGCTTATAATCCAGAAGATTAATCCTATGACACCCTACTGGCTTCAACAAGCTGTAGCCGCTTATGAAAGTCAATGGCTGACAAAGGAACGTATTATCAATGCAGTCAGTGAACTAGTGGCTCATAAGTCGCAGAGTAAAACACATGCATTTATACAAATGCAAGTGATGAGCGATGCATTTTTATCTTTCAAAGAACTAAAGGGATACGAAATGGGTTACACTGTGACCGAATTCATAGTTGTGACTTATGGGATGGATAAATTGGCTGCCTTCATCCGTCTGCCACATGATTTTGAATCGGTTTTCGGACTAGAAGAGCGTGAATTTTGGGATAAATGGCGTGTATTCTTAATTAAGAACTACCAGTAGTATTTCGTAAGGAGGATTTGGGATGAGAACCTTAATTAAGTTAACCTCGGCGATATTGATTTGTAGCTTATGTCTCTTGCTCGTTAATGGGTGTCGTGCCAAAGAGGATGTGAGTGATTCTATTACCCCTTCCGCTATAACAGATGAAACAAATTCTACTGAGTTCACTGAAAGCGAACAAACGACATTCTCAAAAGAAGTCCTTGATTATGATTTCGATCAATTTATTAGACTTATTGAGAATTCGCATCCACAACTCTACACGAATAAAGAGGCATTATCTGCCTTAATCTCACGAAAACGCAGTGAGATAAAAGAGGGCATGACTGAACTTGATTTTTATAGACTTTTATCGCCCATAGCAACACTATTAAAATGTGGGCATACAAACGTATCGCTGTCTTCCGATACAGAAAATGCGTTATTCCAAGAACCTGTGATGTTTCCACTTGCTCTACATTGGGTTGATGAACGTGCATTTGTCTCTCAGAATGTTTTTGCAGAATCAATTCCCATCGGTGCTGAGATTTTAAGGATCAATGGCAAGCCGACTAAAGAGATTTACTCACTTTTGATGGATAATTTTTCTGCTGATGGCGAGAATATCACTCGGAAAGTTTACTTCTTGAACAACATATTTAACTATTTCTTTACATTAATTGTAGACACATCATCAACTTTTGAAGTGGTTTATAATGAGACACCAGAAACCCCCTTGAACGCTGAAAAGTTTGTCACCCTCGAAGGGGTCACCAGCGCTGAATATAACGAACGGATACGATCATACTGGACCAGTTCTGAAACGCCTTACAAAGCCGAATTTTATGACGATTACGCTGTAATATCCTTTTATTCATTTTACCCTCAAGGGGCATTCACACTATCAAAATACAAAACGTTTATGGACGATTTTTTTATAAAAATTAAGGATGAAGGCATCCAAAATGTAATTTTGGACGTGCGTGAAAACAGCGGTGGTGATCCCAACGTGACAAGCCATCTCTTTAGTTATCTCGCTAAATCAGAACAACCTTATTTCGTTGATAGAGGGGTTGGCTTTTATCGCGCGCTTTATAGCAATGTCCCATTAGCAGAAAACAAATTCTCAGGCAAGCTCGCTATTTTGATGGATGGCATGAGTTTTTCATCGACGGGACACTTGCTGGCACTACTCAAGTCTCAAAAGGTTGGCACTTTTTTTGGTGAAGAATCTGGTGGTTCATTCGCATGTTCAGATGCAACACAAAATTTCAACCTCAGTAATACTAAAATACAGTTCTATTGCTCAACCATCATATGGGAAGTTAAAGTAGAAGGGTTGACCCCTGGACGGGGTATTATGCCCGATTATCCAATCTCACAAACTCTAGAGCAATATCTTTCAGATGAAGATGTGGTTCGAACCTTTGCCATAGATTGGATTAATGAGTAATGCCAACTATTTGAAACCGAATACCGCCATCTAATGTTTGATAAGGCACCATTCGGGTATCTATATAAAGCTAATCGTTATAAACAGCTTTGTTTAAATATAGATTTGAAAGGAGTATTTATGGGATTTTTAAGATGGATAGGCGGAATCGTTGTATTCTTTTGGTTGCTCGGTCTTTTATTTAAGGTCGGTGGTGGGCTAATTCATATATTATTGGTTGTCGCCGCCGTTGTATTCCTTTTTGATTTTATCAAAGGAAGAACGACTTAATACTTATTATGGAGCTATTGCAAATCTAGGCGTTTAAACTGGATAAGCAATAGCTCCTTTACTTGAAGGAGGGTCATATGCTTAATTGGGGAATATATGGTGCTGGCGTCATCGCTGGCAAATTTGCAACGGATTTTAAGAAGGTTGAAGGGGCAAAAATAGTCGCTGCCTATGCGCGAAAAGAATCAAGTGTCATTGAATTTTGTGAACGACACGGCATTGATAAAGCGTATTTTGATAACAATGCTTTTTTTGATGACCCCAATATAGACGTCGTCTATGTCGCCACACCACACGCACTACACGCGGAGGTAGCTATCAGAGCACTTAAAGCAGGCAAACACGTTCTATGTGAAAAACCGTTTACGCTGAATGCAAAGCAATCAGAAGAAGTCTTCAAAGTGGCAAAGGCTGAAAATCGATTTGTCATGGAAGCCCTATGGACGCTTTTCTTACCGACGATCCACAAAGCCATCTCATGGGTTGAAACAGGTAAAATTGGTAAGCTGAAAGCGGTCGAAGCGAACTTTGGCTTTGCAGGTGAACATGCACCAGAAGGACGACTTCTCAATCCGAAGCTCGGCGGTGGTGCGCTGCTGGATGTCGGAATTTACCCTGTACTCATGGCTAACCATTTGACGCACGCGGTTCCAACCGAGATTAAAGCGATGGCACATAAGACCGATACAGGTGTAGATGGGTCTGTTTTTGTAACGTGTATGTATCCAGATGACGTTTTGGCATCACTCAACGCGTCTATTGAGTTGGATATGGTCAATACTCTGGTCATCTACGGCGACAAAGGCCGTATTGAGGTACCGAGTTTCTGGATGGCAGACGAGGCCATTTGCATCGGTGAATCGGGTACTGAGATTTTTAAAGCCTCTAAAAATGAAACACAAGGTTACCATCATGAAGCTCAGGCCGTGTGTGACGCAATCAATCGTGGCGCATTGACCCATCCTGTGGTGAGCCCGTCATTTACATTATCGCTAATGAACACTTTGGACCGCATTCGCAAAGAAATTGGTCTTGTTTATGAGGCAGATTAATCTGAAAATTTGTAATCTTACTGTAATGGACAAATATATAACAGTCATGTTAAAATAAGTTATTCTAAGAAAAGGAGGTAAACACTATGTTCGTATTTTCAAATGTTAATCTAAAACTTAAAACCATTACACATGCGAAAGATCATAATGTTACATATCTCCGTGCACAGGTGAGTCACTCTATCTCGTAATCCTTAAGGATACGATCAAATCCGTTAAGGATCAGGTAGCGTCAACTTAAAAGCAAACACGACGGTATATGCAACTACGCATATACCGTTTTTTTATGCTTAAAGCACGGAAATCAAGTAGCAGTGGTCACAGGAGGATTTTATGAAGCTCGACCAAATGAAACTAAATAAAGACATCGATGCAGTATGTTTAGACTGGGATACCTCAGGGGCGTTCATAATCATCAAAGATGGGGAAGTCGTACACGAGAACACTTATGGTTACGCCGACCGTGAAAATGGCGTGCCTACGTTAAAAGAAGGGCGATACGTTTTCAACTCAGAATGCGATTTCTTTATGAAACTCAGTGCTTTGATGCTCATCGATCAAGGCAAAATCAAATTAACCGATACGATTGACACGTTCATCCCAGAGTACAAATATGGTGATCAAATAACGATCAAACACCTTATTAAAAATCATTCGGGCATTCCTGATTTTTATTATGGACATATCATGGTCGCGTTTAATGAAGACGACGCACATAAGGCATTGCCTGAGTTCGATCGTATACGAAAAGAAGTGAAAGCGTTCAATCAATCGTGCAATTTTACAACCGTCATGAACCTCATAGGGGATAAAGCACTTGACTATGAACCAGGCACACTTGATCGGGCAGGTTCTGAGTCCAATTGTGTTTTCCTTGCTGAAATCTTAAGACGCGTCACACAGATGAGCGTTTATGCGTTTCTTAACCAAAATCTTTTTATACCACTCGAGATGACGCAAATAGAGGTGGGGAGCGCAACGCAAACCGTAAGTTACTCTGTCATCAGAGAAAAAGAACTTGTACGTTTGCCACTAGACTATGAAGTAGATGGACTTATAACTGTCACGTTGGCAGATATGAAAAAGCTACTTCTAGCACTGAGCGAAGCAAAAATTCTGTCGAAAAAAATGTGGCAAAAAATATTGAAGCTCGATACCGTCGGCGATGGACTTGGCTTTAATAATGCAAACGGATTCACTTGCAGCGATATACAGTTTATGGGTTTCGGCTTTTATCCCTATTTTAACCATAGTACGGGTGTCGCTTTTGCTTGTCTAGTAAATGAAGAGCAACAGTTCAGAAACATAGCTGGTGTGTGGCATTATTTCAGAAAAGCGTCTAGAGAAATTATAGAGGCGGCCTTTACATTTCCTATGGACACGCGCATGGTACCTCTAAGCACTAAGAACTTTTGGCACGCGCTTAACATCACAGTTGCAGATGACCAACAACAATTTGTGCTGGAAAACAAATCCTCTATCGCGATGGCGCTCATGTTTAAATCAAAGAAAGCCTTTGTTGAAATGGAAGGCAATCGTGCAGTGGGTTTGCTCGTCCTCGATATCGACAAGAAGAAGGATTATTACCATATCGACATCATACAGATTGACAAGCGTTTTCAGGGCAGAGGCTATGGCAAAATCATGCTCAAATGGGCCGTTGACTACCTTGCAGCCGCTGGTGCGAAAGAGCTCGCCATCGGCGTAAACCGCTTTAACTATGGCGCACAAAAGATCTACATGGATGCTGGGTTTACGCCAAAGTCAATCACCGAAGAGGGCATGGAGCTGCATATGACTCTTGCTTGACAAGTTTGTTAATGAGTCAAATTGCTTGACACAACCACTCATCTCATGAAAGCCACTTGGCTTTGTACAAGTGGCTTCCTTTTCTATCACTTATTTTCTACCAGTTACCCTCTAAAAAGCGCCACTTATTTCAAATGGGTTGTTGTGTCAACATCACAACTGTATAATGATGTTATGCAACAGATCAGGAGGTTCGTTTGGACGTCAAAATTATAATAGATGAATCAGTAATAAATCCAGAAGTTGTCATAAAGGCTAGGGAAGTCACACCTGATGTTCAACAGGTCATTGATATGTTGCGAGGCAATCTCAACAGACAACTACTTGGATACAACGATCGCGAAGTCTTTATTTTAGATGCGACGAAGATATTCAGTATACATACAGAAGGCAACAAGGTGACGGCCGTCACCGAGGATGGCTCATTTTATCTGAAAAACAGGCTCTACGAAATCGATGAGAACCCTCCAAACAAGACCTTCATTCGTATCTCAAATTCAGAAATCGTCAACTTCAGCAAGGTTAAAAGCCTAGACCTCAGCATCACGGGAACCATCACTTTGAAGTTCAAAAACGGCGAAAAGACGTATGTTTCAAGGCGATATGTCGATAAAATCAAAACGCATTTAGGCTTATGACAGTTGGAAGGGGGATCTTATGTACAAAAGATTGATAAAGAATAGCTTTGTTGGTATGTGTGTCGTCGTATTTCTATTACACCTAATCCTGATTCTCAAATCGCTCGAAGCAGGGGAGATCATAATGGTCCTCGATAATCGGCTCAAATGGACTGATTTTAACACGTATCTGTATGAATTTTTCACCGCTTGTTGGACTGGGCTCATGATTCCATTTGCATTCACATTGTTAGGCAATTCAAAGAAGAACGAAGTTGCTGGCATGTTTATCAACTTTATCTTATTATTCACCGTTTACTTTCTATGGACGTCGTTTATATACGGTTTAAGTTTGTCGCCATTAAGCATTATCATATTACTTGGGTCGTTTGTCCTCCTCGATTTTTGGATTGTCTATGCAGTTCAGTTTATTTTCCTAAAAAGACAAGTTGACTCACTCAATTCAAAGTTGATTCAAATGAATCAAATTGACTGTAAATGAGTCAATTTGCCTGACACTACCACTCATCAATGTTACATTTTAGTAATAACTGTAACATTTGCCCCTTTTCATTCGTTATATATTATAGAATGAAAAAAAGGAGTAGACTATGTTTAAAAAATATATTGTTTTACTATTACTTTCACTATGTATGACATTTGTGATAGTACTTCAGCTTATTCCTGAAAAACTTGATAATGTCTTTCCAAAAGAATATTTAAAAAATGAATTGCATAGCTTTAAGATATACACGGGTTCAATGTCGACTTCAGGAAACCGCAATTCATTTCATACAAGTGAAGATCTATCAAAACTTACTAATTTTATATCTAAGAGCAAAGTCAGAAAACGTTTTATATTCGAAAATCCACACCAAATGCTCAAAGACAAAATGATCATTACCATCTACATGAAAGATGGTACTGTCAATACGATAACGGACCATTCAATATTTTGGTACAATGGTCCAAACACAGGTAAGTATGCCTTTTACAAAATAACAAATGGCGCAGACATACAAACGTTATTCGAAGATCTCAACATAAGGCGGTAGACGATGTTTAATATAAATAATCAAGACAGCTTCACACTATACTTAAAACAGTTTATTCGAGGTGGATTCATCATAGGTTGCTTGTTTTCCATTTTCACATTAGTAAATAGTGCCTTTGAAGGAGAGCTTACAATATTTGTCGATAACTCTCAGCTGCATGGCCTTCAAGGCATTTTATTCGTCATCTTTGCGATTCCAATAACCATGGCTTTTACTGGTTTTATTTTCGGGTTGGTTTACTATGCAATTGGTAGGTCCATACGTTGGTGTTTGCAGTGGTTTGTATAAAAAATAAGTCTAAAAAAGCCTTTAACATGATTTATCAACTCGCAACCATAATAATACAATATAAGTAACCGCATAATAGAGGGATTGGTGTGATGATAAAACGTATAAATAAAGCTGTTGCAAATCTAGATATTTAGACTGCAACAGCTATTTTTATTTACGATTTTATTGAACCAATTCCAATTTCATTTGGTCAAAATTGATGTGCTTTTCTAACATTTCTAAGAAGGTATTTAGCGAAGCCACGATGCTATCCGCGTCTTCATTTTCTATGGCCGTTTTAAGGGTATTTCGTATTTCTTTTACAACTTCCGGATCTTGGCCATTTGCTGCTTTTAAGGCTTCAATCTCTGCTTGAATGGCATCTCGATTGCTTCTATTTGATTCATGGTGGGCTTTAAGAAGTTCTTTTGCTTCTGCAAATGTAATTTCTTTTGCGGCTACTTTTGCTTTGATGGCATCGATTTCAAGTTGATTGCTTGCTTGTGCCGCTATTCTGATACTTTGAAGTTCAACGTGAACGGCATCATGTTCCGCCCATGCTGACGTGAAATCAGCTAGCACTTCTGGCGCATACATATTGATGACTTCTGTAAGATTGTTTCTCCAAATTTCTTGACGCTCACCATTTTCAGGTTTTTGACCTTGTTCAGGTCGTATGCCTTTTTCAAGTTTTTCGCCTAGTTCAAGTCGATTCGCTCTTTCTTGAACGCGTGGAGTTTCGGTGCTTGTGTCTGCGTAAGTCAAACCACTAAATGCAAGTAAAGAGAAAACAAGTGTAACTACAATACCTTTTTTCATAAAATCATCTCCTTTTTGTTTTGTTTGTGAATCTATGTTCAGTATAGGGTTTTATGTATACGCATATCAAAGGTCAAGTTGTGGCAAATCATAGGGAACATGTTCAAATTTATATAAATTATGTTATGATATTGCTATATAACGGAGGTAGAGCGATGGCGATTACACAAACTAAAAAGATGATCTATATTGCGGATGACGCACTGAACATTAGAGAACTGATTCGATCCTTTCTTATAAATGCAGGCTATGACGTGGTGGCTTTTTCAAATGGTGACGCTCTATATGATGCCTTCCTTTTAAATGAACCTGACCTTATCGTTCTAGATATTATGATGCCAGGAACTGATGGTTTGATGATTTGCACTAAAATCAGGGATTCGTCGAATGTGCCAATCATCATCGTATCGGCTCGAGACAGTGAACTGGATCGAATTACGGGCATTACCATTGGCAGCGATGATTATTTGGTAAAACCCTTTTCACCAATAGAACTCGTGACGCGTATCAATGCCTTGTTTAGACGAATGGCCTACGACCGTAGCAAAACAGAAGCTGTTACAGATGAAATTGCTTTTGGCAATATGGTGATTCGTCAAAAAACGAGAGAAATAGTCTATAATGGGGAACGTTTTGAAGTTTCACCAACTGAATATACATTTTTAGTCTATCTTTTTAGCAATCAAGACCGCGCAGTGTCCAGAGATGAGTTGCTGCAGCACGTATGGCAATTTGAAAGTCAAGTCGATACGCGCGCAACGGATGATGTGGTGAAGCGTTTAAGAAAGAAACTATCTCATACAAATATTCGCATAGAGGCCGTTTGGGGTTTTGGTTTTAAAATGGAGATCGCGCATGAATAAAAAAAATTTGAGCCAAAAAATATTTAAGCCCATGTTAGCGATTATTTTAGTGATGGCGATTTCGATCTTGCTTATTTTCAATTTCACGATGAAAGCCTACGCTTTGGATTTGGCGGAAAAGGAAATCAATGAAAGCCTAGCAACCATTAAAACAACTCTAAGAAATGAAGTGGGGGATACAAATGGGTTATCCGTTACTGAAAGATATACTGAAATAACTGCTTCTTTAAAAAACTCTTTGCGCTTAAGTCGCCAAGTCTCCGATGTTCAAGTCGGTATCATGGGGAACAATGGTAGGCTCCTAATTCCGAAAGATACTGCAGCATCGGAAGAGATGCTTAAAATCAGCCGTGAGGTCTCGAGTCGGATTGGCGAAGCACTTACTACCGATACGTTTGTGATTAAGAACAGCAATGCAAATTATCTTGTGAGTTTTCAGCTCTTCAATGAATCGAAAGCCCTTGACCGCAGACAATTTATCATTTTAATCTCTTCTCTAGCACCTACGGAACAGCTCACGCGAAGGATCAATATCATGTTGATCGGCATCACACTTCTTATAAGTGCGATGGGTCTTATTGCCACAAAAAAAGTGGCTTCAAGTGTGACTAAGCCTATTAAGAACGTTTCGAAATATGCGAAAAAATTAGCAAATGGAGAATATGCCGTGTTAAATGAAAATGCGGATACCATTGAAATTGAAGCGCTTTATAGAGACTTAAATGTCATGGCAAAACATTTGAAAATGAAAGAGCAAAACAAACTCGATTTCATACAAAATTTATCCCATGATTTAAGAACGCCGCTCATGTCGATACAGGGGTATGCTGAGGGCATTATGTCTGGGGTGTTTGAGGAGGCAACGGTGCCTGCTAAGATCATCGCAAATGAAAGCATCCGCCTAAAGAAATTAGTGGAGCAAATGATTACTCTTTCAAAACTGGATAATCTGGAGCAACCGCCTTTGATTGAGTCAATCGAGATGTTTTATTTTTTCAATCAGATGATTGAACGGTTTGAAGGTTTTGCAAATAAAGAAGCGGTTCAGCTCGAAGTAATCTGCGAAAAAAACGCACGGTTTATGGCGGATGAAGAACTGCTCGATAAAGCGGTCAGCAATATACTAAGCAATGCGATAAAGTATGCCACTTCAAAGGTGCAACTATCCTATAGCGACAATCTTATACGCATAAAAGATGATGGCCCTGGTATCCCAGCCGACATGCAGGAGAACGTATTTAAAAGACATCACAAAGGTGTAGATGGCGACTTTGGGTTAGGGCTTGCGATTGCCAAATCCGCAGTGGATTTAATGGGCATGCAGATTCAGGTTGAGAATAATGCTGGTGCGCAGTTTACGATTAAAAGAGTTTGACAACTATGCATTGGATTCACGATCAACTTGAAGACAAGTTAGGTTGGCAAAAACAATATGTTTTAATATGGAGACCATCTATGAATGATAAAATGAATTATGAATATCCGATAGGTAATGATGGATGCGTGACATTTAGAGCATTGACATCAACCGATTCAATCGAGGCGATAACCGTTTTGCTTAATAAGTCGTATAAGTTTCTATTGGATATGGGGTTAAATTATGTTGCAGCTACACAAGACAAAAGTGTGACATTAAATAGAATCGAAAAAGCCTATAAATGCTTTGTAGGCATATATAGAGGCGAGATTATTTCTACCATTTCATTGTATAATTATAGTCCGTCAAGTCATAGCAAATGGTACAACGAGACGCATGTCGCGAAGGTTGGGCAATTTGCTGTTTTGTCTGAATTTCAAAAATTTGGAATAGGCAACAAAATGATGGAAATCGTTGAACATGAGGCAAAAGCCATTGAAAACATAAGTGAACTGGCGCTTGATACAGCGGAAACAGCTTATCATTTGATTCATTATTATGAGAAAAGGGGCTATCGCTATATTGAAACCATCAAATGGAATGAGACCAATTATAAGAGTGTGATCATGAGTAAGTGTTTGACCACGATTCAAGAAGTTTGAACTGCTTTGATTCGAAAAATGACAATTCAATGACAATTAAATGACAAAACCAATATAAGCATTGTCTTAAAGGAAACATAAGTCTATACTAGTTATAGTAACATACAGTTATAAATAAACGGTTCAACCGAAGGAGGTCAAAACATGCTAAGTCTGTTCAGAGAAAAATCTAAAAAATCTAATAAAAAACTTCAGATGTCTATGACCTTGGTGATCAACGTTTAGTGATTCAAAACGCTTTTTTTTGACGCGCAGAATCCACCCAAACAATTTAAGTGAACCACGGCATTTATGTCGTGGTTTTTTTGTACCCAAAATACGAAAAACTTAAATTTGAGAGGGACTATGAATACTACAAATACTATGAATACGATAAATACTAAGAATGCACATAAAATATTAAACTGGGGCATCGTAGCCCATGTAGATGCAGGCAAAACAACGCTCACTGAGCAACTCCTATATCATTCTGGCGCCATAAAAGGCATCGGCAGAGTCGATGATGGCAACACCGTGACCGACAACATGACGCTTGAAAAAGAGCGCGGCATCACCATAAGATCATCAACTGTTTCTTTTAACTATCAAGGAACCACCATCAATTTATTGGATACCCCTGGCCATGTGGATTTCGTTGCCGAAGTGGAACGCTCACTTTCCGTGCTCGATGGCGCGATACTGGCGATCTCGGCTAGGGAAGGCGTACAGGTGCAAACGCGCGTGATTTTCAATGCGCTGAGACGACTAAACATTCCAACCCTCATCGTCATCAATAAAGTGGACCGCATGGGCGTGTCGATGGATGCCCTTTACGCAGATATCAAAAAAGATTTAACAGATGCGCTCTTTATGATCAATGGCGTCACAGATGCCGGTTCCAGAGAAGCTAAATTAACATCATCAGAAAATGAACCATCAATCTTAACGGCAAATTGTGATGTGGTGGCTATGCAGGATCTAGACTTTTTAGAAGTTTATTTACAGGCGACTGAAGCTGTTGAAATACCTGAAACATCTAAATCGCCTGAAGCATCAGATATCACTGAAACCTCACAAAAAATAGTTGGTTCAATGCTAACACGCACCGCACAAGCATTATTCAACCAAGGGTCGCTCTTTCCCGTTTTACACGCATCGGCGCTCCATGGGCTAGGGGTCGAATCCATTTTAGAAGCGATGGTCACATGGCTTGAAATGCCTCAAATCACATGCGAAGGGGATTTGTCGGCACGCGTATATAAAATCAATCACTTGGAAAATGGTCACAGACTTTGTTATACCCGTATTTTCAAAGGCGGATTAATGCTGAGAAAATCATATCCACTCAAACAATCAACTGAAATGCTTAAAGTTTCAAATCTGTTCAAACTTGATGGTGCGAAACTGGTGGCCTGTCATGAGGCGGTTGCTGGTGAAGTGGTGGTGCTTATGGATAGGCATCTGAAAATCGAATCGATCATCGGGAAGCCACCAGCGCATTTACCTAAACTGTCTATCGCCACACCGACGCTTAAAGCCACTGTCAGGGCCTCTGATTTGGGGCAAAGGCGGGCCATTTGTGAAGCCTTGGACATATTGACGGATGAGGATCCATTTTTGGATTATGCCATTCATCCTGTTACTGAACTCATTGAAGTCAAACTGTTTGGCACGGTTCAAAGTGAAATCATCGAGGCACTGCTTCGCACGCGTTTTGACATCGATACCGTGATTGAACCGCCGAAGACCATATATAAGGAGCGACCAAAAGCACCAAGTGCCGCTTGTATCTATATGTATAAAGACGGCAATCACTTGCCAGCAACAGTGGGCATCGAAATCGAACCGTTACCTGAAGGCAGCGGCTATGTGTATACGTCGGGGGTTTCGCTGGGAGATTTGATGAAGCCCTTCCAAAATGCCGTGGAAGAGGGCATAGAGACAGGCCTTAGACAGGGGCTGAAGGGCTGGGCAGTTACTGATATCCATGTAAAATTCACTATTTCGGAATACAATAGTGTGGATAGTACACCAGCAGATTACCGAAAACTTGCCCCTGAAGTACTCAAACAAGCGCTTAAGCTATCGGATACAGAGTGCCTTGAACCCATCATGGCGTTTGAACTCGAAGTGCCACAGTACGCAATCGGACGGGCACTTTCGGATGTCCTTAGAATGCGCGGACGCTTTGATGAACCGACATTAGAAGGGGATGTCATGAGACTCACTGGCTATTTGCCACTTGAGACCAGCAAGGACTACATCACAGAGCTGAGCGACTATACAGAAGGCAAAGGCATGATTCGCACGACGTTTTATCGATATGAGCACTGTGCGGATCAAAAACTTAGTTGAAAACATTTGCAAAAGGAATATAATATAAATGAATTGGTAAGGAAATTGCATCGACTTGTTTACGCCATTTCTATGTGAGAAATATCTTCAAAATGTAATTATGCAATTTCCTCAAGTATCTATTTAATAATCCTTGGAGGCGAAGCTATGAATGGTTTAAGAACTGTCAGTTTCGAAGTCTTAGCGGAATGTATTGCCCTTACTAGCGGGGACCCTGATGCATTCGTTAAACTTTGGCTTGAAAGAAATGATAATTCAGACATCACTGAGATTACAGACAAAGGTAAACCTTGCTTTCTGATTCAGACACTTAACTGTACCCCAAAAGAGCACACAGAATGGATGGATGGTTATGCTACAGAGTTAGATTTAAGAATGTAAATTTTGTTCGCATAACATTGTCATAATAATCACAAAAAAACATAATAAAATGATTAAATTTAATTTACAAAATCAAATAAATTTGTTATCCTGTGATTAAGTTAACAAACTAGCCTGAACAATATATGGTGATTCCCATCATCAAGTCATATTGAGAGTGCGGCATAGCAATTATTTGCTATGCCTTTTTTATTGTCTGCGGGACAGCGATAGCCTTAGGGACAACTTCTATTCGTTAACAAAATTTTGTCGGAGGTAGTTATGAATTTTGATTTTAGAAGTTGGTTAATGGATCCATTTATTTTAATGTTTATTGCTGTAATCACAGGTATGCTATTCGGTAAAATCAAGTTTGGTAAGTTTAGCTTTGGTACGTCTGGTGCTTTGTTCACAGGGTTACCGCTTGGATGGTTCATGATGAACTATGCAAAGGGAATTGGAGAAGATGACAAAGTTTATAAATCCGCTTCCGCGCTTGTAAAGAGTGGCGTAGTGAGTAGTAGCTTCTTTACGCTATTTTTAGTATTATTTGTTGTTGCAGTTGGTTTATTAGCTGCAAAAGACATTAACGTCGTACTTAAAAAATATGGCGTTAAATTTATCGTATTAGGTTTTACAATCACATTAGTTGGTGCTGCTGCAACTTACGGAATGGCTAGATTATCGGCAGATTCAAATCCTTATGAAGTTTCAGGCGTTTATACTGGTGCACTTACAAGTTCACCTGGTCTAGCAGCTGCTATTGAAACTGCTAAAAAACATTCAACTGCAGAAGTGGCAAAATTTGACACGATGACAGCAGAAGAAAAAGAAAAATTCCTTAGAATTTTAGATAAAAACATAGATCCAGCAACGGTGACGATATTGTCTGACGAACAAAAAATACAGTTTGTTAAGAATGCTGAAGCGAGTATCGGTGTTGGTCATGCGATCGGTTATCCTTTTGGCGTACTGATTGTAATTATTGCAATGAACTTCTTCCCAAAAATATTTAGAATCAATATAGACAAAGAAAAAGAAATATATGCAAGAGAAATGAAAGAAGCTAAAGCGGGCAAAACGGGTAAAGAAATTGCAGAGGTAAGCTTTGACATTATCGCATTTACACTAGCTTGTTTCTTTGGATACTCAATAGGTTTAATCAACATTGACCTTAGCTTTATTCACCTAGGAAACTTCAGTTTAGGGGCAACAGGTGGTGCATTAATTGGTTCACTCATCCTTGGATACATCGGAAAAATTGGATTCATCAATTTCCGTATGAATGCTAAAATTCTCGGTGTTATTAGAGAATTATCTTTAGTATTTTTCTTAGGAATCGTTGGATTAAGATATGGTTTTGCAGTTGTGGATGCATTAGCTGGTCCTGGTGCTTACCTAGGCCTTGTTTCATTGGTTGTTGGTGTTGTAGCAATGATGGTAGGCTATCTCCTCGGAAGATATGTATTCAAAATCAACTGGGTTATGCTTTCAGGCGCAATCTGTGGTGGCATGACTTCAACTCCAGGACTTGGTGCAGCTGTTGAAGCTGCTGGTTCAGATGATCCTGCGGCAGGTTATGGCGCAACTTATCCATTTGCACTATTGGGCATGGTCATATTCACTATTGTCCTGCACTCGTTACCAATGTAATCTTATAAATAAGAATGATAAATGAGGAACAAAGTAAATGAAAACTCTTGACGAATGGTATAAGGAGGTTCTATGGAATCAAACCATATTTTTTTAACAGGTTATGCCAAATTGCCACAGGGCATTACTGCGAAAGAACTGTATGCCGTTATTGCTGTAGGTATGGTTGTGGACGCCAAAACATCAGAAATTATAGATGCGGATTGTACATTAGCAACGGTTCTTGCAAAACGCATTGTAAATGAATTGCTTGTTGGGATGAAACTCAACGAAATAGAGAAAATAGAAACGCATTTTAAAACCCACTACTTCGGTAGTGCGCGTAAAGCCATACTATCTGCAGTTAAAACGTGTAACGAAAAGTATCGTCAGATTTTAGATGGTAATGAAGAGTTTGTTGAAGACTAAATAGCCAAAAGCGTTTTAAACACGATCTGAACACAACTTTATAATAGTTAGAGGATATCAAGCGATTTTACTAATAGAAATAAAACAGCCTTTTATTTCACAAACCTTAGTAACGTCTAAGCCAAATAGCCAATCTTATAGATGGTTATTTGGCTTTTTTTGTTTTAAATATCTATAGAATTTGGAGGTGTCTATGAATACAGATATGAAATCTGAAAGAATTAGAAACAAATCATTTTTAGACAAAGTGATGAGTGCGGAACAAGCGGCGAAATTAATAAACGACGGTGATGTTGTCGCAACTAGTGGCTTTACACCTTCTGGCTATCCAAAAGCGGTACCACTTGCACTTGCTGAAAGAGCTAAAAATGGTGAAAAAGTTGAAATTACTTTGATCACGGGTGCTTCAGTTGGACCGGAACTCGATGGTAAACTTTCTGAAGCAGGTGTCATTAAAAGACGTTTTCCTTATCAAACGGATAACACGATGCGAAACAACATCAATTCAGGTACCATTAAGTATGCAGACATGCATCTAAGCCATGTCCCACAATATATTGATTACGGCTTTTTTGGAGACATAGATGTGGCTATTATAGAAGCAATAGCCATCAATCCTGATGGTGGAATCGTACCTTCTACATCCGTTGGGATATCACCACAAGCCATTAAAAATGCTAAAAAGGTAATTATAGAAATCAATTCATCTCAGCCGTTAGCACTTGAAGGTGTACACGATATCTATGTTACAGAAAAACCACCATTCAGAAAACCGATTCCTATCGAAGCAAGTGGCGATCGAATTGGTACAACTTATATTCCATGTGATCCCGATAAAATTGTCGCCATTGTGGAAACGGATATTACGGATAAAGTTAGACCACTAGGAGAAATCGATGATGATTCTAAGCAAATTTCAAGACATATCATCAAGTTCTTCGAAGGTGAAGTTGCTGCGGGTAGATTGCCAGAAAATTTATTGCCCCTTCAATCTGGTGTTGGTTCTGTGGCAAATGCTGTTATGGCGGGACTTGTAGAATCTAAATTTACAAATCTTACTTGCTATACAGAGGTTATTCAAGATTGTATGTTAGATTTGATTGATGCTGGTAAAGTGACTGTTGCATCGGGTACTTCTTTTACACCGTCTTCTGAAGGTCAAGTTAGACTGTATAACAATATTGAGCATTATACAAAGTACTGTGTGCTTAGACCTATGGAGATTAGTAACAATCCAGAAGTTGCAAGACGATTAGGTGTTTTATCTATGAATACTGCAATCGAGATTGATATTTACGGTCACGTAAACTCTACCAATATCATGGGTTCTAGAATGATGAACGGTATAGGCGGTTCAGGTGACTTTACTAGAAATGCGTATATCTCAATTTTTACAACCGTATCAACCGCTAAAAATGGAGACATTTCTTCCATTGTACCGATGGTTTCCCATGTTGATCACACCGAGCATGATGTGCAAGTCGTAGTTACTGAGCAAGGGATAGCCGATTTAAGAGGATTGTCTCCAAGAGAGAGAGCAAGATCAATCATTCAGAATTGTGCGCATCCTGATTATAAATCGAGACTGCTTGATTATCTCGAAAGAGCAGAGGCCTTACCTACAAAGCATGAAAGTCATTTGTTGAATGAAGCACTCTCATGGCATGCAAAATTTGTAGAAACTGGATCGATGAAATAAAGATAGAAATAGAGATAGAGATAGAAATAATAAAAAATTAAAAAATGCGGCCAAGAACGAGGAGGATTTTATGTTTGATCAAAAACAAGTAAGTGTGATTAAAGAAGCAGTAGATAAGCACACTGCTAAGATTGAAGCATCACTGGAAAAAAGACCAGAAAGAAAAAAAGAATTTACGACTGGATCGGGTGCACCTATTAACAGATATTATTCACCCGTAGATGTGTCAGAACTTGATTACATGAACGACTTAGGACTACCTGGACAATTTCCATTTACACGTGGTGTACAGCCTACGATGTACCGTGGACAATTTTGGACGATGAGAATGTACGCAGGTTTTGCAACAGCTGAAGAATCGAACAAACGTTATAAGTTTTTGGTCGCACAAGGGTCTGGCGGATTATCTGTCGCATTTGATCTTCCAACACAAATCGGTTATGACTCGGATCATGCCCTTTCTGAGGGTGAAGTTGGTAAAGTTGGCGTTGCAATCGACTCACTAGCTGATATGGAAATCCTATTTGATGGCATTCCTCTAGACAAAGTAAGTACGTCTATGACCATCAATGCACCTGCCTCTGTATTACTTGCAATGTACATTGCAGTCGCAGAAAAACAAGGCGTCTCATCAGAAAAATTAAGAGGCACCATTCAAAATGATATCTTAAAAGAATATATCGCAAGAGGCACTTATATCTTTCCAACAGAACCGTCAATGAGACTTATTACGGATATCTTTGCATTTTGTTCAAAAGATGTCCCACAGTGGAATACGATCTCGATCTCTGGTTACCATATCAGAGAAGCGGGTTCAACAGCGGCACAAGAAGTTGGCTTTACACTGGCAGATGGTATCGCATATGTAGAAGCAGCCATAAAAGCAGGCTTAAATGTGGATGATTTCGCGCCGAGATTATCATTCTTCTTCAATGCACACAACGATTTATTAGAAGAAGTAGCAAAATATAGAGCAGCAAGAAGACTTTGGGCGAGAATCATGAAAGATAGATTTGGCGCAAAGAGCGAGAAATCAATGCAACTTAAGTTCCATACGCAAACAGGAGGATCGACTCTTACAGCACAACAACCAGAAAACAACATCGTAAGAGTAGCGATTCAAACACTTGCAGCTGTACTTGGTGGTACACAAAGTTTGCATACAAACTCAAAAGATGAGGCATTAGCACTTCCAACAGAGGCATCCGTACGCGTTGCACTTAGAACGCAACAAATCGTTGCGCACGAAAGTGGTGTAACAGATGTTGTAGATCCACTAGCAGGCTCTTATTATATAGAAGCAAAAACAAAAGAAATCGAAGATGCAGCAATGGCATATATCAAGAAGATTGATGATATCGGCGGCGCAACAAAAGCAATCGATATGGGTTATATCCAATCAGAAATCATGGATGCCTCTTATGACTACCAAAAGAAAGTTGAAGCAGGTGAAATCATAGTAGTCGGTATGAACAAATACCAAATCGAAGAAGAGTCACCAAAAGGACTACTTAGAGTTGATCCTTCTGTAGGTGAGATGCAAAAACAAAAATTGGTTGAACTTCGCGCAAAACGTGACGGTGTAAAAGTAAGTGAAACATTAAAGGCGCTTAAAACAGCATGTGAAGGTACAGACAATGTAATGCCTTACATCTTAGAAGCCGTTAAAGCTTATGCGACGCTTGGAGAAGTATGTGACGTGATGAGAGAAGTATTTGGTGAATACCAACAGGCTGTAAAACTTTAAGTTATGTGACACTTGATAAATTGAGTGCCATGATGCATGAAGTATTTGGTGAAACCAACAGGCTGTAAAACTTTAAGCACAACCATAAAATGAATGAGCATTTTGCTATTATAGGAGGATAAAAATGGATAAAACAATAAGAGTTTTGGTTGCAAAGCCAGGCTTAGATGGACACGATAGAGGTGCCAAGGTTATTGCAAGAGCGTTAAGAGACGCAGGTATGGAAGTTATCTATACAGGATTAAGACAAACACCAGAACAAATCGTAAATGCCGCTATTCAAGAAGACGTGGACTGTGTCGCGATGAGTATCCTTTCAGGCGCACACAACACACTTTTACCCAAAGTAGCCGCATTGCTTAAAGCTGAAGGTGCAGAGGATATCTTAGTAATAGGTGGTGGCGTTATTCCACAAGAAGATATTCCTGTCTTAAAAGAACAAGGGATCCAAGAAATTTTTACACCTGGCACACCAACACAAGTAACGATAGATTATATCAAAGCGAATGTTAGCCAAAAATAAAACAAACGACACACACTTGATTGCTTCGTGGGCAGATGACAACTGCATGTGACCCACCGAAGCTTCATTATAAAACGAAAGAATCATAATTGCATTTAATCAAATAAATCACAAGCAATATTTATAAAGTGGAGGGCACTATGAAAGCACTTAAAGTGGATCATATTGGTATAGCTGTAAAAGATTTAGAAGCATCAATTGCTTTTTATGGGGACATACTTGGACTGGAGATGTCAGGTTCAGAAGTTGTTGAAGAACAAAAAGTTAAGGTTGCATTTTTCCCTGTGGGCGACACAGAAATTGAACTTTTAGAATCAACATCAGAAGATGGCCCAATCGCAAAGTTTATCGAAAAAAATGGTGAAGGTGTTCAACATATCGCTTTTAAAGTTGAAAACATTGAAGAGGCTATTGAATACATGCTTTCAAAAGGTATGAAAATGATCGATGAGAAACCTAGATATGGTGCTGGTGGCGCTAAAATCGCTTTCGTACATCCTAAAAGTTCAAATCGAGTTTTGGTTGAACTCAGCGAAAGAAAATAATAATTGGAGGAAACCATGTCGATCAATAAATTGGAAGATTTAAGAAAAAGACGTGCTGTCATTATACAGGGCGGCGGCGAAAAGCGAATTGCGAAACAACATGAAAGTGGCAAATTGACTGCAAGAGAAAGACTTGAAATTCTATTTGATGAAAATACTTTTGTTGAAATGGATGCTTTTGTAAAGCACCGTTGTACAAATTTTGGTATGGAAAAAGTAGATGCGCCTGCTGAAGGCGTCATTATCGGTTATGGTAAAGTAGCCGGCAGATTGGTATACGCTTATTCACAAGACTTTACTGTAGTGGGTGGTTCTTTAGGTGAGATGCACGCAGCCAAAATCTGCAAAGCAATGGATAATGCACTTAAAATGGGTGTGCCTATTGTTGGTATAAATGATTCCGGCGGTGCTAGAATTCAAGAAGCGGTAGATGCATTATCTGGATATGGAAAAATCTTCTTTAAGAACACCATTGCCTCAGGCGTTATTCCTCAAATTACAGCGATTATGGGTCCTTGTGCCGGAGGCGCAGTGTATTCACCTGCACTCACAGATTTTATCTTTATGGTCGATCAAACGTCTCAGATGTTTATCACTGGGCCACAAGTTATTAAAACTGTAACCGGTGAAGAAGTAACTGCTGAAGCATTAGGTGGTGCGATGACACACAATGCTGTAAGCGGTGTTGCTCAATATATGGCACCCAATGATGAAGCGTGTCTCTTGGAAATCAGAAGATTATTATCTTTCTTACCATCAAATAACCTTGAATCTGCTCCAGAATATTTTACAGATGAAGAT
Organism: Acidaminobacteraceae bacterium; assembly: GCA_041741755.1. Classification (GTDB taxonomy): domain Bacteria; phylum Bacillota; class Clostridia; order Peptostreptococcales; family Acidaminobacteraceae; genus Fusibacter_C. The sequence continues at coordinate 394,614 of JBGSJR010000038.1, read as the reverse complement.
TTCAATGCAATTGATGACTCATTAAATTCAATTATCCCAGAAAACTCAAACAAACCTTATGACATGTTTGATGTCATTAAAGCACTTGTTGATCAAGGGGACTATATGGAATACCAACCTTACTTTGCTAAAAACATCATCACTTGTCTTGCAAGAATTGGTGGTAAAACAGTGGGCATTATAGCCAATCAACCAAAAGTAAATGCAGGGTGTTTAGATGTCAATGCATCTGATAAATCCGCGCGTTTCATTAGAACCTGTGATGCGTTTAATATTCCATTATTAAATTTAGTAGACGTACCTGGATTCTTACCTGGCACACAGCAAGAATACGGTGGCATCATCAGACATGGTGCTAAAATGTTATATGCTTACAGTGAAGCAACGGTTCCAAAATTATCTTTAATTGTAAGAAAAGCCTATGGTGGTGCGTACCTTGCCATGTGTTCTAAGGATTTGGGTGCAGACCTCGTACTCGCTTGGCCTTCTGCTGAAATCGCAGTTATGGGACCACAAGGCGCAGCGAATATCATCTTCAGAGGTGAAATTGATAAAGCTGAAGATAAAGTTGCCACACGCGCAAAAGTGGTTCAAGATTATACCGATGAATTCGCGACACCTTATAAAGCAGCGGAAAGAGGCTTTGTTGACGATGTGATTGAACCTGCACATACAAGAGCGAGACTCATTGACGCGTTTGATATGTTATCTTCTAAGAGAGAATCTAGGCCTACGAAGAAACATGGTAATATACCATTATAAGAGAAGAGGTAGTTAAATGAGTGCATTAGAAAATTTTAAACATGCAGAGACATTTGCTAACATGCCTCTCAGTGAAAAACTTGAAGCAACAGGTTATGTCATCTTATTGGGAATGGGCATTACCTTTATAGCTTTGGTCACAATATGGGCTATAACGGCTCTCATGTCTAGGGCAATACAAAAAATCGAAAAAAAATCAGAAATCTCTAAAATCAATCGTGTTAAGGTTAGTGCAAACACAGCTGCAACATCTAACACAGTAGTCGTGGCACATGTAGATAAAACGGATGATTTAGAGCTTATTGCTGTGATTACCGCTGCCGTGGCGGCCGCTATGAACACGTCAGTGGCACATATACACGTATCAAGCATAAAAAGAAACAGTGACAACACACCAACTTGGGGAATCGCAGGTAGAAGTGAACAAATGAATTCGAGAGCATAGTGGAGGGATAAAATGAAAAAGTTTAATATATCGGTAAATGGTACATCCTATGAAGTTGAAGTAGAAGAAGTAGGCGGCATGGCCTCTGCGCCAATTAGCAGACCGACTCAAACACCAAATATTACGACGGCACCTGCGGCATCAGCATCTGCTACACCCGCGTCAGCACCAAAGACTGTACCTGCAGCACCAATAGCAGGTGATGGAGAAGTCGTGGCGTCGCCAATGCCTGGTACCATTTTAGATATTAAAGTTAATGTAGGCGATAAAGTTGCTAGTGGGGCAGTCCTAGTCATATTGGAAGCGATGAAAATGGAAAATGAAATCATGGCACCAACTGCTGGAACGGTAAAATCAATTTCAGTTACAAAAGGCGCATCAGTAAATTCAGGAGATGTATTAGTTGTTATTGGTTAATTGAGGAAATTGCAAGGAAATTATGCAATTTCCATAATTGATAACGATTATACGAAAGGAGATGCAAGATGCTTCAAACTGTAACCGATTTTTACATGTCTACGGGCTTTGCTAATATATCTGGAGGACAGATTTTAATGATCCTAGTATCATTTTTACTGCTCTATTTAGCAATAAAGCGAGGCTTTGAGCCTTTGCTTCTTATCCCTATAGCATTTGGTATGTTCTTAGCGAATTTACCACTTGCTGGATTAATGACAGAACCAATCATGGGACCAGACGGCCATGTCAAAGAGATTGGTGGCTTGCTTTACTACTTGTATCAAGGGGATCATCTTGGTATATTCCCACCTCTTATCTTTTTAGGTGTTGGCGCGATGACCGATTTCGGTCCATTGATTGCCAATCCAAAATCGCTTTTATTAGGTGCTGCGGCACAATTTGGTATCTTTATCACATTTTTAGGTGCGATTGCATCTGGACTTTTCACACCAAACGAAGCTGCTTCTATTGGCATCATCGGTGGCGCTGATGGGCCGACAGCGATTTTTTTAGCATCAAAATTAGCACCACATTTACTTGGTTCCATAGCCGTTGCAGCTTACTCCTATATGGCGCTTGTACCGGTTATTCAACCGCCGATTATGAAACTGCTTACAACAAAAGAAGAACGTGGCATTAAAATGAAACAGTTAAGACATGTCTCAAAACTCGAAAAGATTATTTTCCCGATATTGACAACACTGATTGTTTCCATGATTGTGCCACCTGCAGCGGCTTTGATTGGTTTGCTTATGTTAGGAAACCTATTCAAAGAGTCTGGCGTCGTTTCAAGATTAACGGATACCGCACAAAATGCTTTGATGAATATCGTCACGATTTTTCTTGGCGTCACAGTTGGTGCAACAGCATCCGCAGAAGCCTTTCTAAATATTAAAACACTTGCTATAATGTTATTAGGTGTTATCGCATTTGCTTTTGGTACTGCTGCAGGCGTGCTTTTAGCAAAACTAATGAACAAGTTCCTAAAAGATCCGATCAATCCATTGATTGGTTCTGCAGGTGTTTCAGCTGTTCCTATGGCAGCAAGGGTATCTCAAGTGGTTGGACAAAAAGAAAATCCAAGCAACTTCTTACTCATGCATGCAATGGGACCAAATGTTGCTGGTGTCATTGGCTCAGCAGTTTCTGCTGGTGTGTTACTGTCATTATTCTCAGGATTTTAGTGAGGTGTCCATTTGAATCAAACCATAGAACTTATGCTTTCACATCGCTCTATTAGAAAATTTACGGATCAGCTTGTGGATGCGGGTGATTTGGAACGCATCATTCTTGCCGCTCAATCTGCTTCAACGTCTAGTTTTTTACAGGCTTATAGCATCATAGATGTTAAAAATCCAGAGGTGAGAGCACAGTTATCTCACTTGTGTGGTGATCAAGAATACGTTGAAAAATCGCCGATTTTCCTCGTGTTTTGTGGTGATACGCACCGCATCAAAACAGTTTGTGATGACACTTATGAATCAGGCTGGACGGAAGCGTTTATCATTGCGACGGTGGATGCCGCTTTATCAGCGCAAAATGCCATGCTTGCTGCAGAGTCGCTCGGCTTAGGTGGCGTCTATATCGGTGGTATTCGCAATCATCCAGAGGAAGTTTCTCAGCTGCTTAAACTCCCCGAAGAAGTGTACCCTGTCTTCGGTATGTGTCTGGGATATCCCGATCAGAACCATGATGTCAAACAGCGTTTGCCTAAAGAGATTGTCTATCATGTCGATCACTATACAGAGATGGATAAAGCCGCTCTTGAAGCGTATGATGGTGCGATTCGTGAGTACTATGTAAAACGTACTAAGGGTAAAATTAAAGATTCATGGTCAGAAGCGGTCAACAAAAAGTTTGCTCAAGAGAAACGCGAACATATGCTAAAGTTTCTACAAGACCGAGGATTTATAAAAAAATAACAATGCGTCAGAAAAGGTGTGAAACTTTAAGTAAAAGTTTCACACCTTTTTACTTTACAAAGGCAACCATATGGGCAATGATAAAGCTTTATTGTTTTTTCAAGATGCAAGAATTCAATTTTTAAGGCTATTTGGGGATGATGAACATAGCATCGGTTCAATATTACTTTGAAAGACTTCGTTACAATAGAGCGGAGTCTTTTTAATTACGTTGTCATATCGCAACCATAATTATATAATATAAGTAACCGCACATAGGGGGATTGACATATGAATGAACGCAAGAACGCTTACAATGGCTTAAGCGCTGATACAGGAGAAGGAGAAGACGAAGGCATAGACATGGACGTAGATAAAAATAACGTCGCGAACACCGCCGTTAACATCACCATACGCTTTGCTGAATCGGCAGACCTAATCGCTTGTCTGAGCTTTGACAACACGGGGCCGCTTGAAAGCCTTGAAAGTGCCATATTAAATCACGATGTCATCGTCGCCCAGCGCCTTGGCGAAATCGTCGGCTATCTGAAGCTTCAATATATTTGGTCCAAAATCCCTTTTATCAGCCTGATCCTCATCAAGACAGAGTTCAGAGGCAGAGGTATCGGCGCATCCATGCTGAACTACCTTGTTGAGTTTTTGGGCATGAATGGCTTCAAAGTACTACTCAGTTCCTCGCAAGTGAATGAAGAGGGGCCACAACATTGGCACCACAAGATGGGCTTTACAGAAGCTGGCATCCTGTGTGGCATCAACGAAAATGGCATTGGCGAAGTATTCTACAAGCTGGATTGCAGCAAAGAATGATGGGAGGCATATTATGATACCTGTACTAAAGTCCGAGAGATTGACCTTACGACCTTTTAAGCATTCTGATGCTCAGCTTGTCACAGAAATGGCAAGTGATTATGACCTTTATCGCACGACGCTGAACTTGCCACATCCTTATACACTTTCCGATGCGGAAGTTTGGATCGCACTTCACGAAAAACACCTACATGAAAATGGATTCTATACATGGGCAATCGAAGTCACAGACACCGGCACACTTGTGGGCTGTCTCTCGCTTGGCCAAAATTTGACGCAACACTATGCGGAAGTCGGTTACTGGATTGGCAAAGAACATTGGAACAAAGGCTACGGAACAGAGGGCACGAAGCTCGCCATCGATTTTGCGTTTAAAGCCATCGGCGTAAACAAAGTCATCGGTCGCTACTTCGCCGTCAATCCCGCTTCTGGGAAAATCATGGCCAAGTGCGGCATGACTTTTGAAGGCATCCTAAAAGAGAGCATCCATAAAGATGGCACGTTCCATGACATCGGCTTCTTCGGACAGCTGCGCAGCGAGTGGCTCGCGCTTGACGACAATCGCAAACACATAAAACTCGACATCAAAAAAGCCAACATTCAAGATGCCTCTGCGCTTCAATACATCGAACAAAAGGCATTTGAAGAGGATATCATAAGATATGGCGATCGTTCAGACTGTCCAGCCAACGAGAGTATGGAAAGCATCGCACTGAAGATTCAGATGCACGATTATTATGCGCTCTATGAAAACGACAAGCTGATTGGAGCTGCCGACGTGCGTACAAATGAAGTGGAGAACGCTTGCCACCTCGCTAGAATTTACATCGCCCCAAGGTATCAAAACCTAGGCATAGGGAAAATAGCGATGCAAATGCTTGAATCTCTTTATCCAGCTGCGGTTGTATGGTCACTAGATACGCCATTTAAGAATCTTCGCAATCAACATTTTTATGAATCGCTCGGCTATAAATATGTTGGCACCAAGGTGATCGACGAAGTGTTGAGTCTTTTTGACTATGTGAAAGTAAAATAGTAATCAATTAGAATATAAATAATACAGAAATAAATAAAACAGAATTATATTAAATTTGTTATGCAGAAAATAGGGGGGCGGCTTATGAAACGTTCATTTGCTAAAAAAACTCTAATCGTTTTCTCGCTAATCACAATGATTGTTATAGTCGTTATCGCCGGATTCAGATATTCAAACAGAGTTGCACCAGAAATAAAGGAAGTTGACGGCCAAAAAATCATGGACATCGTCCTAGATCTTACGGATGAGAAGCAGTTTCCACACCGCAATGTCAGCTTGCCTGGGAATCACGATGCAGCGCTTTATATTGCAGATGCATTTGAAGCTTACGGCCTCATAAGTCACGAGGAAACACCCAATTATCTACAGTATTACGATGGTCAGAAAGCCAACGTCATCGGCATCATCCCTGGGAGCGATGAGATGCTTAAGGATGAGACCATCGTCATCGGTGGCCACTTTGATACGAAAGCGGTCTTCAACGGTACTGAGATCGTGCATGAACCAGGTGCAGCTGATAATGCTTCAGGTACCGCGGTCATGATGGAGGTCGCTCGCGTCATGGCAGATTCAAAGCCCGCTAGAACACTTATATTTGTCGCTTTTAACGAGGAAGAAGCTGGATTCATTGGTTCAACCTATATGGCTGAACATCCACTTGACGGCGTCGATCCAATTGCCATGATCAATATGGATATGGTCGGCTCTGAACTCGATAACCCAATCTACATCTGTACAGTTGGGCATGGTGACAATCCGTATCCAATGGAAGAGGCACTCATCGCATGCGCCGAAAAGCTGAATCTTGAAGTTGCCACTTCTGTTACTGGTCGCACAGACCATAAGAGCTTTGCCGCCAGAGGCATTCCAGCAATTGAACTTTATAGTTATGACAATCGCTTTTATCACACTGCCGAGGACACGCCAGATAAGCTTGACACCGTTCATCTGGAAGAGGTTGGGAAATTGGTGGTTCAATGGATTTTTGAAGCGGCTAATTAATATTTGAATTTTGCATTCACAAATGGTTATTAATTATATATAATGGAATAAGAAACCATTTTAAAAATATAAGAATTATACTTATGAATTTTCATTTTAATTCTTTATATATATGGAAAATGCATAATTACCTTTTAAGTTGCAAAATTCTGTTTATCGAAATTGACAATGGCTCAATCAAGCCGTTTTGATAAATGATATTCATACAATTTGGAATTATGCAATTTCCTCATAGCTAAAATACTTTAGGAGGAAAAATGCTAAAAAAATGCGAAAAATGCGGCAGATTTTTTGGTGATGAAGATAGCAATGACGTTTGTACGGCGTGTCGACTATCAACCAGGAACTTCAAAAGCACTGGCGACCCAGAAAGAGACAAGTTCACTGCAACAAGAGATCTCGTTTACGACAACCCAGATATTTCTCCTCAAGGCATCATAGATATCATGGAAGAGATGGGCATGACTATCACCATTCGTGAAATCATGAAATACGTCGATGAAGGTAGACTATCCCTCAACACAGCAAAAGTTGGCAATCATTGCCTTGGTTGTGGAACAAAGATTGCGTTCGGGAAATATTGCGACCGTTGCAGAGTCAAAATGGAAGGACAAAAGATGACTGATACCTCAAATAGCCATCAAGATGACGATAGAAACCGCGTTAAAATGCACATAACCGATAAAAAAAGATAGATATTTCCTCAAAGGACAGCACTCATTCGTGGGTGCTTTTATTCTAATAAAAACAGGAGGTTTTATGACAGCAAAAAAATTACTTTCTCTAGTTCTCATACTGCTTATAACCACTATGACTATTGGAACATCAGGAACAATAGGCTTTGCATCCGATACATCACCTTTTTTGCCCACTCAAGAGGTCCTCGTAGAAAAAGGTACTTATATTGAGACATTAAACCGCGATATTCAAGTACCTATCGATGTCGTTTTTCCAAGTTTGGGCGGTAAGGTTACCTATAATACGAGCTTCGGCTTAACACATATGCTACTAAATAGGAAGGTCGTTACACACAATATCAATTTAAAAACCTTCACAGAGGGAAGTACGACTTATCCCGTTAACAACGAAATGTCTGTTATAAATGGAAAAACATATATTTCTATTAATGCTCTAAACTCCTATTGGGGTGTCAAGTTTGCTTATGCGGCAACCGGCATCCATCTGAGCTTCAAAAACGGAACAGATTGGCATGAGACAAAACCGACTTTTATCGCCCATGCAGGTGGCGAGTGGCAAGGCCTCATGATTTCAAATTCAAAAGAAGCTATTGAAGCATCAATTGCAGATGGCGCCTACATGATCGAGCTTGATCTTCTTAAAACACGAGATGGAGAATACGTCCTTGCACATGATTGGGCATCTGTTCGCAATTTTTTTTCTTTTAATGGAGGCAGTTTACCTACACGTGAGCAGTTCATGGCCGCAGAGTCCAAGTATGGCTTAACACCACTAGATTTGCCTGGTCTTGTCGAACTACTTATCGAGAACCCTAAACTTAGAATTGTCACGGACACAAAAGACGACAACATTGATTTTTTCACGTACATAGCCGATCAATATCCCGAATATCAAAACAGATTTTACCCTCAAGTTTTTAGTGAATATCAGTATATGCTGGCTAAAAAGCGTGGCTACAATACAATTATATACAGTCTTTACGTCTATTATAGGTCTGACGCGACCATCTTGGAATTTGTGAGAACACATGATTTATATGCAGTGACCATGGCGGAGGAAAGAGTTTATTCTGGCCTTGCACAGAAGCTAACAAATATGGGGATTACAACGTATGCTCATACGATCAATTCTTTTGATTTAGCATCAAAATTGAAAAAATTGGGGATCTACGGTTTTTATACCGATAAATTACATCAAAGATAGTATTTGCAAAGGCTCCGATGATACTCAATGTTAACTATTACTTAGAACTTAAAAAAGATTTTTCAAAATGATATTTCATTTTGAGAAATCTTTTTTAGTTTGAACCACTTTACTTTAGAACATATGTTCTGTATAATTAAATCAAACATATGTTCTTTTTTGTAATTTTGATTTTTGTGTCACCATGCGATATGCTTGATTATTTTAATATGGAATTATGTAATTTCCTCAAATAAAGAAGGTGGAACGATGTCCAAAATCATTTTTCACATAGATGTCAACAGCGCTTATCTGTCATGGGAAGCCGTGCACCGCTTACAGCATGGCGATACACTTGACCTTCGAACGATTCCATCGGCTGTTGGGGGCGACCCAGTTAAGCGTCACGGTATCATACTCGCCAAAAGTTACGCGGCAAAACCCTATAAGATTCAGACGGGAGAAAGCCTCATGGCCGCTTTTCAGAAGTGTCCCATGCTCACTGTTGTACCGCCACGCTACGATTTATATCTTAGATCAAGCAATGCCCTCATGGCGCTCATCGGAGAGTATTCTGCCCAAATACAGCGCTATAGCATCGATGAGTGTTTCGTGGATTTTACGGATATGACGCATCTCTTTGGCGACCCGCTTGAAGTGGCGAACATCATCCGTGAACGCGTCAAAAGCGAGCTCGGATTCACTGTCAGTATCGGTATTTCCAGCAACAAGCTCCTAGCAAAAGTAGCAAGTGACATGAAAAAACCCGATGGTGTGACAACGCTTTATCCAGAGGAAATTTCTCAGAAGATGTGGCCGCTTCCCGTGGGAGATCTCTTTATGGTAGGACGTGCCACACTCGAAAAATTTAATTTTTTAGGCATAGAGACGATTGGCGATCTCGCCAACTATGACCTTGACGTACTGAAAGCGACACTTAAGTCACACGGCGCCTTAGTTTGGAACTACGCAAACGGCATTGAAGAGTCAGTGGTAAAAAAAAGTACGCGGCTCGCCGTAAAAAGCATTGGCAATTCAACGACAATTCCATTCGACATCGACGATCGAAAGGAGGCACATCTCATGCTACTAAGCCTTTGCGAGATGGTTGGGACTAGGCTCAGAGATAGCCAGTATCTAGCAAGACTTGTCAGCGTCAGCTATAAGACACATAAATTTATCAGCACAGGACATCAAAAAAAGTTTGAAATACCTACGGATCACACCACCGAAATCTATAAGGTTGCGCGCAAACTTTTCGACGAGATATGGGATGGCACACCCATCAGACATCTCGGTGTACGCGTTGCCGAGTTTTGCGAAAACGACTTCGTACAGATGCATCTGTTTGACGAATATAGCAAGGATAAAAACAACAAGTTAGACGCTGCCATAGATTCGATAAGAGCGCGATTCGAGCCAAAGGCTATCGTCCGAGGGTGTTTTGTAGGTAGTGGCATTAAACCGATGACAGGCGGCGTTGGGGAAGATGACTTTCCACTTATGAGCAGTATTTTATAGACTAGGAAATCATGTGATTTCCATAGATAAAAGATAAAGGTGTGAGGGGTATGAAAGTAGTTAGAAAAGAAATTGACGTGCTCTGCTGGTTTGACCAACAGGGTTATCCAAACCCTATGCGCTTCAGGTTGGTAGATGAAGCAGGGGAAAATTTAGTTATCAAGATTGACAAGGTAGTGACCCGCGAATTAGAAAAACTCGCTGGCAACAAGATGTTTGTATTTACATGTCAATGTGCCATTCAAAAAAACATCCGAACAGTGGTTATCAAATATGAGATTGACAACTGCAAGTGGATTCTCTTCAAGTTTTAGCATCATTTTTGAGAGTTGTGCCTCATTATCATGCGTTTTAATCGAATCTGTTGCAGATATGAGATTCTTTATGATATAATTTCCTTGTGTGGAAATTGTATAATTCCAATTTTATGATATTTCTCACATAAAAATGGCGTAAATAAGCCATTGTTGCCATTTGAGAATATGCATTTGTGACTTATTATGTAATTATGCAATTCCCTTGGGTATTAAACTATAACCATTGATCCGAAGCAGTGTGGTCATGGTCTCAAAAATGATTATTAAAAATAGGAGTGTGGTTTTTTTTGGAAGCAGGCGCGAGTTGGCAGTTCATACTATTGGCGGTGTTGATTGGGATGTCCGCATTTTTTTCAGCATCAGAAACAGCATTAATGTCACTCAGTAAAATCAGGATTAGGCATCTTGTCGATGAAAAAGTCAAAGGTGCTGAAACCGTTAGTAAATTGGTGGAGAATCCAAACAAATTGTTGGGCTCCATACTTGTGGGAAACAATATTGTCAATATCGGTGCTTCTGCACTTGCAACATCTTTAGCCATCCATTATCTAGGTAGCTCAGGTGTTGCTATCGCAACTGCCGTTATGACCGTCTTAGTTCTCATCTTTGGAGAAATCACACCAAAATCTCTTGCAGCGCAGCATTCAGAGTTTGTTTCTTTGAAAATTGCGAAAGTTATTACGCTTTTCACGATTATTTTCAATCCACTTGTATCAATATTTCTCTTTGTCACAAATGGCCTTATCAAGATGCTAGGTGGTAAACCTGGCCGTACACAACCATTCATCACTGAAGATGAACTTAAAACGATGGTAAATGTCAGTCATGAAGAAGGCGTGCTTGAAGGAGAAGAAAAACAGATGATCTACAATGTATTCGAATTTGGTGATACACAGGTACGTGATGTGATGACACCAAGAACGGATATGGCTTCTATAGAAGTAAGTGCGACTTATGAGAAAATTATTGAAACGTTTAAAACTGAACAATTTTCTCGAATTCCTATTTATCAAGATACGACCGATAACATCATCGGTATTTTGTATATAAAGGATTTAATTTTTAAAGCTTCAGAGAACACCGTTTTTGACATTCATGATTATATACGCGAGCCATACTTCACCTTTGAATTTAAGAAGACGACTGAACTCTTTCAGGAGTTAAGAGCACACAGAATACCGATGGCCATCGTATTAGATGAGTACGGCGGAACTGCAGGCATCGTCACAGTTGAAGACCTCATCGAAGAGATTGTCGGCGACATTCGTGATGAGTATGACGACCATGAAAAAGACATTGAAGTCATCAAAGAAGATGAATACATTGTCGAAGGTAGTACGCGTATCGATGAGCTTAACGAGATGATTGGTGTAAACATAGAATCAGAAGATTTTGACACAATAGGTGGCTTCATCGTTGGAGAGTTTGGATATATTCCAGAGGTAAATGAAATCATCGAATATGACGGCATCAAATTTGTAATAGAAGAAGTAGACCGAAACAGAATCGAGAAATTACGTATTCACACATAAAATAATATTTGGACCCTCAACTATGAGGGTTCTTTTTTACAGGAGGAAATTCATTGTTAAATCAGTTTTCAAGAACAGAATTATTAATTGGCAGCGACGGATTGCGTTCACTACAAGATGCAAGTGTCGCAATATTTGGAGTCGGAGGCGTTGGTTCATATGCCGTTGAAGCACTCGCACGTACAGGCATTGGCACATTCTATCTTTACGACGACGACAAAGTATGCCTTACCAATATCAACAGACAACTTATAGCCACTCGTAAAACGGTTGGTCGTGTCAAAGTAGAAGTTATGAAAGAACGCATACTAGAGATTAATCCAGACGCGATCGTCGAGGCAAACCGATGCTTTTTCGGTGCTGAGACTGCGGCTGAGATCGACTTTAAAAAATTTAACTACATCATAGACGCCATCGATACGGTTTCCTCTAAATTGTTGCTTGTAGAGATGGCAAATGAAGCAGGCGTTCCGATCATCAGCAGCATGGGTGCTGGCAACAAGCTAGATCCAACGCAATTTGAAGTTACTGATATCAAAAAAACGTCCGTATGCCCTCTGGCAAAAGTCATGAGAAAAGAGCTCAAAGTAAGAGGCATCGATAAATTGAAAGTGGTCTATTCAAAAGAACCGGCCATGAAACCCATAGAAAAAGACGAACTCAGCTGTAAAAACAACTGCGTTTGTCCAAAAGACGTTCAGCGAAACTGCAGCACAAGACGCCAAGTACCTGGAAGTATCGCCTTTGTACCTTCAGTTGTGGGGTTGATCATAGCCGGTGAAGTAATCAAAGATCTCATCAAAATCTAATTATTGAATTCGACAAACTAGGAGCTTAACTCATGCTTAAATTCATCGGTCGCCGCATTTTGCACACTATACCACTGATTATAGCCGTAACGCTCATCGTTTTCATATTAGTCGACGCCATGCCTGGCGATGAAATGACCGCGTATATCAATTCTTTGCCTGAAGGATCACCTAAACCGACGCAAGAACAATATGCACAGATTAGAAAGGTGCTCGAACTTGATCGGCCTTGGCATCTGCGTTATGCAGACTGGTTAGGCGATGCGTTGAAAGGTGACTTTGGTACATCCTTTTATTACAGACGTCCAGCACTTGAAGTGGTTAACAACCTCATTTGGCATACGTTTATGATCAATTCGGTCGCCATGTTTCTCGTATTTTTGATCGCAATCCCACTTGGCGTTCGAGCCGCAGCAAAGAAAAACGGTCCATTTGACAGAATCGTATCTACAGTGACGCTCATATTTGTCTCATTACCTTCATTTTTTGTGGGACTATATCTCATGCGCCTGTTTGCTGTGGATTTTGGTATTTTACCCGCGACTGGTATGCACTCAGTTATAGCATTGGTCAAAGGCTATGCCACAAAAGCAGATGAAATTAAAGACGTGCTCCTTCATATGGCTTTGCCCGTCATGACACTTACAGTCATTGGCATTGGTACGGTTTCAAGATATGTCAGAAACGCTGTCATAGATGTCATTAACCAAGATTATATACGAACAGCCCGCTCTAAAGGTCTAACAGAACGGCTTGTCATCTATCGTCATGCCTTTAGAAATGCATGGATTCCAATTATATCGCTTCTCGGTGTCATGCTGCCAACGCTTTTTGTCGGCAACATTTTCGTAGAGGCTATTTTTGCGTGGCCAGGAATCGGTCTTGAATTTCTCTATGCCGTCTATCGTAGAGATGGTGCCATGATAACCGTCATCATATTGTTCTTCTCTGTTGCTTCTGTGGTTGGCAACCTCATGGCGGACATCCTATACGGGGTTGCAGACCCACGTATCAAAATCGAGTAGGGGGGGCTGTGATGATTAAGAAAAATAAAGATAAGCTTTGGCGTCTGTCATTAGGTCGATTGGGTAAAAATAAAATATCCGTCTTTGCGGGATTTATACTTTTATGTATTGTCCTTTTTACTATTTTCGGCCCCATATTTTCGCCACATAAGATGAGTGCCATCAACGTCGTTTTAAGATACAAACCGCCAACTCTTGCAAATCCATTTGGCACTGACATGCTCGGACAAGATATGATGACGCGAATTATGCTTGGTGGACGCATTTCACTCACCTTGGCTTCGATTTCCGCCATCGTCACAATATTTTCTGGTACGCTTATTGGCGGACTTTCTGGTTACTATGGCAAATGGGTGGATAAGCTCCTAATGCGTTTTACTGAATTTGTTTATGTCCTGCCGCTACTACCAATGATTATTGCTTTTTCTGCTATATTCGCTTTTAAATATTCAGACATTACCCGTATGATTGTCACAATGGTCATTTATGGATTTTTGAGTTTTCCAACTCTAGCCCGCATGGTTCGTGGTGAAATCCTCCTTCTTAAAGAAACTGAGTTTATGAAAGCGGCAGAATTATTGGGGATTTCCAAAAGATCACAGCTTTACAAACATCTTTTTCCTAATATCATCGGCGTCGTAGTCGCTTCCTCAACCACCATCATTGCAAACGCAATTTTGCTTGAACTTACACTTTCTTTTGTGGGGATGGGCTTCCCACCACCGACACCAACTTGGGGCAATCTGATTCCAAATATCAGGGGAGACAATATGGTCACTTCAGGATATTATTGGATGTGGTTCTATCCAGTGACTTTTATCTCGCTGACTATAATCAGCATCAACTTACTAGGTGAAGGACTCAGAGATGCGCTCGACCCGAAAGGAGAGGGCAGGTGATGCCTATCGATTCTGTTGAATCATTGATTAAATATATATTACATCGGTTTCAACGACCTTCTTTTGTACGTCCATTGTGATAAACTAAGATTATAGCAACAGGAGGAGGAAACGATGGAAAAACTTACGACGATGTTAAAAGAGCACGTGATTTTGCTTTTTACGGTGTTACTTATTACATTGGTTGTTTCAATAGGATTACTGATCGCCTTAAGCAGTCAATCGCGTGATATGGAAGACCAACAAACAAAAATCACAAGTCTCGAACGCGAAAATACCACTAAAGATAGTGAAATTGGAACTTTAAATCAAGAAAAGGAATCATTGATCAAACAGGTGGCTCAAACAGCTGTGGATTATGACGCAAAAATCGCAGAGATCAACTTGTCAAACGATGCACTTGAATCGAAACTAGAATTAAGTTTCACACTACCGGACTACGTTCTAGATGGACTCGTCAAACATGGTTATAAAATACCACTAGAACTGCTCCAAGATTTAGAGACACATGATGAACTTCTCCCTGTAGAAGGCGTTTTAGGCGGCTCTATGAAATGGTGGCCAGAGTACTCGGTGGTTCTAAACGAAAAATACGTGTTCGGTTATTTTGAAGATGGTCATATCCTTGGCTTTGCGCTACTCAAATATTCATTTGATGAAGATGACAATTTGAAATGGCAAGTGTTGAACACATACATGGATTAATCTTAAGCGAGGTAATTGATGAGAACCATCACATTTACGATTAAAGATCCGGTTGGTTTACATGCACGGCCTGTCACAAAGCTTGTTCAAGATGCCAATTTATTTTGCTCCGAAATCAACTTACATTACAATGGAAATTCGGGAAACCTCAAATCCATTTTTAGCACGCTTGGTCTATCAATACCAAGTGGTGCCAATGTAGCAATCATTTTTGAAGGCATAGATGAAGATCATGCCTATACGCATTTTTCTGAATTGGTTCATACAATTTAAAAAAAATGGCCTGTTCAAGCCATTTTCATGTGAGAAATACTATTTAAGGAGAATTTAAATGGAACTTGTTACGCTTATCGACAATCTAGTGTATGGTGAAGGTTTGATTGGAGAACATGGCTCATCTTTCTTAATCAAGACACATGGAAAAAAAATCTTATTTGATACCGGACAGACAAAAGCCTTTGTAGCAAATGCAGATTATCTAGCAGAAGATCTAAGTGAAGTAGATTATGTCATACTTAGCCACGGGCATTATGATCATTGTGGCGGTCTCGAAGCATTTCTCGCTGTCAATCAGACGGCGACGATCTACTTAAAGCCAAAAGCATTCGGTGAAAAACTATCCATTACAAATGAAATCCAGCACTTCATAGGCTTTAAACTTAAAAAACCAGTAAATGACTATCCAAACACTTTTGTTCTTCTTGAAAACGATATGGAAATTTCAGAGGGCATCCAATTGATTACAAATATCCATATGTATTCAAACGATTTGGTGGATACTTCCAATTTTTTTGTTAAGGATTCAATGAATCTTATACAAGATCCCTTCGCAGACGAACTATTTATGTTTATCACTGAAGGTAAGAAGAACTTTTTGTTTACAGGGTGTTCCCACAAAGGTATCTTGAATATTCTAAAGACTGCTTTTGAAAAAAATAACCATCTTAGCATTCACTATGTTTTTGGCGGTATGCATTTTAGCGGTGAGTTACTGAGACATCTTGATCAACATCTGATGCAATTCAGCCGTTTTGGCATCGAAGGCATATTCGTTAACCATTGTACGGGTATTGACGGGTATTACAGACTAAAAATAAAATTCCCGCAAAAGGTAAATTACGCTTTTACGGGCTTTCAAGTTGAACTTTAAATCTGTACGTTCCATAAATATTTTGTTTTTTTGACTTTTGAGCTGAATAAAAAATAAGAGTGGGGGTATATAACCAACAGACTTGGGAAGACGATTTCTTCATAGTCTATTATATATTTCCCCCCTATTTCCTCTAGTACAGCTAGAGGATTTTTTTTTTAGATAATTATTACATAATTATTAGATATTCTCTGCGTTTGGTGGAATAATGGCCTTTCTCTTTAGTGGACTTGAGAGGATAATTGCCGTTTTCGTATCACCAATTGCCTGTATTTTATCGAGGATTTCTTCAAGCCTATGGGTATCCTCACAAACAACTTTAACTGTCATGCAATCTTCGCCTGTTACATGGTGACATTCGATGATTTCGCGTTCTTCCATCGCCAATTTTTTAAATCGCTCATGTGAACTCACTTTCATGGAAACATGTACAATCGCTTCAACGTGTAACTTGAGCTTTTTGGGGTTCACAATTGCGGCATAACCTTCAATAACACCGCTTTCTTCGAGTCGTTTGATTCGCTCAGAAACTGCAGGGGAGGTAAGATTTACCCTAAGTCCAAGTTCCTTCATCGAGATGCGCGCTTCTTGCTGCAGTATTTTTAATATGCGAATATCTGTGCTATCCATAATTTCCCCCTAATAAAATAAAGTTAATTGGCGAATATGTTTATTTAATAAACTAAGCTTAGTCTATCACTTTTGCAATCTCCTGTACAGAAAATTGTACAAATGATAGACTTTTGATGAATACCAGTAGGAGGGTTATCCATGTCTAAAATCAAAATTACCGAGACAATATTAAGAGACGCACATCAATCGCTTATTGCTACGCGATTATCTACAAAAGATATGATTCCAATTTTGGAAACGATGGATCAAATTGGCTACTATGCGCTTGAGTGCTGGGGTGGCGCTACTTTCGATTCTTCACTGAGATATTTAAGTGAAAACCCTTGGGAACGATTAAGGCTCATTCGCAAGAATGTAAAAAATACAAAGTTACAAATGCTTCTTCGCGGTCAAAATCTCCTTGGTTATAAAAACTATCCAGATGACGTTGTTATTGAGTTTGTTAAACGCTCAGTTGCAAACGGCATCGACATCATCCGAATCTTTGACGCTCTAAATGATACTAGAAATATCGAAACTGCCTTGAGAACGACGAAAGAAGAAGGGGCGCACGCCCAAGCAGCTATCGCTTATACAATCAGCCCTGTTCATACAATAGAAAAGTACGTTGCTTTAGCGAAAGACATGGAATCTATGGGTGCCGATTCAATCTGCATCAAAGATATGTCTGGTTTACTTACGCCATATGAAACTGAAAAACTCGTCAAAGCAATTAAGAGCAATGTTTCTGTACCGCTTGAAATCCACTCGCATTATACGAGCGGTCTTGCGAGTATGTCATACATGAAAGCGATTGAAGCTGGAATCGATATTATCGATACAGCAATTTCTCCATTTGCTCTGGGTACGTCACAACCTGCCACTGAACCAATGGTTGCTGCACTTCAAGGAACACCTTATGATACGGGCTTAGATCTTAAACTTCTCGACAAAGTGACGAATCACTTCCAACCGATTCGTGAAAAAGCGATTGAAACAGGTCTTCTGGATCCTAAGATGTTAGGCGTCGACATAAACGCACTGATTTATCAAGTACCAGGTGGTATGCTTTCAAATCTAGTATCACAGCTTAAAGCACAAAATGCGCTTGATAAATACGATGAAGTGCTCAAAGAAGTGCCACGTGTCAGAGAAGATTTAGGATTTCCACCACTAGTTACGCCAACAAGTCAGATGGTAGGCACACAAGCCGTTCTAAACGTCGTTATGGGTGAACGTTATAAAATGGTGCCTAAAGAGATCAAGGAGTACGTCAGAGGTATGTACGGACGTCCTTCAGTCGAGATAAAACCGGAGATTGTAGAAAAAATCATCGGCGATCAAGAAGTCATCACTTGTAGACCAGCCGATCTCATTGAACCTTTAATGGCTATTGAAAGAGAGAAGATTAAAGAGTATATTGAAGAGGAAGAAGATGTGTTGTCCTATGTTCTTTTTCCAAATATTGCTTTGGATTACTTTAAATTCAGACAAGCTGAGCTCTATAAAATAGATTCAGATTTGGTGAACAAGGAAGAAAAAACGCATCCTGTTTAATTCATAAGTTCCGTTGGAGGCATAAATGGTAAAAAAGGAAAAAAAAAGCACTGAAGACAGAGCAACCAAACGTAAACAAAGAGCACTTGAAAATGAAAAGCTCATTTTAGATGGATGGCAAAAAAATAGCGATCAAGGTAAAATGAAGTTTGCACTTAGATTTGGCACATTTTCTTGGGGGCTTCCAACCTTCGTTATCTATTCTGTCATCATGATTATTCTAAATCTGATTGTCGAAGAGAGTGTTAAGTACAATATTTATCAAGCGTTGTTATCACTCATTTTTTTCATCGTGTTTGGGACTGTTTATGGGATGACACTTTGGAAAAAAAATGAAAAGATATATAGAAACAAATTTCCTTATGGAAAAAAATCAGCCGCTGGTGCTGCTAAATCAAGCGCAAAATCTAATTCAAAAAAAGGCTAGGGAATAATAGATTCTAGCGAATGACAGATTGCAGTTAAAGCTCTTAAACTTTGAAGTTTAAGGGCTTTATTTTTTTTGTAAAAAAATGGTATTTAACTCTTGCTACTTCCATATTTTGGATGTATAATAAATTTACCATATTATGGTATTCTCAGTTTTACTTATACGTCAGGAGCTCATATGCAATATATCATTGAAAATGCCTACACAAAAAAGCTCTATGCGAAACTTAAACCGAATATGACTAATCTTAAACTAATTGAGATGTCAGATATTGCCACACTTGAACCTGAAGAAACTGAATCTGGAGAACGTGAACATAGGTTCATTGTCGATGAAGATGATTACGAGGCTTTTCGAGCTCAGCACTATAAGGCAAGAGAAGTGATAGTGCTTACAGAAAATAAATCGGGAAATAAACCACATGATACACCTATGAATGATCATGTCCGATACATCTTAAAATATCAAAGTGCTAGAAATATTTTAACACTCGTCTCAAGGACGACATTTCCGATAACGTTTTTAGTCTTTGCCGCAAAGAGTCCATTGAAAGATAAAATTATCGAAGATGTCTCAAAAAAATATGAAATTGATAGCGTTATTTCGCTGGATTTTAGCCCTAATTCAAGTTTTTCACTTTTTGACTGTCTTGACTTCACTGATGGAAAAATCTTCGAGGATACGATTATAGAGTTAATTACGAATATGCCTGACTATCTGAACCCTCCAACAACTGACATTATCATCTTTTTAAATCGACTCAAAGAAAAAAAAAGGCTTTTGATAGTCAGTTCACCTCTAAAAGGTGCCCTAGATGCGTCACTCATGAGCCTCTCAGACACGATTATACTCGTCGAAAACGACAAAACCATAAAACTGGAGACGCATTTAAGCCATTTATTGAAGTCAAAGCATTTTGAGGTGTTGGCATATGATTAGTTACCTTGAAATTGAAGCAATTAAAAAAGCCATCTTGGATGAAATCGTCGATTTTCAGGAAGTGCTTGTCAAAGAAGCGATTCAGAGCAAAATAAGCGCACTGCCTGAACTCGGAACTGAAGACAAAAAAAAGCTTTATAAAAAGGTCTATCAATCCATTTTCGGATATGATGTCATACAGCCCTTATTAGAAAATCCAGATATTACTGAGATTATGATCAACGGTTTAGATGCAATATTTATAGAACGACACGGCAGGCTCTATAAAAGCGACTTGTACTTCGAAAGTAAAGATCAAATTATGCAATTGATTCATAAAATTTGTGCTCAAGTTGGTCGAGAGGTCAACTTAGGTTCACCAACACTTGATGCGCGATTAAATGATGGTTCAAGAGTGAACATTATCTTAGATCCCGTTGCACTAAATGGTCCTGTTGTCACAATCCGAAAATTTAAAAAAGCTCTAAGTGATAGTGCTGAACTTATGGCGTCCGGTATGTTCACGGCATCTATTTCAAAGCTCTTTGCATGTCTAGTTAGTTGTAAGTTCAACTTATTTATTTGCGGTAGTACGGGGTCTGGTAAAACGACGCTCTTAAATTGTCTGTCGTCATTTATCGATCGCAACGAGCGCATTGTAACGATCGAAGATGCTGCTGAAATATCACTAATCCATCATGAAAATGTCGTATCCATGGAAACGCGTAAGTCACACCAGTCAGTAAGCGCCATAGATATGAGCCACTTGATAAAAAATGCACTGCGTATGCGACCAGATCGCATCATCGTAGGTGAGGTGAGAGGGGATGAAGTCGTAGATATGCTACAAGCCATGAATACAGGGCATGACGGGTCACTTTCAACCGGTCATAGTAATTCACCTATTGATATGTTGACCCGCCTTGAAGTCATTGCAAGCAGTTACAGCGCCATCAATCATCTGCTTATACGCAAGCAAATTATCTCAGCGATAGATTTTTTGGTTTTTCTAGAAAAATTACCTGATGGACGCCGCATTGTATCTCAAATATCTGAAGTCATCAAAGGTACGCCCGACTATGTTTTAAATGTGATATACACTTTGGAGGACACTCAATCGCAACAGTTTGAAGACATGATACAAAAGATTGCCAACACGTCAAAACTGAGGAGATATAACGATGCTGCTGAAAAAACATAAATTAGAATCGTTTGATTGGTTCCGAATTCTCTTTGATCTTATTTTTGTAAGCCTAGCCGTTATTTCATTTTATGACAGCCTGGTTTTGCTACTAATATGCTTAGCGCTCTTTTATAGTATCGTTATGAAAAAAGACTATTATCTCAAAAATTTAGATGGCTATTATTTAGATGCTTTTATCGATTTTTTGAATCAAATCAATTCAAACTTATGTATAGGCATGGGGTTTGAACCCTCGGTCCTTGCCTCGTCAAAAATGTTACATGATGATTTAAACTATTCAAGTAAAACGATCAAAAAGCTAGGGCATTCTATACAAATGGGCATAGGTGGCGACTCTCTTTATCAAAAAGTGTGTGATGCATTTCCCATCTATGAGGCCACATTATTTTCTAGAATGATGCAACTTAGTAAAGAGACTGGCTCAAACCCATCTATCATCACGGGGATTACCATCGATAAACTCTATATGAAACACAAAGTAAATAGCGAAATTGAAATGGTGATTTATCAAAAAAAACTTGAGCAGACAATTTTATGCTTAGCACCAATGTGCATCGTGCTCTTCATAAGACTTTCTTCACCTGGTTACATGGATATTCTTTACCAAACCGCGATTGGTAGAGTTGTCATGACGTTTGCACTTAGTCTCATACTCGCAATGAAGTTAATTTCAGAACACATCATCAAATTTAAAATATAGAGGTCACTATGAAGCTTAATCACATTATCAAAAAAGCAAACGTTAAAATCGATTCAAAACTCAACACACTATTTGGATGGCTCGACAAAGTAGGTTTATACAAAAAAAAAGTTGCTATTATGCCCTTTGAGGCCGAACTACCACATTTTATCCAAGAATTCCTCATAAACTATGGTGCAGGCATCACACTGGATAAAGCGCTTAGATTGACCTTTACCACACAATGTCATGATGCGCTGTTAAGCAAACAGCTCACAAGTTCCAGTAGTGCAGTTCAAGCATTGAACCAATATGCGACACTTCAAGACAGAAAAGAAATATGGCGTTTTGTTCGCTTAATTAATCAATTTCATATTACTGGCAGTCTCAGTACTATTGCAGCACTTGAAAAGTATCACGATGAATTGTGGCAAATGAAACTCATCCGAGTTCGAAAAAAATCTGAATTAGTCACCATACAACTCACATTTTTGCTCATGTTATCACTCATCAGCGTCATTATCGTCGTTGTGACGCCGATTATCATGTTACTATAAAAAATTTGAATCAGAAAGGATGAACCAATGACACTTAAAATGTACGAGGTTTTATTAGACCTCAAGGAAATTGTCTCAGAGAAATATAAAAACTTTTTTAATAGCGAAGAGGGGATGGGCACTATAGAAATCGTTATTATCATAGCCGTCCTAATAGGGTTAGCTTTTCTATTTAGGAGCTTTGCCGTTTCCTTCTTCACTGAACTGACGGAAGGGATTAAAGAGAATAATCAAATTAACGAACTCTTTACGAATCCGTGATTCTATGAATATACCAATATATGATGCAAACTTAATAACATCGATATCTAGCTTTGAGACCCTTCATATTTTTCAAAGCAACTTTATGACATTTGAATCAGACATGTTGCAACATTCCTGTTTGAAATTTTTTCAAGAATTTCAAATAGAGCCCTCACAGGATGATACCGCAAAATATCTACGTTATTTTAAAGATGAGCGTGTACAGACCGTCCAAGATTTATTGCTACTTAGCTATTTTCAAAAACAACAATTGGTCGGACTCATTGAAGCAATCCTTCGTCTTGATAGAATATGTGAAGAATACCTACTTACGATAAAACGCGTCAATTTTTCACCGCAGGCGATTTATTACGATCCAATAATCGATGATTTTATTTGGCGTTACATTCCCGACAAAAGTTACCACAATGCTTACGGACCTATCGATCTCATCAGACACGTACTAATAGAATCAGGCGTTATCAATCATTTTTTGACTTTGAGTGAATTTTCATTCGATGCACTCACACTTCAAAGTTTTTCTTTTGAAACAATTCATGAATGGCTTCAAAAAAAAGAGCCAGAAAAAAGCGAAGGTCGCCGCCCATGGAAGCTCTTTAAAACGCCAAAAAGTATGTTAGTAGCAGAAAATTCACCTTCCATAACATCTCATAATGCAATGTATCCGATATTACTGAATAAATTAAATCCCCTTGAAAGCCACAAACTCTATTTTGATCTCAATACAGTGGGTAGGGATGAATGTAATAATGTATTTCTCAATGTTGCTTCAGTCAGTCGCAAGCATGCGATCGTATTCAAAGATGGTTATCAGATGAAAATTAAGGACCTTAAATCAACAAACGGCACGTATGTCAATGGCAAACGCTTAATGGGAGAAATCGCTATAGAAAATGGCGATGCTATCAAACTAGGTGAAAAAGAATTTATTTTTATACGTTAACATTTGTGATATTATTATTACGGTGAATCTGTAACGATTTATCGGAATAAGTATGAATTGGAGAAAACAAATGAAAAATGACGTAAAAGATATTCTTTATTCTGAAGCGGATCTAAAAGCAAAAGTCAAAGAATTGGCTGCAAAAATTTCTGCTGATTATGAAGGTAAAGACTTATTGCTTATTGGTGTTTTAAAGGGTGCAAATGTATTTTTGTGCGATTTGATGAGAGAAATTAGCTTCCCAATACAGATAGATTTTATTGCCGCTTCAAGCTATGGTCATTCTACAGAAAGCTCAGGTGTGGTCAAAATAATGAAGGATCTGGATTACAGCATAGAGGGTAGAGATGTCATCATCATTGAAGATATTATCGATACTGGATTGACACTCAAATATCTCATAGAAAACTTTCGTTCGAGAAAACCAAATAGCCTTGAAATTTGTACGTTACTTGACAAGCCTGAAAGACGCATTGCTCAATTATCTGTCAAATACATTGGGTATCAGATTCCAGATGAATTTATCGTTGGTTATGGCATAGATTATGCTGAACGATATAGAAACTTGCCATACATCGCGACCCTTCAGGAAGCTGTTTATACCAAATAAGTGACTTAAATAAAATAGTGGTTGTTAACTGTTTATAAAAAACTTGTTTCTAATTTGACGTTTGGGTATCTATTCGATATGATAAACATGAAAAATAAAAACGAGGTGAATGATATGAACATAGCAAAAACAATTGACCATACCATACTCAAACCGAACATCACCGATGCAGATGTCATCAAAATATGTGATGAAGCGAAAGAATATGGTTTTTTTTCAGTCTGCGTAAATCCATATTTCGTTTCGCTAGTTGCAAAGCAACTTAAGGGAACAGATGTAAAAGTAACTTCAGTGATTGGTTTTCCTTTTGGCGCAAGCACGACGGTCATCAAAGCTGCTGAAGCTAGCAAAGCAGTTGAAGATGGTGCAAATGAAATCGACATGGTACTTAACGTGTCTGCACTCAAAGATCAAAAATATGATTATGTACAAGCGGATATTGCAGCAGTAGTTGAAGCTATCCGAGGTAAAGCTATACTAAAAGTCATCTTAGAAACTTGTCTTTTAACTAAAGATGAAATTGTTAAGGCTTGCGAGCTTTCAAAAGCGGCAGGTGCACAATTTGTGAAAACTTCTACTGGATTTAGTACAGGTGGCGCTACGGTTGAAGACGTGAAACTCATGAAGCAAACAGTCGGCGACTCACTTGAAGTTAAAGCATCAGGTGGCGTTAGAGATTATGAAACTGCGATGGCTTTCATCGAGGCAGGCGCAACGCGAATTGGCGCATCGGCATCAATCGACATCGCAAATCAAAGTAAAACGAGTCAATCAGATTACTAAATGCGGAACCGGTATACATAATTTTATTATGTATACCGGTTATTTTTTTATAAGCTTTTTTTTTAGATTTTGAAATTATATAGTTAACTTTCTGTCATGAATCATATATACTATGTATAAATCTGTATATTTTCAAATGGTTTAATTTAAGGGGGATTCTGATGACCAATATCATGGTAATCGATATCAATGCGACAACGGTTTATCGAATCAGAAAATTGCTAGAAGGCATACCGGTTGAAGTCATTACTGCTTCCACTTCTTACGAAGCGATCAATCGAGTAGGCAACTTGCAATCTATTCTGGATATGATTATTATCGATGTAAATTTGGGTTCAGAAGATGGATACGAACTCATTTCAAAATTAAAGGAAATCAATCCTAATCTCGTCGTCATCATAGCGACGAGCATCAATACGCGCAAATCATTTATCCGCGCCATTCGCGTGGGTGCAAACGACTACATACTAAAACCATTTGATGATGAATATGTCAAATTGAAATTAATGACGCATATCAAGTTTATCGATACGTCAAAGACTTTACCAAACAGTTCACCAAAACAAATTGAAACGTCACTTTATAGTGCTGTCAGGAAAGCAATTCGAGAAAATCACGAATTGTTGATTGGGTTAATTCTCGTTTACAATAAAAATAATCCCACACAATCTGAAACAAATGTGCGTGACATTACTCTAATCAAAGGTTTAAACAAAGAAATTGAAAATGCACTTAATCTAGAAGATGAAGTCTATTCACATGGGCACAACAGTTTCGTCGTCGTTTTGCACAAAAAAACATTGGGCGCTAAGCCAGCAGTCATTGAAACGTTTACAAGACTCTGTGAAACCTATTTCATTGAGAAAAATGTTAGCGATTTTCTATTTGAACTAGATTTCATCAATCTGCCAAACGAGATTGATCCACGACAAAATGCACTGACTGTTCTAGCACAAAGAATTGAGAATAAGATGTTATGATGCAATTTGCATCACTTAGTTTTAAGTAGAAAAGACATGAGTTAAGGCTCATGTCTTTTCTAGTTCTAGGATAGAAAAATTTCTATTTCATATTTTCAAAAAAGGACTATAATAATAATAGTTTCTACTTGAATTGCAACAATAACAGCTGACCGAGGTGTCAATATGATCCATACTTACAACGTAGGCGTAGACGTAGGTTCTACAACTGTCAAAATGATTATTTTAGATGAAAACAACACCATAATATTTAAAGATTATCGCCGGCACTTTTCTGATGTAAAGACTACAGTCAAAGCACTATTCGAAGATGCAAAGACCACACTAAGCAGTGCAACACTTAAACTCATGGTGACTGGATCAGCAGGACTTGGTCTTGCAGAAAGTTTAAAAGTAGGTTTTATTCAAGAAGTTGTCGCTTGTTCTAAAGCTATCAAAAAATACGCACCTGAGACGGACGTAGCAATCGAACTCGGAGGCGAGGACGCGAAGATCATGTACTTTGGAACGACGATTGAGCAGCGCATGAATGGTACTTGCGCAGGTGGTACCGGGTCGTTTATAGATCAGATGTCATCACTCCTGAAAACCGATGCAGATGGGCTCAATAATTTAGCGAAGAATCACAAAGAAATTTACCCGATTGCCTCACGCTGTGGCGTGTTTGCAAAAACGGATATTCAACCATTGCTCAACGAAGGCGCTTCGAGAGAAGACATAGCGGCATCCGTCCTTCAAGCAGTTGTGAATCAAACGATCAGCGGCCTTGCGTGTGGAAAACCCATACGTGGTAAGGTGGCTTTTTTAGGTGGACCACTTTCATTCCTTTCAGAACTCAAGAAACGGTTTGAAGTGACGCTCAACCTCGTCGATGAAGATATCGTCACACTTGACCATACACAGTATTTTGTGGCACTTGGCGCCGCATTGTCTTCTAGTACCACTGAATCCATTGATGTGCATTGTATTTACGATCGTATGCCTAACATCTATTGCGAAGGGCCTGACTCAAAAGACCAACTCGATCAACTCTTTGAATCAGAGGCAGATTATGAAGCTTTTAAAGAACGTCATTCAAAACACAAAGTGGTGAAAAGCGATCTTGCTGATGCGCATGGCGAACTTTATCTCGGCATAGACGCAGGGTCTACAACGACAAAAATCGCCGTGATAGATTCACAGAGCCGTCTAGTCTATTCACATTACGGTTCCAATGAAGGCAATCCACTTCGCACGACGATTATCGCACTTCAGAAGCTTCATCAATCGCTAAATGCAGATGCCCATGTCGTATATGGCACAGTCACTGGCTACGGTGAAAGCTTGATTAAGGCAGCTCTTAAAATCGACCATGGTGAAATTGAAACCGTTGCGCATTATAAAGGCGCTGAATTCTTTTTGCCAGGCGTGGATTCTATCCTAGACATCGGTGGCCAAGACATGAAGAGTTTGCGCATCAACGATGGGGTCATCAACTCAATCATGCTAAACGAGGCGTGTTCGTCGGGTTGTGGCTCATTTATCGAAACCTTTGCAAATTCAGTGAACCACAGCATACAAGACTTCTCAAAGCTCGGACTCATGTCTGAAAACCCAGTGGATTTAGGTACGCGTTGTACGGTCTTTATGAACTCAAGAGTCAAGCAAGCGCAAAAAGAAGGGGCTACAGTAGGCGATATTTCAGCGGGTATTTCTATGTCCGTTGTTAAAAATGCCCTCTTTAAAGTTATCAGGATGCGTTCGGTTGAAGACCTTGGAGAAAAGATTGTCGTTCAAGGCGGCACATTTTACAATGACGCTGTTTTAAGAGCCCTTGAAAGAGTGTCTGGTAGAGAAGTCGTACGCCCTGATATCGCTGGCATCATGGGTGCTTTTGGGGCCGCATTGATTTCAAAAGAACGCCATGAAGATTCTTATGTAACTGAGATGCTAACTGGCGATGCCATCAACAGTTTTACAACGACGACAGAATCCAAACGATGTACACTTTGTGGCAACCATTGTCAACTTACTGTCAACCATTTCTCAGATAGCAGACATTATATCTCTGGAAACCGTTGTGAGAGGGGTGCCGGCGAAATCGTCGTAACCAATGATTTGCCGAACCTTTACGAATACAAATACAATCGTGTGTTCG
Source organism: Acidaminobacteraceae bacterium (assembly GCA_041741755.1). Classification (GTDB taxonomy): domain Bacteria; phylum Bacillota; class Clostridia; order Peptostreptococcales; family Acidaminobacteraceae; genus Fusibacter_C. The sequence continues at coordinate 366,668 of JBGSJR010000038.1, read as the reverse complement.
ATTACCCAGTATTATCTCGCAAGGAAGCCGTCAGAGGCACAATCGGTATACCACGTGTTCTCAACATTTATGAAGACTATCCGTTTTGGGCCGCATTTTTTACAACGCTTGGCTATAGAGTAGAGCTGTCGACGCGCACCTCTAGAAAAATATATGAAATGGGCATGGAAACAATACCGTCTGAAAGTGTCTGCTATCCTGCAAAACTTGTTCATGGACATATTGAAGATCTGATTAACCGCAAAGTGGATCGTATATTCTACCCATGTATTCCTTACAATACCAAAGAGGATGAAAATGCCAACAATCATTACAATTGCCCGGTTGTCACATCATATCCTGAGACGATACACACAAATATCGACCATATAAAAAACAAAAATATATCTTACTCACATCCATTCTTACCAATTGATTCACCTGATCGTATGAAAAAACGCTTGTCAGAAGAATTAAAGTCGTGGGGGTTGAACAAATCTGAGATTTATGCAGCTGTTGACAAAGGGTATGACGCACAAAAACAATATATGTCAGATGTCAGACAGCAAGGCGAACTGGCACTTAAGTACATTGAAACACACCAAATTAAAGGTATCGTCCTTGCAGGACGTCCATATCATATCGATCACGAGATCAACCACGGGATTCCCGAACTCATCAAATCGTATGGTTTTGCGGTACTATCGGAAGACGCCATCGCACATTTAGATGATATAACTAGGCCACTTCGTGTCGTCGATCAATGGGTTTACCACACAAGACTTTATGCTGCTGCTTCATATGTCGCAAAGCAAAGCAATCTTGAGCTTGTTCAGCTGAATTCATTTGGGTGCGGATTGGATGCTGTCACTTCAGATCAAGTAAAAGAGCTATTAGAGCAGACTGGAAAGATTTGTACGCTCTTAAAAATAGACGAAATCAACAATCTTGGCGCCATCAGAATCAGGATTCGTTCTCTGATAGCAGCGATAGGTGAACGCGACAAGCGATGCTTTATTCCTGAAATCGCACCTGCGATACCAGCGCGCATCGTATTTACCGAGGAGATGAAAAAGACACATACGATTTTAGTGCCTCAAATGTCGCCGATCCATTTCCAATTTATCGAGAGTGCCCTTAAACCTGAAGGCCTAAATTTAGAAGTCTTACCGTCCATAGATACCGAAGCCATCGATGAAGGCCTTAAATACGTCAACAACGACGCATGTTTTCCTTCGATACTCGTCGTTGGCCAAATGATGAAGGCTTTGAATTCAGGCAAATACGACCTAGAGAAGACGGCGCTTATCATCACACAGACGGGTGGTGGTTGCCGCGCTACAAACTACATTGCCTTTATCAGACAAGCTTTGACAAGTGCAAAAATGGCGCATATACCGGTCATCAGTTTAAATGCTTTAGGTCTTGAGTCAAATCCTGGCTTCCAGCTCACAAAACCTGTTGTCGAAAAACTGGTACAAAGTATCCTCTATGGTGATTTACTCATGCGTGTTTTGTACAAAACAAGACCGTATGAAGTAACCAAAGGTGCTGCGACAGAACTTTATGATAAATGGGTTGAAGTGTGTAAGACATCGCTTTACAAAGGCGATCGAAGAAGCTTCACGAAAACGGTCAAAGGCATTGTTGCTGATTTTGATGCGCTTCCGCTTCTTGATATTAAAAAGCCAAAAGTTGGCCTCGTAGGAGAAATCCTCGTTAAATTCCATCCGACTGCCAACAATAATATTGTGGACTTAGTAGAACGTGAAGGGGCAGAAGCGGTTATGCCGGATCTTGTGGATTTCTTCGCTTATACGGCATACAATAGCGTCGTTAAACATAAGTATTTATCAGGGTCACTAAAGGGACGCCTTACAAGCGAAGTCCTTATCGGTCTTATAGAGTATTATAGAAAACCAATGGTCGATGCGCTTAAAGCAAGCAAGCGTTTCGAACACCCTAAACACATCAAAGAACTAGCAAAACTCGCAGAGCCACATCTCTCACTTTGTAACCAATCAGGAGAAGGCTGGTTCCTGACCGCTGAAATGGTAGAACTGATCCATAGTGGCGTCGACAACATCGTCTGCATGCAGCCATTTGCTTGTCTGCCAAACCATATCACGGGTAAGGGGATGATCAAGGAACTGAAGCATAGTTATCCAGCATCTAACATCGTCGCTATCGATTATGATCCTGGTGCAAGCGAAGTCAATCAAATCAACCGCATCAAACTCATGCTCGCATCTGCACATGAGAAAAACAACACACTTTATAAGCTTTAAACTTCAGGAATTTTGTAAAATATAAGAACCTCCCATATGATAATCAATTCCAATCATATGGGAGGTTCTTATAAATTTTTGTGGGTATAATAAAGATGTATACGTCATCCACTGTGTAACCTTACATAGTCATACGTTTATTTATCTGATATAATTATGGAAAATGCTATTTAAAGATAAAATTTGGAGGTGCAAAAAATTGAGTACACATATTAATGCAAAACTTGGCGATATCGCCGATATCGTTCTTTTACCGGGCGATCCGCTTAGAGCTAAATATATTGCCGAGACTTTCCTTGAAAATCCGGTTTGCTACAATCAAGTCAGAGGGATGTATGGTTATACTGGCACATATAAAGGCGTTCGCGTTTCAGTTCAAGGAACTGGCATGGGCATGCCATCATTATCAATCTACGTCAACGAACTGCTTAGATTCTACGATGTAAAAAAATTGATCCGCGTTGGTTCTTGTGGTGCTATGCAACCAGATGTTAAAATCAGAGACGTTATCTTGGCTCAAGGCGCTAGCACAACAGCGAACCTTAACAACAGACGCTTTGGAACGGTCAATTACGCTGCAATCGCAGATTTCGACTTGCTTCACAACACCTACATGACAGCACTTGAAAAAGGTCAAAAAGTACACGTTGGCAACATCTTGTCAGAAGATAGCTTCTACGACGATTACAACAGCAATCGCAATGAAAAGCTCGTCGATTACAATATCTTAGCCGTTGAGATGGAAGCTGCAGAGCTTTACACATTGGCTGCTAAATACAAAGCACAAGCACTTTGTGTATTAACTGTCAGCGATTCACTCATCACACAGGAAGAAACGTCTGCGGAAGAGCGTGAGCGCACTTTTGGCGATATGATTTCTCTAGTGCTTGATACAGTTACAAAGAAGTAAAACCAAAATCAGTTATAGAGGATGCTTAGGCATCCTTTTTTATGTTATAATGTTTGTTGAACAAGGAAAGGGGCGTGTAAATATGGAAGAAAAAATACTTATTTTTGGTCATAAAAATCCAGATACCGATAGTGTCACATCTGCTATCGCCTTATCTTACTTAAAAAATACAGTTGGTCAAAACGCTGAGCCCTGCATCCTGGGCGAAATCACAAAAGAAACCGATTTTGTCCTCAAACATTTTGGCTTTGAAACACCGCGATTGATCGACAACGTGAAAATTCAACTTAAAGACCTTGATTACGACAGAATCATACCACTTGAACCATCCAATTCAATCTTAAAAGCCTATCACCATATGAATGCAAACAAGATCCGTACACTACCAATCGTCGATCCTGAAGGCGTACTCATAGGTATCGTCACGATGAAGGATATCGCCATGAACACGATCAACGGCGATTATCATGCAATCAGGACGACATTCAACAACATCAAACAGGATTTAAACGCTGAAATATTAAACTACGGCCACAGTGATGTCAACGGACACATCGTCATCACGGCGTTTCACGATAGCACCATCATCAAACAGCAACGCATTGAATCAGATTCCATCGTTATAACAGGCGATCGATACGACTTGATTGAACACGCCATCGCCATGAATGCACAGCTCATTATCATAACAGGCGATCTCGAAATACCAGAAATCATCGTCGACAAGGCAAAAGTGAGTGGCGTGAACATATTGCGCACGTCTTATGACACCTATGCAACTTCAAAACTGATCAATCAAACCAACTTCATCAACACGATCATGAATAGTGAACACCTTACAAAATTCAAAGTGGACGAATACCTAGAAAACTGTAAGGAGATTATCCAGTCATCCAAACATTCAAAGTTCCCAATTATCGATGATAAAGGCAAGTACCTCGGTATTATTGGTCGCAGACACTTCTTGAATCCCAGCAAAAAAAATGTCATCTTAGTCGACCACAACGAATACGCACAGTCAGCCGATGGTCTCAGCGAAGCAGAAGTTCTCGAGATCATCGATCACCATAAAATAGGCGATATCTATACTGCTATGCCAATCAGCTTCAGAAATATGCCTGTGGGCAGTACCAACACGATTATTTTCCAGCTATTTAAAGAAGCTGGCATTGAGATACCTCAAAACCTTGCAGGCCTTATGTTATCAGGTATCGTCTCAGATACATTGTTCTTAAAATCGCCTACGACGACTTATTTCGACGAGCATGCTTTGACAGAACTTAAAGCGATTGCAGGGGTCGATCTACACCAATATGCCCTTGAGATGTTTAAAAGTGGCACTTCCTTGGAAGGTCGAACTGAAAAGGATGTCTTTTATACAGACTTTAAAGAGTTTATATTAGATGGCTATAAAATAGGTATTTCTCAAGTCTTTACACTCGATTTCGAAGAAATTCTCGCTCAAAAGGAAAACTACATCAATCTGATCCAATCGATTCATGACGGCCGAGATCATTACTTGACGCTCATGCTCATAACCGATATCATCAAGGAAGGCTCCTATACACTTTTCGAAAGCAAGCACGACATGCTACTCACACTCGCCTTTGGAAAACGCGTCGAACAGGGTACTTTTATTGACAATATGGTGTCGCGTAAAAAACAGATCATACCAATGCTAATCAATGCACTGAACGTTATAAAGTAGACATCAACCAGGAGGATCCATGCTTTCAAAGTACAGCTATTATGAAAAATTAGGCGTCGGACTGGACGTGGTAAAGTATGTTGAGTCGTGTGAAACGCGCATTTTAAGCCAATTTAAACAAATCGATGACATCGCCGAATACAACCAACTCAAAGTGCTCCACGCCATGCAGGAAAACCGCCTATCTGACATACACTTCAACTGGAACACAGGCTACGGGTATGACGATATTGGTAGGGATGCCGTTGAAAATGTTTATAAAATGGTCTTTAGTACAGAGGATGCTATCGTTAGACCGATTATCGTCTCAGGGACACACGCATTGACCTTGATGCTCACAGGCGTTCTAAGACCTGGTCACAAGCTTCTGAGCATAACAGGCCGCCCATATGACACCTTGGAGAAAGTCATCGGCTTATCGCCATCAAATGCGCTCTCATTGATGGACATTGGCGTCATCTACGATGAAATCAATCTGTTATCTGACGGTGCCTTTGATTATGAAGCCATAAAAATGCAAATAGAGACGACACCACCACAGGTTGTTTATATTCAGCGTTCTGCAGGCTATTCATGGAGAAGGGGACTAACGATTGAAGAAATCGGGAAAGTCATAGAAACCGTTAAAAAAAGCATACCTGATTGTATCGTCATGGTGGACAACTGTTATGGCGAATTCCTTGAATACCTTGAACCCACTGACGTTGGAGCCGATCTCATGGCAGGAAGTCTCATCAAAAATCCAGGTGGTGGTCTTGCACTTAGCGGGGGCTACATTGTCGGCAAAGAGCACCTCATCGAACAGGTTGCAGGACGTCTGACATCTCCCGGAATTGGCAAAGAATGTGGTTTGACATTCGGGCAAACACGACCAATCCTTCAAGGCTTTTTCATGGCGCCAAAAGTCGTCTCCGGTGCTTTAAAAGGCGCTATTTTATGTTCAAGTGTCTATGAATCACTGGGTTACAAAGTCAATCCATCGCCTGAAGCATCGCGTAGCGACATCATTCAAGCGGTAGAATTTGGCGACGCTGAAAAAGTCATCGCCTTTTGTAGAGGGATTCAATCCGCTTCACCAATCGACAGCTTCGTGACGCCAGAACCTTGGGCAATGCCTGGTTACAGTAGCGACGTCATCATGGCCGCTGGCGCATTTGTACAGGGATCATCAATCGAATTGAGCGCTGATGCGCCGATTAGACCGCCGTATATCGCATATTTTCAAGGTGGCCTCACGTATGAACACTCAAAATTCGGCGTTATTAAATCGCTACACGCGTTGATCAAGGCCAATTTGGTATCGTTATAAACTAAATGAATTATAAAAACATTAATTACTTTAATTACTGTTTCAGCAATATATTCTATAAACTTTAAAGGAGTCTTCTATGAATTTTAACGAACGTGCGCTCGAACTTCACGAAAGCGCTAAAGGAAAAATCGAAGTCGTCAGCAAAGTAAAACTCGAAACGCGTGATGATCTTTCAACCGCATATACACCCGGTGTTGCCGAACCATGTCGCAAAATCGCTCAGACACCTGAAGACGTTTATAAGTACACGGCAAAAGGCAATTTAGTCGCTGTCGTATCAGATGGTTCAGCAGTTTTAGGCCTTGGAAATATCGGTGCTAAAGCCGCAATTCCAGTCATGGAAGGCAAAGCTATTTTATTCAAAGCCTTTGCAAATGTCGACGCATTCCCAATCTGCATCGAATCGCAAGACGTGGATACCATCGTAAACACGGTCGTTCAAATTGCACCTGTCTTTGGTGGCATCAATCTAGAAGATATATCTTCACCGCGCTGCGTCGAAGTGGAAAGAAAACTCAAAGAATTATTGGATATTCCGGTATTTCACGATGACCAACACGGAACGGCGATCGTCGTCAGTGCAGCGCTCATCAACGCACTCAAAATTGTAGACAAACGCCTGGAATCGATCAAAATTGTCATCAACGGTGCAGGATCCGCAGGCAATGCCATCGCAAGAATGCTCGTTGACTTAGGTGCAAAAAATATCTTATCGTGTGATAGAAAAGGCATCCTCAGCCGTAAAGTACCACAGAAGAACTGGGTACAAGATGAAATTGCCTTGATCACCAATCCCAATTTTGAAGAGGGCACACTTGCTGACGCTATGATTGGCGCTGATGTCTTTATCGGCGTTTCAAGCAAGGATGCGGTGACACAGGATATGGTAAGAACCATGAATCACGACGCCATCGTATTTGCCATGGCTAATCCCGATCCAGAGATCATGCCTGATCTCGCACTTGAAGCTGGCGCACGCATCGTGGGTACTGGCCGATCGGATTTCCCGAACCAAATCAATAACGTCTTAGCATTCCCTGGCATTTTCAGAGGGGCACTCGATGCCCGCGCATCTGATATCAATGAAGCGATGAAAATAGCAGCAGTACATGCTATCGCGAATCTCGTAACACTAGATGCGTTAAACGAATCCTACATCATACCATCCGCACTCAACAAAGAAATCGGTGTGAAGGTAGCTGAAGCGGTGTACAAAGCAGCCTTAGATTCTGGTGTATCAAGAATCTAAAAGGCGCAGAGGAATCACATTGGATTAATACAGAATTCATACAGGATTCTTACTAATCTAACAACGCAGAAAAGGGACACAATCATTTGATTTTAACTCAGTGATTGTGTCCCTTTATAATTAAATATTTATTAAGTTGATTTCCTTATTAATAATCGCCTTGAGCCATCATCGCATCTGCAACTTTTACAAAACCAGCAATATTGGCACCTGCGACGAGGTTGTAACCAAAGCCATAATCTCTTGCGGCTTTTTCAGCATTTTTATGAATCGTGATCATGATGTTTTTCAATTTTTCATCCACTTCTTCAAAAGACCAGTGATAACGCGTAGAGTTTTGACTCATCTCTAGTGCTGAGGTCGCTACGCCACCTGCATTTGCCGCTTTTGCAGGAGCAACCAAAATGCCTTTTTCAAGAAAATACTTGATCGCTTCATTGGAACATGGCATATTGGCACCTTCACCTACGGCGATGACACCATTAGCAACCAATGTTTTTGCCTGTTCAATCAAGATATCATTTTGAGTGGCACAGGGGAGAGCGATGTCACATTTAAGTGACCACACATTACCAAAGCCTTCTTTATAGCTCGCATTTGGGTGTGTTTCAAGATATGTGCTGATTCTTTCACGATTGATTTCTTTGATGCGTCTAATATCTTCAAAATTGATGCCCGCTTCATCTAAGATATAGCCATCAGAATCTGACATTGCAATAACTTTTCCGCCAAGCTGAGTCACTTTTTGACAAGCGTAAGTCGCAACGTTACCAGAGCCTGAAATGATAACGCGTTTGCCAGCAAAGCTTTGACCAATAGTCTTAAGCATTTCTTCGACAAAGTAGCTGAGTCCATAACCGGTTGCTTCCGTACGCGCTAAAGAGCCGCCGTACGAGAGTCCTTTGCCTGTAAGCACACCATTTTCAAAAGCACCACTGATGCGTCTGTATTGACCAAATAAATAACCGATCTCACGACCACCAACGCCAATATCCCCAGCAGGTACGTCAATATCAGGACCTATGTGTCTATAAAGTTCCATCATAAAACTCTGGCAAAATCGCATGATTTCATCATTTGACTTGCCTTTAGGGTCAAAATCCGATCCGCCTTTACCGCCGCCAATTGGGAGGCCAGTCAATGCGTTTTTGAAAATTTGTTCAAATCCAAGGAACTTAATAATTCCGATATAGACAGTGTGATGAAAACGTAAGCCACCTTTATAAGGGCCAATTGCGCCATTAAACTGGATTCTGTAACCGCGGTTAACTTGAACATTGCCATTGTCGTCAACCCAAGTCACTCTAAATAACAACTGTCTTTCAGGTTCACAGATCCGTTCAAGTAAATTTGCCTTTACATACTCTGGATGTCTTTGAAGTACGGGGATCAACGATTCAAAAACTTCTTCAACGGCTTGGATAAATTCGGATTCACCTTTATTTTTTTCTTTGATTTTTCGAATAACTTCATTTACATAATCCATAAATTCCTCCGATTCTAATTGTCATTTTATGTTAATTCAAGATTTTTATACCTAAAAACAATAGGGGATAAACATTTTTTTACGATACAATACCTTTCTATTATATATATATTCAAACATAAATTATGAAATATATAATCTTGACAAAGACGTTTAATCTAAAAAAAATCCCATTAAATTGATAATGGGATTTTTTGTGCGCTCAATCAATTTACATTTTCCTAAAAACGCCTTTTACTTTGCCAAGAATCTGTACATCATCAACATAAATAGGTGACATAGATGCATTTTCTGGTTGTAGCCTTACTCTTGATTTTTCTTTGTAAAACGTTTTTACAGTTGCACTATCATCTATCAAAGCAACGACTATATCGCCACTATTTGCATCCTCTTGTTTTTTGACTAGAACTAAATCCCTATTGAATATACCAGCTTCAATCATACTATCACCTTTAACTTTTAGCATGAAATAAACGCCTTCATCAACATAATCAGAGGGAACAGGAAAAGTCTCATCAATATTTTCAACAGCCAAAATAGGTTGTCCTGCAGTAATTTCTCCTACGATAGGAACAAAACGCGTATCTCTAGCAAGAGATATGACATTGTCACCAGGGGCATTTTCCATATCATATATTTCTATAGCTCTAGGCTTTGTTGGATCTCTACGAATCATACCCAATTCTTCAAGTCTAGTGAGGTGCGTGTGAACAGTTGATGTGGATTTGAGTCCGACAGCTTGGCAAATTTCTCTAACTGAAGGTGGATAGCCCTTTTTAGAAACTTCATCCTTTAAAAAATCTAAAATCATCTGTTGTTTTTTTGAGATCGAAGCGCCCATAAATACCCCCTGAAAATCTTTAATATATACTATAACTCTTTACACCTCATAGGATAGTTAAGTGAATGATCTAAGAAAATCGCAAAACTATATTAGGTTATAAAGCAACTTAATATGATGTGATAATGGCAATAAACGTCATATACATGTTAAAAAATAATTAAAATGCATCTATACAACGTTCTAATTTAAAGTGATTATAACATAACCTAAAAAAAAAATCAAACATTAGTTCTGTTTTCCTCTTTACAAAGAACGCATGTTCGTTTATAATTAACCTAACAGAACATACGTTTGCAATTGATTTTATTGAAAGGGAGCTGAACAGTATGAATCAAACTAAAAACTATATGACATCAGAGCTTAAAAGACATCCAGGGGCGAAAAGAAGAAAGAGATTATATATCGTTAACCGCGCGCGCTTTGTTATCATGACCCTTATTACTTTGATCATCATCAGCACTTTCATATCATACATTTCAGGGATGTTCATGTCAGAAGCAACAACTAATCAAGCATCTGTCATCGTAGAGATCGTAAGTGGTGATACACTTTGGGATATCGCATCAGAATATAACTTTTATGAAGAAGACGTTAGGGAAGTGGTTTATCGAATTAAAAAATCGAACAATCTTGAAAACAGCGGCCTTCAGATTGGACAGTCACTTGTTATTCCTATGTCTAACCATTAAACTTCAATCTTTATCTTTATCTTTATCTTTATCTTTATCTTTATCTTTATTATTATATTCATCCAATAATTCATAATTATTGATAACATCACGCTTGGCATTCTTCTTATGAGCAGCATACAACTGAGTCGTTGTTACATTTTCATGGTCTAACAAGTTCTGTACATCATAAATCGAAAAACCATATTGTATTAATGATGAGGCTGCGGTTGCACGTAATTTGTGTGGACTGTAGCCTTTGTTTCTAGGTGTTTGCATTGCAATTGATGTGTATTTTTTTACAAGATCTCTAATTGCTCTAATAGTAATACGCGATCCCTGAAGTGATATGAAAAGCGGATCGTCATCATCTGAAGATTCTGGTCTTTCCAATTTAATATATTCATTTAACACCGTTAGTGCAGAGTGATTTAGCGGCATATTTGCTTCTTTACCACGTTTTCTATATATTTTAAATTCACCACGGGCATAGTTGAAAGAACTTAAATTCAATTGTTGGATTTCGCTAACACGAAGTCCATACGTTGTAAATAGAACCAACATAGCTTTGTCTCTGCGTTTTGTTTTTTCCCAATATTGTTTTTCTTTATCAGTCAAACCCTCACCAGTGTCTACAGCATGAAGCATCAAAGCCACTTCCTCAATTTCAAGGCGTTTTATAGCATCTGGCTGCGGTTTTGGAAGTTTTATTGGATTAAATCCTTCTGTTATGTTTTTTTCCATCAAATCGTCTCTATAGAAAAACTTAAACATAACGCTCAACGATGATTTTTTACGCGCTAGGGACTTGTTGTGATTTTCCATAATATAGTCAGCATTATCTGTTTCTACGATATAGCGCGTACAGTAGTCACCAATAAACAGATTGATATCTTTAGCCGTCAGTTTCATAAAATCGTCTTCAGCAATATCTGAAGGCGTCTCAGCATTACTTAGTTGACGTTCGGTGACAAGATAATTACAGAAGAATAAAAGATCACTTAAATATGCAACACGTGAGCTTAAAGCGACAGCATTCTTTAAATATAGAAAATAGTCGAACATAAAAGTTGGAAGTTGCATTTCGATCTGCTGACATTTTTTTATCATATCATTTTGTTTGATGACGATATTATCAGGCGTATCTGATTTATTATGAATTTTAAGTTTCTTTGAAGAGACACCTGTAAGGTTGGGTTTGATAGTCGATTCGGTGGGGGGGATTAATTTTTTACGGCCCATAATGGACTCCTTTTTCGTTCGATTCAACTATTCCCTAAATATACATTTGAGGAATAGTTATGTTTTATTATATCATATCCTTAGAACCTTGACTATAGCTTATTTTGATGTTTATACGTCTGCGACTCACTTTATTCTCAAATAAAAAAAACAGAACGATTACGTTCTGTTTCACTTTTATTCATCTTGATGTGTCGCATTAAGTTCAATTCCGAAATCTATCGAGATCCACTCAAATACTCAAATTAGTGACGCTGTACAATCGAATGGAAATTTTAACTTCAATGATTTAATCATTAAAAATATTCCGAATCGGCTTCAAAGCTTTGAGCAGTACCATACCTAGAATATAGACCGCTAAAAACTGACCTGCAAATACTGAGCCCATCAAAGCTAATAGTCCATCACCAAATCCGTAAGCATATTTCAACATTATACCAACGACGACACTATTGATCAAAATTGGTGGTATTGGAACCAGCCATTCATTTTTTCTCAATCTGTACGAAATATACGCTGCAAGTAACGTTGCTAAACTACCGAAAATAACATCCCAGATTACAGCGCCTCCTAAAATATTGGCAATTAGACAACCGACAAAAACACCAGGAATTGCAGCGCTTGTAAAAAATGGTAATATTGTCAGAGCTTCAGCAATTCTAAATTGAATGGGTCCAAAACTGCTAAAGCTAAACACCAGCACCAACACAACATACAGCGCAGCGATTAAACCGGCTTTCACTAGATAATTAATATTCTTATTCATTTTTCCTCCCTAGTTTTGTTTTATGACAGGATGGTTACGAACTGTCATTTATATTTGGGCATTAAAAAGCCCCTTTGATCACTATACTCAAAGGGGCAAATTTATGATATCTCACATTGATTAACCCCTTGTTTTTTATAGTGGGACCAAGGAAACACTTTCTAAGACTTGTTTAGTATAACATATTACTTGAAAAAGTAAATTAAATAACGTTTTTTTGTAATTTCTACACAAAATATTGCACTTTAATCGATCATGTGTTGATGCTATAGTGCGTTGTAACGCTTCAATATTAACAGAGCATCAAGTGTTAAGATACCCGACCATTCGCGCTTTGCAATTTCCCATTCCGCTTCATACTTAGGCCATGACCAAGCTGGTGCAAAAACACCCTCATCACTTAATTTGTTAACAATAAAGTTAATATTATGGTTAAGCAGTTCAGTTGATATATCAAACAAATCATGCTCAGTTAAAGTTATGAATTTTAATGGATATGGCACATAATCCTTCCATTGTCTGATGTCCATGTTTACAACCTTGTTAAATCCCTCCGTTATTTTATCCTTTATAATTACACGTTCGATGTCTGACATCCTGTTGAAAAGTTTAATTAAACAGTATAGTTCGTGTTCTTCAAAGGTTTGCATTTTTAAAATATAATCAATATAAGTTTTCCTCAGCGCTTCTAAATCTAAATTTTTTACAAAGGATTCAAACTCAATTAAATAACCTAAAAGCTCCGCACTTGGATTACCATGTATACGCGTTCTCGGTTTTTCAAAATGCCACCATGGTGCATGCGGATAAAGATTAACAACTTTAGGTGTACTCTCCCACCCCATTATAGATGAGTCATAAGTACTTTCAAGATAATTTATTGCTTTTTCAATCTGTTCTAAGGCACCAACTGTTTCTTTAAACTGACTTAAGCGATTTAACGCAACTGAGGTTGCCATTGGCGACGAACTTGGTAATCGAAAATCTGGTTCTAAACCGTTACCATATCCACCATCTTTGTTTTGATACATTTGATAAGCTTTAACGATTTTTTCAGGACAAGGTGATATAAAATAATGTCCAAACACTAGTTTTTCTAAGTATCGCGCGTTGTTCAAAATATATCTAGATGATATATCAAAAGCTGATTGGCTCAAGTTTTTCATAAAAAACCTCCACGATTAGTTATATTGATAATATAACCAATATTGACCGTTTCAAGCATTTTATTTACCTTTTGACAATCAGCTTTATTATTAAAAATAATATTTTCGAGCTATTTAACGATGAAAACTGCATAATTCCATCTTCAATTAAAATCTAAAAGTTTAAGCGCATTATACTTTAAGTGAAACTTCCTTGCCAAGACTTTGAATATGTTTAGCGCGGATAGGATCCACTTCGGACTTAATAAAAGAAACAACTTGTTCTGGGCTACGTCCTACATAATCTTTAGCATCCAATAGCTTATCTATATCGGTTTGAGTTAAATTGAAAATAGGATCTGTTTGAATGCGAGATAGCAAGTCGTTATCTAATCCATCCATTTTGACACGTCTGCCTGCCTCCATTGAATGTACTCTAATAGCTTCATGTAACGCTTGACGATTGCCACCTTTTTTTACTGCTTCCATAATGATATTTTCAGTGGCCATAAAAGGAAGTTCTGCTTGAACATGTTTAGCAATTACCTTTTCATAGACAACCATCCCAGACGCTACATTATTTGCAATATCAAGACATGCATCAATCGCTAGAAACGCTTCAGAAACTGCGAGTCGTTTGTTTGCACTATCATCTAATGTTCTTTCAAACCATTGAGTCGATGCAACAAGTTGAGGGCTTAAATTTAGTGACATAATATATTTGCTAAGCGAAGAAATACGTTCACTTCGCATCGGATTTCTTTTATAGGCCATTGCAGATGACCCAATCTGTTTTGACTCAAATGGTTCTTCAATCTCTTTCAAAGACTGTAGCATGCGTAGATCGTTTGTCATTTTATGAAGAGAAATAGCTATGCCATTGATGACACCTACAATCTTAGCATCTATTTTGCGTGTGTATGTTTGGCCCGTTACTGCTAGCGATTTCTTGAAGCCCATTTTTTTTGCTATCATTTGATCAAGTGCTTCGCATTTTTCATGATTACCATCAAACAAACTTAGGAATGAGGCTTGAGTGCCTGTTGTACCTTTAACACCACGCATTTGTAGTTGTGAAAGAACGACTTCAATATCTTCGTAGTCCATTACTAAATCCATCATCCAAAGTGTTGTTCTCTTGCCTACCGTTGTGAGCTGCGCTGGTTGAAAATGTGTATAACCTAGCGTCGGAATATCTTTAGTATCAAGGGCAAACTTGGCAAGTTTATCAATTAATATTGCCATTTTTTCTCTGATGAGTTCAAGTCCTTCACGCATGACAATTAAATCTGTGTTATCACCGACATATGCACTTGTAGCACCTAAATGAATGATTGGCATTGCTTTTGGACATTGCTCTCCAAATGCATGCACATGCGCCATAACATCATGTCTTACTTCTTTTTCTATCTGTGCAGCACGTACGAAATCAATATCGTAAATATGTGCTTTCATTTCATCAAGTTGTTCATCCGTGATATTTAGACCGAGATCCTTTTCACATTCTGCTAAGACAATCCATAATTTCCTCCAATTTGAGAATTTATTGATTGGTGAAAAGATTTTTAGCATTTCTTCGCTAGAATAGCGCTCTATTAATGGATTTTGATAGATTTCGTGCATTGTTTCCTCCTAAATACGAACATTTAATATATTTCAACGCATAATATACACTTTCCGTTTTATTATAAACCATTATATCCATGATTACAAACAAAAAGAGCCTATCGGCTCTTTATATTATAGAAATAAATTATCGGGGTTGAACAATTAATTTGATTGCCGTTCTTTCTTCCCCATCAATCAAAATATCTGAAAATGCAGGAATGCATATCAAATCTATACCAGATGGAGAAACAAATCCCCTAGCGATCGCAATCGCTTTTATTGACTGATTAATTGCGCCTGCACCAACTGCTTGAATTTCTGCACTGCCATGTTCACGAATAACACCCGCTAAAGCACCTGCAACAGAGTTTGGATTTGATTTTGATGATACTTTTAGAACTTCCATCTTTAGTCCCTCCATTAATTTTGACTATGCTTTTGAATGATTAACTTAATTGCTGTACGTTCTTCACCGTTAATATCGACAGTGGTAAAGGCTGGAATAAAAACTAAGTCTATACCACTTGGCGCAACAAAACCTCTTGCTATGGCAATTGCTTTAACCGCTTGGTTGATTGCACCTGCCCCAACGGCTTGTATCTCAGCATGCCCATGTTCCCTTATAATTCCCGCTAAAGCCCCTGCTACAGAATTCGGATTTGAACTTGTTGCAACTTTCAATACTTCCATCCCTACTACCTCCTTACTGCGATTGTTTCAAGAATAATTAGTGAGTATATACCCTTCAATTATTAGACTAAACACGGTATAAAATCGCACAAAAAATTAAAAGAAGAATTCATAAATGAATTCTTCTAATTTCCGTAATAACTCTATAGATTTATTTTGCGAAATCAGTTACCCTAGACTCTCTAATTACATTAACTTTGATCTGTCCTGGATAATCTAAATCAGCTTCAATCTTCTTACTAATCTCTCTAGCTAATAAGAACATGTCATCGTCATTAACCTTGTCGGGAATAACAACAACGCGAACTTCTCTACCAGCTTGTATAGCAAATGATTTTTCAACGCCATCATAACCGTTTGCGATGCTCTCTAAAGCTTCTAAACGTTTAATATACGTATCCAATGTTTCTCTTCTTGCACCAGGTCTTGCTGCAGAAAGTGCATCTGCTGCCGTCACTAAAATAGCTTCGATTGATTCAGGTTCAAAATCTCCGTGATGCGTACTCATGGCATGGATGACTTGTTTTGATTCACGATATTTTCTTAAAATTTGCATACCAAGCTCGATATGTGTACCTTCAAGATCGTGGTCAACTGCTTTACCAATATCATGTAATAAACCTGCACGTTTTGCCACTTTTACATCTGCTCCAATCTCTGATGCCATAAGGCCAGCAAGATGAGCTACTTCGATAGAATGCTTTAATACGTTCTGTCCGTAACTTGTTCTGTACTTTAATCGACCTACAAGTCTAATGAGTTCAGGATGTAAATTGTGTATACCTACATCAAATGTAGCATTTTCGCCTTCAGTTTTAATGATTTGTTCTACTTCTTTTTTGGACTTTTCAACCATTTCTTCTATTCTTGCTGGATGAATACGACCATCAATAATTAATTTTTCAAGAGCCATTCTTGCAATTTCTCTTCTAATAGGATCGAAAGATGAAAGAATAACTGCTTCAGGTGTATCATCGATAATCAAATCGACACCTGTGAGCGTTTCAAGTGCTCTGATATTACGTCCTTCTCTACCAATGATTCTTCCCTTCATTTCATCGTTAGGGAGATTTACCAATGATACTGTGCTTTCAGCAACGTAGTCTGCAGCACATTTTTGAATTGCATAAGCTAAAATGTCTTTAGCTTTTTTGTTCGCCTCTTCACGCGCTTTACCTTCAATGTCTTTAATAAGCAGCACAGAATCATGCTTAACTTCTTTTTCAACGTCAGCAAGCAATTGACCTTTTGCTTCTTCGATAGTCAATTCTGATATACGCTCAAGCTCTTTAATCTGTTGCTCGTATAACGCTTCCGCTTCCGCTTCCTTCTCTTCAACTGTTTTAACTTTTAAAGCGATTTTTTCTTCCTTCGCTTCAAGATTTAAAGCTTTTTTATCAAGAGCTTCTTCTTTTTGAAGATTTCTACGCTCGAGCTTTTGGATTTCTGCACGGCGATCTTTCGTTTCTCTGTCAATTTCTTTTCTGATTTGATGTGCTTCTTCTTTAGCTTCCAAAACTTTCTCTTTTTTAACTGATTCAGCGGATTTCGACGCTTCTGCTATGATCTCTTTAGCTTTGAATTCAGCACTTAAAATTTCTTTTTCAGCAATGCTTTTTCTAACTATATAACCAATACCAAACGCAATCGCTCCAATAACTAAAACAATTAGTATTACTATAACTATAGGCACGTTTATGTCGTTCACCCCCTTACGTAAATTATAAGACTCGTTCAACAAGTCTTTATACAAATGTATATTAGAAAATACACTTATACAATTTATTTTATAATTTTTACAGTAATATGTCAAGACATCCAATGGCTCGAAAATCCCATATTATCTTAATTGTACACATTTCGTTCTGCAAATTACATTATTTTTTCAGAATAAAAATGCGCATAAAACCAATTTGGGTTTTATGCGCATAAATCCTTTTATAAGATTACTCTATATTATTGAGATTCTTTCAAAGATTCTTTTTTGGACTCTTTTTTTGATTCGATTTGAGGTTCGTTTTCTGAACTTTTTATATTGTTTGGCACGTCTGGATTCAAATTATAGAACTTTCTAACGGCATTTTCAATTTCTTGGCAAGCTTCCTTGTTTTGAATCAAGTATTCTTTAGCATTTTCTCTACCTTGACCAATCTTATTGCCTTCGTAACTATACCACGAACCCGATTTTTTTATAATATCAGCGTTAGCAGCCACATCGAGTATGCTACCTTCTTTTGAAATACCTTCTCCATACATGATATCAAATTCGGCTTGTTTAAATGGTGGTGCTACTTTATTTTTAACGACTTTAACACGGGTTCTATTTCCAACGACATCTGCATCTCTCTTTATAGAATCAATCTTTCTGACATCCAATCGGATAGAAGCATAAAATTTAAGGGCATTACCACCCGTTGTTGTTTCAGGATTGCCAAACATGACACCGATCTTCATACGAAGTTGGTTGATAAAGATAACCGTACAATGTGATTTATTTATAATAGCAGTTAATTTTCTCAGTGCTTGAGACATCAATCTCGCTTGTAATCCCATATGAGAATCACCCATCTCACCAGTAATCTCTGCTTTTGGTACTAGAGCTGCAACAGAGTCAATTACGACGATATCAACGGCACCACTTCTTACGAGTGCATCTACGATTTCGAGTGCCTGCTCACCTGTATCAGGTTGAGAAACGATCAATTCGTCGATATCTACGCCAATTGCTTTAGCGTAAACAGGATCGAGTGCGTGTTCAGCATCAATAAATGCAGCCTGTCCGCCTCTTTTCTGTACTTCTGCAATCATGTGAAGTGTTACAGTCGTCTTACCTGAAGACTCTGGTCCATAGATCTCAACGATTCTTCCTTTTGGAATACCGCCAATACCAAGAGCAATATCCAAATCAATAGATCCAGTTGGTGTACTTTCAACATTCATTTTTGCATTTTCATCGCCCAATTTCATGATGGACCCTTTTCCGAATTGCTTTTCTATCTGCCCAAGGACATTGTCCAACGCCTTCTGTCTTTCGCTCATACTTTTACACACTCGCTTTCATTATTAGAACGTTTGTTCTGTTTTATTATATCATACTTATTTTGATATGAAAACATTTCTTTATTATTATAAACAATATTTATAAAATTGTCAATATTTTACATTTTTATCAAATAATCATATAAAAGTTTTAAAGCTTTAATAACGCATCGATTTTGTATAAGCTCACGATCACCAGTAAATCTGTTCTCAAAAGTATAGATATCGCCCCCAATGGAAATACCGATATAAACAAGACCGACAGGTTTCTCCAATGTTCCTCCTGTTGGGCCAGCAATGCCAGTTACGCTGATTCCCACATCGCTTCCCGTCTTAGCAATAAGTCCTTTAACCATCTCAAAGCACGTTTGGTGACTGACCGCACCATATGTTTGAAGCGTCTCATGACTAACACTTACTTCACGAACTTTCGCCGCATTGGAATAGGTGACAATTCCTGCATCAATGATATCAGACGCACCCGCATGCTTGACAAGTGCACTGGTCAACTTACCACCTGTGCAAGATTCAACAATGGAGAGCTTCTGCCCGCGTTCTTTTAAGAGTTTACTGATGACTAAATCTATGTCCTCGCCTTCTTCTGAGACAATATAGTTACCCATTCGTGCTTTAATCTCCTCGACAACGCGATTGACTTCGACGATATTATTCTCTTGTTCGATCCCAGACGACGTAACGCGTACCAATACTTTACCATCTCCCGCATAAGTTGCAATTGTAGGATTCGTTTGACCTTTGATAAGATCCATAAGCGTCTCTTCAACTGACGATTCACCATAATCATAGACGCTTAGGTATACTGAATGCATCATAATGGCATTCGACGCTTCGAGGTAAGCTTTTACATATTTTTCGTATAAATGTTTTAATTCTCTGGGTGGTCCAGGTAAAACAACAATGGATTGGTTCGTATCCTTGAGTTCGACAATACAAGCTGGAGCAGTTCCCTTTTCATTGTCTAGAATGATTGCACCCTCTGGAAAATAAGCTTGTCTAATATTACTCTCTGGCATAACGCGATTGAATTTTTTAAAATGCTCTTTCACAATTGAAAAACTTCTTTGATCGAGAACCATTTCAAGTCCAAGTGCATCAGCGATCACCTCTTTTGTTATATCATCCAAAGTCGGTCCAAGACCACCAGTTGTTATCACTAAATCGCATGTGGTCAATAAATCAGACAATGCTTTTTTGATGCGTTCTGGATTATCGCCGATTGTATAATGGTAATAAACACCGATACCTAAATCATTTAACTGTTTACTTAAATACGTTGCATTAGTATTGACGGTTTGGCCCATCAATAGTTCAGTTCCAATTGCTAAAATTCCAGCTTTCATATTGCCTCCATTTAATAAAAGAAACGGGTTGACATAATATTATTACGTCTACCCGTTTGGTTAATCATTCAAAACTTGCTTATTTTTTACAATATAGTCAACACCTGATATGATCGTTAGAACAGTCGCTAGGACGATCAATATTTGATCCATTGGAAAACCGATTAAATTAAACGGATAATTACCTAACAATAGGACAATAACCATAAACATCTGACTGATGGTCTTTGCTTTGCCCCATATGCTCGCTGCGATAACGATGCCTTCTGCTGCAGCGATGGCTCTGAAGATACTGACGATAAATTCTCTAGATAATATGATGATAACCACCCATGCGTTTAAAAGACCAAGCTGAACAAAACACACGAGTGCTGATGTTACAAGAAGTTTGTCTGCAAGTGGGTCCATGAACTTACCAAAGTTGGTAATCAACTTGTACTTTCTTGCAAGGTATCCATCCAGATAATCAGTAAATGCTGCTGCCGAGAAAACAATCAATGCCCAAATAGAATAACCATCAAGTAATAGAAAAACAAACAATGGAATCATCACGATTCTTAAAAGTGTGAGTTTATTGGCGATATTCATGTTCTTCATCGAGCACCCCTATTAAATCGTATTCTAAAGCGTCAGTAATTTTAACATTGACAAATGTACCAAATTCAATAGCTTTATCCGTGTGAACGTATACGACACCATCGATATCTGGGGCATCATATGCGGATCTACCAACTAGAATTTTGCCTTCTTCTGCCACTTCTTCAATAACAACTTCCATGACTCGTCCAATTTTCTTGTAGGAAAGCTCTTCAGAAATATACATCTGAGCTTCCATCAAAGCCTCTTTTCGCGATCTTTTGGTTTCTTCATCCACTTGCTGGTCAAGTAATGCAGCAGGTGTATCCTCTTCTATTGAATATTCAAACGCACCCAAGCGGTCGAATCTCACTTTTTTGACAAAATCCATGAGAATCTGGAAATCTTCTTCCGTTTCTCCTGGGAAACCAACGATGACCGTTGTACGCACGACAGACGTTGGATCGTTTGCTCTTATTTTATCGATGACGCTGAGGATGTCTTTCTGAGACGTGCGTCTGTTCATACGCTTTAAGATTCTATCACTCGCATGTTGAACGGGGATGTCAAAGTAATTGACGACCTTTTGATTGGCAAAGAATCCGCTGAGCAACGTATCATCAAGAATATCAGGATATGAGTAATGCACTCTAATCCATTTGAGAGACTCGATTTTTGAAAGTTCAGTAAGGAGCTCATGTAGCTTTGGTCCATCGTAGATATCCATGCCGTATCGCGAAGTATCTTGGGCGATGATCATCAATTCTTTGACGCCCATCTCTGCCAAATCTTTCGCTTCATCTATGATATCTTCCATTTTTCTTGAGCGGTATCTTCCTCTCAATTTTGGGATGATACAGTACGTACACTTGTTGTCACAGCCTTCTGCAATTTTTAAGTAAGCAAAATGCTTTGGCGTCGTGAGAATCCTTGGAAGCGATTCTGGAATTTCAAAATCGACATTTTTAAGGAACACTTTATTTTCTTTCCCAGAGTAGATGTCTGTGATGACGTTGTTGATCTCTGGAAAATTGCTTGTACCAATAATCGCATCAATCTCAGGTATTTCTTCAACGAGTGACTCTGGATAACGTTGTGACAAACAACCCGTCACAATCAGCTTTTCACAAGCGCCTGTCGTCTTCAATTTAGAGAGCTCCAGTATTGCGTTGATGGATTCTTCTTTTGCATCGTTGATAAATGAACACGTGTTGACGATGACGATCTCAGCTTCCGACACATCGTCGCACAGCTCATAATCGTCGTCTAAAATACCTAACATAATTTCGCTGTCGTTCAAATTTTTTGAACATCCCAGCGTTTCAATAAAAACTTTTTTCATATTTTCCTCACTTGAGGAAATTGCATGTAATTATGCAATTTCCATACTTAATATTCTTCATGATCGCTTTCAGGATCATTGTCTTCACTACTGTATTCCATTTCAAAGGCTTCAAGCCCGTTAAGTGCGCGCAGTTCATCCGATGAGAGCAATACCTCTCTCGGCTTGCTGCCTCTTGATGGCCCGATGATGCCGCGTTCTTCCATGGAGTCAACCAATCTAGCGGCACGGTTGTATCCAACCCGGAAACGTCTTTGCATGAGCGATGCGGATGCTTGTCCTGATTCTACGACAAATGCAATGGCATCTTCAAGGTACTCGTCAACGTCGTCCATATTGTTTACACCCATCGTTTGAACCTCATCGAGGATTTCTTCGTTATAATGGATTTCATGGTCTTGATTCTTAATATACCCTACAAGGGCTTCAACTTCTTCATCCGACATAAACGCACCTTGCGCGCGTTTCGGCTTGGATGCGCCGATTGGGTAATAAAGCATGTCACCTTTACCAAGCAGTTTTTCAGCGCCACCCATATCAATAATCGTTCTTGAGTCGATAGATGACGACACTGAAAAGGCGATACGTGATGGGATGTTGGCTTTGATTAGGCCTGTGATAACGTCAACAGATGGCCTTTGAGTCGCGACAATCAAGTGGATGCCAGCCGCTCTGGCCATTTGAGCCAAACGACAAATTGCATCTTCAACGACATTTGGTGCGACCATCATAAGATCTGCAAGCTCGTCGATGATGACGACAATTTGTGGCAACATCTCTAGGCCATTGATTTCAGCTTTTTTGTTGTAGCTCTTCATATCTCTAACGACTTGTTCCGCAAACATCTTATAACGTCTTGTCATTTCGTTGACAGCCCAATTCAATGCAATTGACGCCTTTTTAGGATCAGTCACGACTGGCAATATCAGATGCGGAATGCCATTGTAATTGCTAAGTTCAACGACTTTTGGGTCGATCATCAAGAATTTGACTTCATCGGGACGCGCATTGAATAAGATACTTGAAATAATCGTATTGACGCATACTGACTTACCAGAACCGGTTGCACCAGCGATGAGCAGATGCGGCATATTCGATAAATCGCCGATGATGGCATTTCCTGAGATGTCTTTTCCAAGCCCGATAGTCAATTTGGACTTGGACTTTTTAAATTCTGGTGATGTGATGACTTCTCTGATGGTTACCATTGAGGTCACCTTATTTGGTACTTCAATACCGATAGCAACTTTTCCAGGAATCGGCGCGATACGCACGTGACTCGTTGCGAGATTCAGTGCAATATCTTCACTTAAGCCAACGATCTTGCTGACTTTGACACCAGGACTTGGCTGCACTTCAAACATCGTGATCGACGGGCCGCGTTTCACGGAAACAACTTTAGCATCGACGTTGAAATTGTTGAGCGTTTCCTCAAGGAGCTTTGCCATCTCAATGTATTCTGATTTATCTTCTGTCAACTGTGTGTTGACCTCGGCATTGAGCAATTCAAGTGGTGGCAGTTCATAGACACTGACCACTTTTTGTGTGTTTTGTCTAATTTCGTCGTGAACCAGCTGCCTGGTCTGAGGATCTATATCGGATTCTTTTAACTTTTCTGTGGCACTTTTATCCATAGAAGGCTTCGGAGTGCTTGATTTATCAATTGATGCTTTATCAGCATTTGATTTTTCATTTGATTTTTCATTTTTTTTGTCATTGTGATCAAAGAAATCAATCGATCCCTCTGACAAATTATCCGGTTCTGGCTTGAAAGGCTTAAACACAGGTGGCTTAACTG
Organism: Acidaminobacteraceae bacterium; assembly: GCA_041741755.1. Lineage (GTDB taxonomy): Bacteria > Bacillota > Clostridia > Peptostreptococcales > Acidaminobacteraceae > Fusibacter_C. The sequence continues at coordinate 342,657 of JBGSJR010000038.1, read as the reverse complement.
TTTCACCGACTGGCGTCTTCAAATCAGGAAGTTTATTAACCGCGTCATTATTGCTAATTGATTCGGCTTTCGTTTTTGATAGTTCTGCGGATGGTTCATTATCATAAGAATCATAATCAAAGATTTTGACATCTTTTTTCTTATTAGTTTTACGCATATTCTCAAGTTCACTTAAAAATCCAGGATCTGATTCTACCTCTACACGCTTAGGACTCTTTTTGTTAACAGCACCATTTTCAGCAGCTGTTCTCAAGTCTAATTTGCTTTGCATAATAGAAGCTTCGATTTCGCGTTCTTGTTCCTTAATTTGCTTTCTCTCAATTCCCGTCTTTTTCTTAAGTTCCCATAAATCTTGCATAGATATTTTAGTGAAAATAATAAATCCTACTAGGAAAGTCACAATGATGACAATATAAGTCCCAACTAAACCAATAAGTTTGATAGTAGCAATAGCGAGTACATCGCCAAATACACCACCACCATCCAACGTTGTTCCTAAAGTGTATGCGTATTTAATACCTTCTATAGACGCATAGTTATCTCGTAATACCAGTTTGTCGCGTTCAATTCCATCATACGCAATGAGCGTTGTTAATAGTAAAAGACCTATTACAATCAATATCATAGCACTTCCGACACGTAACCTAGCTGGTCTAAAGTTTGGATTGAGAAATACGAATACGACGATAAAAAATATGATGGGCAATCCGTAACCAACATAGGAAAACAACCCGAGAATCGTGTTCGTTATTGTATGTCCGACGACACCAACTGCTTTGGTATATAGGCTAATCATGATAAATATTGTCACAGCAGCAAGTGAAATCATCTTGAGTTCATATTTAATTTTATAATTGCGTTCCAACTCCATTTTAGTTGGTTTAGAAGACGGTCTTCGACTTTGTGTCGCCGGTTTTGCCTTACTTTTACGCGTTGTAGTCTTAGCCAAGTGATCACCTCTTTTTTAAACGCCTGTTGAACCAAAGCCGCCCGTGCCACGATGTGTATCTTCTACTGAATCAACAGTATCCCAATCAATGCGTTCATATTTTGCGATGATAAGTTGTGCGATTCTGTCACCGCGTTTAATTTCAAATGCTTCTTCACCTAAATTAATCACGGGAATTTTTAATTCACCACGGTAATCGCTATCTATCGTTCCAACACAATTGACTAATGTTATACCGTTCTTGATCGATAAGCCACTACGTGCACGTACTTGACCTTCAAAGCCAATTGGAATTTCTACAAACAATCCAGTTGGAACCAATTGTCTTTCCATAGGTTTTAAGAGAATCGGCATTTCGTTGTCCGAAAGCAAATCCATCCCCGATGCGCCAAGTGTTTTATACTCAGGCAAAGGATTTTGAGAAGTGTTCACTATTTTTATTTTCATATGTTCCCCCTTGAATCATTTATCTACTCTATCTTAGTTGACACTATACAACCTTAGTTGACACAATGTAACAATTATACTTTGTATTATAAGATGACAATAATGCCAAATTAATACTTTAACGTTTTAAGTTTTAAACCTTTACAGAACTGATGATAAAGTGCTTCTGTTTCAGATTTTTCAATATCGCCGACGATGGCGAGTGCAATTTGATTTGTTTCGAAACAGTGATCAATCAACGTTGTTACACCTGACATTTGAATGCCATTGATCTTATCGAGCATATCGTCGATATTTTTATCGCGATGTGCAAATAACTCGATACGCCCAATCATATCCATATAATTGTCACTACCTTCCAAATTGAGGAAGAAACTCCCACGTAGGTGATTCTTAGCATGTTCAAGTGCCTCATCCGTTATTAAATGTTTTTTGAGTAAGTTTATCTCAGAAACGATGAGAGACATTGTCTCTTTAAGATTTTCTTTTGAAACGCCGAAAGAAATACACAGCGTCCCTAACGCATCATAAAAATTGGGTTCCGAATAAATAGAGTATGCAAGCCCACGGTCTTCACGAATCGTTTGAAACAATCTCGAGCTGTTTGTGCCGCCAAGTATGTTGCTGAGTACCATCATTTCATAACTGAGTGCGTGATCAAATTTAATCCCAGGAAAACTGATCGCTACTTGAATTTGTTCAAAATCCTTTTTCTTTGAGTCAAAGTTCCAATTGTAAATAGGGTCAGGACTAACGTCTTGATTCGGCACAGTACCTTTTCTGATTTTTCCAAAATACGCATTTACCTTTTCAAGCAACTCAACCTCATTAAAATTTCCAGCTATCGAGATTACCATATTATCAGCATGATAATACTTGTTGAAATAATCAACCAAAGAATCATGTGTGAACGCATTGACAGATTCTTTAGTACCTAATATAGGATAAGCCAAGGGGTGACCCTTGAATGTGATTTCATTTAAAATATCAACGACGATTTCTTCAGCAGCATCTTCATACATATTAATTTCATCGATAATTACAGTTTTTTCTGTTTCGATGTGCTCGTCTAAAAATGTTGCATGCATCATCATATCTGAAAGAACATCTAACGCAATTTCAAAGTCCATGGTAAGTGTTTTTGTATAAAAACAGGTACATTCCTTTGCAGTATATGCGTTTATTTCCCCACCTATTCCATCGATTACACTTGCAATTTCTTTAGCTGAACGACGCGAAGTGCCTTTGAAAAGCATATGTTCAATAAAATGAGAAATACCATTGTTGGTATCATTTTCATGTGCAGAGCCTGTTTTTATCCAGACACCTATAGATATAGACTTGTAACCTTCCAGTTTTTCATAGACAAGGGTCAACCCGTTGTCAAGTTGCATTTTTTTATGCAATTTTTCACCTCTTAATTATATACGGATAAGACACATCAAACCCTAGGTCATTTACGATCTCGCATCTGGCCTAGGGTTTTTTTAAAATGCTTGAAATTATCTGTCAATCATACGATTGATGGACTTATTTATTTTCTTCTAGAAGAATTTTTCTAGAAACGTTAATTCTGCCTTGATCATCTATCTCTATGATTTTTACAGTAACAACATCTCCGATATTAACAACATCTTCAACTTTAGCAACGCGTTTCGTATCGAGTTGTGATACATGGCATAGGCCTTCTTTTCCATGACCAAGCTCAACAAATGCACCAAACTTGAGGATTCTAGTTACTTTACCTGTATACACTTGACCAACTTCAAGAACTTTTACAATCCCTTGAATTTCTGCAAGTGCTTTTTCGCCGCCGATACCGTCGTTAGCTGTTATCAATACCGAACCGTCATCTGAAATATCAATTTTAACATTGTATGCAGATGTGATTCTAGTAATAACTTTACCACCTGGCCCAATAACGTCTCTGATTTTATCAGGATTGATTTTAATTTGGAACACGCGTGGTGCGTACTGAGACATCTCAGCTCTTGGCGCGCTAATGACAGCATTCATTTCACCTAAAATGTGTAAACGGCCGATGCGTGCTTGATCAAGTGCTTTCTCAAGCAATGATTTATCAAGTCCATCAACTTTAATGTCCATTTGAAGCGCTGTAATACCATCTTTTGTACCAGCAACTTTAAAGTCCATATCGCCTAGTGCATCTTCCATGCCTTGAATATCACTCAAAATCTCAATTTTGCCATCTTCTTGAATAAGGCCCATTGCAATACCTGCAACAGAATCTTTAATTGGTACACCAGCGTCTAAAAGCGACAATGTACTACCACAGATACTCGCTTGTGAGCTTGAACCGTTACATGTAACAACTTCAGATACAAGTCTAATTGTATATGGGAAATCTGATTCAGATGGAATAACTGGAAGAAGCGCACGCTCTCCTAAGGCACCATGGCCTACTGCACGTCTGTTGACTCTGCTCATACCTGTTTCACCCACAGAAAACGGTGGGAAGTTATAATGATGCATATAACGCTTAGTTTCTTCGAGATCTAAACCATCAATACGTTGTGATTCGCCAAGTGCACCTAAAGTTGTAATAGTAAGCGCTTGTGTCAAACCACGCGTAAAGAGTCCAGAGCCGTGAGTTCTTGGCAATAAACCAACTTCACATGAAATAGGACGAATTTGAGTCGTTGTTCTACCATCTGGTCGGATACCTTCATTGACAATCATCGTACGCATCGTCGTCTTTTCAATCGCTTTAAATTGCTCTTTAAAGAAGTCAGTACTATCTGGATATGTTGGAAGGAAATGATCAAGAAGTTCTATTTGAAGATCTTCAAGAGCTTCATTACGCTCATGTTTACTTGTAATTCTAACGAGTTTATTCATCTTTGCAGCTAAGAATTCTCTGATCTCTTCTGCAAATGTTTCATCCACTTCTGGAATCACGACTTTGAATTTTTCTTTACCGATTTCAGCAGATATTTTATTGATAAAAGCACAAATTTCTTTGATTGCATCATGACCGAACATGATGGCACCTAATACAACATCTTCAGGAAGAATATCAGCGCCAGCTTCAACCATAACAACCGCTTCATCAGTACCCGCAACGACTAAGTTGAGTTTTGAAACTTCTTTCTGAGCAATTGTAGGATTCAAGATATATTCACCATCGATATAACCAACCGTAACAGCACCTGCTGGGCCGCCAAACGGGATATCTGAGATGCCGAGTGCAATAGATGCACCATTCATAGCAACTGTATCAGGTGTACAGTCTTGATCAACTGAAAGAACAGTTGCAACAACTTGAACTTCATTTTTCATGCCATTTGGAAATAAAGGTCTTATAGGTCTGTCAATCAAACGAGATGTAAGGACAGCTCTTTCAGAAGGTCTTCCTTCTCTTTTGATGAATCCACCAGGAATTTTACCAACAGAGTATAATTTTTCTTCAAACTCAACTGTGAGTGGGAAGAAGTCAATACCTAATTTTGGCTTTCTCGATGCAACTGCTGTAACGAGCACCACTGTTTCGCCATAAGATATAAGTGCAGATCCATTTGCGAGATTGGCCATTTTGCCAACTTCTACTTTGAAAGGTCTGCCTGCAATGACAGTTTCAAATGTCTTTGTTTCTTTTAATGTGTCGCCGCCTAGAGCTTGGCAACCTGATACTTGACTCATAAAGCCTCCTATTTTCATAACCACTTTGCGGAATTTATCCTACTTATTTCAAGTCAGTGCTCAAATTAAGCATTCACTTCAAATAAGTAGGATATTAAGATAAATTCCTATAAGTACAATTGATTTTTGTCTATTCTATTATACTAAAATTATAGTTAAATAGAAAGACATAATTTGAAGATGGGCATGTTTTACCCCACCTAAAAAATAAAGCCTGACAACCGTCAAGCTTTATTATTCTAACTATTATTTTCTTAAACCTAACTCTACGATAAGCGCTCTGTATTTCTCGAGCTTAGTGTCTTTCAAGTAGTTGAGTAAGCTTCTTCTTTGACCGACCATTTTTAAAAGACCTCTTCTAGAGTGGTGATCTTTTTTATGTGTCAATAAATGTTCATTTAATTCATTGATTCTAAAAGTAAGAATCGCGATTTGAACTTCTGGTGAACCAGTGTCTGTTGGATGTGTTTTAAATTTCTCGATAACTTCGGTTTTTTTCTCTTTAGTAATCATGTGTTACCTCCTAAGATAATTTTTATTTATATGCCATGAGCCTAGTAAATCGTTGGAGTCTCGATAGACAAAGCAGATGGTAAACAACATTAGAATTATAACATCTGAACCAGTCAGTGTAAAGAACAATTTGCCAAAATCCGTTGATAAGTGAGTTAAAGCTTAAAATAAGCCTTTGTATTGGCTAAATCATTGTCCATAGCAAGCATAAGTTCATCTAAGCTATTGAATTTCAGTTCATCTCTTAATCGTTTGACAAAATGAACTTCTATGACTTCATCGTACATTTCGTGATCAATGCCGATAATATACGTTTCAAGGTGAATGCCCGTCTGTTCAAAGGTTGGGTTATAGCCTACATTTGTAACACTTGGAAACCATTTCCCCTTCCAAATCGTTTCAGTCACATAGACACCTGGTTTGATAGTGCTAATGTTATCTTTAATTCGAAGATTTGCCGTTGGAAAACCAAGTGTCTTCCCTACACCTTTCCCGCGAACAACTAGACCTTTTATAAAGTGTTTTCTACCAAGATAAAAATTGGCTTCCTCAATGCGCCCATCTTGTAAGAATTCTCTAATTAGTGTTGATGAAACGCGCACTTCATTTTTCATAATTGGTTCGACAATCTCATACGTATATCCATATTTATCTGCCAAAGCCATCAGAATATTGACATCTCCACTGGCTTTTCTTCCAAAACGATAGTCATGTCCCACTGTTAAATGCTTCATGTTGAGCGTTCCGATCAATACTTCTTTCACAAAATCCTCAGGCTCATATATTATTTGCGTTTCATCAAATTTGATGAGTGCTAAATAATCAACGTCTATACGCGCGAAAATCTGTACTTTCTCATCGATATCCATAATCTTTGAAGGCACATTGTCAGGCGATAGAATTTCTTTTGGATGGTTTGAAAAAGTGTAAACAAAAGATTTCAACCCCTTTTCTTGTGCGGCGATCTTCATAATATTTAATACTTCAGCATGCCCAATATGTAGGCCATCGAAAGTACCAAGAGCTACAGATGTCGGTTCAATATTTGCATCTATTTCTTCAATTTCAAAAAAAATCTTCATCGTTTCACCCTTTATTAATCCTCAGAATCATCCCTAAGTACTTTTCTCATAAAAAGACCTTCGCTGGTTTGTTCGCCTATCCCCCAAAATGTCTGATCTATATAGATTTTGTAGATAGTTTCACTTAATGATTTCTTTAAAAATCTCGAAAAATCAATTGGCACGCCATTTTTAACGAGTGTGTTTAACTTTTCAGAGCCCTTTATAGTCACAGAAGGCATCCAGTTAAGTGCGTCCTCTATTGAAATTATATATTCATGAACATTCTCTAAAGTTATCAAATCAAGTTTGGCTGCTTGCGATAGATTAAACGGCTCTGTCATCGTACGGCAAAGTGCTGTCATATGCGCATAACACCCAAGTTTCAGGCCAATATCATGGCATAGTGTTCGAATGTAGGTTCCTTTGGCACACGTGACATCAAAACTAATGGTACGATGTCTGACAACAATGTTGTCTATGCCAAATATCATGCGTTTTCTAGCCTCGCGCTCAATAACAATCCCTTGACGCGCCAAATCAACAAGTTTCTCTCCGCCAACTTTTAGCGCACTGTACATTGGAGGCATTTGATCAATCTCACCAACGAAAGACTTTATCGCTTCAACAATCTGAGATTCAGATATGTCAAAATCATCATTTCGTGCTGTGACAGTCCCCCATTTATCCTGAGTATCAGTTGCCGAACCTAAAACCATTTCACAAGCGTAAGCTTTTTTTCGATCCATTAGAAAATCGACGATTTTTGTAGCTCTACCGATACAAATTGGCAACACACCAGTAGCCATCGGGTCGAGTGTTCCTGTATGTCCAATCTTCTTAGTCTGTAATTTACGTCGCATAATCGCGACGACATCGTGAGATGTATACTCTTGTGGTTTATCTATTACCACGACACCATTTAATTCCAAAGTTTAATCGCCTCTTTTATATTAGAGCAGCTCTAATTGCATCAACGACAAGTGATTCAATCACTTCAATCGGTTGATCCATCTTAAATCCTGCAGCTTTCTTGTGTCCGCCACCTTTAAATTTCAACGCTATATCACTCACGTCAAAATCGTATTTTGAGCGCATAGATACCTTATGTGCAATGCCTTCTAAATATCTGATGAACACGACGACTTCAACACCTTTAATATCCCTTACAAATTCTACGATACCATCAGTGTCGTATTCATTTAGATTCAGTTTGGCAATTAATTCTTTTGAAAGTTTGATTATGCCACATTTGCCATCAATGTATAGTTCAAGTGTTTCGAATACCTTATTGAGAAGTAAAAGCTTTTCATAAGACTTATTTTGAAAGATTTCAACATTTAATCGATTAAAATCAAAACCAGTTTCTTGAAGTTTTTTACAAATGCTAAATGTTATAGGTCTCGTGTTTGAATATCTAAAACTTCCTGTGTCAGTTACAATAGCAGCGTATAGAGCTTCTGCACTCAAAGCGTCTACAGGACATTCAAGCGCTTCATAAAGCATATAGACAATTTCACCAGTAGACGAAGCGTCTTCATCAATGATGTTGACTTGTGCATAGTGTGAATTAGTCTTATGGTGATCGATATTAATACTGTATTTTCCTGAATGAAACAGATCTACACGGTCTTCAAACAACTTAGTTTCACCAGCATCAATAGCCATACAAGCATCAAAAATAATGCCTTCCACCTGTTTCGTTGTCAGACATCTCGCTTCATTTTCAAACAAAAACGATAAATTTGAAGGTATACCGTCATTTAAGACGATATACCCATTTTTACCAAAATATTTAACTAAATGGTACATCCCGATGCACGATCCAAGTGTATCGCCATCGGGCATATTGTGTGGCAAAATCAAGATGTTTTTGATAGATTCATCTAACAAAATACCTTTTAGATTTTCGATTGATTTCATACTTTAAGCCTCATCATCATCATCTTCGTCTTCATCATCAAAATCTTCATCTACGGGCTCTTCATCATGTTTGATGTCAAGTGTGCTTAAAATTTCATTGATGTGCATACCATGCTCAATCGAATCATCCGCTTTAAAGATCGGTTCAGGTGTGAAATGCAATTTAAGATTTTTTCCTATTTCCTTACGAATAAATCCTTTTGCACTATTTAACCCTTCAATGTGAACATCAACACTGTGTTTAGGATCGAACACACTAATGTAGATGGTCACAAAACGGAGATCGTTTGTGACTTCTACATGTGTGATGGATGATAACTTAGAGACTCTTGGGTCCTTTATTTCAAACATCATTATATGGCTTACTATTTTCTTAATTTCTTCCGAGATTTTTTTACCTCTTGCAATGGACATATCGATACCACCTTTCCGTAAATGCGTTCAAATGGATTATCGTTTAACTTCTTCCATAACGAATGCTTCGATTTCATCAAGTTCTTTAAGATCATTGAATTTTTCTATTCCAAGTCCACATTCATAACCTTGTGCAACTTCTTTGACGTCATCTTTGAAACGTTTAAGCGATGAAAGTTTACCTTCAAATATAACGATACCATCACGGATAACGCGTACTTGAGCTTTTCTTTCAACTTTACCTGAAGTGACATAGCCACCTGCGATAACGCCTGAAGGAATCTTGAACGTCGCACGAACTTGAATTCTACCAAGAACCACTTCTTTATAAAGTGGATCGAGCATGCCTTTCATAGCAGTTTCAACATCATTGATAGCGTTGTAGATGATTTGGTACGTTCTAATATCAACGCCTTCTTGTTCAGAAATTGCCGTTACATTGGCAGATGGTCTAACATTGAAACCTATGATGATTGCACTAGAAGCAGAAGCAAGAATAACATCTGATTCTGAAATTGCACCAACATCGCCTCTGATGATATTTACGCGTACTTCTTCGTTGGAAAGTTTGAGAAGTGATTGCTTAATCGCCTCAACTGAACCGACAACGTCACCTTTAATGATGATGTTGAGTTCTTTCATGGCACCATCTTTAATACGTGAGAATATATCTTCAAGCGTAACGCCAGGGTTTTTATTAAGTGATTTCTCTCTAAAAGCAATCGCATGACGGTCTGCAATAACGCGTGCAGTTTTCTCATCAGGCGTAACATAGATTTTCTCTCCAGCTTGTGGAATTTCGCTTAAACCGTCGATCTCCACTGTAGAAGAAGGTCCCACTTGCTTTACTTTTTTGCCTTTGTCATTATAGAGTGCTTTGACCTTACCATAAGCAATACCAGTAACGACAGGATCACCCACTGCCATTTGACCCTTTTCAAGGATAACAGTGATAACAGTACCACGACCTTTGACAACTTTTGCTTCGATGACAGTTCCAATACCTGGACGGTTTGGATTAGCTTTAAGTTCTAACACTTCAGAGACAAGTATAACCATCTCGAGAAGTTTGTCGAGACCTTCGCCTGTTTTAGCTGAAACAGGCACTGCGATGACATCGCCGCCCCACTCTTCAATTAAAACGCCACGATCAGACAATTCTTGTTTCACTCTATCAGGGTTTGCATTTGGTTTATCAATTTTGTTGATGGCAACGATGATTGGAACGCCTGCTGCCTTAACGTGGTCGATCGCTTCAATCGTCTGTGGCATAACACCGTCATCCGCTGCAACGACTAGAATAGCGATATCAGTAACTTTTGCACCACGCGCTCTTAGTGACGTAAACGCCTCATGACCTGGTGTGTCTAAGAACAGAATTTTCTCACCGTTGTGGATGATTTCAGATGCGCCGATATGTTGTGTGATACCACCAGCTTCACCATCAGCGACGCCTGTATTTCTAATTGCATCAAGAAGAGACGTTTTACCGTGGTCAACGTGACCCATAACCGTAACAACTGGCGCTCTTTTCTTAAGATCTTTAGGCTCATCTTGATAGTCAAGTTCAAACATTTGGAATTGATTTTCTACGACAACATCTTCAACTTCAAGCTCTATGTCATAATCTAAGGCAACAAGCGCTGCACTTTCAAAATCGATGATTTTGTTAAGCGTTGCCATATTGCCGATCGCCATCAATTTAACGATGATCTCATTTGCCGATTTGTTGATGACTTCAGCGAACTCTTTAACAGTCATCTCAGAAGGCACAAATACTTTTTCCTTGAGAAGAATCTCGTTGAGTTTTTCTGATTTTTCTTTCTCTGTCTTCTCTTTATACAAACCGCTCTTTTGCTTAACTTTTTTATCAAAGTTAAAGTTTCTTCTAGGCGTCACTTCGCTTACAGTGATTTCATCCTTTAAGAGCTTTTTAGCTTTTTTTGATTTTGCTTCTAACTTGTCCTTGTCAAATATTGGGGCATCTTTCTTTTGTTGCTTCTTCTTCTTAGGTGTTTTTTCCTGTATTTCAGAAGCAAAAGTTGTCTTAGCATCTGTCTTTTTACCGCCTGGACCACTAGAATCTTTATCCTTGTTAAATCCACCGCCGTAACCACCGCCCGATGGTCTGTTGTAGCCGCCACCTTGGCCAGGAGGTCTGTTGTAGCCGCCACCCTGTCCTGCAGGACGGTTACCTCTGTAGCCACCTTCACTGCTATAAACTGGTTTGCCATCTGGACCAACTGGTCTTGGTGGTCTATTTGGATCGTATGGTCTTTTTTCGTAAGGTGGTCTATTTGGATCATATGGTCTTTTTTCGTATGCTGGTTTGTTTGGATCATACGGCTTTTTCTCATATGGCGGTCTGTTTGGATCATATGGTCTTTTCTCGTATGCTGGTTTGTTTGGATCGTATGGTTTTTTCTCATAGGGTGGTCTATTCGGATCATATGGTCTTTTTTCATACGCTGGTTTGTTTGGATCATACGGTTTTTTCTCGTATGGTGGTCTATTTGGATCATAAGGTTTTTTCTCGTATGGCGGTCTAGTGCCATCACCTTGTGGTCTTGCAGGACGATTTGGATCATAAGGTCTACGCTCATTTGATCTGTAATCGATTGCTGGCTTATTTTCTGTAGGCGTCTGTGTTTGATCTGTAGAAGCTGGTGTTGACGTCGCTGGTGTTGATGTTGCAGGTGTAGATGTTGCAGGTGTTACAGGTGTTACAGGTGCTGTTGCCGCATCTGCTGGCTTCTGATAACTAGAGTTATACGGTTTTCTATCCGTTGCTTGACTTGAAGCCGGTCTATCAGATGATGGACGACCATCAAATGAAGCTGGTCTATTGCTATTATAAGGTTTGTTTCTGTTGTCATAGCCTCTGTTTTGAGCACGGCGACTTTCTTCTTCACGGATCTCTTTCGTACGATCATAGATGATTTTATGATGCTTTTCACCAGCTGGTTTTGCTTCGCCAGCAGGTTTTGCGTCACCGGTAGGGGAACCTTCAACTGCAGGTTTAGTCCCAGTAGCAGGCTTGTTCTCAGTAGCTGGCTTGCTCTCTGAAATTGGCTTAGCCGCTTTTTTTTCAGGCGCTGTTTTTGCAGCCTCCGATTTCTGTGCAGGTTCAGAAGTTGTCTTTTCTGCTGATTTGTTTATTGCTTTGTTTTCAGTACTCTCTGGAGCATTCTTCATAAATCTTCCTTTTAGTTGTTTTATTTCCTGGTCATCCAACGCACTCATATGATTTTTTACATCATATCCGAGTGAATTAGCAGAATCTATTAAAGTTTTATTTGGTACATTTAACTCTTTTGCAAGTTCATGGATTCGGGTTTTAGACATTGCGTCACCTCCGGTTATAGAGCGTCAATTTTTTCAATTAATGCCCGCGAAAATTTTTTGTTCGTTATGCCGAACAATCCATAGCCAGCTTTGCCAATTGCACAAGACAAAGCCTCCTTGTTTGAAATAATTCTATATGCCGCACCTTCGGATTCACATAATCTCACCATTTTAGCTATTGTTGATTCATTCATATCTACAGCTATGATCAGTAAAGAAACTTTTCCGCTCTTAATTCCCTGTTCGCAAAGGGTTGCTCCCGGTACCAATTGACCGGCTTTCCTCGCGAATCCTAAAAGTGATAAAACATTATTCATGGTCATCTAACCTTTCCTTCAACTTTTCGAACACATCGTCTTCGATCTTGGTTTCAAGCGCACGGTTGAAGGCGTTTTTCTTGATGGCGATATCGAAGCATTTTTTGTCTTTACAGATGTAAGCGCCACGTCCATTTGCCTTGCCTGTAAAATCGACAAACACTTCATTTTCTTTATTTTTTACGACCCTGATCAATTCTTTCTTTGGTTTTTGTTCACCACAACCAATACATTTTCTCATGGGTAATTTTTTCATAATTATTCTTCATCTCCATAGACATCTTCATACTCGCCAATTTCTCTCAAATAGGCTTTATACTGTGTTTCATTTTTAATATCGATTTTCCAGCCGGTCAATTTTGCAGCCAGTCTCGCGTTTTGACCTTCTTTACCGATTGCAAGTGACAATTGGTAATCAGGAACCACGACAAGTGCTGAGTTGTCTTCTTCGTCAACTTCGACGCGCATGACTTTTGATGGGCTAAGTGCATTGGAAATCAATATTGCGGGGTTCTCGTTCCATTCGATGACATCGATTTTTTCACCTTGGAGTTCTTCGACGATGTTTTGAACACGATGTCCCTTTTGTCCAACGCATGCGCCTACAGGATCGAGATCTGGGTTTGGAGAAAAAACAGCAATTTTTGTTCTGGAACCTGGCTCACGAGAGATACTCTTAATCTCGACTTCACCGTCGTAAATCTCAGGTACTTCTAGTTCAAATAAGCGTTTCACTAACGCTGGATGCGTTCTAGATACAAATATTTGTGGTCCTTTTGTAGAATTTTTCACTTCTGTGATAACTGTTTTAATACGTGCACCTTGAATATATTCTTCATTTGGAATTTGCTCATTTGGATTCATGAGCGCTTCAGTGCGTCCGAGGCTAATGTAAACGATACCCTTTGACACGCGGTGAATGACGCCATTGACGATTTCACTTTCACGGCTGGAATATTCATCGTAGATCACGCCGCGCTCAGCTTCTCTAATCTTCTGTACAACCACTTGTTTTGCGGACTGTGCAGCGATTCTGCCGAAATCTTTCGGTGTGACTTTCTCTTTGACGATATCGCCATTTCCAAATTCGGGATCGATTTTTTTTGCCTCTTCAGTTGAAATCTGAGTGTCCTCGTCCAGCACTTCATCTGCGACCACTCTTACAGAGTAGACATTGATATCGCCTGTCTCACGGTTGAGTTGAACCTCAACGTTGTGATTCGCACCAAAGTTGTTCTTGTAAGCCTTTACCACGGCATCTTCGATGACGTCGAAAAGCATTTCAAGCGAAAGACCCTTCTCTTTTTCCAATTGTTCAAGTGCAAGTAATAATTCTGTTTTCACCGTTATCCCTCCTATTCGAAATCGACGACGAGTTTCGTCACCGATACTTTGCTTTTTGGTATTTCTACTCTACCCATATGGTCATTTTCAATGACAATATGATCATCAATTAATCCGATGAGTGTGCCCGTAAGTGCTTTTTGTCCTTCAAAAGTATGGAACAATTTGAGTTGTACCATTTGACCTTTGAATTTTTCAAATTCGCTTTCCTTTTTAAGGACGCGTTCAACACCTGGCGATGTCACTTCTAAGAAGTATTGCTCTTCAATTGGATCGAGTGAATCAAGTTTTTGATTTAAGAATTGACTAACCAATGAACAATCGTCTAATGTAACTGGTTCATCTTTATCAATCGTTACTCTTAAATAACGGTAAGGGCCTTCCTTAACAAATTCTACGTCTACGATTTCCATGTTATGCGTCTTAACAAATGGTGTTAAAATCTCTTCCACAACATCAACAACTCTTTTCTTTTTCATACTCCGCACCTGCTTTCCAAATCTAATATGTACTCTATATTTTACTTTTGAGGAAATTGCATAATTCTAAATTGCATGAATTTCATTTATCAAAACGGCTTGATTGAGCCATTGTCAAATTCGATAAACAGAATTTTGCAACTTAAAAGGTAATTATGCAGTTTCCATAATTAAGTCCTACTCAATAACAAAGAGTGGGAATTCCCCACTCTTGCCGTCAAAAATCTATTTACTGCTTTAGTATAGCATAAAATGGGCACTTATGCAAACGAGAATAACGACAATTGATTATCTTCAGGCATGTCTTCAAAGCAGCCGTGAACCTTCATTGCCTCTATTACCGTTTTGGAAACTTTCGTCAATCTTTGGAAATCTTCGACAGATAAAAACTCCTGATGTTCATCGCGTATCGCAGCGATACTAACAGCTGCAGTTGCACCAACACCTTGAAGCGCCAAAAATGGCGGCAAAATTTTGCCAGAAGCGATTTTGAACTGCTCCGCATCGGACTGATTGAGATTCACACGCATGAATCCAAAACCTCTGCTGTACATTTCATCGGCGATTTCTAAAATACCCTGAAGATCAATTTCCTTTTTCGTTGGCTTTTCTATGCCGTCGATTTCTTTCATCTTTGCCCGAATCGTCTCCGGACCTTTGCAGATCAAATCAGCATCAAAATCGTCAACTTTTGTTGAAAAATACGTCGCATAAAATGCGAGCGGTTGATGTACTTTAAAATAGGCGATGCGCACGGACATCATAACATAGGCGACAGCATGCGCTTTAGGGAACATGTACTGAATCGTCTGGCATGAGTTTATGTACCAATCTGGCACCTTATTGTCCTTCATGACTTTGATCTCATCTTCCTTAAGTCCTTTACCCTTACGTACGTTCTCCATGATCTTAAACGAAGTAAGCGGCTCGAGCTGCATCTGAATCAAGTAGTTCATAATGTCATCACGCGTTGCGATAACTTCTTTGATGGTAACGGTCTTATTACGTACCAAATCCTGAGCATTATTGACCCAAACATCTGTACCATGTGACAGACCTGATATGCGCACAAGGTCAGAAAACGTCGCTGGGTTTGTATCGCGAAGCATTTGTCGAACGAATTTTGTGCCGAATTCCGGGATACCTAAGCTACCAATATCAAGGCTGTAGCTCGGATCCTTAATGCCAAGTGGTTCTGCCGACGTAAAAATCTTCATCGTGGCAGGATCATCAAGTGGTATATCAAAGACGTTAAGTCCTGTGAGTTCCTCCAAATACTTGATGATCGTCGGAACGTCGTGTCCGAGTATATCCAGCTTTAATAGCCTACCGCTGATCGAATGGTAATCAAAGTGCGTCGTAATAACGTCTGAGTTGACATCGTTCGCGGGATATTGAATCGGACAAAACTCATGAATATCCCTGTCAGCCGGAACGACCATGATGCCACCAGGGTGTTGTCCACTTGATCGTTTGATGCCTGTCAGGCCTTGTGATAAGCGTTCGATTTCGTAACGGTGAATGTCTATCTCACGCTCTTCAAAGTATTTCCTGACATAACCATAAGCTGTCTTGTCTGCGATAGTACCAATCGTACCCGCCTTAAATGTCTTACCTTTACCGAATAGCACTTCACAATATTTATGGGCATTGGCTTGATATACACCCGCAAAGTTAAGGTCGATATCGGGCTCTTTATCGCCGTCGAATCCAAGGAATGTTTCAAAAGGAATGTCGTACCCTTCTTTAGTGAGTTTGTTCCCACATGATGGACATATCTTGTCTGGCATATCTACGCCCGCGCCGTACTTGCCATCTGTAAAGAACTCCGAGTGCTTACAATGTTTACAGATATAGTGCGGTGGCAGTGGATTGACTTCAGTAATATCGCTCATCGTCGCGGCGAATGAAGACCCTACCGAACCCCTTGAACCAACCAAATAGCCATCTTCAAGCGATTTTGTAACGAGTTTTTGTGCGATGATATACATGACGGCATAGCCGTTTCCTATGATTGAATTGAGTTCTCTTAGAAGACGTTTTTCTACAATTTCCGGTAGTGGCACGCCATAAATACGTTCTGCTTTAGCCATACACATGTTTCTAAAATCGTCATCCGCACCTTCTATAACAGGCGGGAAAGTGCCCTTTGGAACCGGTCGCACAGTCTCACACATGTCAGCGATGCGTCTAGGATTGTCTATGACGAGTTCTTTAGCGCGTTCACCAAGATAATCGAATTCTTTCATCATCTCATCAGTCGTTCTAAAGTATAGTGGGGCTTGATTGTCTGCATCGCTAAAGCCATTGCCTGCCATGAGGATGCGTCTATAAACTTCGTCTTCCGGATCGAGAAAATGCACATCGGCAGTAGCAACCACCAATTTGCCCAGTTGATCGCCAATATTTAAAATCATCTTGTTGACCGTTCTGATCTCCTCAATGCTCTTAATCTTACCACTATCGAGCATGAAGGCATTGTTGTCCACCGGTTGAATTTCTAAATAGTCATAGAAATCGGCGATTTCTAAAATGCGTTCCTTGGGTCTGTTGTTCATGATGCCCTTGTAGAGTTCCCCTGCTTCGCAAGCACTGCCAAGGAGCAACCCTTCTCTTTTGCTTCTGAGAAGGCTCTTAGGGATCCTAGGTTTTCTATAATACGAATTGATATTCGAATGTGAAACTATCTCATAAAGATTTCTAAGCCCAGCTTGTGTCTGCGTCAATATGATAACATGGAACATCTCAAGCTGGCTAAAGTCGTAGTTTGCTATGGCATATCGGTTAATTTCTTTTAGCGTCATGACCTCTTTTTCTTTTAAAAGACCGATAAAGTGAATAAAAACACGTGCTGTCGCTTCTGCGTCCGCAATAGCACGATGATGGTCGGTTAAAGTGATCTTCAAATGCTTCGTTATCGCTTTTAGATTGTGCTTTTTAATGCTTGTGAGCAACAGTCTACTTAGCGCCAACGTATCGATGATGAGCGAGGTAAATGGAATCCCGAGCTTCTCACAATAGTATCTGATGAAGGAACAGTCGAACGACGCATTATGGGCAACAACTGGTGCACCATCCACAAAGGCTATAAATTTTGGCAAGACCTCTTCAAGAGACGGTTTATCTTCAACCATTTCTTCAGAAATACCTGTAAGTTCAGTGATCAGTGGTGGTATTGGGCGCCCTGGATTGATGAGTTGGCTAAACTGCTCAGTGACGACACCTCCCACGATTTTAACGGCACCGATCTCTATGATCGTGTCCATGTTAAATGAAAACCCTGTTGTCTCAATATCGAAAACAACGTAAGTCTCATCAACGCCATAATCTGTAGCATGTTCAATAATATCTATTTCATCATCGACCAAATAGCCTTCTAGGCCGTATAATACTTTAATTTTATCGCCAGCTGCAGCTGCAGCATCAGGAAAGGCTTGAAGCACGCCATGATCCGTGATAGCAATTGCCGGGTGTCCCCAATCGATTGCTGTTTGAATGATCTTTTTAACGGGTGTGATGCCGTCCATCTCGCTCATATTAGTATGCAAATGGAGTTCGATGCGCTTTTCAATAGAATTGTCCATGCGCGGCACTTCAATCTTACCAGCGTTGATCGAATTGAAAATAAGGACCTGTTCCTTGTCAAATTGATCATAGCGATTGACACCTTCAACGATGTACCAGTTGTTTTGCTTGAGTGCTGGTAAAAGTTCCTCATACTCTTTCTTCTTCAGAAACTGCTTACACGCAACCGCATTAGACAAGTCTGAAAGGTAAAGTTTTACGAGAAATTTTCCGCCTTTAAGTTCTCTGGTATCAAAATTGACGAGCTTGCCTTCTATAGCATACGTCTCTTCCTCTTGATGAATGTCGATAATTTTAGTAATTGCACGTTTAATTCTATTTCTAAAAAGAACATCTTCTGAAGTAATCTTTGATGCTCTCACATTTTCTTCATTGCGTGTCACTTGTTTGATCGCATCTTCATTGAAGCCGTTCGTTGCACTTGCCACGATGGATTCAATCGCTTCTACTTGCTCCCTATCAAAGGCTTCTAGCCCTTCTATTTCTTCACGCAAAGATTCAGTCGTGAGTGGAAATTTACGACTGAGATTCGTTTCGCAAATTGTGTGGATCATATCATCCGTTTTAAATTTGAAAAATGTATTCTCAAGTCCCTTATCTTCAAAGACGATATGAATGGCATTGTTGTCAAACGATATTTTTGATCGTCTTAAAATGCTTGCTACTGCTGGATTTTTGCGTCTAACGACATTGAGAATGTTGTCCCAATTGTGGACGATATCAGTCGATGAATCATGTACTTCAGCTTCTGTTGATGTTGCTTCTGTTGATGTTACATCTGATGATACGGTTACTTCATTTGATGAAATATGTGTACCATTACTTGTATCAGAAGTCGCCAAAGAAACATCTTGAGTAGATGTCGTGTCAGATGATGCTTCCAAAGCGACACTTCTTGAGATATGCTCGAACAACTCAACATTGATTTCAAAATTCTGGATGAATCCCAAATGCGTTTTCAAGTTAGTCTTAAGCCTATCAATATGATGATCTGAGATCATATTTTTAGCTTTTAGAAGTATGCTCAAAATATCGCTCTCGCGTTTATATTCAATTTTGCTAATTTCAACGTCATCAATCCTTAAAACATCCTGGATCAATTGATTAAAGGGTACTCTATCCATTTAATCACCTTTCGTCTATGGAAATTGGCATGATGCAATTTCCTAATCTATTATAATGGCAAATTACATGTTGTCTATCTCAGCCAAAACGGCTGCAACAACTTCTTCTTCTTTCAACTTCCTAATGACAAGTCCTTTTTTAAATAATAGGAACTCATTCTTACCACCGGCGATGCCAATATCCGCTTCTTTTGCCTCTCCAGGTCCATTGACAGCACAGCCCATAACGGCCAGTGTAATGTTCTTATCGATGCCAGTAACGCGTGCCTCCAGTTCTTTTGCGATACGCACTAGATCGACTTCTGTACGCCCACAAGTCGGACAAGAGATCATCTTGATGCCAAAACGCCGAAGTTCCATCACCTCAAGAATTTTCTTAGCCGCCTTCACTTCTTCCACTGGATCATCCGTTAAAGAGACTCGAATCGTACTACCAATGCCATCATATAGTAATATGCCGATGCCAATAGCCGATTTAATCGTTCCAGTATATTGCGTACCCGCCTCTGTTATGCCAAGGTGCAATGGATGAGGCACCGTTTTACTTAATAAGCGATAAGATTCAACAGTCAGCTTAATATCAGAAGCTTTTAGGGAGATGACAATATCCGAAAAGTTCAGTGCATCGAGTATCTCAACATGGTGCAAGGCACTTTCGACGAGTGCTTCAGGTGTAATCCCGCCATACTTTTGATAGATTTCTTTATCAAGTGAGCCGCCATTGACACCAATTCTGATGGGTACGCCCTTATCCTTTGCGAGTGAAACGACCTGAGCAACGCGTTCCTTGCTACCGATATTGCCTGGATTAAGACGAATCTTGTCCACGCCATTTTCTATAGCGGCAAGTGCCAAACGGTAATCAAAGTGTATGTCTGCAACGAGTGGGATATGAATTTGAGACTTGATTTTTTTGATTGCCTCTGCCGCTTCCATAGTCGGTACAGCAACCCTAACAATCTCACATCCAGCGGCTTCAAGCGCGAGGATTTGTGCAACAGTCGCATCGACGTTTTCAGTTTTCGTATTGCACATTGACTGTATGGCGACTGGAAATCCGCCGCCAATATGAAGGTTACCTATTTTAACGATTTTTTCTCTCATAACTTGCCTCACTATAATTTGGATACATCTTTAAAGACTAAGAATAACATAAGTGCCATCAAGATGACAAAGCCTACAAAGTGCACGAAGCCCTCTTTCTCGCGATTGATTGGTTTACCCATGATCATTTCGATAACTACAAATATGATTCTACCGCCATCGAGTGCAGGAAAAGGCAATAAGTTCACAATTCCGAGGTTGACGGAGATATAGGCTGCCAACAAGAGCAAGTTCATAATGCCTTGTCTAGATACTTCGCCTATAATTCCAACTAAGCCTACTGGACCTACAACTTCTGCGGTTACACTTTTATCACCAAGTTGTGTGAAAAACTTAAAAATGTCGGTAAAGAATGTCCAAAATTGTTTGCCCGCCATGACAAATGCCTGATCAAATTTTTTGACAAACTTCGTTTGAATGCCAATTTGATAAGTACCGTCCTCGCGAACATTTGGAGCGACTTCAACCGTTAATGTCTCAGTACCTCTTAAGATTTCTATGGATAATTGTTCACCACCACTTCCATTAATGCTTTCAATGACATCTTCCCAAGAATTAATAGGTGTTCCATCTATCATTTTGATTTCATCATTTGCAATAATACCAGCTTCACGTGCTGGAAGATCAGTTACGGTATCACCAACGATATTTGATGGAGAACCGATTGAAAACATGATGATGACGAGTAAAACGTATGCAAGTATAAAGTTCATAATTGCACCTGCTGCTAAAACGATTAATCGCTGAATTGGCTTTTTATTTGTGAAACTTCTAGGGTCATCGGATACTTCGTCTTCACCCTCCATTTTGACGTAACCGCCAATTGGAAATAACCTCAGTGAATACAGCGTTTCTTTCCCCTGCTTTTTTATGAGTGTCGGTCCCATGCCCAACGCAAATTCATGAACTTTTATGCCATTCATCCTTGCGGTTGCAAAGTGACCAAGTTCATGGGCAAAAACAATCAGACCAAAAACAAATACAAAACTTATAAATGTCAAAAACATAATGTCCATCCTTTCGTGTGGGAAATTTTCCCCTTGCTGCAATTATTTCGACAAACGCGCTGAGACAAAACGTCTCGTTTCAGCATCGACTTGTAGTATCGTCTCAATTGATGGTTTTTCAATATTTGAAAAGGCATCCATCGCATGATTGATATGATTTGAAATATCGTAAAACCCGATTTTGTCCTTTAAGTAGGCTTCAACTAAAATTTCATTGGCGGCGTTCATAACAGTTGGTTTAATGCCTCCAGCTCTTAGCGCCTCTATTGCAAGTCCTAAACATGGGAATCTTTCTAAATCAGGTTTATCAAAAGTCAAAGTTCCCATTTCTAAAAAATTAAGTGGTTTCACATTGTTTGAATAACGTTTCGGATAATCTAAAGCATAGATGATAGGCACTCTCATGTCTGGAACGCCTAGTTGTGCCATAACGGCATGATCTTTAAATTGAACCATCGAATGAATGATACTCTGTGGATGCACGACAACCTCAATTTGATCAATGCTTACATCAAATAGCCACTTGGCTTCTATAAATTCCAAGCCCTTGTTCATAAGTGTTGCTGAGTCTATGGTAATTTTTGGGCCCATTGACCAGTTTGGATGTTTTAAAGCATCCAAAGCGCTTTTCATGGCAATTTCTTCTTTTGAAAAACTTCTGAATGCGCCTCCTGAAGCGGTCAAAATGATTTTGTCGATATGACCCGCTGCTTCGCCATTTAAACACTGAAAAATGGCACTGTGCTCTGAATCAACCGGTAGAATATGACTACCATACTGCTTCGCCAAAGGCATAATTATTTCACCAGCTGTGACGAGGGTTTCTTTGTTGGCAAGTGCAATCGTCTTACCCGCTTTAATCGCAGCAACCGTTGGCGTAAGACCAATGTTGCCAACCACAGAAGTTAATACGATGTCTACTTCATCAGCCGTAACGACTTGAATTAATCCATCCATCCCTGAAAGCGGTATAACGTTTGTATGGGCAAGTGCAATTTTGAGATTCAGAAAATGCGACACATCAAAGACGACGACATACTTTGGTTTAAAACGTTCCGCTTGTTTGACCATCTCTTCAATGCGACTGTTACACGTAAGCGCAAAAACATCATAACGACCACTCTGCTCTATAATATCTAACGCTTGCGTGCCTATGGATCCTGTAGAACCAAGTATTGTGATTTTTTTATTATTTCCCATCTTATTCTCCATATAAAAACGAGCATATTACTATGCTCATAATTTTCATTATATTCATTTATTAAATCCATCTATCATTTACATAATTAAATAATACCATAAAATAATAGACAAGTGGTAAAGTGATGATCAAACTGTCAAATCTATCTAAAACACCACCATGCCCTGGCATGATTTTTCCAAAATCTTTTATATCAAAAATACGTTTAATTTTAGAGGCAATTAGGTCGCCAACTTGGGAGAAAATGCTACCAATAAGCCCTAAGAAAATGGCATAAAATTGGAAATCAGACTTAAACCAATAAGCATACAAATAGCTGACTATAACACATGCAACAATACCACCCAGTGATCCTTCAACTGTTTTATTTGGGCTAACAGATGGAATCAATTTGTGTTTCCCGATGAGCTTACCCGTAAAATAAGCAAAGGTATCAGTAACAAATGCAATGACAAAAGGATACCAAATAAAAAAATTGTCGTCCATGTCAGAAATCAACATCAAATGTGATAAGGAAAATGATACATAAAAGAAACCTAGGAAAGTAACCATTGCACCAGGGAATGTACTTTTAGTAAATACCATAAGTCCCATAAGCAAAAACATGAACCCAGTTACGATCATCGTAAAGTAATCTTTAGAAAAATCACCTAAAAAACCAGCAAATAAGGCGATTGTCATAATGTAGCCAACCCATGCAATCGGTTTATATGTTTTTGAAACGGCTTTATAAAACTCATATTGCCCTATAACACTAAGTATCAATGTCGCAGCTAGTAGCGTTATGCCACCTTTGAGTAAAACGAAAAAAAGCAAAGGCAAAGCAACAATCGCAGTAATTACTCTCGTTTTCATAGTCTCTCCCTAAATCGCACCAAAACGTCGATTTCTATTTTGATAGTCTGATATCGCTTTCTGATACGCCATCTCGTCAAAATCTGGCCAGAAAACATCTACAAATGTCAATTCGGAATAAGCCAATTGCCAGAGCAAAAAATTACTTAAGCGAACTTCGCCACTTGTTCTAATGAGCAAATCGGGATCGGGCATGCCATTTGTATAGAGATATGCCGGAAATAAATTTTCATCGATTTGTTCTATATCTATCTTTTGATTTTGAACATCATGCACAATATTTTTGACAGCTTGGATGATTTCATCACGACCGCCATAGTTTAAAGCGATATTAAAATACATCTCAGAGTTGTCTTTTGTGAGCTGCGTTGCAAAATCAACTTGCTCTCTTGCATAAGCTGGAAGTCTGTCAATATCACCCAAAATATTGATTTTTATGTGATTGCTATGAATTTCCTGAATTTCAGACTGAATGAATTTGACAAGGATGTTCATAAGGCCATTGACTTCATCACTTGGCCGTTTCCAATTTTCGGTTGAAAAGGCATAAAACGTGATATAAGGAATGCCAAGACGTTTGCTTTCCTTGACGATCTTCTTTAAAGTTTCCGTTCCAGCATTATGTCCAACCAGTCTAGGCATGCCTTTTCGCTTCGCCCATCTGCCATTGCCATCCATGATGAAGGCGATATGCTGTGGCATCGCACCTAGATCAAGTTCATACGTCTTTTTCTTAAAAAACATTTAGCACCTCAAATTTAAGCCCTCCAATATTGGAGGGCATACTATCACAGGAATTAAACTTCCATTATTTCTTCGCTCTTTTTTCCTACCATTTGATCAATTTTCAAGACATAATCATCGACCATTTTTTGAACTTCTTTCTCACCAGATACTAAATCATCTTCAGAAATTTCCTTTGCCTTTTCCATCTTCTTAAGATGCTCAAGTGCGTCACGTCTTTCATTTCTAAGGGCAACTTTTGCATCTTCACCCAATTTCTTGATGTTCTTTTGTAAATCTTTTCTACGTTCTTCAGTCAACATAGGAATCACCATACGAATTAATTTGCCATCATTTGTTGGATTGATCCCTAAATCAGCGATTTGAATGGCTTTTTCAATATCTCTTAATATAGACGTATCATAAGGTTGAATTTGAAGTATTCTCGGTTCTGGAACAGAAATACTTGCCACTTGCTTAATTGGCGTTTCAGAGCCGTAATACATAACTTTCACTCTATCGAGAATCATAGGGTTTGCTCGTCCAGCACGAATATGATTAAGTTCTTCTTTAAGAACGCTTAAAGTTTTATCCATCTTTTGATTTAACGTTTCATGTACTTGATTTCTCATTTTAAACCTCCTAAATATTCAAACTAAAATTGATTCATTATTCGCCAGCTACTATCGTGCCTACATTTATTCCAGCACATGCCTTCATAATGTTTTCGGGCACATTGAGATCAAAGACTGCGATAGGGATACTGTTATCCATGCATAGTGTGATTGCAGTAAAGTCCATGACTGCAAGTTTTTTACTTAGTATTTCACTGTAAGATAGAGTTTCATATTTAACGGCATTTGGATTGGTCGCTGGATCGCTATCATAAACACCGTCCACGCGTTTTGCAAGTAAAATAAGTTCAGCATCCATTTCAGCAGCTCTGAGTGCCGCTGTTGTATCTGTCGAGAAAAAAGGACTTCCTGTTCCTGCTGAGAATATGACAACAGCCCCTTCTTTTAAATACGTTACTGCTTTTTCACGATTGTAGCACTCTGCTAACTGTGTCATCGAAATCGAACTCAAAATATGATTTTTAACACCTAAAAATTTAAGTGCATCTGCCATTGCAAGTGAATTCATCACTGTACCCATCATGCCCATATAATCGGCAGTGGTTCTCTCCATTCGCTTGTTGCTTCTACCTCGCCAAAAATTACCCGCTCCGATTACAACGCCTACTTCTACGCCTGCATCTGCAAGTTTTTTTATCGTTCCTGCAACTTCTGCTACAACATCGTCGTCAACACCAAATCCTTTTTTACCTGCGAGCACTTCACCACTGAGTTTTAATATAACTCTCTTGTATTTTAAATTCAAAGCAACAACCTCCGTTCACTATCATTCTACAGCATATTAATAGTCCATTCAAATATTTTTTCCCTAAAAAAGAGAACACAACGATGTGTTCTCTAAGTTTCTATCGATTTGATTAACCTTGTAATTGTTTTGCAACTTCTTCAGCAAAGTTTTCAGTCTTTTTCTCAAGACCTTCACCAACTTCGAAACGAGAAAATCTTCTGATTGATAAGTTTTCGCCGATTTTAGCAATTTTTTCTTTTAATAATTGATCGATTGTTTTATCTGGATCTTTAATGAATGGTTGCTCAAGTAAACATACTTCTTTGTAGTATTTAGCAATTCTACCTTCTACCATTTTGTCGACGATTTGAGCAGGTTTTCCTTCATTTAAAGCTTGGTTTCTAAGGATTTCTTTTTCTTTTTCGATTGCTTCTTGTGGTACATCTTCTTTTCTTAAGTAAAGTGGATTTGCAGCTGCAACTTGCATCGCAACATCTTTACCAAATTCTTGGAACTCTACATTTTTAGCAACGAAATCTGTTTCGCTATTGATTTCAACGATAACGCCAATTCTACCACCGTGGATATATGAAGCGATAATGCCTTCAGATGCAATACGATCCATTTTTTTAGCAGCGCCAGCGATACCTTTTTCTCTTAAGTATTTAACTGCTTCTTGAATATTTCCATTTGTTTCAACAAGCGCTTTTTTACAGTCCATCATACCTGCGCCTGTTGCTTCTCTAAGTTCTTTTACCATTGATGCAGTAACTTCCATTGTGTGCCTCCTCTATATACTTAAAATAATCTTTAAAAAAGGTAAGAGTCCGACTCTTACCTCTTGATTTTTAGTTTTATATGGTTATTATTCTTCTGTAAGTTCAGCAGCTGCAGCAACTGTTGTATCAGTCAATTGCTCGCCTTGTCTTGCTTCGATGATGGCATCTGCCATTTTACCAGCGATAAGTTTAACCGCACGGATTGCATCGTCATTACCAGGAATAACATAATCAACTTCATCTGGATCACAGTTTGTATCAACGATAGCTACAACTGGAATACCAAGTGTTTTAGCTTCTTGGATAGCGATTTTTTCTTTCTTAGGGTCAACGATGAAGATAGCACTTGGTAATTTATGCATATCTTTGATACCGCCTAAGAATTTTTCGAGTTTTTCTTTTTCAGCTCTTAATTTGATAACTTCTTTTTTAGGAAGCGCTTCAAAAGTACCATCGAGTTCCATTTTTTCAAGTTTGAATAATAAATCAATTCTCTTCTTGATTGTTTTGTAGTTAGTAAGCATACCACCTAACCATCTTTGGTTAACGAAGTACATACCAGATCTTCTTGCTTCAGATTCGATAGCTTCTTGAGCTTGTTTCTTAGTACCAACAAATAATACTGTACCGTTTTCATCTACTACACTTTTGATGAATGCATAAGCATCTTCAACTTTACCAACCGTTTTTTGAAGGTCGATGATGTAGATACCGTTTCTTTCTGTGAAGATGTATTCAGCCATTTTCGGGTTCCATCTTCTTGTTTGGTGACCAAAGTGTACACCAGCTTCAAGCAATTCTTTCATTGAAATAACAGACATGTGAGTCCTCCTCGTTTTTTACCTCCTCGCTTTTCATCTTCCAATGGCACTTTTCAGCAACACCATCAAAATTGAAGCGAGTGTGATTTTTTTAATTACCTTCGATATTATAACATAGTGGCTTTAAATGTACAACCTTAAATTACTTTTTCAAGGAGATTAAGAGTTGCAATTCACCCATTCCAATCCCAAGTTCTTTCGCAATTTGTGGAAGCGTCTTTCCCTTGCTTCTAAGTTCGATAATCTTCGTCAAAACTTCAGATTCGCTATCATCAACTGCACTTATAGCAGGATCTCTTATCGCTGGTTTATTTTCCGTCAGTTCAGATATATTCTCACGATTATCTATCTGAGAAGCACTATAAGTAATTGTATTCATATGTTCAATGTTATCTTTGACTGATTTAGAAGGTACTTGTTTCGTTTGGTTTCCAAAAACTTTCTCTATCGCAATGATTTTTTTCTCATGATTTGCCAACTTTGACAAATGCATTTCAACTTTTTCATTGAGCAAATTAATTTCCTTTTCGTGAATGCTATATTTACCTTCAAGATCATTTGCAATATCATAAAAAGCTCTATTCATTTCATCAATAGAGCTTTGGAGAGATTCAAGCAATTCAAACAGATCAGCGTCCTTATAAACTCTTGATTGCTGCAATAACATCGCCTGTGACCTGACGGCCCGATTCAATTCACTTCTTATTAAAAAAATGGAACTGATGACGATAATCAGTCCAATGATAATACTCACTAAATACATTTTACACCTTCATATCGAATCGTGCGCCTGCTTTGCTCACTTTTCGATTTAATTCGTTGTCATGATCGCGTAGTTCACGATCTGATTGTTCTTGATTAAGTGAATGTTCTTTCTGTTTTCTTCTTTTACGTTCATCCGTAGTTTCTTCATCGTTTTTTATGTGTCTCATTTCGGAACGCTCTGTGTTGTGAACGGTATGTTGACTTTTGATATTATCAGCCTTCGTTTTAAGTTGCGCATGAACGAGTTCGTTGTCCATTTTACTGACAACAGTCTGTTTTGCTTGATGCACTTCCTGAGTTTTCTGTATAACAACTTGCATATCAACAGGTCGAATAGACATACTTTCACCTCATTACTTTTAATAACCAATTGTGACAATTTCGCCCTTATCTTTTGTAATAATTGTAAATGTCATAGGATATTTAACATAATAACTTGTACTGCCTATTTTGACCCTAGTTCCTGGAAATATAGACCTTGCTTTAAGCTGTGCGCCATGAATATTGTTTACAAGTTCATTGAGCATTTTTAAACGCGTTCGCTTTTCTGAAAGTTTCTCGTCTAACTCGATAAAGTTAAGACTATATTTCTTTAACATAAATATGGATCGATCATCATCAGGATTTTGATCGACTTTAATTTTTAATATCTTAATAGACTTGTCTAATTTGTCATGCATGTCAATAAGTTCTCTAACTTCTGAAGTTAGTGCTTTCAGTTCATCAATGACTTCTATATCTACACCTAGTTTTATTGATGTGATAATTCCCATTTCTGAACCTATAGTATTTGCTTCAATATCACTTTTACTGATGATTTCACCGCCAATGATAAGGCCTTTTTTACCTTTAACGACAATTCTGCCATCAGACTTAACTTGGCTGTTCATAATTGCCCCAGTCTCAATATCGCCTTTACTGTATACGGTAGCACTATTAATAAAATTAGTCGTCAATTGTCCACCACAGTATATATCTGCGGTATCATGTCCCTGAATGCCCCTAGAAATAACTATAGATCCATTTGAGATAATCTTAGCGCCTTCAACAACGCCATTTATGACCAAATCACCATCACATTCGATAGAGTACCCACTAGTGACATTACCTTGAACAACGACTTGACCTTGAAAAGAGATATTGCCCGTTTCAACGCCAACATCTTTTTTGATTTCGAGCATCTGTATAACAGTAATTTTATCATTATCAAAAACGATTGTTCCGTCCACTTCAGCTATTGCTTTTAATCCATCGGCTGATAACTTGATGTTTTTACCTATTTTGAAAACCGCCTCTTTGCCATCTTTGGCTCTAATAACTTTTCCTGTTACCGTTGTGCCATTCTTGCCAGAAGTAGCTGGATTTTTCATAGCGAGAACATCACCTGCTTGAACCGTTTCAACAAAACCCATGTTTTTAAAATCAACACGGCCATCTTCCAGAATTTGTGGTTTAGCGCGGTGCTCTTTGCTCATAGCAAACTCTATATTAGCGTCTGTACCATTTTCATGAGGAATGCCTTCAGCGATTAATTCGTTAAATATTGTTGCCGCGTTTCTACAAATATCTTCAATAACATTGTATTTGAGCCCAAATATAATGTTTTTATCCTTTAAAATTTTAATAACTTCATCAGGCCTAACTTCATGATCAGAAGAATGAAATTCTAATGAAATATAAGCTTTATAATAGTCATCTGATATACGGACTGAAATATCAAACTTGTTTTTATCATCGCTCATTGTATCCCCCTTAAACATCAAATTGCCAATTGATAACCAAAAAAACAAAATACATCACTATAAATATCGGTATTTTTTCTCCTTATGATTACTAAATTATATCATAAATATTAATATAACAAAATCACAGAATGAATCTGTGATCAACAACGATTAGACTTATTATTTTATAATATCAAAAATATTGTAATTTAACAACCAAAACCGTGTTTAAAGATATCAATACAACCCATTAAGTGATATTTTCAGTTTCGCGATAGCTTTTGTGTGTATTTGAGATACTCTTGATTCAGAAATCGTTAATATATCAGCAATTTCTTTGTAGGTAAGCTCAGAATAATAATATAGTTGCATAACTTTTTTTTCTTTTTCAGGTAAACAATCAATTGTCTCCGCTAAAATACGTTTGACTTCTCTAGACGTATAATTTTCTTCTGGTTGAAAATCCACCGAATCAGAAGCAATATCAAAATTGGAGTTATCCTCTAATTTTTCTTCCAATGAAACAATCGCATAAGTCGTTACTTCTCCGACTAGTTTAGCATACTCTTCCAAGCTAATATCAAGTTCTGCAGCAATATGTTCATCGGTCAACTCATTTCCAAATATTTTCTGGAGCTTGGAAATAGCTTCTTCAACTTTCTTGTACTTTTGTCTCGTACTTCTGGGAATCCAATCCATATGCCTAATCTGATCAATAATTGCGCCTCTGATGCGAATATTGGCATACGTTTCAAATTTGATCTGCTTTTTATGATCAAATTTTTCTATCGCATCAATCAGTCCAATGATACCGTATCCTAATAAATCGTCAAATTCTACATGTGCGTTATAACTCGAATAAAGTCTGCCCGCAATAATTTTAACTAAGGCAACATAATGGATGATTAGCTCGTCTTTAGCATCTTTCATGTTATGTTCTTTGTAATTGATCCAAAGTTGCTCAGTCATTAATTACACCTTCATATTTTTAGATTTCTTTGATACCCTTACCAGCTGTCTTAATGATCAACTTTCCATTTTCACTATAGAACTCAATCGTTCTACCAAAGTTACCTCCGGTGTCATCCGCTTTAATTGGGATACCATACAGCTTTAAAATTTCACGCACTGCTTCGGCATTACGTTCACCAATTTTCATCGATTCATTTTGTGATGAAAATGAAAACATTTGAGCGCCTCCAGCAATTTTTGCTGTGAATCGGGATTTTCTCGCACCAAGTTTTTCCATCTGTGAAATCAATTCGACAATAGCTGTATCGGCAAATTTAGCTACATTTTCATTTTTGCGTATTGCTTTACTGGATGGCAACATAATATGTGCCAT
The DNA here is from genome assembly GCA_041741755.1 of Acidaminobacteraceae bacterium. GTDB lineage: Bacteria > Bacillota > Clostridia > Peptostreptococcales > Acidaminobacteraceae > Fusibacter_C. The sequence continues at coordinate 311,810 of JBGSJR010000038.1, read as the reverse complement.
TCCAGTAACCTTTGATGTTGCATCGTAGAGGCAAATACCGACACACGAGCCTAACCCGAGTGTCGTTAATGCATCTGGAAAAACTACTACTTTCAAATCAGCCATTCCAACTTTAACCATGGTGCTCATAGTGTCACTCCCAGACTGCCTAATAATATTTCGTAAGAATCTAAATCCGGAATTAGAAAAAAGTAACCATCAACACTTTTTGCTTCAAGGACTTCGATAAATTCATTTTGAATGATTAAAACATTGTCACTCATTTGACCAAAGTGAATTGCAGGTACACTCAAAATAGCGCCTGCAAAGTCAATAGCAAGTGCTGGAACAGAGATCTTGATCTTTAAGTTCGTTAGTCCAGATAATGAAGCAATATAAGAACCAGCTAAGATATTTCCTATTTCCTTAAGTGCTGAAATCGTAAACTCGTCAAATTCTGAGTTATCTCTAGGCATCAATAAATCGACGAGATTAATAGCCGAAGTTTGATCGAGTACAAACATGATGCTGCCAGTCATATCACCTTCAATTTTAAAGAAGATACCACAGACAACACTTTCAGGGCCTCCAAGTAGTTCAGGCACCTCGTCAAATTCAAGAAGCTTTACAACAGGAACTTTCATGTCAATCTTCTTATCGATCATTTTTGCCAATGATGTTGCGGCATTACCTGCTCCGATGTTTCCAATTTCTCTTAGAACATCAAGAATCACGGTATTGTTCATATTATCAAATTGGATCCCCATTAAACTCTCCTATTCGGGGCGCTCGATACCGAGCACCTTGTGAAGGTCGATTAACATGATGATACGACCATTTTTCTTGCCGATATTTTTAACAAACTCATTGTTCGCTTCTTTATTAACGTTAGGAGATGCATCGATGTCCTCTTCTGCTATCTGAAGCACTTCAGATGAAGCGTCGACGAGCATGCCGATTTTATTGTCTTCAAGGTTGACGATGATAATTCTCGATTCATCGTTTGCCGGTCTTTTTTCAAGTCCAAATCTAGCTCGAAGATCTACAACAGGAACGATGATACCGCGTAGATTGACCACGCCTTTAATATAGTTTAAAGTGTATGGAATTCTTGTTATTGGTAATACTTTTTCAATATTTTCAACATTTTGGATGTTGATGCCGTAATGCTCTTGATTTAACCTAAAGGTTACAAATTCTCTCATTTCACTCATCATCTCACCTCTTACTAGAATAGTTGATTTGGATCAACAATTAGTGCCACACTACCATTACCAAGAATTGTAGCGCCAGCAATAGCTTTGATACCCGTTAAATATTTGCCGAGTGACTTGATGACGATTTCTTGTTGTCCAATTAAACTATCGACGACCAAACCTGCCTCAACATCACCTTTTTTAACGATGACAACGATAAGTTCATCGAGTGTTTCATGCTCATGTTCAATATCAAGCACTTCTTTCATGCGGATGATTGGAAGCGTTTTATTTCTATAAAGCACAACTTCTTGATCTTGTACCATCGTGATTTTTCCTGTTTCAATGGTTGTTATTTCTTTAATATTGTTGAGTGGAATCGCAAATTTTTCTTGATTGAGATTGACCATCAACGCTTGAATAATAGCAAGTGTAAGTGGTAATCTAATGACAAATTTGCTGCCTTGACCAATTGTTGAAATGACTTCTACAGTACCATTAATCGCTTCGATCTTAGATTTTACGACGTCAAGTCCAACGCCTCTTCCTGAAATGTCAGTAACTTTATCTACAGTACTAAAGCCTGCGTTAAACAATAAATTGATCAACTCTTTATCAGGCATCATGTCCGCTTCTTCTTTTGTAATTACTTTTTTCTCAATTGCCTTACGTTTGATCACTTCAGGGTTGATTCCTTTACCATCGTCTTCTACTTCTATAACGACCGTATTGCCATCTGGATAAGCACGCAATGCAACAAATCCTGTTTCATCCTTACCAGCTTTTTCACGCTCAGCTGGAGACTCTATACCATGGTCGAGTGAATTTCTGATCAAGTGAATCAATGGATCGCCAATTTCATCGATAACCGTTCTGTCAACTTCAGTCTCTTCGCCTGACATAAACAATTTAATATTTTTGCCAAGTTCTTTAGATAAATCTCTAACAAGTCTTGGAAATCTATTGAATGTACGCTCAACTGGAACCATTCTAACTTTCATAACAGCGTCATGTAAGCTTGTCGTTATTCTTTCGAGGTATTCAATTGCCTCATTCATGTTGTTGTTGCTACCATGATCGCTTGATCTTTGATTGGTTGTATCTAGATCTTCAAGACGTGTTTTAATGATGATAAGCTCACTAACTAGGTTCATGAGGTTATCAAGTCTGCCGATTTCGACACGAACTGTTTTTGACGTCTTACCTTTATCGCCTTTTCCTTGGCCATCATCTTTTGACTTAGATTCTGCTTCTTTAGATTCAACATGATCCAAATCGATTTCAACGTCTTCTTTTTTCTCTTCAACAGCAAATTCGACGTCGTCAAGCGGTTTTACGATGACAGACGTAATCTCAGAAATTCTCATAAGTTCATTTTTTGTATACGCCGCATCCAATTTAGAAAAATAAAGCAATTCAAAAGATTCATCAAATCTTTCATCTTCAATTTCTTCTGCTAATGGATATGATTTTAAAACTTCACCAAAACGTTCTAACGTGTTAAATACGATGAATGCACGCGCTGCTTTTAACATACAACTACTGTCTAGAGTCACCTTGATTAAGTATGGATTTACACCCAGTTCATAGGCTTTATGAATCAAACTATCAATATCATTTAAAGGGATATGAAAGTCATCTTCTGATACTTCAGATGCATCAGCAACAGGTTTCGGCTGTTCTTTAATAAATTCAACGCGTTTTGTTGTTGTACCAGTTGTACTTTTACTTTCGGCGATAATCGCCAATTTTTTTACGAGTTCTGATGAGTCAAGATCGCCTTCTTTTCCCGTTTTTTCAAGGTTTTCAATATACTCTTCAAGTGCATCAAAACACTCGAAAAGGACATCTACAATTGCACTGTCAACCTTCAAAATACCATTTCTAACTAAGTCCAATACGTTTTCCATCTTATGAGTCAAATCGGCTACTTTTGTAAATCCCATGGTACCTGACATACCTTTTAAAGTATGTGCAATTCTAAAAATCTCTCCTAAATGAGAAAGATTTTCGACGTCGCCTTCCAAAACGAGCAATATTTCATTCATTGTTTGTAAATGCTCTTTTGATTCATCGATAAATATTTCTAAATATTGACTCATATCCATATCAATTATACCTCCATGGCTTTTACTATTTCATTTGCAATATTCGTAAGGCTTACCACCTTATCTACAACCCCTAATTTGATGGTGGATTTAGGCATCCCGAAAACGACGCAACTTTCTTCATCTTGTGCAATGATAAAGCCATGATTTGCTTTTACCTTGCTCATTCCGTCTGCGCCATCGGCACCCATACCTGTCAAGATGACACCAATCACATTTTTGTCGTTTAAACTTGCTATTGAATACATCATAGCATCTACTGACGGTTTGTGTCCACTTACGCGCTCGCCATTATCTAATTTTATCACAAATTGACCGGCTTGTTTAGTAACTTTTATATGGCTATCACCAGGTGCCAAATAGGCGACCCCTGCTTGCATAATATCGCCGTCTTCGGCTTCCTTTACATGAATTTGACTCATGCTATCAAGACGATCTGCAAGGGATTTAGTAAAGCCCGGTGGCATATGTTGTACAATTAAAATACCTGCGTCAATATCACGCGGAATAAACGGTATAACATCCTGCAAAGCCCTAGGTCCACCTGTTGAAGTACCAATTGCTATCATCTTCTTAAACTTCGTCTTGCCTTGAGAACCAGTCGATTTATATGCTTCTTTTGTCGCCGTGGGAATTGGATTTGGCCGTGAATAAACAGTATTTGGCTTATGAACTTTTGTACGACTGGCTATTTTAATTTTACTCAATAGCTCTTCTCTAACTTCAGGTGTTGAAACTTTTATGAGCGATGTTGGTTTTGTTATAAAATCAAACGCGCCATAATCTAATGCCTTCAGGGTTTCACCAGCACCTTTAGTCGTCAAGCTACTCAGCATAATCACTGGCATAGGACTGACTTCCATAATTTGTTTAAGCGCAGTTAATCCATCCATTTTAGGCATTTCGACATCCATCGTCACTACGTCAGGTTTTCGGCTGATAATCATCTCGAGAGCTTCTTCGCCATTTTTGGCTACACCAACGACTTCCATACCGTGGTCACTCGATATCATATCTGCAATTACTTTTCTCATAAATGCTGAGTCATCAACTACTAATACTTTTATCTTCATCTACATCAAGCCCTTTTTAATTAAATTTCTTTCAACCTCAAATACATATGCCACTATTTTTGATTGTGTTATTGAATCGAGTTCTAAGAATTTAATACCCACTTCAAAACGATTGTAGTCTTTTTTCTCACATCTAATAACTTCACCTTTAAATGTTACCCATGAATTACTAATTTTGAATTCGCCTTTTACAAATTCTCCGAGTTCAAATTCATTATTTGTGTATACTCTCAAACCACCTCCACTTAAATCAGTGGTATCAAAGGCGATCTTCTCATAGATGACTTCATCGATAATAAAATCCGATTCATTTTTATATTTTTTCAACATTCTCTCGCGTGTTATGGCAATTTGATCATCACTTAGTTTTTTTTCGAATAAAAAATGACCAACTGATATAAAATTGACACGGTAGAACTTACGCCTTTGAACGCGTTTAATATCTGATTCTAAATGAATGACGATACTTGGTAAATTGTCGAATTTAATACGATCAATCAATATTCCTTTAAATAAATACATGCCACTATTTTCTACATAAAATCTAAAATAATACGTATAGCTTTTTTCTAGAGGAAATAACACACCATCTTTTATAGGATTAGATAAGATAAGTCGCGTATCACTAGAGACATCATATACAAATGATGACAAGGTTACTGACAATCCACCCGTTGAAAAAATCATGATGTCGATTTCATCTGCAATATTAAGATGTTTGTTAAAACCATCCATAACTCACCTATAAAAATTGTTTCCAATTTTTCCTAAATCTTATATTTTATTAATCAATTTGTTCAAAAACGATTTGAAACTATGCGTATTTTTAGTGTATCTATTGTTGTTATCAAGATTATAAGCAATATTTTCTATCCCCTTGCTTGCAATAGCACGCGGATATGCTTCGAGGAGAGGAATTTGCTTTCTTATAGCTCTTTTCAAATTGTTATCTTCAAATATATAACCAAGATTTTCTAGTTCACGGTTTAAAAATTTGGTAACCGCTTGATCGAGTTTATTATAAACTTCGTCCCCTTCTTCATTGCTCTCTACTCGATTAATGATGAGTTTAATCTTCTTCTGATCATCATTTACGATGTTTTTGATTAACGCATAAGCATCCGTTATAGAAGTTGGATCAGGGGTGATCACTAGGATGACATCTGATGCCGCATCTACAAATGATAAAACCGACTTACTAAGCCCTGCACCTGTATCTATGAGAATGTAATCTGAGATTGTATTAAAATAGCTCAGAGTATGAATCAATTTTTCAAGTTGATTCATATCCAAATCGATTAAATCCATAATTCCAGAGCCACCAGAAATGATATTTATATCATATGGGCCTTTGACAATGCTTTCTTGAACAGTAATTTCGCCCTTAATGACATTGGACAGATTGAACTTTGTAACAATTCCGAACAAAACATCTACATTTGCTAGACCTAGATCAGCGTCAATAATCGTAACTTTTTTGCCAAGTTTGGCCAGAGCAATGCCTAGATTGACGGTAAAATTAGTTTTTCCAACACCACCTTTGCCACTAGAGATCGTTATAATTCTGGAATCTGGTTTATCAGCTGTTCCATCGCTGACAATATCCCGTAATCTTTGCGCTTGATCCATTTAAACCCCCGATTATTTATGCTGGTCAAAAATGTATTGGATAATCCTTTCCTTATCAGCGACTTCAATATCATCAGGTACACTTTGTCCGATAGTGAAGTAAGACAATGGCTTACCAGTAAGTACTTTTAAATTTAAAATATTGCCATAAGACGTCGCTTCATCTAGTTTTGTAAAGAGCAGTCGATATTCCTTCAAGAATCCATACGAGTCAATAATACTTTTCAAGTCTTTAAAACTAGTTGTCATACTCATGACAAGATAGATCTTAACGTCTTTCAAATAGCGTACCAAGTCATCGTAATCCGATTTTAGTTCTTTGCTCTTATGGCTTCGACCTGCAGTATCTATTAAAATATAATCTTTATCTTTAAATTTCTCTATGGCATCTTGAAGTTCACTCGCTTCGTAAATAACCTCAAGTGGAATACCTAAAATTTCACTATACGTCTTAAGTTGTTCTACAGCAGCGATTCTATAAGTATCTGCTGTAATCAAACCAATTTTTTTGTTTTCAACTAAAGACAAACGCGCTGCAATTTTTGCAAGTGTCGTTGTTTTGCCAACGCCAGTTGGTCCTAAAAACATATAAATATTTGGTTTGTTTAATATATCTGTATCAATAGTCTTGATATCACCAAGATACTCTCTAGCAATAACTTTCATCGCATTTAGAATGGTTTCGTGATTTTTTTCATCAATATTAATTTGTCTTTGTACGATTTCAAGTATTTTTTTTGATATAGAATCTTGAATGTCTAGTGCATTGAGAAAGGCAATATATTTTTCTTCAGGCGTCTGAGTTATTTGGGGCGCTTGATGCTCAATATTCTCAACTTTTTTTATGAGGTTGGATACCATCTGCTTAAGTTCTTGTAACTCTATATTTGGGACATTCTCTTTTATAGCTTCATTCATTGATTCTTTGACTGCCTCTTTAGTCAATTCAATATTGCTTTGAACTCTTTCGACTGCAGGATTTTTAATCTTTTCAGGTAGAACCTCTCGTCTCGATATTTCCAACTGAGTATTTACATTTGGCTCATCGATTGCTGCAACAACTTCGATTAACGGTTTCTTAAAAAATCTAAAAAACCCACCCGTCTTTATTTTACGTGTATTTAAAATAACAGCATCGATGCCAAGTTCACTTTTTATCTTGATCATTGCTTCGCTCATGTCTTTAACAATATATCTTTTGACTTTCATTTATACGCTCACCATCCCCGCAGACTGGATATCAATATCCGACTCTATCTCATTATACGATAAAACAATCAAATCAGGTATCGCTTGCGCTGACATTCTTTTAAAATATATTCTGACGATTGGTGCTGTAACGACTATTGGCAATTCACCCATTTGCATGAGTTTTCTGACCTCAGTCGCCAAACTAGCCAAAATGCCTTGTGTTTTCATAGGGTCGATGGCTAAAAAAGTACCGTTTTCATTTTGATCAATGGCTTCCATTAACATGTTTTCAAGTGGTTGCTCAAGCGTAACTACTTTTGCCTGACCAAATGGGAAGTATGTCTTTGAAAGTTGTCTAGAAAGCTTCTGTCTTGCATATTCAGTCAAGATATTGACATCGCGGGTAGAACGCGCATGATCAGCAAGTGCTTCCAGGATTGAGACTAAATTTCTAATAGAAACGCCTTCTCCTAGCAGATTTGCCAATACTTTTTGAACATCGCCTATACTCATGAGACTAGGGATAAGTTCATCCACTAGTGAAGGGTTAGTATCTTTAGCATTGTCGATTAGCTGCTTAACATCTTCTCGACTAAGTAGTTCAAAACTGTATTTTTTGATAACCTCGGTTAAATGAGTTGATATGACAGACGAAGGATCTACAACCGTATATCCAAGCAATTCAGCTTTTTCTCTCAAATCCGATCGAATCCACTTCGCTGGAAGTCCAAATGCAGGTTCAACGGTATCGATCCCTTCAATTTCACCTTCAACTGATCCAGGACTCATCGCCAAATAGTGATCGAAAACGATAGTGCCTTTAGCCATATCATTGCCTTTAATCTTGATCAAATATTGATTAGAATCGAGTTGAATGTTATCGCGTAATCTTATGATTGGCACAATCAAGCCAAGTTCCAACGCAATTTGTCTACGAATCATGACCAATCGATCAAATAAGTCGCCACCTTGGTTAGGATCCGCGAGTGGTATAATGCCATAACCAAATTCAAGTTCAATTGGATCAACTTGAAGTAGTGGCATAATATTTTCTGGGCGCCTCATATCGTCTTTAGACGCTTCAGCACTAGTTTCTTCAGTGACGAATTCTTCTTTTTCTTTTTTATTGCTATTCATACGTAGGTAACCGGCAAATAATACCGCAGCTCCTATCAATAGAAACGGAAAATTAGGAAGCGGTGTTCCTGCACCAAGAAGAATAACAAAAGAGCCTACGATAAAAAGGACTTTGCTTTGTGCAAATAATTGATTGATGACATCAGTACCTAAATTTGAATCTGAAGCTGCACGCGTCACGACGATGCCTGTACCTACAGAGATCATCAACGCTGGCAACTGGCTGACAAGACCATCACCTACAGTCAGCAAAGTAAATCTTTCGATCGATTCTGGAAGTGTTAAGCCCATTGTCATTGCACCTAATATAAATCCAGCGATAATATTGATAAAAGTTATAAGTATGCCAGCAATAGCATCACCTTTTACAAATTTACTGGCACCATCCATAGCACCATAAAAATCAGCTTCTCTTTGAATCTTTTTACGCCTTAATTTTGCATCGGATTCAGTAATTAAGCCAGAGTTCAAATCGGCATCAATAGCCATTTGTTTACCCGGCATCGCATCAAGTGTAAATCGAGCAGCAACTTCTGAAACCCTCTCAGAACCCTTTGTGATAACTAAAAATTGAATAATCATGATAATCATGAATATAATAAAACCAACTATGGCGTTACCACCAATAACAAAGGAACCAAATGATGCGATTACTTCTCCCGCTTCACCGGTAGACAAAATACTCATCGTTGTACGCACATTAAGTGCAAGCCGGAATAAGGTGGTTACGAGCAATAACGACGGAAACACACTAAATTCTAGTGGTTCGCCTATAAACATGGCTAAAATAAGAATTATTAGCGATATTGATATATTGAGCGCTAGAAAGAAATCCAGTAATGGTAGTGGCACTGGAACGATGATGAGTACAATTATGGTGACTACGAGTATTGCGACAATAACGTCACTAAAACGCATATTTATGCCTCCTAGGATTTTTTCTTAAGTGAAAATACAAAAGCCAATACTTCTGCAACTGCCTCGTAGAGGTCAGCTGGAATAAAACTTCCAATATCAACAGTTTTATAAAGCGTTTGTGCCAACGGTTTATTTTCTACGATAGGCACATCATTTTCAAGAGCGATGCGTTTAATATTTTGGGCAATCAAATCTTGACCTTTTGCTACGACTAACGGTGCCTCACCTAAGCCAGTATCATACCTGAGTGCAACGGCAAAATGTGTCGGGTTAGTGATGATAACGTCAGCCTTTGGCACTTCTTGCATCATACGGCTCATGGCAAATGCACGTTGTTTTTCTTTTATACGCGCTTTAAGTTGAGGATCACCCTCACTTTGCTTGTACTCTTGTTTAACTTCTTGCTTTGACATCATGAGGTCTTTCTTGTTTTTCCATTTTTTAAAGGCAAAATCAAGGAGTGCTATGACAAACAGGAGCAATGCACATCTTACAACAACACCAAAAATGAGCTCCCACATTACCAGTACGATCGGTCCAAGATCGAGCTCAAGAGTAATCAAGAGCTTTCTCATATTGTCCATGATATATGAAACGGCAACATAGACGATTAAAATCGCTTTGGAGATTGACTTAACCATTTCTACCAGAGCCCGAGAAGAAAACATATTCTTAAATCCCTTAATTGGGCTTATTTTATCAAACTTAGGTTTTAAAGTCTCTGTTGTGAACATAAAACCCACTTGAATATAAGATAGCAACAATCCGCTTGTTAAAGCAATAAATAACAGTGGTAAAGATAGTTTTAAAATTGTAAAAATCGTTTCATTGAAGAACAATGCAATACCATTTGCGGAAAACAAAGCAGCGGTATCTACAGTCAAGTCCATAGTGAAATAGTAATAACCGATAAGATTGTCAACAAAATAATCGCTTAGAAAAGAAAAGGACATGAAGACAGCTAATAGCGAAACGGCACTGTTTAAATCTTTAGACTGAGCGATTTGTCCTTTTTCACGAGCATCTCTAATTTTTTTAGAGGTTGGTTGTTCTGTTTTTTCTTCGGAAAATAATTGGAGATCAAAATATTTTATCAAAGGGCCACCCTCTTTAGTAATGGGATATGTTTATTCATTTTCCTCATCTGAGATTTTTAGGATTCAACATAAAAATTGAGATATTGCTCCACATAATAGAATACTGAGTTTAGAATATTGCTGAAAATTTCATATAGATATGGCATCAAAATAATAAATAAAATGAGTCCAAAGAATATCTTAAAGGGCATACCTAATACAAATATGTTCATACCTGGCATCGCTTTTGACAAAAGACCCAAAACTATATCCGCTATCAATATCGTGATCATAAAAGGCGCTGCTATTTGAAGGCCTATAACAAATGATTGTTGCACAATATCAAGTAACATGGTCAAAGACTCTGCCGCCTTAAAAAATGACCCCAATTCAATTTTTGAAAACGATACGACCAATGCTGAAATAAGCTGATGATGCATTTCGAACTGCAAAAAAATAAGTGTCGAAAAAATATAAAAAATATTGGACGTAATTGGTATCTGTGATTCGTCCATAGGATTGATGACACTAATGATAGAAAATCCAAGTTGATGATCAATAATATCACCTGCAAAATAAATAAAATTAAAAAATACTGATATTAATAAACCTATGAAGAGGCCAATCATCAGTTCGTTCACCATAAGTATGGCAAATCCCCAAAAGGTTGAAACATCATAGGTTATGGTGGAATCTACAAACGGATACACCAAAATCGTCGTAAAAAATATCAATCCAATCTTCATTGGAATGGGATAATTTCTACTTCCAAAAATCGGTGCGGTAAAAATCATACCACCCATTCTTCCAGCGATGAGAAAAATATCTAACAATGGAATTGAAATATTCATTGGATCACCTAATATATTATGACATCTATCATATCAAGAACGTAATTCGTATATTCAACCAAGGATCGTATCATCCATGATCCAGTTACTAACATGACCACAAAAACGACAATTATTTTAGGGACAAATGCTAATGTCGACTCTTGAATCTGCGTGGTCGCTTGAAAAATTGCTATAACAAGTCCAATTAGTAAACCGCTTAACAACATTGGTGCAGAAAGTACTAGAATGACTTTAATTGATTCAGAAAATAAGTCAATGATCATTTCTTCATTCATCTTTACCCCCTAGCGGATGCTAAGAATGAGTTTTTCTATAATCAAATGCCAACCGTCCACTAAAATAAATAGTAAAATCTTGATCGGCAGAGAGATCATAACAGGAGGCAACATCATCATACCCAATGCCATCAATGTTGAGGCGACAATCATGTCGACTACAATAAATGGCATAAAGATTAGAAAGCCTATCTCAAAACTCAATTTTAGTTCACTTAAAACGAAAGCCGGTATTAAAACCGTCATGCTTATATCATCGTTGGTATTGACTTCTTCAACGTTTGCAATATTCAAAAAAAGCGCTAAATCTTTAGATCTCACTTGAGAGAGCATGAATTCCTTAAACGGACCCGATGCTAAATCTGAAGCTTCTTCTAAAGTTACAGTGCCTTCTTGAAGCGGTACATATGCATTTTCGTAAACGTCAGTCAATACTGGTTGCATGACAAATAAGGTTAAAAATAAAGCTAATCCGATTAGTGTCTGATTTGGTGGTGTTGCTTGTAAAGATAAAGCACGACGAACAAACCCCAATACAATGATAAACCTAGTAAATGAAGTCATCATGATTAGAATTGATGGTGCCAAGGATAAAACAGTTAAAAGAACTAAAATCTGAATACTATTTGCGACTTCAACATCACCATCTTCACCCGAAACTGAGATGTTTATGTCAGGAAACTGAATATTGGTCGCAGCAAAATCCGCATTTGATGGTAATAATAAAACCATCAGTAGCGCTATTAATAAAAAACTTTTAAAAATTCCCCCGAATTTATTCATCGCTCTTATCCTTCGAATTTTTTTTTGATTCTCTCTTTAGAATCGAAGTCTTAAGTTGCTCAAAAAAAGCATCTGTTTGAGGTTCAATTTGTTTTGAAATCTCAATATTCAGATGCTCACGTTTATCAATGACAGTCATGCCACTCTTATCGCTACCAATCAAATAATGTATTTGATCCAGTTCAACCAAGTAGAGGAATTTATCACTTGATATGGCAATTCTTTCAATCACCTTAATATTCTTTTCACGAAGGCCAACAAAATGCCTTTTCGTCAAATATTTTGAGAAACCCCATAATAAGAACAAAAACACTGTGGCCACAATAATATACCTTATTGTGAACAAAGTGTCACTTGAGTTATCATATCCAGCTAAACGTGTTATAGAATAGGTGAAAATGCGCATAACATCCACCTATCCCAAGACTTTCTTTACAGCTTCAATTACGCGATCAGCCTGGAAAGGCTTAACGATGAAGTCTCTTGCTCCCGCTTGAATAGACTCGATAACCATTGCTTGTTGTCCCATTGCAGAACACATTACTACTTTTGCATTAGGATCAAATGCCTTGATTTCTTTTACAGCTTGAATGCCGTCAACCTCAGGCATCGTTATATCCATAATGACGAGTTCTGGCTTGAGCTCCTTATATTTTTCGATTGCTTTCTGACCATTTTCAGCCTCTCCAACAACTTCATAGCCGTTTTTAGTCAACACATCTTTGATCATCATCCTCATAAATGCTGCATCATCGACTACTAGTATTGTATTCGCCATATTTTCCTCCTAAGAATTATTCCGAGATTTTTCTTGGTATTATAATGTCTGTGATTCTGATACCATAATTCTCATCTACTACTACGACTTCACCTTTCGCAATCCGTTTACCATTAGCTAAAACATCAAGGGGTTCACCCACAAGACGATCTAGTTCAATAACAGATCCAACGCCGAAATCGAGAATTTCATTAATCTTTTTGCCTGTCTTACCTAACTCTACTGTAATTTCAAGCGGTACGTCTCTGATTAAATCTATATCATTATTATAATACATTTGAGCAGAATTACTATCAAAATTTTCAAATTGTAACGGGACAGCACTGATTTTTTCATTTGCTACCCTCGGTCTACTCTCTTCTTCCTCATAGTAGTATTGATTTTTTGGAGGTTCACTTTTTGGAGCAACTTTTTCATCTGCCTTAGCAGGTGCTACCGCTTGAGGTGGTGCCACTTCAACAACCGGATCTGATGTTTTCTTGTTATTGATGATTGTCGAAACCATTTGTTTGGCCACTTGAAGTGGTAATACTTGCATGATTTCACTATCAATCAAATCCCCAACTGTCATTCTAAAAGCAATCTTGACGACATTGTCAGATTTAGTAATGCCAAATTGCGTATAATCTAAATCTGCAATTTGATCATGATACGCTTCAGGCGGTGAAATATCTATTTTTTTACCAAGCATTTCAGACAACGACGTAGAAGATGAACCAATCATCTGGTTCATGGCTTCACTAATTGCACTCAAATGAAGATCATTTAACTCGCTTGATATGTTTGTACCATCTCCACCCATCATAAGATCGGTGATTATTTTGACATCTTTTTCGTGCAATATCAAGAAATTTACACCCTCAATACCGACTTTATACGTAATGTTGATTAAAACAGAAGGGTCCTCAAAATCTGCTGCCATGGCTTCCATCGTCGTTTCAGACACTTTTGGAGTCGTTATAGTTACTTTTCTATTTAACAAAGTAAATAATGTTGTTGCTGCAGTGCCCATGCTGATATTCCCTATCTCACCTATGGCATCTGCTTCTTCTTCTGTCAATCCGGAGAAAGACGGTGCTGTTGAAGAGGAGCCCCCACCACCTAGCAAAGCATCTATTTCTTCTTGCGAAAGCATATCACTCATCTCTTTCATCCCCTTTCTCTACTAGTTCTGTTATCATAATTGCAACGTTTTTCTTTTTTACGCCTGGTTTTGCTCTAAATTTGACTTGATTTTCCACATAAATTTCTATAGGATCTTCAATTTTTTTGTTTAACAAAATAATATCGCCCTTCTGGAGGTTCATCAACTCAGAAACGGTAATATTTGAACCACCAACGACAGCAGTCATGTTGATTTTGGATTGACTAATGCCAAGTTCCATAGCCCCACGTTCTTCTTCAGTCATTTCTCTTTTATTACTTGTTGCAAACCATAACCTAGAACTCAAACTAGGTAATATTGGTTCAATGACAAAATGAGGAATACATATATTCACCATGCCTTCATTTTCCCCAATATGTAGGTTGAAAGTAATAAGTGCAACTGACTCAGCTGGCGAGACGATCTGCGCAAATTGTGCATTTGTTTCAATATTTTCAAGCTTTGGCCTTAGTTCTACGATGTTTCCCCAAGGTTCTTTTAGCAAGTTTATAAATTTAATTAATATATTTCGAAGTAATGTCATTTCGATTTCTGTCAGTGTTCTATTCTCTTTAGAATTCAAAGCTGATTTCCCAGTGCCACCCAATACACGCTCGATCATGGCATTTGCTATATCCGAGGATATATCGATAATCACTTGACCATTAAACGGTGAAAAATCCACAATGCCAAGTATAGCTGGGTTGGAAATCGAATTGCTAAATTCTGTATAGATTAAACTTTGAACTGAAATCACGTCAACTTCAATGTAAGTCCTTAGATATCCCGACAAAAAGTTGTTTAATAATCTGGAAAAGTTTTCATGGATAATTTCGAGTGTCCTAAGTTGATCTTTTGCAAACTTATCAGGTCTGCTAAAATCGTACTTTCTGACTTTCCGTTCCTTTTTTTCCTCTTCTATCTCACTGACGTCTACCTCGCCAGTACTAAGGGCGGCAAGTAGTTCGTCAATCTCGTTTTGGGATAAAACATCAGGCATGATTTCACCTCCTTTAGTTCTTAGAATATCGATACACTATCAAAATAATTATCGGCAAAAAGTTATAAAAACTTAACCTTGAATAACAAATGGTTGCAGATAAATATTAGTTATAATTTCTTCATCCGATTCAAGTTCTTCAATAATCATCTGTTTTATTCTATCTCTTAAACGTTCTTTACCGTTTGTCTTCTCTATGTCTTCAGAAGTTGTTGCACGCATGATTTCATCGATATTGTTTCTAATCTTAGTTCTATTTTGGTTAAAGACGGCAAGCATCTCTTCATCGGTGTACTCGATGGTCACTTGATACTTTACAATTTTTTTACTTTCTTTATCTGCAAGATTGGAGTATTCTTCATCAAAAGAATATTCATGATAAGATACAACAACTTCCTCCGGTGGACGCGTCATCATGAAAACCGCTACACCTGCTCCTATGATCACTACAAGCGCAACAGCAGCAATAATGATTATCATTTTTTTATTCACTTAATTACCTCCACTATCTTCAGTATTTACTTCATCCATTGCTTCAATAACAATATCGACTCTTCTATTGCCTGAACGGCCGGTTGCCGTATCATTGGATTCAATTGGATGGTATTCGCTATAACCTGACGCGGATAACCTTGCAGGTAGCAATTGCGATTGTTCTATAAAAAATCGAACGACGTTGGTCGCGCGTGCTGCAGAAAGTTCCCAGTTTGATGGATATAATACGGAAACATTGGGAACATTATCTGTATGCCCTTCGACGCGAATATTTTGATTAATCAGTTCAGGCGTATTAAGTAAATCGCTCAAAAAAATGAGAATCCCATTTGAGCCAGGTTTGATAGAAGCACTACCTGGATCAAATAATACATTATCCTTAAAGCGAATGACCAAACCTTTAGTCTCGAGTTTCATTTCGACTAAGCCTTGCATGTTATTCTGTTCTAAGTATTCTTCAACTTCTTTTTGAATGGATTCAAGTTTTTTCATCTCTACAGTGGATTGAGAAGACGTTTGATTTTCAGGCATACCATCAAATAACATCGGCGCCTCTGAAAGCGACTTTCCACCGGATAAAATACCCGCTGATCCCTGAAATGATTGCATAACCGCCTGAAACTTTTGAGCATCAATACTCGAAAAGGCAAATAAGAGCACAAAAAAACACATGAGCAGTGTTACGAGGTCGCCGTATGTCGCCATCCATTCTGGTGCGCCGGATTTACATTCAGGACATTTGTCTTTAGCCATTGTCTGATTTCGCCTCCTGAGTGCCTACCTTCTTTCTTACAGAAGGTGGTAAGAATACTTTGAGTTTTTCTTCAATGATTCTAGGATTTTCACCAGCTTGAATGGATAATAGTCCTTCAATCATAACGTTTCTGATTAGTATTTCCTCATTACTCTTAAGAGCAAGCTTTGCAGCCATAGGAATAAATATGAGATTGGCAAATATGGAGCCATAGAATGTTGTAATCAAAGCTACTGCCATTGCAGGACCAATCGAAGAAGGATCTGATAGATTTTGAAGCATGGCAACAAGACCGATAAGCGTACCAATCATACCAAATGCTGGTGCAAGTGAACCGAACATGTCCATCATTGATTTGCCTTTTCCGTGTCTTTCAGAAATATTTTCAATTTCTGTTTCGAGGATATTCTTAACAAGTTCAGGGTCCGTGCCATCGACGATTAGCATAACTCCTTTTTGAAGGAAATCATCTTTTATTTCAGAGACAGCTTCTTCAAGTGCCAGTAAACCTTCTCTTCTCGCGACATTTGCTAGTTCGATAATCTTTGTGATGATTTGATCAATATCAAATTCATTGTTTTTCATCGTCTTAGCAAAAATTTTACCTAGATTTAAAACTTCTTTAAGTGGAAATGCGACTAAAAAACCGCCGAACATACCACCCGCTACAACGACCACTGAAGGCGCATCCCAGTACCAAAGCAAATCGCCACCAAGTAAAATTGACCACACTATAAAACCAAAACCCAAAACTAGCCCCAAAATTGTAGTAATATCCAAATCAAACACCTCTTCAAAGTAAATTTATCTATTTCATTATTTATTTAGACTTTATCTATATATTGACTGATTTTAGAATTATATTCAACAATTCTTTCTATAACGTAGTCAATATTTTCTTTTATGATAATTTTTTTTCCCGTTGTCAAGGTGATCATCGTATCCGGTGTCGCTTCAATAAACTCGATTAGGTTTGAATTCAAATAGATTGGTTCTCCATTTAATCTAGTCACTTTTATCATTATAAGGCATCCTTTCATTTACAACTGAAAATCACCAAAACTACCCGTAGCTAAGCTACGGGTAGTTAATCACTATCTCTTAAGGTTGACAAGTTCTTGTAATATTTCATCACTCGTTGTGATAACCCGTGAGTTTGCTTGGAAGCCTCTTTGCGTTGTGATCATGTCTGTAAATTGTGCAGCTAAATCCACATTGCTCATCTCAAGGGCGCCAGGTGTGATTGA
The DNA here is from genome assembly GCA_041741755.1 of Acidaminobacteraceae bacterium. Lineage (GTDB taxonomy): Bacteria > Bacillota > Clostridia > Peptostreptococcales > Acidaminobacteraceae > Fusibacter_C. The sequence continues at coordinate 294,173 of JBGSJR010000038.1, read as the reverse complement.
TCCAAAGCTACCTGTTGAAGGGGCACCGTATTTAGGTGTTCCAGAGTTCGGGGTATCTTGAAACATATTACTTCCGATTTTTTCAAGACCCGCTGGATTATCAAAATCGACAAGGCCAATTATTTGAAGTGTTTTTCTTTCACCGTTCGTATAGATACCAATAATTTCACCTTTTGAAGAAATATTGAAGGTATCGATAGATCCAGCTGAGATGCCTTCTAATTGTACACCTTTGGCATCGGATGCTTTTGAAACTTGTGTGAAAATTCTAGTCTTTGTATCATCACCGTTAGCAAAAAACATTTCACGGTTGACAGCTAAATCAATGACTCCAGCTCCTGCAACATCGATGTTCAAAGGTTGATTAAACGAAAGAAGTGGACCTACAAATGGATTGCTGGCCAATGGGGTACCAGTCTTTACAACAGACACAACATCAACAATTTCTCCATTTTCGTTAAACATAGCATACAAATCAACTGGCGTTGCAGCTGCTGGATCAGGAAAAGTTTCAGTGCCTGTAGCATTTGTAATCGTCATTTTCTTAAATGAGTAATTATTTGCTGAAGCTGGTAACACAGTTCCATCTGGCGCTACGTTTTTGGGGTCTGAACCAGGAGCAACTCCAGCAGCGATACCGGCTCCAAGTGTTATAGGTGTCGTTGTTCTAAGTGCTGGCCCAATAAAATTGATGTTCATCGTTTGAATGTCACCAAGTGAATCATAAACGTCAACTGTTGTCGTATAATCGGTATCATCGACATTTAAATTGCCATTTACAGTAATACGATCAGTTGCAGTGGCATTTTTGGTATCGGACATGTTAACTTGAATGGCTTTTTTGTTGACATCTAGTACGAAAAAACCACCCGTTGTAACGAGATAACCTTGTTCATCCATTGTAAAGTTACCAGCACGAGTGTAGAACATATTTTGACCATTTTTATCACTGCTTATCGAAAAAAATCCAGAACCATCTACCATTAAGTCCGTAGCAACATCTGTTCTTTGGATAGAACCTTTGGTATGGTTTACGCCAATCGCTGCTGTAGTTGCACCTAAACCAACTTGCATTGGGTTAGTACCACCACGTGCGTCAGAAGAAGAACTTGCACCACTTAAAGTCTGACTATACATTTCAGCAAATGATACTGTCGAAGCTTTGTAGCCAACCGTGTTAACATTTGCTATATTATTTCCTATTACATCCATTCTCAACTGGTGTGCTCTAAGTGAAGAAACACCAGAAAACATTGATCTCATCATAAAATTAACCTCCTAGTTACAGCGGATTGTGTCATTCGGACACGCTCCCATAGCTCCCTTTAAAGGTCCAGCTATACTATTACTGCGCCATCAATATTGGTAAACACATTATCTTTTAATTGTTCGTCCATCGCTGCAGTGATTATCGTTTTGTTTTGCACACTGGCGACAAATACTTTGTTGTCCATCATAATAAGCGCTTCTCTTACGCCTTTACTCTTTGCTTTGTCAACGCCGCCGTTGATTCTACTTAATTCGTCATCGGAAAGTTCAATGTTTCTCGAATTCAATCGATCGATTGCGTGTTTCGAAAATTTGACTTGATCGTTTGACTTGAGTCGAGATAGTACGTCGTTGAATGATGGGCCTTGAATATTGTTCTGAGCTTTTGCAGCATCCGCTTGCGAATTTTGAGTCACTTGCGGCGATTGATTAATCTGCGTGCGCCTTAATAGATAGTCACTATTCATATTTTTAAAATCATTCATTGCATCACCTACATCTGCTTGTTATTGGCCAAGTATCGAAAAGACATCTTCATCTGAAACATCTTCATTCGTGCTTGATTGCCCCATGTAACTTGAAAGCATCGCATTCATTTTTACAAGTTCTTCTAGCATCTTTGTGTTTTGTTCTAGCAATTTTTTCTGACTTTCTACAACTTCAGAGCTACTTCCAGGGGTTCCTGACATTTTTTCAATCGCCTTTGCCATATCTTCAAGTTGTTTGGAAATCAACGCATTTAATTCATTGGTTGTTTCTTGAGCGCCTGCGATATTTGTAAGTTGCTCAACCGAAGAAAATTGTGCCATTTGGTTCATATATTCTGCATTGTCAGTTGGGCTTAACGGGTTTTGATTTTGAAGTTGTGTCATCATGAGTTTTAAAAAAGCATCTTTGTCAAGCACTTGACTTTTCTTTCTCGTTTCATTTGCCGCATCTTTAGAAATCTCGTTGAGTTTTTTTATTTGCGATTCTGTAAATGAACCACTAATTGGAAATGCCATTTTAGTCCTCCTTATCCATAATAATTGATGGTGGAGCCTTCATATTCGTCTAAGATATATTTGCTTGTTGCTTCTATAGCTTCAAGTGAAATATTTTCTTCTTCATTTTTATTTTGTCGATTGCGTTTTTCTTGTTGATTGAATTCAAATGTTTCTTGTCTGTCTTTCTTCCCACTGTCGACATTGACATTGATTTGATCAACTGAATAACCTTTGTTGCTAAGTGACTGCTTCAAATCATCTAAATTGGATTCTATTGCAGCTTTTACAATTTCATTCTCTACTTTAATTTCAGCTAGTACGATCCCCTTGTGAATATTCAATTTTAATTCTACATTTCCTAATTGTTCAGGTTGCAGTTTAACAAGAAGTGATGTGCCATGGTCAGTCAGTTTAATTTGACCTTTGATTGCATCCATGATTTGAGTGAATATTTCTTGTTTAAGTTGAGGCGTTTGTTGAATAGTTGCTGTTGTCACCGAATTGCCTTGCTTCATTGCAACTTGATGCATAGATATGCCTTCAGTTGTTTTAACATCTGCTTCAGCTTGTAGAACTTCCTGTTTCACACTCTCTGTTGGTTGGCCAGTAAAGTTCTGAACGGTTTGTGTTTGTGTTTGTGCTTGTTGAGTACCTGGTGTGACTGTTTGAGCTGGATTTTGTCCCGTTGGCTCATCACCTGTCATGTTCGAGTCAGAAGTACTTGATTGCATACTTGAAACAGTTGGAATCGAAGTAACAACGGTTGCATCGCTGCTGTCGATATTGCTTTCAACCTGAGACTGACTATTAATCTGAACGGGTGCAATTGCTTGTAAAATAGCTTTTCTCATGTCTTCAGGACTTAACTGTGTCTCTTCTGGTGAAGTACTTGCTGCTTCATTAAGTTCAGAAATGATTTTACTAAGTGCCTGAACAACTTTCATTTCAAAAGGTACGGACTTAGTAGAACCATCCGTTTCATCGCCGTTTTCTGACTTTGAAACATCGGACATTAATTTTTCGAGTGATTCTACAAGTTTATCTAACTGCTTTTGTAAGTGTGTCAAATCATTACCCGTTAGATTTTTTTCGAGTGCTGTATCGATTTCTAAGTTTTCAATTGTTTCTGCAAGCTTTGCGAATAGTTCAGTTGATGCTTCACCACCAGCTAACATTTGCTTCAACGACTCTGCGTTTAAATTCATAGTGGCTAACAATTGATCTAGCTGTGCATCACTCATGCCCGTTTCTTTCTTCAACTTAGCTCTCAGTGCAGCTTTTAGTTTATCCGTTTCATTTGAAACTGTATCATCGTTGTCTACGTTCTCAGTCTTTGATTCTTTTGGCGTAGAATCCGTTTTTTCAACTGGCTTGTATGTCGATTCAGTCGTTTGCACTTCCGAATCTTTGTACCTAGATGATCCTAACGTTTCCACTTTGACAGTGAATTTCTTTTCTAAGATCGTTTCTTTGACAAATTTGGGGTTGTCGTCGTTGCGTTTTGCAGCCATTTGATAAGGGCCTTCGTTACTAATGGGTTTTTCAGTTGTTTTCTCGTTTTTGTTGGCGAGAAGTTGACTAAATGCATCCCATTCACTTTGTTGACTCGTGTTTTTGGCTGAAACTAAAGGGGCGAGAATTTGCTGGTTTTTTAGCAATTCTCTAAGTTGCATAAGCACCTCCTAATTTTTTGGCAATACGAGCTTTCTTGTCAATTCTGAGGATAGCGTTTGATCTAGTGAAGATAAGATAGCAGCGATTTTATCTTGTGGGAAACTCGTTAAAATCTCTAAAATCAAGTCTTCATCCGAAATCGTTATGAATTCGCCGTTATTCAATTCATACACCTTAGAAGGCGAAGCATTGAGCAACATGTTTTTGACTATCTCCACAACCTTAGTCGTATCCATTTTTGAATAGACGTCGATTAACTCTAAAACGTTATCGTCAAATTCTCTGAAAATCTTTAGCGCTTTTAACAAATCTGGCGTTAATAAATCTTCATTTTTTACAAGTAATTCATTTGCTTTGATCTTTGCCACCAATTCGAAGACAAATGCCTCGTCATCCGACTTGGCAAGTACTTCACCAGCCTTCATTGCACCGAGATTTTTGTATATAACTGCAAGATCGTCAATAGAATAGGTATTAGTATTTCCGATTGTTTCAATTAACTTAGTCGGTTCTTCAGATCCATAGACATCTGCTATTTGAACTAGATCAGAAATTCTGCGTTGTTGTCCATTGTAGACATTTTTAATAGACATAGATTTTTTGTCAGATAGTGCCGCCAATATTCTCTCTCTATCCAGTTGATCAAGTTGATATAATATGCCAACAGCCTTAACATCATCAATAAATTCAAAAACAGCTGCAGCGTTTTTATGACCATTGATGCTGTCTTCGATTATCGCTTCTACTTCTCCAACCGCAGCATTAAATGAAAGACTAGAAATATAGGCTGCTTTAGCTTTTAAATCTTCAGTTTGTTCATCAGAAATACCTTGAACGGTATTGCTCAGTGCATCTTTGTTTATAGTCGCCTGTCGGATACCTTCAAGAATAGATTTCGTTTTATTTGGGTTTATGCGTAGCATATCCTTGATAACATCATCATAGGCTCTCGCATCGTCTTTTTGTAAGATCAGCAACTTATCAACTGCTCTTGATTCTTCAAGATCGAGCATGAAATCAGATACTTTTCTGATTTGTTCCAACTCTTCAGCTCGAGTTGGGTATTTTTCAAAATAAGTCCCTACAGGACCAGGCATATTTGACATCAAACCGTTTACATTGAGATTGAAGTCTTTGTTTAGAAAATAAAGGGCACCCAATGCTAATAAGGGCGTTAAAAAAAGTATTAGTAGTACAACAAGACAGCCACCTTTACCTTTATTTTTTTTACCTTCACCTGTAGTTTCTAATTTGCTGACTACAGTTTTCTTCTCGGCCATACTCATTCTCCGATCTTTTTGTTATTTGAATAATTGACGACTTCTTCGATTAACTTGGCGTCTGCCTCATTGACTGCATCTACAAATTCTTGAAAAGCCTTTTCTTTAAGTTTATCCATGACTTTTCTCTCTTTCATCGCCTCGACGAGTTTTGATTGCGTTTTTTTTATTTCAACATCTAATGTTGCAATGCTCGCTTTAAGTTTGCTTTTTTGATCGCGATAGTAACTTTTCCCTTGTGTGAATTGCTGCCTTTCGTTTTTTGTATCCCCCTCAGTCAATACCATTTGAATATGCTGGTCATAAGTATCTGCACTCACATTTAGCGCGTCAAGTACATCCAGATGCTCTTGACGTTTTAAAATGAGTTTTGCAAGTTCGTTTTTGATTCGATCTTCTTGATCAAGTCTCATTTTCAAGACACTCTCATATCTAAATCTAAACTTCTTCATCTAATGATATCCTTCAATCTTTCAAGGCTGACATCGTAATCTGCACGTTCAGTAGTCCGTTGTTTCAGAAATGCGTTGAATTGATCTATCTTTGTAATTGCAAAATCGATGTTGGGGTTCGTACCTTTGGCATAGGCACCAATGTTGATTAAATCCTCAGAATTTTTATATATAGCCAGAATTTCTTTGAATCTTAATGCTGCCAACAAATGCTCTTCATCGATGATATTCGGCATAACTCTACTAGCGCTATCAAGGACATCTATAGCTGGATAGTGTCCTAGTGCGGCCAACTTTCGAGTCAAGATAATATGGCCATCCAAGATACCGCGTACAGCATCTGAAATAGGTTCATTAAAGTCATCGCCATCTACTAGGACAGTGTAAAGTCCTGTAATTGAACCCACAGCAGAATTGCCAGCACGTTCTAGAAGTCTTGGTAACACGGCAAAAACTGATGGTGTATAACCACGTGTAACTGGTGGTTCTCCAATTGCGAGGCCTATCTCCCGCTGCGCCATAGAAAAACGCGTGACGGAGTCCATCATCAATATGACGTTTTTACCTTTATCTCTAAAATATTCTGCGATAGATGTAGCTATTAATGCGGCTTTAACACGAACAAGTGCAGGTTTATCTGAAGTTGCAACGATAACCACTGATCGTTTTAACCCCTCTTCACCCAAATCGTTCTCAATAAATTCACGCACCTCACGCCCTCTTTCACCTACGAGCGCAATCACGTTAACATCTGCTTTCGTATATTTCGCAATCATACCAAGCAATGTACTCTTACCTACACCAGAGCCCGCGAATATACCGATACGTTGCCCTCTGCCACAAGTTAGTAGTGTATCAAGTGTTCGAATTCCCAGTGGGATAGGTTCAACGATTTTATCTCTAAATAGCGGATTTGGTGGATCGTTGTTTGCAGGATATTTTTTATCGATGGATGGTTTTCCCATTTCATCAATAGGGTTACCTAAACCATCAAGTATGCGACCAAGCAGATCTTCAGAAACATCTACCTGAAGGGCATGCCCAGTAGCGACAACTCTACTGCCTGGACCTATGCCAGTCATATCGCCAAGTGGCATTATAAGTACTTTATCATTGTTGAAACCTACGACTTCACCTTTTAAAGACTGCGTATTCTTTATAGGATAAATATCGCATACTTCGCCAATCTCTACAGCAGGACCAATCGATTCAATCATTAAACCAATGATTTTAGAAACGCGTCCACTGAATTTAAGTAATGTGTTCTCACGCAATGCCATGCTGTATTTTGTCAACATATCAATCACCCTTCAACAAATCGTCAAACAATTTTTTTACCTGTTCAAGCTGAGTATGGATACTGCTGTCAATACTACCTGAATCAGTATCGATGATACATGAGCCGTTTGGAAGCGTTGGATCTCTTTTAATTTCAATATCTTCAATTTTATCACTTGAAGCGATAATCATAGGACGTATTGATAAAGCATGGTTATAATCTTCATTTGAAACGCGAATAGAGACAAGATGTGATTTTGTCACGCGACCTATACCTTGCTTAATCAAGGATTCTATAAGGGTCTGATCTGTCTCTACTTTATACTCCAATATTTTTTCAGTGGCTTCCACAACGAGGCTCACCATGTCTTTTTCTGCTTCTGTCATAAAGTTATGCCTTACTTGAGTCCATTCATCTTTTATCTGAAGCGCTTCATCGACAATTTGTTTTGCGATTTCTTGACTATCGTCAATGCCTCTATTATAGCCGTCTTGATAGCCATCACTCTTTGCTTGTTCCATTATACCCTTGGCTTGATCATATGCATTTGAAACGATTGCATCACTACTGTTTTGGGCATTGATCATTTTTTGCTCATATTCAAAATCTGCATCTTCGAGAATCTTATTGGCGTCACGCTTTGCTGCCTCAATTAATTGATTGGCTGTCTCTGAGGGATCAATTCCCTCAAAGACAGCCTCATCTTCACCCTCAATTTCAACATGAGGCGTTCTTAATTTGTTTGACAGTACAAAAGCATTATCGTCCAAAACCACTCGCGATGATTTAAATATCTTAGACAATTAGCTCATCTCCCCCGCCTCTAGCGATTATGATTTCGTTTGCTTCTTCGAGTTTTCTAATGATATTTACAATTTTTTGCTGCGCTTCTTCGACGTCTCTTAGTCTAACTGGTCCCATAAAGTCCATATCTTCTCTGAGCATTTCAGCCATACGCTTGGACATGTTAGCAAAAATCATCTCTTTAACCTCATCAGTTGCACCTTTAAGTGCAATTGCAAGATCGCTGTTGTCGACTTCTCTGATAAATCTCTGTATACCAACGCTGTCGAGGTTGACAATATCTTCGAATACGAACATTTTCTTTCTGATTTCTTCAACAAGCTCTGCATTTTGTATTTCAAGTGTTTCAAGGATGTATTTTTCAGTACCGCGGTCAACCGAGTTGAGGATGTCAACAATACATTGAATACCACCCGTTGCCGAGTAATCTTGAGTTACCATAGAGGATAGTTTTCTTTCAAGTACGAGTTCAACTTCTTTAATAATCTCAGGTGAGGTGCTGCCCATCGTGGCAATACGTTGCGCGACATCGGCTTGTTTTTCTTGAGGCAACGCCGATAACACTTGAGCTGCCTGATTTGAGTTCAAATAAGACAAAATGAGTGCCAAAGTTTGAGGATGTTCATTTTGAATAAAGTTAAGAAGTTGGTTTGCATCCGTCTTCTTAACGAAGTCAAATGGTTTAACTTGAAGAGACGATGTCAATTTGCTGATAATTTCAAGTGCTTTTTGAGATCCCATCGCCTTTTCAAGGACTTCTTTAGCGTAATTGATACCACCTTCAGAAATAAATTCTTGTGCGAGGCAAACTTGATAAAATTCTTCAAGAACACTCTCCCGCTCTTCAGGTGTTATTCTATTGACATTAGCAATTTCTAAAGTCAATTCTTCAATTTCGTCATCGTGCATATGGCCAAAAAGGGAGGCCGAACGCGCTGGTCCGAGTGCGATTAAAAGAACTGCTGCCTTTGTTTTGCCAGACATTTTTCCTTTTTTAATAGCCATTACCCCTCCTAGTTTTCGTTTAGCCAAGCCCGTAGCAATGCCGCTGCTGCTTCCGGATTTGTATCGACAAATTTCTCAATATGATATTTAGGACTGCCCTTATCTTCGTGTAAAGATTCAATTTCATCAAGTGCTTTTTCGACTTCTGCTTCTTTGGCAGCATTTGCTTCTGCTTCTTCACGCTTCTTCTTGTTTCTTCTGAGAATAAGAAGTACAACAATCACAGCAACGATAGTTACCAAGACAACTATGACAATGACAATAATCGGTACCCCAAACAATGCGCCGGTATCGTCTTGTCCTGTATAGACGTTATAATACTCCATTGGATCAGGAAATTCTTGAACAAGCACTTGTATGTTTGCGTCGTCTGTTCCTGCTGACATCGCGATTAAATTGACGAGTTCTAATTTATGTTCTTCTGTCATAACACCGTCGACTAACGCTTTTGAGTTCAATAAAACGCCAATTGAAAGTGCTTTGATATCACCTTGAGATTTTACAATTTCACGATAAATCTCATTGAGTTCATAATTAAGTGTTTCACTAGCTTTTTCATAAGACGAACCCGTCCCATCCCCTGCAACGACATTAGTAGCCTCGCCTGGATTGGCATCTGTACCTGGTGTGCCAATGGCACCTGCGTCGTTTATGACGTTTTCAGAAATCGTTGTGGCACTTCTTACCATACCCGATGTCTCACCTTCGACAGGTGGGCTAAAATATTTTTGCGTTTCCGTTTGTTGATTAAAGTCGAGGATGAGATTTGGTTTAACTTCGACATTACCAACACCGTATAATTTTTCAAGAAACATGGTCAAATCATTTTGCAATTGACTTTGAACACGTTGTTGCAAATCGTATTGGGAAGTTGCTGAAAAATCGCTTGTATCATCTTGATTGTTGAGTTGAATGCCTGTCGCATCTAAAATTGTGACATTTTCAGATTTCAGATCCTTAACAGAACTGACAATGAGATTCACGATGCCACTAACTTGCTCTTCACTCATCGTCGCACCAGGTTTCACTTTGATGACAACGGATGCCTTAGACTGTATATCGTCTTTTATAAAGTAGTTACTATCTTTTGGTATCTGCAAAATGACAGTTGCGTTTTCAACAGCTAGGATTGTCTCTATGGATTGCTCAACTGCTGCTGCTGTCGCTTGTATGTACATCTGTTCTCGCGTCTGTGCGGTCATAGTTATAGATTCACTACTAAACACGTCCGACCAGCTAAAAGATCCTGGATCCACAGAAACTGCAAGTTCCATTCTTGCTTTTGACAAGTCTTCTTTTGCAACTGAAATCACGGATGTATCTCTACTATCTTCCCATACGATACCCAGATCATCCAATTTTGTCGTAATGGCTTGCGCTTCTGCAGGGGTTAAACCTTGTGCGATCACAACGTACTCAGTACGCGTGAATAACAGGATCCCAAAAGTCAGTGCCAAAACGGCGACGATGGTCCCTGCTATCAATCCAATTTTTTTGTTGCGGCTTAAGCTGTTGAATAACGTCGTAAAACGTTCTCGCAGCTGTTTTAAAAAATTCCCCATGTATTATACCTCGTCGTTATTGTTTAGCATTATAACTGCAATCTCATAATTTCATTGTACGCAGAGAGAACCTTGTTGGTAACCTCAACTGCGAGATTGATGGATAAATCCGCTTTCATAGCTGCTATAGTAACATCCGAGACATTATCAATCATGCCCAAAGAAAAAAGATTGTCCATTTTTTCAGAGACCATTTGATCATTGTTCACTTTACTTAGAGACTGTGTTAATATTTCCGAGAAATTCACACCTTCTTGATCAATACTTTTATTGATGTCGACAAGTTTCTTGTCTTTGATCAGGATTGAGTTTTGTAACTGGTCTATCTTCATAGTTTCACCATCCATTTGTTAGTCTTACCTAGTATACACTAAAACTCTGAATATTTATCCAAGACTATTTTCCTATTTCTAATGCTTTCATAGCCATGCTTTTAGTCGTATTAACTGCAGTAATATTGGCTTCATATGCTCTTGATGCCGAAATTAAATTGATCATCTCATTGACCACTTCGACGTTTGGCAAACTAACATAACCATCTGCATCCGCATCAGGGTGATTTGGATTATATTCTTTCTTGAATGGGGACTGGTCTTCTGTAATTCCAGCAACTTCTACACCATTTCCCGAAGATGTCCTACCTGATGCAGCGGATAGCAACTGCTCAAAGGAGTTTGTTTCTTGTGCTCTAAAAACTGCGACTTTTCTTCTATATGGTGTTCCACTTGCAGTACGCGTTACATTTGCGTTTGCAATATTTTCAGAGATTAAGTCCATTCTTAATCTCTCAGCTGTTAAGCCTGATGCACTTACGTTAATCGAATTAAAAAATCCCATTGGATCACCTCTTATTTGTTGATTCTAAATGCGGTTTTCAGTCTAGAAAACTGCGAATTGACTTGATTAACTACAGTATTGTAATAGATGGTATTCTTTGCCATTTCTGCATTTTCAACATCGATGTCAACGTTGTTGCCGTCCACGCGATAGCTTGTATCATTGACGGTTTCAACAGTGAGATCGCCAACATAAGCAGAATCAATGTGCTTTGTATTGGTTTTATTCATCATAACATGTTGATTTAAATTCATTTGATTTTGAAGCACTTCTTGGAAATTAACCGTTTCTTTTTTATAGCCCGGAGTATTGACATTTGCGATATTGTTTGTAATGGCACTGTTTTTCATCCAAGAACCTCTGAGTGCTTTTCCCATTAGGTCGATTTCTTTAAAAGAATTTTTTAACATTGTTACACCTCCATAAAACACTTTGCATAATAACTATATCGGTAAAAAGGGCATTTTTCATAAATAACCCACAAAATACTTGCAAACACTAGATGTACTTCTCTAACATATATTTTAAACTATATATTGTAGAAAATAAAGCGTTTTTGCAAAAACGCTTATAAAATGGGCTATTGTAACTATTTTTATAATAAAATAAAAATCCCGTACCACTTTTCTAAAAAAAGTGACGGGATCTAATTTTTATGCAATAATACTAAACCAATATCATAATCAATTCTTAATTTTATTTAATTCATCAAGCAAATGATCATTGAGCACTTTAATGTAAGTCCCTTTCATACCGAGTGAACGCGTTTCGATGACGCCGGCACTTTCAAACTTTCTAAGTGCATTGACAATAACAGAACGCGTGATCCCAGCTTTATCTGCAATTTTACTTGCAATCAATAAACCTTCATCACCACTAAGTTCTTCAAAAATATTGACGACCGCTTCAAACTCAGAATAAGACAAAGTACTAATAGCCATTTGAACAACTGCTTTTTTTCTAACAACTTCTTCATGTGCGTCGCTTTTAGCGCGGATGATTTCAAGTCCGATAATCGTCGCCGCGTATTCTGCAAGGATCAAATCTTCTTCAAGATAGCTACTTTCACGCCTTGCGATGATGAAAGTTCCCAATCTTTGTGCATTCCCAATGACAGGAACAATCGTGACAAACTTTGAATAGCTACCAAGATCATTTTTAAATAATTCAATCAACTTCTCTTCAGTCACATTAAAAAGCGTCTCATTAATTTTAAGAATGCGTTCTTGCTCTTCAAGACTATAAAAATGCTCACCACCATCTTTTAATACAACTGCACTATCTTCCGAATCATAAAGACTTACACCTAAAATTTTACCCCTTTTACTGACAACGTATACATTTGAATCAAGAATTTTCATCATAGTTGCGCACAAGTCTTGAAACGATAAATGTGTAGCCCCAGATGTCTGTAGTATTGAATTTAATTTCCTCATTTTTCCTAAAATATTGCTTTCCAAGTCCTGCCTCCTAATTTTGCTCAACGTAATCGCACGTTGCGCTATGACACTTGATAATTTCTTGTTTTTTACTTTTCTTTAAGACAAGTAAATCACCACAAGTTGGGCATTTACGATCGATTGGCATATCCCAAGAAACAAAGTTACAACGTGGGAATTCTGAACAACCGTAAAACACCTTTAATTTTTTTGATTTTCTTTCAATAATCTCACCAGCTTCACAAAGAGGACATTTAATACCTAACTTTTTGAGAATCGGTTTTGTATTGTCACAAGTTGGATAATCTGAGCAAGCTAAAAATTTACCATAACGACCATGGCGAATGAGCATTTTCTTTCCACATTTTTCACAATCGATGTCAGTTTCTTCTGTTAAATCTACTTTTTCGATTTCGAGATCTGCTTTTTCAATTAACTCAACAAAGGGTTGATAGAAATTGCGAATTATATTTTTCCATGCCTCTTCACCCGCCTCAATTTCGTCAAATTTTGTCTCCATTTCGGCTGTAAACGCAACATCAACTATTTTTGAAAAATAATCGTTCATAATCTCATAAATGATAAATCCAAGTTCAGTCGGTTTTAAGCTTTTTTTATCTTTATCTACGTAACCTCTACTTAAAATGGTAGAAATAGTCGGCGCATAAGTACTTGGACGTCCGATGCCTTTCTCTTCCATTTCTTTTACCAATGATGCTTCTGTAAAGCGAGCAGGTGGTTGTGTAAAGTGTTGCGTAGGGTCGTATGATTTGATATTGAGTTTTGAACCTTCTTCCAGATCTGGAATGATGCGATCTGTCTGTTGACCAGATTGGTAAACCTTCAAGAAACCCTCAAATAGCAACTTGCTACCTGTGATTCTAAAACTATAATCGCCAATTTCAACTTCAATACTGTGTGATTCAAATTCAGCACTTGCCATTTGACTCGCCACGAATCTCGACCAAATTAAGTCGTAAAGTTTCAATTGATCTTTACTTAAAGACTCTTCAACCTCCGAAGGTGATAGCTCAATCATAGTTGGTCTTATCGCCTCATGAGCATCTTGAGAATTCTTTGAAGCCTTTTGTTTTTTTTCTTCTTTTATAAGCATCTCTTCGCCATATTTTTCGACGATAAACGCTCTGCAAGCTTCTTTAGCAACTTCAGAGGTTCTTGTTGAATCAGTTCTCATATAAGTGATGAGACCTACTGTGCCATGTCCTTTTATCGCAATACCTTCATAAAGTTGTTGTGCGATGATCATCGTTTTTTTGGTTGTAAAGCCAAATCGATTGGACGCCTCTTGTTGTAATGAACTTGTGATAAACGGCGGATATGGATTCCTTAATTTTTTCTTTCTCTCTACTTCAATGACGGTGCCTTCTTGATCTTTAACGTTCTCGAGAACGGTGTTAACTTCAGATTCACTAGCCAGTGCAATTTTTCCTTCTCGATTCCCATAGAATTCGAGCTTCATTAATTCTGATTTTTTGTCAATTTCAGAAAGCGCTTCTATTTTCCAATACTCTTGTGGTATGAAATTAATAATTTCCTTTTCTCTATCACAAATCAGTTTCGTCGCAACGGACTGAACTCTACCTGCACTTAGACCTTTTTTTACTTTTCGCCATAAAATTGGACTGATAGAATAACCAACTAAACGATCAAGCACTCTTCGAGCTTGTTGTGCATCGACGAGATTGACATCGATAGCTCTTGGTGATTTTACCGCGCTTTTGATAGCGTCTTTAGTTATTTCATGAAAGGTCACACGACAAGCAGAGTGGACATCAATGCCTAATATGTAGGCCAAGTGCCATGCAATCGCCTCACCTTCACGGTCAGGGTCAGTTGCGAGATAAACTTTATCCGCCTTTTTCGCGTGGGACTTAAGGGATTTTATCAAATCGCCTTTTCCTCTAATATTGATATATTTTGGATCGTAATCATTTTCTATATCGACACCCATAGTGCTCTTAGGAAGGTCTCTCACGTGGCCGATTGACGCGACGACTTTATAACTTTTCCCCAGAAATTTTTCTATTGTTTTCGCCTTTGCAGGCGATTCGACGATCACTAAAATATTTGACATTCACTTACTCCAATTCGATTTTTTGCATGCTCTCGAGTGTACCTAATAAATTTATATATAAAAAATCTTCTTGTCAAGACTTTTTTATATCAATCTAATTTCATTTAAGCTCGAATATTCGCACAAATCGTCTAAAATCAATTCACTTATAGCTGCGTAAATTTCAGAATATTCTTTCAATGTCGCGTCAAAGATTGCATCAGTATCCAGTTTTTTCTCAGTGAGTAAAAGCGAATATATATTTTGAGCTAAAAGAGATAGATGATCAATCATAGCTGTTTGACGTCTCTCATTGTCTATCGAGAACCCCAGACTTTCCAATATGTGACCAAAATGAATCAATGGTGTAGCCCCCTCAAAAATCAACTTGTTGGTCCCGGCCGATTGAGGTGAGTATATGCTGCCAGGAAGTGCAAAAATAGTCTTTCCTTGTTCCATAGCATGCATAGCTGTTATAAGAGAGCCACTTTTTTCTCCTGCCTCTATAATCACGACAACTTCAGATAGTGCACTTATAATGCGATTTCTAAGTGGAAAATGATAAGGTCTAGGTGGTTCATCCATCAACTGTTCTGAAAGAATCAAACCACCACTATCTTGTATAGCATGATACATTTTTTCATTCGATGGTGGATAGATATAATTCACGCCTGATGCTAGAACTGCAATCGTTTTACCAGCTTCATCAAGCGCCCCTTTATGAGCCTGTGAATCAATACCTATAGCCATGCCACTGACGACACATATGCCATTTTTAGCTAGATATCTACCTAAATCATAGGCAACTTTCCGACCGTACGCCGTGGGTTTTCTACTCCCAACAATAGACACCTTTTTTGTTGTTGTAAGCAAATCACTTGCACCTTTTGCGAATAGAATTTTCACTTGTGGTTTATAATGATGCAGTGACTGCGGATAGTCCGGGCTTTCAGGTAGAATGCACGAAATATCCATCTTTATTAATTGATCCGTTTGATTACTTACCGGTTGTACAATACATTCATTCATAGTCTCTCCCGTTAATCAAATCATTCAAAAAAACGCTTAATTTGCATACTCGTTTGATACGTAAAAGCTTCCAATATATGTTTTTTCATAATTTGATCGCTATTATCTAAATCTGCGATGGTACGCGATATGCCAACGAGTTTTTCATAAGCGCGCATAGAGAGTTTTCCACGCTCATGATACTTGATGAGCAGGCTTTGAGCTTCATTTGATAGTCCATCACCTTCTCGAGTGCGTTTAAACGCAACTGCTTTCGAAATTGAATCTCTCATTTGAGCTGAGTCATAGACGACATTACCTGGTCTTAGTACTTTCTTTAGATCATCAACACGCTCCATATAGATCGTCATGTCTAACCGATCAAGTATTGGCCAAGATAGTTTACCAAAGTATCTTTTAATTTCACTGTGTGAACAGGTACATTTATCTTCTTTAGATAGATAATGTCCACAGGGGCATGGATTCATCGTTGCGACCATCATAAAGTTCGACGGATACGTCAAGGATCGACCACCTTTTGTCAAATTGACGTGACCTGAGGACAGTGGTTCTCTCATTGCTTCTATCGCATCACTCTTAAATTCACCAATTTCATCTAGGTACAAAATGCCATTATGCGCCTTTGAAATCTCTCCGGGTAGGATGGTTGCTCCACCACCAACCATTCCGATTCTACTGATTGTATGATGAGGTGCTCGAAAAGGTCTACGGTGAATCAATCCGTTAAAATTTTCGTTCTCACTGATGCCATATATTTTCGTCACTTCTATCTTTTCCTCGAGCGTCATAGGTGGCATTATGGTGATAAGTCTTTCCGCCAACATACTTTTGCCACATCCAGGCGGCCCAATGATTAGCAGATTATGAAACCCTGCCACAGCAATCTCTATAGCCCTTATTGCGGCATTTTGTCCAACCACTTGTGAAAGATCAATATCATAGGCAAATTCTTCAAGGTAATCATGATTATTGTTTTTATTCGTTACATTGATTGCTTTCAGTTCTCCTTTTAAAAGATCTTCAAAAAGATGTTGCAAGTCATAATATGGATAAAATATCACATCTGTTATAAATTGAGCTTCATTGATATTTTCGAAGGGAATGACCATGTATTTGATCCCCTTTTGCTTTAGTCCGTCAATTTGACTCAAAATACCTTGAACCGGTTTGATTTTACCTTCCAATGATAG
This sequence comes from Acidaminobacteraceae bacterium, assembly GCA_041741755.1. Taxonomy (GTDB): domain Bacteria; phylum Bacillota; class Clostridia; order Peptostreptococcales; family Acidaminobacteraceae; genus Fusibacter_C. The sequence continues at coordinate 277,293 of JBGSJR010000038.1, read as the reverse complement.
TTCTCCAAGGAATGCAATGCTTTTTAGAGTGTCAGATGCAATATTTGATAAACAACAAAAAATACCAATTGCAATCGGCAAATCAAGTTGTGAACCCTCCTTCTTAATATTTGCTGGAAAAAGATTCTGAATAATTCGATCCTCAGGAAATTTTACACCAGAAGATTTTAAAGCGGCTTTAACGCGTTCCTTAGATTCCTTGATTATCGTACTTGGAAGTCCCACTATGACATGGTAGGGTAAGCCTCTCAATATTTTTGTTTCGATTTCAACGATATGTCCTTCAATTCCCCAATTGACTGACGTAATAATTTTGCTATACATGGCAATGCTCCTTCAATATATCGAATTGTTATATATTTATATATTAACCATATATTGCCATTTTGTCAAAATAATAAAACACACCTTATAGATGTGCTCAGTTTTCCTTTTATATTAAGAAAATATATTTTCTATGAAATCGAAACACAATGCACCAGAGTCTTTTTGAATACCAATAAACGAAATGGCATACGGTACATAACTTGAGCACTCACTTTTAATATAATGCATAGCGGCTTGCTTCATATGATTAATTTTTTTTTGTGTAATGGCTTCTCTGGGTGAGCCAAATGCATCAGATGTTCTATATTTAACTTCGACAAAATAAAGCTTGCCAGCCATAGATAAAACTAGGTCTATCTCTCCACGTGGTGTAAAGTAGTTTTTACAAATGAATACATAACCTAATGATTCAAGATAATGGATTGCTTCTATTTCATATTGGCTACCAATTGCTCTTTTATTAGGCATCTCAACCGCCTCTATCTTCCTATTATATATGCTCTTATAAAGATTGATGAAAGTTTATCTTAAATATGTTTTTTAAACGCCTTTATATGTTCACTTTTTCTTAGACTGATCAACTGATCCTATAAAAACCAATACTTCAGCAACAACTTCATAAAGTTCATAAGGAATTTGGTCCCCAATTTCAAGTTGTTTGAGTTGGTTGGACAATTTTTCATCCACATAGACTGGTATATCGTTCGCTTCAGCTTTTTTAATAATGTTTTCTGCTATCAATCCTAGCCCCTTGGCAATCAACTGTGGTGCAGCATCTTTTCCTGGGTCAAATTTCAAGGCGTTGGCTATTTTTACTTTCTCACTTTGTGCTGCCATTTTATACCTACACTTTCAAGTCGAATCCAAAGGACTCAAAATCAGAACTCTCATTAATTTGGAATTCAGGAAGATTTGACTTCACTGAAAACGTCAATGCGAACTGCTTATCTTTGTGCGTTGCAAGCGCTGTCAATAACTGCTCTTTTTTTGTTTCAAAATGAGCCATAGAGGCTTCATCTACAAAGCTGAAATTGAGCGTAAATGTCCTTACTTGTTTATGAACAACACATCTAACCTCACCAAAGTTATACGTTTTAAGCGCAATTAACAAAGTAAGGTCATCTGGATCAGGTTTTTTCTTATTTTTCTTATAATAGATATCGACATTCTGAATCTGATCATTGATGGGTATCGGCATTTGCATGAACATCATCTGATCATTTAAAGCCTTATTCATAATCGTGCTATCTTTTATGACTGAAAGTTCTCTCTCTAGTCCCTGTCGAATTTCGGATTCCGGCAGTTCTTTTCTAACAGCTTCTAATAAAGTCTCTAGTTTTTCTTCTTGAGACACTTCTGAAGTCAAAGCGGTGACGATATTAAGTATTGCTTCTTTTGAAAAAGGCACTGTTTCTAAGCCCTTAAACACTTCGGAAAATCGATTGGTGATGCCACCTTCTTCACTGAGAGCATCATAAGCCAAAAATATATTCTTGAGAGTTATTGGAAGTTCATTTTTGAGAATTAAACTTTCTTGTTTATAGTCAAATTGACCTAGCAATGCTTTTATACTTTCTTTTAAAGATGATCCATCTTTATCGAAGATTAACTGAATCGCCTTTGTGATACTTTCAAGATCCATTTTCTTATTTTGAACCAAACTTTGTTCAGATGCATCCTGTATCACAATATTAGAAGTGTTTGAAGTATTAGTTGCATTGCTACTATTAGCCATACTTGCCGTGTTAGTAGGACGATCAATCACCTTTGACAAATCAATCCTTTCACCAGAGTCAGCATCTGGCAAACTTTCAGCAAGCGTCGATTGTGCGCTTGAAGTTGCTATGTTCATGTTGTTACCACTAGGCTGAGTAGATGTATTTGTTGTAACCACATTTGTTTGTACGTTTTTACCCTCAACATTTGACCCGAAACTCTGTTGAATAATCTTAAGTGCAAGTGTTTTAATAGGTGTTTCAAGGCTATTTTCAAGCGGTAGCTGTCCTGTGCTTGCAAGTTCTGAAATCAAGGCTTTGACTTCACTCATTCCCTGCCGCATCATCTGGAAATTATCCTTGGTAATCGGTATATTAGCCGTTTTCATAGCTTCTAAGATTGTGCCGTTTTCAGCTTGTTCTGAAATGCCAAGTTTTGATAGCATTTCATTCAATGAATGATTTGAATCCGTTGATGGCGCACCACCTACAAGCTTTGCGATTAAAGCGCCGTCCTTGTATCCAGTAATCTTCAAATTAACAAGTTGATTTTCTTGAAGGTTTAAACCATTAATATTGATATTGAGCTGCTTATCACCAGTTGTAAGCGTAGCAAGCTGTTGGCCTTGGATTGCGGTAATCCGACCTTCTATGATATTTCCAATCAAAGCTTTTGCTTCATTTGGCGTAATTTGAGATTTGCTTATATTGATATTGTTTTGAACGATGTTTTGTTGTGTTATTCTCATAGGTTTACCTTTCAGCGCCTACAGTGATGGCCATTCTAGAAGAATCCCTTCAAAAAACTTCTACGGTGCTCAGGCAATATACCAAGCTTACGTATGGCATCGTAGTGTTTGTCTGTACCATACCCTTTGTGCTGTGCAAATTCATAGTTTGGATGCAACTGACTCAGCGCTACCATCTGTCGATCACGCGTCACCTTGGCCAGTATAGAGGCGGCTGCGATAGAGGCGCTTCTAGAATCTCCTTTGATGAGATTCATTTGCCTTAAAGCATTATCGGCAAGTTTTACAGCATCAATAAGCAAAAAATCAGGTTTGATTGTCATCATTTCAAGTGCACGGTTCATTGCTAGTTTTGTCGCATTTAAAATATTGATTGTATCGATTTCTTCATGTGTTGCTTCACCGATGCCGAAGCTAATTGAATGATTGATGATTTTTTCAAAAAAAAGTTCTCTTTGATGAGCAGTTAGTTTTTTTGAGTCATCAATGCCACGCCAATCAATTGCTGGATCAAGTATAACAGCAGCTGCAACCACTGATCCAACTAATGGTCCACGCCCCGCTTCATCTAAGCCTGCAACAAACAAACACCCTTCTTCCCATGCTTCACGTTCGAACTGAAAAATCTTATGCATGCGAACTGTCTCTTTATGTTCAGCTTCTAGTCGTTTTCCAAGCTGGATAGACATTTTTTTACAGGCGGCACGTTCATCACAATTGAGCGCCTCTATATAATTAGGCATTTCATCACTTGATAATGCACTTATTTTACATTTTAACGCGTTGAGTGAAAGGTTCTTGATTTCTGAAGCAATATTCGACGCATGATTATTCATAATCTGAGGCCTCGTCATCTACATCAGTCTCTTTATTCAAATCGACTGACTTAGTCTGAACAGATTCATCTTGCGTCTTTATGTCTGCATCAAATTTGTTAGGAATCTCAAGTGTTATACGCCCAATGATACCCTTACGGAACTCATCGACAATCAAACGGGATGCTTTCTCAAGATCCACTTCGTTGCCCCTCATGAGACACCCGCGTTTACGGCCAATAAAAGTCATCATTTCAACGACATCCAAAGTATCGTCTTCTATTTTAAACCGTTCATAAAACACCTTTTTATAATCAACAAGGAGCATGGTTATCAAATGAAAGGCAATATCTTCGATATTGAGGACTTCATCTTTGATGGCACCCGAAGCCGCAAGCTTAATACCCATAAGATCTTCTTCAATCTTAGGCCACAAGATGCCAGGTGTATCAAAGAGTTCAACTTCTTTATTGAGCCTGATCCACTGCTTGCCTTTTGTAACACCGGGCTTATTGCCCGTCTTTGCAGCCGTTTTTCCTGCAAGTTTATTGATTAGAGACGATTTGCCAACATTAGGAATGCCCACGATCATCGCACGAATTGGCCTTACGAGTCGTCCTTGTCGTTGTGCTTTTTCTATGACATCTGTACAAGAGTTCTTCGCCTCGTTGATGAGTTCCGTTACTCCATCACCACTAAGCGAGTTAATTGGGATGGCCTTGATGCCCAAATCCGCATAGTATTTAATCCACATTTTTGTGCGGATAGGATCTGCAAGATCGAATTTATTTAAAGCGACAACGCGCTTTTTATGGCCAACAAGTTGGTCAAACTGAGGATTCCTACTGCTAATTGGAATCCTCGCATCCAATAGTTCAATCACCACGTCCACTAACTTGAGATTGGCTTCTATCAGATCTTTTGTCTTTTTCATGTGCCCTGGATACCAATTTATACTCATCCTGTACTCCTTATCTGTATCTTTCATTTATTATTTTAATTAGATATAATTTATAATGCATTTATAATTAACTAAGCTTTTCGTATATTTAGTCTATTTTACCATAAAACCCCTGAAAAATCTAAAGGGACCCACAAGAGGTCCCTTTTGACTAATAGTGCGTAAACACTACTTGAATTTTTTCTTTTCTTTAACTTTTGCAGATTTACCCAATCTGTCTCTCAAGTAATTCAATTTAGCTCTTCTTACTCGACCTTCTCTTACTACTTCGATTTTCTCGATTTTTGGAGAATGTACCGGTAAAGTTTTTTCAACGCCAACACCGTAAGAAATTTTTCTTACTGTGAAAGTTTCTGAAACGCCGCCATTTTGTTTCTTAAGTACGACACCTTCGAAAATCTGAGTTCTTTCTCTCTTACCTTCTTTAACTTTTAAGTGTACTTTTACAGTGTCACCTACGTTAATAGCTGGAAGATCATTTCTTAGTTGTTCATTTTCGATAGTCTTAATGATATTTTGGTTCATATAACTACCTCCTTCCTTCGTAGATGTTCTTAATGACTTAAAAGTTAAAAGAGGAACATCCGTATTACAACAAGATGTATTATATCATCTTAATGTTGGCATTACAAGTGATTTTTGAGTATTTTCAGAACGGATTTGTCATGGTTTTTTTTGCAAAAAGCCTCAAACAAATCTGGTCGTCTCTCTTTTGTAATTTGTAACGACTGATCCAGCCGCCACTTTGCGATTTCAGCATGGTGTCCAGACAAAAGAACGTCAGGCACCCTGTCGCCATCCACTTCTGGAGGCCTTGTATAATGTGGGTATTCAAGCAAACCACCAGCAAAGCTCTCCTCTTCCGCAGAAGCGTCATTCTTTAGCACAGTGTCTACCATACGACTCACACTATCTATGAGGACCATTGCGGCGAGCTCCCCACCCGTAAGGACATAATCGCCTATAGAGATTTCTTCATCGACGTATCGATCGATAAAGCGTTGATCAACGCCTTCATAGTGGCCACAAATAAGCGTCAAAGACCCATATTGAGAAAGTTTGACGACCTTATCATGATCTAAAGTTAGTCCCCTTGGTGATAAATAAATGACCCTGCCATCTTCGCGTATTGGTTTAGCTAGCAAGGCATCTCTCAAAGGTTGCACTGCCATAACCATCCCAGCACCACCACCAAAAGGCGAATCATCCACTTTTCGATGACGGTCTGTAGAATAATCGCGTATTTGGTCGACTTCGATGGCAATCGCGCCTTGTTCTACCGCTCTGCCAATAATGCTTGTGGAAACGAATCCATCGAACTGCTCAGGAAAAAGGGTTAAGACGCGAAATTTCATTCGATTATCCCCTCAATCAGATGTACGATGATTTTTTTATTCTTAATGTCAATATTTTTAACAAATTCATCTACAACAGGTAAATAGAACACTTTACCGTCAGAAACTTTTTTGATTTCGTAGAGATCTTGCGCAGAGGTCTGTAGAACATCTTTTAAGTGGCCGATAAATGCACCTTGGTCATCAAAAATCTCGCACCCAACTAGATCGACAATATAATGTCCAACACTGTCATCTTCAACGTCCTTGCGTTCCATGTAGACATTTTTATTGAGTAGGTTTAAAACCTTATTAATATCTTCATATCCCTTGAATTTAACAAGCACCATATTTTTATGGACGCGTGTTGATTCAATCTCATATTTCTTTTTGCCTTCGCCTTCGATATAAAAATACTCAAAATCTTCAAACTTTTCAAGATCATCTGAATACGGATAAACTTTCACTTCTCCGCGTACACCATGTGTATTGACGATTTTGCCCATGTTAAAGCAGCCTTCCATAAATCCTCCATATCCTTTATTGCATTGTGTTTATGAATTAAGAAAATAGCTATTTCTTGTGTGAACACTTGAAATAGCTACTGTCATAAGATGTTTTGCATTTCCATTATTGTATAATTTCTACAACAACGCGTTTATTTTCTTTTGTTGCAGCAGCTTTAACAACTGTACGAATTGCCTTAGCTATTCTACCTTGTTTGCCGATAACCTTGCCCATATCTTCAGGAGCGACTTTAAGCTCGATGATAACAGATTGAGAACCCTCAACCTCTCTCACTTCGACTCTTTCCGGATGATCGACCAACGAAGCCGCAATAATTCTTACCAATTCGCTCATTTAGTCACCTCGTATGCTAATTACTTCGCATCATATACGCCATGTTTTTTGAAAAGCGCCTTTACGGTATCAGTAGGTTGTGCACCATTGCTTAACCAATGATTTGCTTTGTCTGCATCAATTTTAACTTGATTATTTTCTATAAGCGGGTTGAATGTACCGATTTGATCGATAAATTTACCATCTCTAGGTGCTCTAGAATCTGCAACGACAACTCTATAGAAAGGTTTTTTCTTAGAACCCATTCTCGTTAATCTGATTTTAACTGCCATTAATTTCACCTCCTTATTTTTATGGTCTATCTAAGTGTTGATATGAAAAGCTATTATAATTAGAATGGAAACTTAAAGCCTCCGCCTCTTTTCATCTTTTTCTCCATACCGCCACCGCTGAACTGCTTCATCATCTTCTTCGTCTGTTCAAACTGTTTGAGCAGTCTGTTGACTTCAGATACATGGACACCACAACCTGCTGCGATACGTTTTTTACGACTGCCATTGATTATATCGGGATCCGTGCGTTCCTTTCGAGTCATCGATTGGATAATCGCCTTGGTCCGAATCAAATCTTTGTCATTTACATCAACGCCTTTTAAGGCTTTGTTGTTGTTCATACCAGGTATCATACCGAGCAAATCGCCGATAGGACCCATCTTTTGTAACTGCTCAAGTTGGTCCAAAAAGTCTTCAAGATCGAAAGTCGACGTTTTCATCTTCTTTTCGAGCTTTTTAGCTTTTTCTTCATCGAAATTTTCTTGTGCCTTTTCTATAAGTGAAAGCACATCGCCCATTCCGAGGATTCTTGATGCCATACGATCTGGATAAAATTCTTCAATATCTGTGAGTTTTTCACCGATACAGGCATACTTGATCGGTTTGCCTGTAACTGCGCGTACAGAAAGTGCTGCACCACCACGTGTGTCACCATCGAGTTTCGTCAAGATGACACCGCTGATTTCAAGTTGTGCGTTAAAATGCTCAGCGACATTGACGGCGTCCTGACCCGTCATAGCGTCTAGAACTAAAAGAATCTCTTTTGGCGAAACCGTCTCTTTTATCTGAATAAGTTCTTGCATTAGATTTTCATCGATATGAAGTCTACCCGCTGTATCAATAATGACGACGTCATTATTGAAGTGAATTGCATGTGCAAGTCCAGCTTTTGCAATCTCTACCGGATTTGTTTGGTTACCCATCTCAAAGACGGGGACGCCTACTTTTTCACCGACGACCTTTAGCTGTTGAATCGCAGCAGGTCGGTAAATATCACAAGCTACAAGCAATGGCCGTTTACCTTGCTTTTTCAAAAGGCTACCAAGCTTACCACAAGTGGTCGTCTTTCCAGCACCCTGTAAACCCGCCATCATGATGACTGTCGGTGGTTTTGAAGAATATTCGAGTTTGCTTTGTGTCTTACCCATCAGATTCGTAAGTTCTTCACTAACGATCTTGATAACTTGCTGACCAGGTGTCAGGCTTTGCATGACGGATTCGCCTATGGCGCGTTCCGTCAACGTATTGATAAAGTCTTTAACAACCTTGAAATTTACGTCCGCTTCCAATAAAGCAAGCTTAACTTCTCTCATGGCGTCTTTGACGTCTTTTTCGTTTAGTTTTCCCTTACCCCTAAGTTGGTTAAAGGCACCTTGTAGTTTTTCGGCTAAGCTTTCGAATGCCACGTTATGCCCTCCTGTATGCCAATTTCCATACTTATTCGATCTCTGCTATCGCAATGCGTTTAATCTCTTTGATTACCTGATCATCACGCGATATTTCAAACTGATCGATCAGTGTCATGATCGTTTCAAACGCCTTCTGCTTTTCTTCAAAACGTTGATACAGACCAAGCTGCAACTCATAGTTTTCAAGAACTTTTTCAGTCCGTTTGATTGTATCGTGAATCGCCTGTCGGCTGACACTATGTAGTTCAGATATTTCACCGAGTGAGTAGTCCATGTTGCAAAACAGGTCCATAATCTCACTTTGCTTATCGGTCAACATCTTTCCATAAAATTCATATAGTGCGTCGAGCCTCATTTTTTTTTCAAACATAGCATCCTCACAAATTATAATTCAAATCACATTGTCTGTCAAGCAAAAAACCTTTACAACCATCAAAATCTATTTAGTCCTAAACAACATTGGTTTTTATAGCCCAGTTCCTCAATTGAACAGTGCTTCAACAAACTCATGAGGATCAAAAGCTTGTAAGTCATCAATGCCTTCACCTACGCCTATTAGTTTAACAGGTATCCCTAGTTCTGCATTGATCGCCATGACGACGCCGCCTTTTGCAGTACCATCAAGTTTTGTGAGCACGATACCTGTTATTGGTGCCGCTTCGTTAAAAACCTTTGCTTGTTGAATGGCATTTTGACCCGTGGTTGCATCAAGTACCAATAAAATTTCACGCTTAGCGTTGGGGTATTCTCTATCGATTACTCTAAAAACTTTTGAAAGTTCATTCATAAGATTCACCTTGTTATGAAGTCTTCCTGCAGTATCGCAGATGAGGACATCCGTCTTTTTAGCTTTTGCAGATTGAATCGCATCAAAAATAACCGCTGCAGGATCTGATCCTTCCGATTGATGAATGACATTGACGCCAACGCGATCGCCCCATACCATAAGTTGATCGATTGCTGCTGCTCTAAACGTATCGGCCGCTGCAATTACCACCGATTTACCTTCCGATTTTATCAGGTTTGCGATTTTACCGATTGATGTCGTTTTACCAACGCCGTTAACGCCGATGACCATGACGATTGTCGGAACATCACCAACATGAAATGGTTCATCGTTGTTCTCCCTTAACATTGCCTCGACAACTTCTTTAAACACGCCTTTAACTTCATTTGCATTTTTGATTTTACGAATTTTTAGTTCTTCACGCAGGCGTTCGATCAATTTGTGTGTCGTCGCCATACCAACATCTGCTACAACGAGTATCTCTTCTAGTTCATCAAATAATTCATCGTCAATCTCACCATAATTGTTAAAAAGATCGTCAATTTTATCTGTGATGCCTTTGCGCGTCTTATCAAGGCCTTCTTTAAGTTTATTTAAAAATCCAAATGCCATATTGCCTCCTATAATGAGCGTTTAATCAACTAATCCAATTGTGCCGCAATGTCTTCAAGTTTAACACTGAGAACCTTTGAAATACCGTATTCCTCCATTGTTACACCGTATAGCGTGTCCGCAATCTCCATAGTTCCTTTTCTATGCGTGATGATGACAAATTGTGAATTCTTTGCATATTCCTTAATGAAATCGGCAAAGCGGTACACGTTGACATCGTCTAGTGCTGCTTCAATCTCATCTAATATACAAAACGGTGTCGGTTTTGTCGATAAGATGGCAAACAGAAGTGCAATTGCTGTCAGTGCCTTCTCACCACCTGAAAGTAGATTGATACTCTGAAGCTTTTTGCCTGGTGGCTGTGCGATAATCTCGATATCACAATCTAAAATATCGTCGTAATCTGCGAGAATAAGCTCGGCATCACCACCACTAAATAGGTCTTTAAAAGTCCCTTTAAAATGGTTGTTTATGATATCAAAGTTTTCTTTAAACATGACGATCATTTTCTTCTCAAGTTCAACGATGATTTTTTCAAGTTGTGAAACGGCTTCAAGCAAATCAGCTCTTTGCTCACTTAAGAACGTAAATCGTGTCGACACTTCATCGTATTCTTTGATGGCGTTTATGTTCACAGTACCAAGCATTTTAAGTTCATGTCTGAGTTGTTTCATCTCAGATTTTTGATATGGAACCTCTTCGATTTGTAACGCCTCGGCAATACTCATTTCATACTTTTCCCATAGCTCAGAAGTTACTGAATCTTTTTCAACATCTAATTTAACTTTTTTGACATCGAGTTTGTGTATGCCATCTTTTGCAGCATCGTGTTTATCGGTCAATTCGGCAAGCTCTTTTGAGATGCTGTCGATTTCTTTATACTCGAGTTGCTTTATGGAAGTTTTAGCATCTATGTCGCCTTTACAAGATTCTAAGTCTTTCTTGATTTGAATCAATCGATCTGATAACGCAACAACTTGGTCTTCAAACACGTCAGCATGGTCGTTGAAATCAGCAATTTGTCTCGTTCTCATACCAATCTTCTGAGTAAATATTTCAAGATCATCTTGAATTCTCAATATCTCACGATTCTTAAATGCGAGCGTTTGTTCAAGTGATGCCAATTTTATCTTTTGAGCAGTGTGTCGTTCTGATAGCAATTTGACATCATTATCTAAGGCTTCAATGTTTCGTAGAGCTTCTGAAAGTTCAGATTCAACCTTTGATACAAGCGTTTGAGTTTCATCTATCGATATTTTGTTGTTTGCAATCGTTTGAAGTGTTTCATCATATTCTGCTTTTAGTGTTTTAAAGTCGGCGCTATATTTGTCATAAACCTCTTTAGACGCACCCACTACTTGGTCATGATTGTCTCTGACATGTTCAAGTCTAACAATTTCAAGTCTTAATGCATCTTGTTCACTTCGAATACCCCTTAAAAGCAGTTCTTGTTCTTCTATAGTAATATTAAGTTGTTCAAGCTCTGTTTGTTTCGTTGACTTTTCTTTTGAAATTGCTTCGAGTTGGATTGCAAGCTCTGCGATTCTACGTTTTCTACCCAAAATATTCGAAACCTTAGAACGAAACGATCCACCTGTTATTGCGCCACCAGGCACAAGAACATCGCCTTGCAACGTAATGACTTTGTATTTTAAATTGCGAATTTTTATCATTTTACTGGCTGTCTCAAAGTCTTCAACGACGATTATTCTTCCTAAAAGAAATTCAGAAAGCATCTGATACTTACTGTCTATTTTGATAAGATCTTTGGCGATGCCGACAAAACCCTTTTCTTTTGAAACAATGGCCATTTGTTCATTTTGTTGCCCTTTTTCATCGAGGTTTTCAAGTGGTAGAAAAGTGACTCGCCCTAAATCGTTGCGCCTTAAAAATTCGATTGAGCGCTTTGCATCTGATATTTTTTCACAGACGATATTTTGAATTGCACGACCGAGCGCAACTTCAATAGCTACTTCAAAGCGTTTCGGCACCTCAATTAATGATGCGACAATACCTATAATCCCCGATTTGTCTTCTAGGCTTGTCAAGATATCCTTTACACCTTTATCGTACCCATCGTATTCTTCTTCAAGCGTCTTAAGCAACTTATGCTCCGTTTGAAGTTGCGAATTCTGCGTCGATAATTGCTCATAGACTTTAACTGCTGCACTTTGATTTTGTTTTGTAAAATCAAAAAAATGAATAGCCGTTGAAAGTTTTCCATTTAACACTTCTTTATTTTCAGCCAGAATATCTAGTTTTTCAACAATAGCCGCTTTATCCGTATTGGATTGTTCGATTGTAGCATGTTGCCTTACCAACTGTATCTCGATTTGATCAAGTTTTTCAGCAAGTGAGCTACTCAGTCTTTCAAGCGTTTCAATCTCTTGCTTTTTCATTTCAACTTGGTTGAGCTGATCAATAACATCGCGACGGTTTGTCTCATTGTCACTTTTTGCCGCTAAAAGCGCCTCTTGAGCAAGTTCAAAGGCTTTTGCAAGCGATAATAGTGCTTCCTGTCCCATTTGCCATTCATCATTTAAGACTGCTTTTTCGTCGGATAGCAATTCAATATTTCTAAGAATTTGATTTTTTTCAGTTTCAATTTCTTCGAGTTCATCTTCGACGCGCTTGATATTCACCTTTGTATTTGCTTTTTTCTCGAGTAACAGCTCGCGGTCGCCAAGTGTCTTACTTTCAAAATTTTGGAGCTCGTGATACTGTGCCTCTAGCGTCCTTATGTCTCGATTGATGTCAAACATTTGACGGTCTTTGTCGTTGTATACGGCTTTCAAATCCGCTTGACGTGCTTCAATCGCCTTTAACCCATCGTTATAATTTTGCATTTGCTCAAGAATTTCTAGAAGACCCTGTTCGATTTCAAGATAGCGCTTCGAATAATAGTTGAGCTCGATATTTTTAAGTGCCTCTGTGAGGTCTACGTATTGTTTAGCGCGATCGCTTTCAATTCTAAGTGGCTCCACTCGGTCTTCAATTTCTGAAATGATATCCTGGATTCTAAGTAAATTCTCCGTTGTCGCTTTTAGCTTCTTCTCAGACTCTATTTTTCTGGATTTGTATTTGATAATTCCCGCCGCTTCTTCAAATAACAGCCTGCGCTCCTCTTTGTTGTTGCTGAGAATTTCGTCAATTCTACCTTGTCCAATAATTGAATAGCCTTCTCTTCCGATGCCAGTATCCATAAACAGCTCTCTGACATCCTTGAGTCGACAAGGCATTTGATTGATCAAATATTCACTATCGCCTGATCGGTGCACACGCCTAACGACAGATATTTCTTCATATTCCATTGGGAAAAATTGATCGGTATTGTCGAATGTTAATTTAACTTCAGCAAGTCCTAGTGATTTTCTATGTTTCGTCCCACTAAATATGATGTCTTCCATCTTGTTGCCACGTAGCGTTTTAACGCGCTGCTCGCCTAGCACCCAACGCACTGCATCCGTTATATTACTCTTGCCACTTCCGTTTGGTCCAACGACACATGTGACACCTTCTTTAAATTCAACGACTGTTTTATCTGCAAAGGATTTGAACCCTCTCATTTCAACTTGTTTTAAATACACTGGAGCACCTCAAATTATTTCATTATGTGATTTGTGTAGCTTTGATCATTTATAGTTAAGTTCACCGTGTCCATTTGAACCTGATGATCCCCCTTAAAGCTCATTTTAAGACCACCCGAATGGTGTGCACCTGAATAAATGCTTCCGTATTTAGATAGTAATTTCGTATAATTTGTCTTCTTATTGCCTATCGCCGCTGACAACTGCTTTGGATGCACTGTCACGATTACTTGGACGGGCGACTGATTCAATGACATATTTTTTGAAAACCTATAGCCACGATCCATCTCAAAGATCGATGCCATCGCTTCATAAAACAACAAAGATAAGACAAGTTCACCAAAGGCAGGATGAAACGGACCTGCAATAACCGCTGAATCAAAATCGATCAAATCCGTTCTTTGGAGACCCATTCTAATAACTTTGATATCACAAGCATTGAACACTTTTAAGGCATAAGCTGTCCAAGAAACCGCTTTATCAAGAGACATAGGATTAAATTGGCCCTCGCGATAAGCCATCTCCAGCTCGGTATCGCGAATAACTAGCGCTGGATATAAACGGACACATTCTGGTTTTAAGGCAGCCGTCGCCTCTACAGAACGTCTAAACTTTTCAAAGTTATCTTCGGGCAAACCCAGCATTAACTGGATACCGAAACTTAATCCCGCAGCTGCTAGTAGCGTCACGGCATTATGTATAGCCTTCACGTCATGTCCACGCTTCGCCGATGCTAGAACAGCCTCATCAAATGATTGACATCCAAGTTCAACTAGGTCAACTGAATATAACTTTAATCTTTCAATTGTTTGATCATCAATATAATCAGGTCTAGTGGATAGCCTTATCTTGTGAATAAGACCACGTTTTTTAAGATCGGCCGCTTGCTTAAGATAAGCGACTTGTCTATCCATTTCTATCCCTGTAAAACTTCCGCCAAAAAAAGCGAGCTCTATTTGATCCCGCTTCATGGATTCTAAATACATAGCAACAAACTGCGGTAGTGCTTCTGGTAAAATGGCATCTTCAACGCCGCTTATTTTACGCTGGTTGCAAAATGTACAATCATTTGGACAACCCATATGTGATACAAAGACTGGAATAATGCCAATACTAGCTTTCATCATTTAATAACCTTTTCAATCCTTCTTTGGCAGCTTCCTGCTCAGACTCTTTTTTACTATGTCCAGAACCAACGCCGATAACGACATCGTTAAGTTTAACTTCCGTGAAAAATATCTTCGAATGGTCAGGACCTTCTTCTTTAACTAAATCATATTTAATGCGATTGCCTTTTTGAACTTGGATTACTTCTTGAAGTCTCGTTTTATAATCTACGAACAGCTTACCCTGAACAGCATCCATAATAATCGGATTCAATTGCTCCAAAACAAATTTGCGCGCACTTTCCATACCACCATCTAGAAAAATTGCAGCAATCAGCGCTTCAAATGCATCAGAAAGAATCGAGGTACGTTCTCTGCCACCTGTCAATTCTTCGCCTCTTCCAAATAACATGAATTCACCTAGCTTAAGTGTTCTTGCTGCCTCTGCCAAAGATGATTCACAGACTATTTTCGCTCTAATTTTAGTGAGTTGACCTTCTTCAAGCGTCAAGTAATGGCTAAAAAGATATTCACTGATAACAATACTCAGCACTGAATCTCCTAAAAATTCTAGGCGTTCATTATTTTTTAGCTTTTCCTTCTTATTCTCGTTCGAATATGAACTATGCGTCATCGCACGTGTAATCAAGTTCATATTATTAAATTTGTAGTCCATCAATTTTTCTAATTCGCTAAATCTCATCAACATAACCAGCATCCTTTCATTAAAGATATCGCATACAGTAATTATGCAATTCCCATTCATAATAAAAGGGCACTCAAATATACTATTACTTGCTGAAAAACATGACGTCATAATATATTTGAACGACCTCTTATGGGCACACTATTCATTTTATAATTTTAGCATGAAAAAGACAATGATTTAATGAGCAAATTACATATTTCCAATAAAAAAGCCCATGTTCTTAATGAACTTGGGCTTCACAGCTATGGAAACGCATTATGCAATTACTATTTATTTGATATAGGCTGTACCTGAGTCAATACAAGACCACCAATGATAAATAGTACGACGATGCTCATAACGCCATAATTGCTTCTACCGGTTAATAAAGTTACGTAACCTACTATAGCAGGCCCCAAGATTGCTGCAAATTTCCCGAATATATTGAAAAAACCGAAAAACTCGTTTGCATTTTCCTTTGGAACTAGTTTTGCGAAATACGATCGACTGATTGCTTGAATGCCACCCTGTACAAGGCCTACCAATATTGCTAGTACCCAGAAATCAAACGTCGTTTTCATAAAAAAGGCGTAAATACAGATGCCCGTGTAAATGGCAATCGCCACGTAAAGCATCGTCTTTCCTTTGAACCTATCTGCAAGACGGCCAAATAACAGCGCAGAAGGAAATGCCACAAATTGTGTAACAAGAAGTATTATAAGCAATGTATTTGAATCAACACCGAGATCAGAGCCATAGGATGTCGCCATTTTGATGATGGTATCAACGCCATCAATATAGAAAAAGTATGCGATTAAAAATATAAAAGCAGGTTTGTGTACTTTGATATTTTTAACCGTCTTTGCCATCCTTTTGAAGCTATTGATGACGGGATTTGATTCTCTTGGTAAACCGTGAACTTGCTTAACATCCTTGACCATAGGAATACTAAATGCAAGCCACCAAATGGCAGTAAGGACAAAAGCAATCTTTGGTGTCGTGTAGCCATCGAAAGGTAAAATTCCCTGCTGTGACAACAATATAATTGCCATACAGATGATAAAGGGTATCGTACTGCCAATGTAACCAAGCGCATATCCAAATGTAGATACTTTATCCATACGGTCATCATCAGTGACGTCGACGAGAAAAGCATCATAAAAAATATTACTGCCTGAAAAGCCTATGGCTGTCAATATATAGACAAATAAGAGCATGAGCCACTGCGTTTCTGGGACAAAGCCAAGCAAGAAGTTTGCCGATATGCCAATCGCTAAAAAAATCATAAAGAAGCGTTTTTTAAAACCGAAATAGTCGGCGAGCGTTCCAAGAATCGGCGCTAAAAATGCAATCAATAGCGTCGCAATTGAATTTGCAAACCCCCAATAAGCGGTTGATTGACTCGCAGTGACACCTAAATCTGAAACGGCAGCCTTGAAATAAAGTGGGAATACCGTCGTTGTAACCGTCATCGTATAGGCTGAATTCGCCCAGTCATAAAGCGCCCAGCTCTTTTCAAGTTTTGTTAGCTTCATAAGTCCCCCCAAGGGTCGATTATTTTTACATCTAACTATTAGTATTAATTCTAATTATCATTTTCTTCACTTGAAGGTTCTTCAGTCTGAACAAAAGTTGATACTTTATTTCTAATCTCATCTAACAAGTTTGAATCTAAGCCAATCTGTGCATATTTGATAGCATTCATGAAAGCCTTAGCGTTGGAAGATCCATGTGCTTTCACAACAAGGCCATTTATACCAAGCAAAGGTGCACCGCCATACTCTGTATAGTCAATGGACTTTTTAAAGTCAGAAAGATTCTTTTTAAGGAGTATACCACCAATTTTTCCGAGCGTATTTTTCATAATCTGCTTTTTAAGGCCACCCATTAATTGGAGTGCAACGCCCTCTGTCAATTTGAGGATGATATTACCTGTGAATCCATCTGCAACTATGACATCCACTACACCACCTGGAACATCTCTCGCTTCTACATTTCCAACAAAATTCAAATCCGTTTCTTTTAGCATCTGATGCGTTTCAATGTAAAGCGGTGTGCCTTTTGTGTCTTCCGCGCCAATATTGACAAGTCCGACTTTGGGATTCTTGATGCCTAGTACTTTGTCGGCATACATACTGCCAAAATAAGCAAATTCCACCAGATTTCTTGATTTACACTCGGCATTTGCACCAGCGTCAACTAGAACAGATGCGCCGTGCATCGTCGGATATATCGTACAGATGGCTGGGCGACTAATGCCTTTAATTCTACCCACTTTTAGAAGGCCACCCGCAAGAAGAGCCCCTGTGTTTCCAGCTGAAACAAAGGCATCTATTTCACCTTTTCGAAGCGCCTTTAAACCAACGACCATAGATGCATCGTCTTTTGACTTTATCGCCTTAACGGGTTTATCATCGTTCTCTATAACTTGAGTCGTAGCCACAACCGCAATTCTTGACGTGTCGTATTTATATTTATCAAGTTCCTTTTGAACGCTCTCACGATCGCCATAAATGACGATGTCACTTTTAATAATAGCCAGTGCATCAATTGCACCTTTTACCGTTTCAATTGGGCCGTGGTCGCCACCCATGCCATCGAAGCCTATTTTCATAAAGCACCTCACTTTAATTAGTTTAACGCACACTTGTTAGTTTTAAATTATGTTTTTGTTATGTTCTTATTATTATAACACTATGCTTTTTTAAAGTTTAGTTAAATGTTCCCAAAAACATAAAAAAGGCAATAGTCGTTTGACTATTGCCTTTTGCTTAACGTCTAAGCTTCTTTTTTAACTGCGTCTCTGCTGTGGTAATAGCCACACTCAGCACATTCTCTGTGTGATACATTCGCCGCTTTACATTTTGGACATTCGATAATATTAGGAGCAGTCATCTTGATATTAGACGCTCTTCTTTTATCTCTTCTCGCTTTACCTATTTTACGCTTAGGTACTGCCATATCTTAACACCTCCTTAAACTAAGTGAATAAATTCTTAAGTGCCTCAAGTCTTGGGTCAATCTTCGTTTCATCACACGCACACATACCATTGTTAAGATCTTTTCCACAATGAGGACAAAGTCCTGCACAATCTTCATTACAAAGTATTTGTAGTGGCAAATTCAATGTTATATCTTCCTCTACTACAGGTGTCAAATTAAGAACACTGCCTTCGAGAAGAATCCACTCTTCGTTTACTTCCGTCTCTAAGGTCGTCACCAAAACGCGTTCCAATGTATTTTCGAGGTTGATGTTAACTTCCTTTAAGCATCTGTGGCATTCGAAAATCAAATCTCCCGAATAAGAGAGGGTTAATTCATAGCGTTTACCAATTTTTTTGACATTGCCAGAAATACTGATATCCGTTGCGCTCACACACTCAATTGACTCTAAAAAAGACTTTTCCAATGCAAAACTATATTCAAATTCTGATTGAATCTGAAGTCCGTTTATAACCTTTAATAATTCAAGGATCATATAATCACCTCTTCAATGCAACATTAATATTATAAGTACTGTGAAGAGGTTTGTCAAGTAATTCTACTATGCAAAACGCATAATTACTATGCATTTTCTTTACTTAACTAATTCTAAAGTATCTCTCGCGATCATGAGCTCTTCATTTGTTGGAACAACCATGATTTTGACAGTTGAATCATCTGTGTTGATGAAAGCTTCTTTACCTCTGACTTTGTTTTTCACAGAATCGATATGTGCGCCCATGAAACCTAAGTTCTCACAGATTGCTTCTCTACTCTCGATACCATTTTCACCAAGACCAGCAGTAAATACAATCGCATCTACGCTTCCCAATACCGCTGCATAGGCAGCAATGTATTTTCTCACGTTACTATGGTAGATGTCAAGTGCAAGTATCGCGCGTTCGTTGCCTGCCGCAGCAGCCTCTTCAACATCTCTAAAGTCTGAGCTTACGCCAGAAATACCAAGAACGCCGGATTTTTTGTTCATGATGTCATTCATTTGTTCTAATGAAATCTTTTCTTTACCCATGATGTAAGTGACGATTTGTGGATCGATATCGCCACAACGCGTACCCATAACGAGACCTTCAAGTGGTGTGAAGCCCATAGACGTATCTACAGATTTTCCACCGTCGATTGCTGCAAGTGATGCACCATTTCCAAGGTGGCAAGTAATTATTTTAGTTTCAGAAAGTGGTTTGCCAAGAAGTTCAGCCGTTCTTTGTGATACGTATCTGTGGCTCGTTCCGTGGAAACCGTATCTTCTAACGTGATCTCTTTCATAGTATTCATATGGCAATGCATAAACGTATGCCGCTTTAGGCATTGTTTGGTGGAAGGCTGTGTCGAAAACACCTACATTTTGAACGCCTGGGAGCAATTCTTCAATCGCTTTGATACCGATGATGTTTGGTGGATTATGAAGTGGTGCGAGTTCAATACACTCTTCAAGTGCAGCCATGACAGTCTCATCAATGATAACCGATGCACTGTATTTTTCACCAGCATGTACGACGCGGTGACCAACGGCATTGATTTCCTGAAGTGATGCGATTGCGCCGTGTTCTGGATGTACGATAGCGTCTAACACTTGTGCAAGTGCATCTTTGTGATCGTTCATTGTCACTTCGATCGTTTTTTTGTCTTTTCCCTCAACTTCGTGTTTTAATCTAGAGCCTTCAATACCAATTCTCTCTACGAGGCCTTTCGCTAAAACACTCTCATCGTTCATATTAAATAATTGATATTTAAGTGATGAGCTCCCACAATTGATTACTAAAACGTTCATTTATTGCCCTCCCTGAATATATTTAAAATTACTAACTTAAATAGTGATTTCGGTCATACATATATATTATAATGTAAATGAGTTTATTTTCAAGACAAACGGAGGATATTGATGAAAATTATTGGCATCGTATCAGAATATAACCCCTTTCACAACGGTCACGCCTATCAGGTTCAAAAATCTATACATGATCTAGATGCTGACGGCGTGATTGCCATCATGAGCGGCAATTTTGTTCAACGGGGTTTTCCAGCGATTCACGATAAATGGTTGCGTGCTGAAATGGCTGTCAAGGCTGGGGTCAACCTGGTCATTGAGCTGCCTACTTATTACGCAACTTCAAGCGCAGAGAACTTTTCCAAAGGTGCAATATCCCTTCTCGAAGCTACAGGAGTTGTCACGCACCTCTCTTTTGGTTCTGAATTAGACGACCTTGACTGCTTAGCTAAAATTGCCGATGCCCTCATACATCCAACACAAGCTTTTGATGAGGCTATTAGAGCTGCTCTTGACAAAGGCCTTTCCTATCCAAGTGCAAGAGATATTGCATTAAACACAGCAATGCCTGAATTGAGCCAAACCATCAATTTAAATCAATCCAATGTCATCCTCGGCATTGAGTATTTAAAAGCACTCAAGCAACTTAACAGTTCAATAAAACCATTTCTTGTCAAACGCATAGGAAAAGGCTATCACGATGTGACACTTGACGTTGCAGAAGATGCACCATTTGTCAGTGCTACTGCGATTCGCGACGCCTATTTTGATACAGACGGATCCACTGATTTGTCGTCACACAATATTCATCTAGAGACATATATGCCTAAAGTAGCGGCTAAAGCAATGGTTGATAGTCCCTATTGTGCAGTAAGAATTGAGGATTTTGAAAAATTGATCCTATATGAACTTAGAAAATCAACACCTACAACCCTTTCAAAACTAAGAGAAGTTTCAGAAGGGCTTGAAAACAAATTAGCTGATGCGTCACTTAAAAGTACCAATTATGCGCAACTTTTAGATGCCATAAAATCCAAACGATATGCGATGACCCGTATCAATCGAATATTACTCAACGTCCTTCTCGGTATTGAGCAAGAGACATTTGATCTTCAATCACAAGGATATTTACGTGTTTTAGCATTTGATGCAACTGGTCAAAAAATAATAAGGTCAATCAAGAAAAATGGGTATCTACCATTGATAACGAACATCAATAAGCATTCAGACCTTTTGGAAAACAATCCTCTGCTTAGATTAGATGTCCAAGCGACTAACATCTATCTTTTGGCACAAAAGGATCCGAAACTTCAAGTTGGTGGACGTGATTTCTTGCAGAAACCTTTTCAACTTTTATGATTGGAGGAAACCAACCTATGAAACAAGTATTGGACAAAGGCTACGTCCATTTGGTGGACCATATGGGAAGCGATTTATCGGTCGTCAATTCAGCGCGCGTCAGCTATAACAAAGCAACATCGGAACTTAGACCCGAAGACGAAAAGCTTATTAAATTCCTTGCAAATAACGACCATACCAGCCCATTTAGACATGCTACCATGCAATTTGAAATCTATGCACCACTTATGGTTGCAAGGCAGTGGTGGAAATATATCATCGGTTCATCTCATCAAGACCCTTTTACCGCATGGAATGAATCAAGCCGACGTTATGTGACCGAAGAGATTGAATTCTATATTCCCTCTCAGGATGCATGGCGCAGCAAACCTGAAAATTCAAAACAAGGCAGCGGGCCAAATTTAGATGAGAAAATTGGAAGCGAGGCTATAAAACGTCTCCTTGATCAAATTGATGAAGGCATGAAAAACTACAACTGGGCAATAGATACTGGTATTGCTACAGAGCAAGCCCGACTTTTCTTGCCGAGCGCCTATGGATTGATGGTGCGCTGGTATTGGACCACAAGTTTGCAAGGTGTCTCCCACTTTTTAAATCAACGTTCTGAAGCGCATGCACAAATAGAAATTCAAGAATACGCAAAAGCTGTAAAAGAACTTGCATCAGAATTTTTCCCTGTATCTTTAAGTGCGTTATTACATGATTGATTTATCACAACACATCTATTGCATTTGAAGGCCCACTTTTGAACAAAGCAAAAGAGAAGCTCACAAAGGTCCAAATTTCGGACCTTTTAGGCTTCTCTTTTTTGATATGAGTCAACTATATGTGTAAGTTATTTACTACAAACTTGATTGTAAAGCTCAAATTAAGTCATCTGAATCTTCTGTTCTTCAAAAATTCGGATTGCATCTTGAGGTGTTGACTCCATAGATAGCTTTGCGTATGTTTCTATTGCTTTAGCATCTCGCAAACCATGGTGCATCGTCACTGGACCTTTGATGCATCCACCTGTACAAGCCATACCTTCAATAAAATCGGCTTTTAGACGATTGAACTTCAATAGTTTTAAGGCTTTGTCACATGCACTTATGCCATCACAGGTCTCAAACGATAGATCTCCAGTACTCAACTCGCCTAAATAGCTTTTTACAGAAGCTGTTAGACCACCCGTTGCTGCAAACTTTCTGCCATAATAAGAGGCATTATCTAACGGGAGAGGTTCAAGCATCTCTAATTGAATCCCCTTTGCGTCAATGAGTGCTGCAAGTTCTTCAAAGGTAAGGACAAAATCAGTGTCAGGTGTTTTGAGTTTTTCAACTTTTTTAGCGATACACGGTCCGATAAATACAACTATTGCTTCTGGATCAATGCACTTAATCAGTCGCGCTGTTGCTGTCATTGGGGACACAGTTTTTGAAATATGCTTCGTTAATTCAGGGTACGTCTTTTGCACATAGTCGACAAAGCTCGGACAACATGAACTCGTCATCGTTTGACCATGAAGTTTCATTTGAATGAGTTCTTCTGCTTCATGCTTGGTGACAAGATCCGCGCCAAGTGCCACCTCAACAACGTCTTTAAAACCGAGTTTTTTGATACCGGCGATGACATTTCCAAGCGGTACATAATCGAACTGCGTTGCAAATGCAGGTGCAACCATCGCATATATATGTTGTTTGCCTTCACTTAGTGCATCGATGACCGGTATGATTTCTGACTTTTCTTGAATCGCACCAAATGGACATTGATAAACACACGCCCCACACGAAATACAGCGGTCATAGTCGATAACTGCTTTTTTTCTATGATCTATTTGAATGGCATTTGTCGGACAATCTTTTTTACAAGGCCTCATAACATCAGCAATAGCGTTATAAGGACAATTTTCCTTACATTTACCACATTCGATACATTTTTCATGGTCGATGACAGCGCGCCCTTTCACAGTTGATATCGCATCTACTGGACAGACACCAATGCATCGATGAGCAAGGCACCCTCTACATGTTTCCGTGACCACATAGCGGTCAACAGGACATTGGTCACAGGCAGACTCGAGGACTTCAATAACTCCAGATATGCTCTTTGTGCCACCTATTGCCATCTTAACGCGATCTGCGGTGATTGCGCGTTCATGGAAGATACAGCAACGATAGCGTTCTTCAGGTCCAGGATTGATAAGTGCGGGAATACCTGCGATATTATTATTTAAAGTACCTTCAAAAGCGTATTTAGCCACTTGGGTTAATACGATGCTCTTAATCATTTGAACTTGATTTTCGTATTTTCTCATATTTTCACCTATGGTCTTTGATAGGCCGTTTCAATTTATTTTAATTTAGTCTGTATAAATTATTCTGACAAATTTCCCCATATCACTTAGTTCTCTCTCTATCTCTTTGATAATATTGATTTTTATACTTAGATCTTTTGGAAATTCAGGATTTTGATGTGCGGGGTTGATTGCTCTACCCACCCAAAATTGAATATGAGTCGATTCTTCAACGAACATTCTTAGCAGTTTAGTTACCCCGTCATGCTTGTTAAAGATAGGCTCTTCGCAACTTTTATTCATAGCATGAAGTCTGTTCAGAACCATTTTAAGCGTCAACACGCCTTCAGTTACTAGATCGATTCCCTTTATAGTCGCCGTGGGCGGAACTGATGGATCAATATATTTGAGATCCGTAATTACTTCACGGCCTAATTCTCTCGATATGATATTTGCCGCGGTACCGCCACAGACTATTTTTTTCCCAGGTTGTCTCATAAAATTACTTATGACTTTTTCATCTTTTGAAAAATCGTCTGGTGGGCCCGTAAAAATTTGAGCCATCTCAGGGATTCTAATGCGTACAGTTACAACAGTTGCATCGTCACCTGGCTTACCGTCATAGAGATTATTACAGGTTTCCAAGAGTCTGCGATTCAACTTTTCAGCAGATTTGATCGTCTGCTCTTCTAGAAAAGCACCTACATTGGGCCATTCCCAACCGTGGTTGAGCATCACACCAACACCTGCATGGATGACGCCATCTGAACACAAGGTGATTTCATCATCTACTGATAGTTTTAATTCTGTGATCCAGACGTCTTTATCATCTGATTTAAAGCATCTCTTCTTCGGAAATATCAATTTCTTATTGCGTATGATGAAAGCAGGTGGATTATCATATTCGATGAGTCTCGCATTGAGTTGATCATCTATATCCAATATTGAAAACGTTGAATAAGCTATATTTCGAACGCTACATATTGGTAAAGTACTAGTAATTGTCTCTATTGTGTCCTTGAGTTCAGCACCTTGTTCAAGCATGGTGATCATAATCTTACTCGTCAAAGTCGCTAATATGTTGGCTTTTACACCACTTCCAAGTCCGTCAGCAAGTACGATAATCGTACGATTCTCGCTTTTTACGATTTCAACTTTATCACCACAGAGTTCTTCTTTATATTTATTGATGGAATGCGCAGAAATATCGATAAAAGGTGGCAATGACACATCAATCACCTCCATTGTTCAAAACTAGTTTTTTAAGTTTATTGAGACCCATTTTTGTCTCAGCAGTGGTTTCGCCAAGAATACTTGCAATTTCCTGCGCAATACGCATTTGTTTATCGATGACCTCTTGACACGTAACCAACGTCTCTGCTTTTACGCGTTCAAATTCTTCCTTACTATTTTCATACTCAGTGATATCAGTAAGTATAACAACGTAGATCTTACCATTATTAAGTTTGACGACATTGGTATAAAAGGTGCGTAAGATAGATGGCAAATATATTTTTTTACTGTGGTGCGTCGAATCACCGGTTACGATTTCCTCAAAAATAGGATCGTCAACTAAAGCTGCAATTGGCCAATGTGTCAACTTGATCTTAGTAGCATTCAACAATTTATTAAACGAAGGATTTACTTCTTGAATTCTCAGTTCGCTATCTAAAATGCATATTGCATTGGGACTATTTTCGAAAATGATGCTTTGAAGACTCTCTGCCTTTCGCCTCAACGTATCGAGACACATGTTGATGTCTGATAAATCTCTAGAAATGGCAACCGCTTTATCGTAGCAAGTAGAATAGCCACACGCACCGCAGTTGAGTTGATCCTTTTCTGTGTATTTTTCCATCTGAATCAGAATTTCTGAAATTTGGTTATCATTAACCTGCGGAAATCCGGTACTTTTAGGTGGGAAATTCCTATGCAAATAACTCGGTAGCACTTCACAAGGTTCGAACGACCTAGTATCGTTGCTCCCTTCATTGGCATGTGATGCCATCAAACTCATTCGTTTAAACAAATTTGGGGCATCCTTCGGCATATCCGGACCATTTAGACAACTTCCAGAACATATGTTGAGTTCTGCACAAAAACCAGTAATCTCACCATCATCAACTGCTTGCAAGAACGTTTCACATGCCTCAATACCATCAACGTGAACATAAGTATAATCCGTATTGATACGCGTTTTCATATCTCCAAGCCACAGACTCCCTCCCAAAGGATAAGCCCTGCCGCGTTTTGTAGCAGGTGTTTGAAACGAGCTGCCAGTCATAGCGTCAAGATGAATCTGTTCTTCATAAAGCCAATTGGTTAGTTCTTTAAATGTAATGACTGCATCAATACTGTCCGGCATATCAACTGCCTCAGCTTTCTTTGCTAGGCACGGTCCAATAAATACAACAAATGCATCACTACCATATCTCTTTTTTATATCATATCCATGGGCAACCATAGGTGAAACAACTGGAATAACTGAATCAAGTGCTTTTTTATAATACCTTTGAATTAAATAGTTACTAGAAGGACAGCAACTAGTGATGATATTCTCACTCTTACCTTCTGTGATGAATTTTTCATATTCAAGTGATACAATCTCAGCACCTCGTGCTGTTTCTTCAACAGCATAAAACCCTAGTCTCTTCAAAGCACTGACAATCTGCCCGGAACTATCTAAGTTGAATACACCCGCAAAAGAAGGTGCCAATGATGCTACAACTTTTCTTTTTTGGTGAATGGCACTTTGTACCGAAGTAAGATCTAAGTGAATTTTTAGAGCACCCGGTGGGCAGTTCATCTGACAGATGCCACATTTTATACAAAGATCGTCAATGATGTGTCTGCTGTGTTTTGTAAAGGCGATTGCCTTTGTTGGGCACACGCGCAAACACTTGAAACATTCATCGCATTTATTGTGGTCAAATTCTATGAACTTCATAAATCCAGCCTCCCATGCATACGCCTCATAAAGGTTTCAGCTGTCTCAGGTCGAATCGAGAATATTTCGGTACCATCCACTTGAACGGATACGGCTTCAGAACATTTTCCAAGACAAAAAGCTGACTTAAGCTCTATTTTGGATTCAAGTTTATAGGCTTCGATATAGGTTTGGCAGTTCTTGATAACATCATAAGACCCTTTCAAGTGACACGCACTTCCAATACAAATTTTAATTTCCATAATTACCTCCAATGTCTTCTTGTTAATGTTATCACAATGAACATAAAAAAACAATTCATCGAGCTAATTTAAATTAAGATAGTTACGACTTAATCGTCTTCATATGTTACACATTCGAAACAATTGATAAAACTAGATAGTAAAACATTTCCTTTTCTAGGAATATATTTATTATATATGTCGACACCACAACAACTATTTCTGTTTTGTAATACAAATCGCACTAAAAACGCATCGCCTACAACGTTGCTTGTTAATCATTTAACCAATGTGCCTTTCAGACAATAAAAAAGACAGATTGAAAACTCTGTCTAAAATAACATTATATTTATCTTTTATTTAAACTCTTCCAGTTCCTCGATATTTTCTTTAATCGTATGTAGAATCTTAGAAATGTTAAGTTCAACGCGTTTCATAACTTCTTCCGCATAATCGTAAGAACCATTGCGGATGCCCTCTGCTTTGTTTTCAGCATCTAGTAATAATTCTTGAGCTTTACTTCTTGCCTGTCTCATAATTTCATTTTCGTTAACGAGCTCTTTTGCACGATTCGTTGCATTGATCAGTATTTCTGTTTCTTGTGCTTTAGCTGTCTCTATGATTCTGAGTTCTTCATGTCTTGCGTTGTTTACAAGTTCATCGGCTATGTTATTAGCCTCTTCAAGGATTTGACTCTTCTGTGATTTAATAAACCTTACCTGTTGATACTCGTCTGGTAAGAGCATGTTAATATCTTTTATAATGCTCAACAATTCTTGTCTGTCAGCCAAAATCTTTCCCGTTAAAGGCACCGTCGGTGACGATTCTAATTTGTCCTCAAATTCTTCTAGAAGTTCAAGCACTCTAAGTTCAACTTCTTGTTTTTTAGTCCCGCTCATATTTGCCTCCCAATTTAGATTCAACCGCCAATTTGACTTCATCAGTCACAAAGCCTGAAATTTCGCCACCAAAGCTCGCCACTTCTTTGACGATACTTGAGCTTAAATACATATATTCTGTTCGAGTCATGATAAATACAGTTTCAATATTGCTACATAGCTTACGGTTGACACTCGCCATCTGAAATTCCGCTTCAAAATCAGAAATCACACGCAACCCCTTAACAAGTACTTTGATATCTCGTTCAATTAAGTAGTCTATCAATAAACCTTCATGGCTGTCAATGACGACATTATCGAGATGCTTAGTAACATCCACCAAAAGCGCCATGCGCTCCTCCACATCAAACATCGGTTTTTTGCTTTTATTTACCATCACTGCTACGATGACTTTGTCAAATATCTTACAAGATCTTTCGATAATATCTATATGTCCAAGTGTCACTGGATCAAAACTACCTGGATATACTGCTATGTTCATAGAAGCCTCCTAAATACTGTTACCCCAATTTTACCATATTTTTTTGTTTTTAACGACTCAAAATATGCATTGCAAGGTAAAATGTCAGTATCGAGGATATCGTGTTCTGCGATAACCAATCCATTTTCATTTAAAAGGTCATATTGGGCTATAAAATCGAGGCATTTCCGTATATCGCCCTTCAGATAAGGTGGGTCCATCATAATGAGATCAAACTTTTTGCCACGCATCATTTCTAGGCTTCTATAGACATCTTGGAATAACAGTGTCGCCTGGTCTATGAGTTTGGTTTTATTTAAATTCGAAATAATAATAGGCTTTAGTTGAAGATTCCCTTCCACAAAAGTCACTGACTTTGCGCCTCTACTGAGCAGTTCGATGCCCAGTGAGCCTGAACCCGAAAACAAATCAAGACATACAGCCCCACCGATATTGGGCTGAATCATACTAAAAACTGCTTCTTTAACGCGATCTATTGTTGGCCTCGTATCAAGACCTTCCAAAGTCTCAAGCTTTACACCACGCGCACTACCTGAAATTACACGCATTTGTTCACTTCCATTCTATTAAAATTATAATGTAAACCACTTTTCCAAATTGATATTTTGCTTATTGATCAGTTCAACATAGGCTGTATGATTCATGTTATATTCTTCTAAAATCATACGGATATGTTTTTGTACTTCCACAATCACATCTTTATGTTTAATCAAATTTGCCATTTTGAGTTCGGGGATACCGTGTTGTCTAAGCCCAAATATTTCACCTGGACCTCTGAGTTCTAGATCCTTTTCAGCGACTTCAAACCCATCGTTAGAGCCGACTAATGTTTCAACGCGCTGTTTGGCAGTTGCAGATAACTTCTCACTGAGTAGAAAACAGTACGACTGCTCATCACCGCGTCCTACGCGTCCCCTGAGCTGGTGTAGTTGGGAGAGGCCGAACCGCTCTGTGTTCATGATGACCATCGTCGTCGCATTTGCGACATGGATACCGACTTCGATAACAGTCGTCGATACAAGAAGCGAAATTTCACCTGATTTAAAAGCGTGCATGACAGCATCCTTGTCAATCGCTTTCATTTTACCATGGATTAAGCCAACTTTAAATGGTGCAAATCGACTAATCAGTGTCTTGTAAATGGTTTCAGCAGCATTTAGATCCATCGTTTCAGATTCTTCAATTAAAGGACAGATGACATAACCTTGTCTACCTTCTTCTAACTTCTGCTGGATAAAAGCGTACATTTCCGAGACTTTGTCTGGCTTCACGAAATGGGTCTTGATAGGCTTCCTACCCTGTGGCATTTGATTGATTACCGATATGTCCATGTCACCATATAGTATCAGTGAGAGCGTCCTAGGGATGGGTGTGGCCGACATGATCAGAGCATGAGGCTTTTCTGCCTTTTGTAGCGCCGACAATCTCTGCCTTATACCGAATCGATGTTGCTCATCTGTAATGACGACGCCAAGACTTAAAAATTTGACATCGTCTTGAATCACGGCATGTGTGCCGATGATCACTTTAATGCCGCCATCGAGGATGGACGCTTTAATGCGTTTTTTTTCAGATGTAGGTACGCTTGATGTCAACAAGCAACTTGATACATCTGGAAATAGTTTCACAAAATTTTCATAATGCTGTTCTGCGAGCAATGTTGTCGGTGCAAGTAAAATGCCTTGTTTTCCATTGAAAACAGACAATAAGAGCGTTAGGAAGGCGATAATAGTCTTTCCAGAGCCTACATCACCTTGAACTAAACGGTTCATGCTAAATCCACTTTGCATATCTTCAAAAATATCCCGGAGTACTAAGCTTTGAGATTCTGTGAGTTCAAATGGAATACGCTTTTTCGCATCATCCATTTGAGCGTCAACCACAAATGGTTTAAGCTGTGGTTTGTGATAATTGCGTTTGAGTAAAATTAGACGGAGCTGTAGAAAGAATAGTTCATCATAAACAATCCGTCTCTTAGCTGCTAAGTATCCCTCTTTTGAAGTTGGAAAGTGAATTTGATGCATTGCCTCTTCGAGCGGGATAATTCCAGCCATCGTACGTAAAGATTCTGGCAAGGTATCTTCTATTTGATTAGTCAAATATCTGAGGACTTGTTTATGCACAGAAACGAGATCGTTCTGTGATATGCCAAGGGTTGCATTGTAAACGGGTATGATGCCTAAGAAAGACCGATCTGCACTTTGCGCATAATCGGGCTGAATCATCTTAAATAACGGACCGCTCTTTTCAATCTTTCCAAAAAAGAAGTAGCTTTCACCTTCTATAAAATCGTTAAGAAAAAACTTTGCTGAAAAAAACAGAATTTCTCCTGTGAAATACCCTTCAGTCACATCGAGAATCAACATTTCTTTTTTTGTCTTTTGAATGTATTTCGTGCGTTTTTTGATGACGCGCGCTAAGATAACACCCATATCATCGGACGCAATGTCAGTTACATGCTTAACAAACCGACGGTCTATATACCTT
This sequence comes from Acidaminobacteraceae bacterium, assembly GCA_041741755.1. GTDB lineage: Bacteria > Bacillota > Clostridia > Peptostreptococcales > Acidaminobacteraceae > Fusibacter_C. Next base: position 246,633 of record JBGSJR010000038.1, on the reverse strand, counting down.
CGAGGAAAATCATAAAGAACATCATCAAAGTTTCCGAGTCCAATTTTTTTTAATTTTTCAGCTTTTTTTTCTCCAACACCTTTTAACAGAGTCAATGGCTGTGCGTACACCTTTTCACCTCGCATGTCTTTGAAGCATGTCATAAAAAAAGGCAAGTCTAGGCAAATGATTCATTTGCAAGTCTTGCCTCTAGTCTATTTATTCAATCGAAAAAACATAATAATAGATGGGTTGACCACCAGAATAAACGTCGATTTCCAGGTCGGGAAATGTTTGTTCCAGTTTATCCACTAAAGCGTTTGCCTCATCCTCGGTAACATCCGATCCATAATATACAGAAAGGATTTCTGCATCTTCTTGCATCGTATTGTCTATTGCTTCAAAAATGACCGCATCAATATTTTTTCCGACACCTTTAATTTCGCCATCAGCAACAGCAAGGTAGTCATCTTTCTCAATCTCTAAGTCGTTGAACGTAGTATTTCTTACCGAGTATGTGATCTGAATCGTTTTAACACTAGAAAGACTATCGCACATCTGACGATAATTTTCTTCCGCCGACTGATCTCTACTGAAGACGAGCATCGCTGTTATGCACTGTGGCATCGTCTTAGTTGGAATGACATATACTTTTTTGTCACTCAACTCTTTCGCTTGATTGGCAGCCATGATGATGTTGCTGTTGTTCGGGAATAAGAAAATGTTCTCGGATGAACAATTTTCAATTTCTTTCATAAAATCTTCCGTACTCGGGTTCATCGTTTGTCCACCTTGGATATTTCCATGAATGCCTAAATCCTTAAAGATATTCACAAAGCCATCGCCCATTGCGACGCCTATAAACCCGTAGTCATCTTCATACGGAGAATCCACAAAAACAGACTTTGTCTCACTAGAGCCAATAGTGTCATGTGCCCCTTCTATAATCGTGCTATGTTGATCTTTCATATTTTCAATTTTAACTTTTTTAAGCGAACCAAACTTTAACGCTTCTTCTAAAGCGATACCTGGCGAATTTGTATGCACGTGGACCTTAATCAAATCCTCATCCTGTACAAATACCATGCTGTCTCCCATCGTTTCAATAATTGAACGCAATTTGTTGCCGTCCATATCATCGCCCTCAACGATAAATTCTGTACAATACGCAAAAATAATATCTTCAGTATTCATGAAATTTTGAGCAGGTTCCTTATAAGTACTCGTTTTAAGAGATTCAAGGCTTGATTCTTTGCCTTGCATCGCATCTAAACAGCCCTGCAATATATAGATTAAACCTTTCCCACCGGCATCGACAACGCCAGCTTGTTTGAGTACAGGTAAATACTCCGGTGTTAAGTCTAGAGTCTCTTCACCCTTATGAATTAAGAGTTTCATAAGTTCTATCATATCTAAATCTTCATGTGCATATTCCATACCCTTGTCTGCAATTTTGCGAATGACAGTGAGTATTGTGCCTTCAACTGGTTTGAGAACGGCACTATACGCTGTATCGGCTGCATCTTTAAATGCGATGCATAAGTCTGCAGAAGAAAGCTCAGTTTTACCTTTGCAGCCTTTAGCAAAGCCTCTGAAAATTTGCGATAAAATAACGCCTGAATTACCTCTAGCGCCCATGAGTGATCCTTTTGAAATCGATTTAGATACATCTTCAACGGTTCCAAAACTTTGTTTTGTGAGTCCCTCTATCGCAGAATTCATTGTGAGTGACATATTTGTACCCGTATCACCGTCTGGTACTGGAAAAACATTTAAAGAATCTACAATTCCTTTATTTTTGTTCAGCTCGAACGTTCCCTGCTTAAACATTTTAGCAAGTAGCTCAGCATTAATGGTTTTTAGCTCCACTTGACTTCCTCCCTATTACTCCTGAACTTTTACGCCTTCAATGTTTAGATTTACTTCGATTACATTTAAGCCCGTTTGCATTTCAACATTATATTTTACCTTTTCGATTATATTCTCAGCAACGACTGACAACTTTGTGCCAAACTGAACGATTACGAAAAGATTAATTCGTACACCCGTTTCTTCAACTTGAACTTCAACACCTTTTGATAGGTGTTCGCCTTTAAGTATTTTTGCGAGACCGCTTTTAGCTGATTTATAAGTCATCCCAACTAAACCGTAGCATTCCATTGCAGATACTGCAGCGATTGTGGCGACGACTTCGTTCTTTATGGAAATATCACCAATTTCGTTATTAATTTTGATGGACATCATTTACCTCCTCAATGATAGAACTTTACCGTGATATAGTTTATTTTAATGTAAGATGCGCCTAATATCAAGTTAATAAGCTATGAACATAGAAATAATTACAAAAAAGTCATGTTGAAAATGATTTTTTACTTGAAATCTCAACCTTGCTCTGATAAAATAAGTTTGTTATGTTACGAGTAATCACTCGAAGGAGGTGTAATAAATGGGAAGATCGTGTGAAGTATGCGGTAAAGGTAAAATTTCAGGAAACACTGTCAGCCATGCTAACAACCATAATAGAAGAACTTGGTCAGTTAACTTAAGAAGCGTAAAAGCGACAGTTAACGGTGGCACTAAGAGAATCAAGGTTTGTAGCAGATGTTTACGTTCTGGTAAAGTTCAAAGAGCAGTATAATTGACAAACAAAAAATGGGTCATGCCAATAGGCATGACCTTTTTTTATGTTCAAAAAAATTAGTCCAGAGATTTATTCACCCGATCTTGTGAAAACACCAAAAAACCTGTTCCACTTTCGATCTCAATAACAGCTTCATCCTCAATGATCTCGTTGCTGATGCCCAGTGTCTGAGACCTACGAATCGTTGCATTGACAAGAGGATATTTAAAGCCTTTTAAATTGATACCTTCAAGCAAATCTACATCCGGTAATATTGATAAATACGTTTCATGAAAATCTTCTTTTCTTAGTTTTTTCACCATAGGCGCTTCTATTCTCTCAATAAAGTTGAGTTCATCAATCATCACGCATTTTGAATGCCTACCAATTAAAAACAGTATGCTGAGCATATGGTCTGCTCGTCCACCAAACCCACCAATTACAGCGACGCGTTCAAGTGGAAGACCTTCAACTTCATCAAATGCAAGTTCTGCATCAGTAAAATCTTTTTCAGGTGGAAAAGTTTTGATTTCAGCATGTGGCCACTGTGTTTTATAACGTGTCAGGTTGCTGATGGAATCAAAATCACCAAGTATGATTGTTGGTGCGACATCAAGTTGCTCAAGTAGCTTACAACCACCATCGACGCCTACTATATAGGAAGGCTCTTCATCACCCATGTATCGAGTCAGTTGCGCCTTCAGTTTTTCTATCGAATCCACAGTGCCATTTAATGCAATCAGGCCCCAACTCATAGAGCTTCTCTGAACGCTTTGACGGTATTTTTGATAGATTCCGTATTGAAAATTGCAGAACCTGCAACGAAGATACTTGCGCCTGCATCAACGACTTCCTTAACGTTGTTTAGATTGATGCCACCATCCACTTGAATGTCGCATGTAAGTCCTTTACTATCAATCATCGCCTTGAGTCTTCTGATTTTGTCTGTCGTCGCTTCAATATAACTTTGACCACCAAATCCAGGATTAACCGACATTAGAAGAACCATATCAAGCTGTGGTAATATTTCTTCTACAGTTACTAAAGGCGTTCCTGGATTCAAGGTAACAGCTGCTTTCACACCATAGCTCTTTATAAGTTGAATCGTGCGATGTATATGCGTACAGGCTTCAATATGAACATTGATCAAGTCTGCACCTGCATCAACGAAATCGCCAATATACTGATCCGGATTTTCAATCATGAGATGAACGTCCATAAAAAGTTTTGTTTTGCCTTTCAGTGATTTCATAATGGGTGCGCCAAAGGAGATGTTCGGTACAAAATGACCATCCATGACATCGATATGCAAATAGTCAACGCCAGCTTCTTCCACTTCCTTAACATGTTCAAGTAACCTTGAAAAATCAGCCGATAGAATCGAAGGTGCGATTTTTACCATTTTTTTGATTTCCTCCTCTGTTCCGTAATCTCTTTATAAATATATACATAAGCATCATAGCGTATTTTAGAAATTTCTTGATTATCAACAGCACGTTTCACTTCACAACCAGGTTCATTCTGATGTAAACAGTTGTCGAATCGACATTCTTCAGCGTAATTCTTGAATTCTGGAAAATAAGAACTAAGATTCTCTGGATCAATTTCTTGCACAGAAAGTGAGGTAAATCCGGGCGTATCCACGATGATGCCACCATTTGTAAGTTCAAATAATTCTGAATGACGCGTCGTGTGTTTACCACGTTTAATTTTTTCACTTAATGCACCTATCTCAACCGCATAATCTTCAATCGCATTTAGCAATGAGGATTTGCCTACGCCTGAGGGTCCGGAAAAGACGTTAATCTTCCCTTGTAAGAGTTTGAGCAGATCATCCACGCCATCTTTTGTTATCGCACACGTTTTTACAACACTATACCCAGCCTGTTCATAGATGACCTTGTAGTTGTCAAAATCAAAATTGGCATCCAAATCGGATTTGTTGAAACAGATAATCACATCAAGTCCAGAGTGCTCAGCTAGAACGATCATTTTGTCTAATAGTGTTATATTGGGCATAGGATTCTTAATTGAAAATACGACAATCGCTTGATCGACATTAGCGACCACAGGTCGTAAAAGTGTATTTTTGCGTTCGTGTATTTCTTCAATCATTCCGAGTTTCTTTTCTTCATCATGAACTGAAATGGTTACATAATCGCCTACCATTGGAATAACTTTATCGTTTTTAAACTTCCCACGCGCCTTACATTCATAGAGAACGCCATCACGTTTTACATAATAAAAACCACCGATACCTTTAAAAATTATTCCATGTGCCATGCACTCACGTCTCCTTAGAATTGTATATCTTGTTCAAGTCCAACTACATCTCCATAGTAGACGAGTATTTTTGCACTACCAGTACCGCTTACTTTACACTGAACTTCAAAGACAGGGCCTTCTGATTTTGAATGCACTTTTTCATAAACAATCGTTCGGACATCTCCTTGAACCATCTCAATTTTTATGGTTTCAGAGTCTTGTAAAAACTTATCCGTTTCAATAGGTACGAGAAGTCTAAGTTCACTTGAGATAGCTTCCGTTGTCGCTTCTGTTGATGCTTCAGTTGTTTCTTCTGTATCACCACTGCTCACGACAATGTTGATGTACGTACCAGGTTCAACTTCGGTTCCTACTTTGCTGTTGGAGATGATCTGTCCCTTTTCAATACTTGTGCTAATCGCATATGAAATTTCACCAAGCTTTAAACCGATTGAATTCAATGTGTTCTCTGCCTCGCGTATTGTTTTAGTCTCAAGAGATGGGACCATTAAGTTCTTTGTTTCAAGACCTTGACTGACTACTAGATCAACAACTGTTCCCTGTGGCATTTTAATACCAGCTTTTGGTATTTGAGTGATAACCATGCCTTCAGGTAAATCGTTAAATTCATAGGTGACTTCACCAATAACAAAACCGTCATTTTCAATCATAACTTGAGCTTCTGTCAAAGTCTGTTGTTTCACATTTGGTATGATCGACTGTATCCCGCCACTACTCACAACAAGTTTAATCGTAAAACCTTCTTTTACTTTTTCTCCCTCGACGTGTGATTGTGAAATGATATAGCCTTCTTCAATCTCGTTGTGAACGCGATGTTCGGTGACATCAGATTTAAGACCAACTTCAGATAGTTTTCTAACGGCTTCTTCAGAACTTAAACCTACGACACTTGGCACATTGACCTCGTTAACATCAAAGATATCTTTAAATTTTCCGAATGCAAACACACCAAATACTATAACAGATAGTATCAAAGCGGCTAAAATGACAAGTGTCATATTAAGTTTGTTTTTTTGTATTTTCATGTCGTTTGAAGATTGACTTCCCATTATATTCCGCTCCTCGTCATCTGTATTACGCGGCTGTCTGTGCTTTGTTTGATGTGCCTGTAATACTTCTTCAGATATTATAGGCAATACTGTCGTTTCATTGTTGGTATACATTTGGTTTTGTACAATAAATTCTTTGTTTATTCTTAATTTTTTTAAGTCCTCTATTAAATCTAAAACGCTTTGATAACGGTCATTTTGCATTTTTTCAGTGCACTTATGGATAATCGATGATAAACCTTCGCTAATTTCACTATTTACATTTTGCGGATTAGGCATATCGTCTTTAATCTGCTTAAGTGCTATGGTCACTGGTGAATCACCTTCAAAAGGTAGCGACTTCGTCGCGAGCTCATACAGTAATATACCAAGTGAATAAATATCGCTTCTTGCATCAACATAGCCACCGCGCGCTTGCTCAGGCGATGAATAGTGAACAGACCCAATAACTTCTTTAGTATTGACAATCGTCGCAGTTGTGGCCGCTCTTGCAATACCAAAATCCGTAACTTTCACGCTTCCTTGCTCGTTTATCAAGATGTTCTGAGATTTTATATCACGATGTACAATATCGTTTTGATGCGCTTGTGATAATGCCGATGCAATCTGCAAACCAATATTGATAATCGCTTCTTCTTTCATAAAACCTTGCATATTGTTAAGATAATCTCTTAACGTATTGCCATGGACGATCTCCATCACTATATAGTGAATGTTCTCAGTGTAACCGACATCAAAGACATTAACAATGTTCGGATGAGATAAACTTGCAGCCGCTTGCGACTCTTTTTGGAACTTTTTTACAAATTCTTCATCTGAGTTATATTCTTGCTTTAATACTTTGATAGCTACCATGCGATTAAGGATGAGGTCTTTGCCTTTATAGACGACCGCCATTCCCCCTGTGCCTAAAATCTCTATAATTTCATATCGGTTTCCCAAGTTGCTTCCTATCAGTTGATTCATGTGCTCCTCCTTATAGTTCGACGCAAACGACTGTGATGTTGTCTCTACCACCATGTGCATTTGCTGAGTCTACCAAAACTTTTGGAATCTGATCAAAGTCCACGCGTTTGAAAACATCCAAAACTTCTTTAGACGATACCATATTGGATAAGCCGTCTGAACACAATAAAATATGGCTAAAATTCGATTTTTGATACTTGTATTTATATATTTCAAATTTGCGATCAACACCAAGTGCACTTGTTATAATATTTCTATCCGGATGATTTTCAGCTTCTTCAGGACTGATACTTCCGATTTTAACCAATTCTGCCACAAGTGAATGATCTTCTGACAATTGCTTGACTGTATCATTTGAAATACCGTAACACCTACTATCCCCAACATTGGCAACCCATAAATCATCCTCTGTAATATAGGCGACCACTACTGTTGTTCCCATACCTCGACATTCTACATGCTCTTTAACATAAGCAAGTATGGCTTCATTTGCTTCAATTAGCAACGTATTAATGTCCACTTCAAAATTAAAGTGATCTCTTTTTTCAAATGATTCTAAAATGGTTTTAGCAGCTATTTCAGACGCGATTTCACCAGCCTGATATCCACCCATGCCATCAGAAACGATAAATAAATTCAACGCTTCATGAATCAACAAAAAATCTTCATTGTTTTCTCTTGTTACGCCTACATCCGTGCGTGCAACAGCTCTCATTTCCTACCTCATTCGTTGATTTTTTTTAATTTGGCAATAAAAAAACCATCTGTATCATGCATATTTGGAAATAAAGTCAAATACCCCACGTCAGAAAGTGGCTGAACTTTAAACCTCGTATCTTGTTTCAGAAACCAATTGACTATATCTTGATTTTCAGCGGGATTAAGTGTACAAGTACTATACATCAAAGTACCACCTATCTTAACATATGCCGCTGCATTCTTCAAAATTCCCTTTTGTATTTCAACTAGATCTAAAAGACCTTCTGGTGATTTATTGTATTTTATGTCCGGTTTTCGCCTTATAATGCCAAGCCCGGAACACGGTGCATCAACTAAGACCATATCAATCTTATTGATTAATGTCTCGTCTAGCACTAATGCATCATACTGTTCTACTATAACATTTTTTATCCTAAGACGTTCTACATTTTCCTTAATTACTTCGAGTTTATCTTCTTGATTGTCACGTGCAATGACGCGTCCTGTATTGTGCATCAATTGAGCAACATGGGTTGCTTTACCACCGGGCGCAGCACAGACATCTAAAACAGTTTGATTGTCAGTGACGCCAGACATATGACCAACGCACATTGAACTTATATCTTGAATTATGAAGTCACCCTCATTATAGCCAGGAATTTGCTGCATTGATAAATTGTTAAGTGATTCTAGAATCAGCCCTGAAGGTACAAGCTCAGATGGTTTTGAAATGATACCGACTACTTCTAAATTCTTCTGTAGAGTCTCCATATCGATTTGAAGGGTGTTCACTCTCAAAGAAACATGTGGTGTCTGATTGCTTGATTCGAGCAATCCTTCTGTCGTCTTCTCACCGTAAGCATTTAGCCACATCTCCACGAGCCATTCTGGAAATGAGTATTTGATACCAAGATGAGTAACCAAATGCTTGTTTCTGTCTGGAAGTGGTATAATTTTATTCGCGCGCAAAAATGTGCGTAATACGCCATTTACAAAGCTCGCATCTTTTGCGGTAATACCTTTAGCCATTTTGACACTTTCATCCACTGCGGCTGAGTCTGGCACTTTTGTCATATAGACAAGTTGGTATAAACCCATTCGCAATATATTGACAATACTTGGATCAATCCTGGAAAACCTTTGAGCTGACAGTTTCCTAATATAATAGTCAAGTAAGAGTTTGTTTTCTAAAACGCCAAAAACGATATGTGAAACAAACCGTCGGTCGGCTGATTCAATATCGTATCGTTGAAATGTACGATTGACGACTAAATGTGAAAAATCATGCGTTTGATCTATTTCGTCGAGTATCCTTAAAGCTAATTTTCTTGCATTTATCTTCATGTTTATCTCCTTGCTTATCTGAACTATTATATCAAAGATACTTGCTTTGTTTAATACTTCTAAGCCAATTATCAAAATATTTTAATATATATGGAAATTGCATAATTACCTTTAAGTTGCAAAATTCCGTTTATCGAATTTGAAAATGGCTCTATCAAGCCGTTATGATAAATGAAAATCATTCAAATTGGAATTATGCAATTTCCTCATATATGGAAATTAATATGTTTTCTCAATGAAAAACCCTAGAGTTTATTTTACCCTAGGGTCTAGAAAGTAATTATCACAATCTTGTAAACATTTAATCAATCGCTTCTACGATTAAACAGCAACATTCTGATGAGTTGACCGATAGCCATTGCCGCTGCTGCAACATAAGTCATAGCTGCCGCATTGAGCACTTTTTTAGCGCTTGAATTTTCCTCTTCACTTAATATACCGTATTCATCCATCATGCGAATAGCTTTTGAGCTGGCGTTAAACTCCACCGGTAACGTTATAATCTGAAACACTACAGAAAACGAAAAAAATAAAATGCCTATCGTAATTAGTTGTGGGATCGAAAGGACAATGCCGATCATGAACATTGGCCACAAAGCTTGTGATCCAAGTTGAGCCGCTGGTAAAATCATGGTTCTAAGCTTTAAAGGCGTATATCCATTTGCATGCTGAAGTGCATGACCTGCCTCGTGACAAGCTACGCTGACAGATGCGATTGATGGGTTATCAAAAACCGGTTCAGATAATCTGATTGTCTTTGACCTTGGATCGTAATGGTCAGTCAGATGCCCATTGACACGTTCAACTTTCACATCATAGATGCCATTGTTTCGAAGTACCGTTTCAGCAGCTTCGGCTCCAGTTAATCCTCTAACATTTCGTATTTTATGAAATTTGTTAAATGTTGATTTTACCCCCATACTTGCAAGTGATGCCAATATGAATAAAACAAATAACATGATATAACTTCCACCACCATAAAACATATTAAAACCTCCTATATAACAAATCTGCTATACACAATAGATTAGTCAAAATAAATTGAGTAAGATTTACTCTAATATTGTACCGATTTGAATGTCATTTCCAAGCAAAAAAGCTTGTGTTGACATGCGTTTATTGCTTCCTAATTGTAAAGTGTCAATACGTATAAAACCATCACCTGTCATGATGTAAATCCCCAATTTATCAATATGAACAATTGTTCCCGCTTTCGTTCCAGGTGCTATGTGACTTTGCCAAACTGACGCTTCTTCAAAACCAATGCTAGTTGCTTCAAATACCTTTAAAGGCGTATCGTTTAGAGTCGTATGTGCAATAGGCCATGGGTTGAAAGCACGCACTCTATTTCGAATCTCTTTGGATGTCATTTGCCAATCAATTTTTGAAATCTCTTTATTCATCATTGGCGCACGGCTTGAAGCTTCATTATCCTGTTTTTCTCTCTTTAAAATGCCAGCTTCCATCATATCAAGCGTTTTAACGAGCAGAGAAGCCCCCGCATCAGCGAGTAAATCGTGCAATGTTTGAGCATTCATACCATCTGTAATGGCCACTTCAAATTTTAGTAGCATATCACCTGTATCAATGCCAGCATCCATCATCATCGTCGTAACACCTGTAACAGTTTCGCCGTTTGCAATGGCCCAGTTAATCGGTGCAGCACCTCTATACTTTGGAAGAAGGGATGCATGAACATTAATACAACCAAATTTTGGAATATCCAATATCTCTTGTGATAACAGTTGTCCATATGCGACGACTACAATCACATCAGGTGCAAATGATCTAATCTTGTCTGGCCAATCCCCTTTTCTAATCTTATCTGGCTGCATAACGGGAATTTGATGCGCTTCTGCCACCACTTTAATCGGTGGCGGCGTCATTTTATTACCACGGCCTTTGGGTTTGTCTGGTTGCGTAAAAACTGCAACTACATCATGCGTCTCAATACAAGCTTCTAATGTTCCAACTGCAAAATCTGGTGTTCCCATAAATATTATTTTCATCGCACCCTCGACTATTCTGCTACCGCTTCAACGGCGATTTCTTTATCAATATATAATACGCCATCTAAATGATCAATTTCATGACAAAGTACTCTAGCAAGGAGTTCTTCACCCGATATTTCATAAGATTCTCCATCTACGTCCTCAAATTGAACGGTAACTGAGAGTGGCCTTTTTACGACGCCATGACGTCCGGGTAAGCTAAGACATCCTTCTTCTTCCATTTGAAGGCCGTTTTGTTCTAAAAACCTCGGATTAATTAAAGCCATTGGACCTTCTTCATCATAGAGATCGATAACAATAACGCGTTTCAAAACACCAATTTGTGGAGCTGCAAGTCCTACACCATCTGCGTGGTGCATCGTTTCAATCATATCGTCAACCAGTATTTGAAGCTTTTCATCAAAGACGGTTACTTCTCTTGAAATTTTCCTTAATATCGGGTCATTATCTGTTCTAATTAATCGAATTGCCATTCATGCCTCCTAAATTGGTTCATATCCCTGAGGAAATTGTATAATTTCCTTATCTATTATAATATATTTGTCGCGTCTAAATCTATATTAATTTTACACCCTTTGACTTCGACAAAAGCATCTTCTAATTGTTTTAATGTCGATTTGATTTCTGAGTATACTTCCGGCTTAGATTTGATGATGATTTGCCATCTATAAACGTTGTCTATCTTCTTTAATAATGCAGGATTTGCGGGGTAGATTTCAACACCATTTTGTAAACCTTTCTTTAACATTTTCTTAGAAATAAAGTCGAAACTTTTGTGTGCATATGAGGCAGCTTCTTCTGATCGCGCAGAGGTAAAGACGATGTTGATCATATGAAAAAATGGTGGGTATTTAAGCGCTTCTCTATACTTGATTTCATTTGTATAAAACGCTTCATAATCCGCTTGATTGAGCGCGTAATGATCAGGTACATACGTTTGAAGGATGACTTCACCCTTTTCTTCACCTCTTCCCGCCCGACCAGCAACTTGATTAAACAGTTGGTAAGCGCGTTCTGCAGCTTGATATTGAGGCAGATTAAGTAACAAATCGGCTGAAAGGATGCCAATTAATGTCACTTTCTTAAAATCGAGTCCTTTTGCAACCATCTGCGTACCGATTAAGATGTCTGTTTCTTCTGCTTCTACATCAGATATAATCCGCTCAAGACTCCCTTTTTTTGTAGTCGTCGTTCTATCCATCCGAGCAATCCTAGCATTTGGAAACAATTCAGTAAGCTGTTCTTCCACTTTTTCGGTACCAACGCCGAAAAACTTAAAGTATTTGCTTTGACATTTTGGACACAGTTTTGGCACATACGTTTCATAGCTGCAATAATTGCATTTGACTGATTTTTCGCCCTTGAAATACGTCAAGGTGACATCGCAATTGGGACACGCAAGTGTAAAACCGCAAGATCTGCAGGATACAAATGTCGAGTGACCCTTTCGATTGAGAAAGATGATCACTTGCTCTTTTTTTTCTAATCGCTCAGCAATTGAAGTGTGGAGCTTCTGGCTCAAAATAGATCGATTGCCATTTATGAGTTCTTGCCGCATATCAATAACTTCTATTTCAGGTAGTTCCAATGTATTATAGCGCGCAACAAGCTTCAGCAACGTGCGTTTTCCAATTTGCGTCTCATAGTAGTCTTTAATAGATGGGGTAGCAGACCCGGCTACAACGAGACCACCTAGTAACTTCATTCTATATTTGGCGACATCATAGGTGTTGTAACGCGGTCTTTTTTCGGATCTAAAAGACGTTTCATGACACTCGTCGATGATGATGATGCCGATATCATCTGTTGGTGCAAAGACGGCCGAGCGTGCACCGATGATGATGTCGTAATCTCCGCGGCGTATCCCCTTCCACTGGTCGTGTTTTTCACCTTGAGATATTTTGGAGTGAATCAGTGCGATACGCGCTTCACCAAAACGGCTCGCAAAACGTGCGACAATTTGGGGCGTCAAAGAGATTTCAGGAACGACCAAGATTGCCTTTTTACCTTTTGAAATAACGTGTTCGATGAGCTCCGCATAGACTTCTGTCTTGCCACTGCCTGTGATGCCGTGGATGAGAAAATCGTCGCTTTCTTTTGTTTCAAAATCGGCGATTATTTGATCATAAACCTCTTGTTGAGCGGCGTTCAATTTAACTTGACTTTTATCTTCGAAACTCTTCATAAAAATCGGCATTCTGATGTCATCTTTTTCATGAATTTCGATTATCCCTGATTCAATAAAGCCATCAATTACACTTTTAGGTACTTTTAATGATTCCTGTACGTCGAGTCGCTTAACAACTGGATTTTCAATAAGATACCCTGCCAATTTTTGCTTAGCAGTATGATTTTTCGGTATTTGTGCTTTGTAACTTATAAGATCACCACAGACTACGAGCCATTCTACCGTTCGATCTTTCACATTTTGCTCATAACTGTAGTCGAGCTCTATCGCACCAATGGCAAGCAATCGATTGAGTGCCATGTTTTTAGTGGTCTCTTTAAATTCAATACATAATCGATCATAATCTAGAGGTCCAGCTTGAAGGGCATCTAAAATGATGCGTTCATTTTTTTTGATTATTGCATCACCATTAAACTGTTCATTTAACCGATACGTTTTTATTTGCTTAACCATAGTCCCAGAAGGTAAAAAGAGGCTCATAGCTTCACTATAAGTACAAAGCGTTTCTTGTCTTATATAATCCGCACAAGTCAAATCCATTTCTGAGAGATAAAGACCATCTTTAAAAACATAGTGTATGTTTTTGATTGCCATCGTTTCATCATGTGCATGCACGTCACTTGTGGATATGACAATACCTTCGATATAACCTGACGTTCCAAAAGGCACAAGGACTCTTGCACCTTTTGTGACGCGATCTTCGAAGTTAGTTGGTACGCTGTATGTAAATGGACGATCTATTGTCTGCGAATTGCGCAGAACGATGACTTCAGCAAACATATAACCCTCACTTATTAGAAAACCCTAGCCTGTTTTGTCAGTCTAGGGTTTTAAATTCATTCAAACATATTTTGTTTCGAAACAGCGCATTCGACAATCACGTAAAAAGTGATCACTTTAATAATTTCTCGAAAACCTTGTCGAGAATCACACGCGCAACTTCCGATTTTTCCATACAATCATAAGACGTGCTGACACCGTTTTTATCATATATGGTCACGATATTCGTGTTGCCATTGAAGCCTGCGCCCTCTGCCGTCACGTCGTTTGCAACGATGAAATCGAGGTTTTTCTCCACTAATTTCTTTTTGGCATACCTTTCAACGTCATGTGTTTCAGCAGCAAAGCCGACCAAGATTTGGTGCGTCTTAAGTTCTCCGACGCGTTTTAAGATGTCAGGATTTTTATCGAAATCGAGCGTCAAAATTGCATCGCTTTTCTTAATCTTTTCAAGGCTATAAGAGACGGGTTTATAATCCGCTGGCGCTGCCGCTTTTATGACGACATCGACTTCTAGATGATTCATCACAGCCTCATACATATCTTTTGTAGAGGTGACCGGAATAAATGTCACACCATTTGGTGGCGCAAGATTTGTGGGACCGCTAATGAGTATGACCTGAGCACCTTCTGCAACTGCTGCCTCTGCGATGGCATAGCCCATTTTACCACTCGAATGGTTTGTAATATAGCGTACAGGGTCAATTGCTTCCTGAGTTGGTCCAGCTGTAATGAGTACTTTTTTACCTATAAAGCGCTTATCTGAATTAAAGTGGTCGAGTACAGTGGCGACAATACACTCTGGATCTGCGAGCTTTCCAGCGCCAACGTCTCCGCAAGCGAGTCTACCCGAGCCAGGCATAATCATCTGATAACCGTAATGTTCCAATTTTTTTACGTTATCTTGCATGATGGCATTCTCAAACATTTTCGTGTTCATGGCCAGTGCAAAATAGACGGGTGCGACAGTGGCCATGATAGTCGTGGTTAAAAAATCATCTGCAATGCCGTTTGCGACTTTGCCGATGATATTGGCTGTAGCGGGTACGATGAGAAACAAATCGGCACGTTTCGCCAACGCGATATGCTCAACGTCCCACGTTTTAGGGTCTTCGAACATATCTGTAACCACGTAATTTTGTGATAATGATTGGAAAGTTAATGGCTGTACAAATTTTGTGCTGTGCTGCGTCATGATGACGTAGACATTTGCACCAAGCTTTTTAAGTCGGCTGACAACATCAGCAGCTTTATAGGCTGCGATGCCTCCAGTTACGCCAACTACTATGTTCTTTCCAGTTAACATGGACGTGTCCTCTCCTTAAATACGATCTTGTGGAGGTTCAGGAATGTTTACTTTTACTTCATCGTTCATAATCTCAGCGATTGCAATCGATAATGGTTTTTCTACATCGAAGTTGATTGAATCATCATCACCATTGATAATGAATCTTGCACGCTTTGCAGCGACGATACATAATGCGTAACGGTTCCCAACTTTTTCAATTAATTCATCAATTGATGGTTTTAACATTTATTTCTCCTCCTTAAATCTTCGGACAATATCCGCAATGCCGGCGTTCACGCGGCATTTTTCCGCTGTGATAATCGCCTGTAAAATATCAGTAGCATGACACACTGTATCATTGACAATAAAATAGTCATAATTCTTGATGAGCTCGATTTCACTGTACGCACTAGATAATCTCTTTTCAAGACTTTCTGGCGTTTCAGATCCACGACCGACAATGCGCTCTTTCAAAGTCTGCATAGAAGGTGGCAATACAAATACAAATATGCCTTCTGGATATTTCTTTTTGACTTGAAGTGCACCTTGAATGTCTATTTCGAGTAAGACATTTTTGCCTGTTGTGATCTGTTCGATGACAAAGTTTTTTGGCGTGCCATAATAATTGTCATAGACACAGGCGTGTTCTAAAAATCCATCTTCTAATATAAGCGATTTGAAATGGTCTCGGTCTAGGAAATGATAACTTACACCATCCACTTCACCATTTCGAGGTTTTCGAGTTGTTGCAGATACAGAAACCACAATACTATCATCCCTGTTGATCAATTCTTTACAAATAGTACCCTTACCGGCACCTGACGGTCCAGAGACGATAATCAGCAAACCCTTGTGAATCATAAGAACTCCCTTACTCAATATTTTGAATTTGTTCACGAATTTGTTCGATATCACTTTTTAGCCCAATTACGAGGTTTGAGATATCGATATCCGGTGATTTGGATCCGATGGTATTGATTTCACGGTTGAGTTCTTGTACGAGGAAATCTAGTTTTCTACCAACTGGCTCAGTATCCATAAGAATAGCATCAATTTGCTCTAGATGCGAGTAAATTCTGACGATTTCTTCGTTGATGTTAGTTTTGTCAGCGTAGATGGCAATTTCATTTGCCAATCTGATTTCATCGAGTTCAGCATTCATATCAAGTAATAGGTCCGCAATACGCTCTCTGATTCTCATACGGTAGTTCTCAATAATTCTAGGTGTATGAACTTCAATTTGAGAAAGCGTATTCTTTATACTTATTACTTTTGACAAAATGTCATTTTTGAGTTGTAAGCCTTCTAAAGCCCGCATTTCTTCTATCCGCTCAAGAGCTATATCAAGTGCAGGCTCGATAGCATGCCAATAATCTTCTTCACCGCGCTCAAGATAGGACACACTAATGCCTTCTTGTATGCGAGTCAGCATAGACAAGCTAAGCTCGTCCTTGATCGCGTATCTGGTCTGAATCTCTTTATAGACTTTGACGTATTTATCGAGTATTTCAAAATTTGGAAGTACTTCATAATTGTCAAATGCTTTTTCTTCAAGATTAATATAGACTTCTATGCGTCCGCGTGACAACTTTGACTTGATTCGATTTTTAATTCGATCTTCAAAGACATTGAGTTTTTTAGGCATTTTGATTATAATATCACAGTATCTGTTGTTGACTGATTTGAGCTCTAATGTCACGTCAAATGCTTCATTGCCAAATTCACCTCGGCCGAAGCCCGTCATGCTATAAATCATGTTTACCTCCATTACTTGCAATTTCCATACATCACTTGCAATTTCCATACATCATTAAATTATAACACATAACATTTCTTTTATTCAAGCGAATTGATGAATCATGAATTTAGTGTTATACTTTTACCGACGACTTTGGCACTTAATCTCAGCTATACAAGGCATATGAGAGAGTTTATTTAACAGAAATGGAGGCCCTTATGGCATTTGACGGTTTATTGATTCATCACCTCTGTGATGAGCTAAAAACACTGCTAGTCGGTGGGCGTATCGATAAAATATTCCAACCAGAAAAGGATGAACTGATATTGAGTATAAGAGGTCTAAACAGTAACTTTTCACTGTTTATCTCTATTGATGCATCGATGCCCTACTTCACGCTTTTAAAAGATAAAAAAGAAAATCCTCAGGCACCACCGATGTTTTGCATGCTCATGCGCAAACATTTAATCGGCGGTCGTATTCACTCTATCGAGCAAATGGGCTTTGAACGCACAGTCATTTTAGATATTGAATCTAAGAACGACTTTGGTGAATTTGAGATGAAAAAACTGGTCATCGAAATCATGGGCAAACATTCGAACATCGTACTCACACGTGAAGATTATACAATTATAGACAGCATCAAACGCGTCACACCGGAGATGAGCCGTGTCAGAACGATACTACCAGGGCTTGGTTTCACCTTTATACCCACTGATAAAATCGATTTCAGTCTACCTAATGCGGATGTTATCGATGCTCTGAGAACTCGTGCCGGTATACAAAAATTGCATAAAGGTCTCTATGAATCGATACAAGGCTTTAGCCCCGTTATCTCAAAGTGGATTTGTAAAAACTTAAACCTCGATCCGAGCACTTTAATTTCAGAACTCATTCCAGAAGACTATACGAGACTTTCTACGCTGTTTGATACAATTAAATCTCCTTACTCAGCTAAATATTTATCTGAATCAGAAAACGTCCCAAAAGGTTATGTCTATTCTGACGCGGAAAATGTAGCGAAAATGGTCTATTTTATGCCAGATATGACACTAGGTTCGACTTTTCAACCATATCCATTACTTTCCGAAGCTGTTGACCGGTTTTATGCGCGTTCCAATAGAGAAAACAAGATGCACCAACGCACCAATTACTTGAAGAAAACATTGGCACAACGTGTGGAGCGATATACGACAAAACTTGCAAAACAAGAACTTGAGCACATTGAAGCTGAAAATGCAGACGCTTCAAGAATCATCGGAGATTTGATCATCGCAAACAACTATTTGATTACAAAGGGTATGAACCGCATCGAAGTACTAGATTACACTATGGATCCCCCAGCCATGCGGACTATCGCGTTGGATACTAGACTTGAACCGATTGAAAATGCTCAGATTCACTTTAAAAAATACAACAAACTGAAAAAAGCTTTATTGGAACTCAATCGACATATTGCTGAAACGAAAGAAGATGTCGAGTATTTAGAGAGCGTTTTAACACATCTAAACAACAGCGAGGACTCAAAAATCGTCGAAGAAATTCGCGATGAATTAGTAGCACAAGGCTATATCAAAGGTAAAATCACTAAAAAAGGGCATAAGATTGCCAAACAAACTTTTAGGACTTACCTCTCGACACATGGCCATGAAATCCTCGTTGGAAAAAGCAGCCTCCAAAATGATCATTTGACGACAAAGCTAGCTTCAAACAAAGATATCTGGCTACATACAAAAGATATCCCTGGCTCACATGTCATTATCCGAACGGGTGGTGAAACACCTACAGAACAGACACTTTATGAAGCAGCCATGATTGCAGCCTTTTATTCAAAAGCAAAAGATTCTAGCAATGTCCCCGTCGATTACACTTTGGTGAAAAACGTATCTAAACCGAGTGGTGCTAAGCCTGGCATGGTCATCTATGTCGGTAACAAAACACTCTTTGTTACACCGGATTACGAAGTTGTTAAACGTCTTGAAAAACACTAAAAAGGTCTATATCATACAGAATTTGTGAGGTAATAAATGAGAGCTTCTAAAACATTGGCATTGTTAATTATAGTCTTTATCATCAGTGCAGTATCTATTGCACTCGCTTTTAATGCTCATAAGATAGCCGATGCACCATTTACGATAGCCATCACAAAACAGCATGCAAAACTTTTTGAAAATTATAAGGCGTTAAACAAAGATTTGTTTGAAGATGTCACTTTAGAAATTTATGCAAATGAGGCCGAATTAATGAAAGCCGTATACGGTGGCTCTGTTGATGCTTTCAGTATCAACGTTTTTTCCTATCTTGAACAGTATGCTGAATTACCTATGGGTAAAGCTATTTTAGGCTTACCTGCAGATTACTATCTGATCGCAAAGCAACCGGGTGAAGTAGATCGACCAAAAATCGGTATTTTTGATGAAACCCTGTCTTTTTATATGTTACAAGGGGTAAAATATACTACCGTTGCTTACTCAGATCAATCCAAGCGTTTGCAAGCACTTAACGATGGATTGATCGATTATGCCATCATATCAAGTATTGATTATAATCCTGAAAATTCGATAATCTTCAAAAAAATGAGTGCCTTAGGATATAAAGAAGACCTTTTTATATTGACTCGTCCTTGGATAGATTCGGATATCGAAGGTGGCCTTGATCTTATCAAACAACTCTCAAAAATATTGCCTGAAGATATCAAAGCACCCAACGAAGTCATGTTGATGAAGGCGATGTCTGAGCTTTTTAAAGATGAAAAGATACCAACCCGTTACTATTACAAAGATTTGGTCTACTATGATCAGCCATGATGAGTCGTGTATTAATGTATCGTTTTGTTTATACTTTATTCATAATTTTAAGCTATACTCATTTTAACGCAACTCACAATGATTATTAGGTTGGTGAAATCATGACACAAGATGGTCGTTTTAATTCAGTACAAATCGCTGGACTGTTTATTTCAGTTCTCGGTTTAATATTTGCGGGTTTCCCAACTTTAGTTGGGGTATTTGCAGTAAAAATTATCACATTAATGTTTCTGTTGCTCGGCTTTTTTGCGATGACTTTTGCATTTTTTGTTAAAAGCAAACTTACAATTTTTGTAAGCCTTATAGTTGTCATAGTTGGTATTTATGCCTTCGTAAATCCACAATACGTCTTGTTTCTCATCGGTATAAGTTGTGTTGTCAGTGGTATCAATGGCATATTTCTCACCTTTTCAAAATTCAAGGTTTCTAGTGAACGTACTATGATCACTTCAATTATCTTGTTATTACTCGGCGTTTTTGCAATGGTCAATTCAAAAGCTGCATTAGCAACGGTTGTCCTTATATTAGGCATAATGATTGTCATTTTTGGCATTGTACTCTTCTTTGTTGGAACATCACTGCCAAAGAGAAAAAACAGATCTTTCTTTTATTCATTTTCTAGTACCCCACCTGCAGAAAAATCGGTTCCCAAATCACGCATCATAGTAAATATTGACGATGATGATGTAGAGGAAATTGAATTTAAAGATCTTTAAAACTCAACTTTTACCCAGCATAATCAAATGGCTGGGTTATTTTTTGTCGTAAAGTATGCCGTATCAATATTAAATAATTTAGTGATTATTTTATAAATACATGATAAACTTAGTTATATTTTGATTATTCTAAATAATCGAACAATTCTCGCGAATGTTAAGGAGTATTCACTATGAAGCTTAGGTCATTGGCAATGCGATTCTTCTTGTTTACACTAATATTAACCATTACAATTAGTGGATTACTTATCTGGGATATACAGCTCGCTGTGGCCCTACCAGTGTTGGTCGTTCTAACCGTTATACTTACAATTTTATTCAGCCTATATATTCGTAAACAATTGAATTTGGTTGAAGATTATCTTGAAAAAATTGGAACTGGTGATGTCACTGCAAAGCTCGCCAAAGGTGTTTCTTCTGATTTCAAAGAATTGACCGACATCGTCACAAAGTCAAATAAGAGTACAAAAACGATTATTGGTAAGATGTTGACCACCTCGGAACAGTTACTCAATTTAATTGAAAAACTCAAACACTCTGGCGATGACATGGAAAATTCGTTTTCTATGGTTTCTAAAAATGTGAACGAAATTTCACAATCAATTGACAACATGTCAAAAGAATCGCTGGACATGCAACACGACGCACAGCAGATGCGTGATAACATGAGGCTTGTGAATAAAAATTCAGAAACGGCCGAGGAAATCGCCAGAAAGATGAAGGACAATCTCGACCTCAACAACAAGAATACACTTGAACTTATCAATCGGATGAAATCGAGTGCTGAAAGAAATACAAATATCTCAATCGAAGTTTCACAGCTCAGAGATGAAATGCACAAAATTATAGAAATCGTAAACGTCATCAGCAGTATTTCTTCTCAAACGAATTTGTTGGCACTCAACGCTTCTATTGAAGCGGCTAGAGCTGGTGATGCTGGTAGAGGCTTTGCCGTTGTTGCAGATGAAGTTAGAAAACTCGCTGAGCAATCTAATGCCTCTTCTGAAGGTATAAGTCGTATGATTGATCACATTGTCAATAAAACAGATACCATAACTAATAACATCGCTGATGAAGTCAATTCTGCAAATGACAATGTCGCCTTTGCAGACCAGTCAAATGATCTTCTAACGATTAGTTATCAATCGGTTGACAACACAATAGAAATTATCAAAGAAATTATCATACAGGTTGAAAAACAAAGCACTTCAACAGATGATGTCTACTCACTCATTAAAAACATCTCAGAAGAAAGCCAAGAAGTTACTGCAAACATTGAAGAGACAGCTGCACTAACGGATGTTCAACTCGCAAGCCTTGGAACTATTGTTTCATCTTTAGATAACTTGTTGGCTATATCCAACTCACTTGGATTTGTAGTCAATGAATACAAGCGTGGTCTTAAAGTCAGTACTGAAGTCAATAAAAAAATAGATCAATCAATTTCAATTTTAAAAAAATATGCAGATAATTATAGTAAAAATGGCATTAAAAATGTCACTCGTGCTATGTTATCTGATATTAAGAGTCAATCTTCCGATTATGAACTAGTAGCACTCCTTGACAAAGACGGTATTGCTTTTGAATTTTCACAAGATGTTGGTGTTAAATCAGTGGATGCTTCACACAGACCATTTTTTAAACAAAGTATACTTGGCAAAGACTATCGTTCTGAGCCGTATATATCCTCTGTATCAAACGATTACTGTATCTCTGTATCTACGCCTATTAATGTTGAAGGTACAATCGTAGGCGTTCTTATGCTAGATATCACCTTGTAAATTTAAATTATACAATTTCCTCAACAAAATACTTGCGAATAAAAAATCGGTACAGATTCTTATCTGTACCGATTTTTTTTTTAATTCTTGTATTTTGTTTCTTAGTTCCATTTTGAGATAGCACATCCTATTTCTGATATATACTTACTTCACTGACTTCGTCCATTTCCTCGAGTTTAACCTTGACGATCTCTTTACTAGATGTTGGGACATTTTTACCAACATAATCTGGTCTAATTGGTAATTCGCGATGCCCACGATCCACAAGTACCGCTAATTGAATGGCACTTGGTCTTCCAAAATCAATGATGGCATCCATAGCTGCTCTTACTGTACGACCAGTATATATGACATCGTCAACGAGAATGACAATTTTGCCATCGATGACAAAATCGACTACAAGTCCTTTAACATCGGGTTCATAGCTCTTAAGTGACAAATCGTCTCTATAAAGCGTTATATCAAGTTGACCAACTGAAAGACGCTTACCTTCAATTTGCTCAATTTTTTCTGATAATCGGTGCGCGAGAGGTACCCCTCTCGATTTAATGCCTATAAGTACCAAGTCTTCTACACCCTTGTTTTTTTCAATAATTTCATGAGCCAATCTCATCAATGAGCGATCAATCATCTTATCATCCAACAATTTTGCTTTAAACTCCATAAATCCTCCTTGTATAATTTACACGACTATTAATTAATACCACTGCATTTTTTTATTAACGCCATAAAATAATCTGGTAGTTCGGATTCAAAGACCATAAGCTCATGGGTTGATGGGTGAATAAAACCTATTTTTTGAGCATGTAAGGCTTGTCCATCATGTTTGACGCGCTCACTTTTTACGCCGTAAATCGGATCGCCCAAAATTGGGTGCCCAATAGATGCCATATGAACACGAATCTGATGCGTTCTTCCCGTTTCAAGTTTTACTCTGATAAGCGTGTGATATTTGTAACGTGCAATGACTTCGTAGTGCGTTACAGCATGACGACCATCTTTCACGATAGCAATCTTTTTGCGATCTTGAGGGTGTCTGGCAAGTGGTTGATCCACAGTACCCCCCTCTTTATGAATAACGCCATTGACGATTGCGATATATTCACGTACTGTGGTTTTCTCTTTCAATTGTTTGGCAAGCCATTCATGTGCCTTGTCATTTTTAGCGACCATCAGTAGGCCTGATGTATCTTTGTCAATGCGATGAACAATACCCGGTCTAATAACGCCATTTATGGAAGACAGCTTTTCAGAAGTGAACATGAGTGCGTTCACTAGCGTACCCGAATAATTGCCTGGTGCTGGATGTACCACCATTCCTTGTGGCTTGTTGACAATCATTAAATCATCATCTTCATAGAGAATCTCCAGCGGGATATCTTCCGCAACGATTTTTAATAACTCCGGATCGGGTATGTTCACTTCAATCATGTCGTCTTTAAGCACAAGACGTTTTTTTGATGTGCTAACTTCCCCGTTCACTTTAATATGTCCGTCACCTATTAATTTTTGGATGTAACTTCTTGATATATCGTTAAGTGCGCCACTTAAATATTGGTCAATTCTTACAGAATCTGTTTCGCAATGAAGGATTATTGAATCAGTCATCTCTCCTCCTATTTTCTTTAATGTCATTCTATTATAACGAGTTCATTACATTTAAGCAATTTTTAAAATACTTTTACATAATTCTTTTTTATTTTGATATAATTATGCGTAAGTTCACTTTCACAATTATTTGGAGGCAACAATGGAAATCGCTCAAATCAAACGGATTATCAGAATATGTACGCGTACCGGAAAAATTATGTTACAAAATGGCGCAGAAACCTATCGTGTTGAAGATACAGTACAAAGAATGGCAGAATCAAAAAGATTAGCAGATGTCAATGTATTCGTTATTCCGACAGGCATCATGTTTAGTGCAGAACATGGCAATGAAACTATCACAGTACTTGAACGGGTTAATCCAGAGGGGATCGACTTAGAAAGCATCGATCTTGCCAATGAATTCTCTCGAAAATTCACGTTGACGGACATGTCCATAGAAGAAGCGGAAGCAGGAATAGCTGCTTTGTATGCAACGCCACAATTTCCGAAAAAAGTTCGTATATTTGCAAGTGGTATGGGGGGCGGATTTTTTGTACTTATGTTTGGCGGAACCTTTGTCGAATTTATTCTCGCTTATATTGCATCATCTTTAACCGTTTATTTCACAGATGCTGTGGATTCAAAGCATCTAAACTTTTTCATACGCAATATAATCGGTGGCTTCTTATCTATGCTGATTGCAATATTATTGGTCACACTCATCCGTGCTATAGGGTTCGATGCAACTTTGACAATGGTCATCGTCGGCCCATTGATGACACTCGTTCCTGGCGTGTCACTAACAAATGGCATTAGAGATCTAATATCAGGCGAGTTGCTTGCTGGATCAGCCAAGATTATGGAAGCGCTATTTATTGCGATAGCACTTGCCTTTGGCGTTGGTATGGTGCTTCAATTTAGCTTGAAACTTTTATAGATAAACTGATTGAAAATAAAATCAATATTATAAAAATTATATTAGGAGATACATTATGGATTTAATCACACAAGGGATCTATTCATTTCTAAGCGTCGTTGGCTTCTCTGTACTATTCAATCTACCAAGAAAACTCATTATTGCCGCTAGTATTTCTGGTATGATTGGTTGGGTTATCTACATAACCTTTCAACTACTTGGTACGAACTTTATCATTCCAGCATTTGCTGGTTCTATCGCAGTTGGACTAGTGGGTGAAACACTTGCAGTTGTTAAAAAACATCCCGCAACACTATTCACTATACCTGGGATCATCCCATTTGTGCCAGGATACGGTATCTATTATACGATGCTTCACATTGTGGAAAAGGATTTCACACTTGCTTTGACAACAGGAGCAGAATCACTCTTTATTGCTATATCCATAGCATGTGGTATTGTACTCGCTACCTCTTTTGTCAGGATCGTACGTCCAACAATCGAAAAAATATTCAAAATCGCCTAAAAATAAAGCTAATCACATCGATGTACGTTGGACAATAGTCCTTTGCATTGGATGGATTAGCTTTTTTAAAATGTATGATTGGAGATTGTTAAAGTTTAGGAGGCATAACCATTGCTTTTCCGTCAATAACGAGCTCACCATGCTGATTGGTACATGTCGTTCTGAGGATTAAACGATTTTTTTCTTCGATTTTCTCGATAACCTCAACTTTAGCTTCAATTGTATCGCCAAATTTTACAGGGCGCTTAAAGCTCAATTCTTGAGACAAATAAATGGTTCCAGGACCTGGTAAATTTGTACCAAGAACTGTGGAGATAAAGCTTGCTGTCAACATACCATGTGCGATACGTTCGCCAAATATGCCCTTCTCCGCTTCAACTGCGTTGATGTGTGCTGGGTTAAAGTCACCACTGATACCAGCATACATATATACATCTGATTCGGAAACAGTCTTAGTGAATGTCGCGCTGTCACCTACTTGTATTGTGTCAATCGTTCTCAACATGAATTGCCTCCTATAAGCGTAAACCGCCGTTTACTGATAAATTGTGTCCTGTTATGAAAGATGCTTCATCACTTGCAAGGAATAATACCGCATTAGCAATCTCCTGTGGTTCGCCAAGTCTACCTAGCATTGTTTTTGCTCTGATCGGATCAAGCACTTTATCAGGTACAGTCTTCATCATTTCTGTATTTACATAACCAGGCGCGACCGAATTCACACGAATTGCTTCGCCTTTTCTAGCAAATTCTTTAGCCCAAGTTTTTGCAAGTGCTATAACGCCAGCTTTAGTTGCTGCATAATTTGATTGACCTACATTTCCGTATTCACCAACAACAGATGCGATATTGATGATAGAGCCTGTTTTTTGTTCAAGCATAACCGGTGCTACCGCTTGCGTTAGGTTAAATACGCCTTTTAAATTGACATCGATGACGACATCCCACATATCTTCGGTCATTTTGTTTACCAGAGCATCTCTTGTGATTCCTGCGTTATTCACCAAGACATCTATGTGTCCATATTTGTTTACAGTATCTGTAATAAATTGTTCAATATCTGCACGCTTTGTGACGTTAAGCTTATATCCAGTCACGTTTTCGCATGTGTAAGTTAAATCAGACATATCAACAGCGATAACCATAGCGCCTTCTCTTGCAAATGTTTCACTGATGCATTGACCGATTCCTTGTGCCCCGCCAGTTACGATGGCCACTTTACCTTCCAATCTTTTCATCTTGTTCCTCCTAAGTCTTGTGCTCAAAACTTTTATATATGCTTTATGATCTCCTATAAACACATAAAATGTTATGAAATGCACAAATTTTGCTGTTCATTTGATGAATCTAAAGATACAATACTATTATAACAAAATCCACTACATTTTGGAGGGAAAAATGCCAAATAAAGCATTAAATGAAAAAACCAACGCATTCATAGACTATTTTAACAATACGCCACAAACTCAAGTCGAGTTTTTGGTTGATGGTATTGGTTGGTTGGTCATATTGAAAGAAAATATCGAAATAGTTTCGGATAACTGGTTCGCATCTTCCAAATACTTAGTCTCAACATGTAAGTCACTGATGCCTGAAACATCTTGCCTGCTTTGTTTAACCAATGTCTATCAAAAAAATTGCACATTGATAGAGAATGCCAATAACGTCAAGTACAATGTCGTCTTCGATGAAGTTTGTATATTTACAGATAAAATCGTAGCGTTTTACTAAACGTTATCAGACCTTTAAACATAACAAACGCACCTAATGACCTACAAATCATTAGGTGCGTCTTTTTAT
Organism: Acidaminobacteraceae bacterium; assembly: GCA_041741755.1. GTDB lineage: Bacteria > Bacillota > Clostridia > Peptostreptococcales > Acidaminobacteraceae > Fusibacter_C. The sequence goes on along the minus strand of JBGSJR010000038.1, from coordinate 219,548 downwards.
GATTATTCAAGTAGCTTTTCAATGGCTTTTGCGTAAATTTGAGCACACTTGACCATAGCATTGATTTCAATATATTCATCTGCTTGATGGGCTACTTTTTCTTGTCCTGGAAACGTTGGACCATAGGCGACAATATTTGGCATTGCTCGCGCATAAGTTGCGCCGCCAGTCGAAATAGGATCACCATCGAGTCCAGTTTCTTCTTCATAGACTTTGACTAAAGTTTGAATCAATTTTGTATCTCGTGCCATATAAAGAGGTGCAAGGTAATCTACCTCTTCATATTCAAGTCCATATTTTTCTGCAACGCGTTTTAGACCATCCACGATAAATTTTTTATCAATCAAGACAGGAATACGCATATCGATACCTATCATTTCACCAAAGGCACTTAAATCAATTTGATTGACAGACATCGTCAAATCACCTGAAGGTTCATCTCTTAAGCTACCAAAAATTTGTTCGCCATGATATGTGAACCCCACTTTCTCTGTGAGAAAATTGATAACCGATGACTGAATTCCTATTTGCTTTAATCCTTCTGCCATTCTAACGATTGCGTTAATGCCTGCAGAAGGCTTTGCTGAATGTGCACTTTTACCGATTACATAAACTTCTTCATTCTCAAGTTCATGGTCAAAACCAAGTTTCTTTAAGGCTTTCTCGAGTTTGTATATATGATCCCCAAGATATACCGCTGATTCAGGCACTGCATTCATTGCAGTGCCACCTTTAACTCTCAAATCTGATTTTTTGTCTGATTTGAGTTTAAACTGCAAAAGTCCTTTTTCCGCATAGACTACGGGGAAATTTGAATCTGGTGTAAATCCCATCGTCGGCAATTCTTCTTTAGCGACATATCTGCAGATTCCGCGCCAAGCAGTCTCTTCGTCAGTACCTATGATAATCCTAACGCGTTTGTTGAATGTTATGTTTGCATCTATCAAAGCTTTAGTCGCATAAATGGCGGCAATTAAAGGGCCTTTATCATCTATGGCACCACGTCCAAAAATCTTACCTGCTGTAATTTCCCCCACAAACGGACTATGTTTCCAATTCTGTGAATCGCCTTCAGAGACGACATCAATATGTCCTAATATGCCTATCATGTCAGTTCCAGCACCATATTCTGCATAACCATAATAACCCTCTGGATCATAGTATGTTTTAAAACCAATTCGTTCACAGATCTCCAATGTTTTTTTTAACGCATTGTCTATTTCTTGGCCAAATGGTCTTAGTTCGTACATTTCATCCATGACACTTGGAATTTTAAGTAACTCAACTAGGGCACTGATCATTTCCCCTTGAATCATCGTAACGTTATTTCGAATTTGCATAAATTCGCCCCCTTACTGATTTTCTTGCTCCAGATGCCAATCAATCAATGTGACACATATTAAGGCATACCTAAATATTACTTAATATATAACCTCTATTTGCATTATAAATCAACTATTTATGTAAATCGAACATTTTCCTCAACTAAATCCTTTTCCATAGTATGAAGAAATTAAGAAACACCCCAAAGAAAGTCTATTCTTTGGGGTGTTGCAGTTCAACTTTCAAATTATTAAAGCTTTTCGAGGTATAAGCCAACTTCTTGACCATTTAGGGTTTGTACGTCAAAGGCTTTGTCTGTACATGCCGTGAGTGTAGTCGCCAACGTTTCGGACATGATGTATTCTGAATGCAGTTTTACGGCATTTTCAAATACTTCAGGTGCGTTGTAATAGATGTGGATCTGATCCATCATGTCGTAATCGTTTGATTTTCTCATTTGTTGAACGCGTGAGATCAGTTCACGTGCATAACCTTCGTTGATCAGGTCATCCGTTAAATGGGTATCGAGGATAATGAATCGATTGTTTTCCATTTTAACAGTGAACCCTTCTTTGGCATTGATATTGATGAGAACGTGCTCAGCTGTCGCTTCAAAAGTCTCTCCAGCTACGTTAAGTTCAATGGTTTCACCAGCGTCAAAACGCATCGCATAGACTTGTGGATCAAGTGCTGTCAAGGCTTTGCCAAACTCACCCATCTTATTGCCTACGAGTGGTCCAAGGACTTTGAAGTTCGGTTTAAGTTGGAAGTTCATATAGTTTGGCAGGTTTTGTGTAAATTCAACGTGCTTCACATTGAGCTCTTCCATGATGAGCGGCACTAGGTCGCCAATTAGTGATTCGTATTTGCCATCCACGATAACTTCTTGAATTGGCTGTCTCACTTTAATCTTCACGGATTCCCTTGCAGATCTACCTAAAGTAACAAGTTCTCTGATAAGGTCCATTCTAGATTCAACGTGCTTATCAATCAGTGCTTCATCAGCCGTTGGATAGTAGCTGACATGTACCGATGCTTCACCAGTGAGATTTCTATAGATTTCTTCCGTCAAGAAAGGCGCAAATGGTGCCGCGAGTTGACATACAGCAATAAGCACTTCATTTGTCGTATTGTAAACTGATTTTTTATCTTCTGTTAGCTCTGAGCCCCAGAATCTACGTCTCGATCTTCTGATGTACCAGTTAGAAAGGTCTTCACTGACAAACTCTTGAATTTTTCTAACCGCTTTAGTCATATCGAATACGTCAAGATCTTCTTTAACCGCTTTTGAAAGCGAGTTGAGTTTTGAAATAATCCAACGATCGAGTTCAGGTCTATCTTTCGGTTCAACGTAGAAGCTATTTACATCTACATTGTCTGTATTGGCATAGAGCGTAAAGAAATTGTAGACGTTTTTGATCGTTCCAAAGAATTTTGAATTGACTTCAATCAAACCATCTTCGTCAAACTTGGTAGGTGTCCAAGCTGGTGATACAAAATACAGGTACCATCTGACGACGTCAGCACCGTATTTGTCAAGGAGTTCAAAGGCATCAACGCCATTGCCTCTCGATTTGGACATTTTCTTGCCAAATTTATCGAGGATCAAGTCATTTACTAAGACGTTCTTATATGGTGAAACACCCATTACAAACGTACTGATAGCGATCAATGAATAGAACCACCCTCTCGTTTGGTCGATGCCTTCACAAATAAAGTCTGCTGGAAACAGCTGGTCAAAATTTTCTTTGTTTTCAAACGGATAATGGTGTTGTGCAAATGGCATAGCCCCACTGTCAAACCAGCAGTCGATGACTTCAGGTACACGACGCATCACATCGCCACATTTGTCGCACTTAAGATGAACGTCATCTACATATGGACGGTGAAGTTCAATGTTTGTCGTAATATCTTCTATGGCACGATCCACCAAGTCTTGTCTTGAGCTCACTGAGGTTGTATGGCCACAGTCGCAACGCCAGATGTTAAGCGGTGTGCCCCAGTAGCGGCTTCTAGAAATCGCCCAGTCATTTAAATTTTCGAGCCAGTTTCCAAAGCGTTTTTCGCCGACATAATCTGGATACCAATTGACTGAATTGTTATTTTCGATGAGCAAGTCCTTAAGCTTGGTCATCTCGATGTACCAGCTCGGTTTTGCATAGTATAAAAGGGGTGTTCTACATCTCCAGCAGTGTGGATAGTTGTGATCCATACGCTGTCTCTTAAAGAGCTTACCTTCTTCTGCAAGCCATGTGACGATCAATGGATCGGCATCGATGACGAATGTCCCTTTCCAAGGTGTCTCCGTGTACTTACCTTCTTCATCCACTGGTTGAAGCACAGGTAGATCATAACGTTTGCCAGTGTTGTAGTCGTCCTCACCAAAAGCAGGCGCTGTATGAACGATACCTGTACCGTCTTCGATGGTTACATAATCTGCACAAGTTACGAAGAATGCTTTTTTATCCGCTTTTACAAATGGCATGATTTGTTCGTATTCCATAAACTCTAATTCTTTACCTTTTAATTCTTCGAGGACTTCATAGTCGCCATCGAGTACTTTTGGTGCCAAGTTCTTCTCAAGGTAATATACTTCGTCGTTGAATTTAACTTTAACGTATGTTTCATTTGGATTTACCGTGAGCGCAACGTTAGATGCAAGCGTCCAAGGCGTTGTCGTCCAAACGAGAAAATATTCATCGACGTCTTTGCGTTTGAATTTCACATAAACGGTTACGGTTTTGATTTCCTGATACCCTTGAGCAACTTCGTGTGAAGCTAGACCCGTTCCGCATCTTGGACAATATGGCAATATTTTATGGCCTTCATAGATATAGCCTTCTTTAAAGAATTTATCTAAGATCCACCACTCTGTTTCGATATAGTCGTTGTCCAAAGTGACATAAGGGTTGTCCAAATCGATGAGGTATGCCATCTTTTTAGTCATTTCGCGCCATGCATCTTCGTATTCAAAGACTGAAGAACGGCACTGATGGTTGAAGTTTTCGATACCGTACGCTTCAATCGCCGATTTGTCATTGAGATTCAATCTTTTTTCAACTTCTATCTCAACTGGCAAACCATGTGTATCCCATCCCGCTTTTCTATTGACTTGATAGCCTTGCATCGTTTTGATCCGACATACAGAATCTTTCAAAGCACGTGCAAGTACATGGTGTATACCAGGCTTACCGTTAGCAGTCGGTGGTCCCTCATAAAAAATATAAGAAGGCTTGCCCTCTCGTGTGTCGACACTCAATTTGAGTAAGTCGATATTTTCCCAGTAGTCTCTGACAAGTTTTTCGTTTTCAGCAACGTTATTTTTTGTAAGTTCTTTATAGCCCATTTCTGCCATCCTTTCAGTATGAATTAATCAATACGCTTTCTTAATGCTTCAAAAAAATAAAAAGTCCCATAGCAATAGCTAAGGGACGGATAAACCGCGGTACCACCCAAATTACACCGACGACTTTTTCGGTGTCACTCTTCCATTTTAACGGGTTCGAACCGATTTTGACTACTCTGCAAACGCATTTCGAAAAAATAACTATGGGTGATTTTCCAAGTTAGCTACGTATCAGTTCACACCAACCACTGACTCTCTTTACGCGCTTACGTATACTCGTCCCAATCTTCGTCTATCTCTTATAACTTTTTTTAATTATATTTTTTTATTATAGCCGATGTTCCACTTAATGTCAATCAATCCAAATGTTCTTCAAAAGCTCTTATCTGATTTTCCACGAGCACTTTAAACTTCATTTGGAAAGTCTGAAGGGCGTGTTTTGCATCTTCATGACGTTTGATCACGCTCAGGACTTCATCGTTGGCATCGCCAATCAGCTTTTTAGCTTGATCGTCTGCCCTTTCGATGATATACGCTGCACGGTCATTTGCATTTTTTATCATATCCTCAGAAGTCTTTTGTGCTAGGATCATGGCATCGTTAATCGTGCGCTCCATTGCGATATAATGCGCTAACTGTTTCTCATAATCGCGAATTTTAGCGGTGGTTTCTATGTTGACTTGTATGAGCTCTTCCATGCTGCGAACGATCATCGAAAGGTATTCTTCAACCTCTGATTCGTTGTAACCTCTCAAACTCTTAGCAAAATGTTTGTTCTGAATATCAAGTGGTGTTAGCATCGATTCTCCTCCATCTTTGTTTTTAACGCGTCATTACCGATAATACAACACGGATTCTATCTTTTTTCGTGACACCTAAAATCTCTTCAACGACAAGTCTTCCATGCCCACGCACAGAAATCATATCTCCAATTTTGGTTACATAATCCGTTCGATTCACGACACTATGGTTCACCTTTATAAGTTCTGATTCTATGAGCTTTTGTGACTCATTACGCGATAGTGAAAAACATAACGCAACGATGCTGTCAAGTCTTACAGACTTCACTGTGCCACTAACAGCTCTTTTATTCTGGATCTTTACCTTTGCTTCATCGAAGCTGATTTTTTTGACTTTTACGCCTGCTCGACCAATTTTGTCTACATTTTGAAGAAAATAATCGCTAAGACTACTATCGACGACAACTTGAAAACCGCCATCATATACGACAATATCACCGAGTTTGCTTCGTTTGATGCCTAGTGCCATCAGTGCACCTAAAGCATCACTATGCGCTAGTTGGTTAAACTTTTGGTTGTACCTAATATCAAGAAGGGCTATGGTGTTTTCATAAATATCTTGCTTCTCTTTATCATTGGACAAAACATAATCTGGTGCGATGAAAAGTTTGACGCGTTCAGGATCAGAAAAAACGCCCAACCTTAGTATGATCAAGTCCGTTTGCTTCGCTGCGATTTGTTCAATCGCAAAAGATAAATCAGGTGTTAGAAAATCGGTTATCTGAGGTTCATAATGATTCTCAGCATAATATAAAAGATCCAATGCCTTGATAAAAACACCTTCTGAATCGACAAGCGCACCATACTGTTTTAATAGTGCTTGACGGTCTATCATTTGATTGCGAAGACCATTGCAGTGAGCATTTGAATCAATAAAAGTGCGGCAAGTGGGCTGAAGTCAACCATATTGCCACCGATTTTCAATCTAAAAAGAAGTTTTCTTATTGGACCTAAAATTGGCTCTGTGAGCGAAATCAATATTTTCATGATAGGATTGTTCGGATCTCTAATTAACCATGACAACATAGCACGACCGAATATCATGTAGGTGACGACTTGTAAAAAATATAATAGTGTAACTTTGAGAGTTAACATATGTGTCCTTTCTATTTAAATAATCAATTATTCTCTTAACCAGGTACTTACTGGTGAATCCTGCTTCGCGATTACATCGCCTGTAATATCTACGTTTTGAGGTGCAAGTATAAATATGCCTTTCGCAACTTGTTGTATATGACCATCTACGGCATAAAGGGCGCCAGAACAGAAATCAAAAATCTTTCTGCCAAGATCTTTATCTAACTCAGAGATATTCATAACGACAGGTTTTCTATTTTTTAATGTATCGACAATACTCGTCGATTCATCAAAAGTCTTTGGATTGAATAAAACGACGTTCATCGTTGAATTTGAATGGATATTTAAGATCTTATTAGACGTTTTAATCGTATTGACCGATTTTTGTCCCGCTTCATTTAATGCACTTAAAGTCATGTTAGTATCATCTGTTTCTAAATCGGTACGTTTCATATCTTCGTAAAAATCTTCAGTGTGGTCTTCATCATCATGAGAATCAACGCCCCAGAAAAATTTGATTTTGTCTATAAACTTGTCGCCCATTTATACTCCTCCTCTTAGGAAATATTTAAAGTCTTTTGCCATATAATTTAGTTCCAATTCTAACCATGTTTGAACCTTCTTCTATGGCAATATCATAATCATTGGACATGCCCATCGACAACACCCTCGCATCGACATTGGCATAAGCACAATGTTTAAGTCGTTCATATAACTTAGCCATCTCTTTAAAATCCGTTCTTAAGCTTTCTGGATTCTCCACAAGTGGTGCGATATTCATAAGGCCGAGTACTCGGATATTATCAAGATTCGAAAGTTGCTCTAGAAGTTCTTCCAGTGCATTTGGAGAAATACCAAATTTTTGAGTTTCATCGGCAATGTTGATTTGTATCAATATATCTTGAATTTTTCCGATTTTGCTTGCTCTGGAATCAATCTCAGTTGCGAGCTTAAAACTATCAACAGAATGGATTAAATCGACTTTATCAATTACATATTTTACTTTATTTGTCTGCAAATGTCCAATAAGATGCCATCTGACACCCTTTTGAACAGCATCGTATTTTCTAATAATTTCTTGAACTCTATTCTCTGCGATATCTGTGATGCCAAATTCAATGGAAGCATTGATCACATCCGCTTCATAGGTTTTGGTGACACCAAGTAGTGTTACTTCTTCAACAGGTCTATTCATCTTCTCACAGACATTTTTGATGTCTTTTCTTACAAGTTCAATTTGTTCTTTCAAATAATCATACGACATGTTTCACCTCATATCAATCTATTCGATCACCAGGTTTGTATTTACTTGCATCCGTGACAACTTCCTGATTGACTTTTATACTCCTGACGACACCTAAGGTGGCATCATAGAACTGTTCATTATAGACGATCGCAGAAGCCTCGTCATATCCAAGAATTTTGATTGGGACAAAGGCAATCTTGCGCTCTTTTCCCACGACATAAACGCCAATAACGCCTTCGTTGTTGACTATAGAAGTCATCGCGATTTTTAATCCACGGTAGTTTTCTCTAACGATACTACAACTGATGACTCTTCGATTGAAAAAACCTTCAAATCCTTCTCTTAATTGGATAATGGCAACGGCATTTTCTTTATTTGTGAAAACATCGTACACTTCACCTTTTAGTGTCTTTCCATTGATGACAGCAGAGATACTCTGAACATTTTTATAGGTATCGATTTCGTCGTTGGATACAATCGCAGCAATAAAGTAATTTGCATTGTCTACTATCTTAAAGAGTTTGTCTTTTGCATGGACAGAATCTCTTACCAAAGAGGTCTCCTCAAAAGCAAATTTACTAATCTCATCATAGTTGATGTTGTACAGGTTATCAATAGTCAAGAAGTCCTCATAACCGTCGATTTTATAAGTCAGAACACCACTAGCAGGTGCATAAATAGCTTGTTTCTGTCCCTCCAACAACACGCCTTCTCCAATTGTTTTTTCAGAATAGGAGGCCGTTCGATTTGATAAAAATTTATTTTCTTCTTGAAGCTTATCTAAGCGTTCTAATTTTTGTACAAGTTCCTCTTTTAATATGGGAATCTGTTCATATTGTTTTGCAGACATCTGAAATAAAATTTCGTTTCTGAGTGTTGTTATATCGTATTCTAGCAAATTATAATCAAATTCGATTTTTTTACGGTTTACTTCTCGTTCAGTCACTTCAGCTGTTGTTGCAGTTTCCTGGCCGTCATTGAAAATCTCAGCAATTTGATGATTTTTTTCAATGACTTCGCCTTCATTTGCAAAATATGTGATTTTCCCATTCAAGTTCGTATCGACAATCAGTTCGTTACGTAGCACCAAAGCATCATATTGATTTTCAATATTTAGATTGCCTACTGTTACTAGATATGTCGATTGTTCTTTGTAAAATAGGTCAATGCCTAAATTGACAATAAAATAGATAAAGAGACCGAAAATCAACAAACTAAATACAATGCGGCCGTATCTTGGTCTACGTTTTTTTCGTGTAGCTTTAGCCATATTTGACCTCACATTTGTTTACACCCAATTTTCCAAATGGGTTGCATACTCATCCATCTCATGTTTTCTTTGACGCGTCATTAAATTGTTTACTGCTTCTCGAGCGTTTTTATCTTCATAAAGTACTTTATAAAGCTCTGTTGTAATCGGAAGTTCCAAATTGTATTTAGACTTAAGCATATAAGCTGCTTTTACGGTGTATGCACCTTCTACAACCATTCCAACAGATTCAACTGATTCAGTCAATGTATGACCTTGTCCAATCAAAATACCACATCGCCTATTTCTACTATGCATACTGGTACATGTCACAATAAGATCACCTACACCTGCGAGCCCTTTAAATGTATCTGGATCCGCGCCCATCGCCACACCCAATGTCGCTATTTCACGAATACCTCTGGTGATAAGTGCTGCCTTTGCATTGTCACCATATCCGAGTCCATCACTGATACCTGCACCAACTGCGATAATATTTTTAAGTGCACCACTGATTTCAACACCAATCACATCTGGATTCGTGTAAACGCGAATGTAGTCATTTGAAAATAAATCTTGAACAAGTTCTGCCGCTTCGCGAGATTTTGAAGCTGAAACGAGCGCTGTTGGCAACTTTTGGGCAACCTCTTCTGCATGAGATGGACCTGAAAGGACGACAAAAGTCGATTTAGGTGCAATTCTCGATGTGATTTGAGATACCGTTTCAAGAGTATCCATATCAATACCTTTAGATACATTAACTAAAATAGTTGATTCGAGTAATAATCCTTCCGTTACAAAATCCTTTAAAATCGATTTGTATTGTTGAGAAGGTGCTGAAAACAAAACGAGTTCAGCTTGACTTAACGCGTATATTTTATCGGATGTAAATTCTATATTCTCTGAAATCTCAACTCCAGGTAAGTATTTTTCATTTTTATGTGTTCGATTGATTGTATCAATTTGTTCACTACCCCGTGCCCAGACTTTGACGTCATGACCATTTTCATTTAATACCATTGAAAGTGCAGTTCCCCAGCTTCCCGCTGCAATAACTGTTATTTTCAAATTTTACCTCCTTGATACAACATATTTATACTTTACAGGCTATTATACCATATTTAGTGTCTATAGACCATCCTAAGACTATTTGTGCTGACATGAATCCTTCAAAAAAAGACACAGATTTGACCTGTGTCTTTGACACTTGATGTGCCTAATCTTCTCCACGTGCTTTTACTTTGAACACGATTGGTGTACCTTCATAATTAAAATTCTTTCGGATCTGATTTTCTAAATAACGCACATAAGAGAAATGCGCTAAATCAGCAATATTTACAAACAACACAAAAGTAGGCGGTTTGACGGATACTTGCGTCGCATAGTAGATTTTTAAACGCTTGCCTTTGTCAGATGGCACTTGGTTAAGTGCGATTGCTTCATTGATAATGTCGTTCAGAACGCCAGTAGAAATTCTGAGTGCATGATTATTTGAAACGTAAACCGCTTGTTCAAGCAGTTGCATGACACGCTGTCCAGTAACGGTTGAAACGAACATTGCAGGCGCATATGCCATAAATGGGAATTCCTCTTTGATTCGTTTTTTAAATTCATTAAATGTATCATTGTCTTTTTCAATCAAGTCCCATTTGTTGACGACAAAGATTGATGCTTTGCCCGCTTCATGCGCGTAACCAGCTACTTTTTTGTCCTGCTCTGTGATACCTTCCGCAGCATCAATCAATATGAAACAGACATCTGAACGTTCAATAGCGGTCAGTGTTCGGATGACACTGTATTTTTCGATATTCTCATTGACTTTTGACTGACGTCTTAGACCGGCTGTATCAATAAGTACAAACTTTTGATCATTGTAAGTGAATGGCGTGTCAATCGCATCTCGCGTCGTACCTGCAATCTCAGATACAATAACTCTATTTTCACCTATAATTTTGTTAACCATAGAAGATTTGCCAACATTTGGCTTGCCAATCAAACAGATCTTAATCGTTTCATCGTCTTCTTCAAGTGCGTCATTTGGTGGGAACAATTTGCATATATCGTCGAGCAAATCGCCTAGTCCCATTGCATTTACAGAAGAAATCATGACTGGTTCACCAAGACCAAGTGAAAAATAATCGTAAAAGTGATCCGGTTGCTTAAACTGATCGATCTTATTTAAAACTAAAATAACAGGTTTTTTAGAGCGTCTAAGCATTTGAGCAATTTCTTCATCTGCCGTCGTATAACTGGCTTTACCATCACATACAAAAACGATAACGTCAGCAGTATCGATGGCAATTTGTGCTTGGTCTCTCATTTGTGCTAAGATCACATCTGTGGAAGATGGCTCAATACCACCTGTATCTATCATAATAAATTTATGAGATAACCACTCGCAGTCCGCATATATTCTATCACGTGTCACACCTGGTGTGTCTTCAACGATGGAAATTCGCGATCCTGCTATTCTATTAAAAAAAGTTGATTTACCAACATTTGGTCGTCCAACGACCGCCACTATGGGTTTTCTATACATTTGTGCCTCCATATAATAAATGCCACATGAGCTGCTTGCCTTCAGTTTCGACTTTTTTAACAGCAACACCAAAATGCGTTTCTAGATCAGAACGCGTCATATTATCCAACAAGACTTCTTCATCTGCCCTGAACATGGCACTTGGTAGAAGAATTAGACTGTTTTCACTCGTCATATTTAAATCTTTAGTTTGCTTGACGATATCTTGACCTGTAATCAAACCAGACACCGTAATTTTTTCACCAAAGAAGTGATTGACGATTGGTACAATTTGTAATTCAATATTCGGATAAACCGAATGAATGCGTTTGGCTATAATTTCAAGATATGGCGCTGCAGCTGTCCCAGTGATCATGGCAACGCTTCTTTTCAGACCATCGCTCTTTTCAGGTTTGGCAAGTAATTGATCTATCTCGGTTACGAGTTTTCGAATCATACCGATGCCATCCTCCAACTGAATATAACTTTCATAGGCTTCATCAGAGGGGAAATCTTTTTTTGCCAATATATAAAACTCATCTGCCAAAAAGGCAAATCGCGTCTTCAAATTTATTAGTGCTTCTTTCTGGAACTCATGAACAATCTCTATCGTCGTATTAGCTGTCATCTCATCAAAACCATGCATCTCGATTAAGCCGTCCCTATGTTTGGTAAGTCCAATTGGAACGATTGCAATACTATTTAAATTTGGATGAAAGACTACTAAATCATCTAGTGTACGTTTTAGAGCCACGCCATCGTTATACCCTGGACAAAGAACTATCTGAACGTTGACGGTGATCCCACCATCAATAAGTTGCCCTAGGCGCTGAAGAATATTGCCTGCAAATCGATTGCCAAGCATCTTAACACGTAAGTCTGGATCAGTCGTATGAACAGAAACATTAATTGGGCTGATACGATATCTAATAATACGATCAATATCGGCATCTTTCAAATTAGTTAACGTGACGAAATTGCCCTGCAAGAAAGACAGACGTGAATCATCATCTTTAAAATAGAGGGAATCTCTCATCCCCTTAGGTAACTGGTCGATAAAACAAAATACACAGTTGTTGGTGCAACGTTTAGCTTGATCGATAATCGGATTCTCAAATTCGATGCCAAGGGATTCGTCATAATCCTTGTCAATCTCTATTGCCCAAATTTCGCCATCAGGTTTTTGGATTTCAATGTCTATTGTTTCATCATTTGTAAGAAACATATAATCAATAATGTCGACGACGGGTTGCTCGTTGATTGTTAGTAATATATCGCCAACTTCAATATCGAGTTCTTCTGCTATCGAGCCTTTGTCGACGGTTTTAATGCGGTTCATGTTTGACCCTTTCTATAACTGATAAACGGTCTAGCCTTAATTGGCCAGTCAATATTTAATTGTAATATACCCTAGGTCTAATTACAACATTTTTTATTTTTGTTGAATAAATGCACTCATTGAACCTCTCGGATAGCCAGTACGTCTGTGCGAATGATATAAATGCGCATCACATATGGTACAGTCTTGATTGATTTCGATATTCATCTCAAGAACACCACAGCGTTTAAAGATCATTTTATTGGCTATTTTTAAGTCTAACATGACTTTTTCATCTTCTTTCGACACCATAAATGTTGACATTTCTCGCTCAGAAAAGTGTACTCTAAATGCGTCTACAACAGGTTTGTCAACTTCATAGCAACAAAAACCAGCACACTGTCCAATGCCAACATGAATATTTTCGAGATCACTCCCTAATGCTTGAAAGATGGAAAGTGCCTCTTTACCAATCAAATTTGCAGTGCCTCGCCAGCCGCTATGAACCGATCCGACATACCTTGACACTGGGTCGTGAAACATAAGTGGTACACAGTCTGCATAAAATGTCATGAGTATGACATCTTGCCTGTTCGTGATTAAGCCGTCCGTCTCAGAAGAAACGTATAGATCATAACCTTCAAGTGCAGAACCAGAGATGTCTATTTTTTGAAGGTCAGAAAACAATGTTAGATTATCAATCACCAATATTTTGTTTGAATGTACTTGTTGTGTCGCAACGATGATTTTAGCGTCAGTTCCAATGGCATCTAGTGACTTTTTGATATTACAAAAAACTGCCATTTTATCGTCTATGCCAAAGAAGCTTGTGTTCATTGAACCAAATACACCTCTGCTCACACCACCCAGACGTGTCGTGATGCCATGGGGCACATTAATATTTGAAAAAAAATTCATCATGTCATCTCCAAAACTTTGTTCATATCAAAAAACTTAATGTCGGTTTAATCACATGGATACATTCAGTTGCGTTCAAAAAAATCTTCGATTTTTCCGAGTGAATGTTAGAAAAAATCGAAGATTAATAGCGTGCGCACTCTCCTGGCACTCTTCTGGCAACTTCGTTGCCTACGTCGAGTTCGAAAAGCCTTCGGTTTTTCGAATGGTTGCCTACGTCGAGTCAGAAAAAATCTTCGATTTTTTCTGATTACTTTGCCTTTTCCTGCAACAGTTTTGTCAGTTCATTGATAAACGTATTGATATCTTTAAACTGCCTATAAACAGATGCAAATCTAACATATGCAACTTCGTCAAGATCTTTAAGACCCGCCATGACGAGCTCTCCTATCAACTCTGACTGAACTTCTTTTTCCATAGATGTATGCATACGCGTCTCAATTAGATCAATCAAGTGTTCCATTTGTTCCATGGATACAGGTCGTTTCTCACAGGCTCTAATAATACCATTAAGAACCTTCATCCTATTGTAGGATTCACGAGTGCCATCTTTTTTTACAATGATAATTGGAATTTCTTCAATTTTTTCGTAAGTCGTAAATCGTTGGTTGCAGTTGATGCACTCTCTTCGACGTCTAATTACATGACCGTCGTCCGTTGGTCTTGAATCAATCACTTTAGATTCTAAACTGCTACAATAAGGACATTTCATCGCTTCACCTCTCCATCGATTAATTGAGGAAATTATGCATTTCCCCTATTTAAAAAAAAACCTTGCTAGAAGCAAGGTTATCTTTTCTTTCTTAAAAACGTTGGAATATCAAATGTGTCATCTTCTTCAGGATCAGCTTCAGCTGGTTGAACCCTGACAGTTTCATTTTTAATTGGGTTGTTCGAATGCATACTCGTATTTGTAAGTTTCGGCTCTACTTTTGCTTCAGGTTTATAAGAATCAAATCCAGTTGCTATCACTGTAACAGTGATTTCATCTTTTAAAGATTCATCAATAACTGCACCCATGATGATGTTCGCATCCGGGTCTGCTTCTCTATAAACGAGATCAGCCGCTTGTTGAATCTCCATCATACCTAGGGATTTACCACCACGAATATTGAGTAAAATACCTTTTGATCCTTTGATAGACGTTTCAAGTAAAGGGCTGTGAATAGCTTGATTTGTCGCATCGATTGCACGGTCATCTCCACTAGAAGAACCGATACCCATATGTGCTAGACCTTGTTCGAACATAATTGTTTTTACATCGGCAAAGTCTACGTTGATCAATCCAGTTTCAGTGATTGTATTTGAAATACCTTGAACACCTTGTCTTAAGACGTCATCTGCAATCGTAAACGCATCCAAGATAGATGTGCGTTTTTCTACGATTTCGAGAAGGCGATCATTTGGGATTGTAATTAATGTATCTACACGTCTTTTAAGTTCTTCTATGCCTTCTTCAGCATGTTTCATACGTCTCTTGCCTTCAAATGAAAACGGCTTTGTAACGACACCTACTGTTAAAATACCCATTTCTTTGGCAATTTCAGCAACGATTGGTGCAGCGCCAGTACCTGTACCACCACCCATACCAGCTGTGATAAATACCATGTCAGCGCCTTGAAGTGCCTGAAATATATCATCGCGGCTTTCTTCAGCCGCTTTCTTTCCAACTTCTGGATTTGCACCAGCGCCAAGACCTCTAGTCAATTTTTCGCCAATTTGTAATTTATATTCTGCCGCTGAGCTGTAAAGTGCTTGTTTATCGGTATTGATTGCGATAAACTGCACGCCTTTTAAATTCGATTTTATCATTCTGTTAACGGCGTTATTACCTCCGCCACCAACACCAATTACTTTAAGCTGGGCAAATTCTTCAACAGCAACATCAAATTCTAACATGAAAATCCTCCTTATCCCGCAAAGTAATAATTCTCAGGTGTTTATAATCACTTTTATATAAACAATTATGCTTTAAGTCCTAATTAACTTCGTCTTTTAATAAAACACCCCTGATTTAGGGTAGAAACAAAACGATTTTCCGCAACATATATTGCCAAACTCACCTGGGTTTCTACTACATATAGTATATACTCTTTTTTATTTTTTTGGAATATTTTTTTTTTAAAATTCGACTGATTTGAAGCAATAGAACGCAATATAGGTCTAAAGACCTATCGTTATTGTTCTATTTACCTCTATAGCGATCAATTGTATGGCGTCTAATAATACCAATATTATTAAATAGACGCGTTCCAAATACAAATATGGCTGCATAGTAAATTGGAACGCCTAGTTGATCACCTAAAAACGATAAAGTGATTGCGAGAATTGCATTGACGAAAAAGCCGCTGATGAAAATCAGCCCATCGAATTTACCTTCAATACTTGCTCTTATGGCACCTATAATTGAGTCGATTGCAGCTAAAATACCTACTGAGATATAAAGAGATGAAATAGTTGAAAACTCAAAGGGGATGTAAAGCCCCACGAGCACGCCGATTAATATTCCTAAAATGGCAATAAACATAGTTTTGCCCCTTCCTTAGTTTACGTATTCATAGCTTACAAACCCATCATATTGAGGTATGCTCACACTGATTGATGTATTGACTTCCACGAAGACGCCCCAACTTCTCAAATCTTCACTAAAACTGCCGGGCGCATTGATGATAGATTCGAGAAATTTTCGATCCCCTATCGCTTTTATGACATAAGGTGGTGCAAATACTTGATCATTGATTTTAATTGTTGGACCCGTACATTGAATTTTCGATTTGTTAAAGACGACGCGTTGACCGTTGATGGCGATTGCTTCAGCACCTGCATTACGCAAATCGTCAACCATGGCGCGAATATCGATGTCATGTACCCATACGCTGTTTGGGCTTTCATCCTCTAGTAAATCTCTCGTGCCGTCTGTAACTATAATCACAACACCTGGTCCTTCTAGTGATGTGAGCCCTGCAACAGCTTTTGTGTTGTCAATTTCACTAATTAAAAACGACTCATAGTCAACTTCAGCATCGTCTTTTGCGGTTTGATAAGTCGCTATTTGTGTCTTCAAGGCTTCAACTTTAGCATTTAAAAGAACTAATTCAGATTTTTGGCTCTCAAGTTCAATGCTTTGCGTATACATGTCTTTGATGGACAGGTACTTTATGCCCGAATTAAGCGTTTTGACTTGTAATGCGATTAACACACCTAGCAAAACTGTCAGAGAGAACATAACTTTTCTCTTAGAATTCCATTTCATCTATTTCACCGTATTTGCATATCTGAATTTCAAGCTTCCGTTAAAAGCGCCAATTTCCAAATTTTCTACTTGCTTCACTTCTACATAATAGCCCGTTTCTTGTATGTTTTGTACAATCCCAAATCTCTGATTGACAGCACCATCAAGTGTACTCGAGCTTCCGATAGCCTTAATGACATATGGTGGGCTAATTGGTAAAGTATTGACGTTGACTTGACTACCTGCAAGTCTGACTTCAGTATTGTTAATCATACGTTGGTCATTAATAGAGATAGCTTCAGCACCAGCTGAATTAAGTTCATTAATTAAATCCAATATCAATTTATAATCATAGGCAATATTTTTCTCAAGACCAATGTTTAAATCTTTTGGTGGGTTATCAATGGTAATCATGATACCCGTACCAGACACTTTTGTCATACCAGAGAAAGATTTATATCGATTGAGTTCATCTGTTAGATTTTTGACGATAGCACTTTCTTCTGAGGCTGAATTTTGAATTTTATCTAGCTGTTCTTCTAAACGCTCTATTTCTTCAATCAGGTTCTCTTTTTCCGTTTTAACAGCACTGAGTTCATTGAGAATCTCCGTTGTTTTTTGCGTAGGACTTGCACCGTTTAAGTATGTTCCCTGAATAAACTTCATTTGGAAAGCTATAAATACCCCTAAAATAATACAGGCGCCACCAATCCACAATTTATCTTTTTTCATCATTTTTTACTCTCCAAAAGGTCTATATACAGGCAAACCATCGCTGCTTACATCAATGACGCCAGTTGTGATGCCGTCTGCCTTCAATGCTTCATAAATATTGATAAAGGCGTTAAACTTATCTTCTATATTCTCTCCAACACCGAATTTTACATGTAACGTTTCGACTGTCAGCACAATGTTTCTGTTCTCAAAAATAATGAGCGGATTTGGTGTGAGATGACTCTGCTTAAGAAGTTTGATTAAGTCAACAATATTCTCCAAAATATAGAGTTGTGTCACATCGATGACTTTCCCCGCTGAGAAGCTTTCAAATGCAAACCCCTCCACGGTATAACCATCATTTTCTGTTGCAAGAACTTCAAGGACATGCAATTGATCGTCCATAGATAAAACAATATCCGAATATCTGATATTGAAAAAATGTTCACGGTAGCTCACATCGAACACAATCGTATTTGGAAACTTTTTTTGAGCTGTAGCATCCTTGATATAGGGATGCGTTTTGAGTTTGTCTGAAGCTTCAGCAACATCAACCTCAAAATAGGGTGTTCCAATGGATACACCTGAGTACCTCTGAATGTCATATAAATCGACAAACGGATTTTCATTGAACAAGACATTTTGGATGCGCAAAAGATTTGTGTTGAAATACAAGTAGACGCCACCACCAATTAAACCTATCACCATTAGTCCCACAAATAAATTCTTAAAAAATTTTTTCAAGGATTTTCACTCCATAACCCACAATTATCATAGTACAATCGCAAAGGTTTCATCTAGTTTCCGTATTCTGTCAACCTTCTAACAACGGCTGATATGGCATCCATCGTTCGGCTCAGGTCCATTTTCTCACAATTTTGACGCATTATATTGAGTTTGCTTGGATCTTTGTAAAAATCCATGATTGTATGCGCCATGAGTTCTTCGTTTAAATCTTCTTCCTTCATAACGACACCCATGCCGTACTTGTCCATGAGCTGTGCATTAAGAAGTTGATGGTCATTTGCTACATTGGGAGAAGGTATAATTACAGAAGGTGCTTTTGCTGCTATTATCTCATTGATTGTAGATGCACCTGCCCTTGAAACCACAAGATCTGCTGCATATAGATATGTCGGCATGTCTTTTAAATAGCCTATTATCTTGACGTTTTCTCCAACTGAATAAAGTTTGTTTTCAATGTCTTCAAGTACATACGGATAGTAGCGTGTCCCTGATACGTGTATGAACTTGATATTACTATACTCTACAAAATGGTTGTAACTAGAAAGCATAATATGGTTGAGCTTCATGGCGCCATTACTACCGCCAACTGTCACGACTAACATTTCACCTGGTAAGATGCCAAGCTTTTGACGTGATTGTTCGCGAGAGGTTGTAAAATAAGTATCCAAAATAGGCATGCCTGTATAAACCGTCCTTTCAGGATGTTTAAAATGTGCCTTAGAGTCTTCAAAAGAAACCATGATACAATCGACAAAACGGCTGAGAATCCTATTTGTAAGTCCCGGATAGGCGTTCTGTTCATGAATTGCTGTTGGAATACCTCTCAATGCACCTATTAAAACCAAAGATCCGGCGACATAGCCGCCTGTACCTATGATAATATCCGGTTTAAAGCGTTTGATAATGCCATTTGCTTGCCAAAGTCCTTTGAAAATTAAGCCGATAGATTTAAATGTTTTTTTCGTGAATTTTTTATTTAGTGGAGCGACATCGATTGGTACGTACGTAATTCCTTTTTTGGGTACTAGATCTTTTTCCATTCCAGTTTTTGAACCGACATACATGAGTTCAAGCGGTCTAAAATCCTTCTTTAACCGCTCTGCAATGGCTAGTGCCGGATAAATATGGCCTCCGGTACCACCACCTGTTATTAAAACTTTCATAGTTATCTCCAATTTAGCTGCTTTATTGATCCCGGTTTTGAGTTCTTTTCATCGAATATTTTGATATATTTAGCATGATTCCCACTGATCCAAGCAAAATCATGACACTTGTTCCGCCGTAGCTGATAAAAGGCAATGTTACGCCTGTTGCTGGCATTGACGAAGTTGCCACTGCATAGTTCATCAATATTTGCAAACCAAGCATCGTCGTAATCCCAGATGCTAACAACGTTGAAAATATATCAGGGGCATTCATAGCAATTTTAACACATCGATAAAGCAATATCAAAAACATTATTAACAATCCCACGGTTCCAATAAGTCCAAGCTCTTCACCAACGGTTGCCAATATAAAGTCGTTTTGTGGCTCAGGGATGTAAAGTTTGTTTTGTGTGCTCATGCCTATACCTACGCCAAAGATGCCTCCAGTGCCAAGAGCATATAGAGATTGTATAACTTGCCAAGATTCATCATTTTTATATTTAAAGGGATCTAAAAACGCGGTGAGACGATTGAGTCGATATGGGGCGTCGTAGACGAGCAACATACCGATTAGTGCACCTCCACCTGCAAATACAGCGGCATAAAGCCAATTTAGACCAGCGATAAACAACATAATCACCATAACACCTGCGATGATAACAGCGGTACTCATATTAGGTTGTTTCATGATGAGCAATACAACTAGACCTATAATGCCTATATAGATACCGAGATATTTAAGCTTGCTGACATATAAGTGATTTTTCTCCAAACTGTATGCGAAGAACATAATCATTCCGATCTTAGCAACTTCTGCTGGTTGAAAACCTTGACTGCCTATATATATCCAACGTTGGGCGTTGTTGATTACTCGCCCTCCTATTAAAACATAAACGAGAAGCGCAATACTCACAACGAACATAGGCGTAGCAACTTTTTTGTAGACTTTATAATTTACCATAGAAGCTGCAAGCATCGCAACAACGCCTAGTATAATCCACTTAAGATCGGTTGTAAAAAAATGCGTTTTATCTTGCATCTTGTCTATAGCGTAATAATAACTCGAACTGAACACCATCAACAGACCAAAGGATAAAAGGCCTAAAGTCACTACCAATAATGGATAATCCATCTTATTTTGTTTCATATTTGACTCACCTACTTAGTTTGCATTCGATAATCAACAATTAATGACTTTTACTTTCGATAGCTCGAACACACGCTTTAAAATGCTCGCCACGCTGTTCAAAGTTATCATACATCCCCCAACTCGCACATGCTGGTGATAAGAGGATTGCCTCGCCATCTTTCGATCGATCGAAAGCAACTTTAATTGCTTCTTCCATAGACTCAACGAAGATAATTTCTACAAAACCTTTTTCAGCAGCTGCATCCGCAATCTTTTGTTTTGTTGCACCTAGTAGAATCAGCGTTTTAATTTTATCGCCGAATACGTCCACCATCGGTTCAAAATCACTATCTTTATCATAACCTCCCGCAATCAAATGCGTTGGTACAGTCATCGCTTCTATTGCACAGATTGTAGAGTCTGGGTTTGTTCCTTTTGAATCGTTATAAAACTTTCGCCCATCAACTGTAGCGGTATATTCAATACGATGCTCTACCCCTTTAAAACTTTTTAGTCCTTGAGCAATAACCGACTTGTCAAGCCCCGCCAATCTGCAAATAAGCGCTGCAGCCAACGCGTTTTCTTCATTGTGTCGTCCAAATATCAACAGTTCGCTCACATTGCACACCGGTTCAATATCGCCATAACAATTTAAAATAATCATGCTATTTTCAATGTAAGCACTCTGTCCTATTTTAGTATTTCTACTAAAGAAATGGACTGCACTTTTTGTAATAGTTGCCAAATCACGTGTTGGCATATCGTCGTAATTGAGTACAAGTGCATCCGTTGTATCTTGATTTTCAAAAATACGCGCTTTTGCAGCGATATAGTTTGCCATCGTCTTGTGACGATTGAGGTGATCTGGTGTCAAATTGAGGATTGCAGCAATCTTAGCCTTAAAATCAAGGATTGTTTCAAGTTGAAAGCTGCTGATTTCGGTAACCATAATCGTTTCTTCTGTCGCTTCAAGTGCTTTTGATACGGCAGGCAATCCAATGTTGCCAACGACATTGTAAGGTAGTCCTGAAGCTTCAAAGATCTCTCCTGTCAGCGCCGTTGTCGTCGTTTTACCATTTGTTCCAGTGATTCCGATAAAATTGCCTTTACAAAGCTGATAAGCCAGTTCGATCTCACCAATAATCTGAATGCCTGCGGATTTCATTTGAATCACAAAAGGGATATCTAAAGGCACACCAGGACTCATCACAGCGATATCATATTGCTCTAACGAATACGGATGCTCGCCAACGACGATTTCTTGAACGTAAGGTTTGATTGCTTCAATAATGTCCGCGAGTTGATCGGCCTTTTTTATATCAGTGACGGTTACTTTTGCCCCAATCTGATAGAGCACTTTTATAGCAGATACACCTGATTTTGCGAGTCCAACAACTATAACGCGTTTATTTTCGAACGTCATATAACCCCCTGAAATAGTATTATTTTAAATTTATTTATAGATGAAATAACTAATCGCACACATGAGTACCGTTATACTTGAAAAGCGCGTAACAATCTTGACTTCATTCCACCCGAGCATCTCAAAGTGGTGGTGAATCGGCGCCATTTTAAAGAATCTCTTTTTCGTTTTTTTGTAATAGAGTACTTGAATCATGACAGAAAGCGTTTCCACAAAGTAAATCAGACCAAATAACGGTATGAATAATGGCATTTTCAGTAGGATTGCCATCGCACCCACATAGCCTCCAAGTGCTAGTGAGCCAGTGTCTCCCATAAACACCTTTGCAGGGTACCAATTGAATTTGAGATAGGCGATAAGGCCACCTGCCATAGCAGATGCCATCATAATAACAATGTCGTTGTTTTGAACAAATCCCATGATGACAAAGAAAATCGATACAATTGCAGTTATGGTAGCTGCAAGACCATCTAAACCATCGGTTAAATTGACCGCATTGTCAATTGCTAAATACATAATAATAACTAATGGTATATACAGCCATCCAATTTCTACTGCGCCTTCGATAAAGGGTATATAGATGTCAGTGCCCCATAACATGGCCCATAGTGTAAATACGACACTTAATATGAACTGAAGTCCAAACTTTTGTTTTGCGATTAATCCTTCATTGTGTTTTTTTACGACTTTTAGATAATCATCTAAAAAACCGACTATACCAAATAAAAGAAGGGCTAATGCGACATACCCAACTTTTGCTAGTTCAAAGGTCAATGTCAAGGCAATAGGTATAAGAAAAGCTATGATAAAAATCAACCCACCCATCGTAGGTGTTCCTGTTTTATATAAATGGGATTGTGGCCCTTCCTCACGAATGGCTTGTCCAAATTTGAGCTGTCTTAGTCGCGGAATGACGATTGGTCCTAAAACAAGCCCTGCAAATCCACTGAGGCAAAAAAACATTATGCTGTTCAAGTATGGGTTACTAAATAAATTCATCGATTTCTCCTTGATACATTATATAGAATATACTACTTTTATTCCGAATCAAATCTAGTCTTCAACAGAAATGATGACGATGGAATTTGAATCGACTTTTGTGCCAGCTGTTGGATATTGGTTTGTAACTGGCAGCGTTTGATCTTCAACGCCTATAGGCGTTGTGGAATAAGCTAGCTCAAGTGCATCAAGTGCATCCATTGCCGCTTCAAGCGTCATGCCAATCAGATTTGGAATTTCTATATCTTTCACAACTTCTACGTCTGGGACGATGTTTTTATAACGCAAAATATCTTCGAGTATATTTTTAACAATTGGTGCCGCAACTAAACTGCCTAAGAAAAGATCTTTTGGTTCGTCCACTACAACAAGCACCACATACTGTGGGTCATCTATTGGAACGATGCCAACGAAGGACAAAACAACTACTTCGTTTTCGTAACCTTTCTCTGTTAATTTTTGAGTCGTTCCCGATTTTCCACCAACGCGTATGCCTTCAATATATGCGTTCTTACCACCGCCCTTTTGAACGGCACTTTCAAGTAAAAATCTCAATTCGGCAGAGGTCTCTTCCGAAATGATGCGTTTGACAACTACTGGTTCTATCGTCTCGATTAATTTGCCGTCATTGTCCATCATGGCTTTTACAATTTGTGGTTCAAGCATTTGTCCGCCATTTACAAGAGCAGACATCGTTCTTACAACTTGGAGCATCGTAAGGTTGATGCCATGTCCGTATGACATGGTCGCTAGTTCAATCGGACCGACATCTTCTTGTGGCAAAGATATTGATTTCGCTTCCGCAGGAAGATCGATGTTGGTTTTTTCAAATAAGCCAAATTTTTCGAAGTATGCATACATTTTTTCGACGCCTATTTTTTGACCAATTTCTATAAAAGATGGATTACACGAGTTAACAAAGGCTTGTACAAACGTCTGGTGTCCATGTCCTTCTGGGTAGCTAACGCATTTAAGTGTTTGACCATTTACGATTTTAAACCCTTCACAAAAAAAAGTAGTCTCTCTGTTTATGAGTTTTTCTTCTAGTGCTATCGCAGAAATGACTGCTTTAAAAGTAGATCCTGGTTCATAGGTATCACTTATGACCTTGTTTTTCCACATTTCATTCCAATATCCCATTTTTTCATCATCAGTAAGTGCTTTCCATGTCGTTTCATTCATATCGATATTGAATGACCTCGGATTATTGAGATCAAAATCAGGCTTTGAAGACATGGCAATCACCTCTCCGGTCATAGGATCCATGACAATAGCTGCAACGGATTTCGCATTATGCTGTTTAAATGCAGCCTCAAGCCTTTCCTCTACAA
This sequence comes from Acidaminobacteraceae bacterium, assembly GCA_041741755.1. Classification (GTDB taxonomy): domain Bacteria; phylum Bacillota; class Clostridia; order Peptostreptococcales; family Acidaminobacteraceae; genus Fusibacter_C. Next base: position 195,033 of record JBGSJR010000038.1, on the reverse strand, counting down.
AAAACTGGATACTGTTATCAAGAGTTAACATAAGGGACTCGCCGTTTATAGGTGCCTCAAGATTGTCCTCTCCATAGGCGAGCTGTCTGCCATAAACATCCGTCGTTACATGATAAAGACCGGCTTCACCTTGTAAACTCTCATTAAAATATAATTCAAGCCCTAAAAAACCGTCACCATCAACATTGACATTTCCTATAATATGCGAAGCAAGTGAGTTGTAAGGGTAAAGCCTTTTAGTATCTTCAGTGATTGATATGCCTCGTATCCCCTTAGTTCTGACTAAATCTGCCTCACTTTTCGTAAGATTACTTACCACTTTTACAAAAGTGGATTGAGAAGCAAGTAATTTATCGATAATACTTGTCGGTTCACTTCCTAGTGTGTCGGCAATAAGCTGAGCGGTTTCGGTAGGCTTTGTGATTTCAGAAGCTTGTGCCCATATTGAGTATGTCTTTACACTAAAAGCGAGTTTGTCGCCATTTCTATCGAGTATCGTGCCGCGCTCTGCTGGAATGATGATGTTCTTGTCTTGTTGTGCCTTTGCCAGCACGGTGAGTTCATCACTCCAAAATACTTGGATGTAAACAAGTCTTCCAACCAAAGCTAACATAAGTAAAGAAAGTAAGATATAAAAGACGAAAATCCTCTTCCTGAATTTGCCCATAATTATGCCTCCAAATTAAAGCTATTTCTATTATAACGCAAGGATTGAAATTATCAATTTTAAATATGGAAATCGCATAATTACTTAATAAGTTACAAAATCATATTTTAGCACAACAATAATGGCTTGTTTACGCAGTTTTCATGTGATAAATAACATAAAATTGGAATTATGCAATTTCCTCAGTAATATTTATAAAATGAACAAAAGCCCTAAGCTATTTCTAAATGGCTAGGGCTAGGGTTTAATGTTTTTATAACAACACATAATTGCGAGGTGTGTCGCATCAATTATTTGCATTAAATAGTGCAGTCACGAGTTCCTCTAATACCGGTCGATTTGAAACACCAGAATCCGCTTCTGCTTGCGCCACACTCTCTGTGATTGGAGCAGCTAAGGCAAAATGATAGTTTGAATCGATATACACGATTTGTTCGCTTGATGGATATTGCATATTTAAAGACTCTATTGCAAGCTGTTCAATATTTTTAAGTTCAGTTTGATTTTCAATATTTGCACTCAATTCTTCAATTTGTGCATTCAAAGATTTAATCTCAGCCTTTAAATTGAATATTTCATACTTCGCTTCATTTACGAGGGAACTTTTATAGACATAAGTACTAAATAGAGCGCCAACTACCAATACGATGGCAACCGAATAGAGCATATTCATGAAATTATGAAAAGCAACTTTTTTAGCACTTTCTTTTTCAAGTCTCTTTTTTCTAATGCTTACTATTTTAGCCGATTGCGATTGGTTAAACGCATCGATTTCGTAATCCTGCATTTCATACTGAGCTGTCATGTTTACCCCCGTAACAAGAACTTATTTTTTTTCTGCCACTCTTAACTTTGCACTTCTAGCTCTTGGATTTGATTCTACTTCCTCGTTCGAAGGAAGAATTGGTTTTTTTGAGATGATTTTCACTTTTGGTTTGCCCCCGCAAATACAAATAGGAAATTCAGGTGGACAGGTACAACCTTGAGCTAGATTTTTATAAGCGGTCTTGACGATGCGATCTTCGAGTGAATGGAATGTGATAATCGCGATCCTGCCGCCTTTGTTTAATCGTTTGACTGTTGCTTCTATAGTTTGTTCGATTATTTTAAGTTCGTTGTTCACTTCAATCCTAATGGCTTGAAATGTACGTTTTGCTGGATGTGGCCCATCTTTTCTAGCTGCTGCCGGAATGGCTTTTTTGATGATTTCTACCAGTTCAAATGTCGTTTCAATCGGTTTTTCAGTTCTCGCTTCAACGATGAATTTAGCGATTCTGTTTGCCCAATTCTCTTCGCCATACTCGTTGATGATAGAAGTCAACTTGCGTTCGCTATACGTATTGACGATTTCATAAGCCGTAAAAGTGTCGCTTTGGTTCATTCTCATATCGAGTTTCCCATCGTTCATATAAGAAAACCCTCTCTCGGCTTCATCGAGTTGAAAAGATGAAACGCCAAGGTCTAAAAGTAAACCGTCTATTTTTTTAATGCCCAATTCATCCAAAACCATTTCAATATCTGAAAAGTTTCGATGAACGGGAATAAATTTATCTTCAAATATCTTTAGTCTTTCTGTGGCTGCCTTAAGTGCATCCGTATCTTGATCGATGCCGATTAGTTTTCCATTCTCAAGAAGTTGTAAAATCTTGAATGAATGGCCACCGCCACCCAATGTGCCGTCTACATAGATGCCATTTGGCTTAATACCCAGTCCTTCAATACATTCTTTTAATAATACACTTACATGATTAAAGCTCATAATCGCTCCTTTTAGAACCTAATGCCCAAGGCTTCCATATCTTCTGCAAGATCGTCCATATTTGCCGTCATGAAGTCATTGTATGATTCCCACGATGCGGCATCCCAAATTTCTATTCTTGAGCCTGCCCCATTAACATAAACCTCTTTGTCAATATTTGCGTGTGTTCTAAGTGTTTGTGGAATAAGAATTCTGCCTTGCTTATCGAGTTCACATTCAGTCGCACCAGCAAAAAAAGATCTGGCAAAAGCACGGGCATTCTTGTTTGAAAGTGGGAGTTCTTTGAGTTTCTCTTCAAAGTTTGCCCATTCTTCCATAGAGAATACAAATAAACAATGGTCTAACCCCTTTGTTATATAAAAGGTGTCTCCGAGCTTCTCCCTGAACTTAGATGGGATGCTCATCCTGTTTTTTGCATCGACTGCGTGCTTATATTCTCCGGTAAACATTTCCCACTCACCTAAATTTTATTTTGGAAGTATGGTCTTTCTACCCACTTTATAACACTTTATACCACTTTCTATTCTGATTTTAATATTTTTTCGTCTTAATTGCAATAAAAAAAGCGACTTTATCATAAATAAAGTCGCTAATTTCAATAAGTTAGTACTGTAGACCTAGTCTATTTTGCATTAATTTCCCACAATTTCTTTTTACGGACATAATAGATGAAAATGGCCCCAGCTACAATGAGTAATAAGCTGAGTAATTGCGCCACTCTAAATGATCCAAACATTAAACTATCTGTCCTCATGCCCTCGATAAAAAACCTGCCCACCGAATAGAGCATCATATATTTAACCAAGTGTTCGCCGTAAAATTTGCGTTTTTTAAATGTGATTACCAAGAATATAAATACTAATACATTCCAAATTGATTCATACAGAAACGTTGGATGCACTTTGACGCCATCCACCATGATGCCCCAAGGTAAATCCGTCGGACCACCATGTGCCTCTTGATTAATGAAATTGCCCCATCTACCTATTGCTTGACCAAGTATTAGTGGCATAGAAGCCATATCCGCCAAGTCGCCGAAGTTGAGCTTTTTGTATCGACATACGATGAAGCCACCGATTAACCCGCCAATGACACCACCGTGAATCGCTAGGCCACCATCTCGAAAGGCGAGAATTTTACCCGGATTAGCAGAATAAAAATCCCATTCAAAAGCGACATAATACAGTCTTGCAAAGACAATAGCCATTGGTAAAGCAACCAAGACAATATCTAATATATCATTTTCTTTATATCCATATTTTTTTCCAACCTTCATCATCATGATAGATCCAATCAACATAGCGGATGCAATGATGATGCCATACCATGCAATTTGAAGGCCAAATAGTTCAAATGCGAAACGGTCCATAGTATTCTCCTTTATTTAATTGAGGAAATTGCATAACTCCAAATTGTATGAATTTCATTTATCAGAACGGCTTGATTCAGGCCTTTTTAAATTCGATAAACGGAATTTCGCAACTTAAAAGGTAATTATGCAATTTCCATAAGTGTCTCGATTATGCGCTTTTGTACGCATCTATTTTTTTGCCTTTTGTACTGAAGAAAGCGTATGATTGTCAAGATTGTAAAATGATTGAATTGCTTCATGGACTGATTCCAGCGTCAAATTTTTATAAGCCTCCATCTGCTTGAATAGATCATTGCCCTTCATGATAGACTGCGTATAATTTCCTGCAATGGATTGAAGCGAGTTGAAAGAAGCCACGGTTCTTCCCATAATTTTACGTTTCATACGCACAAAATCGTCTGCGTCAAATCCCTTTTGAATATGTGTCTCAATCTCTTTTAGTATTAATTCATATAAGGCGTCGATGTGATCCGTTTCATTGCCTACAAGTGACATGGCATAACCTTCACCTACTTGTGTATCAAAATCAAATCCATCAGTAATTATTCCCGCTTCAATACTCTGCATGAAAAAACGACTACTTCTTCCAAACATTAAATCATTTGCGATTTTTAATGCAGCGAGCTTAGCTTCTTTATTTTCAGAAAAATGTGTGTGGTTGCCTTTAAATCCAACTAGCATCATACCTTTGCCAATATTCTTCACAATGTCTTTTCTCTTATAACAGATTCCTTCAGGTTCGCTTGGCAAAATCAATTTCGGTTTGTTTCCATTATTCATATATCTATTATTAAATAGATTTTCCAATCCATCAATAGTTCTCTCCACGTCTATATCGCCATATAAGAACATATGCATGTTTTTTGGCGCATAAAAATGATCATAGCATTGCAATATTTTATCTTTTGTGATTTCACGTATCGATTCGACTGTTCCGGCAATTTCAGAACGAATCGGATGTTCATGATAAAGGCCTCTATAAAGGTTATTACTCAGTTCCCATGCCGGTTCATCCATATACATACGGATTTCTTGATCGATGACTTCGATTTCTTTATTCACTGACGCTTCAGAAATATCCGTGTTTTGCACGAGGTCAACCAGAAGTTTAAGCCCTTCATCGAAATTGTCTATGCTGTCAAAATGATAGACCGTAGAAGTCGTACTTGTATACGCATTCAAGTTTGCACCCAGTGCTTCAAAACGTTCAAAACTACTCTTCACATTGTCTTCAAAAATTTGATGTTCAAGAAAATGTGCAGTACCTTGAGGCATGTGAAACACGGATTCACCGAGGGCATAATCTGTGTATATTCCGCCGTATTGTGTTGCAAAAAAAGCATATTTTTTGGCAAAATATTTTTTGGGCATGATGTGAACACTTAACCCACAGTCCAATTTATAAGTGTGAACAGTTTCGCCAATATAGGAAGTCGTTAGGATGTTATCTTTAAGCATCTTGTGCCTCCTTTGTCAATCGCGCTACCGTATCAAGTCGCATTACCATTAGTGCTTCTACAATGCTCTCTTTTGTGACTTTATTGATACGTTCTATATATGCGTCCGCATCGACGACACTGTCAGAGATAAGCTGATTGTAGTAGTAGTTAATATAGGAATTCGGATAATCTGAAATGGATTGAATGTTAGAAATAAGTGTTTTTTTTGCGATTTCTAATTCTTCATCTGAAATGTTTCCAGCGCTAATATCAGCAATTTGTTCGCCAACCAAACGTTCTGCGCGTTCAAAGTTTTCGAAATCCACACCGGCATAGACTAGCATGATCGATTTATATTTTTCAAGTCTAGAGTAGATACTGTAACATAGCCCCTCTTTTTCCCTGATGACTTTAAAAAATCTAGAGCTTCCACCGCCACCAAGTATGACGCTTGCCACTTGAACAGAGCTGTATAGTGGCGATTCATAAGGGATATTCATACGATAACCCATTACCATCTTACCTTGAGTTAGGTCATGAGGTTCATTAAAATAAGTCACAGATTCTGGCGTAAAGAAAATGTCTTCTCGGTCTAACTTGACGATTGGACCACGTTCAAATTGCAACGTTGATTTGATCGTTTCCATCATGACTTTTTCTTCGAAATTGCCAATGACACAAATGTCAATTTCAGATTGCTTCCATATATTTTTCATGTGTTCAAATAACGCAACTGGTGTAATTTTGTTTATATCTTCCACCGTTCCAAACTCATGAATACGATAAGTTTCGTTTTTACACATGGTTTCAATACAAGAACTTACGACCCAACCTTCTTTATTATCTCGTCTAAGCTCAACTTCAGAGATCAGACCTTCCTTCTCACGTCTGACAATCTCCGGATCAAATCCACCATCAATGCACCGAGGGTTATTGAACATGTCGTTCAACATTTCGAGGACGCTTTTGTACAAAGTTGAATCGCCTATATACGTTTCACCCGGTACTTGTAGTTTAATTTGTAGCATCTGTTTTTCACCATATTTATGAACATCTGAAACAATCAATGATCCATAAAGCATCTCAAGGGATTGATTCATAGCTCTTTCTGTAGGCATTTTCGAAGTGGCTTTATCAATCACTCTGGACAATAATGCATTGTATGCAACTTCAGATTCTTTGAGTGGTCTTCTTATATAAAGACCAAATAAAACTGTTTTAAATTTATCTGAATGCACCATATGCAGATTGACGCCTTCGTGAAGCATAGCTGTCGTTTTGCGGTTTATCATAGGTCACTTCCTAGTTTATATTGATAACACTATCTTGTAAGCCAACAGAGCGTTATAAAGACATTATAACTTATTTACATTGCATTGTTAATACGTTATAATATTTTGATGTGAATTAAAATGATTATGGAAATTGGAATTATCCTATTTCCTAAATAAATTGAATATATATTAAGGATGGGATTACATGAAGATAGGTATCGTAGGTTTACCAAATGTTGGAAAAAGCACACTTTTTAACGCAATCACGAAAGCTGGTGCGGAAAGCGCCAATTATCCATTTTGTACGATAGAGCCAAACGTTGGCGTCGTATCAGTTCCTGATAAACGCCTCGATGTTCTAAGAGAACTCTACAATTCAAAAAAGACAGTACCAACTGCTATTGAGTTTTATGACATTGCAGGTCTTGTAAGAGGCGCTTCAAAAGGTGAAGGTTTAGGCAATCAATTTTTGGGTCATATTAGAGAAGCTGAAGCAATCGTACACGTTGTACGCTGTTTCGAAGATGATAACGTCGTACACGTCGAAGGAAAAATCAATCCTCTTAGCGATATTGAGACGATCAATATCGAACTCATCCTCTCGGATTCAGAAATATTGGAACGTAGACTTTCTAAATCCATCAAGCAATCCAAAGGCGATAAAACTCTGGGCAAAGAAATTGAAATACTTGAACGTGTAAAAGTTGTCTTAGACGAAGGTAAATCAGTTAGAACGATGGAACTAAACGATGATGAACGCGAATTCGTTAGTACACTCAACCTTTTGTCTTCGAAACCAATTATATATTGTGCAAACGTTTCTGAAGAAGACGTCGTCGCTGGTATTGAAAATGATCATGTAAAAGCGGTTAAAGCTTTCGCAGCTTCAGAAAATGCCGATGTGGTCGTCATCTGTGGTAAAGTTGAACAAGAAGTTGCTGAACTAGATGATTCTGACCGCCAGGCTTTTCTTGAGGAACTGGGTCTTAAAGAGTCAGGTCTTGATCAATTGGTACGTGCGAGTTATCACCTACTAAATCTCATTAGTTTCTTAACTGCTGGACCACAAGAAGTAAGAGCGTGGACCATCAGAAAAGGTACAAAAGCACCACAAGCGGGTGGTAAAATTCACTCTGATATCGAACGTGGTTTCATTCGCGCAGAAACAATTGCGTTTGAAGACTTAATCGTTTATGGCACTATGTCTGCTGCTAAAGATGTCGGAAAAGTGCGTTTGGAAGGCAAAGATTATATCGTTAGCGATGGCGATGTCATGTTGTTCAGATTCAACGTGTAAAAATAATGCGGGAATATCTTAGGCCAATGTTGGTCAAAGGTATTCCCGCTTTTTTATTGTAACGATCCACTTGATACATGAAATAAAACTCTATAATACATCTCTATCTTTATCTCTATCTTTATCTCTATCAAAATTATAAAAATGTTTCTGATTTACAACCCCGTCTTCTATAAAAGTCACCCCTTCAAGCCTTAGGCGTAAAATCTGTTCGCATGCCCCTTCATCTTTTAAGACGATCTTCCCTAGTTTATTGACAACTCTGTGCCATGGCAATTTTTCTTTTTCCGATAAAGCACTTAGAACGCGCACCACTTGCCGCGCGCCATTTCCGTAACCAGCGACTCTAGCGATTACGCCATAGCTAGAAACATAACCCGAAGGTATTCTTTTAATTGTTTCCATAATATCTAAAGTCATCTGGTTGTAAGACATTCTATTTTTTCACCTCACTGGTACTGTGAAATATAACGGCAGCAAGTACAATTACACCACCTATTAAAGCGTATTGTGATGGTTTTTCACCTGTCCCCCAAAATACCCATAAAGGATTAAGTAGCGGCTCAATCACAGGTATTAAGATCCCTTCAAGGACAGTAACATTTTCAATACCTTTTGTAAAAAAGATGTAGGAGATTCCTAACTGAAAGATACCAAGCAATAAAATACCTGTAAGATTTGCACTAGTGAATACGATTCCCGAATAAAAAGGCATTGCAACAATAAATGTAAAAATATTACCCCAAATGATAACCTCAATCGGTTTATGATTTTTTACTTTTTTTAGCGATATAATCATAAGCGCCATTGAAATGCCACTTATTACAGCCAAAATATTTCCTAATAGCCCGCCACCATCAATATCGCCGATGAAGAAGAGTATCATGCCTCCAAAGACTATTGTAACAGTAAAAATATCCTTTTTATGAAATTTTTCCTTGAAAAAAATCGCACCGATAATCATCGCCCAAATTGGTGCTGTAAACTGCAGCAAGATTGCATTTGCTGACGTCGTCAACTTATTGGCCGAAACAAACAACATCACAAGGACGACATAATTAAAGGCTCCAAATAGAACAAACTTATCAGGTTTTTTAGGGAGCTTCTTAGTAAGTACAAACCAAAAACCGATCATTACCAAACTGGAAATTCCGCTGCGTATTCCAGCAATTGCTATTGGGTTCCAATCCACCCATTTGATGAGCAAACCACCAGTGCTCCATAATATTGAAGCTATCAACAAACATAATATCGACACTTTTCTACTCGTCTGCTTCATCTGCCATTTCCTCCGATTGTATATGCAAATTATTTAGGCCATAATCATTATAATTAATAACGCTTATGAACACAATCATGAAGATTGCAAAACAGAAAAAAAGAACCTCCTAAAGTGAAATAAAACACTTTTAAGAAGTTCTTTCATTTATTTAACTGAAAGTCATTACTCTAAATCGATTTTGTCTTTACTTTGCTTTTGAGCAAACGTTTTCCATGCATGTAGACCGAGCGATAAACCGATGACGCCATATGCGATAAACGTTCTAAAATACTCGCCAACTTGAGCGTTACCGAAGAGGTTCTTACCTGCCATAGGTGAGACGATAAACAGTGTATGGAAGAGCACCACGCCAAGGAGTGCTTGTCCTACCGTCGCTTTCGTGACCGATGCACCACCTATCAGTATTGCAGCGATTGCAAATGTACTGATTTGAACGTGTGAGCCATAAGTGTTTAACGTACCGAGGTTTTGTAAAAAGATAATTTGACCCCAAGCAGCCAATACCGTTGAAATGACTATAGAAAGAATTCTTCTTCTCGCTACATTGACACCAGAAACGTGTGCGATATGCATATCTTGACCAACAGTTCTGAAGTCATGACCCATCTTTGTTTTAAAGATAACGATGTTAAAAATCGAGATCAAAGCAATGAACAAGGCTGTAACAAGAGGAATGTCGAAAAACTTATATATGTTTGTCGTAACATTCAACAAAACGCCGACCACTATTAGAGAAACACCCATTCCAATTCGAACAAAACCCAACCTACTTTGTTCTTTTGTAAGTGCTTTCTTACTTCTAAACTGTTTGAAAAGAAGAAGTGCTGTACAAATCAAACCTGTGATAATAAATACCATTGGGAGTTTCATCATCCAAAGACCGTCTAGTGCGTACATGAGGTTGCCCTTGAGGTCTATTGTGTTTACGATACCAACGCCACCAGGAATTAAATAAGCATCGTTTCCAACTGGTATAATGGTGCCGATAAGGAATAGAAATAACAATTGATACAGACCATTCGCAAAAAAACCGATAATCATAGAAGTGATCATTTCTTGACCAATCGTTTTATTGAGCACTTTGCCGATTAAGTAACCGAAGAAAGCGGCCAACGGTGTTGAAAGTGCCATTGCGAGCATGAAACCACCAAATCCAGTTGCGCCATAGCTGATCAAGAAAATCATGACGATTTGAGCCGCCATGGCACCAATGACGATACCAAAGTTAAGGCCCATTCCGGCAATAACAGGAACAATCAATGCGAGAACCAAGAACGAGTTTCTACCAATTCTGGTTATCAATTCTTTCACAATAAACGGCAACGGTTGTTCAGATGCGATGATACCGCCGATACATAAAGCGACGAACACAATCGTTACAACATTTTGTATGAGTATTTTTTTAATTTTTTGCATCATTAGTGTCCACCCCCTGCTTTAGTCAATGCATATAGAATGATGCCGTATTGAACGACAACACGCATAACCTCGGATAAGTTACCTTGAGGGAATATGACATTTGCTACTGGGAGCGCTGCTAATAGAAGTCCTTGAAAGATGAATACGCCAAGGATAACGTGAACAATTTTAGCATTGTGTGCTGACGCGCCGCCCAAAAGAATTGCAGCAACTGCGCCAAAAGCCATCATAAGCGGTGCCGTGTAAAGTTGGAAAAAGCCATAGCTTTGAGCATAAACTAAGATACCAATGGCACCAAGTGAAGTTGAAATAACCGTTGAGATCAATCGACTTTTATCAACATCTATACCTGAAGCTTTTGCAAATTTATTGCTGCTTCCAGTAGCTACCATCGCTAAGCCCGTTTTAGAACGTAGGAATAAATACATCATATAGCACATGAAGAAAAAGAACAATAAAAGTCCAGTTGGCACTTGAACGCCACCAATCTCGAATGCTAAGAATCTATCGAGTACTTTGTCATAATAATCCGTCAAAGCGATTGTTGTTCTTAGACCGTCACCAATTGGCCATCTGATTGCATCAGATTTGAACGGCATGACCAACCAAGCAATACACATCAAAGAAACGACAGAGAAGCCGACGTACGTTCCAACCATCATTTCCGATCCTTTTACACGATTTAATAGCTTGCCGTATAGATACCCTGTGAGTACTGATAAAGGAATCGATACTGCAATTGCAAACAATAATCCTAACAAACCCGTTACATGGAATTCTATACTGATTAAACCGCCAACGATTCCACAGATGACACCAAGTGGTAAACCAAAGTTAAGACCTGTTCCTGATAAGATACCTGGGACCATCGCTAAAACCAAAATACCATTCATACCCATACGCACAAGATTGGCTGCAAAAAGATCAGGTACATTAAGTCCAAGATAGTAGGCGGCAATGTAAATGACGATTAGCAACGTGATTATAGTAATCCTTGGAATTCCAATATTTTTTATGAGATGTATTAGTTTGTCTTTCATTATTGGACCTCCTCTGGAATATCGGTTTTACCTGACATAAATAGACCATATTTTGCATCTTTATCCTCAGGTTTAAGAATACCGACCAATTTGCCCTCAGAAACGATTGCTATACGATCGCAAATAGATCGAAGTTCTCCCAGTTCACTTGAAGTCATAATGATTGTCATGTTCTTTTCACGGTTCAAATCAATCAGAGCATCAAGCACCAATTTCTTAGCACCAATATCGATGCCTCTTGTTGGTTCTGAAACCATAAGTATTTCTGGATCAAGCGTTATCGCTCTCGCGAGACATACCTTTTGTTGATTGCCGCCACTGAGTCTACGCGTGTTTTGGTCCGTTCCAGTGCAACGGATATCAAACAATTTAACCATCTCTACAGCATGCGATTTCACTTTACCTGAATCAATTTGATTAACAAACAACAATCGCTTCAAGAAATCATTTTTAACTTGCATTGATGTAATCGCGATATTTAAATCAATTGGTTCATCCAAAAGGAGACCAACGCCTTTTCTATCCTCTGAAACAAATGCGAGTCGTCTCTTCAAGGAAGCCATTGGATTATTGAGTATTAAAGGCGTTCCGTTTAAAACAACTTCACCCTTTGCAGGGAATAAGCCCATCAAACCATTAGCGATACCAATTTTACCTTGACCTGCAAGACCACCGATTCCTAAGATCTCACCTCTGCGCACATCTAAATCAACGCCTTTAACCATCTCACCAGGCATGCCGACTTTAAAGTCCTTCATGGATAGGATGACTTCAGCGTTCTCAACATCACGGCCCTCTTCTTTACTAACTAATTTCTCAATCTTACGACCGACCATCAGTTCAGCCAATTCTACAGTATTAGTGTCTGAAGTTTTCTTTGCCGCAACAAGTCCACCATCCCTTAAGATGACGACGTGCTGTGAACATGCTATAACTTCATCGAGTCTGTGTGTAATAAAGATGATAGCAATGCCTTGATTCGCTAAAAATCGCATCGCTTTAATCAAGTTGTCTGCTTCACTTTCAGTAAGAACGGCTGTTGGTTCATCAAATACAAGAACTTTGATATTTTTTTTGTCGATTTCACGTGCAATCTCAACAAATTGCATATAGCCAACAGGTAGTCCATCCACTTTGGAAAATTCATCAATGCCGATCTCAAGCTTATCTAGTGCTGCTCTAGCATCTTTGTTCATCGTTTTCATGTCGAGTGTTTTATAATCTTTACCAAACACTTTACTAATTGGGTTGTCCTTAAGTACTTCTCTATTCAATTTGATGTTTTCAGCTACAGTGTATCCAGGAATCAACATAAACTCTTGATGCACCATGCCAATTCCCAGTTCCATCGCCTTTTCAGGCGTGTTGATGTCAATAAGCTGACCATCCAAATAAACTTCTCCGCTAAATCCACCTGTTGAATGGATCACAGGCATACCAAACAAAATATTCATAAGTGTCGATTTGCCCGCGCCATTTTCGCCGAGCAGACACAAGATTTCACCTTTTTCTACAGAAAAACTGACCTTGTTAAGGACTTGGTTTTCACCGTAGATTTTTGATATTTCTTTAAGTTCCAGTAGTGTGTTACCCAAAAATTTCACCCCTTTGTCTCTTTTAAAAAGGCTGTCCAAAGACGATTCAAGAAGCTAAGCGGATAATCGGCTTCACTTCTTGAAACGTTCTTTTGGACAACCTTTCAAATTTAGTTGATTATGGTAATTGCATAATTAACTGTTTTTTAGAAAGTAATATAATCTGATAAGAGTAGTAAGAAGTTATCATAAGATGTGCCACCTTCTTCAAGTGTTGTCAACTTGACTTCAGCATCTGCAAACTCAGAGAATAATTTTTCCATATAAGCTTTATCAAGTTTTCCTTCTGTTTTGCCTTGTGCCCAAGCGATTCCGTATTCAACGCCTGATTGAACAAACATCATGTTGATTGGAACTGGCCAAGTAGCAAATCTTCCAGTACCACCTTTTTCAGCGACTTTTGCTGAAATTTGGCTAACTATGAAAGCAACATCGCCTTGTTTGTCTTCAGGAATCTCGATACCGAGTGCTCCTGGATAGCCGTGGTATGGTGATGGACAACATTGTTGTGCCACGATAGCGCCGCCTTCAAGTGCTGCTTTGATCAAAGGCTCTTGCATTGCGCAGTTTGTAGAGAAGAAATTTGTGTCAACGCCGTATTCGTCGATTTTTCTAGGAATATCTTCAAGTACGAATTGTTGTGCACCAGGAACGCCAGCGTCGCCAGTTGGATCCGGAGCAGTTGCGTCAACAAATGCTATGCCTCTTGCTTCACATTCTGATTTGAAGATGTCTCTTCTAGCAGCGAGAAGTGGGTATGACATGTGTCTTGGGAATGAATAGTGAACAAATGTTTTTGCGCCCATTTTTTCAGCTTGCTCGATAATTGAATAACCCATGCCTAATTCGTCGCCTTGAAGGATAACGTCAGCTTTAGATGAGATTGTATCTGGTGCTTCACCAGGTACAGCAGCGATGATAAGGATATCATCACGGATTTCTCTAACTTTATCGATTGCAGCAGACGTACCAGGAACCGCTTGACAGATTATGATCGCTTTTACTTCAGGATCGTTGGCGATACTCAAAATGTTGGAGATAGTTGTTTCTTGCTCATCCATGAATTTATCAGGATAAGTTTGAAGGATAACTTGATCACCATACTTAGCTTTAACTGCTTCAGCTGCGCGATATTCTTCTTCGCCCTGTGATACAGTACCAGTAACAACGCCAATTTTGAATCCTAGTTCTGTACCTGAAGTACCGAGATCGACATCTGATTTGCTCGAGCAACCTACTGCTGGAAAAATCATAATTGCGATCAACATTAATGCAATTAACTTTTTCATTACTTATAATCCCCCTTTGATTAGTAATGGAAGTTGCATAATTACCTAATAAATTTCGAAATCAACTTTACACATGGCAATAATGACTTTTTACGTAGTATTCATGTGACGATTTCTTGAAATTGGAATTATGCAATTTCATCATAAAGAACAACTCTGTCCTCTAAACGGTATTATTCGATTTTAAATTGAATACTCCTTTTTTTTGAAATTCCATTTTTTTGAATAAAAAAGTTTTTACGGTTTACATAACTTCGTTTGTTTGTATGTTTATTACAATGTATTTATGACTTAATCACATTTTCGTAAAATTAATCCGATTATCATTAAGATAAAGTAACAATAAATTAAAATATCGAAATTTTCTAATTATTTTTGACGTGTTCAAAAAAAAACAGCAACCACAAAAATGTGATAGCTGTTTTTAACATTATAATATTATGACTCCATTTTGATTCAACTATGGAAATTACATAATTACCTTTTAAGTTGCAAAATTCCGTTTATCGAATTTGACAATGGCTCAATAATGCCGTTTTGATAAATGAAATTCATACAATTTGGAATTATGCAATTTCCTCAACTGCTTGCAGAAGCGGATGCTGCCGCAGCCGATGCGCTCGTAGCCGCTATCAGAGCTGCCATTTGAGCAGCAATTAGCGATTCGACAGAGATACTTATTGCAATCTTACTTACTTCTGAAGTTGTTGAGATCGCAGATTCTTTAATCCACTGCTCAGATACAATGGAAGAAGCAAGTAGGACATTCATTCCCTTACCGAGCCATTTATACTTTTTCTGACTATTGAGATAGTGGGAAAGTTCAATCCAGTCACGACTTACTTGTGGGTCTTCAATATTTATCAAAGTAATTATACCAAGTGCAGCATAGAAAGTCGCAGATAAGTTCAGCTTATTCTCTTTTAGTAGTGCTTTCAACGCCACACATTCTGCAACGACCTCATCGATTGACCTATTCGATAACGCTAAAATATGTGACAACCTTTGCAATTCATTGCCTTTATAAAATCCAGCATTGTTTAAACCATCATATGCAGCTTCGATTCGGCTGAGGTCACCTTCTGTTTTGGCAAGTAAAATACTCATTGAATAGTCATCACTACTCGTCAACCAAGGATGATTCGATTTCAAGTTGCAATATATTTCATAAGCATGACGCGCCAAAACTTTTGGATCATCTTCTTTAGAAGATTTATAGAGTGCATAACAAGCAATCGGCATATGTGTGCCCTGCTTAAAGCCTGCATCTTTTAAATATTGTTCACTTTGAAGAATGCGATTGAAGGTACCCTCAACGGAGTCGCTTTCGGTAATCATCAACCCTGCTAACATAAACCTGTATAGACCTCTAAAGTTTGAGAAAATCCCCGTGTTGGCATTGATGACCTCTATGGCATTTTTAATCGTTTCTTTATTGACTTCCTTATTTTGTTGTGTCAAAACTAGAGCGACAAAGTGTTTTGTCAAATTGTGTTCCCACATAAATGCCTTTTCAAGTTCCAAGTAACGTTCCAACATTTGATCTGCTGTATTTTTTAAGTGTTCATTCATAAGGTACCTCCGATTGATTCCTATCAGTTGACTCACTTACAATTTATCACATGATTCTCATTAAAGTATAAAGAAAATCTTAAAAATATAGTTTATCCTTTCAATCAGAACATAACGATTACTTTTTACAACGCTCTCACTTTTTCTCGATTGATATCAGATAACGTTTGGCACCCTGTCATAAGCATAGCATTCGTCAGTTCATCGCCAAGTTGCTTGATATACAATTGAACCCCTTCGCTACCACCGCCATACACAGCCGTCACAAACGGACGTGCTATGAGCACTGCATCTGCACCTAAAGCAATCGCTTTAAACACATCAAGCCCCGACCTTATGCCACCGTCTATAAAAATTTTCATCTTCCCTTTTACCGCTGCGGCGATTTCAGGCAAAACACTGAGAGTTGCCGGCGTTTCATCCAAAACTCTGCCGCCGTGATTGGATACGATAATACCATAGGCACCCGCTTCAAGCGCTTTAATCGCACTACTTACCGTCATGATCCCTTTTATTATGAACGGCTTTTCAGTTGACGCGATAATCTCTTTCAACGTATCTGTACTAACTGGAAAGACGGGTTTGCCCTGAGCTGCCAAAATTGAGAGTCCAGCTGCGTCAACATCCATTGCAAGCGCTACGGCATTTGCAGATTCAGCGATGCGAATCTTTTCGACAACTTCATCCTTGCGCCATGGTTTTATCGTCGGTACTCCATAACCGTCATTGCGTTTGATCGCATCTACTGTTCCATTAAAGACTTCAGCTTTCACGCCGTCTCCTGTAAATGCAAGGCTTCCTGCCATTTTACATCCTTCGATTAATGTTTCAGAATAAGATAGATCATCATAGGTATCGCTATAATGCATCGTTACAGCACCTACAGGTGCAGCAAAAACAGGCAACGCAAATGTTTTGCCAAATGCTTCAAATGTGCAATCGGGCTTTGTCACACCATGAAGTGTGTCCATTTGTATCCCATACTCTCTAAACGCTTGATAATTTCTAATAAATCCAATACCTGATGCTTTGCCACCTGGTCCTGGAATGACCCCTTTGCAAGCAATACCATTACATTGATTACAAACTTTGCAATAAGGTCCTATCGTTTTTTTTGCATTTAATACAACTTCGTGCTGAGTCATCATTTTTTTCCCCTTTAATCATATTTTTTAATTAAATTCAAGTGTTATACTTCTCCCAAGAGTTATAGAGCGTGCTTAGTGTCGCTTGTACGGCTTCCTTTTCAAGGATAAGCACTTCAAGCATATCATAGGAAGTATCCGTTGAAGTCAACTTTTCTTCAATTGACATCAGCTGCCTTTCAACCTCTTCGATTTCTCTTTCAATGAGCCCTATTTTTACGACGTTTTTCTTAACTGTATCTTCTTTTGAACGCTCTGGTTTCCCTGATATATCTTCATCATTTGAGACCGACTCATCGGTAGTCACCCGATCTATGCTAGACACTTTATGATTCAACGTCTCGCTCTTTACTGCAAACTGCCTGTATTCGGTGTAAGAGCCATCAAACTCATAAATGTGGCCTCCATGTAAATGCCAAAATTTATCGGAAAATTTCTCGATGAAATGGCGATCGTGGGAAATGAAAATCATCGTACCGTGATAGGTTTCTATCGCATCTTCCACCCATTCACGCGAGGTGATATCCAAGTGATTGGTAGGCTCATCCAATAATAAGACGTTGACTTTGTTGCTCATGAGCTCACAGAGTTTTAGACGCGTGCGCTCTCCACCAGACAGACCACTTAACTGTTTGAATACATCCTCTTGCTTAAATTTAAATCTAGCAAGCAAGCTGCGTGAGATGCCTTCTTCAAGTTCAAGCGCGTCTTTTATAAACTCGAGCACTGTCATCTCTGGATAGTCAAAAGCGATCTCTTGTGGTAAATAGCCGACAATCGCCGATGGGGACCACTCGATACTACCTGAGTCAGAGTGTTCCATTTGCAAAAGCATTTTAATCAATGTGGATTTTCCTGCGCCATTGTTACCCAGTAAGGCAATTCGCTGATCTTTATACACTGTGAGAGATAGATTGCTCAATATGGTATTGTTTCCATAAGACTTAGAAAGTGATTTAATGCGAATGACTTCTTTGCTGGTCGATTTCGTGGTGTCAAAAGCGTCCACCATGCGTTTGTCTTCTATGATTTTCTCAGTCTTGTCCATGCGATCAATGCGTTTTTCTATGGCAAAGGCGCGACGATGTAACGCCCCACTATCCGCCCTTACAGCCCAATCATGCATCCTTTTTGCCGCTTCTTCAAGCTGTCTGATTTTTTTCTGTTCTTGTTCATAGCGCTCTTCTGCCTGTTTGATCATCAAAGCGCGTTCTCTTGCGTAATCATCGTAGTTGCCTTTATAAGACGTCGCTATGCCTCTATTGACTTCTATGACACGTGTGACGATTTGATTTAGAAAATAGCGGTCGTGTGAGATGATTACCACTGTACCACTGAACTTTTTGATATAATTTTCAAGCCACTCGATGGTGTTCAGATCAAGATGGTTCGTCGGTTCATCCAAGAATATGACATCCAGTGGCTTAAGTAGCATCGTCGCAAGTCCAACGCGCGTCTTCTCACCGCCACTGAGGCTATCAAATGTCTGTTCTAGCATGACATCATCAAAATTGAATCCAGTGGAGATATCCTCAATGCGGTCTTCAATGGTGTAACCGCCACCATGTTCAAATTGATGCGTCAGTTCACCATATTTTTTTAAAAGGCTTTCATCGTGATGACCAGCCATCTGTTTTTCTATTGTATCTATTTGAGATTGAATGACTAAAAGCTCTTTGAAGGCCGTTTTAAGACAGTCACGTACGGTCAGATCCGCATCAAACACAGGGATTTGACTAAGTGCACCCAGTCTTGCGCCACGCGTAATGAAGAGCTCACCGGCATCATAAGGCTCTTCCTGCATCAAAACTTTCATCAGGGTCGATTTACCTGCGCCATTTGGACCGAGAATGCCCACTTTCTCACCTTCGAATATCTCAAGAGTCAATCCCTTGAGCACTTGGTTGGCACCGTAGTATTTTTCAATTTGATTGGCTGCTATTCTGATCATACGTACCTCTACTTGCAATTATAAATCAATGAGGTGAAATACTGCAAGGATAAAAAATCGCGATCCTTTCGAGTTGCCCTAGACTTAATCACATATACTAAGGTAAAATAGACCTATGGTAATTTTTAATTTCCTTACCTATCAAATGAAAAGAGGTGCATCATGAGTTTACTTGAAATGACCATGCTAATATGTTTTGGCGCAGCTTGGCCGCTCTCAATCTATAAATCTTATACATCAAAATCAACAGCGGGTAAAAGTGTGTTTTTCCTACTTATTATCATGGTCGGTTATATTGCAGGTATTCTCAATAAACTCCTCTACAATTACGATTTTGTCATCTATTTATATATACTCAACTTATTCATGGTCTTTATCGACACGATGTTGTATTTCAGAAATTCAAAAGCACTAAAAAATAAATAATAAATTTTGATAATAGTGACTCAATTCTGTCTTTTCGCATGTCGCTAAAATAAGCGTGAATCGTTAGGGCGAATATGGTATAATCTGCATGTTGCATAAAAAAATACCCCTAATTCAAATGGAGAATAAAATGAATAAAACTAGAATTTTTATACTAATTGCACTAGTCTTAATAATAAGTTTAGGTGCCTTTTATGTATATAAAATAAATGTATTTGACGAAAGCACTTTAAAAACGATAGATATTCGTTCAGGTGACTTCACTACACCATCTGTCTATACCCTTGAACGCGATGAAGCAAAAGACCTTTTTTCCAGTCTTTCAAGTGTGATTGTTTCCGATATTGATGAAACGACTGCTGTTGAGGGTGCAACAGAGTTTGATATGACCATACTTAATCGATGGAATTTGACCCATAATTACCGTGTTTTCTTTACTGAAACACAAACTGTCTATATGAGAATCGATAATGACAAAGCCCTTTATGAAGTAGAAGATCCTATATTTTTCTATAGCTATATTGGATTTGATGCACTCTATACGGACCTTCAATTTCCAAATTTCAACATCTCAATCAACCAAACGCCCGTACCTTTTACGATAAAGGAACTATCTTGGTCATTTAGAAGACTTGATGAAACATGGCAAGACATAACACCAGTATTTGAACCACCGACAGCTGATGTTGCCGGTTTAAACGAAATGACATCTACATTTAGTTTAGGTATTGACAAAATGCCATCCGAAGCGAAACTTAAGATCGTTGATACAAAAACGACTCAAACGACCTTTGAAGGTCCTGTCGATATAAGTGGTTTACCAATTCCAGAACATGATGGCGCATTTTCATACGAGCTAAGTCTCACTTGGAATGATGCAGACACTAACTATAAAGGCTATACTTCTCTTTCAATTCCAGTTGAAGTTGATTTGCCTGAATCCTTTACAATTTCTAAGGAAACAGTAAAACAAGGCGACATGCTCGTCGTCACTGCGTTACATGTAAATGACTTTTCTAAGTTGACCGTCGAACAAAACATCGTACCCAATTTCAAATGGTTTGTTACAGATAGTGGTGTCAGAGGTTATTTACCAACATCATACGCTACTGAGATTGGTATTCATACAATCAGATTTACTAATACCGAAACGGGCATTGAAACAAGTGTTGACATCGATGTTGTTTCAAGAGATTTTAAAGTACAGCGACTTGTGGTTGATGCTGGCGTCGAGGCTAGCACACGAACGGATGAAGCTTATGAGGAATATAGAAACGTCTTCAATCCAGCACGCACCGTGAGCAATGAACAGCGCTACTATACAGAGCCTTTTGTATTGCCTACCAAAGGGCGCCTTAACACTGAATTCGGCGAGTCGAGAACCGTGAATGGCGCACCGACTTCTTATAGACACAATGGCATCGACATCGGTGCAAAGCGCTATGTTGATGTTGTCGCGACAAATGCAGGCAAAATAGTCCTTGCGAGGAAATTGATATTGACTGGTAACACGATCGTCATCGATCATGGCGAAGGTCTATTTAGCGTATACGAACATCTAGACAGCCTCGCTGTTGCTGAAGGCGATATAGTTACTCAGTCACAGTATATCGCAGAAGTTGGATCCACCGGTTTTTCAACGGGTCCTCACCTTCACTTTATGATTTCCTATTACGATATCAATCTTGAACCTGGCTATTTCATCTATGGTGAAGCGTTGACCAAAGAAAACTATGCCGAGTTAATGAAGTAAAAAAATCAAAAACCCACGAATTTCGTGGGTTTTCTTTTATTACTTGAGGAAATGGCGTGATTAAGCAATTATTGCCATGTGAAAATATGTTTTGCGACTTATTACAATTTCTATACTTATTTAGGCATATAGACTATGTACCCTATGATATTGATGACCAGTAAAAACAGATAGGTCAGATTGTCAGCGGATAGCAGCCCGCCATTACGTCTCTTCTTGGCGCTATCTTGACTATTTTCCATCATTGCGCCAGCTAAATAGGCATATTTTGTGCTGTCATTGCCACCAAGTCCGATCATCGGTGCATGCTCTGCGCGAATGAAAATGTTGTTTAGTAGTAAAGCGATTGCGATGAAACCCCATACCATGAAGAACATTTCATAACCTGATGGTTCCGTTCGTGTGAAGAAAAAAAGTTCGACCATAACAAAAATGATGATGCCCATAATTTTTTTCGTACGCATTTTCACTGTTTGCCTCCTTAACATTGAAGCTTATTAGAAATTATTACTTCTATCTAATTGCAGTATACCCCTAACAACTGTATTACATATTAAGTGACCCTTAAGCAATCATTAAGTTACTAATATATAAAAAAAAGCGCCTAAGCGCTTAATTGAAGAAATTTAAGAAATTGCATAATCGATTTTTAATTATATATATGCCTTTACGGCGTTCAATATCTGCTGTTTAACGGATTCTTTCACATTGCCTACTTCATCGAGAGCCGAATCGTTGAGGTCGATGCGTACTTTGGGACATAAGTCGAAGGTTTCAAACCAAATTTCATAGTTGCGTCTAAGGTCTTCCATATAATCTCTAGGAATCAAGTCACCCTCTGTTGACCGCCCACGGGTATTGATGCGTTCCATGGCGGTGTCTACTGTGACGTCGATGTAGACGAGCACTTGCGGTGGATTGATATGCTGTAGCATATTGTGAAGTAGGTCTCTATAGATGTAAAACTCATCCTCAGTCATTTGACCACGTTCGTGTATGGTCTTTGCGAAAATTTCGTCGCCATAGATAGAACGGTCTAAAATCGCATGATCCCCTTCTGCTTCGATACGTTTGAGATCTTTGAACCTATCGTTGAGAAACATAACCTGTATAATAGCGCTCCATCGCGTCTGATCCGCGTAAAAAAGATCGAGCATGCGTTGCGCAAGTGAGTCTTTGCCATCGTCCTTAAGTTCTTCGAACAAAGGAACATTTAGTGATTCGCTTAAAAATTGTCCTACAGTGCTTTTACCAGCACCTATGATGCCATCTATAACTATTGCCATATTTTTGTTTACCCCTTTGTCAATGTAATTGTCTTTATTGGTACATGTATATGAAACCGTCATAACTGCTCCTTACTTTCTGATGATTGTGCCGCCGCCTACCAGAAACTGATCTTTATAGAATACAACCGCTTGACCAGGTGTCACCGCACGTTGTGGCTCATCAAAGACGACATGAACGAGGCCATCTACATATTCTATCGTACAAGGGGCTGTTTTCGTACCATATCTTATTTTTGCCTCACATCTATACGGCTCATTGATGCCTGCCATCAAAATGAAGTTGATATCTTTTGCCCAAAGTTCTTTTTTAAAGACGGATTCATTGGCACCTAAAACGACACGGTTAAAATCTGGATCGATATCTACGACATACATGGGCTTGCCAAACGTCAAACCAAGACCTTTACGCTGACCGATGGTATAATTCACGATTCCCTGATGCTTGCCAAGTTTATTGCCATCCGTGTCATAAAAGTCACCCTGAGTGATTTCAAAATCCCCATTGCGTTTTAAAAAACCGACATAGTCTTGATCGGGTACAAAACAGATTTCTTGACTGTCTGATTTTTGAGACATCTGAACATCGAACTGAGCGGCAATTGCACGTACCTCTTCTTTAGATTTAAAAGAAGAGAGTGGCATCAAGATGTGCTGTAACTGATCTTGCGTTAGGTTGTACAGTGCGTACGTCTGATCTTTCTCAACTGCGTCCGCTTTTTCGACAACATAGCGTCCTGATGTTTCATCTAGGTATATTTTTGCATAATGACCCGTTGCCACATAATAAGCGCCAAGTTGATGTGCTTTTTCCAAAAGTGCATCGAATTTGACGTGTTTGTTGCAAGCGATACAGGGGTTTGGCGTCTCACCATTTTTGTAAGCATCTATAAAATAGTCGACGACAGTCTCTTTAAATACACCTTTGAAATCAAGCGCATAAAAAGGTATGCCTATTTGCTCGCAAACGCGCCTTGCGTCTTCAACAGAAGAAAGACTACAACAGCCGCCATCAGTCATAAAATGTGCTTCTTCTAAAAAATCGTCTTGCCAGAGTCTCATATTGACGCCTATGACGTCATATCCCATTTCTTTAAGTTGATAAGCTGCGACTGTGCTATCTACACCACCACTCATACCAACGATAACTTTATTTTTATCCAACATTTCACTTTCCTTTCAAAATACGCGCTGTCGCACTTATAAATCCATCAATATCTTCTTCTGTTGTGAAATCGCCTATCGATATTCTCACACATTTTTTTGCATCATTTTCAGTTAATCCTATCGCGATTAGGACATGTGAGGCACTTAGAGCCCCAGAGCTACAAGCAGAACCGCTTGAAATGGCAAATCCAGCAAAATCGTAATTGATGACGAGGCTGTCGCCATCCATCATCGGGTAGTAAAAATTGGCAATACCAGGGTGATGGTTAGGCGTACTGTTCCGGTCACCATTACATTTTATACCTATGGCAAGTTCTTCAAGCCCAGTAATCAATTTGTTTCGCAATTTACGCTTTAGTGCATTTCGCGTATCTAAAGAACCATATGCAAGTTCAAGCCCTTTCATAAATCCAACGATATAGGGTACATTGGCATTAGGCCCACCCAACTTGAAATCACACTGGGAGATAAGATTTTCTACAGTTAATCCAGCCCTCACATAAATTGCACCACATCCTTTGGGTGCATATACTTTATGCGCGGAGAAACTCATTGCATCACAGTCTATCGACTTTACATCAATTCTTTCATTTCCGAGCGCCTGAACGGCATCAACGTGAAATAAAACATCCTTTGCACGACAAAGTGTACCGATGGCTTCAACGGGTTGCCTGCTACCGAGCTCGTTGTTCATGAGCATAATACTGACGAGAATCGTGTCTTTACGTATAGAAGCTCTCAGTTGATCTAGGTCGACTATCCCGTGATTGTCTACTTTAATATAAGTTACTTCAAAGCCTTCAGTCATAAGCTGTTCAAACACCTTATAAACAGAGGGATGCTCAATATTGCTCGTTATGAGGTGTTTACCTTTTTTTACGTTCGCATGTGCGAAGCTCTTAATGATTTCATTGTTGCCAAAACTGCCACCACTGTTAAATCGAACAGTTCCTGATGCTGCACCAATCAGCGTCTCAAAAGATTGGCTAGCAATACGTACCTGTTCGGCACCATCATAGTTGTGTTGAAAATATGGCATCATTGCTTCAACGACCTCACTTTTAACAGGTGTGGTCGCGGCATAATCCAAGTACACTTTTTTCATTTATTTATCCTTTTATCTATGGAAATTCCATAATTAGCTAATAGGTCACAAAACCATGTTTTTAATAAGATACAATGGCTTATTTATGCCATTTTTAAGTGACAAATTTCATATAATTGGAATTATGCAATTTCCTCATCTATTAGTCATCCAGTATAAAATTCATTTTCTATTATAACATATATCGTCTAAAATACTGTTTCAAAAAAGAAAAATGGACGCTGGCGATGCATCCATTTTTAAGAGGTATTCAATAAAGTTTACGTTTTGGGGTACCTACTACTTTTTAGGGTAATAAGAAGTTAAGGTGTTACGAGTATAAGGAGTTTTAATTGATAATGAATATCAATTTCATGTACTTAATATACCACTTTTTTTTTATTTTGTAAACCCCTTTTTTTAAAAAAATATGAGAAATTTTACTTTTTTTTATTTCACATGTCTATAATGAAAAGTATGGTAATATATAATTAATGTTCTTTTGAGGTGACCTACATGACGCATTTATTAAGTGCTTTAAAGTCATATTTTGTCCTAACTTTAAGTGATTTGACCCACATAAAAGACACCATTACTAGACGTTATGGGCATATGACGTCTACTGAACGCGCCGAAATTTTGTCAATGGCAGTACATAATCATCTTAACAAACATTTGGTAGGCATTGATGATGCCCATAAAGAGTCTCTCAAAATAGCGATCTTATCCAATACATTTGCCAAACATCACTACTCAATTACTAGATTGACTATTTTTGATGCGATTTTAGATTTGAAGCTAGACGATACACTTAAAACCGATTTGGCAGAAAGTTGGTTGATTGAATCGGCACAACTATCTATACCAAGAATTTCACTTGAAAACTATGTCGTCCAAAAGCGCATCAATTCAGAAACCGTCGCAAACATTCTGAATCAGACAAATACAGAAATAAATACATCACGATATAACGTAGTTGATACGGATGCTCTTAATGAGATACCATCCATTGAAAAAATAATTGATGTAGATCCTTACTTTGACTATACAGACACTATAGATAGAAAGTCAGTCAAAATCCCTTTTAGAAAACGGACTGTTATGAATGTGTTTGCAATCTTATTGCTTGTTATTGTCATAGCTACACCAGCCTACTTCGTTTTAAAGGACATTTTTCAGAGTAATCTTAAGCAGGATATTCACCTCACCAGCAATCTCGATGCAAGGGTTTATAAAGGCATGTCTGCCATGGGTAGAATCTATCTCATCGATGGTATTGACGGTTATAAAGAGAATGACAAAGTGTATTTGACACTTGAAAAATCCCGTTACAATTTCGGTCTCATGAAAAAAACAGATGTTTTCAGATTTGCAAATTTTGATTATTATGCGGTTAAAAACTATATCTCTAAAACGAGAAGTGGCTTAATAGGCTCACCTGAACAATTCAATCAGATTATTCATGAAGCCTATATAAACGACATTGATCCACTTCTTCTCTTTGCTATCATCGGGCAAGAGCAAGGTTTTGTACCGGACATTTCATCTGAAAGTGTCAAAATATTGAATAACCCCTATAATGTCTATCATAGTTGGGCTGATTATAATACAACACTCAGAGACAGTACTCAAATCGCCATTAATACGATAAAAAACAGACTTGTCACAGCACCGTTTTCGGAGTCACCGTTCAAATGGCTCAATGAGACCTATGCAGAAGACACAAATTGGCACAATGGTGTAAGGTTGATATATTCCCACTTAGTTACCATTGGTCGCACATCAAGTATACAATAATTCACCGTGTAATTATTCTTTTATTGGGTATGAAGATAACACGCTTTATAAATGAAGGAGTGTGATGTAAATGCCTTATAGAGGAACGAATGCAAAACGCAATGTCGTACATGACAAAAGCAGAGCCACAATAAGAAGCGGATCACGTGACAATTTCCTGAATGAAAAAAAAGAACGTGAACATGAACTGGCTTCTGCAAAAGAAAAAATTGCTAAATTCAGAAACGATGGCTACCGATTTAAATCAAAAGAGGTGATTCAAGATAGTATACGCGTCGTGTTCGCCAATGAACGCAATGAAGAAAAACAAATCGATTTCTTGTTCCCGGACAATTTTGATATTTTGAAAGAATATTTTGACAAAGTAAATGCCCACTAATTAGGGGTGACTGTATACAGAAAAAAGTGCTAACAACCTCCGTTATTAGCACTTTTTTTATTATTTCATCTCTCTATTTCAGCTTATCTTCAGGTGTCAGGCTATCAAAACCAACGCCTTCCCCCCAAACAGTACTCACTGGTAATACTGTAATAAATGCCTTAGAATCCACATCTGATATTTTATCGCGTATCAATATCGACTCGCGTTGTGAACAGATGGTAATCAGTTTTGTTCGATTGAGATTTGTATAGCCACCAACTATGTTATATTTTGATATACCTCGGTTGATATAGTTGAGAATATATGCTTCTATTTCCGCTTCTTTTTCACTGATGATTTCAAGTTTAACCATCTTTGATGTAAAACCATAAAGCACGACTTCAACCGCTTTCATGGCGACAAGTTGCGTCAACAAAGCATAAAGCGCTATCCGCGTATCAAAGACAAAGGCTGCAAAAAGGATAACACTCATATCCAGTGCCGCTATGATTGTTGACAAGCTCATAAATCGAAATAATTTGCGACTAATAATCTTGGCGAGTGTATCTGTACCACCCGATGAAAAACCGCCTTTTAAGATTAGACCTGTACCGCCTCCCGCCATAATACCATAGTATACCGATGCAAGAAACAAATCATTTTGCATGATATTTATCTCAAAGCCGTTGAACAAGATTAAAACCAAAGGAAAAAATAACGAAAAGACAATAATCTTACCCGCTTCGATTCTACCTAAAGTAAATCGTGTCGCAATCAGGACAGCAAGAGACAATATATAATAGAAAACGGTATAACTCATACCGAATATTTTTTCTAGAACGAGAGAAAATCCTGTAATTCCACCTGTGATAATGCCATTTGGTTTCAAAATTGATGTGATGGCAATCGCCAATATGATTGAACCCAAGACCACATAAATCAGATCAATGAGCCTTTTATCTTTATCCCTTTTCCTCATATAAAAACCTCACTTTCGAAAATTCATTATAACATAGTTTTAAGTTCTTAGGCCTTACAATCTGAAGCTTATGTGAAAAAAATATTAAACTTTTGTCTTATAAGAGGCATTTAGATTACAATTCGATGTTTTCCCTTGACATGTTAAGTGAGGGTTTTATAATTACAAAGTATGGTAAACTTACTATTTGATGATAGAAATGATGGAAGGTAAATATGGCGCAGGTAAACATAGAACAGGATGAGCACGATATACCACTTAAAAAATCAAAGCTACAAGGCACTTTTAAATTCTTATTAATTATTTTATTATTAGGTGTTATCGCATTTTTTGCAGTTGGTTATTTTACAAAAGAACGCGTCAATGTGGTCGTGATGGGTGTTGAAGGCACGCGTACGGACACGATGATCTTCATGTCCATCGACACGAGCACCAATAAAGTCGATGCAATCTCCATTCCTAGAGATACTTATTACCCGACCGAAGGTAGAAACGGTTCAGGACAAGCAAAACTCAATGCCGTATACGGTTTTAATGATGTTGGCGGTGCTGAAGGTGTCAGACGTTCAATATCCGATATACTCGGCGTCGAAATCGATTATTATGTAACGGTTAATTATGAAGCGGTTAAAGAAATCGTCGACCTTATCGGCGGCGTAGAAGTGGATGTCCCATTTAGGATGTTATACGACGATCCCTACTCGATTCCACCACTCCATATTGATTTTCAACCTGGACTTCAGAAAATTGATGGCGATCAAGCGATGTCTTATCTGCGTTTTAGAAAGAACAACGATGGCTCAAAGAGCGGTGGCGATATAAAACGTATGGAAAGACAACAAGATTTTATCAAGAGCGCTGCCAAGTCAGCCATGCAGATCAAACTGCCTTATATTGCCTTTAGAGCACTCTCTTATGTGGAAACTGACATGCCCCTTTCTAAGGCACTTTTGCTTTCCACGGCCATGATAGGCACAGATATGGAATCCGTGAATCTTCAAACGATTCCTTCAGCCGGTACCGGAACTGGCAAAGACGGGTTGAGCTATTTCTACCACGATGAAGCGGCCACGAAGGCATTGATCCAGCAAATAATCGGCAACTAATTAAAACACCAAGTGAATAATCAGACAAAAAGCTCGGAAGCATAGCTGCTTTCCGAGCTTTTTTTAGTGGAGCATGATGCCTTTTTCTATTTCTGACAATTCACCAGCAATCTCTTCCTGGTTAAAGCCATAGAAGGTCATCTCGTAGAGACAGATGGCAATCAATTCGTCGGGTTTGATTTCAAGGTCTTCTTGTATGACGATTTTTGCATTTGCCCACTCTTCCCATTTTGTAAAGCCGAGTGCGAAGTGTAAGTCTTCTTTTGCTGAATAGCCTGAAATGCTAAGGTATGATGCTTCATCGATATCTTCTTCAAATGATGCATCACCTTCTGTATCGATGAGTTCAATCTGTATGATAAAATCGTCGAATGGCACTTCTGGTGTGCTGACTACATAATCAAGCACTCTCTTGTAGTTGTGTTTATCTGCAAGACATTCCGGATAGGCCACTAAGAGTTCTTCTAGTACGGCATCCGTTGTTGTCATTTTTAACATGTGTTTTAAAGTCATATTTACCTTCCTTATCTAACTCGGAACACCTTTAAATGGCATCCGATATTTGCTTATTCTTAAATATATTATAGTATTATGCACGCTTTATCAAATCAATTTTATGTTACAATAGAAGCATAACATTCTAAGGAGGCTCCATGTCAACGACGATTGGATTTATAGGTGGTGGCAACATGGCCAGCGCACTTATCAGTGGCCTGATCTCAAAAGAACTTTTCACACCACAAAATATAATGGCCAGTGCTGCTACTGAAAAAACGGTTCTAAGATTAACCAATGTGTTCGGCATCAAAGCGACGACATCCAACAAAGAAATTGTAGAAAATTGCGATATTATCGTCCTTGCAGTAAAACCTTACATGGTTTTCAAAGTTCTCGAACAGATAAGCTCGTATTTCAAAAAAGATCAAGTCGTCATCTCGATTGCATCCGGTGTAAAACTCGAAAAATTGATGGCTGTCTTGAATGACCAGAAAGTGTACCGAGCAATGCCCAACACACCTGCTTCGGTGAACCTCGGCATGACGTCCATTTGTACAAAACTTCCAGAATCGGATACTACGCGGACACAAGTATCAGATATTTTTAGCGCCATAGGGCGTTATGCTTGGATTGATGAATCACTTATGCATGCCGCAATCGCCGTACATGGCTCATCACCAGCCTACGCTTTCATCATGATGGAAGCCATGGCAGATGCTGCCGTTCTTGAAGGGATGCCTAGGGACAAAGCTTACATCATGGCTGCACAAAGCTTGCTCGGTGCCGCTCAAATGGTATTAACAACTGGTCTACATCCAGGTGTTCTAAAAGATCAAGTCACCTCACCAGGTGGCAATACAATAGCTGCAATAGCCGTTTTAGAAGCCGACGGCTTCAGATCGAGCATAATTCGCGCTATGAAGGCCGCTGCTGATAAGTCACGTGAAATGGAAAACAATTGATCAACTTACGATAACGTTTTATTTTTGTATACTCTTGAGACAATCATTTTTTAATTCGAATAATAACGCTCTAGTCACTGCCACATCATACCCCGCTTGAATGCCGGGTGTAACGGACAGTGATTTTTTTTGTGTCTCAATTAGCCAGTCGATCATAAAGCTTACGAGATCACCATTCATCATTGAATCGTCGATGAGTCCTGCAAAATAGAGGTCGCCATCCAAATTTATCAATCGACTGTAAAGCGCTTCAATTTCACGTGCAGCTAATGTCTTATCGGGTTTAAAATCTTCACAAAAGTCAATTTTCCGACGTACGATATTTTTTGGTAGTTTATCGCCTGTTTCGGTTTGAATTTGCAGAGCGACAGCAATGTTTTGTCGCTTGATTTTCATGTAATTTGCTTCATAAGCATCTCGCGTTGCCGTTCCGAATAATCTACACGGCAAAGGCCTCGTCTCATAGATGACGCATCTTTTGTCGTCGCTTAAAAAAGGACACTTCTGTGGCTTGACCCATTCTAAAAGATAATATGAAAGCACGCGTTTCACCAGTGCATCAAATGCATCGTTTGAAAGCTTAGGAATGCCATTTTCTATGATATTAGAAAATTCTAAAAAGCTTATATTCACTGATTCTGAACAACAGTCGGTACAACCTGAACATTTACCACCTGGGACAGAGTCATACACTTTATATAGTTTCGAAAGCCTAGCCTGAGTGGCTGCCTGAGCGGTTATTTCATTAAACGTCATTTTATTCCTTTCTAAGCCTATCCTTAATTAAATATACGGTGTCTCGATAACTTGAGTTTGACAAAAATCCACGGTATGACCGCAACAACGAAAAAAATAGTCATAAAATATCGCAGAAATGTAAAGATAACTAATTCTGGCAATACAAACTTCAACCCTTCAAATATAATGAGTGTGCATAACATGCCTATGACAAATTTCATAATCTGAGCGAAGCCATCTGCCCTAACATCGAATTTAACATAGTGATCTTCGACTAGGTAACCAAGCATAAAGCCTAAAAAAGCACCTGTTGCTTTTATAAACGTCTCTGAATGAAGAAAAAACATGCTCACAATGACTATAGCTGTAACGGCATAATAAGGCCATTCAATCCCTTTTTTTTCATCAAGCATGGTAATTTTGTGTATCACAGCTATGGATAATATCGCGAGTACGATACCGGCTACGACATCTCTAGGCCAATGAACGCCAAGATAAATCCGCGATAAAGCAACAAGTAATATGATGATAACTGAAAAAATGGTAATAAAAATATTTTTGAATTTATAAATCAACGTACCATAAAATGCAGTAACTGTTTGGGTAT
This sequence comes from Acidaminobacteraceae bacterium, assembly GCA_041741755.1. Taxonomy (GTDB): domain Bacteria; phylum Bacillota; class Clostridia; order Peptostreptococcales; family Acidaminobacteraceae; genus Fusibacter_C. The sequence continues at coordinate 163,168 of JBGSJR010000038.1, read as the reverse complement.
GGCCACTTGGAAATGATGACCCATGTGCAGTCTCTGTTCTCAAGGCTCTAACAGCCTCAACTTGAAACGGTCTCGATGAATTGACAATTTCTTTTAGTGCACCATTTATTACAGCAGAAAATGTGAGAATCATAACAAAATACCGAGTGCCTTCTTTATTGACACACCAATAGAAAAGACTTAAAACGAATATATAGAAAAACTCTTCCCCGAGCATGGTTACATAGATAAAGAATTGATCTAAAAATGGTGTATTGAAGCTCTGTATCCAATTGATAAAATTAAGTTCCATTCATTCAGCCCTCCCTATTCTATAGAAAGTATAGCTTATTTTTAATGAAAGCGCAAAAAAAGAGCCTTTCAAATCGTCAAGTATTTGAATGACTCTATCAATTTACGCATTTATAAATGTGCTTCAAGAGCCCTTGCTAGTTGAGATGGACATGAAGTGTTTTTTCCACCACATTTGACATCTTTAAGCTTTTCAACGACGTCTGCAACAGGTTGTCCTGCAAGCATGTTGCTAAGACCAATTGCATTACCTGGACATCCACCAATAAATTCGACTTCTTTAATAAGGCCATCCTCTATATCAAAATGAATTTCACTGGCACATACGCCAGAAGTTCTTACTTTGAACATGTTTTCCTCCATAGTGTTTATTGTTATAGGTCAACTATTATTATAAAGGAAATATGTCTAATAACAAGTTTCATTTTCGTGATAATATCAGAGTAAAACTTTTCTAAACGCCTTTTTGCCTTCATTTTTGGCTATATATAAGGCATTGTCAGCATAGTTTATAAAACTACTCAACGAAATTTCCGCACAATTTCCATTATCAACAAATACAGCGCCAATAGAAGCAGAGATGTTGATCACATCACCAATGGTATAGAAATTACTTGATTTTGATATGATTTTTTCCAAGATTTTCTCTACAACGTCATGTTCCAATCCAACAAACAAAAGGCTGAACTCATCGCCGCCATATCGATAGATATAGCCAAGATGACCCATGGTGCTTTTGAGAAGCTTAGCAAATGCTAAAAGACATTGATCGCCTTGTTGATGCCCATATTGATCATTTAGCATCTTGAAATTATCGAGATCCACCATGGCAAATACGATGTTTTCTTTTTGTGTGATTGCTTTTTCATAAAGCTTTGGAAGATACTCGTTGAGTGCTTGTCTATTGTAGACATCCGTTAAACTGTCAATAAAAGTCATTTTATTGAGACGATCGACGGCATCGCTGAGTTCTCGTTTTTGCATGTGATTTTCAACAGCAATTGCGAGATGTGCCGCTAACATCTCAATGAGTTCGATATCAAACTCTGAAAATGTCTGTCGTTCTAGCGCTTGACAATTAATCAGTCCAATAGGTTTATCTTCAACTTGCATAGGCCATATGACGATGCTCATAGAATGGTTGCCAATATTGCTGATATCTTCTTTGACGATTTTTACATTTGGATAGAGGGTTTGTATCGCATCAAAGTCATCAATGTCATGAATAATTACAGGTTTATTCGTTCGTCTAACATAAGAACTGAATGATTTTTCATTGTCATAACCAACTTGTGATGCCCCCATAGATATACCGTTTTCAAATTTAGAAATATAATTGATGACATCACGATTATCATCATACAACCCCAATGCGAATGTATCGATTTTAAAGAGTGATTTCAAAGAGCCATATAAGATTTCAATCAACTTCATTAGGTCATTAGACGCGTTGATTTGCTTTAATATGTTATTAACCGCTTTCATACGCACAATGGCATCATTTAGCGTCCTGTTTTTAAGTTTTATGTTCAGAATTTTTTCTTGTACTTTAAAACAGTTGTAATTCTGTGCATTGCGTTTAACCCTGTTTATTTTCTCGATTTCAAAATATGCTTTTGAGGCTTCAACCGCATGATTTAAGTCGCCGATTTCGGTATAACATTCAGCGAGAATGCGAAAATAATCTAAAAGGACCCAATTCCAATGTTTTTGCTCTGCTATTGCAATTGATTTGTAGATAAATGGAATCGCTCTTTCATACGCCTTTCTATTCACCAGATAAGCTGCAAAATCCAGTGCAATTTGGTTAAAGTAATAGAAGCTATCCCCTTCAAACTGGCTACTCAGTGCTTTGTCATAAAAAACCTCTGCATCGACAAATGATCCCGTCAATTCAAAATACTTGGCTTTATAGTAGTTGATTAAAACATTTAGCACGAGATAATTTGAGGATTGAGCTGCCTCTTCGCATAGTAAAATGTATGCATAGGCACTTTTGTAGTCACCAAGTCCAAGGTAAGCACTTGAAAGTAGTCCAAACATCGTGACTCGATCTCCTTGGAATTTTTCGTCAAAGTGTACTTGGGATTCATTTATGATTTCAAGTGCTTCTTTTGGTTCACCAATATTGAGATAGGCTTCTGCGATATTTAAATAGAGTGTAAAAATGAGGTCTTTGTGAATACCTGTTTCATCGATGAAATTCAAGGCATCTGTGAAGTTTTCAATCGCTTCAAAATAATTGCCACAAATCGCAATCACATTACCAATATTATTCAAAAGAACAGGCTTTTCATCCTTAACTTCATCAAAGACCATATAGGACATGGCTACCGTGTAATAGCCAAGCGCCTCATCCACTTTTCCAAGATCAGAACTTAGTATACCAAGCATATTGTTCGCTTTATAAAGCCCAAATACGTCTTCGTGTCTAGACGACAAATCGAGGAGGTGTCCAATTAAACGTTTAGCTTCCTCATGGTCGCTAAACAACACCGCCTCGATTTCTTTTACGAGTTCCCTTATTTGATTATCTGGTGATGTCATGTGCGCCTCCTGTTACGTTCTTGGCACACCTATACCCAGTTTTTCATACAAAATTACAAATTGATTCGATTTTCAAGCAAATATCCTGTTCCTATGAATAATACGACTGCAGAAATAATGGTGGCAATAAGGCCATAGTTCATAGCTTTATTGACCGTTTCAAGCATCAAGTCACTAGATGTGATTTGAACATTCGAAAAATCTTTACCTAAAAGGTTTGCAATAACTTCAACAATTTTTGATTTGACGATGTTGATGACAATGAAGATGCCAAATGTGATTAATCCTTTGAAACGGGTATTGTTGATTAAACTTTTGAAAAGTGCAAATGAAAGATAAACTGTGAGTGCGAATTCTACAAGCATAAAGACACCAAGAATCAATCCTTTGATACCTGTTATGATCATCTCACTATTGAGGCCAATTATCTCAAAATTGATTGGCACACCGAGCATCACTTTTAAATTTAATAGCAGTAATCCTAGATAGACGATTGCAATTGCAAGGCCTTCAAGCAAACCAAAGATAAGTTTAGAACCCAATATTTTATAACCATTATGCGGCGTCATAAAGAGCATGTAGCCTTCCTGTTTAAATAGATCGTTTCTAAATAAGAAGATGATGTCGATAAAATACAAAATACCAAATCCAACCATAGTCACACCTAGAAATATGCCAAAAATATCGTCCCCAGCCACTTGAATCGCAGCTTCATCTAGTTGGAAAAACTTGAACATGACGAACAATTGACCGATGACAGTAAGTGCAGCTGCAACAGCAAATGTAATTTTTTTCCTAGCAAACTCAAATTTTATAAGATTATACATTACCGTATACCTCCCTGTAAATGTCTTCAAGCGATTTTCCGTGCTGAATCCTAAGTGTTTCCGTCTCCCCTTCAAGTATGACTCTACCTTCATGCAAGAAAACGACTTCATCTAAAATCTGTTCGATTTCATTGACGAGGTGTGTGGATATGAGCATAACACCTTCAGAATTGAATTGTTCAATGATACATTCTTTAATCTTGGTTCTCGAGATTGGATCGAGTCCGTTTAAAGGTTCATCCAGCATATAGATGCGTGCTCTTCTAGAGATGACCAATGTGATTTTTAGTCTGGCGCGTTGACCCGTTGATAGGCTGGATACGCGTTGGTTCATATCGAGTTCCATAAATTTAAGTAGGTCTGTTGCGCGATTTAAGTCGAAATCTTTATACATATCCGTGTAAAACTTGACGGCATCTTTTACGCGCATCCAACCATAAACAAAGTTCTCGGTTGGCATATATGCGACATATGCACGTGTCAAGTGTGAAGGCTTTTCACCACAGATGAGAATCTCACCCGCACTTTGCTCATGAAGATCCGCGATGACTTTCATAAGTGTCGTTTTACCGCTGCCATTTGGTCCCAAAAGGCCATATATTTTACCCTCTTGAAATTTGAGGTTAATGTCAATCAATGCTTTCTTTGACATATAATTTTTTTGCAAGTTGACGCAATCGATCATGTTAGGCATGTCTAGCCTCCTCGTAAGACTTGAGTTTATTGATAATATCCGCTATTGAAAAATTAAGTTTTTCCATGCCCTCAACAAACTGGGCTATTTTTTCTGTCGCAAGTTGTTCCTTTAATGTTGAAATCATATGGTCATCCTCCGTCACATATGTGCCCATGCCTCTTTTTGTAAAACATATTTCTTCACTTTCAAGCTCTCTGAAAACGCGTTGTACTGTGTTGGGATTGACTTTAAGTTCCATAGCCAGTTCCCTCGTCGACATCAGCTTCTCACCCTTTTTCATCTTACCGCTCACTATATCGGTTTTGATTATATTCATGATTTGAATATAGATAGGGGTATCATTTAAAAAATCCATATACACCTCCGTGTCTTGCTGTATTAATTAGATAGTACACTACATCACTAATGTAGTCAATAGGTTTTTAAAAATATTTTTAATTTATTTTTTATCCCCTTCAAATATGATAGAATTGGTCTATATTAGATGATGCGAAGACGCGAATTACAGGAGGGACACTATGATAACGAGAGAATTTGCCTATGAACTGCTAGAAAAATACAACAAGAGCCGATCACTTGTAACACACGGTCTGTCGGTTGAAGCTGCTATGCGCTATTTTGCAAGGCAAAATGGTGAAGATGAGACCTATTGGGGAATCGTAGGGCTTTTACATGACCTAGATTATGAAATGTACCCTGAGCAACACTGCGTTAAAGCGGAAGAACTCCTCAAAGATGCGGGTGTGGATGCGGACATCATCCATGCGGTTGTGTCACATGGTTGGAAAATATGTACCGAAGTAGAACCAACGCGACATATGGAAAAAGTGCTTTATACCATAGATGAGTTAACGGGACTTATAACGGCTGGCGTCTTGATGCGTCCAACTAAAAGCATCTTGGATTTAGAAGTAAAATCCGTTAAAAAGAAGTTTAAAACGGCGAGCTTTGCAGCAGGTGTCAACCGAGAAGTGATCCTCGAAGGCTGCGAGATGATCGGCATGGATCTCGATACGGTCATGTTATGGACGATCGAAGGTATGAAAGAAGCCGCATCAGAAATTGGACTAGCTGGCGAATAACTAAAAAAATCTCGAAGTGGGTACAATGAACCCCTTCGAGATTTTTATTATTTATCTGCCTTGCTTACGCGTCGCATACGGCCCTTTATCGGACGATCCTGTAGGGCTCTATAGACGTGTTCGCCTTTTCCGTTGAGGATTTCAACATAAGTGGATACGTCGAGAATATTTATGATACCGATGTCTGACGCATCGACGCCATCGATGCCACAAAGTGTACCAACAATATCGACGGCGCGCATCTTAGTTTTCTTACCTGCGTTGATATGGAGTTTCATGATGCCCTCACTTAACTTGGCACCTTTTATCTCTTTGATATCGGGTTGGCTGTTCGCCTTTTCGATAAAGGCCGGCTCTGATGTCAAGACAACATGGTGTTCTGGCCTTTCACCTAAGGGTATTTCTCTGCCAATATAGTCGTGAATCTCTTCAAGTTGTTTTTTGTCGGACGGCGTGACAAACGTCAACGCCTTGCCTGAGTTGCCGATTCTTCCTGTTCTACCGATTCGATGAACGTAGTTTTCACACGTATTTGGCATATCGTAGTTGACAACTAATCCGATTTGATCGATATCGATGCCCCTCGCTGCAACATCAGTGGCAATCAAATATCTAAATTTTCCACGTTTAAAATCATCCATAACGCTGAGTCTGTCATTTTGCTCCATGCCACCATGGATTTCATCGCAGGGATAATCCAGCGCATCCAAAGCATCAAATACTTGATCCACCTTAAGCTGTGTGTTGCAAAATACAATACAACTGTCCGGATTCTCAGTGATGATGAGATCTTTAAGGAGTTCAATCTTTTGATTTTCTTCAATATTTAAGCGCATCTGAATAATGCTCTGTGCTGCTTGCTCCTGAGCTTCAATATTCACATGAATGGGTTCTTTCATATATTTCTCGCACAATTTTCGGATATCATCTGGCATTGTTGCCGACAACACAACTGTAACACGGTTCTTAGGAATGCGTTTGATTATGGCTTCAACTTGTTCGACAAATCCCATTCTAAGCATCTCATCAGCTTCATCTATGACGAGATATTTGACCATGGAAAGATCAAGTGTGCCTCTGTCTAAGTGATCAATGAGCCTACCAGGTGTACCAACGACGATATGCGTTTTTTGTTTGAGTTCCTTTTGCTGAACATGATAAGGCGACTTTCCAAATACGGCCGATACTTTGATGCGCTTAAACCTACCTATGTTGAAAAAATCTTCTTTTACTTGTATGGCAAGTTCACGCGTTGGCGTGATGACGATGACTTGTGGTTTGTTCTCTTCCCATTCGAGCTTCTCTATAATAGGGATAGCAAACGCAGCTGTTTTGCCGCTTCCCGTTTGGGAATTGACGATGATATCGACATTCTCAAGAAGCTGTGGGATGACTTCCGCTTGAACGCTTGTTGGCGCATGATAGTCTAATAACTCTAAAGCTTTAAGCAGATCTTCGCTTAGTGCATATTGATTAAATGTTTTCTGTTTCATTATTTTCCTTTTCTTCATTGTAACCATCTGTCACATGTTCAGTATTTGGTTCATTTGCCTGTTCATATGCTTGTTCAGTAACTTGCTCAACGTCTTGTGCTGCTATTTGTTCAACCACTTTAACAGGTTCGATTCTAATGTCTTTGACAAATGTCGCATATTGCGTGCGATTCGTGAAAACAACTTTCAGACCGACCTTTTGTGCGATCGTTTTCATCGTCTTTTCTGTATAAAATGAAATGTGACTTTTATCGCGTACATAATGCCAGTCGCTAAAGTGAAGGGAATTATTTTGATGAAATTGAGTTATAATCGCCAATGTGCCAGTATCCGTAAGTAGGCTTTTGAGTTGTCTAAAATAGTTCAAAGGGTCAGGGATATGTTCTGCCACCTCAGTTGAAGTAACTAGGTCGTATTTCTTGCCAAAATTGATACGATCAGGGGCATAATATAAGTCGTAAATGTCCATTTCATAACCATAATCACGTGTCAGTAGTTGTGACAACACTGGATCTGGACCACTGCCAAAATCAAAACCATTTTTTAAGCCATTTGAATATGGAAAGACTGCCTCTTTCAGAAACTTGTGAAGATTAGAGACGTATCGCTGATCATCAATATCGTTTTTATGGGTGTTGTAGATATTGAAAGCTTGATCAGGAGTGACGCGCATTGTTTCATCTTTTGAGATGAACTCGCAATGATTACAATAGAAATACTTGGATGCCATTCTCAAATGAGTCCATTCTGTTGTAATATGGCCACATACGCGACATGAATTATTGTGATTTCTCTGATCATCTATTTTATCGATATCACGATCATTTGTTGAATTGGTTTTTATTGTCATAGTGTCCCTCACTTTATCCGTTTATTATTTAGGAAGATTCACCTAGTGTGCCCATCAATTATACACCATGCGCTTTAAAAAGACAAAAAACACGGCGATTCTTGTCCTATCAAGTATCGTCGTGTTCATTAGTATACTATAATCAGGTTTTATTTAGATCAGCAAGCATCTCAACCGTTCTTTTTTTATAAAGTGGGTGTACGACATTAGGCGCGATTTCAGTCAATGGCTCCAGCACAAAAGCGCGCTCTTGCATCCTTGGATGAGGTAGTATGATGTCACTATCATCTGTCACACAATCATCATAATAGATGATATCTAGATCGATGGTGCGTGGCCCCCATTTGACCAACCTTTCCCTTTTGAGTTCAGCTTCGATTGACATGAGCCAATGTATGAGTTTCTTTGGTGTAAGAGTGGTAGAAACCTTAACCATGCCATTTAAGAATGTGTCTTGATCATCATAGCCAACTGGATCCGTTTCAATCAAAGTCGATTTGAGAAGAATTTTTGTATGCTCACTTTGATCGATAAGGTTTAGTGCATGTTGTATATGCGCTGCTTTGTCTCCCAAGTTAGAACCAACAGCGATATAGGCGGTATGTCTTGCCCTTACGATGCGAACAGCAGGATATGCGAGTTCAAGCAAAACGGGTGCCCATGGTTTTTTTAGGGTCAAGTCGACCTTTCTAACGGATGGATACTGCATTAATATATAGTTGCAAAGCACTTGTGCTGCACGTTCGATTAAATCGTAATTCTCACGCTGAAAAACGTCAGTGAGTTCATGGCTGAGCTGAGCATAATTTATGGCGCTCTCTAAGTTATCGGTATCACATGCCTCTTGAAGATCAAGATCGATGATGAGATCAACAATGAACTTTTGACCCATTTTTTTTTCTTCTTGAAAAACGCCGTGGTGACCAAATATAACTAAGTCTTTGATAATCAATTGATCCATAGTGTTCCCTTTCTCTATCATTCCTTTATTTGCTTAACGCATAAGTTCTGTCATCTTGAGTGCGCGTAGATTTTCCTTTACATCGTGCACTCTGAAGATGCTGCATCCCTTGACAAATCCGAGAACAGTCGTTGCAATGGTCCCTTCGAGTCTATCAGTTAAGGGTAAATCTAGAGCCTGCCCAATCATGGATTTTCTCGAAGTGCCTAGTAATACAGGATATCCCATCGCTGTAAATACGCTAAGTGATTTCATAGTGTCAAGATTGTCAGCAAGTGTTTTCGCAAAGCCAATTCCAGGATCGAGGATGATTTTATCTTTTTTTACACCTGCATTCAATGCAATTTGGATACTCTCCTCAAGGTCCAAAACCATATCTGCGATCAAGTCCTGATATTTTGTCTCTTTACGGTTGTGCATCAAACACACTGGTACGTCATACTCAGCTGCAACAGACGCCATATTGGCATCGTATTTAAAGCCCCACACATCGTTGATCATACTTGCACCTGAATCAAGTGCAGCTCTAGCCACTTCAGATTTTGTAGTGTCAATAGAGATAGGTACATCAATTAGACCAACAAGTGCCTTTATCACTGGTACGACACGGTTAATTTCTTCATCAATAGTGACCGTTTCATGCCCTGGCCTAGTCGATTCACCGCCAACATCTATGATTGTGGCACCTTCCTCGATCATCTTAAGAGCTCGTGCAACCGCTTTATCTATATGCACAAAACTGCCACCATCTGAAAACGAATCTGGCGTCACATTTAAAATGCCCATGATGTACCCTTTTTTTTCTAAATCAAAATCCAGTTTGCCGATTTTCATGCTTAAACCCTTTCTAAATATGTTCTTTTAGATTTTCAATGTCATATTTTTTTTATCATCTGACCAGTCGCATAGCACTGATGCCGTACATGAATAACAGTTTCTAGACAACTTATCAGCTCTGTAAAGATAACCAGAAAGCGATTTATCTTCCTTAATCGTTTCATTGCGATGATCTAAAATGGCGACTTTAATACGTTCTATCTCATCCTCTTTGAACCCAGCAGATTCTAATATAGGCCCCGCAAGTTCTGCACTTGCAATTTCATGAGGTGTGCCATCTTCATACTGAATATGTCGACCAATGTCATGGAGTAACGCCGCGGCATATATATGATCACGTGAAAGATCAATCCCTTCTTCGAGTGAGAGTATCGTTGCAATGCGCGCTACATCAATAAAATGACCCAAATCATGTCCACATAGTTCTCGATCTACCTCGTGTGCTTCAATGCGTTTCAAACAAGCTTTATACTCTAAATTATCAAGTATTTTATCTATTCTAGATAACATCTGAACACCTCGCATTTTCAATCATTTTATTGCGTATTTCTTCTACCAATGGATGTTCAGGCACTCTAAGACCAACATAAGCACTGACCTTTATTACACCAACAATACAATTTGTCAAAAATGCCCCTTCACAATTCATAATGCGTTCAGGCGTAATCGCTTCCTGTCTAACTGGATAGTTTTCTAAAATCTTACTTCTAAGGATACCTGGTAATAGCCCTTCTTCCAATGATGGCGTTATCAATTGCCCATCTTCTATGATAAACAAGTTGGCAACTGCACTTTCAGTGATATTTCCAAGTTCATTAGCAAAAAGACAATCGTCATATCCGGATTTTTTAGCGACTTTCATCGCCCAAAGGTTCTCGCCGTAGTTAAGCGTTTTATGTCTAATTAAAGCGCTGTTCGTACTTTTTGTTACTGCACTTTGAGTGAGTGAAAACCCTTCTTGATAATGCTTATCCGTATAAGGAATTGATCGTGTAATCGCTAAGGCATTGCATTGTGTAATGACGATTTTTAAGACAATATTTTGCCAAGTATACGTTTTAATCAATTGATGCACAGTCGCTTCTGACAATCTCCTATCGATGTCAAATGCCTCTAAACTTGCATTTATACGATCGACATGTTCTTTTAAATAACATACGTCTTTCAAAATGAGTATCGTCTCAAAAAATCCAATGCCGTATAAAAAGCCCTCATCCAAATAATGGGTAAGGTTATTTTTCAGTTCAGATGTCGATGATTGCTCAATCACTTGAAAAGCTTCAGGTTTTAGTTCTTCATAGTTCATAATTGACTCCTACTAAATTTCGATAGGCTTAGCATCCATACTTTTTAATAATGCCTTGGCCTTATCGAGGGTTTCAATATACTCTTCCATACTTTCCGATTCCCAAGTGATACCACCACCGACGCCAAAATACGCCATTTGGTCTTTTATGAGAATCGTTCTTATGATAATGTTGAAATCCGCCCCACCATCAAATCCAAGATAACCTATGGATCCCGTGTAGATATTGCGCTTGTTCTTCTCAAGTGCATCGATAATTTCCATGGCTCGATATTTTGGTGCACCTGTTATTGATCCACCTGGGAACATCGCTTGGATGCAGTCAACGGATGTCTTACCACTTGATAGTTGACCTTTTATAGTCGAAACGAGGTGAAAAACAGTGGCATATGTTTCAATTTCAAACAACTCTGTCACTTTCACACTACCTGGCTCGCAAACTTTACTTAGGTCATTGCGCTCAAGATCGACAATCATCAAAAGTTCTGATTTATCTTTTTCACTGGACATGAGCGCCACTTTGTTTTTTAGATCGTCCTCTTCTGTATTGCCTCTAGGCCGTGTCCCTTTTATTGGACGCGTCTGAATCATATTATCATGTATCTCAATAAACCGTTCAGGCGATGAAGATAGAATTGAGAAGCCTTCGAGTGGCAAATACGCTGAAAAAGGCGCAGGATTGACTGTTCTTAATTGCCTATAAGTCGTTAAAGGATCCTCGTAAAATGTACTTGAAAAAGTATGCGTCATATTCGCAATATAAATATGACCTTCTCGAATATATTCGCGCATTGCCTCCACTGCCTCTTGATACATTTTTGCTGAAAATGGCGACTTAAACTGTGGTTTACATGGATTGGTTAGGTCAAAGGGGCGTTGTTTTTCACTTAATCGATTCTTTTCAATTAATAGTTTATTTTCAAGAAATTCCACACTAGAAACAGCGTCTCTCAAGATGCCAAGACCAGTGATGGATACTGTGTTCATGTGATGGTCTATGACGAGTGCATTGTCATAAAACACAAAGTATGCCTCAGGTACTGTGACAAGGTCAGGTGCATGAAAAAGCAACGCTTCTACTTCACTGCCAAGATCATAACTGAAATAGCCTAATCCGCCACCCACAAATGGCAGACTTGTGGTGTTTTCGATCTGATAGTTTTCCATTATAGTATTTAAATAACTAAAAATATCTGTTTGATGTAACACTTTAGTGAACGTCCTTGTCTCCTGAGTATACCATTTTTCATAAATCGTCTTGTCTTCATATTTAATCGTTAAAAAGGGATTCACACCGATGATGCTGTAGTGGCTATATGGCGAATCCGCCATTGAGCTGTCTAAGAAAATGGTATCCACACCTTGTTCGATGCATGTATAAATCTCAAAGCTATCGAGATTGGTCTCTATCGTCTTGATACTAAATGCATGATTTTTTTGCATCTCCAACCTCCTTGCACCAAGTGATATAGTTTTTTATCATGTCATGCCCGAACGCCGTGAGTACTGCTTCTGGATGAAACTGAACGCCTTCAAGCAACAACGTTCGATGTCTGATCCCCATGACCGCTCCATCCTCACTCCTCGCTGAGATGATAAAATCATCGGATAGCGTTGCAGGGTCGACGACAAGTGAGTGATATCGCGTCACCTTTACTGGTGAGGGAATCCCTTTAAAAACGCCTTGGCCGTTATGGATCACTTCAGAAATTTTACCATGCATTGGTCGCACCCCTTTTACAACATCGGCACCATGTACGTAGGCGATAGCTTGATGGCCTAGGCATACGCCAAATATTGGAATCTGTGTGGCAAACGTACGGATGACATCCTCGCAAATACCTGTCTCACTTGGGTCTTTTGGGCCAGGCGAAATGATGATTCCTTCAGGTTTAAGCGCTTTAATTTTCTCAATTGTAAGGACATCATTTCTATAGATTTCGACCTGTTCTCCAAGTTCTAAAAAATAATGGACCAAATTATATACGAAAGAATCGTAATTATCGATCATTAAAAACATGATGGCCTCCTCAACTTTGATAAATCATCATCAATTTCAAGTAGAGGCTATCGTCAGAGCTATATCGCCCTTTAAAAGTTGTCGTCACTGTTTTTGTCTGTGTTTTTTTAATGCCACGCGATGTCATACAGCTGTGCTCACCTTTGATGATGACAGCGATATCTTCCGAACCTGTAATCAAGGTCATAATCTCGGCAATATCTGAACCGATACGTTCTTGTAACTGTAATCTTTTAGAGACCATATCGGTTATTCTTGCTATTTTACTCAATCCGATGACCTTATCAGTAGGGATATAGGCTACCGTGACTTTCATATTGTACATTAGGGCGAGATGGTGCTCACAGAACGAAAAAATTTCAATGTCTTTCATGACGACCATATCTTTACTGTCCACTTGAATATCTAGGTCCTCTTCAAAGGTCGTATTCATCATCTCAGCGATTTGAGCGTTTGAATAATTCATGCCTTCGAACACTTCTTCATACATGCTCGCGACGCGTTTTGGGGTATCTATTAAACCTTCTCTATCCGGATCGTCACCAAGTGCGACCAAGATGCCTCGGATATGGCCTTCTATTGCTTTTTTATCGATCACTTTTATTTTCCTCCTGTTGCGTATCTCTTTTATTATAACTCTTTTCATGACTATTTATCGTGTATTTTTCTTAATTTTGTCCGCTTACATAAACATGAAAATTTAATGGCATATTGGGCATAAAAAAGGACCCTAGCCTGTAGGGTCCAACTCAATCTTTTCCTTTGTGATATTGACTAATACTGATCGACGAATTCTTTAACCACATGCGTAAAATGTGTTGCATCAGGTTTGAACAAGTCATGGGCACACCCTTCAAAAACAGAGAGACTTACATCTTCTAAAGCCTCAAAATAGAGTGTCTGTGCTTCGTCAGACAAAAGTGAACCGTTTTGGTCCCCTTTTAAGAGCAGAACTGGCACTTTAACGGCTTTAAGTGCCTCATAAAATGATTTTTCTACAGACTCCCTCTGTATTGCCTCGATAGCATGCCTTGGCATGCGCTCAAGTGCCGATTTGCCGCGCCACGGTGGCAGATTGATGAACATGTCCACCCAGCGCTCTACGAGCCTTGTATGCATACCAGGATAGTCGCCTACAATCATGCCTTTGATTTTCGGTAGGTTGCCGAGCACATAGTCGATCATATAAGAGACACCGCGGGAATAGCCTAGTACGTAAATCTCATCTAGTGTCAGATGATCAACCACAGCTTTTATGTCCGATACATGATCTTCAAGTGTATAGCCAGACTCTGGGGCATCGCTTTGTCCCCTACCTCTAAGTGTTATGACAACGCATTTTCTATCTTCGATTGTCTTGATGATATCAATATAATCCTCAGCGGATTCTGTGAAACCAGGTATGATCACTAGTGGTGCTTTGGTACTTTCATTAGAGCGATCTATTATACTCTCAATATAATGTATTGCAACGCCATGATTGTCAACTTTTCTTTCAATAATCTGCATTTAGCCTCCATAAATTTTAAGTCATACTATATCAAATGGTACGCTCTCAATTGGTACTATCCCTTTTGCATTGCGACCAGCGCTTCTTCCATAGGCAACAACTGCGCATAGCGCCCATCCCAGATAAACGTGTTGTAATAAGCAATCAACTGCTGTGCCTGCATATACGGGTTATCAAACGACGTGTTCGTATCCTCAGGTATTAAGACTTTATAGTCCAAATCGAATGCGCTTCTCACTGTCGCATCGATACAATATTCAGTTTGCATGCCTACGAGAATGATGGTATCGACAGCTTTTTCAGTTAGATACGCTTGTAAGTCCGTTTTATGAAAGGCACTGTTGAACCTTTTGTCTATGATTTTCTCACCAGCTTGAGGGGTTACCGCTTTGTGGATTTGCCAAGTATCTGTGCCCACTTCAAACTCAGTTCCGACACCATCGTCATGACGTACGTAGATCACTTCTATTTGGTATTTTCTGGCCTGTTCGATTAACGCTTCAATATTGCCAAGCACTTGTGTTTCTTCATGAGGATGCTCCATAACAATCGCGTTTTGGACATCCACAACGAGCAATACCATTTTATTCATAGTGTTACCTCCACTTAAGATTTTAGTCACTAAGTTGTGGTGCTTTGATAATCATGCTTTGATGATTAGGCTTATATATCGCGTCCATGAGTCGAAAAGCTTGACCCTCTAACTCATCTCCCTGTTGCAAGTCCATCAAGTTTCCAGCCATAAGGCGTTTTTTCCAGCACAGCAAAACGCGTATCTTTGCCTTCTGTGTTGAACATCTTATCTCTCCAGTCAAGTTTGAGGGATAGTTCTACCTCAATACGGGTACCGAGTGGCATCGCATCAAAGTATGTCTGGCTGTTTTCAACTGGTTCAAACGTTTGGTTTGCAAAGTAAGAGATAATCTCCACATCCGTTGCACTTATGATGTTTTCAACCAAACTATTGTGTGTGTTAAAATCGTCATGATAAAGACGCTTAGAAAAATCTAGATTGGTAGTCAGACTGCTAAGGAAGCTGCTTGGCCTTAAACATCTATTGGCGCCTGATTTATCTCCTAACTGGATTGCGTCGAAAAAGTTCTGAATCGTGGCCTCCGGACTTGGTAGATAAGAGGTCGTCAAGACGAAAACACCCTCATCCCAAACCCAATCATCAAACGACCTACCCGTTAACGCCTCTAAATCATTCATACCCAGTGATGGCCCAATCGACGCGGTATTGAACATAAGCCATGCCCCTTTAATCTGATCATATTCTCTTAAAACAACTGCATTCGAAGGGTATCTAAAGTTGGACACTCGATCCTGCGCCTTTAGCCCATCACTCAATCTATATACGGTTGCAGCCACCGTCTTACCCTTAAGCGCCCTTAAATCAAGACCAATATCACTTGAAAAAACATTCGCCAGCGACCAATAAAGCCCCTCAGGATAATCGCCATATCTGACATTCCAATCCTTTGGAACGCTCACATTAAACTGTCCAATCGTCTCAGTCGTCGATAATCCGTAGTTTTCAAGAAACTGCGCGTCACTTAGTAACGATGCTTTTATAAGACTCTCGCCCCTAACGGCATAATCCTTATAGTTTGGACCAGACATTGGCGTCTGCACAAACGTATTGAGATCAATTTTATATATTATGCCATCCTCTTTACCTATGGTGATGACACTTGGGTTGGCGTCAATTAATAGCTCAAACAACATCCTCATGGGTTGATCGCTCAAGAGAGTTGGTGCACGACGTGATAAATCGTAAGTGTAAAATCCGATATCAATGCCAGCAATACCAACGTTTGACACAGCAGAAGCATTGAAATAACAATTGTCAAATCCAGTGGCAAACTCGGTAAACTGCTCAAATCCATCTAGATCAAAAAGGTCTTCCGAAAAAGCACGTGCCACTTCACTTGGCATCGGTTCATAGACTTGTCCATTTTCAACTGTCACACCACCTGATTCTTCTGCAATGCGAATATAGAACTGAGAAACTTTGAGTTCAGTATCAAATCCCACCTTTATCGTGAAGCCATTTTTCTTAAGTACCGTACTAAGTGGGTACGTCATTTCATCGCCTGCGGTAAAGTTTAAAGCAGACTGCTGTCCGATAATTTGTTCCACTTCTTTAAATGTCATCCCTTTATGAAGCCCCGCTACGGGATAATCACCCGTATAAAGAACGGCATAGACTGGATCAAAGGTCAACGTATCACCCTTTTCATCCATAGATGCGTAAATCGAAAGATCTTCATAATTCAGATAATGTCCCAATAGCCATTTCACAGATATTGGCATACCCAATCTCTCAAATACCACGGCACTGCTAGCACCCAGATTAAACTTATTTAGCCTTGGTTCATCGGTAATCTTTGAAAATGAAGGCCCTTGAACCGAGGTCATAGTCGGTGTGTGTTCGATGGTTTTGCCTTCCCAGCTAAAGGTGTCGGCTATTGGCTGTAAGGCATTGTCAGGGAGGATATAAAATTGTTGATCCGAAACAGAAAAATAAACCCCCTTTGATGGCGTTCTATAAACGTCAATAGTGGTGGTATCGTAGTTTGGTTTGATTGGTATAATTGAGTCGAAAAGCGCATACTTTCTAAAAAGCCTTGGCTCATTTAAAGACGTCACAAAATATTGTCTATCATGTTTATAGACGGCATGATCATCTTCGTAACGGATTTCAAGTTGTCTGTATATCTGTTCTATGTCGGTGGCTTCAAACGTATTAATGATTTCAAGCTCAGCAACTTCAGTGATGGTCTCCGTCTTTTGGCGAACATCCGTATCAATATCCAGTATCACAAGTGAATAGAAATGTCCTTTTTCAATCAGCTCTTTGCCAGACTCTGTAAAATCATATGGCGTAGGACGTTCTGATTCATCAAGTGTTCTTATCGCAATCACACGCCTTTGAAGGTTTGGCCTTACATATACATAATCATGTTCGAGTGTATTAGTGTCCCATTCTGAAGTTTCCTGAGATTTGTCTGACTCAGTAGTGGACACATCTGATAGTGCCTCTTTTGAGACGTCATTGTTTTGAATCAAAGCTATTGTAAAAATGATTATGAGAATTATAACGACTCCAGCATAGATAAAGCGTTTGTCCAAATGATATATCCTCCGATCGTTTATTTCTAGTGCAATGACATAGCTTCAATTCCCTATGAGTCGAAAAGCTTGACCCTTTAACTCATTACTTATGAATTAATAGTTCCGCCATTATTGAACTGTCTTTTAACAAAATCGATTCGCCTTGGTCATTTGTAAGGATTACTTCACTCACGTTCAACCCATAACCTGAATTCTCTCCACGCATCCCACCAGTCAACTGATAGACATCCTCAGTAATCACAAAACGATGGGTCATGCCAGGTGCTAGTGTGAACGCCGCTTTTGAACCATCTTTATTCCATATTTTTAAATTTTCCAAAGGTTCACCTTCAATCATAAATGGCACGAATTCGATATAAAAAGTCACCTCATTTTTTGCATAATTCTTAAGCGTCAAATCTATTTCGAAATCGGTCACTTTAAAGTCACGTGTATTATAATGTGCTTTATTGTAAATCGGTTCAGAATCGTTTTTACCCGAACTATACAGATTCAAAGTTCTCGATTTGTCATTGCTAACCAACGCAACGGCATATAGCCCGTCAGAATTCGTTTTTATATATTGAGCGGTAGTGCTTGTTGCATAAGTAAAAGTCGTCAATAATACGATGATAATGATAAAAATTGTTATACCTTTCATTTTCATTTGCACGTAGGCAAAGCGCTTCATAAAAATATAACTTATCACAGCCACAAAGCCGAAGTACAAAATTGCGAGATGAAAGCCAATGTCACCATCTGACCAAGCTTTTAATCCAACGCTTTCAAGTAATAGATCTCCCAAAGGTGGCAAATATTGCGTCTCTATCAACATAAAAAAACTTAGTGCAAACACGACGATTGATAAAAATGCTTTCCATTTATTTGACACGTTTACACCTCCAAAGATAAAACATTAGACCACATCTACTCAGTACAACTCAATCCAACACATAAAGCTGACCAATGCCGACCGCCGACCAATCAAGTGGATGAACGATTTGAAGGTCATTTACCCTGAGATACGATTCAATCGCATCATAGTCTTGCTCTTTATAGAGTGGCCCTACAGCCTTCTTAAACGACTCTGTTTGGTCATTTGTTTCAGGAGAACCATCCAGTATTATCGGATACACCATAGACTTGTTCCCAAAAACATCATCAATTTCTTTTTTTATGGTCGTCACGCGATAGTCTCCGCCCCTTACAACCTTCCAATCGTTTTTGAAAACATCACTTATTATTGCTTGGCGTTCTTCCGATGATTTAGGTGTTTGAAATTTATCCAAGATCTTTTGAGTCATATCGCTACCGTCTTGTGCAACCACGATTATAGGCTCACCTTCATAAAGTTCACCAATGCGTTTTTCAATCATATCGATATTTTGTGCGTATTGCAATACGATGAGGTAGGGTTCAAAGCCATCATCAATCGTCTGTTTGCTAATTGCATTTGATCTAACGTCAAAGCCGAGACAAGCTGTCAAAAGCATCGAGATACTAAGGATGCCTATGAGCATGCATGCCGCTTGCAGACGTGCACCACGCCACAATTTATAGATAATCCACACGAATAGGACGCCCGCAATACCAAGGCATAGAATTACCAAGTAATTAATCTCTGTTTTAAGCTCAAAATAATATGGTTTATAGGATATACCGTTGCCTAACATCGTCATAGATTCAATTTTCTTGAGATCGAGTTTGAGTGCTGGCGCGACACCAGATCTACTGACATTGGCTACATTATGTGATTGGTCGCCATCCCATTTAAGCGTATTAACTGCATGTAGTGTGTCGCTCACACTATCACGTGTCCAAATATCGTAGGGTTTTGAAATTGCTTGATGCTTCAGATGCTGCATAGGGTAACAACTTGAGCAGACTGAATAGGCCATCGCTTCTTCAGTCGACAATAAAAAAATCTTATCGCTTAACGTTGTTCCATCATCAGAGGAATAAGTGGTCTCTTTGATAAGTGCCTTTTCATTGGCGTTAAAATTGCTACTATGCAAAAATCCAGACTCTGTATCATAGGCCTTTTCACCTTTGAAGACGTTGTCTGCATCTGGTGCGTTATAGGTCCAACTGACAAGTTTGTCATCCGAATTAAGCCATTTTCGTAAAGTAGACGTCTCCCATCGGTTTGAACCATAATATCTTTCAAAACTATAGTAGCCATCCGCATCATATTTTTGTCCACTTGCATCAAACGCTTTTATGGTCAAAATGCGCCTTGAAAAAAGCAACGGATTGCCGTCAGAGTCAATGCTCACAACTTGCCAAATAATTGGGTCTTTCTCATAGTGTCCAAGCGCTACGAAATCTCCCACCTTTAAAGCAGAGCCCGTTGACGACTCACAAAAACTAATTGAAGCGATCATTGTAATCAAAAAAATAATATGTAACAAAAATAGACCTTTTGCTTTTGCGATTTTCATATGTTCCTCCCATATAAAGTCACTCTCTATATATATAACGTAACAGGGTGGTGTTTTATTACAGTCTTGCTTAATTATTTTAAAAAATCTTTATTGTTATTATTATATCACTTCAAAACCCTATTACTGGTATATGAATGAAACTTATGGAAATTTTAATGTATTTTTAAGAAATCTGAAAGTTGACATTATGAAATGTCCATTTATAAAATAAAGACTGGCCATTCGCTATATCAGCTGCAACCAGTCTTTCAATTTAAAATAAATTTGCTATTCAGTTATGTCAAATACAGATAAAGGCGCGTCCAATAAGATGGCTTCGACCTCTTCAAAACCTTCTGAAAATGCAAAGTTATATCGCGGTGGCAACGCGAAAACGAAGCGGTTATTCTTTCCAAGTAAGGTTGGCGGAATTGGCGCTGCACTAACATTATATTTTTCAGCGAGAATATCTTGCCATTGTTCCAACGTAAACACTAGTATTGGAATATCTTGCCTCTGTTTAGTCTCTGTCCACTCGGGGTGTCTCAAAACAATCATTGGACCCGTTCTTTCAAGTTCAGAAGACGTTCCAGTCCAAGTTTCCTCGATGACAAGGAAATCTGCCCAACTTTCAGGCATTTTAAAATTAAACCCGTATTGGTCATTGATATAGAGGTTTTCTTCAATCGTTATTTCAGTTTGCGTTTCAGTTTGCGTTTCAGTTTGCGTTACTGTTTGCGTTTCAGTTGGTGTCACTGTTGATGATTCTGCAGTTGTCTCATCCTCAGATGCTTTGTCACACGCAACCGTAGAAAGCGAGATGATTGCTAAAACAACCGTAGTTTTAAGTATTTTTTTAAATGTCATAAATACACGTCCCTTCAACTCAGTATAGCACTATAGCAGCAACTATATGAATTTACCGTATTGAATTTGCTAATTTTTAATTAAACTTAATAGATTTGCAGATATATACGACCATCTATTGTATACTATATCTATAAAAAATATTAGAGGTCATATATGCCATTGTTAGAATTACTTTTCCAAACCCATAAAATAAGAAACTCATTAATATTTATCTTCATGTTCACCCTCTCTATATTGTTCTTTTACAACATTAACGACGCTAGAATATCTGAAATAGAAGATCTTATGGAGAATTCTCTTTATACATTCATCCACACTAACGCGGATGGTGTTATTTCTGGCTATTTTGAATGGGATGAGATGTATGAGGCCATTTTAAATGAAGATGTGGATTTTATCAACCACTATGAACGCGACATCACATCTACTTTTGCTATGTCAGGGGCTTTGACTATAATTGAAAAGCCTTTTGACGGTTCCTATTCCTATACTATTTATAGTGAGAATGGGACATCCTATGTTGAAATAGGGATTTTTGATAGTTTTGTCGAAAAATACTTACCTGACAAGATGGTGCGCATCGCGTTTAATCCCCAAGCCGTCTTTGATGAAACATTTGACAACCCTAAATTCAATTTTAAAGTTAGCGTCTTTGACAGCACTTCCATCGAAGGCATTCAGATCGTAAACACTGAAAAGCCACTAAATTTTTTCCATTATCTCAGTGCTTTCTCCATAGCTTTGCTAAGCCTTTTAATCATTCAAACGTTTTATCAGCTATCCGTACGCTCTCACTATGAGATAGAAGGGCTCGCAAATATCGTCATGTTACTTTCTAAAAAAGACGCCTATACGGCTGAACACTCCAAAGATGTTGCTTGTTTCTCTGTCTTGATTGCCACACATCTCGGTTTGAGTAAGCATCAACAAAAAGTTCTTAACAAAGCTGGACATCTGCATGATATTGGAAAAATCGGCATTTCTGAAAGCATACTAAATAAATCTGGTAGCTTATTACGCGAAGAATATGAAGAAATTAAGAAACACTCTATGATTGGTTATGAAATTGTCTCTCAATTTCCCAACCTAAAAGAAGTTGCTCTCATCGTCAAACATCACCACGAATTGCTTGACGGTTCCGGATACCCGGACGGCTTAAAAGGAGATGAGATTCCCTTCAACTCTCAGATCTTAAATGTAGCAGATATATATAGTGCATTGACGACCGATCGACCTTATAGATTAGGTTTCAAATCAAAACAAGCCCTTGAGATGATGGCTAAGATGCCAATCAATCAAGAGCTTGTAGCAATTCTTAATGAGCATTTTCTTGGAGGTAACCTTGAGAAAAAATAAAGCCGCTGACGACTTGTTGGAAAAACTTTTGATGCAAGAACGTGAAATTGTCTTTGATACTTTTAGTTTAGAAACGGCACACGAGATTGGTGAACGCTTATATCAAGAAGCCTATGCTCAAAACATGCCTGTGGCTATCGATATTACCCGAAGTGGACAACAGCTCTACCATACGGCACTACCTGGAAGCAGTGCCGATAACGATGCCTGGATTCTTAGAAAATCAAAGGTTGTCATGCGTTTTGGTCATAGCTCATATTATTGGGGCATGCACCTTGAGAAGTCGAATATGACTCTTGAAGGCAACTATTTTTTAAATCAAGGTGAGTACGCCGCACACGGTGGTTCTTTCCCTATTTCGCTCAAAGAATCTGGTATTATAGGCACAATAACCGTATCTGGATTGCCTTCTGAAGATGACCACGCACTTGTCGTTAAGATATTAGAAGACTATTTGAAACTTTAGAATTTAGTGCCACTTTTCTCTATAGGCAACATCAGTTCTATATAGCTCTGACTCTTTTTTTCATAACGTGACGATACAATTAAGCGCCCAATGTTGGAAACGGCGTCGGTATCGGATATGCCTTCACATCAGGTAGACTCGGTGGTGCCTATGCAGCTGAGGATTTGGCGAATCAATAAACGAGTCATGCACAATCATGCGTCCATATAACAAATATGGAATGATGCAATTTTCTCAAATAAAAAAGTTGTCTGCGATTCGGAAGTCGCAGACAACTTTTTTGTTTACTAATGTGACCTTATATAACTTTTTTGAGCATAAACTTTTCAATTACTTTTGCGACGCCATCAGCATCATTTGTATCCGTTACATAATCAGCGATATCTTTCACAGCATCATACGCATTGCCCATAGCAACACCAAGCCCAGCGTATTCGATCATCGCAATATCATTACCCGCATCGCCAACACAGATTACTTCATGCGCGCCGATATTTTTGACTGTAGCAATCGCTTCAACACCCGTTCCTTTGTTGACATCCGGATGCAAGAACTCAAGAAAGATTGAAGAACTTCTCATGATCGTGTACTTGTTTTTAATTGCCTCTGAGAGTCTAAGCTCAACAGCATCCAGATTTTCCTTTGAATCCACGAACATTACTTTGACTATTGTCTCTGATTCGGGGAATTTATCAACATCACATTTTACGATCTCGATGCCGTTGAGATCCGCTTCGATCTGTGTATAAGGATTGTGGACTGGCGTCGTGACATAACGCTCTGTCAATGCTTGAATATGTACGCCATACTCGAGGCTCAATGCGTAGAGTGAGTGGTAATCATCATGTGTCAATGCGCTTTTAAAGATAACCTGACCTGTTTTTACATTTTGAACCAAAGCACCGTTGAATGCTATGACATAATCATCGCTAGTATTGAGTGCAAGTTCATTTAGAACGTGTCCGATGCCGAGGATTGGTCGTCCTGTAGCAATAACCACACTCTTTCCTATTTTTCTTGCCTCGTGTATGGCTTGTCTGTTACGTGGTGATATTTCTTTCTTCTCGTTGAATAAAGTGCCATCCATATCCAGTGCGATTAATTTATATGACATGATTTCTCTCCTAATTTACAATTGATTTTTATACTATTTCCAAACAATTGGGACGAATTTTACCCTTTTGATTTATAGTTGTCCCAGAAACAACCTATATAAAAATAACACAATTTACGCTAAGTTTCAACGTCAATTGTGTTAACTTTTTCTGCTTCTAAAATACAATTATAGTTTCCGTTTACTTGTTTTAACAATCCCAAGATCCAACATATGTTTTCTAAGTTCATCTTCGGAATCGGGTTCAATTTTGAATGTAACGAGTGATTTTTTAAATAAACCCATTGGCTTCGTCTCAAATTTCAGATTCTTCTGCTTCTCATCAACCGTCTCAATTTGGTAGCCGACGACATCATTCCAAAAGAGTATGCGATTGCTGGTCTTAATGCCACCTTGAAATATTCCATCCGGGAAAAAAGCCTTGAAAAAAAATAACATACTCATATAAGCGAAGCCCAGCGCAATCCACAGCTCAATTTTATAATAAAATAGACACATTGAAATATAGATGATCGGTGTTACTAGTTGAGCCGCCCATGTCTGTTTAAGTCTAAACTTCAAGATGCCAAGTGACATGATATCTTTCATTATAAAAACGCTAAAACCTATACATATCACGATAACGGCTAGTGGTCCAATCCATTTTTCCATGATGTTATCCTTTCACTAAACAGCTTATTATTTTACTATGACGATACTTCCAATTTTATCAATAATTGTTTTGTCGTAAGGTAAAATGATTGATGCGGTGTGTTCTGGAAAATGGACGGCAATCGCACAAACAAGATCCATAAACGTCATGCCGTGAATCGCATCAATATTTAAAATATAACCTTCTTTATCAGCATCCAATGCCATTTGAAATGAGGCCTGCATCCTTTCAAACTCAATTTTGCCAACATACGTTGCGCCGTCTTTATGAAAATCTATTGTATCAATCTGTGTCGTTAAAGCATCTGCTATTCTCAAATGTGCTATAGACGTAAAAATATACGACTCACCTTCAAGTGGATCCCATGTTTTAAAGAATTCTGGAACGCCTTTGATGATACCAAACCATGGTGTAAATGCGTCTTTTTCAAAACCCAGTTTACGGGCTAACCCTTGCGACTTGACGTTCGCCTTGTTGATTTCCAAAAAAGGTATGATACCAAGTGCTTTGATTTGCCTTATGATATCTAAAGAAACCCAATATCCCAATCCAAGATTTCTATACTTTTCTAAGGTGTACATGTAACCGATGGAGTTGTCTTCATGAACCAGGACATAGCTGGCGATTTGGCCATCTATATAAATAGCAGATGAAGGACGGTTTGTGATAGCCTCCTTGATTCTGTCAAAAGAACCATCCTGCTTGTACTCATAACGATCATCAATATCTTGCGCTTCTTCTATTGGCACTTTGACAATCTGATAAGGCCCCCTATCATCTGAAATATCTCCTTGCAAAATATAGCGTTCCGTTGGTTCATACCAATGCAAAAAAGCATTTTTATAAATTGGAACTGAAAGGTCTCCAAGAACACCTGAGAACCCATAAAATCCATCTTCCATAGATTCAATTTTATCCATAATCACTTCTGAACATCCCGAAATATAATTGAAATAGTGATTATCAACCCATATCGATGCCGTCTTATCGTCGAAATATACCGTGTTTTCAGTATTTTCTAAGACTCCAATCACGTTGTAAGGTACAAAGGTCTGACTTTTTATGCAGTCAATCACTGTGCGTTTGTCTTGAATCGCTTTCATAGTTCACCTCAACTCATTTTTAACCGTTATTGTATTTTTTCCAGAGGTTTTAGACTGATAGAGCAAATCGTCCACTTGGTTAAATATTTGATCTTCAGTCAAACTACTTCCTGTAAATAGCACGCCAACTGAGATTGATGTATCAAGTTTCAGAAACTTTTTTGCATTCTCAGTAAAGCTTGCGTTAAATGTCTGTATCTTGTCTACCAATGTGTTTTTTTCATTTGGATCAATCACACCTAGAACAGCGAATTCGTCACCACCAAGACGGAATACTTTATCATCTGACCTTATGACACTCTTAAGCCACGCCACTGTAAATTTAAGGAGTTCATCTCCTTTTGGGTGTCCATAAGTGTCGTTGATTACTTTAAAACTATCAAGATCAATCATCATGATATAGAAAGGTGCAACATCGCTCAAATACCTTTTGAGATTTTCACGCCAAGCTAATCTATTGAGTGCTTTTGTGAGCGGATCGGTTTCAATCAATTCTGTCATGCGCTCTCGAGTGAGCACGATATTGATCATCACTTCATTGACTATCATAAATGACTTAATAAACTCAAGGACTTCATTGTCCATAAGTTTATTTGGATACAACATGACGATGCTCCGAACGACGTGATGATGGCCTTCTACTAGATCTGAAACACCCACAGGATATATGATTGTTGTGAAACCATCGATGAGTTCAGTATTGACTTGCAGCTTTGTAACCTGCATCAATTGCTCTCGTTTGGCAATAAGACGTTTATAAATCCAGTATTCTGAGTCCAAATTGGAAACCGTCATTTTGTTGGATAGTATCATAGAATGAAGGCACCCCGTGCAACCAATCAAGATATCGTTCAAAGTTTGAAGGTTGACTTCTTTATTAAAATGAACCATCTTAACAAGTTCGAAACTCTGGTCTTTTTCAGCGAGCTGCCTTGTTAGTTTTCGGTTTTTAGCCATCATGTCGTCTTTTAACTTTTCAGCTGTGATTTGATACTGATCGAAAGTGTTCATCATTCCCCCACTACGTGCTTACTATTCGTTCTTATTGAGCAACCACTCAACTTCAGTGTCTTTTCCATTTAAATAATCTTCTAACGTTTGAGCCACGTCAACATCAGGATATAACGAATCTTTATCATAACCTTCGATTAACTCGAAATATTTCGTCGAATAAGTGCCTACAAATGGATGATTTTTAAGTTCAAAAGATTTCACTTCACCATAACCATTCACGTTTCCGCCCGTTGCTGAACCTACAAGTGTACTTCCAAGTTCGTCTTTAGTCTGTATCGCATTGATGATTGCAGAAGAAAATGTGTTCTTACCTATAAGTGTGTAGACCTGCAGATCTTTCTCGCTTTTCAATCCTTTTATCATGTCAAGCATCGGTCTGAATACTTCTGAGTTGCCTCCTGTATTGTAACGCAAATCGAAAACCACTACTTTATAAGGTTTTTCTGTCAATTCTTTTCTTATGGATTCTGTAAAAGTCGCCATAGGTAAATCAGGTGATTCTTGACAGACATTGTATTGTACTAAGAGGTGTTCATCATCTAAAGAAAGTGCTCTATAGATGCCTTCCGGCCATGTTTTAGCCACAGTTTCACCTTCAAGAACTTCAATTTCAGTACTCATCAACGTCGTCTCAGTCAGTGGAATCATTTCAAAGGATGTATCCACGCCTTCAATTGTTTCAACATTTAACATGATTTTGGAGTCACCTTCGACAATGCCCAAATAGTTCAATGCCTCTTTAAAGGCAATCGTGTTTGAAAACTGGCTGATTGCCCATGATTCATTTTCATAAGATATTATCGCTTTACTCTTCTCAAAGATGTCTTGAATTGGCACTTCGTTGATGGCTTTCAATTTAGAACCTAAATACTGTTCATTAAGTTCATCCAGCATCATGATGTACCAGTCGTCACCATACTTTTCAATAGCAAAAGGGAGTGCCATAAGGTGTTTGTATATAGAATCACTATAACCAACGGTCGTGTGGGCGTCTCCAACCAAAGCAGCCAATTGCTTCAATGAATAGTAAAAATCAGCATCCGTCATATATGGAATATCGGTTGCAATACGTTCCTTTTCTGCCATAAGTGTCTCTTTAGAATTTACGGCAAAACTATTTTTATGGGACTTTTCTAGCGATTCGTAGTAGAAATCTAGATCTTCGAGCATATTCGCCGTTTCTTCTGAACCATTTAATGGTGTCTCAGACGCTGCCGGGCTCGTACTCGTACAGCCCGTCATTAGGAGTAAAAGGGCCACCAAAGTGGATAGTACTATTAAATTCAGTTTCATAGCGACCTCGCTTCATATTATTTTTTCATGTATTATACATTCTACAAATAACCATATTTTCCTCTTTTTTATACATAAATAATATGTTATAAAACTTCCTTCGAACGCTCATGAAGTGGCTTAATGACATTTTTCCAAGTCAAATAGTATGGGATATCAATAAATACGACACTTGCTAATAAAATCCCTACAAAAACGAGTCGCTTTTCATTTAAAAAAATGATAAAAGCCAATATTGCTAAACTCAAGATAGACAACGACATCACACTCGTACTGAAGTTGATGGGTTTGGATAACCTGATACGATCTTCAGCTGCCGCCTTTCCGTAACAGGTTGTGTGATATTTTCTAAAATGGATCCCCATTGATTTACATAAAGCTAATGTTTCATTTGACTCAATTTCCTCTGAACAATAATCACATACAACTGCCTTTGATTTCATAGTCACTCCTTATATAATTTAAAACATCATAATTTTCAAGTTTAATTCCAGTTTTTAATTGCCCTGTAATCCTTATGATTACATACTGTAGACAACCTGTCAACGACACATTTTAAAGAATACGAAACCATTTAGTCAGCGAATCTGAATACTAGAATCATATGAAAAGATTGAAATTAAGCTAAATTGATGATATGCTATGAGCGGCGAACCCAAAAGATAGAAGAGCTTATATTTATAGGCTCTTTTTTACTGATAAAGAAAGGTAAAATTATGATAAAATTCGACAACTTCTCCTATGCATTTCCACAAAAAGATCTATATGACAAAATTTCATTTACCCTTGAAGAAGGCCAGCACTGTGCCTTTATTGGCACGAGTGGCAGCGGTAAAAGCACACTCGTGAACATCCTCATGGACCCTGAGCGCTATATGTTCGATGGGACTTTGGAGATGGACCCACACTGTAGAATCGGTTATGTCAGCCAGTTTTCACAACTCGATGGCGCAAAGGAAACGACGGTTTTTGAGTACATTGCAGAAGCGTTTTTAAAGCTTCAAAGCGAAATTGCTTCTATTGGTATTGAAATGGAAACCGCACAAGACATCGACCCACTTCTGGAAAAATACCAGACCGCACTCGACGCCTTTGACGCCCTTGGTGGTGACAACTTCGAAAGCGACATCAATAAAAAACTGAATTTAGCCAACCTATTTAAGCTTAAAGATCAAATGGTTTCAGCACTCAGTGGTGGCGAATTCAAACTCATTCAGGTCATCAGAGAAATGCTCAACAGCCCAGACCTCTTGATCATGGATGAGCCAGATGTCTTTTTAGACTTTGAGAACCTCAATGCATTAAAGGATCTGATCAACAGCCACAAGGGCATATTGCTCGTCATCACGCACAATCGCTATTTGCTCAACCACTGCTTTGACAAGATCATCCATCTCGAGAACAAAGAACTTCAAGAGTTTGACGGCAGTTATATCGACTATAACTTCTCTCTTCTCCAGAAAAAAATTGAGCTCCAAGAACTTGCAACCGCTGACACAGAAGAGATCGCGCGCTATGATGAGATTATCAGACAGCTCAGATATATCGCAACCAACAACACGGAGGCATCTAGAGGTAAAGCGCTTATGGCGAGAGTTAGAAATCAGGAGCGTTTGGAAGCCCGCAGAATCAAAGCACCATTCGTTGAGATCAAGCAGCCTGCCATCCACTTTGAAGCGGTGCCTAAAGTCAAAAAAGCGCATGTTTCTGTAGATATTACGTCTGTAGATTCATCTGTAGATGCTAGTACGTCTGTAGAAGCACCAATGGAATCACACATTACTGCGTCAACTGTCGAAGGACATGCTGATGTACACGCAAATCAGGTCGCTGATGCGCATGTCATTTCCCCACTACTTAAAGTTGACGCATACAACGTCGCATTCGACGAAATGTTGCTTGAAAACGTCTCGTTTGAAATCGGTCCAAGGGACAAAGTGGCTATCATCGGTTCTAACGGCACAGGTAAAACGACTTTGCTCAGAGCGATTTATAAAAATGACAACCCAGCCATCCAGTTAGACGAACATGCTAAAATCGGTTACCTCTCTCAGTTACAAGGTGAGAGTCTAGAAGAATCCAACACCATCCTTGATGAATTTTTCGAGGCAGGATTCAAATCAACAAGTTCCATCAAAAGCTATTTGATGGGTTATGGCTTCGACGAGACAATCGTCGAGCAAAAAATCGGTTCCTTATCAGGTGGCGAGAAAAATATCCTTCAAATTGCAAAAATAGCTTCTATGCAAACAAATATGCTCTTACTTGATGAGCCGACGAGTCATCTGGATACCTATTCACAAATCGCCCTTGAAAAGGCGATTGATGCCTACAAGGGTGCTATCCTCATGATTTCGCATGATTATTACACAATCGTGAACTCGATGGATTACGTCCTGATCATCGAAAATAAAACGGTTAAAAAAATGAGCATGCGTAAGTTTAGAAAGATGATTTATGACTGCCATTTCGATAAAGACTACCTTGAGCGCGAACTCAAGAAAAAGCAGCTTGAAACTAGAATCGAACTGGCTTTGAAAGATAACGATTTCGAACTTGCAAAAGTAATATGTGAAGAACTGGAAGCGTTGATTTTAACTCTATAGAATGTAAATAGATTCATGTTTAGCCCACATATAAAGGACAGTGTTTTTATACACTGTCCTTAAATTTATTTCTTATTCACTTTTGTGCCCAATAGGTTATAGCATCAGTTTCCATCTTTTTAAGTCGCGTATAGTAATCTGGGATTTCATTTAGATGCGCTAAGGCTATCTTTGCTGTTACTAATGGATCATCATTGGTTACATCTGTTAGCGCATCTCTACGCCCATGTTCAAGCTCCACATCCATTCCAGCACAAAATTCTTCTTCATCAAATTTCTTCCAATCAATTCCTAGTTTTTCACCAAATTCTCGTGCTTGTTCTGTCGTGAATTTTTTTAATTCTGACATTATTCGCCATCTCCTTTTTCTTACTGTGCTATTTTTCTAATAACACAGTATTACATTTCTACCCTAAAGCAGAAGGATTAAACGAAGATTGTTAATTTCTCAACGCTTTAAATAACGCGATAGCCTCTATTAATTTATCTTTCGGCATATCGCCATAAGCGTCGCCAATGGTCATCTCTGATTTTACATAGCCTTCATCCGTCTGCATCATTCCGCCGAAAAGTGCGACATCACAAGTCTGCATGACTTCGACTAACTGGCTTCGCAAGACGTCATCCGAACCTGAAAAGTGAATATGAAACATGTTGCAGACGGGCGTGGCAGGGATAAGGGCAACGCCACCTATACCGGATAACAAAGTTGCCAACTCTTTAGCCTGTTCAAAGTAAGTCGCCATGCGGTCTTTACGTAGCTCATACCCATACTCAGCAGTTACGATATAGGGATATAGGTGATACAGATCGCCACCATGTCGCCTCTTCCAAATTTTGGCCTGTTCCACAAACGCTTTTGGTCCCAGTAGCATAGCGCCTGTGACTCCGCCGAAGCCCTTGTAAAATGAAAGATACGCCGAATCGAACAAATCCGCTACCTCTTTAACTGTTTTACCATAATAAGGCAGACATTCAAAGACTCTCGCGCCATCGAGGTGTGTGTGGAACCCACGCATCTTGCAATATGCCACCATCTCAACAAGTGAGTCCCAGCTAGGAAGTTGCCCTCCGATCTCACGTTGTGGTAGCTCAAATAAAACCACCGCAACCTCTGGCAACGTTTTAAGATCCTCAAGTGTAAAAAGTCTATCTTTATCGCCTAACAAAATCGTCTGTATATGATGTAGTTTTTTAAGTCCGTCTTGCTCGTGAATTTCCAAATGACAAAGCGGATGATAAGCAACCTGTTTCATGCTCTTTTCATCGCACCAAATCCGAAGAGCGATTTGTTGCGCCATCGTACCACTTGGAAAGAAGATGGCACTTTCTTTCCCGAGGTCTGCAGCAATTTTTTGTTCAAACTGTTCGATAACTGCGCCTGTCCCATAAAGATCTGGCATCACATCGTCACTTAACGTGTCAAATATAGTCATCTCTTCTTTTATAGATTTCATTTTATGGCCTCGAACTTTGTAGGTTGCCTTTTTATGGGCATTTTGGTAGTCACTTACGGATGCCTGCATATATTCCTCCCATCAATCTATGGTGTAAAATAAGCGTTCATTAAAATTCACAAACCCCTGGCTTCTAAAGAATTCGCCTGAGTTGTTGTTTTTAGTCCAATAGTTCATCTCAATGCGATGGATGTTATTTTCCTTCGCAAGCTGTTTGGCAAAGTCCACCAATGCCTTGCCAATCCCCTGCCCCTTGAAGGCACTATCTACGCAAACTTGATCAATGTGCAATACAGAATGTGCATACTTGAAGGCATTCTCTTCCAATACTCTTTGACAAAGCACAATGTAAGCGGCAGGCGTTTCATCCAAATATGCCACATATGCCGACATGGTCGGATCCAATAACATTTTAGCAAACATGCTTGACATCCCTTCTTGTGAAAAGGGTTTGAATAGCTCTGGTTCAATCTCGTAGTGAAGGTTTTGAACATCGTGGTTAAGTCTTGCAACTAGCTCTGGATCTTCGGTCTGTATAATTTTTAGGTTCATATAAATACTCCTATAATAATATTGTATAATAACAAACTAATCATTGATGATCACATTTACATTGTCATTTGGTAACTCGATACTTTCATGACCACCCTTCCATGTAATATCAAAATTGATGGCTTTTTTAAGTACTTCTGGGTTTTCTTTTATGGTATTGAACGTTTCTAAGTCCATGAAGACTAAACTTCCTATACTTAATGCAAACGAAGGCATTCCATGGCCAATATCAGCCCCAGGGGCTTTGTCATCATTACCATAACTTTTTATGACATTTTCAAAGGGTGCTAAATGCATCGCAATAATTTCTGAATCAAGTGTTGCATCAACCTTAAAATCATAAAATGTTACATTTTTATCTTTTGGAACAATGTCAAAGGTGTAATTCATCGATACATATTCTTTATTGATATTTTGTTTTTCTTTCGTTGCTTCATCCACAACGTTAACGATTATTTTGCACTCATAATAGAAATTTTCTGACACATACGTGTATTCTGACTTCGTGAAATTGTAAGAAGCGATTTGGCCATTTTCAGTATTCTTGCTTGTGGCATAAACATAAATTAACACAAACATTACAAGTAAAAATAAGCCTGCTAATAAGTATTTATATTTGGTTTGAAATAGGTTCATTTTTTTGTCCTTTAATTTTGTCGTCAACCCATTGGTAGATTGCCTTTGTTTCAACAAGATAATCATTGTCAATTTCGAAATACGTCGCATGATTCTTGGTGCAGCTCTCTTTAATTGCCGCATGAAGCTTTATGAAATTGTCTAGCTGGATATAATCATCTAACACTTTGTTCTCTATTTCCCTTAAATGGCCTATAATCCCAGATTCGAAGTTGTTGGATAGATAGTGATCGGAAAACCCAATGAAAAATGAAAGAATCTCCTTTTCATAATTGTGCTCAAAAAACTTTAGACAATCTGTAGGAATATAGCATCCTTCTATAATAAGGTGTTGGTCGTTTTCGATAGCCGTCATGACAATCCCTTTGACGATGGGCCACAACTTTACGGTTATATCATCATCACTATCTGTCGCTTTGAAATCACAGGTTTGACTACCACGTATTAATCCCATCTTTATGTGATCGATCGATAAATATGGTATTTTGTATGTTTCGAGCAACTTTTGCGCCATTGCCGTTTTACCTGTGCAGCTTACGCCACCTATTAGGATCACCATGATAATCCTCCGTCGATTTTATTGAGTTACGAATCAAATTAGAGTCCATTTTTTCCTTGATAAATCTGAATCAATTTTCCATTGACAGATACAAATGTGAATTGTTCATACTGTGGTATTGATGCCGATAAAGCACTATCCAATAACTCAACCAAATTTTCTTGTTCAACGCGTGTTGGTCCGATGACATCGATAAGGAACACAGATGTTTCTGCTGGTACCTGAACCATCTGTGTGTATCCCTCAACTGTTTCGCCTTCGAAATCAACCTCTAAAGCCAATTGTTCTGTCTGCGTATAACTCAAAATCTTACCGTGTCTGACTTCGATATCTGATAAATGTGATATGAGTTCACGCATTTGACCAATTTTTCGCTCATTTGATGTCATTAATTGATCCATCTCGTCGAGATGAAATCGACTTGCTAGCTCAATATAGGTTTGAACTTTATCGTTCTCCAGCTTCAATGCTTCTACTTCTTCTCTAAGTGCTTTGTTTTTGGCAGCTTCATCATCAAGTGCGATTTTTAACTGATCAATTTTGCCGACCTGAAAACTGTACGCGTTAAATCCAAAATAGCTGATAGTCAGGATGACTAATAAAATCAGTATATATTTAAGCATTGTGCTCTGTTGCATCTTCATAAGAAACTCCCTTGTCGTAACGGAAACTAAAATTAAGTCAGACGTTTGATTTTACCTGTCTATAGTTTCTAGTCCCTAATTACGCAGAATAGTAAGTTGCCTGGGCATTAAACA
Source organism: Acidaminobacteraceae bacterium (assembly GCA_041741755.1). Taxonomy (GTDB): domain Bacteria; phylum Bacillota; class Clostridia; order Peptostreptococcales; family Acidaminobacteraceae; genus Fusibacter_C. The sequence goes on along the minus strand of JBGSJR010000038.1, from coordinate 128,771 downwards.
TACGCGCATACATTGCCCCTTTATGCTTAATAAGTTCGTCATGCGAGCCCGTCTGGATGATTTGTCCCTCATCAAACACCAATATGCGATCGCAAAAGCGACAACTCGATAAACGGTGTGAGATGTAGATTGCCGTCTTGTTGTGAACGAGTTCATCAAATCGACAGTAGATATCGTGTTCTGCCAAAGGGTCAAGTGCTGCTGTTGGTTCATCCAGCACGACGATGGACGCGTCTTTATAAAGGGCTCTTGCTATGGCGAGTTTCTGTGCTTGTCCACCTGAGAGCTTCGTAGCGCTTTTATCATAGCTTTTGTCGAGTGGTGTGTGAACGCCTTCTTTTAGTGATTCGATATCCTTGCGGACACCGACTTCATCCAGAATTTCGTATAAGTGGTTTATAAAGTTGGCATTCTTATCTTCGTCGTTACTGACTTGAATTTCTGCACCTGATTTGGTTTCGTTTTCGTTACTGCCTTTGACAATCTTCTCTGACTTTTGCCCAGTGATGTTCTCTGCTACGGTTACGCCAAGTAATTTATAGTCTTGGAATACTGCGGCAATTTTGGACATGTAAGACTCGTAGTCAAGTGTCTGGATGTCGATGCCATTTAACGTAATCATACCTGTTGTTGGCTTGTAGAGTCGCGTCAACAGTTTGACGAATGTGGTTTTGCCCGCGCCATTTAATCCGATAATCGAGATTTTCTCGCCATGCTTTATGGTAACTGAGATATTCTTCAGCGTCTCTGTTTTAGAACGGGGATATTTGAAAGTGACGTTGTGAAATTCGATGACATATGGCACATTTTCAGGAACGAGAATCTCGCCAGAATCCTTAGATGCGGGAATTTTCTCGTATTCAACCAATAGCTCAAGTTGTCTACAAAGTCGATTCACTTCGATCGTGCTGCTCACTAACGTATTCATACTCATGCTGTACTTACTGACCGTACCTGCATACATCATGAAATTGCCTAGCGTGACTGTGCCAAGTAATGTTCGATATGCCAAAAGAAGATAGACAAGTACGTTTTGAATCTGGGCGTTGACGTTGACTAAACCATTTAACCGACTAATATTGCCATATACTTTGATATATTCTGTATAGGTCTGAAGATTAAATCGATTCATCTTGTCCAGTATCAACTTGGATGTGTCATAAAGCCTCAAATCCTTTGCAATTTCAAGGTCTCCAGATTGAGTAATAAAATAGACGAACGCACGATTTGCGCTCACTGTGTTTGTGGATTCCATGTAGTAGTATTTTTGGACGCGTTTGAAGAGAAAACTGTTGATGACCACGGCACCTAATAAAAACAATAGTACCCATGGGCTAAAAGTCCAAATGACCGCTGATAAGGTGAAAATTAGGAACCCTTCATTGACCACTTTTGAGAGCGCATCGACCATCGCGTACATCAGGCCGTGGTTGCGCACGGCAAATAAAGCGCGTTCTTTTAGATTGAGCACCTCGGGATCTTCAACATTTTCAAAGTCAATCTCAACGGTTTTCTTAGATATGTGTCGTTCAAATGCATTGTTAAACTGATCCGTGAGCAAATCTGATTTGGCCTTTAAAAGCTTCTCCGCACTACTTAGAATAAAGTTTGATCCAGCGATAAAAGCGATGATCATGATCAGTCTGTCAATGCGCTGTGCGCCCATTAACTCATCCACAATAAGCTTTGGACCGAAGATGTACACCATCGGACGCATGGTTTTGATCAGTGAGGCGGCAACTAGCGTTGGAATGTATTGAGGGGTAAGACGCGATACTAGATTGATAAAATACTGTATAACGATTTTGTTGCTGTTTAGCATCTTTTGATCTTTCATGATGCACTTACCTCCTCGGTTTTATCTTGATAATACTGCGCTTGCGTGTTGAACATGTGTGCATATTTACCGCCAAGGTGTAAGAGTTCGTCATGTGTACCGTATTCTTCTATTTTTCCATCTTCAAAATAAGCGACTTTGTCGCAGAACTTTGTACTGGATAATCTGTGTGAAATGAAAATCGCCGTTCGCCCATCGATCATGTCGCCGAAGCTCTCATAGATGTCTTTTTCTGCGATGGGATCAAGTGCCGCCGTTGGTTCGTCAAGGATCACGATTGGACCATTTTTATAAAGCGCTCTTGCCAGTGCAAGCTTTTGATTTTCGCCACCTGAGAGCTCAAGGCCATCGTCTTCGAGAACTTTGAGTATCGGTGTGCCAAGTTTTTTGTCTAAGCTGTCCACTTTTTTCTTTAAACCTGCGCGTGTGATCGCATCCCAGACTTTACCTTCATCGTAGGTTTCGCTTGATGCGACATTTTCAGAGATGCTGGCTGCTAGTGGTTTGATTTCTTGGTAAACAACTGAAAACAGCTTGTAGTGTTCATTAATAGGAATCTCAAAAATGTCTGTCCCCTCTATCATAATTTTGCCTGATGTTGGGCGATACAGACCCGTCAAGAGTTTGATAAGGCTCGTTTTACCTGCGCCATTGACGCCGACAACCGCAAGCTTTTGACCCGCTGGAATATGAAGTGACAAATCATCAAATATGTTCTTGTCGGTTCCTGGATATGAGAAATTAACACGATCGAATTTGATTTCAAGCTGTCTGCCCTCTGGTACCTGCGCAGGCATCTCAGGACTGAAATTGCCGTCAATATCCATATAATCTCTAAACTCATCTACGAACCTCGCTGAAACTTTCAGCTCAGTAAAATCGCGCATCAACTCTTGCATCCAAACGGCAAAGCCGCTCACAGTGGCTGTGTACATGATGAAATCGCCAAAAGTAATCGAGCCAGACAGCGCCATAAAAGCGATATAACCATAGACGATGCCATCGCGAATCAGTACGAGCGCAGCATCAATCAGTTCGACTTTTAGGTACTTCGTAAAGACTTGCTTTGAGATGTTTTCCGAATAAAGATTAAATTCGAGCATTTTTGCTAGAATCATGTCTTTAAGCTGATAGATTCTCATGTCCTTGCCATATTCAAAGTCCGTCATGGTTCTAGCGAGATAACGCGTTTTTCTCTCAGCTGGACGAACCTCGTCTTCACGTGATATTTTATAGGCATCCGCCTTGTTTTTTAAGTGATAAATGACTAGGACAGTTACGAGCAAATACGCTAAAACTAAGGGATGTAGCACGAAGATGATACCGACATAACCAATAAAGCCAAGTACATAACCGACTATTGAGAAGGAATACTTCATGACACCACCCATGCCGTGGTTAGGATTGGATGTGGTACGTGTGGCTTTATGTAGTGCATTTTGCGTGTCGACATTTTCCACATGATGATAATCAAGGTTCATTGCTTTTGCATGGAGCTCCAAGCCAAATAGCATACGTATGCGAGACATCTTCATACGATAGACGCCAACACACGCTTCTTTGACAAAGAATACGATCGATGCAACGAGTAATGTAACCCCTAATATCGTAAAAATGTGTGGCAATCTCGCTTGCCCCTGAAGCTCATCGATCAATAGCTTTGGCACGATCACCCATATAAATGGGGCGATCGCCACTGCCAAGGTGTTCATGAAGATGAGCCACATCGATTCTGGCAGCCATTTATACATGTGCTTGTACACATATAGAGCGTTACTCCCAAGCTTTCGTTTCTTTGTGACAGTGGTGTTATGTATTTCTGTGGTGTTGCTTCGCGATTCTGTTGCTTTGCTTTTCATTATGGCCCCCCTAGTGTTTTAAAAGTGTATTGATAAGGTCAATTTGAATCAATTAAGTCGTAATAATACTGGTCTAAGCTGTCTTCTGGTTGTGCTAAAATGGTCAAGTCGTAGATTTTTTCTAGTTTTGAACCTCCAATAATTTTGTAATATTTGCCATTGATACTTAGTGAATTTTTATCATAAATGAAAAGATCAACGTATGGTATATGTGCCTCTTTTTCATATTGGAACTGGATATGATAACTGTTTTTAATAGTTTTTCGGAATTCATCTATTGGTAAATAAGTTGGCCAAACCTTTATTTCAGAGAGGATTTCAAGTATACTCTCAACTGATGCGTCATCATCTACGACAAACGCTTTCCTTTCCCAAATAAAATCTATGGTGACATTTAGTGCATCAAGATTCTGAATTTGTTCATCTGAGATTATTTCATCAAGCGTTTTAATTCTTGAAACCTGATATGTAATGAATAATAAGATGCCTACAAATATGAGAATTAAAATTTTTGAGCGTAAGGATATCCGTTTCAATTTTGCAATCATATAACGATCCTTTCAGATTTATAAGTAGCACTAATAACATTTTACAGTATTTGCTAGTAAATATCATTAAATACTCATTAAAAATAAAGCGACTGATAATCAAATAACAGCCGCTCATGTCTCGATTTCAAACTAATCGAATACTTTATAGATACTATAAGCTTTTATCTCAATATCGTTGCCTTTTGGAAGCCTTCCATCCGTTTTAATTTCGATAATATCACCTGGATTGAAAACTTCATCAGTGCTAACAGTCCCACTTTCAAAACCATAGTCATTTTGATCCTTAACGAAATACAGTTTGCCGTCCAATGTTTTTTCTACTTTGACAACAATGTACATATTACTATCTGGCATTAAATCACTTTGAAACTCTAAATGACCATTATTGTATAAGGGTAGGTAATCGAATAAGAGTGCCTCAATTTCAACTAAAATAGTCTTGTCATCCAGTTCATATCTCCCATTTATTATGCCGTAATTGTCAAGTGTCATATCGCCGTATTTAATGGCATATAAATTGCCGACTATACCTTCAACAGTAGAATCTGCCTTATAGGCTTTACCTGAAGTCAATTGAATAAAATCACTGATAAACTCTTCATCTCTCACGATAAAAAGTGTACCATCATCCCACTGTACACTAAGTTCTTCTAGCTCAGATGCGTCTAATTGAATAGTTCCAATTTTCACATTCTCACTTTCTAACGGCTGATTGCTATTATTACTACAACCAATCAGTTGACTGCTCATCAGTGCAATAAATACTAATATTCCAAATAGTCTATTCATGTTGTTCATCCTTTGGTAGTAGCTCTAATTGATGGATCAAGGCAACTGAGTTAATCCTCTATAATAAACCGTATCTATAAGCAGTTTATCGCCTTTATTCTTAAATACAAATACATGTAGCGACAAACCATTTTCATAAAACTCAGACGGATTGGCTACAAGCATGTCTAAATAAACATCGTATACCATATCCCCTTTTGAACTGAATGCTTCGCTTGTGGTAGGTTCAATTTTACGTATCACGATGCTCTTGATTCCGTGTATGCCCTCTTTCTTGATTGTGTTGCTTTCATCTTTTAGAAACATTAACAATTCATTTTGCTCATCCTCGGAATAATCGAAAAGGGATATATAGTCATCCCACTGCTTATTTGCTAAAAACCTTACATAATCATTTATGACCGTCTCAACTGGGGTCATATTTTCTATCAATCGGTCTCTTGAGATTTTAGTCCCTATGCCAATCATTGCAATCAAAACGCATGACACGACAAGTACTAAAATCAGCTTGTTTTTATCACTCATATGTTGCTCCTGTCTTCAACGATAAACTATTACAGACTAATTTTCAAACAAACAGGATGCTCAAAATGATCCTTTCCAAAGTGCGCTCTTAGGACTGCAACAGTCATATCGTTTATTCCAAATTCGTGGACTTTTAGCCCATCTATCGAATCAGCAAGCCAGATTTGCCACAGTTCAAGTTCATCCAACGTATCATTGTCGGCAAGCGCTTCTTTGAAATACTGTATCAACGCTTCTGCGCGTTCATCTGTATATCGCCATGACAAAGTGGCTATATAGGGTTTGTTCGTAAATTTTTCAACATCCGGATAAGGGCTTTCTTTTTCATTTAGTATTTGAATCTCATCCATATGTTCTTCTGTGTCACACCAAAGAACGATTTTTTCATCGGGATCGATGGTATGGTTCACTAGATTAAATGGCACTTCCATACCTCTTGCGATCATATCGTTGACCGATAAGTGCTCGATATATGGGTTGATTTTTTCCTGTAGTGGTTTGTTACTTGCTAAAAATTGATAAAGACTCATTCGGTACCTCCTTGACTCAAGATGTATAATGACTAATAATAGCCATTGTTGCTTTGTGTTATGCTATTTCCATTACTATTAATTTACGCCTTATTTGCCTTGTTTTGGATTACATTTTAATGACATTTTAAGTATAGAAGTTATATGACAAATTATTTTTACGATTTTTTATTGACAGAAATATTTTTCAATCATATAATTGAACAGTGTTTAATTAATGTACGCTGTTAAAGGAGGATTCTATGTCTAGAACACGTCAACAACTACAATCTGAGAACGTTCGAAACCGCATTCTTGATATTGCACGGCGTATTATATCAGAGGAAGGCGCTGAAGCGCTTTCAATACGTCGGATTACAAAGGAGATGGACTACTCAGCGGGGATTGTGTACCACTATTTTGAAAGCAAGGAGCAAATACTTTTATGTGTTTTACAGGAAGGGTATAAAAAGATACTTTCGGCCTTGAAACCACCAAGTAATGACTTATTACCCGATGAAGCGTTTCGAATATCTTTCTTAAGCTATATGGAAAGTATGATGACGTGGTCAGCAGAATATAAAGCATTAATGCTCAGTTCTTCCCCGCAAATATTGGACTTCACCTCAGTTTTAAGTGAAGGTCAATGTGAAAAAAACCCTGCACTCAAAATGATGGTTGAAACTTTGGAAGAAGGAATACAGCAGGGAATATTTGCCCCGTGCGATACTCAGCTAACAGCCCAAGTTCTTTGGAGCGCTTCTTTTGGGTTATTAATTCGGTTGATAATCGAGAACAATGTATCACATGAACAACAAACAAAACTCATGGAAAGACAAATTGATTTTTTATTGAAAGGACTAAGAATATGAAAACATTAATTCTTTATGCAGGAAAGTATGGTGCTACCTGTGAAATTGCTGAGCGTATAGCAAGCAAGTTAGAAAGTTCAACAGTCTATGACTTAAAAGGAAAAGATATTCCGCCAATAGCTGAATATGACTGTGTCGTTATTGGAAGTGCAATATATGCAGGTGTAATATGCAAAGAAGCAAAGGACTATCTCTCACAAAATGAAGGTGTTTTATGTAGTAAAAAACTAGGTTTGTTTTTATCTGGGTTGGATTCCAGCAGAGAAAAAGCTTTCCTTGATAGCAATTTTTCACAGACAGTTTTATCCGCTGCAATTGCTAAGAGCTTTTTAGGTGGCACTTTTGACCCTAAAAAAGCAGGAATTACTGACAGACTCATTATGAAAACTGTTTCCAAAAAATCGGAGTACACAAGCAATATCCAGAACGAAAAAATTGATGCATTTGCGGAGGGATTAAAAATATGAAAAAGATATTGCTAATCGCCCTTGTCTTGTTTTTAATTCTGTTCGGTGGCGCTTACTTTATGCTAACAAGTGGCTTATCCGAAGGCGCTAATGTTGTACTAGACGGCGTAAACTTGGCCTCTAAGCCTGATGGAAGTTATATGGGCACTTATGATTTTAAACGGTGGACAAACACACTTATTGTGGATGTAAAAGACCATAAGATCGTAAGCATCAATTTTTATGATGATGCCGGTACTAATAGTTGCGCTGATGAAACATTCTACCGTGTAATTAACGCCCAAGACACAAAAGTTGAAGCCGTTTCTGGTGCTACTGTTACATCGAAATCATACTTAAAAGCAATTGAGAATGCACTCAAGTAGTGATTATAAACGATAAAAGCGCGTTGTTTCGACTGATTCAATCAGTTTCTGACAACGCGCTTTATATATTTTTTGCATGCAAGCAATTTGAGTTTCTCTTACTAAAAGTACTATAATGTCACCATAGGTATTCATTCACCACGATATGCTTTTTCAAGTTCTGCGATATCAAATTTTTTCATCTTTAAGAATGCTTGTGTCACGCGTTCTTGTTGTTCTGGTGTCGCGTCACGCATCATATCATCCATGATTTTAGGCGTAATTTGCCAAGAAACACCGAAACGGTCTTTCAGCCAACCGCATTGTTCTGCTTCAGGGTCAGCCGATAGTGCCTCCCAGTAATAATCAATTTCATCCTGCGAGTCACAGTTAACGACGATGGATACGCCTTCATTGAAAGTAAATCCGTGATCCAATGCGCTTTCCATCGCAGAAAACTTTGTGCCACCCAGATCAAAATCCACGTAGTTGACGTAGTCAGGTTTGTTCGGTTCTTGCCCTTCCCCATAATACGAAAATTCTCCGATTTTCGATCTCTTAAAGACTGAGGTATAAAACTTGACAGCTTCCTTGACTCGCCCAACATTGTCACCAACATACATCATTGAAGGAACAATTTTGTCCTCAATTGGTGCACCGTTTGTATGGAAAATCTGCCATGAAACGCCAAAACGATCGGCAACCCATCCATACAGTGGGCTAAAATCATACTTATCAAGCGGCATCAACGCTTCGCCACCCTCGATAAATTTGTCGTAAAAATATCTAACTTCTTCCTCTGATGAACACATGATCATAAACGATATGGATGGATTGATCTTAAAATAGGGTCCTGCCGACATCAACATGAATGGCAATCCAGCCAAGTCGATCGTTATAATCTCAACCGTTCCTGATGGTGTATCATTTAAAATGGACCTTGCCAACTCTTTGCTCTCTTTAAAAATCGACAGATAGAAGTCGGCTGCCTCGCCTGCTTCTTTGTCAAACCATAAATTGATCGCAAATTTATCCATGTCATGCCTCCGCGTGTTTTTTAAAGTTATCAAGGATTGCTTGCCAGCCACTGCGCTGCATTTCAACTGAGTTTGAACCTTCTGCTTCAAATGATTCGACAACCTGAGTTGTTCCATTCATCTCGATAAAATCGATGGAAACGACGCGCTTATCGCCCAGAATATATGATAGGTGTTTATTGACTTCGATCTGGTCGAAAACGCCTTCAAAATCAAAGCTAACGGTGCCATCTTTAGCCGCCATCGTGTACCTGAAGATACCACCTGGTTCTAAAGTATTTTCGGCAGATGGGCAGTGCCAATCATCCGATGCAAAGTTCCATTTCACAACATGTTCTGGCTGCGTAAAGCATTGCCATACATAGTCTACAGGTTTATTGACAGTCACATCAATAGTTATCATCGTGCCCGTTCTATTGTCTTGTTCTTTATCGCTCATAATCTACCTGCTTTCATTTGTAAAGCGCGCTCAAATCTTTTTACAGATAATGAACTCGCAGTTGATAAACAAAATCATTTAGATAATTAATACCCTTGATTTTTATGAATAACCAACAAAGGTTATCCCACTTCTTCAAAACGTTTGACCAGTTTGCCATCTACTTCTTTGTAATCCAAAAACATGTCAAGAGGACGAACCCAGATATCATGTTCGCCATATAGTTTTTGATAAACCACCATCGACTCTTCCGTTTCACTGTGTTTCGCTATATGAAGTACCTTGTAAAGATTCCCTTTAAAGTGGCGATAGATACCACCAATAATTAATGATTCGCTCATAATGCTCCTTTTATTATAGAGTTAGTAGGTTAAATGACGATAGCTGGTCTTTCACCAAACCTAGATTCTTTTCATAACAATTTATGATAGAATGTTATCAGTTAATCACAAAATGCACACCCTTAGGAGGTCCAATGTTTCAGACAATCATAACCTCAGTGGCTTCATTTGCCAGCACCAACATAGATGATATTTTCATATTGACACTATTTTTTGGTATGCCTGGGCATGTCATTAAAAATAGACAGATCGTCGCTGGTCAATACGTTGGTATCGCAATACTTTGTCTCATCTCAATACTCGCTTCAATTGGACTAAATATCTTACCAAGTACTGCTGTTAGCGTTCTTGGGCTCCTCCCCATCGCCATAGGTCTTGGGATGTTGTGGAAGCGGTATGTTAAAAAGTCGGCTACTGATGCGTTTGTAACGTTCGATGATGACGACATGATCGCAAATATTGAGATTGCTGAAAACAATCGATTATTCAAATGGACCCGTATGCTACTTCCAGTCGGTATCGCAAAAGTCGCAGCTGTGACGCTTGCAAATGGCGGAGATAACCTTGCAATCTATATCCCATTTTTCGCAAATATGAGCTGGACAGATTTAACATTGACACTTTTAATCTACACCTGCTTAGTTGGACTTTGGTGTTTCGTCGCATTTAAGATTGCCGGACATGAAAAGGTCAAAGCGTCGCTCGAACGCTATGGCCATGTGGTGGTGCCTATTGTGCTCATTGTTCTCGGATTAAGCATTCTATTTTAACTATGCCTCCATACTTGCAATGCGTTCAAAAATTCGATGCCCTTCATTCAACTGTAGCAGATCCCATTTGTTGCCATATAGGTCTTCAAATACTGCCACCATGCCATAGTCTTGTACCTTTGGTTCTCGTGCAAAGTGAACCCCTTTGGAAATGAGTGCGTTATAATCCCGCCAAAAGTCATCCGTGTTTAAAAACAGAAAAACTCTGCCCCCGCATTGATTGCCAATGAACGTCTCTTGCTCTGGTGTTGAGGCTCTAGCCAACAGTAGTGTACAGCCTTTTGAACCCTTGGGGGCTACCACAACCCAGCGTTTATCTTGCTCAGCTTGGTAGGTGTCTTCAATCAAGTCGAAGTTCAATGTCTCAACATAAAATTTTATGGCTTCATCATAGTCTTTGACGACTATTGCGATATGAACGATTTCTTGCTTCATAACGTCCCAACCTCTCACTATTTTGATTTTTGTGCAACACGTCAATCAATCTACTTTATACCCCATCAATATCGAATCATAGAATGTGCCATCAATACAGAGACTCCTTGATTGAATGCCTTCAATAACAAAACCAAGCTTTTTGTAGACATGGATGGCTGAAATATTATCTGCCCTAACTAACAAATCCACTTTTCTTATAATACTGGTCTCCTTTGACCAGTCTAATATACGTTGCACGAGCGCTGTACCGATTCCATTTCCCCAATACGCTTTTGAGACACTTACGCCAAATTCGCCAACATGTTTCAACCGAGGTCTAGACCCACCAGCAAATGATGCAGCACCAATAATTTTCGAATCAATTTCTGCAACGAAATAGATCGCATTGGGTTGTTTGGCCGTTTGCTCAAGAAACTGCTTTTCCTGTTCAACCGTCATGACAAACTCGCCTTGGCCAAAGGTCAAATACTCGGACTCGACACTGATTGCATTAACATATTCAAGTAATCTTTCAGCATCAGAACCTCTTGCTTCTCTGATAACAACCGTTTCTCCATTTTTAGTTTGAAATTTCAATAGTACCCCCTTTCTTCTGACATTCAGAACAAACTGCATCATGCAAGGAGATCACTCCCCCGCAAGATTTACACGTCCATCGCCCTTTTTCTTTTTTCATAAAAGATTCTAACCCTTTACACTTAACCACTAAGCTGTTTTCAACTAAGCTCACGCCATATCGCTTAACATAACTCTTTTCAAGATTCTTAACGAGTTTGCAAGGGAAATCCTCACATTCGTAACAATACATAAGCGCTTTGGAGTATGCACATGATTTGATTTTACAGATTCTGCAATGTTCTGGTTTGTCCAGATCGCCATTTAAACAGCCCTGACACGCTTTTTTGGGCTTTAAGTGTTTGTAGCATACTTCACAATTCATCCCACAAGGTGCAAACATTTTAAGTTCTATAGTGTCGGTTTGTTTCATAAATCTGCCTTCTTTCTCAATATCAATGAACTATTTCCGCTCATTCCCATGTTTGAAATTACCCGTAGCTTTAGCCAGCAGCATCTGAATTTCAAAATCTGTGGCCTGATCCATCTTGCGAATCAGATCACTTGCTTTATTGTCCTTTAATACCATAACCTCTTTATGGTGAAAAGAGATATGTAGTTTTCTATCTTTGGAGATAAAATAGCTAAAGGGATTTTCCTCAAGTTTTCCGCGTTTATCAATGTTACTCATTAGATACCACCTCGTTTAAATAATGATATGCTTCATAGTTTCAATTTAAAATGCTTTGCTAATTTATCCAACGTTTCTGCTTTAGTATCAATATCAGCATCATTTCTAACCAATGTGAAAAATCCACTTTCCGCATACTCTATATATTTCTCTTTACTGTTAATTCTAGCAATACATGATTTGAAATTTTCCATCGTTTTTTCAGGTTCTACGGCTTGCATGATTTGTTTCTTCAAAAACACTTTTTCAGGATCCTCACGCTCAAAAAACTTATCAACGGACATGTGTTGTGGTGATAACATGATAGCCACTTGGTGATAGTCTGTAATCTCTCTCAATATATCTAGAGGTATATTTGTATCGACGATCACCTTTTGATTTTGAGAAATATGGATCAACTCTGCAATCTCAAGTTCTGCCGCTTCTCGTTCTACACCTAAAATCCATTTTTCATAATCTTCAGGCGTTCTATTGACGAATTCTTGCCAATCCTTCATCGTGTCAAAGTAACACATGTTAGGTTGACGTTCTGGTGTAATGATTTGACTTGCATATTTTGTGTGATAGTTTTCACCACACTTTATGAGCCCATATTGATTGGCAAGCATTGTTACCATTGTTGACTTTCCAGCATATGCGGTACCATTGATAAACAGAACGTTTTTCAAGTAGTGTTTAATGATTGCGTTGTCTATTTTCATGATGTCATCTCCTACTTTTTCAAAATATAATCGATAAACCCTTACTTGATTTGCTTCATAACGCATTCTACATTCATTTTACTAAAGTGTTTAAGATTTGTCTCTAGTAAAACACAGATCATTACCTTTGCTTTGTTTTTATTGAGAAACATGAACTAGTGGTTCTTGATCAAATAAAAGAATATAAACTTTCAACAGTTATGATAGAATAGGAGGAAATACTTTACTATATTGGGGAGGCATACACATGTTGTTTGAAAAGAATACTGACCTCAGCAATTTTATAATCTTTAAAAATTTAGTCACTAACCTTCCAATGATTTTTTACGCACTTGATGTAAATTGGATCTTCACTTTATCGGAGGGTAAAGGACTTACAAATCTGGGACTAAAACCTGGAGAAGTTGTAGGCGTCAATGCTAAAGAAATGTATCGCGAATTTCCGGACATTATTGAAGCGATAGATAAAGCTTTTCAAGGAAACTCAGTACACTATGAACATCAACTAGGTGATTTATATATAGAAAATTTTGTGATGCCAGTTTATTCATCTTCTGGGAAGATCGAAGGCATCATTGGGGCAACAATAGATATCACAGAGCGTAAAAGATCAGAACTCGCTTTAATAAAAACACAACAGCTGCAGCAATCGATTTTTGACAGTGTACCAGGTATGCTTTATCTTTACGATTCAAACGGTGAGTTGACTCTTTGGAATAAAGCACACGAATCCATAACGGGTTATTCAGCAGATGAACTCAATCACTTTGATTTAAAAAACTGGTATAGAGACGATCAAGATAGTTTACAAGCAGTCTTGACAGGATTATCTAATACCACACTTGCAGGCTTCGGAGAAGCTGAAGCAAACCTCCAAACAAAGGATGGGACTAAAATACCTTTTTACTTCACTGCTTGCCCTGTTGAGATCGATCATAGTAACTATTTCGTAGGTGTTGGCATCGATATTTCAGCACGTAAAAAAGCAGAAGATGCACTCGTTTTACTCAATAAAACACTTGAAGAAAAAGTATTAAATCGAACGAACGAGCTACACCTCGCAAACGAAGAATTGGCTGCTGCCAATGAGGAATTGAATGCTGTCAACGAAGAAATGTTCGCTATGAACGAGGAACTCACTGCAGCCAACGAAGAGATGACTGCTATGAATGAAGAGCTAATTGAAAGTAATGAAAAGATCATTCAAATGAAAAACTATTTGGTTGAATCTGAAAAAATGGCCGCTCTGGGTGGGCTCGTTGCCGGTGTTGCCCATGAAGTGAATACCCCTCTTGGCGTTGGAATTACTGCATCATCTCATCTTGTTGATATCACTAAAGAATTAATGACGAAACTATCTGATGGTACTCAAAATAAAGATGAGCTCATAGAATACCTAGAAGACATCCGAAAAGCCGCCTTGATTATTGAAAAGAATCTTACACGTGCTGGGAAACTGACACATAGCTTTAAACAATTGTCTGTCGATCAAACCAGCGAGCCAAAACGCCAATTTAATGTAGGTGAATACTTGGAAGAAATCTTGATTAGTTTAAGCCCAACACTTAAAAAAACAAACATTCAAATTCAGACTTATTATGAAGAGAATATACGATTCAAAGGATCGCCTGGCGCATTTGCTCAAATAATCACAAACCTCGTAATGAATGCTTTATATCATGCGTATAATTTGAAAGATCAAGGCATTATAAAAATTCAGTTGATAAAAGATAAAGAAAATTTGAAAGTTGTTTTTTCAGACGATGGATGTGGTATGAATACACATATACTTTCAAAAATATATGAACCGTTCTTTACAACAAGACGCGATTTAGGGGGCACGGGCTTGGGATTATCCGTCGTTTATTCAATCGTGACGCAACAATTTTCAGGAACGATTGACTGTTCAAGTGAAATAGGTATAGGTACAACATTTACGATGATTCTTTCTCAAGGAGGTAATTAATTGGAAGATCTATCACATTTTAAACCTTGGAAAATTCTCGTAGTTGATGATGATGTAGATATACACGAAGTCACTGAGTTAGCACTCAAACGACTCGTTTTTGATGAGCGAAACCTAAAATTTATACATGCCTATTCTGCATGTGAAGCAAAGGTTAAACTAATTGATCATGATGATATTGCAGTAGCCTTATTAGATGTCGTAATGGAAGATGATACTGCAGGTTTAGACCTTGTAAAATTCATTCGGGAAGAGTTTAAAAACGATAGCATCCGGTTAATTTTGCGCACTGGAAATCCTGGACTCGCTCCTGAAGAAAGCGTTACACTTTTATATGATATCAACGACTATCGTGGCAAAACCGAATTAACGGCTCAGAGCTTAAAAACAGCCATTATAACGGCACTACGGGCTTATAAGTCAATCATAACGATTCAAACCTTAAATTGTGAAATTGATCTAACTCAAAGAGAGTTAATTTATACTTTGGGAGAGATTGCGGAATCAAGAGGTGTAGGACTTGGAAGACATGTTGAACGCGTCGGTCGCATCACTGCGCTTATCGCTGAAAAGATGAATTTCCCCGCTGCACAGCTTGACTATATCAGATTAGGCGCTTCAATGCATGACATAGGAAAAATGGCGATAAATGATAACATCCTCAACAAACCAGACACACTCACTTCCGTAGAATTTGAACAGATGAAAAAGCATTGTGAATACGGTTATGAAATCCTTAAAAATTCAGATCGAGAACTCCTTAAAACGGCTGCAATCATCGCCTATGAACATCATGAAAATTATGACAGCTCTGGCTATCCACGCGGACTTAAAGGTAACGAAATCAACTTGTTAAGTCGCATCGTTGCATTGGTTGATGTCTTTGATGCACTTGCTACGAAACGCGTATATAAAGAAATCTGGCCTCAAGACGAAATATTAACCTTTATAAAAAGCCAGTCAGGCGTTAAATTTGATCCTAAGGTTGTAAATGTATTCTTTGAAAACATTGATTCTATAAACGCATTAATTGTTGCAATAGAATCAGAAAATCAACTTATTTAAGCACCCTATTGAGGAGCTGTTGCAAACTAAGAAATTGGATTTGCAACAACTCCTTTTCCATGCCTGTTGAAACTTCATCAATTGTTTATAATTATTTTTTTGATTGAGTTGAGGCAAGCTTTACAAGAAATTATCAAGTTTGGTGTACCACAGAAGTATCTAATAAAGCGATCATTAATAATCTTAATACCAATTTAGAAAGTGACGATTTACATCAAACATTTAGTAATTGGATTAAGTCAAGTGAGGGAGCAATACCAGCTCCAATATTGGTGTTGGAAACTTAGCAATTGCAATATCACTCTTGTTGATGATCATTGTAGAAGCCAATATACAAGGTGCATTTGCACCACTAACCGCTTTTTTAGTGGGTTTCTTGTAGAAAATGAAAGAGCTATCCTTCCCTTTTCCAATTGATGAACCTCCCACTGGCAAGGGGTGAAATAGCTCTTTATAAATCATATAAAGCTCTAAAGAATTTTATTTACTCATTAATACATCTAAATTCTTTTTGACAAATCCTTTGAAGATTAAATAAAATGCAAGACTCATTTCGTATACACCTACTGGTAATGCAATAATGCCTTTGATACCTGAATTTGGTTCGATGATGCTAAACATATCAAGTAAACCTGCGAAAAATACAGATATTGCAGCGATGATACCAAAAGTTGCTAGTTTCTTAGGCACAAGCCCACTTTTAAATAGTAAAATACTATACGCTGCCGTGTTAAGTCCTAACATGAAATTTGGTCCAAGCATAAATGTCCAGCGGTGAAAAGCTTGAAGTGCAACGCCTGTTGCCATGACGTTTTCTGGATTTGTGATCGTTCCCATTTCAACGCTTGAGCTTACACTTAAAAGTCCTAGTATACCCACAGCTCCAATAGCGATTAATACAGCTTCCATAAATCTAAAGCTGAGGTGGAAAAGTGCAATGTGTTCATTGACTTTACGCAGATATGGGAAAAACATAACTGCTGTACCAACAGCTGAA
Organism: Acidaminobacteraceae bacterium; assembly: GCA_041741755.1. Classification (GTDB taxonomy): domain Bacteria; phylum Bacillota; class Clostridia; order Peptostreptococcales; family Acidaminobacteraceae; genus Fusibacter_C. Next base: position 112,018 of record JBGSJR010000038.1, on the reverse strand, counting down.
ACAACAAGAAATAAATCGTTTAAAACGCCGAATAAGATACTGTTCCAATGGCCATTTGCTACAGCATTGTACCAATCATTCGCTAATAACGGTTGGTAGAGTAGCACTGCGATGATCGAAGATACCGCAGCAATGATGTAAAAAACACCAATAATAATTGCACTTTTTTTATCTTTACTCATTTAGTCCTCCTATTGAATATATGATATAATTGATATGTTTCATTTAATTTTTTTTTATACAGGTGGTGATAATATGGAGTATTACGATACCATGGAAGATGTCCTTTTTTTTATCGAAGATCATTTGCAGGAGAATTTTTCTTTAAATTCTGTAGCAAATCACTTTAATATTTCAAAATTTTACTTTCATAGGTTATTTTCAGCAGTAATGGGCGTTTCCCTCAATAATTATTTTGTTACGCGTCGAATCAATGCATCAATAAAGCTTATTCAAGATACAAATGTTTCTTTAACGGATATTGCCTATCAGATGAATTTTAGTTCACAAGCTGCTTTCACACGAGCTTTTAAACGACAATATGGGTTTTCACCCAATCACTTAAGGTCACAAAATAAAATGCTAGAAGTTGCCTCAATTCCACAGGTGGTTAAACGACCTATTAAGAATATCAATGGTGATGTAATCTCTGGTTTTACAATAAATGAATTTGAACCTCTCCGAATAAAAGGGATCGTTTTCGAAGTGGATTTAGCGATGGATGACTTTAAATTAAAAATAAAATCATACGCGAATCTCTTGGTAGAAAGTTTAGACATACCAATCGAGTGTCCTTGCTACATTGTCTACTCCAACTGCCAGGATAATTCGACTAAATTTAATGTGATTTTCGGCCTGCCACTAGATTTTGATACTGATATACCAAATGTTTTTGAGACTGAAGTACCAAGTATTTTATGTGCACGTTTAAAATACAGTGGCGACTTGCTTGAAATTGGAGATCTATTCAAAACGGATGCAGCAAAGTTTTTAAAGATTTCGAAACTTGAAACTGAAGATAACCATATTGAGTTGATTCAAGTTTTTAATTCTTACAAAGATCTTTACACTGATTATGAAATCTATCTTCCAATCAAAAGACTTAAAATTGATGATGACATGTAAAGCGTTTATATATTAAATATATATTTATGATGTAAGAATACCATTAATTTAAAATAGTTAATTATCATATCTTGCTATGTTTACATTCTGCTACAAACTCGACAAACTGAGTTAGTAAATCTGATGAAACGTTTTCTAAGTTCTTACGACATGAATAAAGGATTTCGCTATAACAAAATTAAAGCATTTTCAATATGATAGTTGGATCAGCAACTGGCTCTTCGAACCAGTTCTAAATCTTTATACGATAAAAAACGGACCTTAATAAATCAAATTTGATTTATTAAGGTCCGTTTTTTTGCATTGAGTCTATTTTACAACAGCCCCTTACTTTTTTATCACTTTATCAAAACGACTGTCCATGCACACACTCAAATCGGTGGTTACAAATTTGCCTTTATAAAACATACTGAAAACCGTGGCAGGAGAGGGTGCTGCTTGTGCCATTTCCATCGTCTCAAGTTTGATCACTTTAAGCGGTATGCCTCTATTCTCAGCGGTTTCTTTTAACGAAGTCGTCACGTGAAATTCAGAATATGGACAACGATTCGAATAGTAAACGACTAATCCGTCATTATTCTCACAGGCACCATTTTTCACAGACGCATTAAACTGTGGATTCTTCGCTTCAGGTTGAATTTTTTTGACGAGTAAGCTAAAGCCAGACGCTGTTTCCTCACAAGTCTCAAAGCCCTGAGTAAGCAACCACTTCGTATCGCTCATAAAATGAAACTTACGGGTTCCAACAACGGTCACAAGACCATTCTTTCCTTGAGCCACAGCGTCTTCCATGGCAAGTCTCAACAGCTCTTTCGCATAGCCTTGCCCCTTGTATTGACCCGATACCCAAAAACAATCAATCATCAGATAATTAGGCGCATCTATCGGTACCCAACCTTTTTCAGCAGGTCCATATTCTATAAAAACCTTTGCTCTCGCATCGATTCTACGAAATACGAAGCCATTATCGAATTCAGTTTTGAGCCACTCTTTTTTCAGTTCGTAGCTATCCTTGCACTTCTTATCAGAAAATGCGCAGCAAATGTGTTCGGTATCAATGTTCGATCGATCAAGCGTTATTATTTTTTCCATTTTCATAACCTCCCTGAGTCTTTTCGTCCATTCTATATCCTATTAACTGACAACACCTTGTCAGCAGGTCTGAAAGGTCTGAAAGGTCTAAAAATGTCTAGATTTTATCGAGATTTTCAACGGTGCGTTCATTGATTACGTCACCTGTATTTAACGTCGATTTTGCCTCAATCAACATGACATGAACCTCATTTTCTGCAACTGGCATGTGTTCAACGCCTTTAGGGATAATTATGAATTCACCTTCACTTAATTCAACGTCTTTGTCCCTAAATTTTATGACTAATATCCCTTTGAGGACGTAGAACATTTCATCTTCATTTTCGTGTGCATGCCATAAGAATTTGCCCTTAAGTTTGGCGATTTTGACATACGCTTCGTTGACTTCACCTATAATTTTAGGGCTCCAGTGTTCTGTAAAAAGATTCAGCTTATCATATATGTTTACTTTTTCCATGATAATTCTCCTAATTTATTATTTCTTTCTAAATCCCATTGTCATAACAATTGAAGGCACAAAAGTGCTCACAAGTAAAAGGAGTGGCATATCCCTATTCACATTATCCACCAGTGACAGCATGTATAAAACATAAATTGAGTAAGTCTCCCATACATTGGCATTGCTAAAAGCATCAAGTTTTGATATTGGGTAAATGACAAGCCACCATACGATCCCAATCACTGCTACGCTAATTACGGATAAAAAGTTTCTAGTTAATTTTCCTTGATTTTTAAGCAAAATTCTTGCACCTACATAGTATAAAATGATTGCTATTACTATGATTGCAACTGATATAGCCATCATAAAATTCATATGATTTTGATACGCTTCGGGTGTTGCATAGTCTGCGATACCCGCTTTTATGTTGAAAGTAAAATACAAAAAAAACGAAATCGCACTGACGATGATATGGATGAGTATGGCTTTAAAATTATTTGAGATCATGTGGTTGCCTTAATCCATTTTGTGACGACTTCACGAAACGATTCACTAAATTGCCTAATGTCTTCGATCCCTTTAAATGTTGCTATCGCCCGATCATTTTCCTTCCAAGTCAAAAATGGATAGTTACCTTCTATTAGATGGTTCTCTGGCTGCGTTTTTACTTTTGCGCCACGGTGAAAAATAACTTGTATCTGCTTAGGCGGATTAAGCCGCATCGTGATTCGGTCTTCTCCATTTATGCTATAGTTTGGGCCATTCCATTTGATGCCTTCACTTAAAGTCGGTTCCGCACGTAAAATAATTTCTCTTAACGCCTCAATTTCAGCTCTCAGCGGGTGCAACTGCTTATCTAAGAAATCTGTCACTTCATTACTAAAATGATTGTTTGCCATATGTACGTCCTTTCGTTTTAAAAAATGCCGCCATTATATTTTTTCTGTGCCCTGACCATCATTGTCATTCCAAAAATAAAGAATACTATAAAACATACCCAGCCATAGGGTGTTTTAGTTATGAAATCGATAATCCCTGTTAATAGCATCCCGATGCCCATGATGATACAGGCTTTACCCATCTGCTCCGTATATGGCTTCTTGTCTTGAGTTGAAACTTTTGAATAATGGTAATCATGGATCAGTGCAATCTGTTCTTTCTTCCATATTCTAAAGCCAATGAAAACAAAGGTACCACCAATGACTAGCATCAAAAGTAATTCAAACATACAGCCTCCAACAATGATATATTGCGTTATAGTGATTATTCGACATTGCTATGGAATTCCCTTCCAAAACAAAAGAAATCTCTATATTTCTATAGAGATTTAATGGCTGTACGTGTATTTGTTTGACGCTCAGCCAGCACATCTAGGACCTTTGAAAAACTGACTGCTTGATTTTCATAGAGGACTAATAGGTGATAGATCAAGTCGGCCGATTCATAGATTAACTCATCTGTTCCGTTCTTGGCACCTATGATGGTCTCCGTTGATTCTTCACCGATTTTTTTGAGGATCTTATCGATGCCTTTATCCAATAAATAGTTGGTGTATGACCCTTCAATTGGATTTTGTCTTCGCTCTGCAATTGTAGTGGAAAGCGTCTTAAGGATGTCGAGATTTTGCCAATTTGAAACATCGGCTGACTTTTCCGATTCATACAGAGTTGTTTCAAAACATGTTCGCGTTCCAAGATGACACGCTGGACCTGTCTGATCCACATAGGCGATGAGCGTGTCTTGGTCGCAATCTATCTTAAGTTCTTTTAAAACTTGGTGGTTTCTTGATGTTTCCCCTTTTACCCAAAGCCGCTTTCTCGAACGTGAGTAATAGGTCATTTGCTGTGATTGTAGCGTCTGCTTTAACGCCTCTTGATTCATGTAAGCAAGCATAAGAACTTCGTTGTTTTGATAATCCACCACGATGCATGGCATAAGGCCATCAGAGGCAAAGTTGAGCGTTGTAAAATCAATCATGTGATTTTCCTTTCTATACTAAAATTATTTATTGGCTGATTCTTATCGTGACGCCTTCTTTATCCAGAGTCTCTTTTAACAGCGGAATAGGCACCGTATTGTAGTGAAAGACACTTGCGGCTAGTGCTGCGTCAGCGGCATCCGCTTCAAAGAGTGCTGTGAAATCCTCGAGACGTCCTGCCCCTCCAGATGCGATCACTGGAATTTTGACGCTGCTTTTGATGGCTTTCAGAAGATCAAGGTCGTAACCGCGTTTCATCCCATCTTGATCGATGGCGTTGATGACGAGTTCCCCAGCGCCAAGTGCCTCACAGCGCGCTGCCCACGCCTCAGCTCGGTAGGACGTTTGATTTCGCCCACCATGTGTGAATACATAATAGGCATCGCCTACCCGTTTAACATCTATAGAGACAACCACGCATTGATTTCCAAACCGCTTGGCACTGTTGTAGAGAAGCTCAGGTGTTAAAATAGCCGCTGAATTGATGGAGACTTTATCCGCACCACTTAGAAGTGCTGAATAGACATCGTCAACGGTTTTTATGCCTCCGCCCACAGTAAATGGAATACGAAGAGTCCTTGAAATCTGCTCGACGAGCGATAAGAAGGTGGAACGCATCTCCACAGTCGCATTGATATCATAAAAAACAAGTTCATCTGCACCTTGGGCTTCATAATACTTAGCGAGTTCAATGGGATCGCCAACTGATTTTACTTCTTTAAATTGAATGCCTTTTGAAACTAGGCCATTTTGAATATCCAAGCAAGGAATAATGCGCTTTGCCAGTGTGCTTTTTTTATCTTCCAGGTTCATAAAAGTCTCCTCTTTATTCATAATAATGTGTGATACGTCTACGCAATCTCTCCGAGTTTTGTGATACGCCCTTCATAATACGCCTTACCGATGATGGCATACGGTATTCCAAGTTCCTGTATCTCGGCACAATCCACCTCACTTGAGATGCCACCTGATGCGATAAGTCGATAGTCGCGTAGTTGCCTTAAGCGTTTTAAGAGCTGGAGATTGGGTCCAGTTAACATCCCATCGGTGCTGATGTCCGTGACCAAGAGACTGTGAACATCTCCGATTTTTCCGGATTCGATAACTGAATCGATAGTGTTGCCTGACCCAACTTGCCATCCCGTATGACAGACTTCGTCTCCTTTTACATCAAGTGCTAAAACGACTTGCCCTGGGTAGTCGCACACCAGTCTCGCATAGCTATCATAATCTGAGAAAAACAGCGTCCCAACGACGACGCGATCGATGCCTTTTTCGAGCCAAAACTGAGCCATTTCATACGACCTTATACCGCCACCTAATTGCAGCGTTATTGTGCCGCGGTTCTCTCGTATAATTTTATTGATTGCTTCATAATTTAGCGTTTTTGTAAGCCCACTTTTAGCTTCTAAATCAATTCCACTCTCAATTTCCTTTGCTACTTCACTATCCCCCGCACCCTTGCGCGTCTGATCGAGATCGACGATGTGTATACACGTTGCGCCGTCACGTTTAAGTGCGGCGACGCATTCACTTGGGTCATCATAGTATACCGTGACCTTCTCGAAATCGCCCTTTTGTAGCCTTACGACTTTACCGTTCATGAGATCCAGTGATGGGATGCGGTTCATAACGACACCTCACCAGTGGCTATGGCCTGCTTCAAAAGCCCAGCACCATAGGCACCACTTTTTTCAGGATGCCCCTGAAACCCAATCAAGTTGCCTGACTGGACGATGGCGGGAATCGTTGCGCCATATTGCGTTGTCGCAACAAGAGTGCTTTCATCAATCGCCACCGCATAATAAGAGTGCACAAAGTACATATAATTTGACGTACCAACGATTTTGTTCCATCCCATATGCGGCTTGACGAAATCGTCAGGGAGCGATTTGATTTGTCCCTTCAAGAGACCAAGCCCTTCATTGTAGCCGTATTCATCACTGGATTCATAGAGCAGTTGCATGCCCAAACAGATGCCGATGAGTGGTTTGCCAGTCTTTGCAAAGGCTTTGACGACAGTGTCAAGTCCCCGCTCTCTCAAGGCATTCATGGCGTACCCGAAGGCACCAACCCCTGGTAAAATCATCACATCGGCCTGCATGAGCGTCTCTGCGGCGTCTGTCAAGATCACCTCGTCATCTTCAAGCAGCGACATCAGACTCTTAATATTGCCTATGCCATAATCTACAATTGCGATCATAAGAGCCTCCCTTTAGTACTTAAAATTGTCTCCTGCTCTTTGAGCGCCTGTGACAGCGCTCGTCCAACGGATTTAAACACCGCTTCAAATATATGGTGCCGATTGGTGCCGCGTATCACATCGATATGCAGTGTGACACCCGCATTTTGACTCCATGCACGTAGGAATTCCACCAAAGCTTGCTCACTTTCAGGAAGCATAGCGAGATCGAAACCAGCTATTATAAAATAAGGTCTACCGCTGAGGTCTAACACTGTCCGCACAAGCGCTTCATCCATTGGCACATATGCCTCCCCATAACGTGCATAGCCGTTCTTTTGTTCAAGTAATTTTTTAACCCCTAACCCTAAAACGATACCAACATCCTCAAGTGTATGATGCGTGTCCACCCAAATATCCCCCGTACAGGCGATCGTCACATCCAAACGGGCATAATACAAAAGTGCTGACAACATGTGCTCGAAAAATCCAAGTGAAGAATCTGAAAATATGCGATTTTGAGCTTTTGTAACCTCTCCCTCAGCAAGGGTCAATCGAATATCGGTTTCTAGCGTAGTGCGTGTAATTTCAACAGCCATAATTGCCTCCTACACCTTGAATTTCAGAACTAATTTCTATTTCTTTAAAAAAAGTATAGACCATGACAAATTCATGTTCGTCGGTCAGCGTCAACCTTATACAGCGACTCAATCGTCCAACCTTTTCATCAAAACTTCTGACACGAACACCTGCGTCAGCCAGTCTGTTTGTTAAGGCAACCCTTTTATTGGCATCTTCAATTTCAATAAGGATGAAGTTGGCTGCACTTTTGAAGATTTTCAGGCTTGGTAGTTGCTTCAATAACCACAACGCCTTGCCTCTCAACTGAATCACTTGCTCGGAATAACGGCGTGCGTCTTCTGAGGTTTCCAGTGCCTTGATTGCGAGCCATTCGGATAAACCTGAGATGTTGTAGGTCAGTTTTAGATTGGCCATGCGCGCGATGATCTCTGGCTGTGCAACGGCAAATCCCAGTCTCAGTGAGGCCATGCCATAAGCCTTCGACAGTGTTCGCGTCACAATGACCCTTGGGTTTGTAAGAGCTAACTTTATAGCTGTAATCGTGCTAAACTCCGCATAGGCTTCATCGACGACAATTAGTGCATTGGTTTCAGCAATTAACCGTTCAATCTCCTCAAGCGTAAACAATTGCCCTGTTGGGTTGCTCGGGTTTGCGAGGAAAATAACATCGGCTTTTTCTTTGACGGCACGCTTAATCAACACATCAATATCGATGACAAGTGACTCAAATGCCACTTCAACATATCGCCCTTTCACGATGGTCGCGATCTTCTCGTATTCCGAAAAGGTCGGAGAAGGGGCGAGAACCACACCTCCGACCGGTAAGTACGTTTCCAAAATCAGTTTCAACACTTCATCCGATCCCGTCCCTATGATCAAATTTTCAGGTTTGACGGCCTCATAGGCACATTCTGGTTCAAAGAACTGTCGGGTCGTACCTAGTTCATTGACAAGGGCTTGTTTGAGCTTTGACGCATCCGAATCTGGATATCGATTGAACTCAAATGTATTGAGATCAAGTGTTAGAAGGGCGTTAGGTACTCTATTGGATTCATTGGCATTTAATTGTAGCCAATCTCTTTTCGATTGCTTTTCCATGGGCCTGTAATCCCTCCTTTCTTGTGAATGTCATGACCTCTTTTGAGGCATTTATTAGAGCATCTTGCGTGTAACTGAGGTAATTGATGCGCTTTTGAAAGTCATAGGTGCCAAGTGGCGATGAGAACCGCGCACTACCTGTTGTCGGCAACGTATGATTGGGTCCAGCCACATAATCGCCAAGCGCTTCTGGCGTATAAGCCCCCAAGAATACGGCACCTGCGTGCTTCACTTGCTTAAGAAGTGCCTCTGGGCTCTCAGTCAACAGTTCCAAGTGTTCCGGTGCCACTTGATTGACGAGCACAAGGGCTTGATCTAACGTTTGGCAGGTACAGATATACGTGCTGTTCGCATAGGCGCATGTTGCGATATCAGGTTTCGTTAGTTCATTCATCTGCTTCAGCAACTCAACTTCAATGGCATCTGCTTCATCTTTACTAAGTGTCACTACGATGGCCATGGCGTCTTTGTCATGTTCAATCTGAGCCAGAAGATCTGCCGCGATAAACGCTGGGGATTGTCGCCCATCTGAGACGATCATCACTTCACTTGGTCCTGCGATCATGTCGATGCCCACATCGCCAAACACCAGTTTTTTTGCCGCTGTGACATACTGGTTTCCAGGGCCTGTGATCTTGTCCACCGCTTTTATACTTTCCGTGCCATAAGCCATAGCCGCCACCGCTTGGACACCGCCTACGAGGTAGAGTTCTGTGATGTCAACTGCATAAGCGGCTGCCAATATTGGCATTAATTTGACCGCATCGCGTTGTGGTGGTGTAAAGACAGCGATCTCAGAGACACCCGCTATCTGGGCTGGAATGACATTCATGAGCAACGTCGATGGATAAGCCGCTTCGCCACCTGGGACATAGATGCCGACGCGATCCATGGGTTGGACGATTTGCCCCATGTTGGCACCACCGAGTGATTGTGCATAGCCCTTCAAACACTGTGGCTCATGGAAGGTGCGTATGTTCATTATTGCCATTGCCATCGCCTCCTGAAACTCAGGTTCGCTGGCTTCATAGGCTTCTTTTAGGTGATTCTGTGGCACGCGAAGTGTCTCTTGGCTGATGCCGTCAAACTGTTTTGAATAGTCTTTTAGTGCCGCATCGCCTCGTGCGACGACGCTTGAGATAATCTCCGCCACTGCAGGATATAGATCAAGGGACTGCCTCTGCCTTCTTTGGCGTGTGAGTCCGAGGAGTTCGTTAAAAGTTGTTTCATCAAATCGTCTCATATCAAGTCACTTCATACCTTTCACATATTTTAATAAAGTCCTGCACTTCTGCAGCTTTGGTTCGGTAGCTTATGGGATTTGCAATCACCAGTGGGCGTATTTTCAAAAATGTTTCATAGACCACCAAGTCGTTTTCTTTAAGTGTTTCGCCGGTCTGAACCAAGTCTACGATGTACTCTGAAAGCTGGATCAGTGGTGCAATCTCGATGCTGCCAGATAGTGTGATGATCTCTGCATTGAAACCACGTTCCGTTAAAAATTGCTGGGTCAACCGTGGATACTTTGTCGCGACTTTTACCCCATCTCGCAAAATAGCTGGCTCTTTTGGACCAGCCAAACATAACGTACAAAAGGCCAAATCAAGTTCACATAGCTCGTATACTGTATGGTTTGCTTCAATCACGGTGTCTTTACCCACGATGCCCACATCCACAGCGCCCTCTTGTACATAAAGTGGAATATCAGATGCCTTGAGCAATATGAGTTCATAGGTCCCAAGTTTATTCTGAAGCTGCAGCTTCCTCGACTTAAACACTTCGTCAAGATCAAAGCCACTTTCTTCAATAAGCTTACTGGCCTCTTTGGCAATCCTGCCCTTTGCTATTGCGATGCGTATCATACCGTCACCATCCCTCCATCTCTTATAGAAAAGCCACAACCACTGATGCCATAGGTGTCAAATCGATAAGTGCCACCTGTGATCAAGCTCATATGTCGCTTTGTGTCATAAATCACAAACGTTTCACCTGTATAGTAAGGCTTGTCTACGATCAAACTGGGATCAAAGTTCAAACCATCTGACTTAGCTCGGATATTTAATAGCCATTGATTGATAGGTTCGAACGCTTTATACGGCGCTACTTCAGCGATATAGGCATCCAGTTTGCTTGGCATCGTCAAGAGCCTTTCAACAACTTGCTTCGCCGATGTGCCAAGTTCCGTATCGCTCAAAATCTTGACAGCTTCTCTAATGTTTTTTCGGTTGAGGTAATACATTAAAGCATCCCGCTTTTTTTCATCGCCCTTTACAAGATTTGTGATGACCGTTTTTAATCCAGTTGCATGGCTGACTTCAATTCGAATATCTGAGCCACATAATCTTTGAGCAATATTGATCGCCAAATTAAAGGCTTCTGAGAATGTGTTATTCTGCGTTTGTCCAATAGATGGGTTTGGGCCAATCGACGGCGTTCCGCCAATCGATGATTTTTCAATGACTTCCACCCCTACTTGTCTAACCTCGCTAATCACACGCTTTTCAAAGTCATGGCTGAAGTTCGATTCATCATAAAAAAGGCGGACGGTTGATTCAGAATCAAGTTGATCTAAAGATTTCATAACGTCTCCGATAACCAGAGCAATCGTCGAATCCCCTCGAAGCGTCAGCATCTCCCCACTTGGACCTTGTAGTTTCACTTGGCTCTGTTGCGTCGCCGTCGTCATAAATGGAATTGCTTGCGTGTAGTTGAGGATCAAAGGCGTTTGAACTTGTGTGTATTGTTTTTGTTCCAGTAGGTCTTTTATGGTGTTCATTTTTAAAGCTCTCATCCTTGTTCTCCTATCTTGATTTCAGATTAAATTTTGTTGTGATTAGTTAAATGTAAGCAATTAAAAAAATGGTATAATATATAAAATTTGCATAATTTTTACATCATAGATTGTATCGATACCTTGTTTAGGTCCTCTTCTTGTGACGGAAGCGCTTCGCTTGGCAGAAATCTTATGATGAAATTAAAAAAACCGTGCGTTGACTTTAAGTCTACGCACGGTTACTTACTAAGCACGCGGACTCAAGCTCAAATAGAGCTTGTATCCGCGACGGATACAAACTCTAGATGTGATGATGGCCCTTGTTCTTAGCTATTTTTCTATTCGATAAATTTAACATTTGTCACTCCTACGCCGTCTTAAAGAATCTTCGTTCAGATATAAAATGGCGATTTAGATATTAAAAGGATAATAACGCGGTTTGAGAGAATTGTCAATCACTTTTTAAATATTTTTCATTGCGATGATCAAACCATGCTCGCTAGACCCCAGGATAGACTTATCCTCACATGTCTTGAGATGAAATGCCATCCAGCGTTTAAAGGAGTTTTCATCAAGTGCGTTTACAACATCGCCGATAATAAACTTCATGCCATCTGTAGCAATATGGTGCAAAATTTCTAGATCAAAGTTTTGCACTTCTTTTTCAATAAGTTCTGGCGTTGAACAATAAAACACTTTGTTTTTGGAATGAAAACCCGTATCATTATAGTCTTCTAGAAGGTCAAAATCAGCCGTAAACATTTCTCTATATTTAATGATGTTAGCATACCTATTTACATATGCGACTGCATAAATGCCACCTTTTTTAAGTACCCGAATACTCTCCTCTAAAGACTTTTTTCGAAGGGCATCATCTGTTAAATGATAATGCGATCCCAAATTCAGAACCACATCAAAGCTTTCATTTTCATATCTTTGCAAATCAAGAATGCTCCCCGTAAATATCTCAAGTAATTTAGAATCTGCCATCTGAAAGTCTTGATTTTTTCTAATGTCCGCAACGTTTTTATCAACTAAATCGCCCGCGTAGACCTGATGCCCCCCATCCGCTAAATAAAACGAATAAATGCCGCCACCTGCACAAGCATCTAAGATTTTTGAATTAGGTTTTATGACTTTATCCAAATAAGTAGTCGTCGTTAAGAATTCGATTTGGTTTGAATTTTTTCTTTTTAATCGAGCCTCTTCATCTATTGAATTATAAAAGGCTTCAATGGAGTCGCTTTTTATTTCCATGCATACACTCCTACTAACCCCTATTCTTGTGACTGATTCTTCCATTGGTCCTTTAGAATCGCATAATGTACAACATCGACATACGACCCTTTAATCTTCACTTCCTGAATGCCAGTGCCTTCATACTGCATACCACACTTTTGCATTACACGACCAGAACCTTCATTGCCAACATAATGCGTCGCATCAACACGATTTAGTTTCAGTTTAGAAAAAGAAAGGTCCAAAATCAAATTTAAAGCCTCCGTCATGTAATTCTTGTTCCAATAGTGTCTGTTAAGTACAAAACCAAAACTCGCTTTATCATGTTCGTTGAATAACCTTAAATCGATGCAGCCAATACATTTAGACTCAGATTTTAGTTCTATTGCATAAATGCCTGATTTGTCCAAATAATAAGTTTTTACAACCTCCAAAGATTCTGACAGTTCCTTTAAGGCAGGCCACGTTAAATACTTGGTTACCAATTCATCACTGGCATATAAAAAAACATCCTCAGCATCTGTTATAGAAAATGGTCTCAATAGTAATCTGTCTGACTCTAAAATTGTATGTTGTTCCATAGTTTGAGTGTAATCAATCATATCTCTTGTCCTCATCACAACTATTTAAATGTGCTTCAATATACTCAGAACACACTTTTGTTGCTCTCTCTAATATTTTTATACTTTCCCACACATCATCATTTACTTCAAGGGAATGCACCGCATTTTCAAATTGATGGACTTCAACGTTTGTATAGTCAACTAATTTTTCAATACTTTCTGAGTCAAAATATTTATCTTTAGTACCTGTTAAAATCAAGCAAGTACTCATTTTAATTTGATCAACCATTTGAGAAAGTGGTGTATAAAATATATGCACCACTTTTGAATTAAAATACTCTTTATCAACATCAAGAGCAATTGAATTGCCAAAACTTTTACTGATAAAAAAAATACTCTCATAGTAAGTGTGATTAACTTTATTGATTGCTTGAAAGCACTCTTCAACAAGTACTTTGTAGAGTTCTTCATCGTTGATATCCAGTTCACCTTTATGAACACCATACTGTAAGCTAAGTACGTCGCATCCCTTCAAAAGAGAAGCTTTTCTCGCATAATGCAAGGTAGGAATATCAGTTGAATTATCGCCACCAGGAAAGATAACAACCAAGGCATTTGATTTAGTATGCTTCAAAAATTGTATATAATTCTTTTTAATATACTTTGAGTCAATTTCTATCCACGACCTCTCAATCATTGGTTTCACCCCTGCTTGGATTTGACTTATTTATAGGCTTAAGAACGTCTCAAGATCATTGTGTAGGTTTTCATTTTTCCAAACGGGTAAGTGCTTCGTGTTCATATATCTAAATTCTCGGATTCTAAGAACGCCATGATCCTGTAGTGGTCGCTTCATTGCTTCCATCGTATAGCCCATGCCATCATCATCGCCCGCGCAAACGCCAATTATAATGGCTTCAATGCCCTCACCTAAAAGAGATGTACATCCATCTACTGAGAATGTATATTGACTAAACAATCTATCAATGAAACATTTCATCTGTGCGGTAACGTTGTAGTTATACGAAGGTGAGATGAGGATTAGATTCTTATGCATTTTGACTGTTTCAATTAATGCATGAAAGTCATCATCAATCATGCATCGATTTGACGCCCTACACTGATTGCAACCTGTACAAGCACTTATATTCATATTATCTAACTTGAACTTAGTAAATTCAGCGTCTTTAAAATAGCTTGTTCGCTCCAATGTCTCGATGAGTTTATCTGAGTTCATTCCGATTCGTGGGCTACCATTTACAACGACCCAGTGTTTTATGGCATCCTTATCCATCTGAGAACTTATCCAATATCTCGAAACTGGTTTTCCAGATTCAGATGAGATGACTTCATTTTCATAAACGCCACCATTATTTTTTATAATTTTAGCGGAGCCTGTATTATCAGCGTCACACGTGATCAATACTCTTTTGATTCCCATTTCATTTGCTTTCACAAGTGTGTACTCAAGAAGAATTGTTCCGTAACATTTCATTCTTTCAGACGGTGGTACGTCATATCCAATGTGCCCGCCTTCACTTTCCAAATGTGGCACTAAATAATGCCTTAATCGGCTCACACCTAATATCTTTCCATGATCGTCAATTAACCAAAATGTTGTTGATGGTACATAGCCTGGCTTAATTTTTTCAACCTTGGAATCATCACTCAATTTTCCAATGTACACACCAAAATCAAAATTGTCATCGAAGGCTATTTGATATCTGAACTCATTTGAATTCTTGTAGTCCCTCGCCATATCAATAAAACTCTTTTCCATTTCCTTAGAAGGTTCAACTAGTCTCATTCGAGTTCCTTTCAAATCTTTAGTCATGTCGCTAATTACTAAATCAATATCTTCGCAATGTCTTCAATCGACCGATACACACCATTCATTCCAACGGACTTACTGCTATCCACCTTATAAAACTTGAGATTCATATTGCTTGCTAGTAACTGGTCAGATTCCGAATCTCCAATCATGATAGAATTCATTAAATCAATGAAAGGGTATTTTGCCAGCGCTGATTCAATCATACCTGTCATGGGCTTCTTGCATTTACATTTTTCTTGGCTTGAATGTGGACAATGGAATATGTCCAACACTTTAACGTGATTTGTATCAAATATAGTTTTCATGTTTTGAGTAAATTGCTCGTATTCATCCGTAGTTATGATGCCATCGTTGATAATATATTGGTTCGTAACGATAATAATTTCAAATCCCATCTGATTCAGTTGTTTCATTCCCTCTAAAGCACCCTCTAAAACTTCAGGAATAATCCTTCCCTTCCAATCTTCATCGGGATAATCGCTCACAATCGTGCCATCTCTATCTAAAAAAGCTATTTTCATTGGCAGCTACCTTACACTTTCATATCTTAATTTCAATCATTCCGATCCAATGCGTTAACATGGTCAGTTTGAACGCAACGTTTTGCGCGTTACACCATGCTTCAAATTCATCAATTTTAAGATAGTATTTGCTTTCAATCAATTCACTCAAATCGTTTTTGCCATCACTTACTAAATTATTAATGAAGACTAATCGTTCGGCCTCATTCTTAAATAAGTAATCGACAATAATCACAGTGTTATTATTTTTTATTACTTCTGAAAACCATTTAAGTACAGAATCTTTATCTTGCAATGCATGCAGCACAAATGAGCTGATGATCAAATTGCCACTTGATAAGTCAGCTTCTGAAATCCATTTATCAATGTCCTCATTTATGAAGGTCATATTTGGATATTTTGCTTTTGCTTGTATAAGCATTTCATCGGATTTATCAACGCCAATTACACTTATTTTATCACTAAGAGGACCCGTTAAATTACCTGTTCCGCAACCAATGTCAAAAACTTGTTTTGGATTTAAATAACTAATATGTTCTTGAATAAACGTCATGTTTTCATAGTAGTTTTCAAAAAAACCTAATACATCCTTCTGGGGATTTTTTATCATTTGATCATATTTTTCGCCTTTGTTCATAGTCACCTCACAAGTTATTTTCAACAATTACCTTACTCTTTCAAACACGATGCTATCTTCAAATACGCCATTGACCTCAACATCATTTGGAATTCTTTTAATAAAGACATATCCATTTTTAATGAGTATTATTTGCGAGGCAATATTATTTGGCGACGTTAAGGCTTGTATATAATCAATCCCATAGGTAGCAAAGGCTAACTTAGTGAGTCGCTTTACCGCTTCGGAGGCATAACCTTTGCCTTGATGTGCTTCTCCAATACGATATCCAAGTTCAAACGCGCAACTATAGGGTTCCATTTGTATCGGAAAAAGGTTGATTCTCCCCACCATTTCGTTGGATTCATTTCTGATAATATTCATATACAAGATTTCTGCCTTTTGCTCTTCACAAATTGAATCAATAATATTTTCGAAGTTGCTCGTTACATAGTAATCATCGCCTCTTGAAGGTAATGTACTTTCAAAAAAAGCTCTGTTTTCATTTTCAAACATGTAAATTTCACTGGCGTTTTGCTTTGAAACGGGTTCGATGGTTATCATTATTTTAGCCGTCCTTTTGATTTGTTTATTTCACCGCATACACGATCATACAGTCATCATAAAATTCGTTTTTAGAATTAATGCGCTTATCTATTTTAAAACCAACGGCTTCAATTTCTTTTAAGTGTTCATTCCAG
Source organism: Acidaminobacteraceae bacterium (assembly GCA_041741755.1). Classification (GTDB taxonomy): domain Bacteria; phylum Bacillota; class Clostridia; order Peptostreptococcales; family Acidaminobacteraceae; genus Fusibacter_C. The sequence continues at coordinate 95,275 of JBGSJR010000038.1, read as the reverse complement.
ATCTTTCTGCAGAAACTGGTTGCTTCCAAACTATATTTTTTATCCTCGATATAATGAAATCTCTCCACTAAATCAAAGGCTTCCTCTTTTTTCGTCTTAAATGAAGTGATGCCATCACCTTTACTTACCAGTAGCAATTTTCCGTTATTATTTAATCGTTCATATAAATTAGTTAAAAATCGTCTCCGATCTTCATCATCTACTAGCATGTGTAATGTGCCAACCGAATAAATCCAATTATAGGTTGGCAAATCGGTGTTTGTCATTTCAATAAAATCTTCTATTTTCAATTCGATATTTAAATCGAGTTCTTTTGACTTTATTTTGCACAAGTTTATCGCTTCCTCAGAAATATCACTGCCGGTTACGTTATAACCACTATTTGCTAGATATAAGACATCGCGCCCTTCACCACATCCGACTTCGAGGATTGCTTCTTCAAGTGGTACATTTTGATCAGAAATCCAATCGAGTAGCTCAGGTGTTGGTTCATTTTTAAACCATATGAGCCCATCTTCATGGATGCGTTTATATCTCAAATCATATGCTTCGTAGTATTTTTTCATCGTTTGCTCCAAGGGTTCAATTTTATACACTCTTATTGACTACTTTGTTTCGTCTACTTCAATTTTAAGATTGGTTTATCGTTCAAATTGGGTCCTTCCTCAAATACCACCAAACATCATTCCTTAGCATATCGCCTCCAAACCTCCTCTGGAATCGTATCATCCGTTTGATCAAACTGAATTAGTTGCGCGATATAGGCTTCAACCATTTCACTGTAGACGTCTTCGTAACTCAGTCGTTTATTTTCATTTGTTGAAAATCTTGGTCCTTCAATTGAATTTCCTGGATTGCTAAATGAAAGTACACCTACATTAATGGCGACTATGCGTTCGGGCTTGCTTTCATTGAACGCATATAATGCATCAATTTCAACGGCATATTGTGCGAGTTTCTCAATGTCCTTGTAATTATTTGCATTTATAATCGATAAAACGAAATTTTCATCTTCTTCGTCAATATCTAGGGCATTTCCAATTCGTAATCTTTCTGTGGAATAATAATCAGACTTGGCGATGCCTTCTTCATAATATATGTATATTTCTTCATCATAGTTACCAAAACGCGCCCCATCAACACCTAGTGCTGTTATGACGGATGTTGCTTCAAAGGTAATGTCTCTATCCTCGAGTTTATAGATGTAGGTCATGACTGGGTCTACAGGATTTCCCACCACACTGACAAACGTTATGGGTTCGTCAATGGCATCCACCACATATTTAGTCATTTTATCCTGGTTCATATGTGCCACATCTTCGCGTGAATTGCATGAGGTAAGTAATAAGGTGCTAACGACTAATACGAACAACACTTGCTTGAGTTTCATAATAAAGTCACCTTCTAAGATCAGATTTTTTCTCGTGTTTTAATTATACCTTATTTTCCTTTTTTTGCACCTCTCTTATAGATCCATTTTATGAAAAAAGGTGTTGTTGCTCATCTAATCGTTAGATTTGCAACAACACCTTCGCGTTTTTTATTTGATTGTTTTACGTTTTTACTTTCTAGGCTTGTTCACTTACGAGTCTCGCCTTATTTGCAATAGCTACCTTAACTAAAAAGAATGCAAATGTCAAAACAGCAGTCGCTATACCAATTGGTATTCCAATGCTTTCAGAAAGCTTTAAGCCTTCTGGTGCAACGATGATGTACGTGGTTACAACAGCAGTCATAAAAGTTGCTGGAAGTGAAGCAATCCAGTGTGGCTTCGCATTTTTATATAAATAAGTGGCCGACGTCCAAAGAACGATCGTTGCCAACGTTTGATTAGACCATGCAAAATATCGCCAAATAATAGTAAAGTCGATAAAAGTAAGTGAGATACCCACTGCGAAAAGTGGTATAGCGATTAAGAAACGACTCATTATCTTTTCTTGTTTGAATTTCATCGCATCTGCAATAACCAATCGTGCACTTCTAAATGCTGTATCACCTGATGTGATTGGCGCTGCTACAACACCAAGTACAGCTAGTATGCCACCAAATGCGCCTAACATTGTCGTTGAAATATCGTTGACGACAACAGCCGCAGGTCCAGCCGCAGCTAACGCTTCTGTGCTGCCGTAGAAACTCATTGCAGCAGCGGCCCAAATAAGGGCGATAATGCCTTCAGCAATCATAGAACCATAAAATACGCGTCTGCCTTCTTTCTCATTTTTAAGACATCTTGCCATGATAGGCGATTGCGTCGCATGGAAACCACTGATTGCGCCACATGCGATCGTGATGAATAAGAATGGAAATATAGACTTTCCTGCTGGGTGGAAATTTTGAAGTGAAATCTCAGGGATTGTGTAACCTCCGATGAAGATACCGCCCATAATGCCAACACCCATGATGAGTAAAGCAGCACCAAAGATTGGATAGACTTTACCGATAATCTTGTCAATTGGTAAAACCGTCGCGAGAATATAATAAACAATAATAAGTGCTAAGAAAACATTTTTGTTAATACCCGTCATCGTCTGAAGTAAACCTGCAGGTCCAGATATAAATACGACGCCAACTAATACGAGTAAAACAACTGAGAAAACTCTCATGACTTGTTTTGCGGTCAACCCTAAATAACGACCAACGATTTCGCCTATCGTCTCACCACTATGTCTTACAGATAACATACCTGAGAAATAGTCATGTGTTGCACCTGCAAAGATAGAACCAAGTACGATCCAAAGAAATGCTGCTGGACCCCAAAGTGCACCAGCAATAGCACCAAAGATTGGGCCAAGACCAGCGATATTAAGGAATTGAATCAAGAATACACGCTTCCAATCCATTTCAACAAAATCGACACCATCCGCTTTCGCCTTAGCTGGTGTATCAACTTCCGGCGTAATACCGAAAATCCGTTCAACCACTTTAGAATAGATTAAATACCCTGCCAATAATGCTACAATTGACAACAAAAAAGATACCATAGTAGATTCCCCCTAATCAAATTTTAGAATTAATCACACAGTATCATTATTTTGTTAATTTTATATCATTTTAAGTCTCAAATGCAAAATTCCACCCACGAAGTGTCAAAAAACTCAGTTGATATGCATTGCACCTTTAAAAGTTTTTATATAGCTTCGACTCACTGGAATCTCATCTTTACAACCTTCAAGTTTTAATACCAATGTATTGTTGAAATACGGCGATATTTCTCTAATCTTAGTCAAATTGACGATATAAGCTCTATGAGTTCTAATGAATTTTTCTTGTGGTAATTTGCTTTCAAGATTGGCAAGACTATCGTTAATCTCATAAGTTGCCTTATCCGTTCGAATCGTTGTGCGATTGTTTTCAATGGCGCAAAAAACGATTTCATCTATGTGAATCAAAATCATCTTCTCACCAATCCAAACGGACAAACGCTCTATGGGCTTCGCTGTATTTTTTTGACTATCTGCCGTCGATGAATGTTTTATGTGTTGCTTAATCTTCAAAACTGCAGCATAAATGCGTTCTGCATCATAAGGTTTAAGCAGATAATCAATCGCACTTTGGTCGAACGCTTTGATTGCAAACGCATCATAAGCCGTCGCATAAATCACCTTAGTCTTTATGCCACTTGTCCTAAGTTTTTCTGTTAACTGAATCCCACTCATCTGAGGCATATCGATATCCATGAATACGACATCAGGCTCTTCCATTTGAATAAACGCAAGAGCTTCTAGTGCATCTGTAAATGTGCACACGATTTCTACAAAGCTGACTTTACTTAAGATGTATTCGAGCTCTTGTATCGCCAATGGTTCGTCATCGACTAAAACTGCTCTAATCACGTCAATTTCTCCTCTAATCTTTGATAGGGTATAGAAAAACGAATCTGAGTGCCTTCGTTTGGTTTTGAAGTAATCATTAATTCACTCATGTAAATGCTCATCAACCGTTCTCTCACGTTAGATAAACCAATACCGGAAGGTTTCTCTTCTAAATTTTCTGGCATGCCCACACCATCATCAGCAATCAAGAAGGTGATTTCATCACCGACTCTTTTAATTTCAAGCTTTATTACGCCTGGTCCTTGCTTTTTTTGTATCCCATGTTTGACAGCATTTTCAATCAAAGGCTGTAAAATCAAAGGTGGCAACTTAAATGTCAATGATGCTTCAATATCCATTTCGACATTAAGCTTATCTGGAAATCTTGCTTTTTCTATATTTAAATAAGCATCAATAAACCGTACTTCATCTTCGATTGGAATAAACGGCTCATTGTCTTTAAAACCACTTCTCAAAACGATGCTAAGTTCTTGGAGTAAATTTCTTGCTTTATCAGGATCCGTTCGTGTAAGTGACATGATTGCATTGAGTGCATTAAAAAGAAAATGTGGCTTAATCTGTGCTCTAAGTGCCGTCAACTCGGCTTTTGCTCTAAGTACCTTTTGCTTTTCTATCATGCCAAGTTCAAGTTGCGTTGAAAACAAATTACCAAGCCCTTTAACCAACTCAATATCGGGCTTAGTTATGGCATTTGGTTTAGTATAATAAACTTTTAGTGTACCAAGGGGTTGGTCTGTAATCATAAGTGGTACGACAATGACAGAACTAAGTGTACACGACGCATGATTGCATCCAATATCTTTTTTCTCAAGCGCCTGTTTGATACCACCTGTTAGCAACGACTCCTTTGTTGTTGTCGTCCAAATTGGACACCCTGGTTTATGGTGGTCCTCACCCGCGCCAATGTGAGATAAGACGCTCTCTGTATCTGTTATCCCGACTGCATCATAATGGGTCAACTTAAATATAATTTCGGTTACAGCATGTGCTGACGCTTCATTTAGACCTTTTCTAAGGTGTTGAACCGTTTGATTAGCTATTTGAAGTGACAAATGCGCCATCTTTGCAGATGCATTATCACTTTCGTCATAAATTTGTTGGATAAAATAAAGGAAGATCCCGACACCTAATGCATTGAGGACCGTCATAGGTAGGAAAATGATTTTCACAAGTTCAAAGGCTTCATCGAATGGCCTTGCAAGAATCAATATCACACCCATTTGAATCACTTCAACGATAATGCCCAAAAGGAATCCCTCATAATATCGCTTTGGACGGCCATCTAACCGTTTCTTTGAATAGCCGCCGATAATGCCTGCAATAATCGTTGAAACACCACATGAAAAAGCCGTCAAGTCGCCACCGACATAGAATAACATCCTATGAATGCCGGCAATGATTCCAGATAGGATTCCAACAAATGGTCCACCAATAATCCCTGCTAGCAAGATCGGTATGGTTCTAGAATTGGCAACACCACCAGAAACTTGCGTTCCCATAACCGTCATCAAGATGCCAAGCAATCCCCAAAACACACCGTAGAGTATTTTCACCCCCCAGTTACGCGTTTCCCCAGTAACATACTTTTTAAAGAAGTCCACCCTGGATATGAGCATTGCAAAGATGACGATTAACCCTAGCCGTTCTAAAAAACCTATAGAAAGTTCCAATATCATACTTTTTCATTCCTTTTCAGTTGATCATTTGACGTACAAATTGCTTTGTTGTCACTCAATTAGTTTGACCTCTAGACTACAATTTGTCAATTTAGTTTTTCCATATTTATAGCGACATGGTTTTAACACCTATAACATCAAGTGATGTAACAAACAGGATTTTTCTTGCCACAAACTCCAGTTGATCTGAAGTGGTATTGATATTCTTTTTGACGTACACCGTTACGTCGTCCACTTTAAAAATATTATAATGTTCCGGAACCTCCGGAACCCGATACCCGACTTCGGGCATCATCAGCGAACCACATCAGCCACCGCCTGAATGGATCATCGCAACGGTGAGCACCATTGACCTTTTTTTGGTCAGGAAAGCTTTAACTTCATCTCTAATAATTATTTGCATAGTTGGTCTCCTTTTATTTATTTTTTTCCCAATCTACCTTCAGTATTCTATAACACCTAATCATATTTTTCACTCAAATTTCTACTAAGTTTATTTACTCACTTAATTATACCATTTGTAATCTACTCTTCCTTAAAAATATCTCGGATTAGTAAAGTATCAAATCCATCGATCTCAACTTCGACTAATGAATCCTCTTGTTTCTATATGGTTTGTCATACTTACACTCCTTAAAGTGAAAATTGCGTCTTAATCATAGCAGCTACCGTAGCAGCTTCAAGATGTGTATTCTCAATTCGCATGTAGTTCTCAAATTGAAGTTCACCTTCATGACTCACACAACGATAATTTGTTGTTTCACTTATTAGGCGTGCATTGGATGTCACTATGTCACGCTTAGATAATTTATTGTTCAATCGGTTTTCTGATACATTGCGTGCAAGTCTTTCTTCAAGCGTCGTGTTAAGTTCAACATAATAGACATCAGCATTTACTTGTTTGAAAAGTTCGCTAACATGCTCGATATATGCATGATCAGCTGGCTCATCAAAAGCCCACATGTATGTAAATATCATGCCCTCATTTTTCGATTTAGAGAATTCCTCAAAGAAAACGTCTCTCAGTTTGGTGATTGTTTTGCCATCAAAATAACCAAACACATCAATAACCGCTTCTATGGTCACATGGTTGTGAAAAAGCCTTAATCCTGTTATCTTTGCAAGTTCTTGACCCACGGTCATCTTGCCTACTGCTGCATCCCCAAATATGATTACAAGTTTCATATAAAATTCTCCTGATTTTAGAATAACTCAAAACAACTTTCGTGATCGTCACTCCATGTACCAATTAACTTTGTATTGAACGAGCACTTCGTATTTTCCTTGTTTCTAATCATGCACATGTTAAATAACGTTGTTTTAGATGCTGTTTTCATTCAAGCCTCGCTTAGAATATATTAAGTTGTACAAAAATTAAGGCAGTTCAATCACTGACAATTTTGCAGATTTCTGATTCACGACAACCATTTTACCGGTGTCATCGAATGCGATGGCAGTTGGACGATTAAACGGATTAGAGCTTATCGTTTTTCCACCTATTGCCCACAAAAATTTACCGTCATTATCAAACACTTGCAAACGTCCCATATCATAATCGGTAACAAAGACATTACCGTCTGCATCTACAGCAATTCCCTCAGGTGTACCAGAAACTCCGATATCCTCACCCATTTTCCAAGCTGTAACGAAGCTTCCACTTGCATCGAATTTCTGCACGAACTTGGTTTCGTAGTCTGCCACGAAGATATTTCCGTTTGCATCTACAGCAATACCTGTGGCATGTCTGAACATTCCTTCGCCTTTTCCTGGGCCTCCAAAGCGCATTTGAAAGTTGCCGTCATTGTCAAACTTTTGCACATATGGATTGCCATCATCTGTCACATACACATTGCCTTTGACGTCCACAGCAATGCCAATAGCACGTACAAACTGGCTATCTTCTTTACCATAAGTACCCCAATGAGCAATAAATTTTCCATCTTTATCGAATTTCTGAATGCGGTAGTTGCCATTGTCTACTACAAAGACATTATCGTCCGCGTCAATTGCTAAACCACCAAAGCCCATGGAATTGAATTCGCCTTCGAAGTTGCCTTGTTTATCCCATTTACCTAACAGTGTTCCTTTTTCATCTAAAATCAAAACCCGATCATTCCCCATATCACTGACGTAAATATGACCCAGTGAATTTATAGCCACCCCATAAGGATCCTTCATACTGTCTTCAGTTAGTTCAATCTCAAGTAGTTGTTCCATTTTTTCATTTTCAACAGTTGTCGAAACTTCAATCACTTCTGTTGTATCTGTAGTTATTGGTGTCGGAATAGGTTCCGCTTTCGCACCGCAGCCAGTTAATATAACCATACTCAATAATAGTAAAATAGTAACGCATTTCATGGTTACACCTCCTATAGATCAGTCAATTCAACCTCAATTATTGATTTCAGAACGTCAACAGCTTGATCATATTCATTGATATAATCACCGAAAACTTCATCTTTTACCATTATATACCCAGCCTTTTGATAAATCGTAATCGCCTTATAGCTCCAAGTTTGCGTGTGAAGATAAAAGTCCCTGTCGCCTTCAAGTGCAATCATGCGTTTCATGCCTTCAAATACAATCGCTTTACCGAGTCCAAGTCCTTGATAATCAGGTAATACGCCCACCCAATGGACAGAAGGCTCTCGCGTTTTTTGAGTAAAATTCCACCAATTCGTTAACGTCGCAACACAATTATTTGATGGGTCACAGATGAATAAATGACGCATCTTTAAAGCTTCCATATACGTTAAATATTCTTTCCTAAAGTATTCCAAAGACTCATCTATCGTATCAAATTCACCCACATATACCATGATTTTTGCCCAAGAGGTCTCGTCTCCCACTTCATAAGATTTAAAGAAATACCCATCTGGCAAATCGACTCTTGGTACCTCAGTGCCTTTGTAGCGCTTCATGATGACATTGTAGTATGGCAATGATTTGTCTAGCATTGAAACCTCCGCGATTCTTTTAGGATTTGATTCCCGGTTTTTTGAAAACAAAGATCATCATTGATCCAAACGCGCCTACACATTGGAAGTTGACAAGTTCCCATCCCTCATCACCATACTTTTCTAAAATTCGATTGCTTTTAATTTTTATAGACTTTTCATTATCAAAAATTGAAACACATGTTTCTGTTCTATATTCCCACATAATTACTCCTTTTCAATTAGTCCACAAATCCTATTTATTGAGGTTTCCCATGGTGTCGATTCTACGGCAATTATCTCTGTACCTTCAAGATGTTCCTTAATCCAGTTATTGTATCGTAAGCTCAATTCACTTCTGTCAGCTTGTATGCTGCCTTCACGCTTGAGATAGTTTTGTATGATTTGTTCTTTGTCGTCTTCTATTATGAACACGCATTTAATTCGAGCCTTAATCTCACTATCTTGTAACAGTTTTTTGCATAATAGTGGTGAAATAAAATCGCCCTCTAAAATCATCGGTCTATCCTCTTCCAAGTGATTCTTGATGACTAGTTCCAAGACACCTGATAACTCATTGGCGTAGTTTATCATGATTTCGAGTTTCTTCTCCATGGGTTGTTTTCTAGCTTCTTCAAGGTGATTGTTCCAATAATGGAAAATCGGATAATCCTCTTCCTTGGTGAAATGCTCCACGATGCATTGAAAATCATCCACTTGCACAACGTTCATCTCATAAATTTTCGAGAGTAGATAACTTATGTGACTTTTACCCACACCACTGGCACCACCGATTAATAAGATATCAAAAGCTCTGCTCATATCATAGCCTTCCCTTTACTTCATTCCAATCAATAAATAGATTGTATCGCTCTGTATTAAACCGTAAAACACAAAAATTCGGATCTTCAGGACCACTAAAATGATTAGTAAGCCCTTCATACCACATTTCTTTTTTTATTTCCAAATCAGTCAATATATCAATTGTGCCTACGAGTGTTATATTGTAATCATCAGAATTTAGACAGACACTTGCGCGATTGTTCTTGCTAATTCTATTAGTCCGCGTTCCACCTAATCCTGTACAGAATGTAATCCATTTAATCCCCTCAGCCTTTGATGCCGTTATTGTTGAAGCAGTTGGATAACCATCCAAGTCAATTAATGACAACACGCAATATGTTAATTCACCCGTATTTTTTTCAACGATTTCTCCTGCCTTTTTTATGATTTCTTTATCCATCTTAACCCTCCCAAAGAATTTGCTTTATTTGCTTTTCTTATAATTTGGTCAATCTATTCAAAATCAGCTGGTCTTTCACTTTCAATACCAAAGTAATGCAAAATACCATTTAGTATGCGTTCTGATGCACAACCATCCCCATACGGATTCTTCGCATTTGCCATCAAGTTATATAATTGGGCGTTAGTGATGAGTTCTGATGCCACGTTGAAAATTCTATTTTCATCTGTACCAGCCAAAACTAAAGTTCCTGCCGAGAGGCCTTCTGGTCTCTCGGTTACATTTCTTAATACGACAACTGGTTTATTCATCGCTGGTCCTTCTTCTTGTAACCCACCTGAATCAGACATAATGAACGAACTTCTTCTCATTAAGTTATGCATTTCAACCATATTAAGTGGATCAATTAAATGAACATTCTTTAAGCCACCTAAGATACTTCTTGCAGTTTCTTGAACGACAGGATTCAAATGTACGGCATACACAACTTCCACATTTTCATGTTCATGAACAATTCTTTTTATCGCTCTACAAATATTTTCTAGTGGTTCTCCGAGATTTTCACCTCTATGCGCTGTCATTGCGATGATCTTTTTATTATTAAAATCAAGGCTACGCAGTACTTCGTTTTCAAACACATAATCATCTGATATAGAGTATTTTATGCAGTCAACTGCCGTATTCCCCGTGACATAAATTGAATGACTATCGATGTTTTCGTTTATAAGGTTTATCTTTGAAAGTTCTGTTGGTGCAAAATTTATATCTGCTAATCTTGTCACAAGAGTTCGGCTCATTTCTTCGGGATATGGCTCAAATTTATTGAAACTCCTTAATCCTGCTTCCACATGCCCCACTTTAACGCCGCAATAAAATCCAGCAAGTGCTGCTGCATATGTCGTTGTTGTATCTCCATGCACTAAAATCAAATCAGGCTTTTCACTTCGAAGTATTTCACAAACGCCTTCAAGCACTTTTATCATGACTGCTTCTGAAGTCTGACGAGGTGTCATGATATCTAAATCGAAATCAGGTGAAACTTTAAAAACATCGAGCATTTGATCGAGCATTGAACGATGCTGTGCCGTAACAAGAACCGAAGAAATAATATGTGGCGATTTCTCTAATACTTTTATAACCGGGCACATTTTTGATGCTTCGGGTCTAGTTCCAAAAACACTCATTACCTTGATTTTTTTCATGTATTTCTCCCAACTTGTTTAATTGCTTTTGAATATAATAATCATTCCCCGCTGATGCCTTCCAACGTACACAACCGATTTAGGGCGCACGCTGCAATATACAATTTATTGCCCTGTTCACCAACTTGCTTGTATTTTTCTATTGCAAGAACAAATTTGCCCTCAATCTCATCCATTTGAGCCAATCTAAATAATAGGCTCAGGTACACTCTCTTACTCAATTTACCCGTTAGCAGTTTAGTTAAATGTGCTTTGCTTTCGGCATACTTACCAGCAAAATAATATCTTTCACCAACAAGGATATTAACGGCATCCTTTACCTTGGGATGCATCGGTGACAGGATTGAGATCTGCGTTTCAAACAAGTACTCTGCCTGAGAAATCTCACCAAGTTCATAATAGCATACCATTAAATTGATCGTATACACGACTAGCGCGTTACTGCTTGTAAGCTTTGCTTGATCAATCAGTAAGAGTAATTCTAATGCCTCTTCATATTTTCCAAGTGTTATGTATGCCGCTGCTTTATCAATATTCAGAAGTGATCCTAGTCTAACATTGCGACCAGTGATCGCAATTTGCTTTTCCGTACGTTCTAAAAAAGCGACAGGATCACAAGCGACATCAAGGAGATACAGACGTTTATAACTGCGTCGATAGGCTAACCCTATATATCCTGTCATTACTACGAACATGGTCAAACCACCTGCTGCAAATGGATTTAGACCTGATAGCAGTAATAAAATCATAATAATAAAAGCGCTACTATATAAAACAAATCGATTAACAAGCATTCAGTTTGCCTCCTTTCAATGTCATCGCTGTAAACCCCATTGTCACTTATATATCTTCAAAAATTCTTCAAAAGCTCTTTTGTTAGATGCATCAATATTTTTTTGTGCTTTCTTGTTACCTCTTTTTCTCATCTCTCTCGCGATAATGCTCTTGTTAAGTGATGTACCTTCACATACGGCAGCGTATGAATGGCCATTTTCAACCAAGGTCAACGCTTTTTCCAATTCTTCTTTACTATATCTGCTCATTTCTAAACACTCACCCTTTGTACGCTCTCTTCAGTAGCGACATAATTACTAATCTGTTAAAAAAAGCTGTTCAATTCTACTTACATATCCTTTTTCTAATCCTATAGAATACGCTTCGAAATAGACCTTGCTAACAGTCTTAACTACGTTTTGCGCTTTTAACTTTTCATCAAAATCTGTAATTAACAATTCAAAATCTTTGTCATTATTGCTCATCATACTGCCATCAAAAAAATCAACGAAGTTCCCATCGTTGAATTTGACCGTATAATAAAACGCATAGACATCATTTTTTTCTTTATCTACGCCGACATCGATACCTTTTACATCACTAAAAGTAAACAACTAACTATTTTAAATAGTCTCATTTAAACCTACTATAGCTTTATTTTCTAGCATCAACCATATACAAAATATGACTTCAAATATTATCATTACTAGTGAAACAACGACTGCACTATAAAAAATACCAGTGATCATAGCCGTTAAAGAGATCACTATAGACATTACTAAATACGCTTTTGATTTGTACAGCCATCCAAATGGCAATAAATGTGCGCCAAATATAATCGCCAAAACCATAACCATTTTAATCGGAACTGTTGAATAGACCCACATTGCGATTAACAAATAGAGGAACTGATTCACAGAAAACAGAATCCCCAAATTATTTAATGGATTAGTCTTTGCCGAAAACTCCGCCTTTATAATCTTTGAAATCATATAGGCTAGTGGCACAAGTGGTGCTGTCAAACAAAAAGTCAGCAAATTTTTTGTGAAAATATCTATTGGCAATAAGGCTACTACCAATATACCGCACCAAATAAAAACAGAGGCTATTATAAAATGTAGCCCTTTCTTTCCTCGTTTTGCGATATCAATTCTATGTTCATCAACCGTCATATCTATTCCTCCAAATATCGCCTAACGCCATTCCAAGACATGCCTTTTAACTGCGCCATAATCTCAGCTTCAGTTAGAGGCACCTCCGGTTGTTGCATATATTTTTTCAGTGGATAACCCGTTGGAATCACGGCGAATTTCATCTTCCCAGGTGTCAAAGCCTTTTGTGGACAACCATAAATACACCCTAGACAAAAATGACACACTTGTCCGAATGTTGGAATTTCATGATCCATCTGCACCTTATCTGCTATACGATCACTCTTGGTCATCGTGATGTTACTCGCTGGACAATTGTTTGCGCACCATCCACACCCATTACATGCGTCACTAACTTTGATGGCTTTACCAAACTGTAAGCCACCTTTGACTTCAAGACGTCCAAGCGACGTGATCACTCGATCGATGGGTTTTGTTGATAGCACAGGCACAGCCTTATTTTGAAGGAAAGCATCTATCCAATGATCAACTTTTTTCGGCATGACACTTATCAAAACTTTTGAAATATCATCTGGCGTGGCGGACATCCAATTGTTGGGCATCGTCACCATCGCTTCAGTAACGACTTTGAACCTTTTCTTTTCAAGGTAGCGCTTCGCCTTCACACGACAAGCCGTGTTGCTGAGCATATCACCACCACCCGACACCGAGATCACCATTGCACTTTTTTGCATCCCATCAGCAATAAGTCCTTGTTCATCCAGATCTCTTAACCAAGCATAGACGAGGTCAGGTGCATTGAAGGCATGGACCGCATAGATCAAGATCAGTGACTGAAAAGCCGCTGCTTTCTGAACGAGGTCATCTTTCGATGCTGCGGTGAGTCTGTGCATTTCAGCCGTTACATTTTTCATGGATAAATTGCTGTGGACTTCTTCTGCAACAAGCTTTGTAGAGCCCGTTCCAGTATAATAGACGATTAAAGTGTTTTTCATCATCAACCCTCAAAAGCACTTGTAAGTAACAAAGTTTTAGCACTTTCTTTATTCATCACTGGAAAACCTGGAACGAGTTCATAATTTTCGTTTTTCTTATACAATACAAAGAAACCCATTTTGCTATGATATTTAAACTTAAATTCATTTTCATCCGAAAATCTGCCAAGATCGAATGCATTCTCCTTAAATGTCTCAGGAAGCTCTTTTTTAAACGTTTCGAGCATAAATTTTTCCTTGAAGTTCATTTCATATTTAACCATATTGATCCCTTTGTACATGACCGTATTTGCTTTCATAATTACACCCCTTTTGATTGATTATACTTCTTTATAAATAAATAGTACATGCTCCGCATCGGAAAAGCCATTATTAGTTTTGACTCTTAACATACCCGCTTTTTTCTAAAATATCGCTTGAAGACATATTTGTCCACGCATCCACATTAACCTCAGGATTCTTTTCAAGATAGTTTTGTACAATGTGATACCCAATCGTATAACCACTCCAACGTGGATAGTCCTTACCGTCACCAAACATGACTTTATTTATTACTTCACCATTTACTTTGCCTAGTTGATCATCAATTAGTTTCCAGATAATTCTTTCGGTATTTAAGTCTATACTTGCAGTCCATGGCACTTCCAACTCAGGATAGACAATATTTGCAAATGAATCGGCCCTGCCTTCAACGACTAAATGATCCAACAAGGTTATGCCAAATTCCCCCAGTTTATAAGAGGTCCATATGCTATGATGGTATTCATGCGCAACAACATATGAAAGCATTGACTCCCAATTATCAACCGTAGGATCGACTAAAATCAAGATTTTACCACTACCAAGTGTAACCCCAGAAATGCCTCCACCTTGATCAGTCAATTGCTCATAATCTCCTGCACTTGGAAAAATGTAAACAGTTGTATTGATACCAGTTAGATGTGAATTGCTCTTTAACAAAGCATCAGTGACTATCATTTCTACATTATTTTCTTTCAATAACACCAATTTATACGTTAAGTCATCAAGTTGCCTCATCGTTCTACCAATATATTGAGCTGAAAGTTTTTCATATTCCCCACCGTCCAGAAAATTCTCATAAACTGAATCTAAGATAATTTCTTTATACAAAACATCTGTATTGTTTTTACTATCCTTCGATTTACTTATAAATTCATCAAAGGCATCGTACATTACGACGGTATTAAATTCTGGCCTTGTCGTGATTTCTTTCAATTTGTCAAAACTCAAAAGAGGTACCTTGTCAAACTCAAAGTATAAGCTTGAACTTTGACTATCCAATACACTTCCAATTGAATCTTTTTCATCAGAATACTTATAGGCTGTTAAATTCACCATGTAAATATTCTTTTTAAACTTTATAAAGGAAATTTCGGGCTTTTCAAAGCCCTCATTATGATAGCTACTGAATAATGCCGCAAGATCTGAACCATATCGATCACTTAGTTCCTGCTCAGATTGTTTCAACATTTTATTAAATTCTCCATGAATTTGAAAATGAACATCATATGTAGTTAACAGTGTAAAAATACTTATCAAAACAACCGCGCTTATTATAATCCAAATTCGTTTTTTCATCTCATTCACTGTCTTTTTTTTTAAGTGCAATCATAACAGATGACACAATAGCATAAATAATCAAAAGAATCATCAATCCTAACACAACAAGAAATAGCCATCCACTTCTGACAATAAGTTCAACCGCATTTAATAAGAATATGAAACCGATTGAGGCAAATACGATTGCAGATTGTCGATAATGCGGCTTCTTATTCATTGTGGCGCGCTCTTCTTTTGATGCATACAGATAAGCATTATTGAACAAGATACCCTTTTCTTTAAATTGAAAGTATCCAATTATGAAAGCTCCAAATGATATCAAGAATAAAATCACTATTGTAATAACTTCTACCGTGCGCATGTTTGGCCTCCTCATAAATTGTTCTATCTTTCGTTCTATCTTTCGTTCTATCAATAATTATACCATTATCATTGTTTACTTTGTATATCATTGACACACAATTATTTCCATTAATGAAATTCTAATGTAATTCTCATGTTCAAACAATAAAAAAAAACCAGTTACTCTCTAGTAACTGGTCTGTTTTATAATCACTTCTACGGTAGGGCTTCTTTTTGTTCATTTCGGTAAATAGTGATCGCACTAAACACATCCAGACAAAATATAAACTGAGACATGATGTATCTAATCGCTTCTTTTTTGGTAAATCTCTTTTCCTTCAAACATTTCAGGATTGCACCTGTACCTACAAAGCCACTAAGGATAATAATCAAAACATCTAGGGTAAAGATAATAACCGACAATCCAATGGTAAATATAGTGATTGTGCTTATTAACCCAAGTAAAAAGAGCATCATAAAGGCTGGAATATGGATCAATTTAATAATCATATTGACGTACAACAATGCTTTACCATCATTTTTACTATTAAAACTAGCCATGAATACCGTTACTGCGCAAATCAACGCAATACAATATAATACACCGATGCTCGCTAGTAGCCATAGACCTTGATCAACAAAATACCCACGTAACAAGCAAAAGAAAACAAGCAAAATGTAGTAAGGGAACATAGCAATAATTAGGTAGTTGATATTCTTTGGCATGTCATACGCTCCACGGTTTCAAAATTAGGTTACATCACACTGCATTAAGGATGGCACGTTTTATGAACTGAACGATTTTGGCTTCAACTTCCAGGATATCCGCAAGGCTTTCATCGCCAAGATATAGCCTCATACGCTCTTTATAATAATCCGAAGAAAATGAGAACTGATAAATCATGAAAATATTATCAATACAAAACGATGCTATTTTTGCATCCACGCGCTCACTAACTAACCCATCTGCTTTTGCCTTCTCTATGATGCCCGATAAGAGGACCGGCGTCACATTCTCAAGTGTACTGGACAATCTTAAAGCAAGTGGTGACAGGGCTTGAGTGGTGAGGTCTAGATAGATTTGATTCAACTGTTCATGCTGGATCGCAAAGGTCCGCGAAGCGATGAGCATTTTCTCAATACAGTCAAATACGTCACGACTATTTTCGCCAATGCCAGTTAAAATATCTACCATGAAAATGCGTCCTTCATTGACTATGGTTAAAAACAAGTCTTCTTTTGAAGCAAAATAGCTGTACATCGCACCGATACTTACACCAGATTTTTTAGCGATATCGTTGATGCTCGTTGCACTATAGCCCTTTGAGGCAAACTCATCCAAAGCGATAGATAGGACGTTTTGCCTTCTTTCTTCAGACGTTTTATCGAAAGTATCCTTATGGAATTTGCTTTTATCTTTCTGAGCCATTAATTCTGTCATAGTCACCTCTTCATGAACTTGATGCTTTCAGTTTTAAAATCACAGGCAATTCTATCAGTGTCGCGAATACTATGAGCAGCATCGGGATCGTCACTGCACCTGAAGCCTGTTTGAGTACTTCAAACAAATATACGAACACAATACCAGAGATTTGTCCCATAAGCAAGATAATCCCCAGCGATGTCCCTTCTTGGATTGGATATGCCATTTCAGAGCCATGTTGGAACAAAATCGGTGCAACGCCCATAGTTGAGAATCCAGCTATGCCCGCGATTACTGCGAGAATAACAAAGCTTGATATAAATGTAAAGCCTAAATATATTGGAATTAATAGGACGATTGAGGCCACAAAAAATGGCTTCCGAACGCCTTTTCGATCAGAGAGTATCGGCAACACAACCGCGCCAACGACACCGGCCACTACAAACACAGAGCCGATGATACCCGCCTCCGCAGAGGTGATGCCCCTTGGGATCAAGATCGTTTCAATCAAAGTCAAAACCGTATTGAATATCCCGATAGAAATGAAACAAACCGTCAGCACCGTTAAATACGCGCGATTTTTGAATAGCTTTTTCACAGAGCGGATACTTAAGTCCTCTTTTGGAAGTTCAGGTCCAGGTGGTGGCATTAGTGGCTTTTCTCTCGTGAACACGATGCTTATGATCGCTGAAACGACTGCTATGCCAGCAAATACTTCAAGCACAAATGGGATGCCCTGACTTTCTGCTAATATTGGCGACAAGAGCATGGGAATCGCAAAGCCGACATATTGTGCCATGGTCAAAATCCCTGCTGCCGTCGAGCGTTCATTGGCAGGAAACCAGTTTGCCGGTACTTTCGTTGAGATATTGAGTAAAAAAGGCTGACCGATGGCAATCAAAAATTGAGCCGTAATCACCAACGCAAAATTGTCGGAAAAGATGGCACGTGCCACACCAAAAACAGAGGTCAATAGCGCACCGATGATCAGTGATTGTCGATAGCCAAAACGGTCGACTACCCATGATGCAGGGATTGAAAAGACGATAAACATAATCATATAGCTCAAGGATAAAAGGTCGATATTAAAACTGCTGACCCCATAAAATTCCCTAGCCATGCTGTTAACGGGTGCAAGTGTCAGCCACATCATTTCTGTTGATATAATCATCGGAAAAATCGATGCTAGTATTACCCATCGATATTTTGATAGGCCTCTGTCCTTTTCGTTAATCGTTACTGTGTTCGCTTCCATAATTGATGCCACCATCCTCTCCATATTGAACTGCATTTCTCCAATGAATGTCTGTTCTCAAATGTCGGCTTGATTGAGCATGCGAAATATTTTTTTATTGTTCAGATATAGCCTTTTAAAGGCTTCAAAATTGCGATCGTGTATTTTTTTATGATCACCATTTGGATAATACGTTTTTTCTGCTTTGATACATCGACTTGCCTCTGAAAGATTGTCTAGAACGCCCAGTCCAACAGCAACTATAATGGCTGCGCCTTTTGCCCCCACATTTTGTGGATTTTGAATGGTTTCAATCTCTCGTCCGAGCACGTCAGAAAGTATCTGACACGTCAGCTCAGAGAGTGCCCCCCCACCGACAAACCGTATCGTCTTTGATGTTTTGATTTTCTTTTCCTGAGCTTCCAGTTGCCACCTAAGATGATAGCAGATCCCTTCCAAAACAGCGTGAATCATGTCGCGTTTACCCGTTTCAAGGCTGATATTGAAGAACATGCCGCGTGCGTTCGGATCCTCAAAGGGGCACCGATTGCCATGCAGCCACGGTGTAAAGATGACCCCATCGCTACCCGCTGGCACATCTTTTATCTCGCTCATCATAAAATCGAATAAATTTTTGTAGAGGCTATCTGCGGTATCTGAAACGCTCACTTTGTCCAAATAGATGTTGATTTCATCAAGAGCCAAGTGGTCCTTGACCCACTCTAGACACTTACTTGCTGTTTCAAGTTCAGAAAAGTAATTGTAGGTTTGGTCATTTGCACCAACGATGGACGCAATCATGGCTGTAAGGTCAAGCTTGCGGTCTTTAACCACCGTGGAAACCCAACCTGAGGTACCCGAGTATATGTGCGTACTGCCTACCTCAACTGCACCTGCCCCTACGCCGATCAGTGACGCATCGCCACCACCACCAAAGACTTTCGTTCCTATGGATAACCCTAGCTGGCGAGCTGCCTTTGACGTCAATGTGCCAACCTGATCTACGGCACTTACTATTTTAGGTAAATGTGCTCGTTCGACACCCAGTAGCTCACAAATTTCAGTGCTGAAGCAATTTTTCCCCGCTCTGATGTCGTAAAGCATCGTGCTAAAGGCACTGTCTTTAGTCATGACAAATTGATCGGTGCATTTTAAGATCAAGTATTCTTTCACATCGAGCCATTTGTAGATTTTCGCAAAATTTTCTGGTTCATTGCGCTTCACCCAATTGTACTTCCATACTGGATCCTTGACACTGGCAGCGACGACACCCGTGATGCGTATGGATTTGAAGAGCTTGATTGCATTTAAACCGGACACCTTAAGTCCATGCGTGATGCCTTCTTTGAGTTCAAGGTGGGCCCTTTGATCCATGTAGCTCATAATTCTGCGAATCGGGTTGCCAGACGCATCCACGAGGACGAGTCCCTGCATTTGTGAGCAAAATGAAAGCCCAGCAATCTGCTCACTTCTCAAACCACTACCGCTCAAAGCGCGCTTTGTCGATACACACATGGCCTGCCAAATCTCATCGGGATCTTGCTCAGCGCCACCTTTATCATCTATATACAATCCGTAACCTTCGACTTCAGAATGAACCAATCGAATGGCGTCCTCCACATCAAAGATACACGTTTTAATGCCAGTTGTGCCGACATCATAAGTCATCACGTAACTACTCATAGACGCCCCCCGTCTATCTGTTTGGCGTATTTTTTAAGGTAAACCATGCGCATTAAATGCGTATCAATCCAGCTGAGAGGCTCGTTGCCATCGAAAAGCATACCGCATATTTTGGCCTTGGCATTTTTCTCCAGAATCATCTGCACCGCATGTGTATCGCCTTTTGTCTCACCTGTACAAAGTGCGCCATGGCCTTGGATAAATACAGCTGACGAATGCCTGAGCGCATTTACAATAACTTGTGGTTGATCCGAAACGGTTTTTACCTTGGTTCCAATAATTTGCGCAAAGTCATCTACAAATGGTAACAGCGTAACGTCGATTTCAGAAATTGCTAATGAATAAGGCGTTTCAGAATGGGTTATAAAATTGATCTTTGGTGCTTTCAGATAGATGTCTTGATGAACCTTTATAACATCAAACATCGACTTGTCTAACTGCGTTATATCTTGCTTCGTCAGGTCAACTTGAGTAATATGCCCAAATTCATCCTCTATCGCAAACCCGCCTGAATTTCTCGCGCTACTAAAGCAAAATGCCTCAGGGTTCATAGAGGCACCCTCTGAATGTGGAATCACATATGAATCAATAAAGCGTCTCATGGCTTCAATCTCAGATAGGGCATCTGGTTTGACTGTCAAAAAACGATTCTTGATAAATGCACTGCTCGCTTGCTCAAGTTCCATCGCTGCCTTAAACGCGGTCTCATCATCAACACCAAAGCAAACGGCGCCATGGTTTTTCATAATGATGGCATTGCCATTTGATTTTGATAGGGCTTCACCCACTGACCGCCTGAGTTTTTTGGTTCCCGGTAGACCATATGCTGCACATATGATTTTATTGCCAAGTAATTTGTACGTTGGTTTAATGCCAATCTCGATAGTATCATCATTGTCAACGTCGATCTCATCAAGCCCTAAAGTACTGATCACCGAGGCGTTTTCCTGATGCGTATGAATCACAAACCAGATGTCAGGTCGCGCTTTGTATATTTCTGCATGAACCGCTTTCTCTCCAGAAGGTTTCACGTCACCAGTGTAACTCAAATCTTCTATCCGCACGATCACGATATCCTCTATCGTCAAACTCAAATAATCACGACCGCTTGGTGTGATGGCAAAGTGACTGTCGTCAACTCTACAACTCACATTTCCCCATGTGCGCGCAATCAGCCCTGCATCTATCAGTTTATGTCCAGCGTGAACCACACGTTCTTTCGCGTTATTAATCTTATTTTTGTCATTTTCTGTTACGCCTTTTTCCCCCATGGCTATCTCCTCACCGTGTTTATCAGACGATCATTTTGACATTTTTAAATACGCGTTCGAATCTAACCAACACATCGTCGATCATCTCTTCCGTGTAGGCCGCACTCGTATATAGTCTACTGCCTGCAAGGGTTACAATCCCCTCTGCCATATAGGCAGCACCCATATGCTCCATCTCTTTTTTTCGCACAGACGTGATTTTGATGACCTCGGGGATCGTCCAAGGTTTTTTCCAGTTCAGTGAAAAATGCGTCGTCCCAACTGTTTCCAAATGGCAAATAGAGCCTTGATTGAATGCCACAAATGGCAACTTATATTTATCGATCAGCATCTTAAGTCCGTTTGTTAAACGGTCGCCCATTGCACCTGCATGGCGTATCGCATCCGTTCTCTCTATTTCGCAAAGTGTATGATAACCCGCCACACAGCTCAGTGGATTGGCCGCCATTGTGCCGCCCACAAGCGCTTTCTTTTGTTTTGGTCCACCTGCGATACCCGCCGATAAATATTTCATATATTCCGTTTTGCCACCAAGGCCACCTGCGCCAGGATAACCGCCAGCAACGACTTTCCCAAATATGGTCAGATCTGGACTAACGCCAAAATACCCCTGCGCACCAGACATACCGACTCTAAAGCCCGTCACAACTTCATCAAAGATCAAAAGCGCACCATATTTTCGGCAAAGTGCTTCAACGCCTTTATTAAAATCCATCGAGACAGGTGTTGTGCCACTCTCAGGTCCAAGTGGTTCAATGAGAACCGCCGCAGTACCACCATGTAACACGTTGCGCTTCAATTTTCTTTCAAGGTCTTTGAGATCGTTCGGAAAGAATTCTTGGGTGTTCTTAAAGATATAACGTGGCACGCCATGTGCTTGCGTCCATTTTGATCCAGGAATACGGATGCCATATGCCAATTGATCGCTCCACCCATGATAAGCGCCACCCATTTTGACAATGTTTTTCTTACCTGTTGCAAGTCTCGCCACCCTTATGGAAGCCATGCACGCTTCGGTACCAGAACCAAGCATTCTAAACATCTCAACGGAGTCTATACTCGCCGATATTTTCTTCGCAATCTTATATTCATATTCATGGAAAAGCCCAGTACTTGGCCCACAATCGTTTAACAGCTCAATAACTTTACTGCGTACTTCTATTGGATTACTTCCTAAAACAGTCGGTCCACCCGCCTGAAGAAAGTCGTAATAACGGTTCCCGTCGATGTCATAGAGAAATGCTCCCTCTGCCTTAGTGAACACCAGAGGAAACGGATAGTTGAAAGCCAAATTATGCTGAACACCACCAGGGATAATCTCCTGAGCTTTTTCGATCATCTCTTTTGACTTGACACATTTTTGAGCGTAATAAGTGGCTTCATAAGCCTCAAGTGCCTCAGCGCTTATAGAGTATATTGGCTTTGAAATGAGTACGTCCAGTTGATGATCCACAGCCGTGGCATCTGGGTAGTTGGTTATAGAAAAATTTCGCTCCATAAAATCCTCCTTGTTAGGGTGTGCTGATACACACGCCTATAAGGCTCGCTAGACAAATGCACGGTTTATTGATGCGCATAGAGCGAGCGCTCGCTCGTTTAACTTGAATATATCACTGGAGGCTAATGGTGTCAATCAGTTTGTTACGATTTATTAACGTTTTGCTATTTTATTGTAAAGACCTGATAAGCTTCTTTAAATCGATAGCCAAGCTTTTCCGCCAACGCAACAGACTCAAGATTTGCTGCATCCCACCTTGGATAGAGGCCTCTATCTAAGCATGCCAAAATCAACTTAGATGCACATTTTAATGCAAGTCCTTTCCTTCGATACTCATTAATCGTTCCAATAGTTATATCAATCGCCCCCTTACATGAGCTGTAAGAGGATGCACCTGCAACAATTTGATCATCTTGGAAGATGCAGAATCCAATCCCCAGTTCGAGAAATGATTTAGGTGATTCATAAAACATACAAAAATCAGCAGTAAAGTTACTAAGAAGTGCTTTTTCGGCAATCTCAATAGTAAATGGAACAACGTCATAGCCATCATCTTTTCCTTGTACAAAATCCAAAAGGCGTTTCTTATCAAAGATATCTGGTTCCCAGTGAAAAGAATAGCGCTTAAAACGAACTATATTCACTGGAATAGTTTTCATAATACCATTTTCCCAATCTTGGTTCTCAGATACAATAATCTGATTTTTGCCTAGTTTCTCTATGATATTTATTAGTTCAACACTAAACACATCAGGTACTTGCCCTAATAAAAACAAAAAATCGGCTACCGCAACTACGCCATACAATGGCTTATTGATGTCATTGACCCATGCGCGCCCCATAATACCTTCAATACACGACCAAATACAAACTTCATCATTTGGTATTGTAAATATAGTTAAAAGATCTCTCTCACCTGAAAACAGTTCTATCATATTTTTTTACTCCGCCTTTTGTTTTACTTGAGCTTGTTCCCATCTTTATCAAACAGTAAAATGTCACCCTTTTGATTTACAACTAAATAATCATTACAAACACCAAGTTGCTCTATTCCATACATGTCATCAGATATCAACTGCCATTTAAGCTTGCCATCATGAGACACAGCTGTAAAATAAGGTGCATATTGACCAATTGTGTATATGGTCCCGTCATTACCAACTAACGGCGACTGGAAGGAATAACCAACCTGATCACAGCGCCACAAAATTCTTCCTGACTCTTTTTCCATCGCGATTAATTCACCATCTACTACTATGTAAATTGTTTTGCCCACGATCGTTATCGGTGAATGGCTAGCTACTTCAGATACATCAATACCTTCCCATATGTTTCGCCATATTGTCTTCCCATTTTGATCCAAAACTTCAATAACACAGACGATTCCATCCTCTAAATAATCTGTCCCTTCAGTATAAACCTTATAAACGCTTCCATCCTGTTTAATGTCATTATATAGGTCATCATCTTTCTTAATTTTACCAAATACAGCTAGTTCAAGTATTTCAGATTTATTTTTCATAGCTGCATGTTCATCTAATGTTTCTTCCAAATTCTCATTTAACGCAGCCACTTTTTTTGATAATTTTCCAATCGTAATAACTTGATTGATTTTCAAGTCTTGCATTTCCTTTTTAAAAGACGCTTTTAACGCCTCGATCTCACCTTGTTCATCTGTGGATTCTGGCAATGAAACTAATTTTGTACATCCTGATAATATTAATGTTCCGATTATTAGCATCATGATAAACTTTGGTTTCATTTCAACCTCCAAACTAACTCAGGGAATTCTAATCGACAAGTAATTTCTCCATAATAGGTAAAAACATACTCTTGGCCCACTGATATTGTTCATCGTTTTCATAGCCGCGATATGCGCCTTCAATCATCATTATGAGATACAAATATACGTCATACCAAGCCATTCTAACTTTCTCAGAATGGGAAAATTCATTCGCACCATAACCCTTTAGAAAATTCTCGCTATTGCTGTGTTTACGAAAACGGTCTTCCATGAGTGGATCACCAAACAAAGCACGCTCCCAATCAATTAATCCAATAACAGCATTATCTTTTACAAGCCAATTGCCTTCCCAGGTATCCCAATGTACCAATACAGATTCCGTTACTTCGTGAAAACATGACTTATCCCGCACCAATGCGGCGTGTATCATATCATAATCTACGCCGATGTTGATGTTCTTTTTGCGCCCATCTTGAAGAATGCCCAAAAGCAATTGCTCAAAGAAAGGAAACAGCGACTCTTTTGAAGTGTTCATACTTCCAAGCAGTCCAAATTTATCGTTCTTGATTGTATGCAACTTTCCTATAAAATGTCCAATTTGAACTTCTACGGATTGTATCGCTTCAGTCGTCATGCCACTTTTGCTTGAAGAAAGACTATAGCCATCTATCCAGTCCATAAAGAAATATTCACTGTCACATACATTTTTTGTTTGATCATAATATAATACTTTCGGCAGCAACAAATGCGTTTTTTCGCTCACTAAATTCATAGCTGCTACTTCAGCTTGCATCATATTAATCTCGTAGGACATTAAATTGACTGCATTTGCCGGTGCGATTTTTAATACCACGCGTTTTCCACTTTCAAGTTCTATCTTATAGGCTGCATTGCAGTATCCTTCAGTTAATTCACTATGACTTTTTATACCTGCACCATCAAATGCTCTCGCTACTAATATCTGAAGTGACTGTTCGGTTTGTAGGTTTTTAGTTTGGCTCATCGTAACTCCTTCAGTTATACTCATTTATTTTTCTTTAATCAACTGAACACTTTCAAAAGTTGAAATATCAGCCTCTCCTAGCAGGTTCTGCACATAATGGCAGATTTGCTCCCAAAGATTCTTTTTTTCTTGGCTATTATAATCAACTCGTATAAATGACTCTACAAGGTTTCCAAACGCAACATCGATGGTTTTCATTTCACTAACACCGTTTTTAATGTAGATTGGCAGCCTGTTACGCATTTTGCAAACGATTTTGCACAGACTATCCAATGAAGCAGATGTAAAAAATAGAAAGTCAGATAGTTCACCAGAATCAAACATAGCTACCCCATCATGATAAATCGTTTCTACATAAAACTTATAATCTGGTCGATGTTCTTCTTCAATGACGCCGCTGTATGTATCGATTTTCATCGCTGCACGTTTACTAATTGCTTCAAATTTACCTTCCGAGTCTAGAAGGATTACCCCTTTAGAATATATTCTGATAGCCGTCAAATCGGTATTGATGCGATCATAATACTTCCATTCTGGTGAAATGAAATACTCAAATTCCACGCCCATGAAGTATTCCCTTCCCCTAATTGATTTTTCAAGGTCACTTCCTAGAAAGAAAATATCAATATCTGAATGGGGTTTCATCGTTTTAGTCACGTATGATCCAGTGATCATCGCGCCAATAATATTGTGTTTGTCTTTCATGTAATCGATGTATTTTTCTATGATCTTTTCCATGACTTATATCCTCTTTTGATTAGTATATATTTTGGTGATAATCTTCACAAACTGTGTTTCAAGATACAACAATATAATAATCTTGTGGATTTCCACTTCCTGCCCCAGTTAAGAGCAACGCAACCTCTTCTCTAGATTTTTCAATGGCTTCTCTAATAAATTCAGTGATTGATTCTAGTGGATAGACCAACAACTCTAACGTTTTATTATAACTGTTATTAAAATCACCTGTAACATCATTCATCAGTGTTTTCAAGAAATTCAAATCAATTTCTTCAAGTGACATCTGATCCAATGCATCTGGAATGAAGAGTGTATTTTCTAAATGATAGCTTTCAATGATATAGCCATTAACCATTTTCAGATCTCGATAGCCTTTTTCAAATACCTTATTTCTTTCCTCTTTCGGATAAATCATGATATGTTTCTCTTGCATCCGCTTTATCCAACAAGCATCCGTTATTAAGTGCACATAATATCCTAGCAAGAAATCGTTCGTTAATATCTCACGTTGGTATTTATCAGCAAATTTGCTCCAGTTAATTCCCTGCAGTTTTTTGGGTTCACAACTCTCTGCAAAGTGAGATCTACTATAAAATTCTGTTCCGTGCTCAATCAAATCTGGCGCTAAAGAACCTAGGATAAATAGATTCATGTTCTGAATCTCAATTTGTTTTGACAATTCCGAGGCTACAGCCATATGCATAACTCTAGATGCCATATTTATTTCCTCTCAACAATTTCACCACTATTTTTCAAAATACTATTCGCAGGAATACAGCCTCTCACAGAGCACAATGGATAAACGATACTATTTTTACCTAATATAGTTCCTGGATTTAAAACGGTATTACAACCAACTTCAGCGGAATCCCCTAAAATTGCACCGAATTTTCTTAAGCCAGTTTCTATAATTTCTGTACCATATTTTACTTTCACTAAAGATCCGTCTGACTTTAAATTGGAGGTTATTACACCCGCTCCCAAATGGGCTTTATATCCTAATACGGAATCACTCACATAATTAAAATGCGGTACCTGCACTTTGTTGAACAGAATCGCATTTTTTAGTTCCGTTGAGTTTCCTACAACAACATCATTACCGATAATCACATTGCCTCTGATATAAGCGGAATGCCTAATTTCGCAGTTGTAGCCAATAATTGCGGGACCTTTGATCAAAACACTTTTCTCTATAGTAGTGCCTTTGCCAACCCAGACTAATTCATCTATTCTTTCAAAATCATCTGGTAAAGTTTTTGCGTACTCTAAAATGAAAGTATTGATTTTAGTAAGAACTTCCCATGGATGAACTACCCCATAAAAGATTGCATGTGCATCTAATTCATTTAGTGTGAAAAGTTCATTTATTGAAATATCCATCACAATCCTCCTGATTTGATTCGTGTCACATTATAGCTTTGTATTTTGCTATTATCATTTATAGGCTGAAATGCATTGAACAGTCTTTCTATTATCAATCCTAACATTTTTGCATCCAATAGATTGTAAAAGCACTTTCATCGAATCATCTGTTTGATTTGACTGCTTTTTTGTAGTAAACGCAAGGTCTCACCACCACAACCAATCTCTAAAGCGCGTTCTATTGGCCCCTTTATCGTCTCTATCACCCATTGATTGAGTCCAGAGTCAACTTTATTCATAACTGGAATATTCCAAATATCTCTGAACAAACACTCCCTCTTTACATGAACACATCTTCAAGTTCTTTGACGGTTGATACAACCTGTGTCGCACCGTATTCTAGCAGAATATCAAGTGATCTGAAGCCCCACAACACACTGATACATTTAATGCCCGCATTTTGAGCGGTCATTAAATCCACTTCCGAATCCCCAATATAAACGACTTCTTCAGGCTTGAGGTGCATCTGCTCGATACACGCATAAACCATATCCGGTGCAGGTTTCCTATGAAGTGCGTCAGAGACGCCAAGTGCAAAGTCAATCCAGCTATGAAAATACTGGCGATTCAGTTCCTTAACCGCACTATCGAATTTGTTCGAGACAATTCCAAGCTGTCTCCCTTCGCTGTGAAGTTTTTCTATGAGCGCTAATACGCCATCATAAGGTTTCGTTTTCTGGTCGCAGTTCATCTCATAATAGTACATAAATGCGTTCAGTATCTCAGAAAACTGAGCGTGTGTTTCACCGCCTGGTAGACATTGCTCAATCAATTTAACCACACCGTTTCCAACATAGCTTCTCACTTGGTCAAGTGACTTCGTTTCAAGTGAAAACGCCTGCATCACGTGATTGACCGCATCGGTTAAGTCCTCAAGTGTGTCTAATAAAGTGCCATCTAAATCAAATATGATGCCTTTAATATTTTTCAATTGCTTACCTCTATTCTCAGATTAGTTTCAGTTGATATCTATCAACCAATTTTACAGGGTTTCTTCATGAAGCCAACATCTTGAAAAATGTCCCACTTCTATCTCACGCAGCTCAGGCAACGCAATATGGCATTTCGACATCGCATGATTACAGCGATCCGAGAAGCGACAACCCTTTGATAATTTTGTGAGTGGCGGTACATAACCTTTTATTGTTTCTAGCCTTCTTTTGCGATCGTCAATCCTGGGAATACACGTCATGAGCGCCCTAGTATAAGGGTTGAGGGGCTTTTCAAACAACTTTTGGTTTGATGTGATTTCCATAACTTTTCCACAATATAGAACGACCACTTCGTCAGCCATTTCAGCCACGACACCAAGATCGTGGGTATTTAAGATAATTGACATTTGATTTTGCTTTCGAAGACTTCTTAATAGATCTAAGATTTCAGCTTGAATGGTTACATCCAATGCGGTTGTTGGTTCATCTGCGATGAGTAGCTTAGGTTCACAGGCTATCGCCATCGCTATCATGATACGTTGCCGCATCCCCCCACTAAATTGACTCGGTAATTGATGAAAGCGTTTTTCAGCATCTGTGATACCCACCTTCTTCATGAGCGATATGGCTCGCGATTTCAAAGTGATTCTATCCAAAGGGTCGTGCAAACTAATCGCTTCCTCTATTTGTTTACCTACTTTGATATATGGATTAAGACTGGACATCGGATCCTGATAGATCATGGCGATTTCTTTTCCTCGAAATTTTCTCATCGCCTTCTCACTCTTTGAAGTCAGCTCTACCGCTTCAAACCAAATTTCACCATCCACGATGCGGCCTGGATCGTCTACAAGGCCCATTATAGAAAGTGCAGTAACTGACTTGCCACTCCCAGACTCTCCGATAACGGCAACCGTCTTACCTTTTTCAACTGTAAAGCTCACATCATCCACAGCGGGAAAAGCTTCGCCATCCATATAAAAGTACGTTTTCAAATGTTTGATCGTTAACAGTGACAAATCGTGCCTCCTATCTACTGAAACTAATTATGAGGCATCACCAATGCCTTAAGTGTGTTTAGTACACTAAAAATGACATAGTAAAACAGCGCTAAAGCGACAATAAATACACTAATTGCTATTCCAGCTTCGTATTTAGGCACCAATGTTGTTGTATAGAAATAAATTAAGTGATAGCCAATACCTCGATATTGAAAGAACATCTCAACAATGACCATACTTGAAAATAAAATACTCATAGCAGCTGGTAGAGCGGAGAGAATACTAAATCCGATGGGTCTTGAAAGATGCGTTATGAGGATTTGTCGCATGCCACACCCTTTCCCTCTCGCAGTGAGAACATAAGACTTCGTAAGGTTCTCTTCTATTGTGTTCGCAACCACTCTAGATAGATATGCACCTGGCAAAAGAGAAATCGACAGAATTGGTAATAACGTACTCTTTACCCCTTCATCTCCAAAGTAAGGCAACACACCTAGTAGTGGGATTGAAACATCATTTTTATAAAGTGCCATTGCACTTAGTTGGATAAGTGTAATGACTAATATATCCGGTATAGAAAGCGGAATCAAGGATTGAAGCAACTTGATCGTACTTGCGTTCCCGTTGCGTCTGCTATCTATGACCCCTTTTATAATTCCGAATATAACAGCTAACAGCGTTCCGAATACGAGTAACACCAAGCTACGGCGACACGCGGTCACTAGAATCGTCAATACCGTCTCACTTTTTATCATGGTCGTAAAAGCTTCGCCAGAAATAAAAAGGTTGAAGTTTGCCTTTATGCTTTCAAATACATCCTCCTTTGTAATGGAAACCATCGTCTCTCCATCATAATACGAGACGCCAAAGTCCAAAGGTATTCCAGTGACTGCGATGACAAGTGCAAGGATGACAATAAAAATTGATAAGCTTCCAAGCAATTTTAACAGCAAAGCCGTTGCTACATTCGCTTTATACTTGTCGTTAATGGCTTTGATCATATTTCTATCGCCCCCCTTCTGTAAAGATGACAAGCGATTGATCGACCATCCAATAAGTCTTGTGACAATGGCATTATTTTATGGCAAATCGGTATAGAATGATTGCACCGAGTATGGAATGCACAGCCTATCGGAATCTCAATAGCACTTGGAATTTCGCCTTTGATGGCAATTCTGTCAGGTGTCTTATTAGGGTCCGGCAGTGGTGCGGCAGACATCAGTGCCATTGTATACGGATGAAGGGGCTTGTCAAAAATAATATCCACTGGTCCCATCTCTACGATTTGACCGAGATACATCACAGCGACCCTATGACTTACATGCCTTATCACACTAAGATCATGTGCGATAAAAAGATACGATAAGCCAAACGCTTCTTGAAGGTCCATCGTTAAATTTAATATTTGCGACTGGACAGAAACATCAAGTGCCGATACGGGTTCATCACAGACGACAAATTTCGGCCTAGTGGCTAAAGCCCTTGCAATTCCGATGCGCTGTCTTTGACCCCCACTAAACTCATGTGGTAGTTTTTTCGCATCTTCTGCTGATAGTCCTACCATGTTAAGGAGTCTTACGACTTCTTTTTTATACATCAGTGGACTGACTATCTTAAAAATTTGAAGTGGCTGAATTAGGATATCCTCTATCGTCATTTTAAAATCAAGCGCAGAATACGGATTTTGAAAGACGATTTGTAAGTCCTTTCGCATTTTTCTGAAATTGCGTTTGTTTATCGTACTGATATCTTGACCCTCTAAAAAAATTTTGCCAGATGTCGGCTCTAAAAGTCTCAGTAACAAACGGCCAGTAGTGGATTTTCCACTTCCAGATTCGCCTACTAATCCAAGTGTTTCTCCTTGCTTGACATAGAAATTAATGCCATTGACAGCATGCACTTGACCTTCTGGCAAACCAAGCAACTTGCTCTTTAAAGGAAATGTCTTCGTAAGATTCTGAACTTCTATCATGGTGTCACCTCTGATTCTTCCGACTCTTCGGACTCTTCAAGCTTATTTTCCATCAAGTATGGATTCATGGTCAATGTATCTACCACAAGCTGACCCATAGCTTTCATCAAATCAAGATTAAGATGGTCATAAGTATCCCAGACAAAATTCTTACTCGTTTTGCCATAATTGCCGATTCCAAGGCTAGTGAGTGCGTTGAGGCGAAGGTTTGAAAGTGGCTCAGTCATCCCATATTCATAGTGATATCGATGATACTTGACAGGCATTTTTTTAAGTCTATCCTCCATCTCAAGGCCGATTAAATAGTTCATGCCATTGGCCCGTTGCGCAGGTAATGTTGTTATATCTAGTGTTTCATTGTCTGAATATCCTGGATAATTGATGTCAATATAATAAAATCCATTTGTCGTTGCCATCTCAACATCCCTCATTACACCTAAGTGAAACCATCCAGCGCCACTATATTTAGTCTGCTTTCTTTCTTCAGCTTGATTGTCCCAAAAGATAAACTGAACCGATTTTTCAAGAGGTTCGTCGAGATTTGCTATAATTCGAGCAACCTCAAGCGCTATAGCTGTTGGCGTTGCTGACATTGCATAAGGTTCACTTAGCCCACCACTGTAAAGACCATCATAGCTTGCACCGATATAGATGACTTCCCCAGGGTTGTCTAGGGTTTTACCTTTACCAGGTAAAAAAGCCAATAGATTACGTCCATCATGTGCAGGTAATAGAGGTACGTCAAGCTCTACCGTCACCTCTAAATTGCCTTCCTTAAGTAACGTCGCAAGTTCAGAAAACGGATAGATCGTCGTCGTGTTAAATACCTGAGTGCCATATGAGGATTCAAAATTGTTTGAAGGCATATAAAATTCAGCCTGATACGCCAAATTCAGCTTATTTGTCGCCTTAAAGTATGAATATTGCTTTGCGTTATACTCTTGAAAGTAAGGATAATCATAGCTTAGTGGAATTATCTGCGTATTCTCATCCACATCCAATCCTTGCTTGGCAATTTCCTCTGCGTTTGTGGCTAGTCCCTTATAAACAAGAGTTTCGACAGATCGGTTGATAAATGCATCACGACTGATGCTCATCAGTTCAAAGTCCTCATATAATTTAAAGGCCTGTTCAGTACCATCCTTTTTTTTAATCGTGATACTACCAGCATTCACAAAAACAGGTGTTAGATCGCTACGTATAAACTTCTCGTTTAAAGACTTAGTGTATGGAATCGTCATGTCTTCCATCTGATAACCTAAAGAAAGAAGCGTCGATTTGATATATTCACCCGCTTGGTAGCTGCCTTCCGAACCCGAAACGCGCCCTTTAAGTCCAGGATTTATAAGTGCTTTAACATGCTTCAAGGCATTTTCGGTCTCAAATAGCTGTTGACTCGGATCCCAAGGTATCACAAAATAAAGCACGATCATGGCAACCACGAGCAACTTCGCGATGACAGGTTTATAATAACGTTTAAATGCCTTAATCTGAGAGATAAAGAGTTTTGGCGACAAGGCGTAGAAAACCCGCCTAATATGACTGATTACTCTAGAATTTCGGTTTTGGAATTCAAGCCTCAATCCCTCACCGATAAGGTTAAATCCCACAATTGCAATGCTAAAGAGCAGAATTGGAAATACGGTCATCCAGTACACAGCATCAAATTTACGCATGTTTATAGCAATCCGAGAAAGCGTTCCACCCCATTCAGGCTCAAGGATCATAGCGTAGTTGGAATTAAATGAAAGTGCTTTGATCTCTCTTGTCACACCAACAAAAACGTTGAAAACGGCAAGCTGAGCGATTAAAAACATTGCCATGCCAATCTCTTTGAAGAATAGACTGATTGCGTCCGGAATCAAATGAGGTAAAACATTTTGAAAAGCGATATGCCATTTGGTTTTGCCGATGGCAATTTCACCTTCTATGAAATCTTCAGCCATGACACGTCTCGTCGCATCCTCTATCATACCAGCGAGCTTTGCCCAACCAAGTATCGTTAGTACCACTGCAAAAGCGACGATGGCTAGATCCATCTGTAAATTTTTAAAGTACGCGATATTTAAGATTATGTAACTAAAAATCAAAATCGGGACGGCAGTAAAAAATGTATTGAATACCTTGATTAACCAAGAAATACTTTTTACACCCATCCCTCCTGCGATACCAAGCGGAAATGACAGGAGCATTCTGAAAAGTGCAACAAAAAAAACTAAGGTCATGGTATTGCGCGTCCCGTAGATCAGCCTCGTATAGACATCGCGACCAGCATCATCGGTACCCATGATATTTTCTTTATTGGGTGGCATTGGATTATAACCAAATTTTTCTATCCATTCACCGTTTTCCTTAACGCTAATATACTTTGGCGCGTCTTCGTATAAAGGGTCCTTATCCGTAAATAATGTTGGGAAAAAATACATCATAATCAGAGTACCAACGATAATTAGACCCAGTAGCAATGGAAAATTTATACGCTTCCTCAACCTTCTGTCCTCCTTGATTAAGCTTTCCTTTACCACTCATTATATTTTATACAAATAGAATTGTCATAAGATTAATAGTATTCTAATAGAATTTTAAAATAACTGCCTTGTCATTTGCACTTCAATTTCGTTGATCTTCGCTTCAAAACCAAATTGCTCGTATAGACGAATGGCGGTATTATTTTCAATGTCTACAGCTAGAAAACTTTTTTTTGCACCATTTAACAAACCGTACTTCAAACCCATTTTCAAGAGCTCTTTTCCAATGCCTTTTCCCTGAAAATCTGGTCTTACTGCCAATTCACGAATCCAAAGGATGGTTCCTTCTGCATATATTGAGACGCAGCAAAAACCAACAACCTCTCCTTCAACTGCTTTCACGATTACTTTGTTTTCATTTAACCATTCAATAAACCATTCTTCTGTTTCTCCGAAATAGCCTCGACTTAGCCCGTCACATGTTTTGGAAAGTGCCATTAACATCTTGGCATTTTCTAAAGTGGCAAACTGAATTTCTTTGTTTATGTCTAGTAAAATGCTAATCTTGCTCAAATCATTTAAAACATAATCTTGATAGGCACAGTGTATTTTAAAACCATGTTTTTCAAAAAATGGGATCGCTTCATAGGGAATAAATTTTATGACCCCCTTTAGGCGATGTGCTCTAATGCTGCTTATTAGTTCTTGCAAATCATCACAAGCATAGTGAATCTCAGCAATTTCCTTTGAAGTGTCAAATAGTAGTTTGATTGTTTTTTCATCTACAACCATTTCCGCTTCTTTTAAATCTTCATAGTCAATATAGTTCAACGACGTATATTTTCGATTCTGAGCAAAAGTAATAATTGGTTCAAAATCATTCATTTCCATTCTGTACCTCCATTTTCATATATGAACGACCATTCGATTATTGTTATACCGTTTGCAATAGCACAATATGCTTTTCTCTTTCCCGTCTGACTGCGTCCATGTCACTAAAAGAAATAAGAATGTAATCTGAAATTATATAACGCCATTGTTATTTGTTCAAAGAAATAGTCTTATTTCTAACTTTCGAAAATACAATTGCAGACATATTAAAAGCCATATGTAGAAATAATGAGGGAAGTATCGAATTTGTCATTAACGTTATCATTGAAAAATAATATCCACCGACAAATGCAATTACTACAAATCTAATCGAACTTTTCTTAAGCCCAAAATATTGAAAATGCATAATCCCAAACAAAATAGCAGCTATTAAACCAGCAAAACTTTCATTAATAACACCACTATTCACAAGTAATATCAATATCACACCACGGAAAAGAATCTCTTCAAATAATGGAAAAATAAAACAGAAATCAAAGTCATATTTTTTTCCAACTGTTTTATAACCTGAAAAAAAACCAAGAATAACTGCAAAAAATACAAAAGTTAAAAGTTCATCAATTATTTCCCTATCGGTCAAGAATTTTAAAGATGCATCTCTTAACAAGCTGTTTGGATAAACCAAAGCAATAATGAGAACTATAATTGCCCATAAATAGTTATAATGTTTTTTTACAAATGCATTTTTAGTTAATTTGGCAATTCCTTTATATAAAAGTGTGTACAAAAAAGAAAGAGCTATACAACTAATAAGTGTGAACAGAAATATCATAAATAGTTTCTCCTCTAGCTTTTATTATGCTTTCACGTTCTGCTTCTTTATTTATTAACATCTTCTATTCAAATTGAGTTGAAAATAACCTTTTTCTTTTCTACTAAATTATTCACCTAACTTCTACAATCTAACTCAAAAGTAAAATAATTTGAATCACTACGGCAGTACCGAACATGATTAAAAGGAATACTTTTAAGAAATTCCTTTTTCGATTGAGCGATTTATTGTATGCGTGTCGGTAGTCTTCCATATCGGTTGTTTCATCATCAGAAACCATATCAGAATCTACATCCAGTTGTACTTCAGGATCAGATTCACCCCATAAATTTTCAATTAGAGCTTTTGCAGCTTCAGCATCTTCCTCTTTAACACAAATTGAGGTTCCGAGGTAGTTTACACCGCTGTAGATTTGTAAATATGATCCGATTCCATGATTCTTAATCTCGGAATCAATCCCATTGTCTTTTAAAAGTTCAGACACGTGTAACACGTCGCTTTCAAGTGATGATTCATAAACGACAACAAGGTTAATTTCTTCATGATTATATGCTGTATGCTTAGCCTTAGTATGTAAGTTATATGCCTCTTCAGATATGAGCAAAGCACCACAGTCATTACATTTTTCCTTATAATCTTCATATTCGATTTTGCATTCTAGACACCATTTCATAATTTCACCCCTCAAATTTGATTTTACAAAGCTACAGCTATCCAATTTCAATGATTACTTATATTCTAACAAATGATTCTTAAGAGAGCATTAAAAAAGGCTTATAAATATGCAATCATATAAAAAGACCCTATAAAAATAGGGCCTTTTCGCGTCTTCTTGGCGTTCTTTTCTACTTCTTGATTACGGGGATCCAAACTTCTTGCTCATAAGTGTTATTGCCTCTAAAATAAGTCATTTCAAATTCTGGTCCAACTGCATGTTCACAATTAGACGTTGGGAACCACTCAGTCCAAATGCGCTTCCAAATACTTTGAATATCACACCCACCATCCGCGCAGATACCTGTTGTAAATATAGCCCATGTTAATGCAGGAACTGATAACTTTTCATAATCACCAGGAATGTCATGATCTGGAACATGATAACAGATCATGTAGGAAAAAACATCTTCTCTCCTGTTGTATAAAGTTGCATGTATCTGTGTTTCCTCACTTATTCCAGCATCTTTGTGAATTCGGTCTATTGTGCCATCAGAAATACATTTCTTCCAATATTCCGGGATTTCGATGTATGGCTGTTCTCCAATATCATTAATCTCCGTTGATACGCCAAACATTTCAAAAGCTTGCATTTCTTCAATACGATAATTCATCTCTTTATCACCTTTCAAAGTAATTTGAATGGATAATCGACTAAATGATTTTAGTTTAACACCTGACTCGCGCGCAGCCGATGGCGTCACACCATGAAGTCTCTGGAATGCTTTTGTAAATGCTTCTGAAGTTTCATAACCATACTTAAAGGCAATATCTGTAACTTTTGCGTTTGAGAATGATAACTCCTGTGCCGCAAGTGTTAACCGTCTATTGCGTATATACTCACCAATTGTAAATCCTGTCAGCATACTAAACATACGCTGAAAATGAAATGTCGATGAATAAGCACATTGAGCAATCTTATCATAGTCAATGTCTTTTAAAATATGATCCTCCATGTAGTCAATTGCGTTTTGCATACTACTTAACCAATCCATGTCTATCTATCCATCCTTTATTAAGATGATATCATTTTGTAATTATTTTAGCCTGTCTTATACTGCTAACAAATGTCCACCTTTCTATAGTCACATGACAACATAACGATCTCTGCCATTGCGCTTGGCTTCTATCAAAGCTTTCGTGCTATAATCTTTGAGCTGCGCCACATGCACGGGTCTACCACTATGAGCAATCCCGCACGATACGGTGATTTCTCTGCTACATCCTATGGCTGAAAAATCAAATGCACTGACTTCGCTTAAAATCGTCTCCACACATAAAATCACTTTCGAGTGTTCTGCATTTTTAAGGAAAATGCTGCATTCATCGCCACCCAGACGTGCAATCAGTAATTCATCGCTTGCATTTTCCATAGATGCTCTTATTTCTTGAATGATGATTGAAAAAACATTTATGAGGACCGCATCGCCGACCTCGTAGCCATCAAAATCATTGACATGCATAAAGTGATCAATATCCATTGTAATGTAATGATAATGATCGTTTTGATCCTTTTCCAAGATTTCTTCAATTTTTTCTACAAAAACATCCCTGTTCATCAGCTGCTTTAAATCTACCTTCTCTACCATTTTTTTCTGAGTTTCATGCGTCATCATTATACTCCCTTCTAAATCCATTAAGTGATCGATAGAAGGAAAAGAGATGGGCGATTGTTTTTCTAAGTATAATAGGGTCCTTTTGAGCAAAAGAAGGCTTGATTTGATCTCATCGGCGTCCTTTGTAAGTGCGACCTCATTGTCTTTAAGCAGCTCTGAAAATTCATGCGAATCTACAGGTCTACTTAAGAGTTCCTTTATGGATGACAATGTAAACCCGAGGTCTCTCAGAAACTGGATTTTCTTAAGGTCAGCCATCTGCTTTTCACTATAATAGCGATAGCCATTTTCCCCATTAAAAGCAGCTGGACTAAATAGCTCAAGCTTCTCATAATGTCTCAACATTCTCTTCGATATCCCTGAGCGATCCGAGAACTCGCCAATCAAATAATGCTTCTCCATATTACACTTTCTCCCACATGCTTTTTTCCTATGTCTAGAGTATAAAGGCTGACACAATGTCAAGGTCAAGCGTTCTCTATAATTTTATCGCTGTTTTGTGCAGAAAGCAATCATGAGAAAAAAATTAGAGACGGCGCAATTAAATGCGTACCGTCTCATGTTGTTGGTCTGCTTAAAGCGCATCCGCTGCAAAGGTATCCCACTCACTTAGATCCCCTGCCTCATAGCCTTTGTAAAACCAACGTTTTCTCTGTTCAGAAGTACCGTGAGTGAAACTATCTGGTACAACATAGCCTTGTGCTTCCATTTGAATCCGATCATCACCCACTGCGCTTGCTGCGTTCATAGCTTCTTCCAAATCGCCTTCTTCAAGGTAATTCTCGCCTTGTACATATTTCGCCCAAACACCTGCCAAATAATCTGCTTGAAGTTCAAGTCTAACACTATAGGCATTGTATTCTTCTTCACTGACTTTTCCACGTATTTCATTCATTTGATCCATAACACCAAGTTCATTTTGAACGTGATGGCCAACTTCGTGAGCGATTACATAGGCCATCGCAAAATCTCCTGGTGCTTTAAACTTATCTTTTAGTTCTTTGTAGAACTGTAAATCAATATATACTGATTGATCTCCTGAACAATAAAAAGGTCCCGTGGCTGATCCTGCCACGCCACACGCAGACTCCACGCTACCAGTAAAAAGAACGAGGGTAGGTTCATTATATTGAATGTCCTGCTCCGCTAAAATATCAGTCCAGACGACTTCTGTATCTGCTAAAACGACGGATACAAACGCTGCAAGCTCTTCTTCTTCTTGAGTCGCAACATAAGGCGTATTTGTCTGTCCACCATCTATGCTTTGCATGATGTCCCCAGGATTGCCTCCAAGTAGAGTATATATAATCACAATAACGATACCAATACCACCAAGTCCACCAGCTACGCCGCCCATGCCTCTTCTATCTTTAACATTGGTACTTCGCGTTCTTCCTTTCCACTTCATATATAGCCTCCTCGTTCATATATCAATAATACCCAATATTGAACGTATCAATGCAAAATCAATTACCCCTTTTAATATAAATATTATATATTCCAATTATTACAACTATATTGCAAATTCATGACAACTTCAGTATTTGATTGACTATGATTTGTCAATCATGATAAGATGAGTTAAATAAATTAAAAGGAGGTTATGCAAATGTTTATTACTACTACTGTTACAACTAAATTTGATGGATTTAAATTTGAAATGACATTGTGTCATAACACTCCGTGTACGGGTGAAGCGCTGTAGTTTACATTGTAAAACTAAGTGATTTTAATCGAGCAACGACGGTGTATGCATATGCATACGCCGTTTTTTTGTGCCTAAACGCGGGGGAGTTAGCGAAAGGGGTAAAATTATGATGATGAATATGTTGTATGTATTCAGCGATATCAATGGTAGGATTGTTTTCAAATCATTTGATGTCTTTGAAAAACATGCGAAAAACGACAAATCAGACTATGTAAGATTCACCAGATAATGGATCTGGGGTTTAGTTAAACGATGAGTGCCACACTTGGTTTATGGCCTTATTATGCGAAAGGGGTATACTTATGATGAACGTATCAATGCAAAATATATTCAACGATCTGAGCGGTAGAATTGTCTACCAGCCATTTGATTCGTTAAAAGAATATGCACAAGACGGTAAGTTAGAAATTGAAAAGCTCAGGAGATAATCTTATGAGCGCTTCAGATGTTCTGACATGTAAAAGGACTGTTTCACTAAGGTGAAGCAGTCCTTTTTTGCGTCACACGACCCCCATAACTAGCAGCGTGTGGACCGCGTTAAGCTTTATTGTTTTTTCAAGTTTGAAGTTTATGTTTAGGAATAAGCGTTCTAACTCGTCTATCGTGCGTTGTTTACCGCCTCTACATTCCACAGATAGCCTCAGTCCATGCATAATGACTTCTTTGGGTTCAAACTCACCAGTCAAAATGTCTTCTATAATCAAGAACTTTGTATTCTGATCACTATACTTTGTACAGTTACTCAATATACTTAAACACTTTACATCATCAAAATCATGAAGCATATTCATGAGCACGATACAGTCGTTCGATTCATCTGAGTCATATGAATTATTTGATAAATCCAAGTCAAAAATATCACCCTCAATGAAGTTAATATCCACCTCATTTACAATTTTATAGGCATTGCCCACCTTGCATGGTATTTGTGTGTCAACAATCGTATAGTCGCAATCTGCATACTTTTTTAAAAGAGCGGTTCCTAATCCACCACTGTTTCCACCAAGTTCCAACACTTTTCTATTTGATACGTTCAGATATTTCGCCACTATTTTTCCAATTTCGAAAGTCACCTCAAAATCACATCTTGAATAAATATCGTATTCTGCTTCACTTATGTTATCAAAAAAGTACTGAGATGCGTCGATTGCATTGTTATAGAAAGCTGTATATTGCTTGTTTGGATCTTTATTAATTATGGTTTCGAGAATAGCCTTAAGTGCTTCTATATTTTCATCGGTTAGCACGAAATTCTGACCATCGAACTCAAGTAGATTATTTACAACCAGTATTCTCAGTATTGCTCGATAAATGCTTTCATTTATTCCTGTTCCTATAATTTCCACTTTGTTCAAGGGCTGCGAAAACTTATGTGCCTCACAACCATTTATTTTGTTAAACAAATAGACGGCTTCGTATAACTCTATATAATTTTCATAATCCATAATAATATTAAACCCACTTTGCTTGATTAGTCAAAACTTTTAATAAGTTCTGTTGGATTAACGATTTTACCCAATTTATATGTTTTGCCATTTTTCTCAATATCGATCGTTGATCCAGTAGATAGTGCCTTTTCCCAAAACACTTCTGGTGTAATACTGGGTTCTATTTGACAACATAGCGCGTATAACCCAGCAATATACGGTATGGACCAGCTTACACCACCTGATGCGTAAAACACATAGTCGTCTTGACCAGTTGGGCTCGCAGTACATCTAGAATCCATAGGCACTAACAGAGTATTTTGACCTAAGTCGTTGCCTCCACTATAGTATCTCATAGCCCAAAACTCTCCTGGTTTATAACTTTCTAATTGATTTGAATCACTTAAACTATCTCTTCCCAGTCCTAAAAATTGAAAGCCATACGTTTCTTGTAACGAGGATGAAATGACAAATACACCCTCTTTTTTTGCTCTTTCTACTGACTCAGTCACTTCTTTATATCCTTTTTGATCTTGTCCCCACCCTACTGAGATGGATATTACCCTTATCTTTTTATCTTTTGGCAGGTCTTTATTGATCTCTAGAATTCTATCAATGGATTGTGCCAAATACGTGAAATCCCAATCAAAGCCTTCCTGGCTGTATGTTCCATGCGTTTCTGCAATGTAATATAAGTCAGCTTCAGGGGCAACTCCAACGGTTTCACCAACTGCAATAGATGAAACAGCAGCGCCATGCATGGATGCTGCTTCATTTTTTTGTATGTTTATTTCTTCATAAAACTTAATATTGTCTGCATACTCTTGATGATCAATTAGTAATGTCTGATCGATAATTGCAATACTTACCCCTTTACCCGTAATACCTTCTTCGTGAAGTGTTCTAACATCTAAGCCTGGATCTTTACTTAACGCCATAATCTTTAACGGATCAAAGGACTCTGGTAATTTATCCGGCCATTGCGTTTCACTATCAAAATCCGCATGCAACAAGTCCGTTAATCGGTCATTTAAATCTATAGAAGTTAAATCTGTGCTCCTAACATCTACTTGCCAATTATCGGTTGAGTTCTCATCATATTCTGGCAGAGTCTCTATTTTTCCAAACATCTCTTTGTAATTAGCAGCTTGAGGATATCTTGAAATAGATGGCGGTATTTCCTTTTCATCAAATATGTACGTACTAATATAACCAATAAGTCCAATTCCAAGTACAGCTACAAACATTATTGCCAAATGTGATTTTTTCATGAAAGATACCTCCTGAAATATTGTATATTTGTTTGATCAACCGCAAATAACTAGTAAATTTTGGATTTAAACTTTATTTAATTCAAATATCTCTAATACCAATATTCATCCTGAGTAAATGTGAACTTAACTGTCTTTGTTTGCTTTACACCATCGACTAAATATTCTACTGCGTAGATATGCTCTCTAAAGGCAATTTTGCTAATATACTTAACCTCTCCACCCAGGTTTTTTATATGGGCATAAATCTTTCTTTTATTGTTCCATCTCGAGTACACCTCAAATGAAACAAATATACTCAAGAAAAAAATAGCCAAAATGATATCA
This sequence comes from Acidaminobacteraceae bacterium, assembly GCA_041741755.1. Taxonomy (GTDB): domain Bacteria; phylum Bacillota; class Clostridia; order Peptostreptococcales; family Acidaminobacteraceae; genus Fusibacter_C. Next base: position 52,463 of record JBGSJR010000038.1, on the reverse strand, counting down.
AAATATTTCATCATAAAATCACCACCTAACTTTTCTCCCCATCGCTAACAAAAATTCTCCATTATCAACCATTGTGTCTTTTGTATAGGTTGCCAATTCGATATTTATAATCGTTTTTAAAGCCTCATTATTTTTACTAATCTCTTCAAGATTCGCTTGATGGCCACATGATATACATGGACTTCCACCTAGTTTCACATCACTGAACCCATTGCTTGCCAATAACGTTCTCAATTCCTTCGCCTCAAAAAAATGCCTTGCAGGATGATCTACCTTCTCATGTCTTGGCAAATCACCACTTTCAATGACTTGATCTATATACCAATAGTCAGGATCACTAAAAAAATCTGTCATTTGTCTTCCAATCAGCATTTTTAAAATCCCCCATTTGTTATTAACACTAACAAATAGCTTCCCATTTGGCTTCAATATCCTATTAAACTCTTTTACCACATCATCTCGTTTTTTAAGAATGTATGATAATGGCGCGCCATAGCAAACAACAACATCAAAATGGTCATCGGGAAATTTCATTTTTTCATTAAGGTCCCCTTGAATAATGCCATCAATATTGTTTTTGACATTTGCCTCGTCAATTTTGCTAGTCGCAATTCTGAGCTGCTCTTCTGAAATGTCAAACAGTGTCACTTCACAACCCAGTTTAGCAAATTCAATACTAAACCGTCCAGTACCACAGCCCGCATCTAGTACTTTCATACCAGGTGCAAGATGCTCTTTAATAAAATGCATATGTAACAAATAATTTATTCTACTATAAGCATTTTCATCTAGTCTGTTCCACTCTTTAATTCCATAATCATCATAAAACGCTTTAACTTCACTGCTCATTATGTACTCCTTTGCTATTGTGCTCAATAATTGAATTTAATCTCTTTCATCATTTGATCGCGCCACACATCGAAAGTAAGTCCAGTAACAGATTCAATAGATTTTCCATCAATATCAAAATCCTGTCGACCCAACAATTTTTTTCCAGTATGATATATATTTGCGTATCCACCAATAATTTCATTATCACATATTGCAACCTGAACGCGAGTGAGATTAGGATACTTGACTCTAAAACCTCTCTCAATGGTTCTAATAAATCTTTGCAGATTATTATCCAGTGGATGATTGGTCACCATGTATGTATCAATGACAATATCTTTATCCATGTACTTCATGTAATCAACATTGATCAACGTAAGCATTTGTATATCATAAAGTGATATGTGTGATTGTGAAAAAATCTGTGTTGTTCTCCCCCTGTACTCAACTATGTCATAGCCTTTTTCACTTAAATATGTGTTTGACTGTTCTTGACCTATTTGAGTGGTTGTTTTAGGTCTAATGTTAAATGCGATAATTGTGAAAGTTAAAACTAAAATGATTATTACTATAAATACTTTTTTCATAGCAAATACTCATAATACTTTAGATTGTTATCTTCGCGAAAAAACTTAAATCCAATCTCTTCTAGCACGTGTTGACTTCTGCTGTTTCTATGAATTGCATCTGCATAGACCTTAGTAAATTGAAGTCTCTCCTTCGCATATTTCAAGATTAGTTTTATTGCTTCTGTTCCTATCCCCTGATCTTTGAAGGTGTCATTTGCGATAAGAATACTTAATGTACCATACTTTTCTAACTCGTTAATGTATTTGAGCTGAATTTCACCCACAGTTCTACCATTGCTAACAATCGCAAAATAACGACGTGTTGGATCTTGCACTTTGAGCATGAAATATTTATTGACTCTCGTTTCATCATAATTAAACTGGTCGTATGTCATCATTGGATCTGAAATATAATGCTTGTACAGTTCGTGACATCGCTCATTTGTATATGGCATTAATGTGATTTTTTCACCTATTATCATATTATGCACCTTTCTGTTTCATTATCCGCTTATTTCACACCTTTTATATACTTCTCAATTTTCTTGATTGTGTGCTCCCAATCAAATCCACCATCACCGCCAAACACGTTTAAAAGAAGAATAGGAACCGCGATAATAAATGCAATTTTGTGAAATCCTAATTTACATTTTTTTCTCATACAAACCTCCATATTATATGATATTTGTGTTTTTAATGTCAGTTTAAATCGTTTTATACATCAAATTCTATTGGTATATCAACAATTTTATTAAAGTATTTTAATTTTCCAAATTGGACTCTCATTTCCCTGTCATTATCTTCTATGACATTTTGTTTTAATCTCTCAAGCAATAATTTTTTATCGTCAAATGTCATTGTGTCATTCACTACTTCAATCGAAGTTAACATAACTTTGTGTTTAAAAGCCCATGGTAAAATTTCTAGTACAGCAATTCCTTCTTGCCCTTCTTTTTCAGCAGCTAGAATCACTATGACTTTTTTGTTTTCAAGCTCATTGTTTTTCAAACAATAGAACGATTCTAGAAGAGATTTGCTTTTCCCAGAAATTGACCCATAGTAAATTGGAAAAGCCAATATAATGATTTCTGAATGTATCAATTCATTGATCAATTTTCTGTTTTGTTCTTTAAAACAAATGCCGCTAGAAATGCAGCGCTCACAACCTTCACAAAAAATTTCTGGTTTAAAATCATTTTTTAAATCTACTAAAGCTAGATCATCTTTTAAATCAGTTTTTAACGCCTCCAAAATAGCTTTCGATTTTGAATTAATATTGAACGATGTTGAAATTCCAATAATTTTGCTCATTCTTGTCATCCTTATTTTTTCTATCATTTCATGTTCTAGTTAAAACCCTAAGCTCTCATTTAATAACATAACCTTCATTCTACCAATTTCATTTTGCCCTCTGATTATTGAAATGTGATTGCATACTCTTATCGTTTGATTGCATTCAAGACATGTTCCTCCAGTACTACAGGGTGATGGAATCTTGGAACGCAATGCGTTTTGAGGCGTCGCAACCTTTAATGCACGATTAATTGCTTCCTTTTCATTTTGTACAATCTTGTTGATTCCAACAATTATTAATACGCGTTCTGGACCGTAGGTCATCGCAGCGACTCTATTGCCACTATGATCCACATTTACGATTATGCCATCTTTTGATATTGCATTACTGCTTGAGATATAGCAATCTGATAAAAGTGCCTTCTTCTTTAAAGCTTTAATATCTTCACTGTTCGACCCCAAAGTTTTATCAAAAACTGTTTTTTGCATCTCTATTAAAGTATCTGTAATCTTAAGTCGTTTTAATGTCTGAGAATTGCCAATTCCTATATTCTGATAGTCTGAGATATCTTTTTTAATACAATCTATTAGGTCCTCATCCGATTCAAAGTATTCAAATTCAATATTTCGCATTTCAAAGTTCGTTTTAATTTCACTTATCTCTTTTAAACTAAGGCAATTTTTCATTGATATGAGGTCTCCAGTATTATTTTTGATTATGCCTATCTTCCACTCTGATTCTGATAATTTCTAATCACCATGCCTTGAGATCTTAACATATTAAAAGTCTCATAATATTCCTGCAACTCTTGATCACACAGTAAATCAATCATGTAGAACGCACTAAGTGTAGAAAGCATGTTTTCCATTAACCTCTTTCCGATGCCTTTTCCCTTATACTCAGGCAATACTTCTAGTAAAGGAATATACGCTGCTAGTACTTCGTCTGAAATTGCGGTTATGAATCCCACAACATTTTTTGTCTCGCTGTCGACAGCTAACCAGATATAGGCACTCTTCTCAAGCAATTCATAGTGTTTTGTTACTGATGGTGGATTCGGCCAACCGACAAAAAATCCGTCCAGATTATCTGGTGTTATATTATCAAGTGTATTCATATATTCAATCATTGTGATGTCTCCTGTGGTTTCTTTGATTCTATATCCATAAACAGTCTTGAGATTCCATATCCAATCAAAACAATTATAATACAGAATATATTTAACATAAATAACTCTGCTTTACCGACGCCTGTGCCCATACTCGCTCTTGTCGTTAAATACTGCCTCATTTCCTCAGTTATATCTTTGCCATCAATGTCATATAATTGGTAATCTTCTATATTAGATGGCGAATCTGTCTTAAATACCATTAGAATTTCAGATTGATCTTGAACATTTTCAGAGAACGTCTGTCCCGTGTACGTTTTAAAATTAAGACTCGCAATCTTTCCATCATAATTTGTGCCGATGACGGCGAGATAGTCACCACTATTTGTTTTGAAGGACTCCCCGTGTATGACTCGATTTCTTGAATTATAGCCTGCACTTCGTATTTGATACCTAGAGTTGATGCCTTTGTGTAAGGCGGTAAAACCAATACTGTCATTAGATCCTAGTGTGTAATAAACTGCCATGGTATTATCAACTTCTTTGAAATCAACGATTGTAACATCTTTGTCCAGGAATTCTTCGATCCCTCTTTCAATATCACTCTGTATGGGTTTAATATTATATTCGCTTGAATAAGGTAAGTACGCTAACAAAATTGATATCACCATGATTGCTATTCTTAGTATTTTCCTGTTTTTCATTTCGCCCCTTTTCCTCTAGATGTCAAAGTTAAATCCCCGATAGTCACTCTTAGAAATACTATAAAACCATTCATTGACCACTTTATCGCCGAGCAACTTTAATGTGACCTCCTTATTGAAGCGGTAATGAAAACCGCATTTTTCTACAACGCGTTTGGACTTTAAGTTAAAATCAAAGTGTCCACACCAAATCAAATCCAAGTCCATCTGATCAAATCCATATTTAATTAAATGTGTAACCGCTTCAGGCACATAACTTTTGCCCCAATATAGTGGGTTCAGTACATAACCGATTTCTCTTTGATTTAAATCCTTCGAGTTATCATCAGGCATTCTGTGATGCAATCCAATTCCGCCAATAACCTTGTTTTCAGACTTAAGCACAATTGCATAAGTATCATCTTCTTCGATAAACATCTTTATGATTGCTTTGCTCTCTTCATGATTCTTATGAGCAGGCCAGCCTGCGCTAGGTCCAACCAATTCACTTGAAGCATACTCATATAAATCCAAATAATCACTCTCACGCCAGTTTCTTAATATCAATCTATCCGTTTCCAATATTTCCATGAATTCACCTCGCCAAAATTTTTCATGTGAGAAATAGCATATAATTGGAATTATGCAATTTCCTCACTTATTACCCACGTCAATAAAATATGCGTAGATTTTCATTTTTTTTACTCGTGACAATATCAATAGTGATATTCTGCCATATACTCAGTTCTTAGCATCCCATACTGATACGTATCTTTCCAAATAGGGTTGCCATTATTATCAGTAAAGAAAAAAACATTTTGAAGCATTGTTGCTTCTTTCCTCATACCAACGCGCTCAAGTAACTTCCATGAAGGCGTGTTTTTAGGATCACATTTCGCAATAATTCTTCTTACGTTTAAGTTTACAAAAGCATAGTCAAGCAGTGCAGTCAGGCTTTCAGAAGCATAGCCATTCCCCCAGTATTTATCATTAAAAACATAGCCAACTTCCCAAGTTTCGAAGTCACCTTTAGAAAAATAGAGATTGCCGATCACTTTTCCACTTTTCAAACTGACCGCTAAAAATCGTTCATCATTCTCACGCCATTTTGCTTCAACATAAGCTTCATCTTTTGTAAACGGCTTATGCGGTTCGAATTTCAAGACATTTGGATTTGAAAAGTATTCGTAGAGATCTTCGCCATCATTTTCTGAAAATCTTCTTATTGTTAATCGTTCTGTGTTTAATGTCATCATGAATCTCCTTCCTAGTCAAAAACGATTTTGTATTCTTTTCCCAATGTTTTTATATTTCCACCATTGCATATGTACTCACAATCACGAAAATATTCCATCCCAATTTTTTTCATAACTTTTCCAGATGCAGGATTTTCAACTGCATGTGCTCCAGTTATTTCTTTGAGTTTCAAAACCTCTTTTCCAAATCGAATAATTTCTCTCATTGATTCAGATGCGTAACCATAATTCCAAAACTTCTTTGATAAATTGTAACCAATTACGTAAGTGTGTTCGCTCTCACTAAAATACAACAGACATGTTCCAATAAGTTCATTTGTGTCCTTCTTAACCAAAGCCCATCTAAACCAGTTGCTTTTTTCAATATTGCCGATCTCCATATCTATCCATGACTTCGTCCTATCAATATCATTATGGCTTTCCCACATCATATACCTTGCCACATCTTGATCAGTTTCCCATCCGATAAAAACAGCTTCCGCGTCTGATTCTCTAAAGGTTCTTAAAATAAGTCGTTCTGTTTCAAGTTTGGGTGTTCGCATCTTTTCTCCTTTTATCATGCAATTCAGGCAATGTTGCGCCTTGATTGGACTATTATTCAACTAATTACTGGACCAACTCAACCGGTATGAAGCGTGCATCATAGAGTACCTTAGACTTGTTTTGATTGATCAGTTTTTCATCCACCTTGTCTCCAGTCGTTTTGTCGATGGTGATTTTATAAACTTCATTGTGCCTAAAAAAGGTATCTTCAACCTGAGAAAAATACGCATTGCGTTCTTCGACATGATAAGCCTGCCCGATTGGTGCGTCACATCGAAGTTCACCGCAAAGATGCTCTTCGGTGGTATAAATAATGAGCTGAAATGTATGCGCGGTGTTATTTGCGAACTGATAATCCATATAGTTGTACATGATAGATGTTCCAGTGCCGAAGGGTACTGTCCGCCCAAAATCAGGAAACAAGTCAAACTGGTTATGGTGATGGTGTTCAAGTACAGTTAGAGGGCTATGTAAAATTAACCAATGGATCATATTGGTCAATTGGCACATCCCGCCACCAATTCCAACGCCAACGTCACTATTCTTAATCGCCAAGCCTTCCAAATATCCTTTTGACACCGTACAGTTTCCAACCAGCTTCCAGAAAGAAAACACCTGATTGGGCTTAATGAGTATCCCATTGATCTTAGGTGCTGCAATGCCTAGATTCACCGCTTTATTATCCTGTAGCCTCATGTCAACATTGCCAAGCTTACGCCTTATGAGCGACTTGCTTTGATAATGAACGCATGGTAATTTTTCATCCACTCGCTTGACTGCATAGCTTTTTCGATTCGCCACCCACTTCATTTTTCTTCTGAGTCTATTCATATTGACTGAAATTTTGTATGTAAGAGGACTAATCTCACAGAATAGTCGTTTTGCCATGGGCCACCTCAAATAACTGTTTATACACATTGCAGCTCGTCGACAACACCTCATGAGTCCCTTCAGACACCACACGCCCGCGTTCCAACACAAGTACATGGTCGGCTGAGGTTATGGTTGATAGACGATGCGCAATTGAAATGATCGTTTTATTATGCTTCAGCTCAGCTAAAGTATTAATTATGCTTTTTTCGTTCTCGTGATCCAGTGCAGAGGTTGCTTCATCAAATATTAGGATATCGGCATTCATAAGTAGCATTCTGGCTATGGCCAGTCTTTGCTTTTGGCCACCAGATAACTTGATGCCTTTTTCGCCGATAACTGTATCGTAGGCTTCTGGTAAATCATCGATAAATTCATGGATATTCGCTTGTTTGCACACTGTAATCAACTGATTGATAGTCGCTGATTTGTTGGCCATCTTTAGATTGCCTGCGATACTCAAGTTGAAAAAGTACGGTTCCTGCATGACTACTGCGATTCTTTTGCAAATGGCTTCGCGACTCATATCGGATACACTATGTTCGCCCAAATGAACTTGACCTTTTGTGGGTTTTAAAGTCCCCATCAACAACTTGATGAGTGTACTCTTTCCCGAACCACTGCGCCCTACGATGGCAAGGTGTGCATTTTCATGAATATTGAGTGTCACATCGACTAATGCGTCTTCGTTGTCCGAATAAGCATAACTGACAGCTTGCATGTTCAAATGACCGTGTACAATGGATGACTTGATCGTTTCGCTTTGCTGCGTATCGAGGATTTCCATGACTCTACTCAAAGAGGCATCATCGATTTTTAAGGACATGATCGATTGAATCATCTGTTCAACATTGCTATAAAAATTTGAGTAGTAATTCATGAACATGAGCAACAGCCCCAATTCCAATTGGCCATTGATCACTAAGATGCCACCTACAAAATACAAATTCATCGTCGTAATAAACGTATCTTTGATCGCAATAAAGCTTCGGTTAATAAACCAGAAGACTTGCTTCTTAATGAACAGAGGCGTCAATACGTCCCAGTGTTTTTTTACCATTTCACTCTCATGGTGCTCTAAACCGTGCGATTTGATCATGCGCCAATTTTGAAAGGCATTGTGAACGTCCGTCTCATATAGACCATGTTGCATACGGAACGCATTGGCAATCCGACCTGGCTTTTTACTCATGAACGATGCGAACAAGAATGAAAGTGGCACGGCAACTAAGCCAATCAAAGTCAAAATCCAATTGATATAAAACATAAATGCCGTTAAAACAAGCGCACTTATGGCTGAATAAACGGATTCTATACAGTGAGTTGTGAAAAAAGTTTGTACCACCTCAACATCTAAATCTAACCTTTGATTTAAATCCCCTACCATATAGTCTTTATACGTTTCGTGGTCCATGGTTGAAAGCTTTCGCGCCATTTGCTTTCTGATTTTTAGCTTGAGTGGCATGAAAAATTGATTCTGAATGCGCTTTTGTAGTACGATACCAAGCGATTCCATGGCATAAAGTATCATGTAACTCGCCAGAACAAACCAAATGAGTTCAAATCTTTTGTCTTCAAGGACATCCCTAATAAACACCAAATAGCAAAGTGGCGTCAGTAATACGATGGCTAGGAAGTACCCCTTTAACGCTAGAAGCTTCAGGAGTGACGTCTTTTTTTCGTGACATAGTGTCATCAAACGTCTAAATAAGGTAAGGCGATTAGGATATGCTTGCATAAGCACCACCATTCTTTTCAATTTCATGCTGGCTTTCGAACAATACTTTATAGGTTTCACAATGGTTCAGTAAAGTCTCATGTTGATCAAACCCGACAATTTTTCCCTTTGAAACAACTGCGATTCGGTCTGCACCAATAATCGTTGACAATCTATGCGCAATAATCAACGTCGTACGCCCCTCGCTAAGGCTTTTCCAAGATGCTTTGATGGCACGTTCACTTTCTCTATCAAGTGATGAAGTCGCCTCGTCAAATACGAGGATTTTAGGGTCTGCTAAAAATGTTCGCGCTATTGCAATGCGCTGCTTTTGACCGCCAGACACACCTTCACCTTGGATGCCCATTAACGTGTCTAGGCCATTAGGTAAAGTGATTAACCATTCACTTAAATGTGCTTTTTCAAGCGCCTCGATCACCAGTGAATCATCCATCCCACGTTGATTGAGTGTGATGTTGTCCCTAAGCGTCGCGTTTAGGAGTACCGTATCCTGCTGAACCACACCAATTTGCCTGCGCAAGCTGTAAAGTGGATACGCACTCAGTGGAACATCGTCGATAAAAATCTGACCCGATTGCGGTTCGTAAAATCTCTGTAGAAGCGTAGACAGTGTTGTTTTGCCTGCACCACTATGTCCGACCAAAGCCACAGTCTCGCCAGCTTTGACTTTTAAACTTAAGCCTTCAAGAACAGGGGCATTTGCTTCGTAGTTAAAATGAACAGCCTCAAATGTGATATTTCCTTTTTCAATGATACGTGGTGCTTGATCATATTCGTAATTTTCTTGTTCCTTTTCAAGCAGCTCGATCACGCGATCCATGGACAACAGATTACCTGGAATGGTGGTGATTTTCTGAGTTAATACATTGAACCCGCTCACGCAAGTCTGAAAGTAGCCAAGACAGGCAATGACGCCACCGATGGTCAGTTGATTTTGCGACACCAAATAGGCGGCGACAAGAAACAACACCAATTGTCCCAATAGCCCGATACCTGCCGCTGATCGTTCAGCAGTAACTTCGACGCGGTCCATTTTGATTTTGAGCCTTGTTAAATGAACCTGTTTTGATGTAAAACCTGCGACCATATGCCTTGTAGCACCTAGTCGGCCTAATTCTTCCATCCCCTTTAACATTTCGTAGAGCCAAGAAGCCAACAGCCCTTCATCTTCTTTATAACGACGGGCCAAGGGTTTTATTTTTTTTGCAAAATAGTTAGTGGCAAATACGGAAAGTGGCGTCATAAGCAGTGCGACAGCTGCCATTGGAACACTCATGTATGCGATATACAGCAAAGCAAGGATCAAGTTGAGTATGCCGCCAATCAGATAAAAGACGTTCCAATGAATAAAATTCATGAATTCACCCACATCTTTTTGCATACGAGAAACTAAATCACCTGAGTGCATATTGGATAAGGCGTGCGCTTTTAAACCAAGCGTTTTATCAAACACAGCCTTTCTGATATCAAATAAGAACTTTGTCATAAGATTCGCCCAAGAAATATTCAGCGTCAGATGCAATAGTTGATTTACGAAAAAAATTCCACAGTAAAGCAACACCCATCCGGTAAATTTGCTCATATCTTTTGCAGTTATGACTTCATCAATCAGTTTTCCAAATATAAATTTAAACGTGGATCCTATAAATATGGTCACGATTACACAAGTGAACAGCAGTGCAAACTTAGTCCAGTGCGGTTTTGAGAACTGCAAAATATAGTTTAGGCGTTTCTTCATACTATTTTGCCTTCAGCAGTCTCCACTTTATTCTTAAAATCCATAAAATACCGCTCAGCGCCATGATCTTTTATGAGGGTAGCACGTGTTATGCGGATCGCTAAAATAACGCAGTTTTCATCCGATTCATTGTTTGCACTATCGTACCAAGCGGAAAAAGCCGTACGGAGTTTATCTCTTATCGCAGCATTCTTAGGATCTAAAACCCATCCGAGATTTTCTCCGATGCCATTGCCCGAAATCCACCCCGCGCATACTGTGAATGCCACTTCTTTGTTATTAGCGATCTGCTGCATTTTAGTTGACTTCGACCATGTCGTCACATAAAATACGCCATCTTCATAAAATGCGTCAAGATCACGGACGAACGGACGTGGGCTGCCGTCAGGGCTCTTATCCAATGCAATGGTTGCTAGAGAAATGGTATTATCCTTACCATTGCCGCATCTTTCTTCCATTAGCTTTAATCCATCTTCATATCTGCTCATCTTAATACCTCCGAATTTTCTTCTTTAATAATATCCATTAAACACTCTAAACACAGTGTTTCGGGAACATTCAGCCCATCACCAAGTAATCGGTATTTGTGGCGTTCAAATGATTCATAAACGCTACCGAATTTAAATTTGCTGCATCGCCACTCAGTAGGGTTCCTTCCAGATCGATAATATATTTCATACTAATATTTCCTCAACAAAACGTGATTAAATAGCGAAATGCTTTTGTATGGCTCTAAATCTGAAACTTTCATTTCAAGATCGAACACTTTATCCATCCATTGTTGCTCATTTTTATCAACTTCGCTACTTTGTAAACCAAAAAATGTCTGTAGACTTAGTAATTTTTCGATTTTAAGACTGTTGCCCCACTTCGTTAACTCTGCCGGATTATAGACATGCACATCACCAAAGGTGTTAGAAATGTGACCACCTTCAAGTAAATCAACAGCGCCTTCGATATCATTTGCAATGGCTTTGGACATAATTCGACCATCGTTATTATTTTTGACGATGGATAAAATGCCGTCACTTCTTAGTATGCGCGAAAACTCTTTCACAATTTCGGCGCGATCTGGGATGAACTCGAGTACGTTATGGCATATTATCATGTCAAACGTACAATCACCGAACGCATACAGTTTTTCATATTCTCCGATTATCTGTGTGTACTCATTTTCGCATTCACGTTCTTCAACCATATCAGTGTTGGGATCTATCGCAATAACTTCGTTGTTTCTAGCCAAATAATTCGCGGTTGTTCCAAACCCACTCCCGAAATCGAGGATTTTCAAGTTCTTAGTATCAACATGTTGTTCTAATTGTGCCCATTTCAGTTTATAGAGCATTTTTATGGTTGGGCTATTGATGCTGTTTTTGAAATTTTGCAAATATTCATTTAGCATTTTGGGGTTCTCCTGTTAGTGTGATTTTTTTTGAATACAGTTAATTATATATTCTATTTAGACTCTGTCACAACAATGATATCTGCCATGCCACTATGCCACTCATTGTTCCAATCTCGAAAGTGAGAATGGCACAAACCCACTTCTATTTTACTATGGCTTTCCTTAACATATAGAAGAAATTCAATCAATTTATTTAATTCGGTCATGTCACATTTGACTGTTACATCTTGCAACTCCAACAATTTATCATTTTCATTATCCTTTTCATATCCATATATGTTCATAGAAGACACCTCACACACCCTATCTACCTAATTTTGCCTCAATACTTCTTCAACCTCTAACAACTTTTTTCCTTCTGAGTCATATCCATTTATCAAAATGTTTCTGCTTTGAATATCTGTCAACTCCGCACGCCAATAATTAAATTCAGGCGTTTCTGTGATTAATGCTTTTACTAAGTCACTGTCATCCGTCAGTGACATTTCAGAAATTGACGGATTATCCAGCAATCCAAAGCAGACTAAACGATCATCCATAACTTGCCTTGGTAATTCTATAAATAGGATGCCAAATGTATCAAGGATTCTCTCATGATCACCTATATTACCGCTATAGATTGCCGTGTATTTGAAAAAATCTTGTTGAACGACTGTAAATTGAAGTTGATTTTCATTTACTAAGTAAAACACAATACTTTTATTGTCTATTTTGTCCGTATGTACTATTTTATAACTCAAATTGGGTGAAGCTTCTACTACATCTTTGATTGTATTTTTTTGAGAATATAAAAATACGATTAAAATAATGAATAATACAACGATTGATGTCAAAATTCTCTTTTTGTTCATTAGTCCTCCCAATCAATACTTTACTATTTTAGCTTTATTCTCAACTGCACCTATCTATGAAAAAATGAAATATAAGTAAACACATATAATTACAACCAAGGCAACAATTGATATTTTTCTGTTCATTTTAATCATACTTTCACTGGGTTCCAAATCTTCATTTTTATATTGCCATTTTCTCCCAAATAAAAAACTTTTTTCTGGCTCAACAATTGAATAAATTAAGACCCCCAAAAATGGAATGATCAATATTGAGTACAGAACCTTTTGAATTACACTATCCATAACAGGTTTCCTTTCTGCTTTGACTACTTTATTGTAGATTGCTAACTTCAACTTTCTAAATATACGCTCTAACATATTGATAGAATTGTGCGTTCAATGATGTCAATTCCATTTTCTTTACTAGTCGCAAATTAGCCACTTATCTGCACAAAACTCCTGACAAGTGCAACGGGGTTCGTTAATTTTACTCTCTTCTAATAATAACGCCTTTCATGAACTCAGTTTCGTTATGGAAAGCGAATATCACACTTTTTTCTGTCTCAGTGCAACCAATCAAAATTTTTATTTCCGAATCTTTTTTAAACAAATCTACAATACAGATAATAGCATCAATTTTTTGACCAGCATCCGTGCCTCGCCAGATATCGATCCCATCACCATCGGCAGATGATGTTCATTTCAAATAACCATAGTCAACTGAATACACAATATCAGCATACCGAGGATGTGTGCTCCCTTTAGGTCTATCTATAACAATCTCCGATTCTGATACAAGTCTCTCCAATGCCTTCCAGAAACCATCATCTTTCATGATTTATTCCTCCATTTGTAAACTAAATGATGTTGAAATATACTGTAGTTCAAATTCAGAAAGGAATTAATTTTGCATTACAGCATTTCTCATAAAACTCAATAGGACCTGCTTGTCCAATAATAACATATTGGTATCCTACTCTTTTCATATTGAAAAGTGTGCTATCTAAAAGTGCTTTGCCTATACCTTCTCCTTTTCGCCCACTAAATACACCCATTGGACCAAAAACGCCTTTTCGAGTGTCGCTCGAATTATAAGTTGCAAATCCCATTATCTCATCTCCAACTTTTGCTACAAAAACGGTATTTTCATTTTTTTCTAAACTATATTTAACACTTTCGGTCCAATCACTACCATATTGCATTTTGATTAAACACAATAGTTCCGAATGTTGCACTTCGTCTGCATTTACTACTCTCGAATCCATATATGGTGTATACTCTGCAGAATTTAAGTTGACTAGCAAATCTCTTGCACTTGATGCAATACCAAGGACTTTCTGAACATCTATTATATCACTTAAATATTGAGTCGATTGTGAATCGCTTCTTAAAATTGCGGCAATAATATTACCTTCATTTATCTGTGACTGTTTATATTTTTCTGAAATCAGCTTAGAGAAAATTAAAATTTCATTGAAGTCGAATGATCCTTTAAAGTTGATTTCAGAAATATGCACAAGCTCAGAATTCTCACTTTGATCTAACAAATCTTCTAAGCTTTGAATTTTACTAGCATACAGTTCGTTTAATTCTTTTAAAACGCTCTCGTTAAGCCGTAATGACGCAATGAAAAAAACAATAGAATTTATATAGTTAATTCCGTATTCACTCGCGATTGTTTTACAAATTTCAAAAATCTTCATTACTCTTTGGGTATATCTGTTATTATCCATAAATATCCTCATTTTTATATTAATTATTGGGACTAGTCAGTAATTAACCCCCTGTCATTTCCCCTTATTTGATCAATAAAATAGGTTCCAATCTTTCTCAATTCATTTAAAACAATGCCTTTTTTTATCTCATCTTCAAACCAATTATCAGAAGTTATATTCCGTTCATCAATGATCGTTGAAACACAAAAGTCAACATTCTCAGCCATATATATTTGATATGTTAATTTACATCTTCTTGAATGAAACCCTTTACAGACTAGTATTGCACTTTTAATTGACATCTTTTTTTCTTCTAATAATATTTTGCTAAAGGCCGCGTTTTCAACAGTGTTTGATGATTTGTTTTCTCTGATCAATTGAGATTCAGGAACACCTTTCTTAATTAATGCATCGCAAAGAAAATCACATTCGGTATCAAAGCCCACTATTTTTTTGTTTTTACCACCAGATACCAAGATAAATTCCGCATACCCCTTTCTAAATAAGTTATATGCTTCATTTGCTAACTCGACTCGACTTCCACCAGCAATCATGATGATATCCGATTTTTTTATTTCGTCTTTAACAAACACAATTTCTGTAACTGTCTCATAATATGATTTCATCGTTGTATCTCCTAGTTGTTAGTGACCTATAACTTGATACCTTTGATTAAAACCTATGAACATACTCAATTATCGATCTCTCTTCTTCATCAATCCGTTCGACCACAACCTCAACGACTTCAATCTCAAATAACTCATCAAAATCTAACAATGACTCAACAACTTCTTGATGCTGCTTCTCATCCTTCAATCTGCCTAATGTCAAATGTGGAAAATATATCCATCTGAGCTAGCAGTTATTCCGCACATAGCTAGGCTAAACTTATCACACCCAACAAGTGCAACTTTTATGTGTTCAATCAATTCAATTGCTGGAATATCACTTTCAAATGGAAATACTAACGTTATATGTGGCGCAATATAGTCAGATAACGGGTCATATTTCTCTCGGATTTCATTTATTAACCTGACATTCTTGAATTGAGGGAAAATTACGATTGCACGATTAAACATTCAATTACCTCTCTTTGTAAAATATCTGCGCGTTTTCATTTTTAACTAATTCTCAGATCTCCTACGACTCTTACGTCAGCAGGTAAATTAGTTGGATGTGAGAAATGAATACTATGAAATTTCCATTCACTATTACATTTCAGTAGAACGGCGGTGAATCTGAACGGTCTTACAACTTCTTCTCCAAGATTAAGATCAAACAAACTCATTGAAATAGTTCTTAATGTATCTAG
This sequence comes from Acidaminobacteraceae bacterium, assembly GCA_041741755.1. Classification (GTDB taxonomy): domain Bacteria; phylum Bacillota; class Clostridia; order Peptostreptococcales; family Acidaminobacteraceae; genus Fusibacter_C. The sequence goes on along the minus strand of JBGSJR010000038.1, from coordinate 36,568 downwards.
TACTTTATCCTTTGATTTGATATCTGAATCTAAGCTTTCTTTGATTTTGTTCAAACATTTCTCGTATGCCCTAGCTTCACTTAGTGTACTATGCAAAAATCCCTCAGTAGTAACCCAAGCAACATCTCCCAGCGAAGATACTGTAGCTTCATCAATATCAAGAACTACATTCGCCCAATACTTCCAATCTGAAGCAATTAAGTTCTTAATTTCTTCTTTGCCATTACACCATTCTGAATCTGCGGTTCCAACGATTAAAGAATCATTGTCATTCACAAAAAGAGCCTCGACAAATTTATCCAAGGCATTCAAGTCTCTATTTGTATAACCCTCCTGAAATCGAGTTAATGTTAATCTAACATTTTGTTGTACGTCTTCACTTGCGTTACCTCTAATCACTGCCCTATTTTTGTTATCATAAATGATCATAAGTAAATCTCCCTAATATGAAATAGATTACTCGTACGCACTGTTTATAACGCACACCACTTTAAGTTGCTTTTCTTAATCTGTTAAAAAATCTAATTGCTCTTCACTAATTCCTTGAGATTTTCCATATGAAATTGCTTCTTGCCAAGTGTCCATGTTGTCTTTTTTCAATCTAAACCAAGCACCTTCAAATATTGCAACAATATCATTTCCATTCCAAAAATGGCCATACCAATTATATTTGACATTGTCCTTAAACTCATCAAAAGATGACTCATCAACTTCTAACCAGTACATATGCCAGCGCCCCTTTGTACCTAGTTCATCTAAATCTAAATTATCTTTTGTAATTCTAAATTTATAACACTGGTATTTGTTCAGTATAGTTGGATCTTTGAGTCCTTCTGATATAAAGCATCCCTTCCAATTAGCCATTTCACCCTCCAAAATAGAGCCAAAGTAATGGTTCTACTCTTAATCTATTAAAATATTTAATTCTTCTAATACTTTTTTAAATTTAGTAAATCCACTTTCAGTCGAATCCCAATGGATAAATCTCATATTAAGCTTTTCTGTCTCTTCAGGAAACCCGCAACAATCATCCATATAAATAACTTCATTGGTTTCCAGCCCAATTTTATTACAAGCAATTTCATATATTCTTGGATCAGGTTTTTCTATACCTTCTCTTTCCGAATTTACAAACGCCATATATTTTGAATATCCAAAATACTTATCCCATGAGTCGATTGTCTTTTCAGGTCCGTTATTTACGATTATCATCTTAAAATTTTCACTTAAAGTAGGAAGTATATTCCATAACGGTTCAAACTTTTTGTATCCTAATGAAATGATCTCATCTATTTCAGATTCTGTTACATTCTCTGACAATAGTTTAATATAGTTAATCTTTTTGATTTCAACATCTTCTATTGCATCTTCTATTAGTACACCATGCCAGTCAAACAATATGCCTTTAATCAAATCATACCTCTCAAATATACTCAAATTTTCCTCAGTTAAAATATCCACTAAACAACCTTCGCTATTTTGCCTCGATATGCAATTAAAGCAATTACATTTAATGCAATGGTAATAAAAAGAAGTACTGCAGCTACGAATGTTACAGCGCCCATTGTATCCATAAGTGCAGACCAATCGCCGATCTTTACCAAATGATAGTTATAGAATATTTGAAATAAAAGTGATATAGCACAAGCACTGATGCTCATAATCGAAAGATTCTTTTGGTCATATTTTTTAAATCGCATGATATTTACAACAGGAAGTATCAAAGCAATTAAACCAAGTACAATACTCCCGAGATTAAGCAAACTAATCATAGCATTCTCCTTCCATAAAAATTACTTACCTTCAAGCGTAAACCACCGAACATTTCTGTCTGCCACAAAACCTAATTTCTTAGCCAGATTCATACTCTTAGAATTATCCGCCTCGATATGTACATAAACAGAAAAACCATCTTTTCTTAGTCGCTCTGCAATCCATGCCGTCACCGCTTCACCATATCCCTTGCCGCGATACTCGGGCTGGACAAATAAAAAGCCGATTGCGCCATCATCATGTGTTATAGCCCACGCCACAAGTTTGCCATCTACGCGAATACAAGCACCATACCCGTTCTCAATCTGCCTCATGACATACTCAAGATCTGTATATTCGTTGTAGGCATGCGTGTTTTGAATTTCTAGCGCATCCTCAACTATAAGTGCACTCACCTGAGCTTCACCGCAAGGTAAAGTCACCCCGTCTGGCAAATAAAAACGCGTACAGACCATCTCCTTCGTGCGAACAAAATCTCGCGTAACACTATCCACCATCCAGTCCTCAACTAGCGCAAAATTCACATAGTTTTCAGGCAAAAGCGTCAATAAATGGTGGAGTGCATCCGTATTTGCGTCATCGCAGTTGATATAGACCCATGGCCGATCGCTCTCCCCGACAAATACCTCACCATTTTCTGTGCTCTTTTCAAATAGCGGCGCATGGTGCGCCTTAAAAAAACGCATATTTTCATATGGCGTTGAAATTACGTCGCTCACCTTAATCCTCCTTAAAAACAACCAATTCATCAATCATTGACCCTCTAGATTGTCCAGAAATCCTAACTTTATACGAACCAAAATCATAAATATACCAAATCGGGCTTTGATTGACGTTACTCATGAGGTTAATCATGAGCATTTCCATGTCCATAATCTCGTCCGCTTCAACCATCCTGAGTTTTGTAGAAATTCCCTTATATTTTACATCCTTTAACTGAACCTCGACGACCTTATCATTTTTACTGTCAAGTCCAACCAATACGCCAACTTCATCGTAAGCCAAACCGATATTTTGTTGATTGGCCCCTTGATTTGTTACTATGTAGTTCTTACCCAAAATACTTATTACTTCATTTCGCGTCTTTCCAAGTAAGGATTCAAACGCATAATCGCCGGCGTTTATTTGAATATATGTAGTTTCCAATGCGGCGGCCTTATCGTTGGCTCTTTGATTATAAACGAGATAACTTAAAATCAACGCACAAAAAACCAGTACCCCAATAAGTATGTGCTTTTTATTTACGAAATTCATTTTCCCTCCAACGCACTTATCAAGCGTCCAGATAATCAGTCTGAATTTTCTGATTACACTATAATAATTATAACAGAAAACAATCGCGAGAATATTTCATTATAATTAAAAATCGCCTCTCTCTAACGATACCTTTCAGAGTATTTTCAGATTCACTTGCTATATTACAACTATGAAGTATGAAGTATGTAACTTAACTGGAGGGTTGATTATGAAACAACTAATTAAAGCAACTTATTTTTTAAGCCCACTAATCCTTGTGATGATGATCCTGATGAATAATATAGCAAAATATACAGACTTAACCTATTTACTCCCGATGGTCTTTGGCGTGTTTAGTTATACTTGGATGTTGTGGCAGTTTGTATTAAGTGCAAGACCTAAACTGATTGAAAGACAATTTGGGCTAGATAAAATGTTTCGTTTTCATGGCATAATCGCTTTAGTAGCTGTCGGTATGATTGTTATTCACAAAACTTTATTTGAGATGATTTTCTCAGAAACTATCGTTACACAACTTGGTAGTATTGCATTGTTCCTATTTATAAGTATTAGCGCACTTTCGCTGTTATTTATGTCTACTCGACTATTAAAAAAAATACCCATCTTTAGCGACATTGTCAAACTATTAAATACAATCAAGATTTTTTCATATGAGCGCATCAAACTTATTCACAATATGACTTTTGTCGGACTCCTTTTTATGCAAGTTCACGTACTTTTAACAAGTTCCGCAAGGCAAAGTCCACTTATTTTTACAACCTATATGCTATATTTTTTCATTGCAGCTGGATTCTACCTCTATCATAAAGTTGTAAAACCTTGGTTCCTTGAAGACAAAAAATATGTGGTCTCCTCTGTTTTTCAAGAAACAAATGATACATGGACCATAGAATTATCGCCTAAGAATGGCGAAACCTTTCACTACGCGCCAGGTCAATTTGGCTTTTTCAGAATTTCTAGTGAAGGCATTAAAACAGAAGAACATCCGTTTACAATTTCTTCATCTCCAACGAATCGCACACATATCTCAATTACAGTAAAGGCACTTGGCGATTTTACAAATAAAATCAAACATCTCAAAATTGGCGATTCAGTCACAGTTGATGGTCCCTTCGGAAAATTTAGTTATCTTGATTTTAAACATGAGAAATCAACCGTTTTCGTCGCAGGAGGCGTTGGAATTACACCCGTTTTGAGTATGGTACACCACATGAAGCTCACAGATGCAAACAGACATGTACTACTGATTTGGTCTGTTAAGAAAAAAGAAGATTTGATCCAGCTAAATGAACTCCAAGAAGTTAAAAGCCTTATGCCAAATTTCACATTTATCCCTGTTGTGTCAAGCGATGAAACGTGGGTTGGAGAAAGAGGCAGGTTAGATTTTAATCGCATGAAAAATTGGACTGAAAAACCGCATTTCCAAGATCAAAGCACTGGATATTTTGTCTGTGGTCCAGAAAACTTGATGCAAATGACACTAGAAAGTCTGAAGCAACTCGGAATTTCAAAAAATCAGATTCACTACGAGCAGTTTACGGTATAAATAAAATAATGGCACATTTAATTGCGCTTTCATTTTATTTTCAGATTCGCCGTTTAAACTTAACTCATACTCAACGTTTTCTTTTATTGAAGGAGGAAAGTTTATGAAAAATAGACACGGATTAAAAATAGTACTAAGTATCGCAAGTATAGGCATTATGTTTATAGGCCTTTACCAATTTGCATTCGCTTCAACTTTTGGCGGAGGCACATTCTTTCAATCTGACCAAAGCACAAGGATGAGCAATACATCTAGCATCGTTCAAACAACGCCTAATTTAATTCAAACTTCAGCGGTTACAAAAGGAGAAATTACTTTTACAGCGGCTGAACTTGCAAAGTACAATGGCATGAACGGAAATCCTGCCTATGTAGCTGTTGATGGTATCGTATATGATATGACTAAAATTGGCGCATGGAAAAACGGACAACATCAAGGATTATCAGCAGGACAAGATCTTTCAGCTGCATTTGCTGGATCACCTCATAGCAAAAGCATATTAGACCAATCACCTATCGTAGGAAAATTGGTCGCTACAAAATCACCAGTAACTGCTGTGGATAGCACAACTACAGCTACAGTAACAACATCGAAATCACCAGCAACCGGAAACACAACATCTAAAGCTACAACTGTAACTGTAACAAAACCTCAAACATGGACTTTAAATGCACTTTCCAAGTTCAATGGCATGAATGGTAATCCAGCTTACATTGCAGTGAGCGGTACGATTTATGATGTTACAAAAATAGGTGCTTGGTCTGGTGGCGACCACCGTGGAATAAAAGCTGGTCAAGATGTTACATCATTCTTTGCAAGCTCACCTCATTCTGCCTCACTCCTGAATCAAGTTCCAATCGTTGGTAAAGTAGGCGGCACAATCAGTACTAATATAACAGCACCTGTTGATACTACTACAAGTGCAACTACTCAAGGAAATTCAAATTCAAATAGCAATTACAATGCATACGATGATGAAGACTATGATGATGACGATGAAGATGAAAATGAAGATGAACACGAAGATGAAGATGCATACGAAGATGGAGACGATTGATTACTGAATACTAAAATTTACAGGAGATGACTATGTTGATACTACTGGCTGAAGACGATCCCAAAATTGCTGAATTGCTAATTCATCTATTTAAAAAAGATGGTTATCAAATTGATCATGCAAAAGACGGTGTTGAAGCACTTTTATACACTGAAAACAATCATTATGATATCATTCTTTTAGATTGGATGATGCCAGAAAAGTCAGGACTTGAAGTCTGTGAAACACTTAGAAACCGCCATTTTAATGGCGGTATTCTGATGTTAACAGCAAGGGATACCCTGGATGATAAAATTATTGGACTAGAAAATGGTGCCGATGACTATCTCATAAAACCCTTTGAATACAAAGAACTACTGGCAAGGGTGAAAGCACTCTCTCGACGCAGCACTCAAAAATTAAATGATGATTTACTTGCGATTGGAGATTACACGCTCGATCGTGTACACAAAATAGTCCTTTACAGAAATACTGATCTATCTCTTTCAAGTAGAGAATTTCAACTGCTTAGCCTTTTACTAGAAAACAACAGACAAGTCGTTCCAAGGGATGTTATCATTGATAGAGTGTGGGGGCTGGACCAAGAAATCACACAAAACAATCTAGATGCATTCATTAAGCTTTTGAGAAAAAAAATTGAAAAATCTACTAAAGACAACATCATTCTGAATATTCGTGGTATAGGCTACAAAGTGGAGGTCTAAATGTTCAAACGACTACAGTTAAAAATGACATTATATTATTCGTTAATTTTGATTGCCATTTTGATAGCCACCAACTTGAGCATCTATTTTGTGATGGTTAATTACAATAATTATCAGATGTCCTCTGAGATAAGCCGAATGCTAGATGGTATTCAAGGTTCTGAATGGCTCTATGAGAATAATGAAGCGTCCACAGAAGAGTCCACGGAAGAGTCCTCAGACGACTCAGACTCAGAATCCGACGACGATGAAGCGTCAATCGATTCCATTTCTCATTCTGAAGTGACACTCCCAGGCGTAAAAGACTTAATCATCCCGCAGACTTTAAAGACTTTTCCAGTTTACATGGTCTATGATGCATCCGGTCAATTGGTTACATGGAAATCAGATAATGAGTCTACTTTTGATAAATTGCTTATCAAGAGTAAGGATCTAAAAATTTCTGACAATCCCAGTATAGTAACGTTAGTAGATCCTTCTGAGCGACACTATCTCATGGCAAAAATGCCCATTACGATTAGTGACCAAACATTGGGCTATTATGTCGTTGCAAGGGATGTAACCATCGCTTACCAAACATTAGAAAATTTATCTAAAATACTTGTCTTCAGTTTAATAGCTGGAATTTTTGTATCCGCTGGTCTTGGATATCTCATCGCTGGTAAGAGTTTGCGTCCAATAAAAGAAGCTTATCAATCAAAACAAGAATTTTTAGCCAATGCGTCTCATGAACTGAAAACCCCACTTAGCGTTATCCTTCTATCCACAGAGACTTTAGAAGGTGAAATTGATCCGAATCTTTCTTTTCAAAGACAGGTCGTTTCGGGGATTGGAGATGAAGCACAAAAGATGAACCATCTCGTCTCACAACTCCTCTTTTTATCTAGAACGGACAGCCGTACTGCTACAGCTAAATATGAGCATTTCAATATATCCGAATCCCTTTCGAAAGAAATTGTGTCCTATGAAAAAATTGCACAAGCTAAAGGGATCTCCCTCTCACAATCGATTGCGCCTGGACTAAAAATAAATGGCGATCGAAAACAACTCCTGTCGGTTTTCTCCATACTCATTGATAATGCAATTAAATATTCAAAGGATAATGGTCATGTCTATGTCACTCTTGAAAAAAATAGTGATACTAAAAAACAAGGTGTAAAACTAATCGTAAAAGATACTGGCATCGGCATACCAGAAACAGAACTAAAGCACATATTCGAAAGATTCTATCGCCTTGAGTCGTCGCGTTCTAAAGAAACAGGCGGTTATGGGTTAGGCCTTGCTATTGCAAAAGAGATTATCGATCAACACAAAGGAACGATTAGCGTCGATAGCATAGAAAAAGTGGGGACCACTTTTGTCGTTGAACTCTAGTGATGCACCACTTTTTGAAATGTTTTTAAGCGTATCTCAAAAGTCTAAGCGAACGTCCCTCATTGTACAAACAATATAAAGGAGTCTATATGTTTGAAGAACGCATCAAACCTTTATTTTTAAGGTTAATGGCTACACAAAGCGACACCAATACATCAAGAGAAGCCTATATAGAAGAGCACATACTGCAGTGGATCAAAGAACAGCCCTATTTTGATGAACACCCTGAATTCTGTGGTGCCTTCCCCTTAGAGGACGACCCCCATAATCGCAGTGTTATATGGTCACTAGTCAAAGGCAAAGGCAATAAAACGATTGTTATGATCCATCATCACGACGCTATCGATATAGAAGAATACGGCAAATTATATGGCGTTGCACTGCGCCCTGACGAACTGATTTTAGAACTAAAAAAACGTCAATTGTCTCCTCAGGTAAAAAATGATCTTGAATCTGGCGAATGGACGTTTGGAAGAGGCTCTTCTGACATGAAAGCTGGTGCTGCTATTCAACTTGCACTAAGTGCTTATTTTTCTGAACAACTGGATTTTGAAGGCAATATATTGTTATTGAGTGTTCCTGATGAAGAAACGCTATCAAAAGGCATGCTCAGGGCGGTAACTTTGATGACTACCCTTCGTAACAAGTATGACCTTAACTATATGCTTTGCATCAACAGTGAACCTTATTTTAATCAAACCAAGGGCAAAGCAATATTCTACGAAGGTTCAGTTGGCAAAATCATGCCTGTCCTTTACGTCAAAGGCGTCAAAAGTCATATTGGTGATCCCTTCAATGGATTTAATCCTTCACTTGTACTTGGAGATCTCCAGCGCAAAACGGAGCTCAATATCGAACTCTGTGACATGTTTTTATCCGATGTAACACCACCACCGATCTGGGTTAATCTGAAAGATCGTAAAAAGGCATATGATGCTTCGATTCCAGAGGCAGCTACTGGCTATTTCAATTGGCTCACCTTTACACGCTCACCAAAAAGCATTATGAATAAATTGATTTCTATCTCACACCGATCTTTAAGAGATACATTGATCCATTTCAAAGACGCTTACGAAAATTATTGTGCATTGACAGGTACAGAACCTGAAGCTATTACACTTGAACCCAAGGTATTTACTTTTGAACAAATTCTTGACATAGCAAAAGAACAAAACAAAGAAAGCTTCGATAGTGATTATGCTGATCATTTAGAAGGCATAAAAACACTGCTCACAGAAAATCAAATTACATTGCCAGAGGCTACTATACGACTAATCGAAAGCGTTATGGAAGCCACTGATATTGCAGGCCCTGCCATTGTTATTGCATTTTCGGGACCATACTATCCCCATGTCAATAATGCATTTATCAAAAACAAACTTCCGTTCGAATTAGAACCATTAATCAATGACATCGCCTCAAAAAAATACAACTTGATTTTTGAATCTCAACCTTATTTTATGGGAATCAGCGATTTGTCCTATGCAACTTGGATAGGCAAAGATGATGATATTGCTATGATCAAATCCAATAGCCCTGGATGGGATATCATCTATAAAATTCCTTTTCAGGATTTAGCCACCTTGGATATGCCGGTTATAAACATTGGTCCATGGGGTAAGGATCTTCACAAAATAACAGAACGGGTCTTTACAAGGGATGTTTATGTTCGAATGCCTAATATCATAAAAGAATTGATTGAGGTTTGCCTAGAGTCTGAGGGTTAGTAATTGATTATTCCATGCAGACTTGTAAATTGATGACTTGTACCATCTACAAATGTATATTTCCATATAATCTTAGATTTTTGGTTATACTTTCTGGCTCATAATAGTCAGAACCGTTATATTTATCAAATGTCTTCATTGCTAAAACAACAACATATATTTCATAGTTTGCGTCCAATAAAAGAAGCTTATCAATCAAAACAAGAATTTTTAGCCAATGCGTCTCATGAGCTAAAAACCCCTCTAAGTGTTATCCTCCTATCTACAGAGACTTTAGAAGGTGAAATTGATCCGAATCATTTTTTTCAAAGACAGGTCGTTTCGGGGATTGGATATTAGGCACAAAAGATGAACCATCTCGTCTCACAACGCCTATCTGTTTTCTCCATACTCATTGATAATGCAATTAAATATTCAAAGGATAATCATCCTGTCTATAGGTTCTATAAGTAAACATTTGACCTCCGTTTACAAAACAGTATTTACATCATGCCAAAATCGCATTGCAAATATCAATATTCTGTGAGCCTTACACCGCAATGTTTGCAAAAGGTCATATTCGTTTCTCTACCTAGTGGCCGGTCGCAATTTGGACATCGCCAGTTAAAATAGTTGAAAACAATGATCGAAATAAAACTTATGATCATGACCCAAAGTACGATATATTTATAAGGTAAAAGAACTTCCCTTAAAAATAGTAGCGAAATAGACATGATAACAATTAATGTGGTCGCAAGGTTTTGTCTTTTCTTTCGTTTTGCAAATAATGCATAGATTTCTGAATTTTCCATATACCTCTGTTCCTTTCTATGTTTAGTTTCTGTTTACAGTTTTCTTGCTTTTATGAATTTATATCAACCAATCCAATCGCTTTAACGACATCGGACACGGTTCCCCATTCGCCAACATGTGCTTTGACTCTTAGTCCATTTTTCTTAGCTTTTGCATAAATATTTTGAAAGTTCTCAATAGGTTGAGCCATTTCGTCACCATATAAGTCTAGAGAGTAAAATGCGTTTTCTTTCCAAAAGGGCTCAATGACTCTTTCCAAATACGGAATGCTACAATGCCTTGATAAGCCAATTTGCAAACGGAGCTTAGTCTCAGGTGAGAAGCTCTTGTTAGCATTTTTAAAAGCTGAGATCAATGAACCAATATCATTACCAAAATATTCATTCAAAGCCCAGACATCTTCACCAACTTCCAATATATGAATGCCATCATACTTGGCCTGAACAAAGGTCGCATCAATTAATAATTTTCTCATCTCAATAGAGTTGAAATTAGGTCCATAATTATCTGAAGTCCACTTATGCATCTCATCCATCGATTTAAGTGTATGCGTTAACGGCATTATTTCATGACCCGTTCTTTTTTTAATGTATTCTCTATTTCCACCATGAGTAAAATGGTTATGTAGATCAGACTTCGGGATTTTTCTAATAGTTTCCAAATCATTTGCTCTTAAAGCTTCAACGAACGATTTAGAATGATTATCTTTCATTTGTCTGCCTCCAAATACGAATTTCAAAGTGATTATTTTTCACTGAATCTTATATTTTTATAAACTGTTTTTCCAAGAATCTTTATTTCAATCCCGACGTCGTAACCTATCATGTCTCTAAACGCATGATAATCTGTTATGCTGTACAAGACTGCTTGATATTTAACCGTTCCACCGTCTTTAACGCCTCGCGGAATAGGGACCAGCAGAATCAAAGTTACAATAATAATTGTGATCTTTTTTAGCTTTTTCTTCATCATCTTCATCTTCCCCTCGAATATGTCACTACTTCATTTTCTTTGCAATGACTTCTATTACATTCCAGTGTTTGTCGATTATTTCGCCACTTGGTCTCATACTTTTACCATCATATTCCTTATTTTCTAAATGGATAATTTCGTAATTTCCAAGCAATTTCAGTACCTCTTCACTTGAATGAAAAGTAAATTTTTCAGTATAGTTCTTCCAATCATCATTTTTCCCGAAAAATATTAATGCTATTACTGCACCAATTTTAACTTGCGATTCAAGCGACGACCATTTATCTGTGAATTTTATAGTTTCGCAAAATGGAAGACTATAATTTGCATAAATAGCGTCACTTACTGGAAGATTCATATGATAAAAATCATCCTTTATCACAATTATTCTTCCCGTGTATAACTCGCCATAACTTTCAATTGTTTCGCTAATAACTGCTGTCTCTCGATCAATTGCAGTGACGAAATGTCCATTGTCTGCAAAATATCTACTATCAACGCCTGCTCCAGCACCGAGATCTAATATCGTTGAATTTTTTGGTATGTATTGAAGTAATTTTTTTGCAAGTTCTCCGGGTTCTTTGTTTTTTGACTTTTCTTGATATTTATTGTCATGACTTGACATGTATTGGCTCCCTTTATTCTATTTTCTATTCAATAAGGCAGATAAGTTCATTTCAAATTCCATAAATAGACTTTATAGTTCCCCATTGTTTTGAACCCTTTCCTGAGCGCGAGATGGTAGTCATTGATTTCTTCACAAAAAAACATCATTGATTTTAAACCATTTGCATGACTATTTTGCAAGGCTTTATGCAAGAGTGCTTCGCGAAGTATTTCTGATGATACTGTGGTGCCTGAAATGCAACAATTAGAATTTTGTTCACTTATATTGCTAAGACCATAAACGTCGCCAGTACCTTCAATTTCCCGTACGAAAATACTTCCAAGAATGATGACTTCTTGCTCCATGGAATATTTAAAAGCGATGATGATTCGAAAGTCATGAAGATGATTTTTAAGGCGTTCCGATGTCCAGTAATAACCAGGGTAAGCTTTGTCGTGATAATCGTAATAGGCATTGAGAATGGTTTGGCTGCTACAGATAGTTACGTCATTTATATTTAAGATTTCAATGAACGGATCAAGAACAATGGTTTCTACATTCAAATTTTTAGGATTTTCACTAATGAATTCAAAATTTGTTATATGAGTTTCTTCCAGTATTTCTGAACCTTCTCTCTCAAAACACTTTATAGCGTCTTGATAATCGCTACGAATGCCACAGTATATTTCTTTCCCTTCAAAACCTAAATCGTCCGAAATAAAGGTTTTAAAAATGTCCATTGCATTTGAATATTTTATCTTTTCATCATGTATATAAATGCCTTTATCCCATCCTCCAATTTCTTCACTTTCTCTAAATACCAGTGGAAACAGTGCAACAAGTATACTTCCCTCAAATATGCCGATAAGATAAAGACCTTCTTTCTCAAAGAATCTAGAGAAAATTATTTTCAGCTCATCATAACTATTGTAAAAAGGAAAATAGAAATACTCATGGTGTTGAGCAATTGGCCATGCAAAATCTATGGCAAGCTCAAGTTCATGCCCCTGCAATAATCGTGTCGTATAATTTGGCATAAGTTCTCCTCTACACGCTTTTTTTCATTTCTTTTAAAATCAAAGCACGTTCATAAGCAATTTCTAAAAAGTTTCTTACTGTTAGATTTTCATATTCCCAGTTCATAGCTTCAATTGCAATTGCACCTTTGTATTTGACACGATCAAGATCTTTCATAATTTGTTTCCACTCAAGGGTACCGTCAAATGGTAGTCCATGTTCTGCATGTGCTCCATTGTTATCATGTAAATGTATTGCCATTAATCGATTACCATACATTGACAGCAAATCTTCATCGGGAGCTCTCCTGAAATGGTGTGCACAATCATAACAGAAACCGAGTCGATTGCTTTCAACTTGTTGTAATGCATTTTTTACATTTTCTAGATTGTTTAGGTTTTCTAATGCAATATTTACATTGTGTCTCTCAGCTTTTTCAACTAACCGTTTTACTCTATTAAGTCCAATTTGGCCAAGTGGATATTTATCATTTGGCAGATGTACTACCATGGTCGGAATTTCATTCACCGAACAATCTGTTATACAATCAAGATACTGACTAAATAAACTTTCTCCATCGAGGTTATCACTGCTTAAGTCATTTTGAGTTTCAACTGGCGCATGGATATTTTCAATATAAAGACCAGCTTCCCTTGCGATGTGTGGCGCTTTTCGATATTCATTCCATTCATAACGATCACGACCAAAGCCATTACTCCACCAAAGAAGTACACCATCAAAACCAACCTCTTTGATAAGTTTATATCGGCTAATACTAGGTATATCAAATCCAAACCAATCGTAGATTGTTATCATTAATTGTTGCGCCTACTTTCTATATATTTTTTTATATCCCTTTTTATAACCGTCAATTATACATTTGAATACCTACTCAATATTGTCTCAAATACGTGAACTGTTTTTAAAATGAAAATCACACAATTCCTTTCCTTCAGCTATAGTGCCGCTTCGTTCGAACTTTACTTTAGGTAAATACCCGCTAAATGCGGTTGTATCATTTGCACAAAAGACTGTACAAAGTTCAGGGTGTCCATACTGATTTGTAACTTCAAAATAAACACAGCTTTTTAGATTAAAATAAACCTCTTTGTTATCATATCTGATCCATTCCGTTTCCCAACCCTCAACAGGATAAGTCTTGTCCATGACTTTTTTACTAAATATCTTAAACAGATAGTAAAAGAACGGTATTTTCGCGAGCCTCTCATTTTTTCTTTTCTCAATCTCAGCATGTTTCTGAGTGACTTCAAGTGTATTTGTGTACGCTTGTTCAGTTGAAAAGCCATTTTCAAGTAAAGACATGTAATATGAAAGCACCGGAAAAATATTTTTTGTCATATGCCATTTTATTACATCACTATTCCTATAATCTGCCTCATTCTTCATCTTTTGAAAATTCTCTTCTGCATTGCTATATATACACAATCCCTTTTCAATGCCGTACTTCATTTCACATATTGATTTCATATCGCTGAACATGGTATCACTGTAATTCATAATATAATCTCACTCTCTATCGAAATTGTGTAACAATATTATCCCATTTGTCCACCTGAAACTTGCCTTATGTTCGATGCCCCCACAAAATTTCCGCCAAAAGAGGTCAGAAACCTTTCTGGCGGAAACTTAATTCTAAGCGCATTATTCCTCTACTATTTTTTTTAGATCATCAATTGCAACCCCTTCTATTACTTTACCATCATAATTGAATCGAGAGCCATGACATGGACAATCAAACGTTTTATCTGCATTGTTATAAACAAGTTCACATCCCATATGTGTACACGTACTATCATGTAGAAAAAGCGATCCTGAAAAATCTCTATAAGCAGCAACACGCTTTCCATGATACTTAATAATGCCACCTTCACCATTAGAGATATCATTTATGTCTATCACATCTGGGGTGATTTTTCCTTTGATGAGCTCTTTGGCTACGTTAAGATTTGCTTTTAAAAAGTCTCCTAAATTGCCTTTCACTTCACCTCTAGAGGGTTTAAAAAGATCCTCATATTTTGATTTGTTACCCATTATTAAATCAGAAATAAGGAGGCTCGCAAAACTTCCATTGCTCATTCCCCATTTATTAAACCCTGTGGCAACAAATATGTTTTCATGTTTGGAAGTAAGCTTTCCAATATAAGGTATATGGTCCACAGTTTTATAATCCTGTGCAGACCATCTAAATGCAGGACTATCTACTTTAAATTGCGTGTTCGCAAAATCAATTAATTGTTCATAGCTCTGAATTTTTGAATCCGCTTGACCCACTTTATGCCCTTGCCCACCAACTAAGAGATACTTTATGCCATCCGTATCTGAAAATCTAAGTGATATAGCTTTGTTGGCATTGGAAATCAACATAAACTGATCATCAACAAACGCTTTAATAGGAAAGGCCATTAAATAAGATCTATGTGCTTCAAGCCTAGTGAAATAGTATCCATTGCCATCATAGAATGGATATCCAGTCGCTATTACGACCTTTTTACATCTTATGATCTTCTGATCACCAGTCACAACTTTTATAGTGTCATCTTCTTCTTCCAATGAGATGGCTTCAGTATTCTTAAATACAGAAACATTCTTACCTGATATATAACTGATCAAAAAATCTAAAAGTTTTACTGGGTTTAGTTCAAACTGATCATCTACTTTTATGCCCCCTGTCCCTTTTAGGTTGAGTGGCAACTCGTAAATAATTTCATGGGGAATATTTAATTGTTGATACGCTGATTTTTCCTCTAATATTTCTTTAAAATGCGCTTCATCTTCTGCATATACGATGGCAGATGTTTCTTTAAAATCACAAGAAATATTATGCTTGTCGATTATAGAACGTACATGATTCAGACCCTCTAACTGTGCTTCATAAAATAATTTAGCCCGATCTAAATCATACCTTTTTAATATTTCACTGTAAATTAAATGATGCTGAAACGTAAACTTCGCTGTGGTGTTTCCAGTTGTCAAATGTAATGGTGTGTCTTTGTCGATCATGACGACTTTTAATCCTGACTCACTGAGTCGATAAGCAGTCATTACTCCAGTTATTCCAGCACCTACGATGCAAATGTCACAATCTATATCAACTTCTAATTTAGGAATACTGCTGGAAATACCATCTTTTAACCATAGTGACAAACTTCTTTTATCTAATAAATTTTGAGTCTCCATTGAATCGCCCTCCGTAAACTATTTTAAGTAAGGAAATTGCATAATTCCAATTTGAAGATATTTTTCTCATGAAAATGACGTAAGAAAGCCATTGTTGCCATGTGAAACTATGATTTTAAGACTTATTAGGTAATTATGCATTTTCCATAGTTACAGAGTACTAATACCCCATTCCTATAGAATAGTTCAGCAATTTCCACTCATGTGCCATTCATAACGATCACAACCAAATCCATTACTCCACCAAAGCAGTACAACATCAAAATCAAAAATTGATATGAGGCAATTGGCGCTCATCATAATCAGGTGTAAACTCTCGCTTGATAAAAAATACATCTTCGCCAGCTTGGATTATATTTTTTTTCAACCATTCCGTGAATGCATCAGAACTAAAAGAAACGCCTTCGTATGTTATTCCACCAATTTCATGTTTTACCCAATAACTTGGTTGTGTATTTCTATCAGAGACCCATTCATCGAATTTAAATTGATATTCCAGTAAATTATTCGATATATAATCTGGGCATTC
Source organism: Acidaminobacteraceae bacterium (assembly GCA_041741755.1). GTDB lineage: Bacteria > Bacillota > Clostridia > Peptostreptococcales > Acidaminobacteraceae > Fusibacter_C. The sequence continues at coordinate 20,015 of JBGSJR010000038.1, read as the reverse complement.
TACCATATCAGAATAATATGTCCAATTTAATATTATTTTTCCCATTATTTGCTCCTAAAATAGATGCCATATAAAAAAATGTTAAACTCGCATTATTCAATAACTACAGCATACTCTTCTTTTGTAGGTTATTCTTGTAAATGTTGTGAACCAGATATATCATTGTTGTAAGTGGTAACTTGTCATACATTTCTTGATAACATTGATTGTATTTGAATAGGTATTGTATCAATTGCATTGCAAATGCTATATGTGAAGGGGGTCATATGAAAAAAGAAGATTTGCCTTTGGTAATAGTATTCGTAATTTTAATCGCGTTAAACGTAATCTTAGATACTTTTCCGATTGAAGGAATAATATCTGTTGGTGCTGTTGTCTGTTTTCTTATATATCTAGGAAACATCCAAACTCATCTTAAAGAATTAAATGATCGAGTGACTTATTTGGAAAAACATATCGAAGAAAAAGAAAGTGATGAATGAGAAAGAGTTTCTCAATATGTACATAGTAATAAAAAGTGATGTTAGCAAGTAATGTTAGCATCTTTTTTTGTACGATAATCCGGCTTACGATTTTGTAGTCCCGTCGTTTCAAGTGACGGGACTACTGTTTTACAATAGCATGAGAAACAAACCTTTATAACAATAAACACGTCTTTAATGACAATTCAACAAGACTTCTCCTTATTACTTCTCTGCTATTCCACCTTCGGGAATCCCATTCCACACCGCTTAGATCATCGCCACCAGTTAATATTTGACCCAATACAACACTTCGAAATTGTGAAACTGCAAAAAATGCAGCGGCTTCCATTTCAACGGTCACACATCCCTCTGAAACCCTGAGCGCAATTTTATCTTCTGTTTCTCTGTAAAATGCGTCAGTTGTCCATGTTTTTGCCTTAATATAAGGGATGCTTTCATGTTCAAGCAATTCCACGATCGTGTTTAAAGCATGTTTGTTACACGCTACTTCTCTCGAAGGCTCTATATAGTGATAGGATACACCTTCATCTCTCACAGCTGAATAGGGAACGACTAAATGACCTACCTGAATACCCCTTTGTAAAACGCCTGCAGCACCGCATACTATAAACTTATTACATCCCATAACTATAAGTTCTTCCAATAATGCAGCAGAACCAGCGGCTCCTAAAAATCCCAGCACAATCGCAATGGATTTTCCGTTATATTGCGTTTCATATATTGGTAAATTGACGGTAGCTGAGTAGAACGATCCCACCTGTTTTAACTTACCAGCCTGTAACATTTCATTTATTACATCACCAAAGAAAGTTATGACGCAGTATTCAGGGACATCGATTTTAGCTGTTACGTTTGACGGATTTATTTTTGCTTTTGAATTTGGGTCAAATTCCAAAATTGGGTATTCTCTTTTTTCAAACATATTTTTCATTTCTCCAATTTCCATTTTTTTTCATAACATTTCCCTTCTAAATTAAATCGAATAACCACTGTTGATGTCAAACGGCATAATAAGTAGCTTTTGGACTGCTTTTTCATAATTTTCAAAAAACCAACCGTTGCCTTTACCGGAATTTTCAATGGTATCAAACTCCCAAAACGAATAATACTTTACACATTTAATAATTTTAGTGAGTTCTCTTGGAGCATTTCCCAGTTCAATACCATCAAATGTATAAAAGCGTTTCATATATTTTATGCTGATACAACCTGGTTGCTTTGCTTGTTCAATCTCAATTGATTTTACGAGTGTTTCAAATTCTTCCAATTTATCAGGTTTAACTTGAAATAGTATTAATTCCATAAAAGAACATCCCATTATTTACCCCCATAAAATAATAATATGTGAACATATTAAGTCCTCCCCTGCGGATGCATTGTATTTAGCAACTATTTTATTTCTTTTATCATAATAATGCAATGATAGTTTTCACCAAAGCAGTTGGGCATAAATCCTGTAGGTTTAAAGCCATACTCTGCAAAATTCAGTTCTCCACCTTAACTTCAACCGTTGACGGCAAGTTCTCCCAGATCTTGCCGTCAGAGATGTAGTACATACGCGTGACAGAGCCATCCGTTCTGCCATAGTCTAAAACAAAAACCTGACCCACCTCAACAAGCATTGGATAATTATAAAAAGGCAATACGTCGCCAGTCTTCTCATAAGACTTAAAATCCTCAAAAGCTGATTCAAGGCGCCAGACGTCTCTAAAAGTAATATCCTTAAAACCAGTCAAATCCTGCTTACCAAAGTAACTCGCTTTATATGACTTCCCAAGTACTTCTAAATCTACGACACTTATAGGATCAACGGCTAGAGCCAGTGAGCTTAAGTCTTCAGAATGCACTTGGCTGCCATAAATAGCCACAAGTTGCTTTGCCATACCCGCTACCTGGTTATCAAAACTCATCGCATCTAGTCCCGTATGTGCACTGCCATAAATACCCATGATATCAGATTGGTCGACTTTACCAAGCGCTAGAGTAAAGTTTTCAACCATCATATTTTCACGGTAAACGTCATCATAGTTTTGATAATACGTTTTACCCTGTTCGATTGCTTCTTGAGCAAGTACATATGCCTCTGAATCCTTTAGATTTTCCGATTCAAGATAAGCAAGATAACGCGCGCCAGTCGTATCATATTGATGCCCGACATCAGTACCGTGGAATATCGTCTCAGGCATTTCTGCTTTAATCTGCTTAAAAAAGTCAATATAGTCCAAATTATGACCAGCAGTACCTTCAAGGTCATCATATAGTTCCATAATAATCGTATCGTCTTCAGCTTTCATCCAAAGATTCATAAACGCCGCCGAATAATAAGGCATCTCAATAAAAAGGTGTCGCATCTCATGGTCCTCATAAAACGTCTTCCAAATCTCAAACTCTCGGTCAAAAATCCTTTTAACCCCATGCATCTCACCATAGAGATAGATTTGACCTGTATAGGTCTCTTGACTGACAGTTGTACCCTTCGGTATATCAGAATTAGCCTTTGAACAACCTGACATTAGGACCAGTAGTGTAATTGCTAGTAAAATTAATAACTTCATCGATTGCTTCATATTTGTCCTCCTAAATTGAATTTTGGAATAAATAGTTTACGACGGATCCATACGATATCTAATCATCATTTTTTTCTTGTCTGTAATCATATGTATCTTTATTGATGTCTAAATTTATATCATTAATTCTAACGGTTGTGTCATTTAACCACGTAATCTTTACTGCACTTTGCCGATATTGCCAATATATATTGCGTTTTTTATTTATTATTCTGTCCTTATATATAACCTCACAACGTATTGCTTCCGCAACAGTTGCATTACCTCGTGCAATATAAACATTTACTGTGCTATTGCCGTTAGGAGAGTCAATTGAATCTATAAGTTCGCCTTTAGGTAAATTATTCATGCTAAAGAAAAATCGATAAATCAATAGACCTACTAAAATAGCTATAGTTATGACTATTAGAGCTATGAACCGTATCATTTTCCACATTTTTACCTCCGATTTTTGGCTGGAATGGTGTGTTAAATAATGGCTATTTTTTGTATTCCCACGCTTTTTTATTCAAATGACTTTGCTCATTCATAATTTTTCTCTCTTTCATTTCATTGTAACCTGCTCTATAGCATGGATTTTATCCAATCATAGCAATTATCTAATTCTTCATCACTAATTAAATCTGATCTGTGTTCAAACAATACTTTGAACTCAGAATTATATTTGGTGATAATAGTCATATAACGTTGAACATCTGCCCAGCCTTCGGTACTCTCTTGACTAGGTAGTACTGGATAATGACTATTCTTCAAATTAGTTTCAACCTGTACATTCCATAAATGAACCAGTTCCGCATGCTTAGCGAACCTTTCTACAAACAAATAACCATTAAAACTATCATCGATCTTATCTTGCAAATGAATTCTACCGATATCTAGGCAAAGTTTTATATTTGGATACTTGTCCAATAACCTTTCAAGTAAATCGGTTTTGTAAATATACTTATTTACTGCATCCAACTCCAAAATTGGGATGAAATTATAGTCTTTGCCCTTATCTGATAGCCATCGAAAGAAATTTTCACTTTTCTCTTCAAACAAATCAAAATCGTATTTGGATTCGTAATAGTACTCAGTCTCATCAGCAAATCGCCATCTACGCCAATCCACATTATCATCAATTATTACAGGTTTCGGATAATGAATTAAAATGTAATAAGGTTTAATCTTCATCGAATACTCGAATTCACGCGCCATGTAATCAAAGGACTCATCTTTAACGTCACCATTTTTTGATAAATACTGCGGATCTCTCAAGCGCCATTGACCGTTTCTCAAAGGAAAATGAATGCCTAGCTTAAACGCATCCTTTTTCGATATCAAATTGATCCTCTCAATATCTTCCTCTGATTCCATCTGACAAACTTCAACACCAAAAAAATCACCTCTAAAATCACGCTGCTGCTTAACTTGATTGAACTTATTGAATTGACCAATCATAAATCTTCTCATCTGTTACCTCATAATTTCAACTATCATGATTAGTTTTTAACTGCTGTTGAATTATTGCCACTTATAATTTTCTTTCATCAGCCGCATAAGATATATCTGTTTATAAAGTTCATCCGCTTCATCGTCAACAATATTCTCAACAATTTCAAAGCCTATTTTTCTATATAACGCTATAGCTCTTTCGTTAAATGGGAATACTTCTAATTCTATCGAAGCAAGATTTAATTCCTCAAATGCAAATTTGACAATTTCCTTAGTTGCATTAAATCCAATGCCTTTTGAAAAATTTTCTATTCTATATATACAGATTCTATAGTGACATTTTGCTTCCTCAATTTCATTTATAACTATCTCTCCAATAATTTCACTTCCATGCAAAATTATGAAATCATATCGATTCTCTTTTTTTATTATTTTTTCAACATATGAAAGAACTTGATCCTTTGTATATTTTTCTATTGTACCAGTATAATAATCAGCTTCCTTACTTGCTTCCTCAAACGCATACTTAAAATAGTTTTCACCATCAGTTTCTTCAATCAATCTCATTTGATAATCATCAAATTCTCTAATTCTGGTTTCCATAATTTCTACCTTCCAAATTTTCTTATCATTTTAGTTACCTCCATTAGGCGACCATGACTCTTCTTTGTAATCAAGATTTTGATAAAAATCGTTGAACTTCGAAGAAATTTTATTGTTAGCCTTAAACCATCTCCCATTAATTTGTATTTTATTTTCGATCATAATAATAACACCGCCCCTATATTTCAACCTGATTTGCCACCCTTTTGCGTTATTTATTATTGGCTTTAAATCAGAATCTTTTATCATCTTAAATATCAATTCTATATTCTCAGCGTCTGTTACCGCCTTATAGTGCGGTGGTGAAGGTAGTGCATATATAGTTACAGAAGTTGGTAAATTATTAGTTGGGATCGGAATATGATGTAAATACGTATAAATAAGCACAACTACACATAAAGCGCCTATGATTATTATCGATTTTTTCATTGATAGCCTCCTCGTCACTTTAATTTGCTTAAGTTTCCTTTCCCAACGTTCGTCAACTCAATCGAACGCCAACGCCTCTCGTCTATTGCTGATGAATGAAAGAAAAATATAATTAGACGACACTGTAATGGATGACTCCAATTATTAGTTTTCATTTAAAGAATTGAAAATATTTTCAAAATAATTGAGATCGATTTTTTCTCCAATCACTTTATATAAAGTCCAATTTTCATTCTTATCCATAATTGAAACGTGTGAATTTCCTCTTATTGCTGCATAAAAAATTTCTTCATCATGGTTCTTCATGCTAATAACGTAAGTCTCTTTGCCATCAAGTTTTTTATAACTCATATTTGAGCGTGTATATTTAAATGTATTCAAATAACTATAAATTTCGTTACAAGCGTTTTTATCTATACTTTCAACAACATTTCCAGATTCCAATATATTATGTCTTTGAATAATTGACAAACTTGTATCATTAGAAATTGGAGGCTCATTTCCAATAATTTTTACTAGCGTTCGAGGATATAATAAAAACAAAATAACAATTATATATAACAACATGATTACTATTAGAAAAAATTTTTTTTTATTCATGTTTCCTCCTATTGATTTATAAGTTCTAGAATTGTTTGATTTTACAATATATCGATTATTCCTCAAAATTTAAGCAGTTTCGTCTAACGTTCAGGGTACTAGCAATGTATTCGAACTAATTTCTTTCCAACATTTCAATTGAGGAATTTTCATAATTATTAGATTCATAAACATCTTCTGTTTAATCTACTTCGCCTTAATCATAAATAACATGGTCGATGCTAAGGCATAAACAACTAGCAATATCATAAGACCAACACTCGTGAAAGTGATTAAATTATTTTCAATAATAGTATTGCACGCAATTAAAATAAAATTCACACCAATAAATGTAAACACTATTGCAGATTGTCTATAATAGGGCGTTTTATTGAGTTTTAAACGCTCTTGTTTAGTCGCGTAAATATATGCATTATTAAATAAAAATCCCTTCTCCTTAAACTGAAAGTGAGCTATCACAAAACAACTCAAAGCTAATGCTAGACAGGTAAATAAAGGAATTAAATTAATTGAGCGCATCACAAATCCTCCTTTTTCAAAAGTGAGTGATCCCACTAATTACTTAAAAAACTCAATTATGAAACAATCAAAAAAATGGAATTTGTCAATTTCTCATTATGCTCATTATGCGCAGCTTCTCATTTTTTCTAAATATTTCATAATACCATCATCGTCTTGTTGATTGTAAGTATATCCCAAATGCATTGCTACATCTTTTGCCATGCTTCGGAATAAATAACAAGCAGTAAAGATGGCATCCCAAAGGTTTTCATCATTACAGTCGGAATAGGTTTTAGCATATTGCTCATACAGTTCAGATGGTAGATACTTTTTGAAATATTTGCCCCACATGCCTGCGGAAGCAGCAAAATCTTGCTGAGTAGCGATATACCATTCCACCATTTTTTCAAGCTCGTTATGTACAATTTGCATATACATTCGTTGTGCATAGGGCATTTGGTCTCGAACAATACCCTTTGCAACATTGTTTAGGCACCACCAAAATTCGTTACAACAACCGTCATACTGCTGCTTAGTGGGCAGTTTTATGTGATACATGCTATCATTGGATTCAGGAATATCGGGTAGAATATTGCCTTTGTCCAAAAGCTTGATACACAGCGTATCAGACAAATAATCCTCCAAAGCATAGTCTAAAACCTTAATTCCAAGGTCAATACGATTGCCATCAGTAAACAACATCAACCATGTATAAGAACGAGTAAAATCATGGTTTACCCCCCAGCCAAAATCATTTAAATCAGGTTCTTGAACAATTGCAAAGTCTCCAAACACAGAAATCCAGCTTTTATCCTTTAAAAACAACTGTGTTTCGGTTACTACAAAAACAATATCATAGTCCCTATGCTTATCCTTTTGCACATTCGGATTAGTGCGTGATCCGTTCATATAAACCGCCAATACTCGCTCATCTGCTTTGGCAACACCTAATATTAAATCATACATTTCTAGTTCGTTTCGCATTAAAACACCCTCTCATTATAAAAATAATCAGCGGTTAAAGGCTAACTTACTGCTTCAAATTTTTTTTGTCTTTAATCTATACTGTCTTGATTATCGCTTAGTAAATCTTTATAAGAACTAATTGATTCTATCGCCTAAAGTTCAGCCGTTCCCGTCCCCTCAGTGATTGGAATGGCATGTTTACTGAAGTATATATTCAATCATTTAATATACTTGCTTCATTTGTTTCTAAATCAATCAATACTGTACGTGTATTATTCTTACTCATATTAATTTCATTACCTTTTTTATCATAGATAAATGCAATCGGTATTGAAACACCACAATTTCGATATGATCCGTCAGCATGACTCGCTCCTATGATAAAAAATTCATTTTTTATCGCTAAGTGTCTTGCGCGATTTGACCATTCATTAAATTGCTCATCACTAAACATACCTGTACCAATTGGGTTAAAAATTATCTCGACATCCCTAAAATCAATATTGTCTAAAAAGATCTCACAGCATAACATATAACCGATATCAATTCCATTAACTTTTGATTTTGAAAGTTCTAATAACGGTCCTTCAACTAGAGATTTCTTTCTTTTCAATACCATATTTCCGTTTTCATCAATTACAATTGCATTATTATTTCTATCATTATCCGATAGATAACTTGAGAGAATTGGTTTACTGTATGTTTTAGCCTCTTTTCAGTTTGGTCTCTTTTCATTTTTATCGCATTATTAGTTAACATTTTTAGATTTCATTAAAGTCCAATAATTAAAATCATTTAATGTTATTTAATATAAAATCAACGCTTTTCTGTATAGATTTTATTGCCTGCTTATTGTTTAATATGTTATTTCTTTTTTTATTATCAAAATCTAATTCTATAGTTATTATACCATCATAATTTTCTTTTTTTAATTGAACAATAAAGTCTTTTAAAGGTAATTTACCATCACCCAAAACCTTATGTTCAAGTCCCTTTTCAAAGTCACTAAAATGGATATTTTTGATTAAATGCTTAAACTTTAAAAATGTTTCTAAAATTGGAAAACCTCCATAAGCACAATGCGTTGTATCAAATGTTAAATTAATATTATTATCATTTACAAACGCAAATAGTTCATCAAATCTTCCCAAGAAACTACCTTCATCAAAAAAGGGCAAATTCTCTGTTGTTATATGTATGTCTTTAGTTTCATTGAAATCAAGCATATTCTGCTTATGAAGTTCATCCAGTCTCTTAATTTTATCATCAAAATATTCTCCTAATACCATGTGTGAAACTATCACTTGTGAACCAAAAACTTTAGAGATCTCAATGCTTTTGTTAATCCAATAATATTCACTTTCTTTTCTAGGAAAGGCAATAAACTCCAATGGAGTATGTATGCTTAATACATTAAGATTCCTTTTTGAAACTTCTTTTTCAAGTTCATAAATATCCACATCTATGAATGCTTGATTAAGAAATAACTCTATGTTATTACATGATGTGCATGCAATAATGTCTAAAATCTCCTTATAACTTTTTTTGTAATATAAACCTGTTGAAACTGAAATTTCCATATAGTTATTCTCCTCTATTTTGATTATCGCTCTAACATTACTTTGAGTAAGAATACTGGTATTTTCATCAACCTTTTAAACCTAACTGGTTGTAGGATTGCTCTGAATAGCCATTCCAGCCCAAGTACTTGAACAACTTTTGGAGCCCTTTTAACAGTACCTGCAATTGAATCAATACTCCCGCCAAGTCCTGCGCTTATCTTTACCGGTAATTGATCTTTATATTTAAAAATCCATTTTTCTTGCCTTGGACAACCCAAGCCAACTACCAACACATCCGGTTTCAATAATTGTATTTGAGCTACTATTTCGTCTTCTTGATTTTCATCAAAATAGCCATGATGATAACCCACAACAAAAACATTCTCATAGGTTTCTTCAATTTTCTTTTTTGAGATTTCAGCTATGCCAGGCTTTGCTCCTAACAAATACACGGATAAGTTCTGTTTACCATGTGTCTCAAAAAGCGAAAGTAAAAGATCACATCCTGGCACCCGTTCTACTAACTCTTTTCTTTGAATTTTTGAACCGATGATTATTCCAATGCCATCAGCAATAACTAAATCTGCCTTTTTTAAGATTTCAAGAAGTTCATTATCTTCTTGTGCAGCCATTACAATTTCAGGATTTGGTGTAGCTACCATATGATTGTAATTAGTATCTAAGAACGATTTTAGTTTTTCAAGTGCCTCGACTTTACTTACATTGCTAAAAGGCACATTAAGAATATTAACTGACATTGGATGCTCCTGCATTTTTAATTTGTATCATTTATTGTTTGAAAAATCTTTCGTATATCGTCTATCATACACCAATACACTAGAAAATACCGTCATTCACCTTCATGGTCAAACTTTGCTCATTATCTTTAAAGATAACCTTATAGTCTTCCCAATAGTAATCTGCTTCAAACAAATCATCTTCATTGTAACCATCTGCTATATGCAAGATACCGGAATATTTAACTCTAAATCTATCACCCTTATCTAATACATCACCTTCATATACAAGAATAACATCTTCTTCTATAAATTCATGGATTACATCTGGAAGTTCAACATATACTAAAATATGTGAATCATCATCAATATAACTCATTACTTCTGCCTCGAAAAAAATATTTATTACTCCATTCTCACCATGAATATTCAAGTCAGACTCTTTTAGTTCAACACCTTTCACGCCATCACTCATCATATAAACTGGTATCTTTAGTAAGTCAAATCCTTTACCAATAAGAGGCAATGCTAAAAACAGTAGAAACAACCCAACTAAAAATTGATTCTTTAATCGTCCACTTTTTACAAACAGAAAGCTACTCAATATCACTAACGCTAACGGAATAAGCCCACTAAGGTAGAATGCACTATGATTCAATCTGATCACTGGAATAATAAATTCAGAAATAGTTTTATCTTGATAAGGTAACTTTAACATAGTAACACTTGCTAACAACGTAACAATTATTCCATATATAAAAGCTCTTTTATTGTAGAAGATCTTATCTCTATCCATAATTCTCTCCAATTCTGAAATGATTATGTCAGTTAACCAAACGACTTATGAAAATGCATTTCTGAAATATCATTCATTACAAAAGTTTTTACCAAAACAAATTATTGCTTAATATAACTCAAAGTCGCTTTCATGATTGTCACTCCAGGTTGCATATGCTTCATGTAAATTATCATTAAAAAACAGCTTGACGTAAGTATCCATATTAGGGGCTAGTTTGTGAGTTTCTAATTCGTCAATGGGCATCCAAAATACTTTTCCTTCAACAGTTTCATCAATTAGTTCACCTTGAAATACTTCTGTCTTGAATAAGTATATAATCCATCGATCATGATTGGCAGTATTGTACCAATGAATCATACCACTCGTTTTCAGCTCTGAAATATCTAATCCTGTTTCTTCTTTAACTTCTCTTATGGTTGAATTTACTATACTTTCACCATATTCCGTTTTTCCACCAGGAAATGTGATCCCGGTCCAATCTGAATTTATTTTATCTTGAACTAACACTTTGTTCTTTTCATTATCAATGATCATGCACATGTTAAACAAAGTGGTTTGAGATGATGTCTTCATAATTATCCTCATTCTGTCTGTATTTTGTTAATATAACCGTCAAAATTCAAGCCCTCAAACATGTCGATAGTTCTAAAAATATATACTTCTGATTCCCACTCTTCGATCCATTGAGTTACCCCACTTAGATTGTTCGATTATCTTTTCTAAATTTCAGTTTCATCTTTTACATTTTTAATTCCTAGTGCAATTTCAATGTTTTCCAATCGCCTATCCATGTTCTTAAAAAACAACACTATAAGAATTATCAAAAAAGGTGATGATAAAATAATAGCCAACTGTAATATAGCGCCTAACCCTGTGCCTAATACGTTCAGCATATTTGCCTCCCTCTATATCAAACTATATAATATATCCATTTATTAAATACCATCGCATCAAGATATGAATTTACTTCTTAGATATTTGATATATTTGTGCCTTTAGTCGTTGCCAAGTTCTCGACTTCAATTTGTTTGTATCTGACTGATCAAAATTTGGAAGTCGGACAAAACTTGTCAAATATATATAACAACCCAATTCTCGATACCGCCGTTATGGAACCTATGACCTATAGCGATTTCTGAAATCACTCAATTATTTTTTCCATCAGATATAAATCAAAATCTCCATTATTTACTTCAGCAAAAGTCTCAAATCCGACATTCGTCCAAAACTTAAAAGCATTATCATTTTCCTTAATAACACCTAATTGAATAAATTCTATACCATTCTCTCTACATGATTCAAAAATTGCTTTACTTATTATCTTGCCTAATCCAGTATTTTGCTTTTTCTTATCTATCTGCAATAACCCAATCCAAATCGCATTTTTACCATGCTTATTTTTAAAACTATACTCTTCAATCAAATCTAGAACTGCTACAAGCTCTCTATTAAAGTTGTATATACTGATATAGTGCTTTTTTTCTAAGCTTGTAAATGGCGGAATTGAACTTACTTCTTCTTTTATAGTCTCCATTTTGACCGGAAAATTATTAGATAATCTTGCGAAATTTTCATCACTATTATATAAATCTAAAATAGCTTCATATGAATTGGGTCCTATCACCAAATCTTCACGAATTAATGCGTTCTTCAAGTTTTCTAAAATCAAGTCTTCACCTCATAAATGTCTGTCGTAAAGTAATTTTACAGTTGATTTTCTTCTCCTACCAGAAGAAACGGCTCTGGTGAAAGAAAGAATACTCAGTTAGTTCATAGAGCTTTTGCAAGTTATAATGGCTCTCTAGGCAACATCAAACAAATTAAGGAAGTAACTTGTCACACGCTACACCAACCGTTCATTTTAACCGATTTATCCTGTAGCTACAGAAGTTACTTCCCTATGGTGATCCTTACTGTCTTTTATCTAAATCCCAGGTAAATTTAAAAACAATTGAACTATTTTAGGTTCAAAGTGTGTTCCCGACAACGACATAATATGTGCTGAAACTTTTTCTTTACTCCAGGATTTGCGATAAGGACGATCCGAACGCAATGCGTCCCAGACATCTACAATTGCAAAAATTCTAGCGGCTATTGGTATTTCTTCACCCTTCAAGGCACGAGGATATCCAGAACCATCCCATTTTTCATGATGGCAATAGGGAATATCTAACGCCGGCTTCAGAAATTCAATAGGTGAGAGCATGTCAAGCGCATATTGAGGATGCATTCGCATAATTATCCACTCTTCATCAGTAAGTGGGCCTGGTTTAAGTAAAATGCCATCCGGAATTCCCACTTTACCCATATCATGAAGCAATGCACCTCGACGTAATTGAACTATCTCATTTTCACTTAGGCCAGCAACTTGAGCGAGTTTCACTGTAAGTTCAGTAACTCTTTGTGTATGCCCTTCCGTTTCATGATCGCGTAAGTCCATAGCTTTTGACCATCCTTCAATAGTCTTATCATAGGCTTGCAAAAGTTCATAATTAGTACGCTTTAGGTTGTTGTACAAGTTTGATTTTCCAATTGCGATAGCGGCTTGACTAGCAAAGACTTCCATATAATCTAACCATTCTGAATCAGGATTCAGAATAGACCTGTGGAAAATATCTAACACACCGATAATTTCAGCATTATTAACAAGAGGGATACCTATGTAAGATATAAATTCCTCTTGCTTCAATAATTCATTTCGTGCATATTCAAGTTCTTCATTTCTAAGATCATTAACGATAACTATTTGTTGGTTTAATGCTGCTCTTCCAGCAGATCCTTCTCCAATCATCAACTTTGATTTTTCTATATTCTTGCTCCTAAAGCCTTTTCCAGCAAAATATTCAAGCATTAATTTATCAGAATTATAAAGAAGAATTGCCGCTGCATTTACGTCGAGTAGATCCAGCACATAATCAAGAATAGTATTTAATAAGATAGGCAAGTCATCGTTAGCATTTATCAATAAATCAACGGCGTGTAAAGACGCAAAGTATTTTGCATCTTTATGAATCTTTTCATATGAGCGCATTCTTTGAATAGCGTTAGCAGCAATCTCACTCAAAGAAGTTAGAATTTTAATATCAGATGGTGTAATTTCATGTGGGAATTTCACATTGACATCAAATGTTCCGAGTATGCTGTCTCCTGCAAAAATTGGAACAATAGCTTTTCCTATACCAGGCACAAACTCTTTACGGAAATCTTCTGACAGCCGCTCATCTCGATTGATATCTTTTGAAACAAAAAGTTTGCCTATTGAAAAAACAAGTTTGCTAATTTCTTCTCCTAGTTTTTCAGGTGGTATCGGGTTTTCCTCTGGATCATTCAATCCTCTGTTCGCCACCATTTGCAGTTTTTTATTATTTGAATCGTATAGCCAAATTGAGCCATTTGATGCTTTTGTAATTTCCAATATTTTATCAAGCATGATGAGAAGCATTTCATCTACTGTCTTCGCAACACGAAGTTCCATGCTGACATTATTGATTGATTCTAATTCATGTTCATGCTGCATCTTTTCAGTTATATTCCGGCTGGTATTTACAAAGTCAGTAATTTCACCTTTTTCATTTTTAATTGGGGTGATCGTAGACTCTACATAAAACAATTCGCCATTCTTTTTGCGATTGGTTATATTTCTAGTCGTAATATTTCCCGCATGAAGCGTATTGAAAAGTGCTTCAAATTCTTCATTTGAGTGTAATCCAGATTTAAGGATTCGAGGCGTTTTACCAATTACTTCCTGTGCAGAATACTCGGTCAATGTTTCAAAAGCAGGATTTACATATTTAATAACACCTTCCCTATCTGTTATAAAAACATTATCCGAAGTTAATTCAATAATCCTTGAGAATATTTCCATTTTTTGTTCTGCAAGCATTTTATTAGTAATGTCCTGACAAAAAGCAATTACTTTATTCTGGTCAATGATGGTTGCAACCAGATTTATCCAAAATTTTTCGCCACTTTTTTTACGTGCCATTACAACGTCTTCTATAAACGATTTCTCTTTCAGACGCATAAAGATTTCAAGTCCTTGATCCAGAAACTCAGGTGCAAGAAAATCGGTAATATTCAATTTTAATAGTTCTTCCTCACTATAACCACTCATCTGACATGATACTTGGTTAACTTCAACATAATTACCTTCCATGTCAGTTATAAAAACACCAAGAGGGGCTTTTTCCATGTATGATCTAAATTTTGCTTCACTTTCATACAATGATTTTTCGGTTTGTATACGGACCATAAAATTGCCAATCAAACTCGCATAAAGCTCAATTAATTCCTTGTTTCTAATCTCTTCACCCTTCTTCATTATAAATATTAAATCACCCTGAGGGCCATTCTTTTCATAGGAAAGTTCAATAATATATACAACGCCAATATTAAATGCTGTCTCAAGCATCTTAGCTTGGGCTTTTGATAAGTCTCCTTTTGATGCTTCATAAATATTTCTAAAAAGTATAAGGTTTCCTCCTTGAAGGCTATTTAACCTCTCAGGCTTAACCCGCCATTCTTTTCCAACAATCGGAAATCCCAGAATTTTGGTAATGTCTTTGATGCCCGAAGGAACTCCGCTAAGAGCTCTCGTTACGCTTATAGCACCGTGTTGTTCATATGTATTTATTCCTATAAGAAAGGCTCCAGACAATTCTTTAATTTCATCAGCAATGAGCTGATAATTAATATCATCAGGTGACATGTTCAGCAATTTTGCCGAAGTACTTAATATCCTCTTGAGCATATCATCATCCTTGGACATACAAAACACCTCCATGTAAAAAAAAAAATAGGCATACTGAAAGTACTTGATAAAAAGTTTACTAACAATGAAGAACTATGTTTCTATACAGTAAATATATCATAGAACCCTCCAATTGTAAAAACTAAGAGAACAATGTCATCTTAACTTTTCTTGTCGGAAAAATCACAACTATTTCGCACATGATAAGCAATTTGTAACTGTTTCCATCCGCTCTAGATTCACACTATTTTATTGCGTTTTCGGCGCAATCAACAAACTCAAATTTATGTGTTGGTATATGTTTAATTGATTTGCTAAAGATTGAATTTCTTCAGCTGAAATACCATTAGGATTATATGAAGCTCTGTTTAATACTTCCTGAGTCCCTATCAAAGGATTAAATGAGACTTCATTAATAAGCGTTTGTCCATAATCAAAAATTACCATTTGAGGTCTTTTCATCTCTTCACCGCCGATGTCATTATTTTTAAATGATTTTGAAGTTATGCGACGTAATATCATTTCTTATGATAAACATGCCATATCTTTTCGCCTTTGAACCCACATGCTCGATATAATTGCTCCGGATTAGTAATGTTATCGACTTCTCCTGAAACTGTTGTAAATAAACCTATTTCAGAAATTCGCTTCAACAATTCATTTACAGTCGCTTTGCCTAATCCATTGCCTCGATATCTTGAATCTACTTGAATCCAGTCTAATGCACCTTCGCCTATTTTCTTATCAAATTCAGCAATACCAAGTGCAGCTTTTATACCGGTATTTTTTTCTATTACCCAAATCCAAAGATTGCGATTGTAAACATCAATCCTTGAATATTCGCGCATTTTCTCTTCGTTTACACGGATTTTTTCATAACTATTATTTATCAAATTAACAATATCAGTAAATTCATTTTCTTTAACCACTTCAAAATAGTAATCTGGTTTCAATTCAGATGATCCAATCGTCAAATGGTCATGATATAGTTTAAAGTACTTCGTCTCTTGCCAGCTTACATTGAGTTCCTGTGATTCTAAAAATACCAAAGTTGAAAGAGAATGATCTATTTCACTGATGTAACCGTGATCCACTGGAACTCTACAAACTAATGAATTCCCTAAAACGAGGGAGATAGTATCATTATATTCTATGCGCCTCATTTCTTCATGTTGAAACCACTCATTCAATTTCCAAAAGGCTGTCGGTTGAGTGGTCGGATCTTCGATGTACATTTTTTCTAAGTCATTTAAAAGATCTGTAGAAAGCATATTCCCTCCAATATGTTATATCACAACTCTAAAACCATCTGGGGCAAATCCTTTTTCTGTTTTTCGATACATCTGTGCTTTCTTTCCCCGAGCTGCTAGCCCAATCAATAAATAAGCAACATTACACATAAAACGCCTATGATTTTTATCGATCTTTTCATTGATAGTCTTCTCGTCACTTTAATTTCGCTTAACATTTTGCGGCCTAGCGCGGGATTTGACCAGTTTTTCGCAAATCCCGTGACAGAAATTACATGTATGTTTACACAATAAATCTCTTATACCATATTAGTGCTTTTTCGTCCTTCGTATCGAAGTTACTATAAAGCATCGTATCGACACTACCAAGTTCAAAACCATTGCTCATATATAGTTTACAAGCAGCTAAATTAATATCTTGAGTTTCAAGCATAAATCCTTCGAAATTGTTTTTTATTGCCCAAGCTTGGGCTTTATTTAACAACGCGGAAGCGACACCCTTATGTCTTGCAATCCTTCGTATTGAGACATCGTCAATAAAACAAAATCGATTCCAATTTGACCTAATTACAATTTGGCCAATGACCTCACCTTCAGATATTGCAAAGAAAATTGTTTTTCTTGAACTAGCAATATAGTCCTCCAGATCAACTTTCTCACCTGAATATACTTTTGTATATGGTTTATCAAAAATAATTTCATTATAACTCCAAATGCTATTTTGAAAATTAACATCTAAACGTCCAAATACCTCAAATGTTTCAATTGATTTGTTGTGAAAATGTTTATTCGAGTGAGAAATTTCCACTATATCATATTGCATGCTTTTCTCCTTCTTAATTGATTAATGTAATTTTTTATAATGTTTAGCTGTTTAAGCCACCTCAGTGATGGATCATTTATCTTAAACAATTCTAGTTCAACCATTTCAGCTTTTCTATACATCAAATAACTTTAGGTACCTATTAAAAAACGAAACTAGGAACGCCTTATTGGGAATAACATTCTCAATATATTTCGTCTTCATTAATCACCCTCTCAGGAATTTTTTATCAAAACAGATTATTGCTTAATATAATTCAAAGCCGCTTTCACCATATTCCGTTTTACCCCCAGGAAATGTGATCCCATTCCAATCTGAACTTAGATAAACCGTTATTCACACTGAGCACTTTTAAATAGGTCCACTAAATATAAAAATTACTGTTTACTATTATATAATTTATAATAGAAAAATTTACACATATGACCATCATAGGGTATT
Source organism: Acidaminobacteraceae bacterium (assembly GCA_041741755.1). GTDB lineage: Bacteria > Bacillota > Clostridia > Peptostreptococcales > Acidaminobacteraceae > Fusibacter_C. Next base: position 2,068 of record JBGSJR010000038.1, on the reverse strand, counting down.
ACTTTTGTATCAATATAATCAAAACCAAGTTTTTCAATTACAACTTTGGACGGGAGATTCTCTGGCTTTATAATAGCTGTTAGCGATTTTAGCGCAGTATTCTTAAAAACCCACTGAGTTAGTGTTTTAGTTGCTTCAGTTGCGTACCCTTTACCCTGATAGCTATCAGAAATGCCATATAAGATCTCAACTTCATTGTCTAATTCAACTTTTGCGTGAACGCCCACAACACCTATACATTTATGCTCAACCTTATGTTCAATTGCTAATATTATAAAAGGCTCATTTGTATTAAACTTTTCATTTAGCCAATGTATCCACGAAAGTGCCTCTGTCTCATTATGTAAAACCATATCAGACATCCAGTAGGATACATTCGGTTGTTGACTATAATATGCTGCATCCTTTGCATCGGATGGTAAAAAAGATCTTATAATTAGATTATCTGTTTCAATAATAATATTTTTCATTTTAAAACGCTCCTTTAGATGTTTTGGTATAGGCATTGCAATTTGATCCCTAAATACAACTTATATTATTACTATTCCCTAAAGAGGAAGTCATTCATGAATTCATAAATTACGTCCATTTATAATCCTCCAAATGTTATTAAAATGCAAATTCATCTAGCGTTCTTAGAGTTCTCGTCACATCATTGATGGGTATGGTGTGTTAAATGATGAATTTCAAAAACTATACGTTCTAGTCAAATAGTCACATACACTGACTATAGGCATCCAATCTGTTAATTTCGAAACATCATCCATATCAATCCATTCATATTTTTCATGCTCGATTGATAAATTAATTTCACATTGAGATTTGATAACCATAAGGTAACAACAATCTTCCATATCCATTTGAACACCATCTTTTGGTTCTTGGTATTCAAATCGAAATGGTAAATGCTCAATGCGTTCATAATTGCTTATTCCAGTTTCTTCGTTGACCTCTCTAATAGCTGCTTCGTATGCGGATTCCCCATTTTCTATACCACCACAAACAGGTTGCCAATATCCCGATTTTATATCAGTTCTTTTTAGCATTAACAATTTGTGTTCATTGGAACTAACAATATAAACCTGGACATTTTTTCTTATCATTCTTCTCCTCCGTTTTGTCAACCGTTAGCTGACGTAATCATTTACCCACTCCAATACACTCAGAACATAACGTCTTTCACCTTCATTTGAACTTGATTATTTTAGTTGCAACATAAGTTCTTTCATTAGTAAATTCGCTATTGCCAATGCCTCTTTTCGTGTTTCAGCTGGTCCAGATATCAATATACCACTAACACTATTCCAACCACCGCCAGGATTTTCAGAAGAATTTTTTTCCTCTATTGTCATTGTTATCATAGAAAGCTTGTCTTTTACAAATATTTCTCCTTGAAATAGATATTCCAAGTTTCTATTCGAGTTCATCTTGACATAGTTATACCTACCATATCCTTTACTATCAATATGGATATCAGCTAAAGTGCTCTTTAAATTTGAAAAACCTGATTTATCATTAGTAAAATCATAACCTTCAATATAAATTGAGCCAGAGAATATATCATCCGAAAATAAACGTCGCCTATATGTACCATCAATTTTAATCGTAATATTCTCAATTACACCTTCTTCTCCAAGCCGATATTTTACTGCGGGAAATTCTTCGTTTATTGAGATGCCTGTTGTGAATATGCCATATATGACAAATAAAATTAGTACAAAACTTCCAAGATAGATATATTTATATTTGCTCATGATTATTCTCCGTCAATTTTGATTTCAGTGTTAAAGGATTCATTATTTGAATGGGCTTTCGTTATAGAAGCTGAAATTCACACCTGCAGGATAGTTTAGCGTATTAACGATTTCAACAGAATAAGACTTCAGTTGCTTATAGTCCTCGTGACTTTTGAACTTAATCTTTAGGTTTGTATTTGGCAATATAAAAGTACAACTTTTGGCAAACAAAAATACAATTGCCAGTACATTGGATAACTATTTCATTAATGCTCGTTCTTTTCGCCAGCTTTCTCTATCGAGAATGATGAGATGAGAATAATGGATGATCC
>JBGSJR010000037.1:0-111099 GCA_041741755.1 Acidaminobacteraceae bacterium | reverse complement strand
ATTTGACTCATGACCATGAGTCAAATTGCTTGACACCACTACTCACTCCTATGCTATAATGCTTAGGCAATCGAAACAATTAGGAGATTATGTGATTATGATTAAGAAATATTTAGAAAAATTAAGCGGGAAAAAAGCACTCATCATGGCAATCTTGACCATGGCTGCACCTGCCATTATTGAAATGGGTTTAAACACAATACTAGGTGTTGCAGATATGATCATGATCGGACAAATGATTGGTTCGGGGGCTATCGCTTCAGTTGGATTCTCCAACCAAATTATGTATTTTCTCATCTTCACGTTTTCTGCTTTCAACACAGGCGCTGTCGCAATGATCTCTAGAGCACATGGCGAGAAAAATATAGAGAAGATGAAGCGCATTGCCGAGCAAAATGTCGTCCTTAACCTAATCATGGGGCTGTTTGTCATGAGCCTTGCCTATCTCTTCCGAACAGAAATCTTCAAAATCTATGACATTGAGCCAAAAGTATTTAACGATGCGCTCATATATTTTAATTATATATTGATCGGGTTTATCCCCATGTTCTTGTCATTTGCCTTTGCGTCCATATTACGCGGTTCTGGTGACACAAAAACACCCATGTGGATTACTGGCTTTGCAAACTTACTGAACATAATAGGAAACTACGTTCTCATATCCGGCTGGGGCATATTTCCCGAGATGGGCATAGGGGGCGCTGCCTTATCAACTTCGCTATCGAGAACCGTTGCATTAGTCATCTACATTTATGTGCTCTATGTGAAAAACTCAGACATTAAGCTTAAGGCCAAGTGGTTTATAGACAAGCATATTTTAGCCCCGCTCTTTAGAATCAGCTTGCCAGGTGGTATCGAACAATTTTTAATGCAGCTCTCTTTTTTGGTGGTAGGCGTCTTTATCGCCAAACTCGATACAAATGCCGAATCGCTATTTCGAATCCTACTACAGATTGAATCGCTGTCGTTTATGCCAGCTGTTGGTATAAGTATTGCAGCTGCAACCTTAGTTGGAAAGTCACTCGGAGAAAAAGACATTCAAAAGGCGTCAGAAATCGGCGCAACATCAGCCGTCTTAGGTATCTTCTGGGGCGCCTTTGTGGGGATTATCTTTGTTGCCGTGCCGCTGCCGCTCTTGTATGCATTTACAACCGATCAAACGGTTATATCACTTGGCATTCCAGTTATGGTTTATATGGCATTGAATCAGCCAGGCCTTAATTATATGATCGTCATGGGCGGTGCACTCAGAGGTGCAGGCGACACTTACAAGCTGATGATCTACACGATGGTGCGTCTATGGGCCCTCTTCGTGCCTCTGTCTTATCTATTTATCCTCACACTAAATCAAGGTGTTGCAGGGCTTTGGCAGGCTGAGATTGTCTCCATACTCGCCACTGCGTTTGTCATCTTTAGACGCTTCCATAGCCGAAAATGGGCACTGCTGTCGCTAAATTAATAAAATGCCATTACTCAATCGCTGGGTAATGGCATTTGTTTTCTAAATCATGCTTACAAACTTCTTAATTAATGCCGGCAAATCACGCGGATTTCTAGCAGTAAGTATATTATCAGAAACGACAACTTCCTGGTCAATCCAGTTTCCTCCAGCATTGATTAGATCATCCTTGATCGAGCTAACACTCGTAACATCCTTGCCTTTTATTGCATTTGCTGAGGCCAACATCCAAGGACCATGACATATAGCAGCAATCGGTTTTTTCGCTACATCAAATGCTTTTACAAGATCAACAGTCGCTTTTGTGCGTCTCATATAATCCGGCGAAAAGCCGCCAGGTATGAAGATGCCATCATAATCATCCGCATTGATTGCATCAGAGGCCATATCCGAGTTCAATTTAAAACCGGATTTCGATGCATAAGTTTCCCCTTTATTACTCCCAACCAACACTACCTCAAAATCTTCTCTCAACCTATGATATGGGTAGATTAACTCTTGATCGTCAAACAAGTTTTCGATTAAAATAATAACCTTTTTCATATGAATTCACTCCTTAATCAATAAATGAAAATGTTTACATGACATATACTATCTATTGATACCCAATACCATCGAATACAATACACAAGTCTAATAATGAGTACAACCGTCATTTTTTCCATCAGATTTCCGGTCAATTCAAATGGAATAAATTCCCATATTGTAAAGCGCAATAAAATGCTTCTGTGCAGCATTGCCCACAAAAGGCAACGGCTCTTTAGGTTTGCAAGATATCCCGAGGCTATAAGGCACTTCATAACCGACCATACCCGAGCCGACAGCTTTTTCAACCCCCTCTAGAATATGGTCTTTTGTGACTTCACGTAGTTTGTTCATCGCCTATTTTTGAAGATCAGTAACTTGTTCAAAATATTGATCTGGCATCTCAACAAAAATTTGCACGGCGTACCCCCCGCGAATGCATACTAATCTCCATGAGTCAAATTGCTTGACCCACCAACTCACCCACCAACTCAATAACTCACGAAAAATAAATCGCTAAAACCCCGTTTTCAAGCTTGGCTGAAACAATATCCTTGCCGAGCAATTGCGCAGGCAGTGCAAAGCAGCGTTTTTCATTTCGAATGGCTATTTGCAGTTCACCGCCATTTTGGCCGATATCCATCTCTTCCTTATCAGTAAATGGCAAAATGATGTCCATTCTTTGGGACTCACCGTCTTTAACGACAGTGAAAATCTTTTGCTTCGTGAAAATAGCCTCTGGATGTACCTCACCATAAAAAGCACTCGCTGCATCCAAAACATCAACACCATTGAGCTCATGTTTTTGTAACATCAGCTTAAAGATCGGTATCTCGCTGAAACTCTCTTCAAGCTCTCTCAGACCATCTGCCTGTAACGTCACCCATTTATTGAAGTATCCCGCCAGAGCTTCTTCAGGATAAACTTTGTTGATGATGATTGCGTCTACGTTGTAATCGTAAAGGTGAAGACAAGTGAAATTGCGCTTAGTTTCTTTGATGACGATCTTCTCAGGCGTCGTCACAAGCCTAAGTGAGAGGACATCCTTATTCAGCATCAATTGTTGTAGGCGTTCAAGTTTATCAAAAAGCAATTCAATTTCATCAAACATCGAATCCTTAGGCATCGGAATCTTAGTCACTTTATGGATGAGCGGTCCAGCCACCTTGACCATTTTCCGTTTCATCGGCATAACTGTTTCGACCATGTTGCCAAATATTTCAGGAAACTTGAGCAAAGAGAGCGTCTCCCCAGTTGGTGCACAGTCGACTATCAGAACATCATAATCATTTGCTTCATAGATATCAAGGATCTTGAAAAGTGAGAAAAGCTCTTCAAGTCCTGGGAAAACTAGAAGCTCTTCTACCTCAAGGCCATCTTGTGCACGAGACGTAATCATGCCTTTAATGAATCCCTGCATCTCACCCCAAGACCGTTCACTTTCATAAACAACATCAATTTCCATGGCATACAGATTTTCAATAATCTCGGACGGCACATAGCTAAGCTTTGCCTGTAACGCATCTGCTAAGCTGTGCGCTTGATCGGTACTCATAACAAGCACACGCTTTCCCTCTTTGGCAAGCTTTATGCCTGTTGCGGCAGCGATGCTGGTTTTTCCGACGCCACCTTTTCCAGTATATAAAATAATTCTCATAACGTCTCCCTTAGTCGATGTCGACTTTCTTAATCTTTGATTGTTGATCTTTTGACTTCTGATCCGATTCAGTCGTCTTACAATCGCCTGCTTTGCAATCGCATTCGCTTGCGACTTCACTAATCAGATCCACCACCAGCGATTTGAACTCATTGCCGATTACTTCAAGATGTTTATAGGTTTTTTCTGGGACAATCGCCTGAACGATTTCTTTTTTTAGCCTTGCAATTTCCATAATCTTGCCCAGAATTTCTGCATCTTTTTGATTCATAGGAACGCCTCCTTTATTGCTTAGATATCAATGAAATCAATAGCATCTGATCCACAAACTTCGCACCTGTGATATGGTAGCTTCTCAGAGCATTTGGTTTTGGAATGTTTCGCTTGAAATTGCCAATCTTTATGATAATGTCACTTGCTGATTCATGCATGTCCAAATCTTGTGAATGAATCATTGGCAAGAACAACTTAAGCAAATACCCCTCCTGCGTTTTCTCGTAGGATTCGCCTCTTTGTATGTCGATCGTCTTAAAGACATCCCATCCATCGAGTGTCGATTTGACGATTTTGTTGATCCCATCAAGTCCGTTTAAATCCGTTTCGAACCAAGGAATTTTATGAATTGGCACACCACCAAATATATTTTCAAGTTCCTCGATATACTGATTTTGTATATCCATCCATTCACTGAAGAATGCATTGTCGATATCTCTTGGCAGAATACGGTTGATAAACAACCCATCCACATGAAAATTATAGAGGTTCATATACATATAATTGCGCTTTGTTTCTTCAACCACCATTTTTTCTGCCATAGCAACCAGCCTGATGGATGTCACTGTTTTGTCCTTCAGTAGTTCCTGAAGCTTGATCAACTTGATATAGAGCTTCTCAATATCTGTCATCGCTTCTTTATCAGGAAGCTCTATTTTGAACATGGCTTTAGAGATTGGAGAAAGAACGCGCAATGCAATCTTACCAACTGGAAAAAACTTTTCCATATACCACGACATAAGTTCAGGAAACTTAAGCAGCGTCAAAGTTTCGCCCGTTGGTGCACAATCGACGATGATGTGCTCATAAATGCCACCTTCGTAAAGATCCAATATCTTAAGTAGAGAAAAAAGTTCATCCATACCAGGAAACATGTCAAATGTCTCAAATGATTCTATGGGCATTCCAGAACTTTTCAACAAGTTTGTGAAAGCCGACTTCATGTCTTTAAACTCATTTTCCATAGTGAGGTTCGGATCAATTTCGAGTGCATCCAGATTTTCATTGATATTGAAAATTGTTTTCTTGAATGTCACACCAAAGATATCTCCTAAGTTATGGGCCATATCCGTGCTGACGATCAGCGTTTTAACGCCCGTGTTTGCCGAGTGAACAGCGTGTGCAGCGGCAACACTTGTTTTTCCGACACCGCCTTTACCTGTAAATACGATAATTCTGCTCATAATTGCCTTCTTTCATATGGATTATAATATGGATTGTTAAAATTGATTTAATTCGCCAAAAGAATAGTTCTTCACGCGAAGTATTCATTGTTATTTTAGCCACTTTTCAGTGGCCAAAGTTCAAACTGTATCTATATCTATGCAAATACTCAATTACTCAATTATTCAATTACTATCTTTCTGATCTTCTTTTCTGCTGTGACGTTTATCTGTTTATTATTTTGAAGGATAGTAACCACTTTACCAATTACACTCGACATGAGTGTCAACTCTTCAGCACTTAGCGCTTTGATCACCAATTGACCATATTGTAAAAATGTCCCCAGAATATCTCCGACCTGTTTTTTCCCGAAGTCTGTCAATACAATCGTTACGACACGCTTGTCACCATCGCTTCTCACGCGCCTAACCATATCCTTTTTTTCCATCCTGCCCACGATGCCTGTCGTCGTGTTGAGTGGCGCGCCAATATAGTCAGCGATCTGCGTCATATTGACATCCGATTTGCGATATAAAAGCAAAAGAACAAACAACTCATTCTTCGTGCAATTCATGAGAATGTTCTCCCAAAATGCTTCAGAAATGATGACTTTAACTTGATCAATCAAATCAAACAGACTATTTTCCAAGTTATCTATATCAAGCTTCAAATTAGTTCCTCCGTCGAATTAATTTAATTCTACCACCGAATGAGTTGTTGTGTCAAGCTTATCGACTCATTATTTCACTTAACTTATTAGTACATCTCAAGTAGGAATTATTTGGCTACATCAAATGCAGCAGCATAATGTTCAAGACCAAATAGTTGATATACCATCTCTTTCTCTGTTCTCAAGATTATTTCTAACTATGCATCTAAAAGGTACTGAAAATATTTAACATCCTCAGTCTTAAAATGACCCCCAACTACTGTTAATAACAAAAATGTGAAGCCACTTATTCGATATGTGCCTCTAAATGCGTATTGATAATACTATTATTGCCAAAATGTTTTTTCATATCACTCTCAACATGAGTTGCATAATCATGTGCGGATTCAATTGATAGGTCTCTTTCAAACATAAAATGTACATCAACAGCTACTTTATCTTTTGAATCTAATCACTAAAAACTTCGTGTGATAACAATGTGATGTTTAAGTTCTTTTTTAAATGATCAATCGCTGGCGTCTCGATACCACTTTTTACTATAAATGCATCAAAGTCCTGTTGTAACGCTATCATCTCTGGTTTTGTATTAACACAGTGTTTGGCCATTGTCGTTTGAAACGCCCTTTGAATACCTTTTCCAATAAAATAATACACCTTTCCATCTTTGCGTTCTTTGCATCGCGGCGATTATATAGTCGTATTGCATGTTTGGCAAAAGTTTATCAATAACGTTGACAGATGCTTTCTCAACTTTTTGCGTCTTAGGATTAACGAGAACGATCCCGTCATTTTCTAGTTCCTAAAATCTTTTTCCACGTGCCAAAACAGTGATTTCATTTCCAGCAAGAGCAAGTTTTCCTGCAAAAATACTATCGATGACACCTGCACCATATACTAATATTTTCATGCCCCCCTCCTTTTTTTTCTTTAAATTATCAACTACCAACATATATTGATACAATGCCTATTTTCTATCAATAAAGCCTTTTTCGGGCGACCATTCACACTTCCCAACTAAATTATAATGGCAATTACAGCAATCGTCACCATCACCAAGTGTTTTTGTGCGCACAAAGCCGTTACCCATAAGATTGGAAAAAAGGTAATCCATGCGGCAAATGCCTGGAAGCAATCCACCCGCATTAAATTGATTCGCCAACTTTTTTAACCCACATTCTGTAATATCTAATTCAAAACTGTTCTGATTAATTTCACGAAAAGTAACAACCCAATCGTATGGATGCAGATTGCCTTTTACTTGACGTATCATATGAGTGGCAGCCTTCTTACGAAAACCTTTCAGATATGACTTGCCGGTTTCCTTCAAAAATTGGCGAGGTATCGTCGTCACCATCTTTTCGTTCATAGTCCAGATGTTCTGAATGGCTTCATCTTGAGATAATCCTAGTACTAAAAAGCTTTTATACCACGCAATGTAGCTTGGTCCAAACTTGTAGTTGAAGGAAAAAATACTATCGCCTATATCTGGCACCTGTGGCAAGATTTCAGCAAGGGTCTTATCCGAATTCGCCTTGAATTTAATCCAAAAATCTTTGCCGTACTTTGCGATTAAATAATATTTACTACGGTAAAGTGTTAAATGATAAATTAGTTTAATCATACTTTTTCTCCTGTTCGTTTATTTCTACATTGCACCATCCACTGACTCTCCAAAGATAAATTAAAAAACTGCATCAACAAACAACAGTAAAAACATAGGCTCGCAAATGATGTCTATCTTTGCGACGTACGTTCGTTTTTACCCTATCTGTTCTGCAGTTTCTTAGCTTAAGCGGATATTGTTCCTTTGGATATAAAAAAACACACCTATGGAACATACTACTGTCCCACAGATGTGCATATTGTCGCAATCTGTTGCCACACAAGGTGGCCCAGCCCCATGACCTCAAAATAAAAGGTTCATCGCCTGCTCAGTTTGTACTGTTAATCTCGCATTTCATATCAGAAATGTAATGCAGCGCAAAGAGTAACAATATAATATCATTCTCGACACAAATCGTCAACAGCAACTGTTAATTTTTTGATAAATACACTTTCACTATTTTCAAATACAGCATTATTCCATCAAATACGCTTAAATGACGTCGGAATTTTTCCAAATTTTATATTTCTCAATATCTGCTTTCACTTGTTTGTAAGCGATACCTATTACAAGTGCATCGTCAACATATCCTCCAGGTAAAAAATCCAGGAAAAAGTCAAATGGTGAAACAAAGTAAATCAGTGCACCAACTATTACAATAATAGAAGCTTTCGGAATTACTTTGTAACTTCCATTTAAATAGTCATTTATTAAAGAAATAAGCACTTTTAGAGTATTGAACATTTCCTCTAGTGGCCCCTTTATACCTTGCGCTTTTTGAGTTCCCTCTTCCAGTAATTTCTTCATTTTTTCTGGATTCTCAAAATATTCTTTTGCTTTATTTTCGCTGCTTTTTAATTGTTTTTTTCCTTCAACCTCTGTCATCTCTTGTTTCTTCTCGGTATCTTTCGTTTCTTTAGAATTCAAAGTCATACCTCCATTTTATACTAGTACAATTACTTGTGCTTCCAAACCGGTTCTCTTTTGATTAAGAATGCATTTACCCCTTCATGTGCATCTTCCGTCTTACAAAGGGATGCAAAGTGATTGTTTGTTAATTCTAGTGCTTTCTCATAATCAAGGTCTTCCATTGCATAAAATGACTTTTCCCCTAATTGATAACATTATTTTTTAATCGGAACTGATAATCTGGAATTTCCCAAGCATTTAAAGGATATTCAATTTGAATTGCTTTTTCCAAATTATTTACGATTCTTAGTTTTACAACATCGGTTCTTACCGTATTTATTTGATCACTTCCCGTAGGTATGAATTTATTGCTATCCCATAAAATTTGATTTGAAGAAGGATCACTCATACCAATCAACCCGTAAGGAAGTCTAATGAGCAGTTGGCGATCGGTCACCATAATTGAATTTTGTGGACTATCAAAATCACCGATAGATAACTCACTCAAATTTACAACTTTTTCTTCTGTATAAACACCTTCTTTAGATAAATTTGACTTGTTGACCATCTGAATCATCTCTTCATAGGAACTCTTGATCGATGTATAGCTTCTGTAACTGCCTTTCACCCAATTATAACCTGGATTAACCAAAAGCTTTGGGCTATTTGAGAGTTTCAATACAAATTCATCGATATATTCCGGTGTTTCATCATATAAATTTATTCCGATATTGACGTCATTTACGTCATTTACGTCATTTGCGCCATTTACGTCATTCACATCATTTGCAGGTTCATTGAAAGTTAACTTTATTGTCAAATAGGAGGCATTTTGACCCACTTCGACTTTTTCTATCGCGCTGTCAATCTCCGTTGATTCATAAAGTGTTTCAAAAGTGGTTGGCTTTGCCTCAACAGCCACTAGCCCATAATTTTGCTCAGGATCTAATACGTTATGCCATAATACATGTCTTTCATATGGAATCATATAATTTTCTGTCGACCAAGTTTTTTTCGCCCATTCATCGATCCATTCAAATACAACGGCACCTGCATAATCTTCACGTACAATCGCATCCGTCATTCGGGCAATCATTTGAGATTGTTCTTTTTCTGAATTTCCCCCGTGATTTAATCCATCTGGACTAAAATGGGCCGTTACAGAACTGGTTGATACACCATATTCGGCAACTATGGCAGGGTATTTTTTGTGTTGTTTCATAAACGCCTCTAAATAGCCACCGTATCTAAATCGTCCTTCATCATCTTGATAGGCGTCATATTGTGTATCATTGTTCATGAAGTCAGGATAGTTTGGATAAATATGATAAGCACCAAAGAAGCCATTTACTTTTTCCTCATGAATTGCAATATGATTGATGTCAACACTAATCTTATCATTGTATTGGAGCGACTTGTCTCCTTCCGAATTCCATTCACTATCATGAACGATCGTGTCTAAAGTCGGCCAATTGACGATACCTACAAGCGGTGAATTGTCGTAAAGTTCTGCTTCAACTTGCAGTGCATAATCACAAGATGCAGCAAGCCAAGACTCCGTAGGCGTTGCATCTTGCTCGCTAAATATGAAATCACCTTTATAAAGATAGCCAATATTTAATTTGTCTGTCGCTTCAACTTCATCCGGTTCAAGTTCTCTGCCTACTAAGTAACCCAAAATATAAGGTGACACATCATAAAGGTAAGCACCATAAGCTCTAAATGCACGCTCTGGTATATAGATGTCGCCATGGATCGCTCTAATGTCCATTTCAATCTCTTTTTTATAAATGCTATTATAATTATCAGCCAGATAGTTTCCTTCTTCAGGATGTTCTTCTGGCCAAATCTCTTGTAATAAAAATAAAGGTTCATTATTAGCCGCATTAAACTCATATAAGGCTTGATAAAACTCAGGTGGCAGTAACGTGTAAATTCTTACTGTGTTGTATCCTAAATCCGAGATCTGTGCAAACCAATTCAAATAAAGCGCCTTATCTTTAGGAAATTCCGTGAATGTCTTTCCTGGTAAAGCAGCACCAATATTAACGCCTTTTGAAAAAAAAGGAACTTGTTTATTATTTGAATCTACTTCGTATATTATATTCCCCTTTGTGACGAATTCAAATTTCACCTGATCCGTTGCACGCTTTTTTAACGGTTCGTCAATAATTCTACTTAGAAATGGGATAGAAAATTTCCAAAAACATTCTTCGCCTTTAAACGTATCATAGATTATCTTTTTTTGCATAAAAGGAACGATCCAATCATTTTGAAAGAATTTTCCTGGATTATAATCAAAAAAATTACCTGCAAAATAATAGCCTTGATATAAATTCCAGTTTAGGTTTACAACTGCAGGAAAACTTTCACTGATCCCAAGTGCCTCAAAATTTTTTCTGCTTTCCTCACTTAAATCTATTTCAAAGGATGCCTCTGCGCGACCATCTTGATTCAGCAATTCAAAAGTGCCATAGTATGGAATTGATTTCTCGTTGTATTTAACGACTATTCCTTTGTCATAATCAATGCCCTTTCTAAGAACCATTATGTTCTGTGGGCCTCTTATTACAATCCCTTCACCATAAAACGCCCACTTTTCAGGTGTGATTGTTTCATACTCATTTATCCAAGACTGTGGGACTTCGTTCAAATCCCCCAAGTCTTGGAAAGTGCTCCCCATATAACCCGTCCAGTTAAGTCCCGTACTTTCGTTAAGTGTATCAACATTATAAGGTTGGTCTATAAACTGATGAAACAAAGAAACTAAAATCAACTTGTTGTGGTCTATCCCCGATAAATTATCCTTTTCAAAAACCTTGCCATCATCAATAATCACTAAATCTGATATCGAATTTTCGGTAAAGTCTTTAGAATCTTTAATTTTATAATGCGAAAAGGCCCAATCAATTCCCTTCGAGTTACGCGTTTCCTCTTGGATATCAACCCGCTTGACGGGTGTTTTAATATAGCTAAAGATTGGATACACCAAAAGAAAGATAATAATACCGGTTAAACTCATCAAAAGGAATTTTGCAATCCTTGAAATTATTCTATATTTCACGATTTAATCCCCTTTCTCTTGATTTGACCCCAACCCGCTCTGCCAAATATCACTTTAAATTGTCCCTGTATTCTCCAAAAACTGATCAGCTGTCTTGGCCCAAAGTTCTCAATAATCGCATAGAGCATTAACTTAACAATATCTGAGAATTTATAATATTGTTCTTCACGCTCTGAAATTAAAATAGAGGCCATAGAAACAAGAACACCCATTAACACTGTGGTGATGAACAAAAGGATCGCAATTTGCTGGTTGAGTATGCCTAAAATCGCAGCTAAAACCACCATTAAGTATCCTTGAATTTCTATCATAGGACCAATGGCTTCAAAGATTAAAAAATAGGGTAAAGCCACCATGCCAGTAGTTTTATAACGCGGTTTAAAGAGCATCTTCTTATGAAAAAACAAAATATCGATTAGTCCCCTGTGCCATCTAAATCTTTGAGTTCTAAGCCCTTTGAGATCTTCAGGCACTTCCGTCCAACAGTTTGCATTAAAAGCATATAAAATTTTAAAATCTAGTTTCATCTCATGCATTAATCGACTTATTCTAACAACTAACTCCATATCTTCACCGACAGTATCTTTATTATATTGTCCTCTTGAAGTTAGATAGCCGCCTATTTTTATAACGCGTTCTTTTCTAAAAAGTCCAAAAGCACCTGAAATGATTAATAAGCTATTAATTTGCTGCCATCCCAAACGCCCCGCCATAAAAGCCCTTAAATATTCTATCGTCTGAAATCTAGCGATATGCTTTTTAGGGAGCCTAATTTCAGTAATCAACCCCTTGTCAACGACACAATCATTAATGGGACAAATATTCCCTCCCAGGGCTGGCGTTTCTGTACTTTCATCAAGTGTCAATGATGCGAGGCGTAAAAGAGCCTCAGGTTCAAGCATCGAATCCGCATCAATGCCACAAAAATACTCTTTATTAGCAACATTTATACCTGCATTCAGTGCATCTGCTTTTCCACCGTTACTTTTGTCGATAACAACCAGTTTAGGTAGCGATGGATTTCTATAAATCCCTCTTATTGGTGCACAGTTCAAGCTCATTGTAAACTGATAATCAACGCGAATTAACTTAAAGGCTTCTATCAATCTATTTAAAGTATCATCCTTGCTACCATCGTTTACCACGATTAATTCATAATTTGGATATTTTAAATTTAATAAAGAACTCGTACTCGCTACGATTGACCCACCTTCATTATACGCAGGGGCAATAATAGAAATTGATGGAATCATCTTATTTCTAAATAACATCGAAATGTTTTTATAATTCCAAAGTTTTGCCTGTTTTTTTACATTCACATATGACAGTACTAGCAGAGATAGGTAAATTAAATTTATCGCAATGGAGTAATAAGCGAGTAAGTAGTTAAAATCAATTACATACTGTTTCAAAATCATCCGTTTTGAAGCAGCGAGCAAAAATTCGTATCTTCTAAAAAAGAAGATTAGCGGAAATATTATAAGCCCAATAACGGTTATCAAAGCAACTACGCGCATCAATTTTTTATCTTTTTTATGTTCATTGACTGGCGTGGGTATTTTATAAACGTCATATCCCCATTTTACGATAATCGCTTCATTTAAATAGGTGCGCAGTTCAATGCCTATTTCAGAATCATGCTTTACCGTTTCTCTAATAATTTCTACTAAAATATTCTCAATATCTACATTCTTATTGAGATTCATAAATCCAATTAACTCATTTATTTTACCAATGCTTATAATTTCACTTAATATTTTCTTTGCATATCCAGATTGTCGTGTGGTTAATTTTAATATATAGTACTCAATTCGGTTAGAAAACACTTGTGCCATAAGTATTCTGATTGCTTTATCCTGTTCCTTTTCAAATGTCTCTTCTAATACATAGAGCAGTCTTGGATTCACTTCAATCATCTTTGTCAAAACGCTAACCATAGCCTTCTCATACTCAATTTCACCTAAATGTGCAATCAAAATTTTGAAATTATCAGTCGTAACATCTTTTGATAGCGCCCAAAAAGCATTGGTTTTAATTATAGGATGCCTATTATTTAAATAACTTGCCTTATTGAAGTCTAAATAGTAATAATCCGCCAGTGTTCGACACACAAATTCAAGTAAACCTTCGAAATCATGCTTAAGGTAATCAAGTTTATATTTACGTTTATTATTGGTCGCATACTGCTCGTATTGAGAATAAGTTTCACTATAAAACACTTCATAATGATCCACAAAATCAAATAAGTATTTCTTTGTGTCCTCGTTGAAATTTTCGCTGGCATATTTTAAATTTAGTTCAATATGTTCAAAATCTCTTGAAGGGATCAATTTTATAAAATAGGGCTGAAAGTCAAAGCCAAAATCTAAAATATTTGAAACGGCTCTCTCACGATACCAGCGATTGCTATCGATTAGAGCATCAATCATAACTGTAAGTGAAGATGGATTTTGAATATCCGTCAGCGCATTAGAGATATAGATTTTAACAGAGGGATCCCTCTCTTTAAGTAGTGCTTTCTCTAATGCCAACCTTGCACCATCACTTCCAATTAGTCCAAGGTAGGTACACGCTGCCTTTCTCTTTAATACGCTTTTCTTGGTCAGTCTTTTAATTTCTTTTTGTTCAATCTTTTTAAGTTTTGGATTAGACAATTGCTCATTTAATTTATCAATTATGATATTCTGACGAATATCTTTTATTTCTCTTAGTGATTTAAAAGTCACTTCAAACGTATTATTTACAAGTGAAATAATCGTTGAAAGTCTCCTATTATTTCTTCTGTAAATCTCATCCAACGATGAAAATTTATTAATCGTTATACGCATCATTAGAAAAAATGTACTGTATCCAATGATTGATATGAGTAGAACAATTTGATTTGAATTTAATTGTAAGTTCATTACATAAGCCCTCGTATTTTTTTATTCACGATTCCTATTAATTCGGACAATAAATATGGTTTTTTTAAATAATGAATAACGCCTAACTCGGAAGCACGTTCCACACTATCTTTGTCCTTTTGATATGAAACATAAATAACCTCAATATGCTTCGTTCTTGAATCTTTCAGCAATTCTTCCTTTAGTAAAAAACCATCTATTTTATCCAGTATAATTTCTGAAATAATGAGCTTAGGTTGTATTTTCCTTGCCATTTCAAGTGCTTCACTTCCGTCTCTCGCTGTGTGCACTTCAATACCTAATGCCATAATAAAATTATAAATGACTTCCGTATTAATTCTATCTGAATCTACAACCAAAATTTTATTGATCCCCTCTGGTACGCTTTCACTCTCTCCAGAATAACAGAAATAATTTTTCCCTTTGAGCTTTGAGATCCTCAGCCTATTTAATGATTTTTCAAAATACTGATTAACGATCATTTCATATGAAGATAGGTCTAAATCAAGTTCCTTGTTAAAAGCTGCGCCGATAGAAACCGTTAATTTTCCTAAGAACAGATCACTCTGTTCAATTTCAAGTCGCATATTTTCAACAGAACTTATGAGTGCCTCCTCTGAATAACCTTTTAAATAAAGACCAAAATCTGTTGAAGACATTCTATAGACACTTTGCTCACCGTATGCAGAAACAAGAAGGTACTTTAAATTTTTCAAAACGGAATCTTCTTCGTTTGCATTGTATTTTAATTTATATTTTGAAAAATCATCTATCCCAATTGTGATTAAAGTGCCAATATCTCTCCAATCTTCATTTTCAAATTCATCCATCAACAATGTTCTTAGAAATGTCTCATTATACAAACCTGTGATCGGACACTTTAGAAGCCGTTCATTAACAGCAAGTATTTTTTGATCTAGGGCATTATTAATTTGCTGTAACTCAGAGTTTTTTCTTTCAATGTCTTCAAGACTGGATAAAAAAACTTCAGGCATATTCAAATCATATGTAGCACTTAGCGTTCTAATAAAAGGTTCTGTTACAGTTAACCACCTATATCCTTTTTCATTTCGAATGCGTTGAAAGATGTCATTCCACAAACTATACGGATCACCCTCATAATGAAAAATTTCCTGAGCTTCATTTATTGAAAATGCCTCTATTTCATTAAAAAAAGAGATGACTTCCTCATATGGAAAAACGGTTTTTAGCCGCTGAAAAATCTCATTGTAAATGACAATAAAACCACCCGTTTTCATCAAGTCCTTTTTAATGGGTCTAAGTAACGAACCACATTCTAAATTTCGAAGTGCTTGAATATACTTTTTAGGGTCCTGATTAATGATTGAACCATGCTGTGGTAAGATTTGTTCAATGGGATAATTTAAAAGCATATCCATAACTGGTCTTATCACTGAATTGGCTGGCATATAGTGTTCATGAAAAGCCAACATTTTATCCAAATAGTCATCATCCGCATACAGTGTTCTATTGTAGGTGAACGCGCCAAATAAATCGCTTGAAAATAGCATTTTTAAATTTGGATCATAGGTCGCAAAAGCGCCTGCAAAGTGTAGATATGGCGTAAGGATAAATTTCAATTCTTTTCCTGTGTTGAACTTTAAAAGATAATCATGTTCTTCAATTAAATAAAACGCTGACTTTACATCATAATATTGAATGATCGTCATCGCACGCCATGTCGTCACTATTTTTGCATTTACACCTTTCATTTCAAGTAGTGGGACTTGGCTACATAAATCTGGATCTTGATGATGAAGCACTATATATTTAATCTTATCTGGATCGATCAATGCAACTATATTATCCCAAACGATATCTAGATCGAGCTTTGATCCAGGATCAAACAATACAGCTTCATCGCCTTCTATGAGTAAATAAGGATTACAATCTAGACCATTTACGCTTAAATTATCTCCAATATGATACAAATTTTCACTTAATTTATAATAGGACATTTTTACCTCCATAAAAAGCATTAACATATTTTAATATACTACCATTATATCACTATTATATTTACTCGCCTTGAACTTCTTTCCCTTAATTATAGAAACCAATCAGTATTTCCGCGGTTTTACTTCGCTTACGCTCAGTTTCTACTTAAAAAGAAGCGTATGTAAGAGTTTGTTTAAACGCGAAAAAAGGAGTCATTGCACATCTGATTTAGATTTGCAACGACTCCTTCACTAATTTTATTTCCACTTAAATACAGGATAGTAAGTGTTAACACCATTCACCCAACGTGAATAAGTAACAATACCCCTATATGGGTCATCACCCCTATAATAGGTTTTCATTAAATCTGAAAAATCTTTTTTGATGTAAACAAAAATACCGCTATCATCATACCAGTTGTCCAGATCTATAAAGAAAGTATTGCCATTTTTTGTCGTGAACTGCTTATTAAAAAACCAATAATTATAGTTGAATCCTTCGTCTGAACCATGTGCCAATTTGTAAGCTTTGTAATCGGCTATAATCTGCTTAATATAGCCCATAACAGCCTTTGCATCATCCTCACTACCTGACCAATATTTGATGTATGCCTCTGATAAAATCTCCGCCCCATTTCCAAAAGAAACGCGTACTTTGACTGCATCATATTGAGGATAGAGTTGAGAGGTTACCGAAGCCATTTCCCTTGCCTGACTTACACCTGCATGTACTCTATCTTCCACAACTTGCTTTTGACCAAAAATGATTATATCTTTATACACAGCATATCCCAAATCTATTATATCTTCTGGAAAATTTACGGATGGCTGGTGATCGTATTTTTTGATGATGTCTTGTGTGATTTTGATTAAGTCTAAATTGTTAACAAGAGAATATGCCTCCTGAGCCTCTTTTTCAGCTTTCGTATAAAGTCTTATAAGTCCCCCTCTTTTATTAAGTGACTCTGTGCTGTATTGCTCATTGGGTTCAAAAATAGATGTGACTTCTTCTACATAAAAAGATGAAGTGTAAGGGGTATAGTCAGGGAGATCTTGTGTACGATATTTTTCAACAACATAAGAAAAATCCTTGTTATAGTAATCTTCTAAGCTTTCTACAATATCGGCGACAATCATTTTGTCACTTAATTTTTCAGAAGAAGTACCAAATCCAAGTACACTTTGATATACACTAAAAGTCATAAAAGTATCAAGTTCCGTATAGGTTGCCTTACTTCCTGTTGACAAAAAATTATCCTCAGTGATGGTTTTTACTTTTCCAATAATGAGCTCGCTACTGACATGACCATCAAAAGAAGTCGTGATCTTATAACTGTAGTCTTTAGGCAATTGATCGAGTATTTTTTTTGTTGTTCCCTCAAGCATATAAGATGGTGTATTCAATAATATAAAACTTGGTTTTCCACCAGTAATATTAAGTGTAGTTGCTTTTGCCCATCCTACATTGTAGCCAGCCTGAGGGAAAAAATGATTTATTCTTACATAAATTTTTCCATTGATGACTCTAGAAACTCTTGAGATATCATCAGTATCATAGGGTTGAAATATGATTCTAGTCCCATTTGATCTCTTTTCAACAAGCAAGTAAGACTTGTCTGGTATATATTTTGTCGCCTTTGGTGCTTGCACCATTTGGAGTGTATAACCAAACAATTTTGAAACGGCATTGATTGGGATCCATGTGGTCTTAGAATTCTTATCAAGTATGATCTTGCCGTATTCCTTTTCATCCCAAGTTAAAACCTTACCATCTAACATAATCCCTGTATTTGCATCTACATCATTATAGGTTTCAGTAACTGCAAAAACCATTAGGTTTGATAAAAAAAGAACGATCATTATACTCAGTATTATTTTTTTTGCTTTCTCTCGCATTATAAGCTCCTTTTCTTTCAGTCTCACTTTTAGACCAAATCTTACTTGATGTACTTTCTGTTTTTAATATAAATGGGTTCATTGTCTGTGTTAATATACTTAAATGCATAGATCATACCCACGATGAGTAGACCGCTAAAGAGCGTGAAAAGACCCCCATTTAAAAAACGTATTAAGAACATTATACCAAATCCTCCTAAAGCTGCATATGCCATATTTTGTGAGGATTTGTTTTTTTCTTTCACCGCTAATTTGAGGTAATTGAGTCGCGCATCGATCCATCTGCCGTCGTAGTCTGGGTTTACTCCTTTAAGTCCATTTGCTTTCAGCAATAGGCTTTCGATGGCACTGATTTGCTCCAAATTTGTAACGACAAACTCGCCGTTTTGATTCTTATCATATAGAGATTCACACTTTAACTTAATCGCTTCCAATATCCAGAAATATACAGTTATATTCACGTCTTTTACGCGTGTTGTTAGTTGGTCAAAACGCGCTATTGCAGCATCATAGTTTTCTATATTCACATAATATTTCACTGACCATGTTAAGACGGCTTCTGAGCACAGAAAATCATCATGGATCACATCTGCCAGTGGCAATGCAATATCAAAATACTTTCCAGATTGTTTTATATCCTGATATTCGACAAATATAATACCTAAAATATCTTTATACAAATATAGCATTTCCAGATCATTTAATTCCCAAGTTTCAAGCTCTCTCTGGTAATTCAGTGCTTCTTCATAACGTTTCATATGATATAGAAATTTACTTGCATTTAAACGTGCCACATATGATCTAGGATATTTGAAAATTGTCTCCTTTGCAATGAGAAGTGCTTCGGCTTTATTTCCCTGCAATGAAGCATTATTCATTTTAGTGATTAATGCCACTAATTCTTCATTATCTGTGCGGTGGTCATCTCCGAGGTTGATCTCATTTTCAATCTGCGAAAAAAGAAATTGATCATAATCTGTACGCCCTTTTTCATCTTTAAAAATCGCCTTTGCCTCAACTATTCTAGCAAGCTTTAGTTCCGCTTCTTGGCGCTTTCTTATATCCGGAGCATTCATTCTCTTTTGCCAAACACGGCCTAATCGGTGTAATTCTTCTTGAATTTCTTCTGTATGTGCGCGTTGATCAAGCTCTAAAATCTCATAATAATTCATCATTTATCCCTCCAAAATCCTCTGAACAAATCAGTGTGATCTCCTCATCGCTAAGGCCTTTTCGACTAAACCGCGTTCCTTGGTTAAGTTTCACTTTTTCAAATAAATTTCTTATACTACGTGCATTGCCAAAGTTAAGAGTGCGTGCCTCTGATAATGTATGAATCACTTGTGACTTGGCACCATATGCATCAGGTGAAAGTTGATAATTCTCGTTTGATGCATATAAATCAAATATGGCATTTAACGCTTCTTCACTATAATCTTCAAAAGTAAATCGATAGTTAATGCGGCTATGAAAACCAGGATTGTTGTTAAGTAAGCTTTGTATCTTGTCTGAATAACCAGCAAAGATTATCATCAAGCGATCCCTATCATCTTCCATATATTTTATGATGGTATCCACAGCCTCTTTACCAAAAGTATCATTTTCACCCTGAACGAGTGAATAGGCTTCATCGATAAACAATATGCCACCATACGCCTTTTTTATCATCTTGGCTGTTTTTTCAGCAGTTTGACCTGAGTAGGGTGCTACAAAATCTTCCCTGGATGCTTCGATAAGATGGCCTCTTTTCAAGACCCCTAGGCTTTTAAATATTTTACCAACAACCCTTGCAACCGTCGTTTTTCCAGTGCCAGGGTTGCCTTCAAATGTCATATGATAAGACAGTTCATTTGCAGATAATCCCAGGCTTTTTCGCTTGTTTTGATAAAAAGTATAATCCTTAAGATCAAAAATCTGCTTTTTTAATCCATCAAGTCCAATTAGATCAGTGAGTTCTTTAATCGCTTCATCCATTAAGCGTTCTTTAGATTTATAATTTGTAAAGCCAAAATCTTCTGGGGTTAAAACACCTGCTTCTTCTTTGGTAAAATTTTTTCCTGCTAGTCTTGTCGCTTTTCTTCTTATGGCATCATCAATTATATTTCTAACCACTCTTGCATTGCCAAAAGATTCGTCTACTTTTTCCATCTCTATACTTTCGAGTAGGACTTCTTTACAAGACTCTTCTATGGCATAGTGTTTCTGTTTAGCCATCTGTTCAGCGATTTTCAAAAGTTCCTCATAAGAGTAATCTGGAAAATCGATATGAAAATTAACACGGCTTCTTAGACCTGGATTGATATTTAAAAATTCCCGCATCTCATTTTTATAACCCGCAAAGATTACACAGAGTCTATCGCGATTATCTTCCATGGCTTTTAAAATCACTTCGATGGCTTCTTTGCCAAAGTCGTTTTGAGAATTTCCCTTACTAAGCGCATACGCTTCATCTATAAATAAGATGCCATCTAGCGCACTTTCAATTACAGCTTTTGTTTTAGATTCGGTTTGGCCGATATATTCACCCACTAAGCCAGAGCGATCAACCTCAACAACATGTCCTTTTTTCAGCAGTTGATGTTGTTCAAATATCCCGCCCACGATCCTTGCAATGGTCGTCTTTCCTGTGCCTGGATTACCACTAAATACAAAGTTAAGCCCTTGCCCCTCGGCTTCATCTAGATTTAGCATGAGTTTTCTTTGTTTATTAAACTCAATTACTTTCACAAGCTCTAAAACCGCCTGTTTCACAGGATCAAGACCAATAAATTGATCCAGTGCTTGCATGGGATTGATCGTATTATTGGACATCACAACTGGATTAGAATGCGTTTCATTGCCTCTAAAACGTTTTTGTCGTTCGTTGAGCTTGCTTTGCAGTTTAGGAATTTCTATGTGATTGGGATATTTTAACATTAATTTTCTTAGCTGCTTGTTTGCTTCTTCATATTGGTGGTCTTCTATAAGATAGTCTACTTTTTTTATGGCAAGCAGAGTAGATGTAAGCTCACTCTTTAGAAGCACATCAATTACAGTGATCATTTCAGGGTAAGGCGCATTTTTTTTCTCTAAAGCTTCAAGCTTAAATTGCTTACTGATGGCATCCAAATAGAGTTCATTTGAGCTAACATATCCACTATACTGCTGATCAAAAGCATCGTACATTCTTCGCTCAACATATATGCCCATCTGAACGAGTGACTTATATTTTTCATCCTTAAGATAAGTTTGAGAAATGCGTTCAGCTTCTAATGGATTATGCATTTGAAGATCAATTAAAGCCAACTCAAAAGCAACTTCTTCCGTGTTTAGATGATTTAAAGCTAAGGTTCTCGCCTCTATAATTTCTCCTGTTATTCTCATGTTTTTGATGCGCTTTAACATAGTAACCTCTATTCAATAGTAGTTGTAGACATTTCTTTTGCCATTTTAGTGATTTGTTCTTGTGTGAGATTAGAAGTTCTTTCAATGTGAAGTTCTCCAAGGTATTGGTAATCCTTAGACAGATAGGCAAAGATGTGGATAATCTGATTTTCATCAAGGGTTGTGTTCAGTTTGATGCCAGCACCCGATTTTATCCCCTCTGGCAAATCAATTTCTGCTTCTCCAATGATTCTCACATAAGCAAGGTCAATATCTTCACCTTCTGTCACCTTTACATCTACCTGCTTTTGACCCTCTGTAACGATATAAAATTCCTGCTCAATTGAAGCTGGTAGTTTACTGTTACGTCTCAATAAAATTTGATTGAAATGCACATTGTTTTCAAAAACGCTCACACCAATGCTATGTGAAGAAACCTCGCTGATTTCCATAGTCGTTTTATTTTTCAAAGCGGCATCGCTTTCATAAAAATCAAGCGATAAGTTTTGAAGCGCTGCGCCTATGGCAACGGCTTCATCAGGGTTGATGTTTTTCGAAGGTATAACATGTGTATGATTTGCAATCATCGTTTCAACCAGTGGAATTCTAGAGGAACCACCTACTAAAAGGACGACATCTACTTGATTCCAGTTTTTACCTGCATCTTCAACCACAACATCCATGATAGATAATGTCCGTTCGATCAGCGGTTGTATCATCTGATTAAACCTTGTGCGCTCTATTTCCACTTTGTCCTTGTGCCCTTTGTAGGACAGTGTAATACTCGCAGTTTTTTTAACTGAAAGTTGCTTTTTTACATCTTCTGATTTCTCACGTAACATCTGCATCACATCGTCATCTTCATAAAGATCAAGTCCATAGCTAGACTCAAAATGATCTATGATATGCCCTATGATTAGGTTATCAAAATCAAAGCCACCAAGATTACGGTCGCCATAAGTGGCTAATATATCCACCTTATTTTCTGATAAATTTAAGAGTGTCGCATCAAAAGTGCCACCACCTAAGTCATAAACCAGTACTGTTGTGCCCTCTAGTTTGTTCTCACTTGCATAAGCGAGTGCCGCAGCAGTCGGTTCATTGATGATTTTTATGATATCAAGTCCAATTAATTTTCCTGCATCTTTCGTTGCAAGTCTTTTGGCATCATCAAAATATGCTGGCACAGTGACTACCGCTTGATTTATTTCTTTTCCTAAATAGGCTTCTGCATCTTGCTTAAGTTTTTTTAAGATAATTGCAGAAAGTTCTTCAGCAGAATACTCTCTCCCAAATCCTGTGGTAAATACAAAATCTTTATTGCCCATTTGCCTTTTTATAAACTGTGCGACATTAAGTGGATCGTCAATAGAATTTTGTTTCGCTATTTGTCCTACGACGACGTTGTCTTTTTCAAAAAGGATAACTGAAGGCGTCATCCTTGCGCCTTCAGCATTAGGGATAATTTCAGGATTTCCAAGATCGTTGATAAATGCAATTGCAGAATTTGTTGTCCCTAGATCTATACCAATCATCATATGAATTACCTCTTGTTATTAGAGAAGTTTGTTCTCGCTAATAAAGCAAACATGAAACCAAATACACCTATAATTACACCATTTAGCTTAATCATTCTTTGGATTCCTAACTTCTTACCGTTAACAACTGCGTTATTGTATTTGAAACCTGGCACCATTGCTAAATAAGTTATAAAAGCCATGTAGGCTGCAGATAGTAAAAGAATCATGATTCCGTTAGAATCGCCTTGTGACATCATCATGTAGCCACCAAACCCTGTTAAAATCGGTATAATATACGCCTTCCATGCGCCTTTGAAAAATTGTTTTTTCTTTAGATTCGCAACAAGGTCATATTGTTTTTGTGGGTAAAGTGTATCTTCATAGATTTCTTTGTGCACCATAATCTTTTCCCAGTATTTTAGCACTTCATCAACATGTGTATCTTCTGTTAAATAATAGTAGCCATCTTTGCCCTTTTGGTAAAACGCCATAGTCTTTCCTTCATAAGCCTCGCATAAATCCATCAGTATTTCATTTGTAAGTGCTCTTCCAGTTGCCTTTTGTGCTTCAACAATCTCTATGGTCTGGTCGAATTTTTGCTGCGCATTTAGGATGTATGTCTTAAGACGTAAAAAGGGTTCAACTTCTCCCACGGTCATAAGTGCTTTATTCAAATATTGTTCTGCAATTTCAAACTGTTTTATTTCAACGTAGATATAGATAAGATCATAAAACACATTCATATCGTCTGGTTTCATGGCCAAAGCTGTCTCATAAGCTGGAATCGCTAAGTTATAAAACTTCATTCTATAAAGACAGTATCCATAATTTGATTGTGCTTCAACGTTTTTAGGGTCTTCCGTCACAAGTCTTTTAAGGAGTAATAGCGCATCTGATATGTTGTTTGAACTGATCATCATTTTTGCTTCTTTTAAAAGATCTGATGCATCATATGCACTTGCAGTTACTTTTGTGTCCTCTACTGTCTTAATTTTTTTAAGTTGTTTGTTATATTCTGCTTTCTTTTTCTCGTCCGTTAAAATAGCTTTGGCTTCAACAACATGCTTTAGCATTACTTCTGCTTCTTGTCTCTTAGACAAATCCGGTGCATTGGTTCTTGATTGCCATTTTCTCTGAATTTTCTTTAATTCAGCATCCAATTCACCTATCAATGCATTTTCACTTAATCCAAGTAATTCATAATAATTTTCCATAAAAACCTCCGTTTTTCTTCGTTATCAATACTCTAACATGAATCTAATGAGATTTTCCAACCTCTCAAGCATGTAAACAAGCCATTTAAGCGCAAAAAAAGAGCACTGTGAGGGCACAATACTCTTTCAAGCAATTTAGATGATGTTTGACGCAATTTGGTGCAGTTTGATGCATTATGTTTTAGTTAAAAAGAAATCTCGTGAAAAACATTGATAACCTCTTCTAAATAATTTTTTGAAACAGGAAGCGACATATCATTGTTCAAAACAACTGTATAATTTCCCATAGAATTTGAGATACGTTTAATCGCTTTTGAATTAACTATGATTGATCTATAGATCTGTATAAATTCATCCGGAAGTATATCGACTAATTCTTTTAACTTCCATGGACAGTGATAAATCTCTTTATCTGTATAGATATCAAGACGTCTTTTGATCGTATCCGTCTCAATAAAGGTTATTTTATCAATTGCAATTTTATAATGCGAATTCTTATATTGATATTGAATCGCGTTAACTTTGTCTGTTCTATTAGCCATATATATTTTGTCAGGATCAACCGATTTATTCAATTCATCAGTAAATTCAGCACTATTTAACGCTTCTACTTTAGCAGCATCTAAACCCAGTTCATGATGAATCTGATCCAGTGCAGCATCAATTCTTTCAAGTTTTAAAGGATCCCCTTTATATATAAAACTAATCGCTTTTAGATTATGGACAAATACTTGGCTCATCAACTCGATATGTGAGGTTAAAAAAAGCAAATAACAGTCGGGATCAATTCTGCGTATACCCACTGCAAACTCAAGCCCAGATATAGCATCATTTAAATCGATATCGATAATATAGAGGTTTTTCGTTCTGCCATTTTGCTTGATTACTTCTAGTAATTCTAAAAAATCCGAATTGTATACACTCACAGTGTCAAAGACATCTTTTTTGCAAATATTAGCTTCAAGGTGTATTTTTATCTCACTGGAAAATTCAATATTGTCTTCAATAATTACTATTTTAGGCATATTACACTCCCACTGCATATTTTTCAATTTCCTCTAGTTGCCTAGATATATCATCAAGATGCTCTGAATCTACTGCACTTTTTAAAGTAAGCAAGATATTGTTATAATCGTGTTTTAGATGCGACCCATCCTCATAATACTTGTATATGCGTTCTTGCTGTTCATTGATCTTTCTATATTGCATGGCAATCGTTTTCTTTGCTTTTCTACCTTTGATCGTAATAAACAACAAAATTGTAACCAATAAGATAGAAGTCCATAATGTAAGTGCAAAATCATATAAAGTTATATCCCTAAAATTAGAGGCGTTTAAAAAACTCTTCATTGTTGTGAAAGTCGTGAATAAAAGGAAAGCTGTTAAAATATATCTAGTCATATAAATCAACCGTATAATTTTCTTTTGAATATTCATAGTCAGTAATTTTTTAAAGATAATAATAACCAATATAAGTCCAATGTCAACGAAAATGCCATAAACCATTGTATATAAATCTTTATCACTTCTAATATATGGGAATTGGTTAGCAATTATTTCAGGTAACGCCATCAATGGGGCAGGCAATAAGCCCACTATAATACCAAGAGAAGAAGACAATAATATACCTGTTTTACAAACCTGAGAAATTGCAACGATGAATAAAATATTCTTGATGAGATAGGTATTCGCCATCATTAAAGGTGTACCATTCATATCAAAAAATGCCCAGTATATATCATTTATAAGTATAAATCCGATTAATACTTTTAGATTAATTTCTTTTAAAGATTTACCTGCTAACATATTAGCTGTTGTAAATAAAAGTCCAAGCTGAATGATATCAAAGAAGAACTCTATAAAATTGTACATTTGCCCTCCCCTATGCTATATTTTCACTAAATTCTATTGCCACTTCGACATAATCCTTCGAATAGTCTGTTGCTAAACGTACATCAGTATATCTAGCAACAATTGCATTTAAAGATTTCATGCCGATGCCTCGTCCTTCACCTTTGGTTGACTTCATCACTGCGTTAAAGTTTTTAAGTTTACCACTATGTGCGTTACGAATCTTAATTTGCCATGTCGATTCAACTTCACCAAGTCCCTTTCCAATCACGAGATTAACTTCTTTTCTCTCACTTTCCCCAGCTGCCTCTATGGCGTTATCAAGTAGAATACCTACTATTCTACATAGATCAATTTCATTCATTGGAATGTGGCCCAGCGTACCAATCATACCAACTTCAAAGTTAAGACCTTGATCTAAGGCTTGTAAATTTTTACTAATAATTAGGCCTTTTAAAGCATTGGAGTTAAGACCCTGAAGTCCCGAAAGAACTGATTTTTCTTCGATTGTGTCATACTTTATGTTCTTTTGTACTGTTAAATAGATTTGTCTAAGTGCTTCAATATCGCCATTATTTGTAGCAATCTTCATCACTTCAATATCTTGTTTTATGCCTGATATAAAATCATCTGTTTTCTTTTTTTGTTCCTGTAAAAGTACATCATTATTTGATAATATCTGAACCTGACGGTCCATCTCTTGTGATACGTTATAATCTTTTATACTTTTAAATATTAGTATAAGTATAACCGCATTTAGTATGATTACGCCGACGCCTGCAAAAGACATAAAATCTCCTCTTATCATAATTTTATTTTGGTCATATACCACTTGTATAAGCATTTATTTTCTCTAGTTGAACTGCAACTTCATCGAGTTCATCTGAATCTACCGTACGCTTTTGAGTAAGTAGAACATTGGTATAATCGTGTTTCAGATGCATCCCGTTTTCATAATAGTTAAAGATGCTTTCTTGTTGTTCATTGATTTTTTTATACTGATTGGAAATGATTTGCTTTGCTCTTCTACCTCTCATATTAATAAATACCAAAATAGCTATTAAAATAAGAGAAGTTGTCGACGTAATTACATAATCTGTAAAAGGCATATCTTTATAATCTGTTGCACTTAAAAATCCTTTTAATACTGAAACTGTTGTTACCACAAGGAAAGCTGATAAAATATACCTGGAAAGGAAAGGTAAATTAAATGAACGATTTTTTTTGAATTTTTACATTTAGCAATTTTTTAAAGATCAAAATAGTAATTATGAGTCCCATAACAATAAAGAAGCCATAAGTCATCGTGTATAAATCCTTTTCACTTTTAATATATGGTATTTTATTTGCAATGATTTCTGGTATATTCAACAATGGCGAGGGTAATAATCCCACAATTATCGTAAGTGAAGAAGACAAAAGGATCCCAATATTACAAATTTGAGAAATTGAAACGACTAATAAAATATTTTTGACGACATATGTACTCGCCATCATCAAAGGCGTACCATTCATATCAAAAAATGTCCAATATACATCATTAAGTAATACAAAACCAATCAATATCTTCAAATTTATATCTTTGAAGTTTTAACCAGTAAGCATATAAGCAGTTAGAAAAAATAATCCTATCTGTATAATATCAAAAAAAAAATTCTATAAAATTGTACATTGCTCATCCCCATAATATACTATTTTAATTCAAGTGCTATTATTATAATTTTTTCTATAACTATTGTTTTTTGTTATTAATATTTAATTGTATTTAAATAATACAATAGATTGCTTTAAAGATAAAGTTTTGATTTTTCAAAGCATTTTACATTACAGTTATTGGCGCAATTTATATTCATTTATGTTCTTTTCAATTGTGGTTCAAATAAGAAATCTAGGTATGTCTATAAAAAAACCTAAACTTCAATTGAAGCTCAGGTTCATTTAGTATTTCACTTTATCATATGATCATGCGTATCCATGTTCCATTTCACTTGGGTTCAAATAAAGCTGACCATTGGATTTTTTGAGCACATAGGATTTATAATTGCTAAAACTGTACTTTGGATAAAGTTCACGTCTTTCATTTTTAAATCTATAGTTATACCACATACAGTAAAGTTCCAAAATCGGCTTATTAATTTCACTATAACTCAGCTGATACTTTTGAACATCTGGATTATTCATGAACAAAAAGAATTTATTTGCAAAAATTTTATCCATCAAATCAAGCGTAATCATTTGCTCTTCAAGTAAGTATCCCATGATCTCAAAAAACATGATGTAATCGCCCATCCTTCTACCATCATCTTCATTTATATCTTGCTTTCCAGTGTCACGGAACTTCTTGAGCAACATATAAATATAAGCAATCTCAGAATTGCTTGAAAAAGAGTCATTCAACGAATAGATAAATTCTGCTTTTGATATCTGATAGTCTTTTCTAAGCTGATACAAAATTGATACCACACCAAAAACTGCTGTAATGATCGTAATTATTTCACTAAGTGAATCACCCAAATATTGTTGTGTTAATAATAGTATCGCGATGACAATGATTACAGTTAAAGACAAATTCATTATTCCGCGGTCTAATTTCATGACTACACCCCTTATCTAAATCTAGTATTTCTTAACATCAATAAAATTATGTACTCTTGCACAATTCGATAAAAAGATTCAAAACCCTTTAATTAATTCGGCAATAGTGGTCATTCTTGATAATCTGTTGCTGCATTTAGCTGGCCTAATGTAAGATTTGTGATTTTATTGGTCAGTGCAATTGTCCCAATAGCAGCTTATGCACCTTTTCTACTTATAAAATAGCCAAATCCACTCGAGCTGTTGAAAATCAATCCTTCATTCCAAAGGTTGATGATGCTTCCTACTGCTACTAAACCTTTTGCCCAATCAATGACATATTTTGTCTCTAATGCAGTGCTGCATGAAGACTAAAGATTCACATTATTTGATAATCCAATTAAGGAATTTGCGTATAAGTTTGCTGATACATCTTTTACAACGGGTGTACCATCGCTTACATACAAGTAGAGAACATATAGTTAAGTCGCATCTCCCGTTTCTTTTAAAGTAAAATAACGGTCGATTAGCATAGCGTCGCTAAATTGGTGCCCGCTTGTTGAACCTGCTGATCCCCATGAAAAACTCAAAATAATCATTCACAACCATTCATTTCACTGAATCATAGAAACTAATTCGGTAATTCAGCCGTTTATTACCGCGTACCCAAGGTCTCATTTGCCCTCAAACCTCCACAATTATAGTCAGTAAGGAGGGTAATTATTTTCTTTTTCATTTGACAAAATTTTCTATATTGAAGATTATGCCTTTCTATGCTCTAAAAGATACTGAAAATATTTGACATCTTCATTCTTAAAATGTCCCTCAACTACCGTTAATAATAAAAATGTGAAAAACTCTACTGCCGTTATGTCACGCTGAATTGTCTTTTGAAATATAACATTTGTTTTTTTCATTAATGCATCATGTATTTTCTGATGATTCTCAACATCTGGAAAATCAATATCTTTTAAAATTTGAATCTCGTCTTTGAAATGTTGTTCCATTTCAAGTAATAAAACTTCGACATTTCGAATGGTCTCGTCAAATGATGATTGCTCTAAAGCGCTTTCAACAATCACATTACAACGCTTGAGTATTGCTTTGTGTTCATCATCAATTATTGCACATCCAGAATTTGTTGTTTCATCCCAATCGACTCTAACAAGTATATTTTTTTCAAGCTCATGATCACTTACAGTTACTTTGTTTTTACCAGTATTCTTTGAAATATATAAAGCCTGATCGGTTCTAAGAAACCATGATTCAAGATATTCCTTTGGCTTCCACTGCGAGTACCCAACACTAGCAGTTACACCATATGCTTTGCTAATTTCCAAGGACTCTATTTCACTACGAATACGATCAGCCACAAATTTTGCACCTTTAAGGTCTGTACTCGGTAGCAATAAAATAAACTCATCCCCTCCCCATCTTGAAAAAACATCCTCTAGCCTTATGATTGATTTGACCACGCTAACCATTTCTAATAAAACCTCATCTCCAGCAGAATGTCCATAAACATCGTTTACATTTTTAAAATGGTCTAAGTCAAAATAGATCATTGAAATTGGATATTTTTCTCGCTGAACATGGCTAATCTCTTCTTTCAAACGAAAATTAAAGTACTCTCTTGTATAAATACCTGTAAACCGATCTAATATATATTTACTTTCAAGTTCAATTTTATCACTTAGAATCTTGTTGTAACTTCTCATCCAAGAGAATATACGCCATGAAATCAAGAAACTAATGCCTGCACAAATACTAAAAATGATAATAAATAGTCCGATTTTATTATCCCATCCTCCAGTAGGAACAACATAAACATCCCACCCGCCTAAAGACTCTTCAGTTCTAAATTTTAATGGTTTCATTTCTAGAATTTTGCCATTTCCAACGATAATCTCTTCCGTATTATCTGCAGCCGTTATCAAGTATGCTACATCATATATCTCGGAATACTTATCAACAAACTTAAAAGCATTTTCAGCTTTTAATACGATACTGACCATTCCCCAATAAGCATTATTTTTAAGCAGTGGCATCCTAATGATAAACGCAGTCCCGCCTTGGATCAACTCAACTGGTCCAACGAAAAGTGTTTCCAACTTTTCTTTAACCCTTTGCACGTCTCCTGCTTGACTAGGAACCTTTGATAAATCAGTGCCAATTGCACTTTCATTCCCCTCAAGAGGGTATACCCATCTTATCGTGGTGTCCTCGAATACACCGATATTTTTTATATCTTCTAAATGGTCTCTCATAAGGAAATCTAAATACCTATAAATTTCGTCGCCATCAAAAGTATCTTTTAGCTCTATATAAGCAGCAAATCCCGTTAATAGACTCGTATTTTGATTCTTAAAATTCCTTATCTCATCACTTAAGCTGTAATAAGAGACAGTCACTTTATTTTCGTTATCCTCTTTGATTCTCATAGAATAATTGTATATAAACATCGCGCTTACAAACATCAATAAAACGAAAGTTGCAATAGAAGCAATAATTGCCAATCGTACGCTACTTTTATTTTTTTTAATCCTGTTGATCATATTCACACCTGACTTTTTTTTTTGTCAAAGTTACAAATCATTATAACTTACTACTCATTATATCGCATTTTAGTTTTTATTACATATTAATACCGTTTTAAAGACAAAAAGCGACTCTACATACAATTATATAGAGTCACTTGATACTGGATTATATACTAGACTTGCTTATTTAATAGACTTGCTTATTTAATAGACTTGCTTCACTATATAACCTATTGTGTTGAGGCCTGTCACGATAGCTCTTATATGATCATGTCCGTTGGTTTCAACTGTAACTTGAAGTTGAACATGGCTAAAACGATCAAAATTCATAAACTGGTTATGATCTAATTTAATAACATTTGCTTTGTAATCCGATAATAGTTGAGCAATATTTAAAAGTTGACCAGGCGTGTCAGGTAAGTCCACAGAAAAACAAAAGATTCGCCCCCTTCGTGTAAGTCCTTTGTTGATCATCGCAGAAACTGTCACCACATCTATATTGCCACCAGAGATGACACATACCACTTTTTGATCCGTCACTTTAAGTTTTTTAAGCCCTGCAAGTGACAAAACACCAGCGTTCTCTGCGATGATTTTGTGTTTCTCGAGTAACATCAAAAAAGCATCCATGATATCATAATCACTCACTGTGACGATTTCATCAACATACCTCTTAGCGAGTTGATAATTAGCATCTCCTACCATTTTTACAGCTACGCCATCTGCGATGGTATGCACTGCATCTAGTTTACAGATACATGCTTTGTTAAGTGCAAGTTTCATCGATGCAGCCCCTTCTGGTTCCACACCAATCACCTTACAATTTGGGAAATGCGTTTTCACATAAGCTGCAATGCCTCCGATCAATCCGCCGCCACCCACTGGCACTAAAACAATATCGGCACCTGGAAGTTCAGACATGATTTCCGCCCCAATAGTGCCTTGCCCAGCCATCACTTCAAAATCTTCAAAAGGATGGATAAAAACCCGTCCTGTTAATTGCCTTGCATATTGATAGGCTTCATCAAAGTTGTCGCCAGAGAGTACGACCTCAGCGCCGTAAGCTTTTGTAGCATTGACTTTAATCAGAGGCGTTGTAGAGGGCATCACAATAGTCGCAGATATCCCCATTTCACTAGCTGCTAGCGCAACACCTTGTGCATGATTTCCCGCAGATGCTGTAACGACGCCAAGGTTTTTTTCAACTTCCGTTAACTGACTTAATTTAAAGTATGCCCCCCTAATTTTAAAGGCACCCGTTCTTTGTAAATTTTCTGGTTTAATATAAACCTGATTGCCACATTCTTCACTAAAAAAGGCGCTATATAGTAGAGGTGTTTCTTTAATCACACCTTTCAATACCGCTGAGGCTCTTGGAATATCATCTATGAGTTTGGCGATTTGTCCTTCAAGTTTGCAATCTATTTTGTCGCTTCTCTGAACCTCTTTATAAGTCGAGATTTGAGAAGTTTTCACCTGAGATGCCTCTAACATTTCTTCGATGCCTTTACCAGCCGGTATGATCGGATACACCCCCTCATCAGGATGAATTTCACACTCAATTAGTGCAGGGCCATCGATTTTTTTGATCAAGTCAAGTACCGTTTTTAGCTGAGCATGCGTGGAAACGCGGTACCCCTTAATGCCATATGCCTCTGCAAGTTTAACGATGTCAACGGATTGATTGGCGTCTGTTTCACTGTATCTACCCTCACAGAAAAGACCCTGCCACTGTCTAACCATCCCAAGGGAATGATTGTTCATAATCACCGTAGTGATTGGCAAATGGTATTTGCTCACCGTTTCAAGTTCATTGCAATTCATCTTAAAACTTCCATCGCCGGCGATGTGTAGCACACGTTTCGATTGAGCTACAGATACGCCTATCGCTGCACCAAGACCAAAGCCCATGGTACCAAGACCTCCTGATGTGATAAAAGTCTTTACGTTTTCAAAGCCATAATACTGCGCCGTCCACATTTGATGTTGTCCCACTTCAGTTACTACTGTTGTATCAGAACCAGCATAATCTTTTAATTGCCCAAATAATAGGGGAATATTAAAGCATTGATCTTGCTCAAACATTGATTTGCCGTTATATATAGCCCTATTTAAATCGAGTTTTGATAAGTCTTTTTCGCCTTCCCAGACGCATCCGTGCGTCAACTGTAACATAGTATTCAGCGCTTCCTGTATACTCACGCGCCACGGATAATCAACGTGTTTGTTTTTACCAAATTCACTTGAATCAATATCTACATGTATAATTTCTGCACCTTTACAAAACGCTTCTGGCGATCCCACTACTCGGTCACTGAAACGCACGCCAAGGGCTATAATAAGATCAGCACTTCCCATATAGCGATTGGCCTGAGCATTTCCATGCATGCCAATAAGACCTAGTGACAATGGATGTGTTTGCGGGAAAGCGCCACTTCCCATAAGTGTATTTGCGACAGGTATGTGTGTCTCACTTGCCCATTTGAGTAAGGCTTCATTTGAACGTGAGATATTCACGCCGCCTCCCGCGATAATCACTGGTCTTTTTGCCGTTAGAAGTGCTTCCTTTAATCCTTTTGGAATCGTATGTGTTTCTGTGTTATTTTGTATACCATCAAATGTCAAAGTTTCTCGATACTCAATTTTTTGTGTCATTATATCTTTAGGAATATCTATCAGCACTGGACCTGGTCTACCTTCTCTCGCAATCTCCATCGCCCTGTAAAGCGTATCTTGAAGTTGATCGATGGATTTGACCATCTCACAGTGCTTGGTGATCGTCAGTGTCATCGCCGTAATATCAACTTCTTGAAATGAATCCCGTCCAATTAAACCACTTGAAACTTGTCCTGTGATAATCAAGAGAGGTGAAGAGTCCATAAAGGCAGTTGCGATGCCAGTGATGGTATTTGTTGCACCTGGTCCAGAAGTGACTAAACAAACGCCTACCTTTCCAGTCGCCCTAGCATAGCCATCCGCAGCATGTACTGCCCCTTGTTCATGGCAAGTTCTATAGTGTTTGATGCCCTGATTGTCCCGATAAAGCGCATCATATATAGGTATAACGGCGCCACCAGGAAACCCAAAAATACTGTCTACTTCATAATCTTTTAAACATTTTAATACTAACTCAGCCCCTGACAGCAACATCTACTCACCCCTTCTCAAAACTTCTCTAATTATTTATATATTGCACCTTCAGCAGCAGAACTCACATGCCTTGCGTATTTAGCTAGATAACCTTTAACAGATACAGGCTGATGGATCATTTGATTTCGTCTAAGCGAAAGGACGGAATCATCTAATTGGTGGTTGATACTACCCAGTGTTATATTGATGTCAATAATGTCACCATCCATCAGATAGGCAATATCGCCACCTGCCTGTGCTTCTGGCGAAATATGTCCAATAGCTGCACCTTTGGTTGCACCTGAAAATCTACCGTCCGTGATAAGTGCGACTGAAGTGTCAAGTCCCATACCAACTAAAGCAGATGTAGGTGTGAGCATCTCTGGCATCCCAGGTCCACCTTTTGGTCCTTCATAGCGAATCACTACGACATCGCCACTTTTTATATCACCACTTAGAATTGCGTGTACTGCAGTCTGTTCGCCATCAAAAACCCTAGCGGGTCCCGTGTGTTTCATCATAGCCTCTAGCACAGCTGATTGTTTAACGACAGCCCCCTCTTTCGCAAGATTCCCCCAAAGTACTTTGATGCCACCCTTTTGACTATATGGTTCAGCTACGGTACGCATTACGGTGCCGTCCGCTTCTTTTATTGGATGCTTCATCAATTGAGACCTAAGAGATAACCCCGACACCGTTAACACATCGCCTTTTAAAAGCTTAGCGGTATTGAGCTCGTATAGAAGCGTTTGGATACCGCCAACATGATAAAGGTCTTCTATGTGATCCGTCCCTGCAGGACTCAACCGGCATAGATTAGGCGTTTGATCGCTGATTGTATCCACTAAATCAAGATTGATTTTTACGCCTGCCTCATGTGCAATCGCCGTTAAGTGCAACACCGTATTGGTTGAACACCCTAGCGCCATATCGGCTGTTAAAGCATTGTGAAAAGCATCCTTTGTCATGATTTTACTTGGCGTCAGCCCTTCTTCAACCATCTTGACTATGCGCATGCCCGTTTCTTTTGCAAGGCGTTGTCTTTTTGAGTAGACTGCAGGAACCGTTCCATTTCCAGGCAGTGTCATGCCAAGTGCTTCTGTCATACAGTTCATAGAGTTTGCCGTATACATTCCCGAACATGAGCCACAGGTTGGACACGCTTCTTCCTCATAGACTGAAAGTTCATCCACCGATAACACACCTGCCTTTACTTTCCCAACGGCTTCAAACACGGCACTTAAATCCAACTTTTTTCCATGATGGTTTCCCGCCAACATCGGCCCCCCACTCACTACAATAGCTGGTATATCCAATCTCGCAGCTGCCATCAACATCGCGGGTACAATCTTATCGCAATTTGGCACGAGTACGATGCCATCAAATGGATGTGCCATCACCATGGCTTCGATGCTGTCTGCAATGAGTTCTCTACTTGCTAATGAATAGCGCATGCCTTCGTGGTTCATGGCCAATCCATCACAAACGCCGATGACAGGAAATTCAAACGGTGTACCACCTGACAGTCTGATACCTGCTTTGACACTATCTGTGAGCACTTTTAGATGGACATGTCCAGGAACGATTTCACTAAATGCACTTACTACACCGATAAATGGTTGTTCAATCTCCTCCTCAGTTAGTCCAAGGGCTTTCAAAAGCGAACGATGTGGTGCCCTCTCAACGCCTTGTGTCAACTGATGGCTACGATTTTTAAGCATCAAATCCCTCCTGATTTGGCAACCAACTCATCATTGCGCGTAGTTTTTTACCTACCTCAACCATAGGATGCGCCAATTCTTGTCTTTTCTTCGCATTGAAAACTGGTCTTCCCGCCATATTTTCTAAGATCCAAGCTCTTGCAAATTCACCATTTTGAATCTCACTTAACACTTTTTTCATCTCAGCACGGGTATCCGCGTTAACGATTCTTTTGCCCACTTGATAATCGCCATACTCAGCTGTATCGCTCACTGAATAACGCATACGCTCAAGCCCGCCTTCATATAATAAATCGACAATCAATTTAAGTTCATGCAAGCATTCAAAGTACGCAACCTCTTCTTGATAACCCGCTGAAACCAAAGTCTCAAATCCCGCTTTAACCAGTTCAGTTACACCGCCACAAAGTACTGCTTGTTCTCCAAAAAGGTCCGTCTCTGTTTCCTCTTTAAATGTGGTCTCTATCACGCCAGCTCTTGCAGCGCCTATACCTAGTGCGTATGCCATGGCAAGTTCTCTCGCATGACCTGATGCATCTTGATGGACTGCAAAAAGTGCTGGAACACCCATACCCTCTTGATAAAGTCTTCTTACAAGATGCCCTGGGCCTTTTGGCGCAACCATGAATACATCGTTGTTTGAAGGCGGTACAATCTGACTAAAATGTATATTGAAACCATGTGCAAAGATCAGTGCTGCGTCTTTTTTTAGATGTGGTTCCACCTTTGATTTGTAGACACTTGCTTGCTTTTCATCAGGTAAAAGCATCATGACAAAGTCCGCCATCGCTACTGCTTGTTCTGCTGTAGTCACTTCTAAACCAGCAGATTCAGCCTTCTTCCAGCTTTTAGACCCCTCATAAAGTCCAACGACGACTTCTACGCCACTCTCTTTAAGATTAAGTGCATGTGCATGTCCTTGACTTCCAAAGCCAAGTACGGCCACCTTTTTCCCTTCAAGCAATCCCAAGTTACAATCCTTCTCATAATACATCTTCGCCATTTTTTTCTCCTTATTATTTTATTTGTTCGATTCATGATCAAGTCTACAGATGCGCCATCATTCTCATAGTTATTGTCTTACCTCCACGACTGTATACACATTGACGACGCGCTTCAGTACTAAAAGAGCCAGATCAAGCGCTGGTCCATTGCTTTGCATAGTGATTTCTAGATTTGCATTCTTTTGATCTTCATCACTTTGCATGACAATGCGTTTCATTTGGTACCCTTTCCTTTTTAATAGTGCCGTAACACGCATCAAAACTTCTGGGTCGTTTTCAATTGTAGCTCTTAGCATTCTTTCCATATATGTTCCTCCTCGTTTTGGACAATAAAAAAACCCCTCGACAATCATCATGTCGAGGGGCGAGAAAACGTTCTCGCGGTACCACCCTGCGTTCCGGAGATGCTTATAACAATATAAGCCTTCCGCTTAATAAGTCGCACGATACATCGTGTTAACTTTGATCCCTTTAACGTAGATCAACACGGCTCAGTCTACTGTTAAAGTTCGACTTCGCTGCTCTTGAGTGATTATTAAATACCACATCCTTGCTACTTTTCACCAACCGTAGCTCTCTATGAAGAATGTTTAGGTATGTTTCTCTCAGTCGTTGCATTTGGGTTATTAAAAAAGATGATACTCTTATAAAGACTGAACGTCAACCTTTTTTTCTAAATTTTCTGATTTATCAGTGTATTTTCTTTGATTTCACCAAATTACCCACTTCGTCTAATTGTGAATGCGTACGATCAGAAAAATATGTCTCGCTTAGTATAGCCATCCATAGTCTATTAAAAAGTTAGTAATTTCACATCTTCTTTTAAATATGTTGTTAATGGCAGCCCCATATACTTTACATCTATTCCGAGGTCCAACAGTTTTTCAGAAACACCATATTCATCAGAACAGGCTTTACACGCAACCACTTCAACACCTATCTCAATCATCTTTTCAATATGAAGTTTTAAGGCGTCATCTTCACTTAGGAGTTTTGAAGAAGGTCCCCAAACGATCAAGGTCACTTCTTTCCACCATTCTCTTAATTTTGAATTCAGCGTGTACATGAAAACCATTTTAAGTGCAACTTCACGATCTCCACTAGTCCATAGTACAACTAACTTATCTTTTGAATTTTGCATATTATTGTCCATTTTCTCCTCCATATAGCTTATCGGTGTTGTTGGTATCTTATAAATCTATTCTATTAAAATCGCACGATTAAATCCTTTGGTTTTAAAAAGCAAAATGGAAAATCCCAGTTGATATGACAGTGATCAAGATGCCTGCAATTAGGTTTCCTACAATGATTGCTATGGAAGACTGTGAGAACCTTAAGTCAAGTAGGTTCGCAAGTAAAGCACCACTCCATACACCCGTTCCAGGTAATGGCACCGCCACAAATAATATTTTTAGTTCTGAAGACATGTTTCCAAGCAAGATGATAATACTATTTATCATATACACCAAAGCCGCCTTTTTTTTACTTTACATTGCTCAGTCGAGATCGTGTTTGGCATTATCCCCCATCAACTGCTTCTTTAATTGTTTGTCGAATTTTTCAAGTGCATATCGATAGGATAACCGAGGCATCGTCTCTTTATTTTTAAACAAATAGGTGTAGACACGCTCAGGTTCAGATTCAGATAATACCTTGAGCATCCAGCCATAACCTTTGAGAACAAGATAATGCTCATCGTTTAATAAGGTATCAGAAATGATATAAGGATTGATTTGATCATATTTATTATGTTTAATAGGATAGATCAATATAACTGCTGCAGCTCGTCTGACAGCGAAATCAGGATGCTCAGTCCATTTTATAACATGTTCGAACAGATCATTGTTTTGACTTAACAGTTCACCAAATGCATGCGTGCAGAAATCATCACAATCGCCCCAGTCCTTTACATATTTTTTAAGCCAATTTTCAAAAGTAAAAAAAGTGTCATCGGTATACTGATTTCTAACTCTAAAAGCCCAGTCATATGCAATGATGCCAAGTGCCCATTCCCGTTCCTCAAGTAACGCTT
This sequence comes from Acidaminobacteraceae bacterium, assembly GCA_041741755.1. Classification (GTDB taxonomy): domain Bacteria; phylum Bacillota; class Clostridia; order Peptostreptococcales; family Acidaminobacteraceae; genus Fusibacter_C. The sequence continues at coordinate 72,070 of JBGSJR010000037.1, read as the reverse complement.
CACAAAGCATAAGCACATGATCTATATTCTTATCCTCCAAATTTCGATATAAAGATGCCGAGATTGATCTGACTTTTCCTGTTGTTACCCGTCCCTCTTTAGCAGCATTATTAAGTTGTTCTTTTGCTTCGGCTACAATATTCAACATGAGGTTACCTTCCTTCTAATTACATTTTTTATCGCAAACTCAGCAGTGTAGATCGCTTGAAAATCCTATTTGATAAAACCATCGCCAAAGTTAAATTGATAGCCTTTTGCTTGTTCACTTGTTTTGGGCCAAGACACTGGTAAGGACCCTTTAAACATCACGTCACCAAACAACACGTCTGTGATTCCCATGGCTTCGGTTCCAGGTAGCCAAGCCATAACAAAGCTATTCCATGAGTCAATATAACCATCAACCAAAAGAGGACGGCCTGAAATCATAAGTGTAATTACAGGTTTTTGAATGCCTTCAAGCGCTTTTATTGCTTCTATATTTTCAGGTAAAGATAAAGGTCCATCTAGCGCTAAACTCGCTGTATCACCCATCATTTCTGCATAGGGTTTCTCCCCAATAGCTAGGACGATTACATCTGCTTCATCAGCCGATTCTACAAGCCTTCCTCCACCAGAAATTAGAACCGACTCAAACGCAGCTCTGATACTCGTTCCATTTTTAAATTCGCTTAAACGATCTCCTTGCCAGCTTAACGTCCATCCGCCACACTGCACGCCAAGCGAATCGCTTGCTGGACCAGTCAAATAGACTTTTAAATTTGTAGCTAAAGGAAGTGTGCCATCATTTTTTAAAAGAACAAGTGATTCACTCACTGCTTGTCTAGCGAGTTCCTTAGACTGCTCATCACCTAAAGGCGCCGCAGTAAATGCTTCAAAGGGCTCAAAAAGACCTACTTCGTATTTTAAAGTTAGTATGCGACTTACCGCTTCGTCCAGTCTCGCTTCACTAATGGTACCCTTTTCAAGAGCCTCTAAAATAGCATCGTAAACCTCTTTCCAGTTATAGGGTTGCATCAACATGTCTACGCCAGCATTGATAGCTGATGCCACTTGTTCTTCAAGATTACCATCAAGAGCTGAAATCGCTTCCCAGTCAGATATCACAACACCTTCAAAACCCAGTTGTCCTCTTAGAACATCTGTTAAAAGTTTTTTATGTGCATGCATTTTAACACCATTTACACTATTAAAAGAAGCCATAATTGTCTTAGTACCCGCCTTGATTGCTTCTTCATAAGCGGGTAAGTATAACTCAAGCAAGTCATCATATGATGCAGTCACATCACCTCTATCAATTAAGTTCTCGCCTTCACCTGTACCAAAGGTTGTAAAGCCGTCACCAATATAGTGTTTTGTGGTTGCAGCAATGCCTTCACTTTGTAATCCTTTAATATAGTTTGCGCCAAGCAAGGCAACGCGTTCAGTTGATTCACTAAAACTTTCATAGCTTCTGCCCCAACGAATATCTTGAACAATTGACACTGCAGGTGCAAAATTCCACTGAATGCCTGTTGCCTTTAAATCTTTTGCTACAGCTTGACCAATTTCCAGCATCAACTCTGGATCATTGGCAGCACCGAGTCCAATATTATGAGGGAAAATCACAGCCCCTTTTACATTATTATGTCCATGAACAGCATCTATACCATAGATGATCGGTATGCCACTTGAAGAGCTTCTCGAAGCCTCTTGAAAACTATTTGACATGCTCACCCAGCCCTCTGGTGTGTTGTCTTCTGGCGTAGATCCGCCACCTGATAAAATTGATCCAATATTGTACTGAGTGACTTCTGATAAACTGATACCACTACGCTCAGCTTGAATCAACTGCCCCACTTTTTCCTCTAGGGTCATCTTTTGTATTGCACCCTTAATTGAATCACGTGAATCAATCACTATTTTTCCTCGATCTGTTTCAATTGCTTCAGGATTGGTCGATTTTGAAACACTGCAACCTGTAAAAATAAGTGTAATAAGTATTGTGGGTATTAAAAACATTATGCATATTTTTTTCATATTCATCCTTTCCATTCCTATGTTTTGTAATTTTCGCACGGCATAATCTATACAGACAAAGCACTAATGCGAAATCGGTTTCGTCTTTATTTTAGCACTCTAGATTATTGAGAACAAGAAGTAAAAAGTCATATTAATATAAACTTAGGATACTTTATAACTGACGATGGGATAGAGAAAGGACACAAATTAGAATGATTGTAATCCATGTAAAGCGGGTAAGGTATATATTGAGAAGAGTCAACAAAAATAGATAAAAGGGGAGGAAAGCGTATGAAATCATCTAAAATTATAGCTTGGGTCGGTTTTTTTGCGATGACCATAGGACTAATGAATGGTTTTTTAAATGGAGATTTTTTTAAAGATGGTGGTGAACTGCTACAGAATCCTTGGGGCGTAATGTCACTTATAGACTTGTATGTAGGTTTTACGCTCTTTTCTATGTGGATAGCATATAGAGAAAGGTTTATTCCTATAGCCGTGGCATGGATTATCGGTATGATGGTACTTGGTTTCTTTACAGCTTGCGTCTATATACTTTTAGGGCTTTATTCGAGCAAAGGCGATTGGCTAAAATTTTTCCTTGGCCATCAAAAGGAAGCTTTAATTGAAGGAGAGATGGTAAAGAGTATTCTTCCAACTGATTCAGTCGATAAAATCGAAAGTAGTAAAAATGACTTGGCAGATAAGGAAATATCGTAAGCAAAAACAAATATAAAAGGTTGTCTCTATATATTAAATATAAGGACAACCTTTTTTAACTTTTAAGACGTCTCACAAAAAAACCATTCACAGTCGTTCATTTTACTGAATCAGAACATCATATCCACTAGATTACCCTCAGCATTATTAGTCAGCACATCCTTGTATGGGTTGCTGCTATTAGCAGTCGTCATTTGAGTAAGGCCACCTGAGACATAACTTATACCACATTCTGGGCAGATACTATGAAAAATCTGTACACTTTGGGCGATAACCTCTTTGCTATCGTTTTTTGCATCTATCTGTTCATTGGAAACATGTTCCATCTCATGTGAAATCACAGCTGATGCGGCTTGTTCAGGGCTTAGGTGCGTAGGCGATTGGAAGGATACACTAGAATCACCAGATTTGTCCTGATACGTCCGCGAGGCACAAGTCATACATTCAACGATCCCCACTTGCTTCAACGTTTTATCGTCAAAGACGTCTTGAAGTGTCGATAACCTTTCATCGGAAGGCACTAACTTACCGCCAAACGCCATAGGAAGACTTTCCTTTTGCGCACCACGAAAAGAAGGTTCATTAAACGTCTCATCACTGCCTGAAGACTTACGAACCCCATGGTCATACGCATTGCCTCTAACTGGTTGAGCATTACTCGTTGGATAAACAACTTGTACTGGATCTACTCTGTCCATGATATCACCTTAACGTATTCATACCCTAGACTCATGTATTATAAGCAAATACATCATAGCAATGACTGATTAATACTTGTTAACGCAACGTTACATAACTTGTCTTGAGATTTTTTGATGACTTAGGGTATGTATATGCATATATCAAGACAAACTTCACTTTATCGTTTTTATTGGGGGGCATATGCTAAAAAAAATAGTAAATAAGATAGGAAAAAGCATCTGGTTATATCCTGCCGTATATAGTTTGTTTGCTTTTGTTTTGGCTTTCGTCATCACAATTATAGATCAAGTCTATGTCTCAAAAATGACCCATTACGTATTTGGACTCATATATTCGACGCCTTATTTAGCTCAATCCGTTCTGGTTATTGTGGCCAGTTCATTTATTACGATAGCCACTTTCACTTTTTCGACGACAATGGTAGTACTCACCATGTATTCCTCACAATTCACACCAAGAGTTGTTGAAAATTTTCTAAATAACGAAACAACTATGAAATCATTTGGCGTATTCCTGAGTGGCTTCATTTACGCAATAACTTCACTTTTATTTCTAAATGTAAATGAAAATGGCAATTTAGTGCTCGCAGCCAGCGTTGGCGTTATTTATAGCATCGTTGGTCTAATTTACTTCTTAATCTTCATTCATAATGTCTCATCTCATATTCAGGCAAACGGACTCATACAGAGGCTTCAAGATGAAGCTTCTGAGAAAATCGATCTATATAGAGTCGCTGTTTCCAAGTCAAATATTATTTCAGAAAGGACTGTAAAAAAAATCATTGATAATAAGAAGCATTTTGATCTCACCAGTCCTAAAGATGGCTATATTCAAGAAGTTAATTACAAAAAAATCCAAAAAATAGCTCAAGAACATGATTTTATAATTGACTTTAAGAAAGTGGTTGGCCAGTTTATTTCCACTGAAAGTCGTATTATTACTATTTTTACTGATAGCGAATACGCAATTGAAAAAGAAATTCAGCGCGATATTTATCAAAACATCTTAATTGGAAGTAAAAAAACTGAAACACAAGATTTCAGTTTTACGATTCAAAAAATTGTTGAAATAGCTATCAAAGCGCTTTCCCCTGGAATAAATGACCCCAATACAGCCATTCATTGCCTTAGAATCATCGGGTTACTACTAAGAGATCTAGCAGATATAGAGACTGGTTATATTGTTATGCGAGATGAAAATGAAAATGGATTCGTGCTATACGAAGCCTATAGTTTCGACATTCTATTATATGATGCCTATCAACAAATCATCTTATACGGTACATCTGATGCCGCAGTAATGATTGCAGTATTAAAATCTTTAAGATTTTCAAAAGGCAAAGCCTCTAGTGAAAATATCCTAATCATCAATGATTATGCCAAAAATTTATATGATAAATTGCTAAACCATGGATATGATCCACTTGAATATGTTCGAATCAATAAAGAATACGATGATCTTATCTCCTAAACAAGTACCATTTTGTTACCGCATACCCATAGTGCAAGTTTATTTTAGAAAACTAACCAATAACATCACATTTAATACCGTTAGTATAATTGCAATAGACCCTAATATGATCTTAGTAAAAAGAGTGTTTTTATGTTTGCCCATGACTTTCTCAGAAGACGTTAAATATATTTGTAAAAAAACGGTTATCGGTAACTGAATACTTAATAACATTTGACTATAAATCAAACCATCAAATGGATTTGATATTAAAAACACTGCGGCTGCAGCAACGACTAGTATACCAATAACACCAACTTTGGAATGTGTATCCTTGATATTATAAGATTCTTGAAATATACCGGCGAATATTGACCCGCCTGCCATACCAGCAGTTATTGTAGATGAAACACCTGCAAAAAGAAGTGCAATAGCAAATATCAGGGAAGCCCCACTTCCAACAAGTGGCGTCAGCATATCTTTGGCTTGGCCAAGCTCTGAGACATGCACTTTACTGTTAAAAAAAGTCGTTGCAGCGAGTATGATCATTGCACTATTAATTGCCCAGCCTACGATCATCGAAAATAGTGTATCCATAAATTCATAAGATAATTGTTTCTTTTGTATCGCTTCATCTTCCAGATTCCATTGCCTACTTTGAATAATTTCCGAATGTAGAAAAAGGTTATGCGGCATTACAACAGCACCAAGTACAGACATGACGATTACCATTGAACCATTGGGTATACTAATATGCGTCCAACCATAAACAGCTTCTGTCCAACTCACATTTACCAGACTAAGTTCATAAATAAACGACAATCCAATAAGTGAAACAAAACCAATAATCCATTTTTCTAGTTTATAATACGAATTGGACAGTAACATATATATAATTAGTCCTAATATCATAACTGTCCCTATTTTAATAGGAAGTTTGAAAAGTAAGTTAAGTGCGATTGCGCCCCCAAGAATTTCAGCAAGTGCAGTCGAAATTGCCGCTAAAACTGCTGAAGATAAAATGGGTATAGAATATCTTTTTTTTATGTGCCTTGTTGCAGATTCAGACAAGCATTCACCTGTAACAATACCTAGATGCGCGACATTATGCTGTAATATGATGAGCATTAAAGTTGATAAGGTAACCATCCACAATAAGGTATAGCCATATTCAGAACCAGCAGCGATATTAGAAGCCCAGTTTCCCGGGTCAATAAATCCAACCGTCACCATTAATCCTGGTCCAATAAATTTAAGCATTTCTTTAATGCCAAGTTCTCTTTTATGTGAACTATTTTTTAAGTCTTTAAGGAAATTCAAAGCTGCCTCCAAAATGTCAATGTGTGTGATTTATCACTTTCTTAATCTCGGATCTAAGGCGTCTCTAAGACCATCACCTAAAAAGTTAAAAGCCAACATGGTTAAACTGATGGCAAGTGATGGAAAAAATAACTGATAAGGATATGATCTTAACCCACCGAGTGCATCACTGGCAAGTGTCCCCCAAGAAGCTAAAGGTGCATTTACACCCAATCCAACAAAACTCAGAAAGGCTTCTGTAAAAATAGCACTTGGAATCATCATCGCCATCGATACGATAATAGGCCCGATTGCATTTGGTATCAGATGTCTAACGAGAATTCTCATGGTGCTCGCGCCAAGTGTTCTAGCTGATAAAACAAATTCCTGTTCTTTTAAACTCAAAACTTGTCCACGTACAATTCTGGCCATACCAACCCAATAAACTGAACCCAGCGCAATAATGATAGATTTAAGCCCTGATCCAATGATAACAGATATTAAAATCACGTATAACAAAAGTGGGATAACATCGATAGTATCTACGATTCTCATCATAATATTATCTACTTGCCCACCTAAATATCCCGAAATGCCACCATATAAAACGCCGATAAAAAAACTGACTAACGTCGCTATAAATGCGATTAGCAAAGAAATTCTTGCCCCAAATAAAACACGTGCAAATACATCTCTCCCAAGGTCGTCTGTTCCCATAAGATACGATTTATTTCTCACATGATCATAAGGTTTAATTTCCATACCATTTAATAGTACTTTGTATTTTAGCCCTTTGACATATCCAGGTGCATCCGTTTTTAACGATGCATAACTGTAATCTAATATAACTTCATCACCATCAAAATCATAGACCCTATTTCTATCCAAGAGATTATTTTGAACTTCTTTGATACGACCAGTGAATATACCTTCCGGTGTTACGCTATACAGTTTATACTCACTATGGAGATAAAAGTACGTGTCATCATCCACTTTATAGATATCAACAGATGGCGGAATATTTGCCAAAGTCAACTCTTGTGTCGAATAATCATGAGCTATAACATACGGCCCTACGACGGATATTACAGCCATTGCTAGGATAAATAATAGCCCCAACATCGCTAGATAGTTTTGTTTTAATCGCCGCCAAGCATCTTGCCAATACGTCATACTGGGACGCGAAATAATTTCTTTGTCTTTATTTTCTTTTGGAATTGATTCCCATTGATCCTTCTCGATTATACGCACTGTTGTCATATTGCTTCCTCAAAATAATTATTCGCAGCCATTTATTTCACTGAATCATAGCTACTGATTCAGTATTTTTGCATTTTAGTACCGCGTACCCATAGTGGTTAAGCCGCGAAGCCTCTTAATTGATATGTGCCTCTAAATGCGTATTGATAATACTATTATTGCCAAAATGTTTCTTCATATCATTTTCAACTTGAGTTGCATAATCATGTGCGGATTCAATGGATAGGTCTCTTTCAAACATAAAATGTACATCAACGGCTACTTTATCACCAATTCTTCTTGTTCTCAAATGGTGATAATCTAAGATTTCTGGATATTGATTAATAATCAAATGAATCGCAGCCGTTTCTTGTTCACTAAGTGATGACTCTAAAAGTTCATTGATAGCAGGCATAAAAATTTCGACTGCAACTTTAAAGATAAAAATGCTCACAATTATGGATGCCATCGGATCTAACCATGCCCAATGTGTACCCAATAGATAGGCGCCGCCAATCCCCAAAAGAGTGCCTATTGAAGAAAATGCATCGGAGCGGTGGTGCCATCCATTTGCAATTACAGCGTTTGAATTTATTTTTTTACCGATTTTTATTGTATATTGATATAACGCTTCTTTTGAGATTATAGAAAGGACGGCAGCAATCAATGCAATTACTTTAGGGCTTTCAATTAATTCACCTTGAAACCAAATCATGTAGATATTATGAATGCCTGATGTTAATATCTTATAACCCACTAAAAAAAGTGCCATACTGATTATTAATGTAGCAAACGTCTCATATTTGCCATGACCGTAGTTGTGCGCCTCATCCGCAGGCTTTTCAGTAAATTTAATACCAATTAATACCACAATATCTGTGAAAAAGTCAGATAATGAGTGAACACCATCCGCAATCATTGCTGCACTATTACCAAGTACCCCGGCAATGATTTTAAAGACAGTTAATATCGCATTGACCACGAATCCTACCAAAGTTACATTTCTTGCAATTTCTTCTCTTGATCTGTTTTCTACTTTAACTGATAACATAATAATCCTCCTGAATTTAGTAAACAAAAAAAACACCTGTGGAACATTTTACTGTCCCACAGATGTGTTATTTTCATCTGCTGCCATATGCATGGCCCAGCCCCACAAACCATAAATGGTTTATCGCCTGCTCAGTTTTTAAATTAATTTTAAGGTGATTTACTAATAGATTTTAGCATATTGATAAAATATAGTCAACAAATCTTTCAAAGGAATCAAGCGTTTCCAATGCGTTCAATAATCATTTTCAATAAGCACTGAATAAATATGCTTCTCCAGTTTGCTTAAGACCAAATTTTTTATAATAATCTGCTTTTTCTGTTCTGGCGTTACACCATATCTCTACTGCGCCTTGTTTTGTAGCCTCAGCAATCGCGTGGTTTAAAAGTAAAGTGCCATAACCTTTGCTTTGATACGACTGAAGGGTAGCGAACTTTCTAAACTGAGCGGAATGATCTTTGATAAAAAGTGAAAGGACGCTGACGAGTATATCTTCTACATAAAGGCCAAAGTGTAGTCCTTTGTCGTCATCAGGGAGCTTGACGAAATCAAGGGGTTTGTCTGGCCACATGACGCGGTGTCTAATGGGGAATGTATCTGTGGCGGCGATGGGCGTTATGTAATAAGCGCCTTTAGGTTGAGCGGTCATCCTGTCTCCTTTATAGGTGGTTCATTCATAGCAACTGATTCAGTGTTACCGGCGTTTTAGTACCGCGTAGCCACAGTCCAACTAAATTATCTTTTGAATTTTGAATACTATTGTCCGTTTTATTCTCCATTTAGAAATAAAACCTCAACAGTCTGGTTTTAGAAAAAGCGCCCGCACTTTCCATGCTCTTTTTAGAGTTATGGTTAAAGTACCAACATCCAGAAACCGCTTTACGGTCATTTTCCTCTACGATAATCTGAAGTGCTTTAAGGATGTTACGTGCATAACCTAATTCTCTCTTTTTCTCACACACAAACATGCCAATACTTGCTAATTTTTTGATGATTTGGCTGTATTCAATTACACCAAAGCCTACTATTTCTTCGTTTTCTTCTACAATATAAATTTCGAAGTTTCCATTTGGCGCAATAACTTTATTACAGGAATCTTTATCAAAGAAGTCACCCGCTATTTCCAATAACTTAGCATCTGCTTCTCCATTTAGTTTCCTTAGTTTTATGTTTTTAACTAATTCCTTTTTAAGGGGTTCAGATCTATATACCGAAAAATACGCCTGTTTTTCAAGTCTCGTAAAATTATCTATTGCATGACTTAAAAAGAACTCATCTCCTGTTGGTACAAATGCATTTGTAACTTGTTCATATCGTTTTACCCTTTCAAAAATGACTTGTCCATAATGTGCATAATCCTCAAGTAAATGAAAAAGAGAAATCATATTTTCTTCAAAAATCGCAAAAAAACCAATTATTTTATCTTCATGCATTATTTTGTAATGTTGGCTTTTTAGGATATGATCTTCCCAAAATGAATCGACAACGATTTGGTTTGTAACATAGTAATCGCTTACATATTGCTCAATTTCTTCAAAGTTGCATCTTAAAAACACCATTTTTCCTCCTAAGAATATAGAATTTTGATGACATATTAATTTTATCATATACATCTAATTATACATAAATTATTTGAGGAAATTACATAATGCCCTCCACTTCATTACAGATGGGTTGCAATTTACAGCTTGAACAATCCATTTTTAGATCTTTTAAGATATGGTCAAGTGCAGCTGTAATTTGGTCGTTTTTTTGCGTTAGCCTCATAAGCGCGCCATAATTAAACTCCCTTAGGGTCACAAAAATAACTTGAACCGAAGCAACTTCGCGATGCGTTTTATAAGCCTCTAAAAATAGCTGTGCTACATTAGAAAAACGTAATCCATCCGCAAGCGCAAATCGGCTTACTCGAACAGGTTCGTGATTGCCACTTGTTGAAATGCGACTCATAAACCCTTTGGGATTCACCTTGTACCGCGTATATATAAAGCGCCTAATGGCATCATATATCGCTTCACCTTTGCCCATGCTCGCATCCTCAACACGCAATAGTGTAATTCTTGCATAAGGCGTATCTGCACTGATTTGATCGAGTTCTTTTCCATATAGAAATGCGCTATCTCCCGGCACTAAATCAATTGACGACGTTACACCTAAAAAACTAACAGCCGGGCGTGTTCCCGCACCAAGTTCATAGGCCATCTCACTACGTAAAACTAGATTCTGTTTGCCTACATCTGGCCATTTATCCGCATCTATCTCCAGACGTTGATATTCGTGTTCACTTAAAAGGTTTAAAACAGATGCGATCTGTTCATCATAAATTTTCATATTATCCTCTTGAATTACGGCAACGGTCGACGCTTGTGATGATCATACCATTTGTTGATCAGTGGTTGAATTTTGGAGGACATCTTCATATCTAAATTAAAAAAATAGATAATCAGACTCAGTAAAAATAACGCTACAAACACGATTGAAATAATGCTTAAAGTCTTTAAAAAAATAGCCATAAAACAGCCTCCTTGTTATTTAGCTAAGCCCTTTTGGCGAGCATACTCTGCTGCACCAAGCGCGCCCATAAGTTGCGGATCCGTCATAAGTTCTACTACCTTCAACCGAAGTACTTGCTCTAGGGCTTTTTTCAATCCGTCATTTTTTGCACAACCACCCGTCAGTGTTATGTTGTCTATGGCCCCTGCTTTTTTAGCCATTACAAAACAACGTTTTGCAACTGCCATCTGAATCCCCGCTGCAATTTCATTCATCGGTTTATCTTCACCCACCAGTGTAATGACTTCTGATTCAGCAAACACGGTACACTGTGCCGTAATGGGAATCATATTCTTAGCCGTCAAAGATAACTTTGAGAATTCTGGTAAGGTCATTTCGAAACTCCTTGCCATGGCTTCATAAAAACGCCCTGTACCTGCAGCGCATTTATCATTCATCGCAAAATTTTTCACAGTGCCATCATGATCGATAGATATGCCTTTTATATCCTGTCCACCAATGTCAATAATCGCTTTAACCTTTGAATCTGTAATATGGACCCCCATTGCATGGCATGAGATTTCAGAGATGTTTTCATCTGCAAACTGCACTTTGTTTCTGCCATAACCCGTTCCAACTAAATAAGAAAGTTCTTCAGAAGACTTTAGTCCAACATTTGATAGAACGTCATCCATCGCCAGCCTTGCAGACTGTTCAGAATTAATTTTACTTCGAATCGTCGTATCTGCTACTATTTTTCCACTTTCATCTAATATTACTGCCTTTGTATAGGTTGAACCTACATCACAGCCACCAAAATACTTCATTTTGCATTCTCCTTTTTACCACGCATTGCTATCATCAAATTCTTCAAGCGAAACATCCAATGGTTCTTCATTTAAAATTGTGCGCATATATCGGTTAACTTCTGAACGCATGTTTTGTCTAGAAGCTTTACGTGGATCCATTAAACCATGCGTCACCCAAATCAAATGTAAGCCTCGTTTTTGTGCTTCTTGTTCAAATAAACCATGATAGCCAGCCATAGATTTACAGCCAATATGTTCATACATGATCACCACGTCCGCATCAAATTCACTACAAAAATGCCATAAATCTTCAACACCGACTTGATAACCACCCTCTGAGCGATTACGCATATTTTCTTTTGCATAAAGATCCGCCAAATCATAATATGCTTGCTCTTTATCCGTTGTGCTGTACTGTTCTGTTGATGTTAGACTGAGCATGTCTATCAACGGGACGATACCCCAGCAGTTTTGTAACCAAAGTGGAAATGCAGAATAATACTGCGCTTGAACGCCCCAAAGAATGGCTCTATGGCGAACCTGAGAAACCACTTGTGTTTTATTTTCGTACGCTTTCATCATAATGTCACAAATTTCTTTTTCATTATGCATAAAGGCTTCATCTCGACCACCAGCAACTTGATAGTAAGCATCACGATAAAGTGCCACATTGTTACCGATAACTTGTGGATATTTGGTACGGCTAATGTCTAACCAATCACAAAAGTATTCTGTTTCTTTGTTAAATGTTTTCATAACTTTAAAATAATGATCCCAGTCAAACGTTTCACCGGTTTGCTCTTCTATGAATTTGATCGCATTTTTAATTTCAATTGCAGCATAATCCCTTGTTGCAGGATCTGTATAACGTATTGGAACTGCTATTTGGAACGTTGGCAAATTATATCGCCTTTCTTCGATACCATTGCCCATTAGTGAACCATCACAAGTTGTGTTGCATTGTAATGCACAGATCCCACAAATTGGATAGTCATCTTCAAGGGCCACACCCAGTTCAGCAGCAGGCATCGGACAGACATCGCCAGGAATACCAAATTCTTGGGCCTTATCAATATAATGTACGACACCTTCTTGTTGCATCGTAGACGCCGTATAAATTGGGGGCACTTGCATACAAACAGCATGCAGATTTGGAAATCCATTCATCACTTGACTCATCATATTTTCATCTAAAATGACGATTTTCTTACTTTTTTCTGGATCACCACCAATACGTAAATCGGCTTCAAAAATAAGTTTCATCGTTTGACACATGTGCGCTACGATAAAGTCAAATTCTTTATGTGCAACCCTTAATTGTGGCCCACGTAAGCCTTCAGTATGTCGATCTAAAAAATCAGGCACAGCGAGGTAATTCTGCATATAACGATAACGAAAAAAGGCTTTGAAGCACTGCAAATTGAGCAGTAATTTTATCATCTGCCCCCAGTTTCCAAGCCAACAGGTGTAATCATACCAAGTATCATTGAATCCACGCCATTCACGACGTCTTCGTGTCTTTCCACCATTATAAAATTTACCAAGTAACTCACTATTGATTTGCTTGCCCATTAAAGATTCCCCCCTTGCAGCTTTTTAAGTTCTATTCGTTCGACAAAAGCTTGAATACGGGTACGTAATTGACCTGAATTACCAACAACATATGGCCGGTCAACACTGAGAACCGGCCAGTTATATTCCTGAGTCAAGATATGACTCGCTCCTGCTCGCTCATACCCCCAGAAATTGCAAAAATTCATTTGCTGAAAAACGATGCCATCCGCGCGATATTCCCGTGCCAATTGGTCCAAATATGCTTTTCTACCGTTGATTTTAGAGGTATTCATATACCTAGGACACTGACATTCTAATACATTATCACGGCAAATCTGTAGCAACACATCTTCTGTGTCATTTAAAATGATTTCTTGACGACCAGGAAATGAACCGAAGCAGAAACGGTCTACCGCCACATAGGCACCTGAATCTTCAATTAATTTAATGAATGTTGGGTCATCCACCTCTGAACCAGCAACAACAACGCGCACACGATATGGATTTCTTTCATCTGCTACTCGTGTTTTAAGTTCTTCAGCAGTTTCTCTTAAATAAGGTAAAATAAGTTCTTTAGGACAACAATAACTGATAAGCGTCATCACTGCGAATTCATAACCTGTTATGGTTGGATTATCGAATTTTCTATACTGTCCCATTTCTGTGATTAGTCGACAAACTTCATTATGCATCGCAACAGCTTTTCGTATGGCAGCATCCGAGGTATCAATATCAAAGACTTCTTTTAATTTATCTAGTACGCGTACACGGCTCATATGTGTCATATGATTGATTCCGTTTTCATCATCTTTCATAGGTGTATCCACATGTTGTACAAAAAACTTTTCACCACCACAGACACCCAATTCTTCCATATTTTCCATAGCGTCTGCTAGTTGTGAACAAGAGGCTGGATCAAATATACAGTCCAGAAATTGATAATGTCCTTCTAATGCATGTTCGAGCATTGCCCTACAATATTCACACGTTAAGCTGGTCATATAGTAGGTGCCCATTTCCATGGAGGTCGTGTTTGGTGCACGCATTCTAGCGCTAAAACACCCTGGTAAATTTAAAAGGACCTCAGGAATTTGATAACAGACATTCCCAATTGCAATTTGTCCGTCTTCTTTTGCTGTACGAACTAAGTCATTATTAGATTCCTCTAGTAGTTTTTCAAAATAGTCTAGATGCCTCAAATCTTTCATAATGCATGACCTACCCTTTCAATATATTGAGCTTAATGAGTGTCTCGCGCGCACCTTTAACAATAAGTGCATCATCTGGTAGCATTAAAACATTTTCCCCTTTAATGTCGCATGTAGCAAGTGATTCATCCGATGGTATATACGCAAGCACAGGAATTTCACCAGTATCGATATGTCTTTTAATATCCCCTCCAGGAATTCGATTGATCACCGCCCCAACAGCGTCATACATGATTAGCTCTTTAGCCACGCGATTAATGGTTTCAATCACTTGGATGCCTTTTCGACTCGCATCTGAAACGAGCAATAGATGTGTCACTTTTTCCATAACGCGACGGTTGACTTGCTCTATACCAGCCTCGCCATCGATGACGATATAATCGTAATTGTCAGCGAGTATTTTGATGACTTCTTTCAAATAGCTATTTACTTTACAATAGCAGCCCGCGGATTCAGGCCTGCCAATTGCTAAAAAAGAAAAGAGCGGTTGTTCAATTAATGTATCCAAAATCATATAGCGCGCATTCCCCAACATTTCAACAGCTTCGCTTGTACCACCCGATTCAACGTGCTCTATAAACGCTTTACGTATATCATCTACCGTTGCATTAACTTCAATACCTAGCGCCGTTGCTAGGCCCACCGCTGGATCTGCATCAATCGCCAGAATACGTTTATCTGGGAAAGACGCCGTCAGCAGTTTTACGATAACTGCTGACAGTGATGTTTTACCAACGCCTCCTTTACCTGTAACTGCAATTACTTTCGCGTTTTGTTCCATCTTATTTCCCCTTTAATAAGCTTCGATTTCTTTTATTGTTAAATCTTTACCCTCTATGGGCGTAAGATTTTTCCCTGAGCATTGGGTGCAACACAAGTGTTCTACATCCACCCTAAACTCAATTTGACAATCATTGCATCTGGCAATGCCAGGAACGATTTCAAGCACCAGCTTTGTATCTTGATATGCAGTATCCGCTACAACTGCATCATAGCAATCTGTAATAAAGTGTGGCACAACACCTGATAGTTCGCCAATTTCTAATACAATTTTTCGGACATGTGATAAATTTTCTTTTTTAACAATTCTTTCAACTGTTTTGATAACAGCATCCAACAGGCCAAGTTCATGCATATGTCACCTTAACCTTTTACAAAAGGTTTTGCTAAAATTTTGCCCGTTTTCTTAATAACATGTGCAGCCACTTTTATCGGCATGGTTTCAAATGTATCCGCGTGTATATCTCTGATTTTTTCTAATTGAATCGCTTCAAATTGACATTTAGTCGTACAAAGACCACAGCCAACACACATATACTCATCGACTTTGGTCGCACCACACGAAAGACAACGCGCTGTTTCTAGTTTCACTTGTTCCTCTGTAAACGTTACACGTGTATCGCCAAATGATTTTTCTTTAGCTTTGTTATAACCTGAGTGTTGACGTTTTGAATGATCATAACCTTGATCAATGGAAACATTATCTTTATCAAGTGAAATGTAATTTCTTCTGTCGCGACCAAGTGTCAAAGTTTGTCCTGGTTGTACCCAGCGATGAAGTGAAATTGCGGCTTCTTTACCCGCTGCAATCGCATCTATCGCAAACTTTGGTCCCGTATAAGCATCGCCGCCTACGAAAATATCTGGCTCAGCAGTTTGATATGTTATCGCATCTGCCTTTACCGTACCATTTCGGTTAAACTCGACTTTAGTGCCCGTAAGTAGTTCTCCCCAAATGATACTTTGACCAACAGATAAAAGTATATGTTCACATTCAACCGTCAATAAATCGTTTTCATCATATTTAGGTGCGAATCGATTTTCTGAGTCCATAACTGAAAGACATTTTTTAAAAATAATGCCCTTGATTTTATTGTTTTCCACTAAGATTTCTTTTGGTCCCCATGAATGCTTAACAATTATGCCCTCATGTTCAGCTTCAGCTACTTCATCTGCATCCGCTGGCATCTGTGTACGATCTTCCAAACAGAACATCAGCGTTTCAGTTGCACCTACGCGACTTGCTGTACGCGCTACATCCACTGCAACGTTTCCACCGCCGATCACCACAGTCCGACCTGACAGTTTCTTTTCTTTTCCAAGTGTCACATCACATATAAACGAAATTCCAGATTCTACACCCTCAGCATTCTCACCCGCGATACCAATGTTGCGTCCACCTTGAGCCCCAATCGCAACGTAAAAACCTGTATAACCTTCTTTACGTAACGTTTCAATCGTAATATCCTTTCCAACTTCTACGCCACATTTAAATGTAACGCCCATTTGAGACAGAATATCTATCTCCGCTTGAACAACATCTTTTTCAAGTCTGAAAGCAGGTATGCCATTCATGAGCATACCACCAGGGCGATGCTCTTTTTCAAATACAGTGGGTTTATAACCTTTTTCAGCAAGATAAAAAGCACAAGACATACCCGCTGGACCAGCACCTATAATCGCTATTTTTTGTTCATAAGGTCGGCCGATTTGATTCACCATAGGCGGAATATAGCGTGTTGCTTCATGCAAATCATGATCTGCAATGAAGCGTTTAACTTCGTCGATTGCAACGGCTTCATCAATTAATCCACGTGTACATTCCGTTTCGCAACGGTGGTTACATATACGTCCACACACTGCTGGGAAAGGATTTTCTTTTTTAATTAAAGCCAGTGCGCCTGAATAGTCGCCTTCTGAAGCCAAACGCAGATAGCCCTGAACGGCTATATGCGCAGGACAAGCTGTTTTACAAGGCGCTGTACCGGTTGCGAGAACATCTTCTTGATTTTCTCGATAATCTATATTCCAGTCAGACTGATGCCAAATGGAGTTCGTCATTTTTCGGTATTTTTCTGGTAATTCCAAGGGTACTTTTGTCGCGATTTTTTGACCCATTTTCAAAGCATTGCCGGGACAAGTTTCAACGCATTGACCGCAGGCAACACACTTTGTTTCATCGATTTTAGCCACAAAGTTAGACCGAATAACATCTCTTGCGCCATAGAGTAAACCCACTCGCAGGCCAAAGCATGAACATGCACAGCAATTGCATATCGCAGCACTATCACCCGCTTCTTCTATGTTTGGCATATTATGCATTAAACCGTTATCTTCTGCACGTTTGATAATTTCAAGTGCTTCTTCACGACTAATTTCTCTCGCACGACCCGTACGGATATAATATTCTGCGCCTTTACCCATTTGAACGCACATATCCTCTTCAAGATGACCACAGCCTTCACCTAAAACGCGACGAGATGATCTACACGAACAAGGGGATACTGAAAATCGATCATATTTATTTAGATAATAACTAAGTTTTTCATAATCATTGACGCCTGGTATGTCTTTAATTGAACTTTCAACCGGGACCACACGCATCAAACCGTATCCGTCAGGCATCATAGGTGATAAACTCGCCATACGAATTCGTGTATATTCTTCGAACGCTTTACCCACTTCTGGATGCGCATTTAATATTTGTTTATTATTTACCATCATTTCCATAATGCCCGGCGCAAAAATTTGCATATAAAAACGATCTTGACCATCTTCTGGATCAGTATTCACCCTGAAGATTCCTTTCCAGCCCAAAGTTTCTGCAATCTCTTTTACCTCTGGAATAGGTCTACCTATCTTTTTCGCCAAGTACTCAACAGTTCTTTCTTTTCTGAGTCCCGCAGCAATTGCTACATCAGCCTCTTCATCTGTTAGTATCGCCGCTAAGCTGTAATATTCCGGTGCGTTTTCATCAATTTTGTTGACTAACCCCGACACGCCACCTACAACTTTTGCCAGTTTCACAATCTTTGGTCTTAATTCCGCCATTTGATATACCCCTTCCACCCTTAATCGTATTCAGTAAATTGGATTTTATTATAGTTGGTTTCTATTTTTAAACCAACGTACATTTGTTTGGCGTTACCTCTAATCATAGTTAGTAACAAAAACTGTTGCTTTGATTGTTTTTACAAATTAATTTTGGAAACCGTTATAGCTTTCATTTATTTATAAAAATCACTCTAATACAAACGTTTTTAGTGATTGACATGAATTTAACAATGCGATATAATAATCTTAACATTTTACATTTATTTAAACAATGGCATTTTTCAAAATATTCCGAATAATCGGAATAATTTTTTTATTTTTTTTACTGATGTGGTTAACCACAAACCAAGGAGGCGTTATATGGAATTCAAAAAGTTACAAGCCCCTACATTAAAGGACCTATTTATTCAAGAAATTGAATCCAAAATTCTTTCAGGCGAGTTTGAAATTGGAGAGCAACTGTTAACAGAACGCGAACTCGCGGATATTATGGGTATTAACCGAAATATTGTTCATAGTGGCATTGCAACCATGGTTGTGAAGGGTTTTTTAGAAATTCGGCCTAGAATAGGGACCTTCGTTGCAGATTATAATCAGAAAGGTTCTGTGGATATTCTCGTTTCTATGATGAATTACAACGGGGGCATGCCTCGAAAAGCTGAAGTACGCTCCTCAATTGAACTTAAAATACTATTTGATTGCTTTGCGATTGAGCACATGATGACGCATTTAACCCCTGACCATTTGAATAAAATGCAGACATATATCGATGCCTTTTCAAAGACAACAAAAGTGTCAGATGCTAGCGATATCGCCTATGAGTTTTTTAGGTACATGAGTATTCTCAGTCAAAACACCATATTGCCACTCATTTATAATTCTTTTAGAACGTCTAATCGAACCTTGTTTGAGCGCCATATTCGGTTATATGGCATACAACTGACATTAGAATTTATTAAGACTTTATTTGAATTCATTAAATCAAAGGACTCCGAAAGTGCCATACAGTATCTGACGCATTATTATAAGCGTTCAATCTCTGGCGATCTTGAAATTTATCATGAATAGCCATATAATAAGTCAACCATTTCAACGACTAACCGTTGAATCACAGTGTAGTTATGCTATAATTCATGTATGTCTTTTAATAATGTATTTCATAAAATTAGAATTGGCCAAAGGAGGGAATGGACGTTGAACGATACGTGGGAAAAACTGTATGATACGGTTAGAACTAAGGAATTTCAGACCATTCAAGATAATTTGGCCAAGTCATCTGGTTTAGCGATTATTACGGTTGATTACAAGGGAAGTCCCCTTACCCATCACAGTGAGTGCAATCGTTTTTGTAGTCAGATTAGAACGATTCCAGAGTATGCCAAGCTCTGTGAAAAATGTGATTCTCATGGCGGACTTGAAGCAGCTCGATCAAAAGAACCTTTTATTTATCTGTGTCATGCTAACATTATAGATGTGGCTGTACCAATCATAGTTAACGATATGTATCTTGGTGGCATCATGGCTGGGCAGATCAGATTGGACTATAGTGACGCAGAGGTTGAAATAGAACAAATTTATCGTCAAACGCACTTAGAGGACTTGTTTAAATGCAATAATGATTTAAAAGCGGATTATGATAGCTTGCCAAAAGTCTCGTATCAAAAAATAGAAGCAACCGCTAAGATTCTTCAAACGATTTGTAAATATATGGTTCAAAATCCTGGTGAGAAATTACTTGATGAGCTTTCAACGTCCTCTGATGCGTTCAATCAGGCTGAAAAGAGAAGTCACTCAGTTTCTGAAGATCTATTGAAACCGTCAATATTATATATAGAAGCACATTACTCAGAAAAAATAGCTTTAAAGCAACTTGCCCATGTTTGCAATATTTCAGAAAGTTATTTCAGTAGACTTTTTCTCAAAAACTATGGGAAAAATGTGACACATTATATCAATGAAATTAGAATTTCTAAAGCGAAACAGTTGCTTTTAGGTTCCGAAAGGACCGTTAATTATGTAGCGAGTCTCTGTGGATACGACGACAGCAGTTATTTCATCAAATGTTTTAAAAAGTTAAATGGTGTAACACCGCAAGAATATAGAAAAGCTTTAGGGCTATAATAGAAATACCCCACACCTTTGTTAAAAGATGTGGGGTATTTTTTTTATTCTAATTCATTTTAGCGGCTAGCTCTGTAAAGATAATGCCCAGCGCATGTGCGCCAGCATCAGGATACCCAATGCTACGCTCTCCAACCGTTCCAGCTCTTCCCATGCGTGCGACGATATCCTTTGTCGACTCAGCGCCTTTTACTGCGGCCTTTGCGCCATTTTCAAGAGCAAGCTTAAAACTTTCGCCCTCTTTAGCGCTTGCTGCAAGTGAATCCACCATAGGTATGAGCGCATCGATCAACGTTTTGTCTCCAACAACTGCGCCTCGACCAAATGATCTTTCTCCTGTGGTTTGAATCGCTAAGACTGAAGCTTGCATCATCTGAGCGAATTGAGTTAAGTCTAATTCAGTGACTTGACCTGCTTTTTTACCTGCCCCTCTAAACGCTGAACCCCAGATAGGACCTGATGCGCCACCACAGTGCTCCATGATGATCAGTGAGCAACCTTCTAGAAATTCACCGATGGTTTTTGATGTGCGCGTTAAGTCCACCCATTCTGTCTTGAGTTGTCTAAATCCTTTGGCAATACTCATACCAAAATCACCATCACCAGCATGTGAATCCAAATCACAAAATGGGACTTCATTTTTAATGATGCATGCACTCATCGCATCGATCATATACTGAAGATTATTAAGTGTTAAAAGATTGCTTTTGATATTTGAAGCGGCGTTGTCGGTTTCAATTTCATAGGAAACGGTCCTAGTTAGCGCGTCCTTATTTAAAATCGACAGTGGCGTATAAGAAGGTTCCTCGATCGGGCCATCAATATGAAACCCTGGTGCCGAGCATGGTGCGTTTAGGAGTGATTTTAACGGTTCATCAAGTTTCATGATGGAAACAGAAGCACCAAGCATATCAATACTCGTCATGAAATTGCCAACAAAAATTCTATGCACTTTGATGCCTCTATCGTGAAGTTGTTTGAATATGGCATGATTCAGTAGATATAGTTCTTGAAGAGGTGTGCCGCCAAAGCCATTGATCATAAGCGCAATTTCGCCTGATTCCATTTCAAGTGACGCTAATAACGCGGGCACCATTCTCTCTGCCAGTTCATCTGCAGAAATTATTTTTTCTCTTTTAATGCCTGGTTCGCCATGAATTCCTACGCCATATTCCATCTCGTTTTCTGCAATTTCAAAGGTTGGCGTCCCTTTTGCAGGAACCGTACATGAACTATAAGCGAAACCAATACTTTTAACGTTTTTAGCCGCTTTTTCAGCGACAGCTTTTACCTCACCTAGTTCTTTGCCCATCTCAGCCATGGCGCCAGCGATTTTATGAACCAATACAGTTCCGGCAACACCTCTATGACCTACGGTATAAAGAGAATCTTGAACAGCGATATCATCGTCTACTTTTATATAATCAACATTGATACCATCTTCACCGGCAAGGTAAGCCGCATTTTTAAAGTTCATCATATCGCCACTATAGTTCTTGATGATTAATAAAGTGCCTTTCTCACTAGCGGTTTCACGGATTGCTTGGTATACCTGTATTTGAGACGGTGAAGCAAAAACATCCCCACATACGGCGGCATCTAACATTCCTTTTCCAACAAATCCTGCATGAGCCGGTTCGTGACCACTACCGCCACCACTGATTAGCGTTACTTTGTTTTCATTGATGGTGCGTTTCTTTATTATTTTATACTTCTCAATAAACTCAAGTTCTGGATGCGCGAGTTCAATGCCTTTGCACATTTCATAGACCAGGTTCTCTGGTTTGTTAATAATCTTTCTCATATATAATAGCCTCTTATTGTTTAGAGTAAGTCGCTTTAAATTGACTTCCGATGCGATCTGCAGTTTTTATAGCAGCCGCTACTGATTTTACAGTGATAGGGAAAGGCATTGAATGAACAGATTCTTCAGGAATACACGCTTTTTCTGCAACGGCATATAATTCTTCATCTGAAAGATGATCGACACCGATGTCAGCTAGGCATACTGGAAGTCCGATGCTATGGCAAAATTCAAGAACTTCATTGACCTCTTCTTTACTAGCATTTTCAAGGACCAATTGAACCAATGTACCAAACGCAACTTTTTCACCGTGATAATATTTATGTGTGCCTTCTAAGAGTGTCAACCCATCATGAACGGCATGAGCAGCAGCGAGGCCACCACTTTCAAAGCCAAGTCCAGATAATAGAGAATTTGCTTCAATAATGTTTTCAAAGGCTGGCGTCACTTGGTTGGCATCACAGGCGTGCATTGCTTTTAAGCCGTCAGCAAGTAGTGTTTCGTAGCATAGCTTTGCAAGTGCAAACGCGGTGTTCGTACCTTTTGCCTCCCCGCAAGAACCTTCTCTAAAGCCGCATGGAAGTCCTGCATTAACGTTAGAATAAGAATTTCTTGTTGCTCTCGCTTCAAAATAAGTAGAAAGGGCATCGCCCATACCAGATACTAAGAAACGCGTCGGTGCATTGGCTATGACAGTCGTATCAACTAAGACAACACTTGGATTTTGGTTAAAGTAAGCATAGTCATCAAAAGCACCTTCTGGTGTATAGAGAACAGCCGAGTGACTCGTAGGCGCATCCGTCGCAGCGATCGTAGGACAAATAATGAGTGCGTGACCTTTAGCGACACACTTAGCTGTATCGATGGCTTTTCCACCACCGAGCCCGATCGTACAATCGCAGTTATTTGCTTTAGCAACCTCTGTAAGCCTTTCAATCTCTTGTCTAGAACATTCGCCACCAAAGTTACTTTCTACGAATTTGATGCCGTATTTCTTCTCTGTTTCATCTAGTTTGATTTTAACCCGTTTTACATCCTCAGGATGTGCGATTAACAAAGCAGATTGACCAAATGTTTTAACAAAATACCCTAAATTCAATAATTCGTCTTCACCTTGTACGTATTTAGATGGAGATATGAACGCTTTTCTCATAAATGATGCCCCCTTATTTTTATTTCTTACCTATTAAGTATACGTAAGTTTTAAAAACAGTACATTAGACATAAAAGGACACTAATGGTACATTTCGATAGAAAAATCTTGTCATTTAAGAGCGCGTCGAAAGAGAGAATCATTGTGCCTGTGCTTTTTGACTGATTAACCCAATGTTCAAAATCTTGAATTATCATAGTTATAAGGCTTGCTAGATCCCACTAACACATCGTCGAGTTTCCCGAGGTTCTGAACACTCACAACCCTTGATATTGCTGAGATTTTCAAGGTTCCCTTTTCCATGAAGTATAAAAACTCTCCTTCACCTCGTTGAGCAAAGGCTTTCTAACCTTTGACACAAACTCTGCTTCACATGCACCATATAATAAGTAGTTGGCACGCGCTTCATTTAAGCTCACACGGTTTGCGCCGCCCTTATATTCTGGATCGTTAAACTGCACCTTATCATCTTCCCAGTAACACACGGGGCAGACCTCATATGAACCCCTTTTTTCAGAACTTAACGTCCTGTGACCACAACAAGGACACATAAACTTCATAAATACCTCCACGACAGCCCGTCACGCATCTTATTGTCTATTCCAATATGCGATCCCATCATCGGGCTTAAAAAACGTCCTAATATAGCCATCTTGAGATAACACTCCAAAAGTGTTGCTCTGGACATCATAAAAGAGCAAATCCCCATCCGACTCCGTTTTTCTAAGCGCCTCCTCTGATACAAATAGTGCGTTAGCTAGCTTTAGATAGGCCTCTTTCGTGATGTCTCCAAACTCATGCCCATGCTTTTCAAAATGCTGATCATATAAATCCTGATATCTAAACTTATAAGTGTAAGTTTCAGTGGCGTCTTCGTTCGTTGTCGCTTCATTCACGTCTTTAAGTTCAACTTCCTCCGCGGACGATGCTTCCCAATCTGCAAATAGATAGCCCCGAAATTCATAGCCAATCCACAAGAACCCAAGCAATATTAAGACAAAAGAAATCACTATAAGTGTCTTTTTCATATGTTTCTCCTACTAAAAATTGATTTGCATTAAAACCCTCTGGTTTGTCCCTTCCAAGGTGCTTCTTTACCAGCTTGGAACTCTTCTATACCTGGTCCTTTAAGCTGACGCAAGCGCCATATGCCATAGATATAGCTTAAAGTAAGTACAAAGATGTTCGCAGGCATACCCAAAACACTATTGATGAAAAACAACCCAGATATATCTTCTTTAAGAAACAAAGTCGTTACAAGAAATAATTTTAATCCTGCAAAAACCGTCCAAAAAAATGTAACTTCCATATAGGCAGGTCTAATATCTGCTCTCCAAAACCATTTGATTGTCCACCCTCTGGTTAAATGACTCACCCATGCAGCCATTGGCTTTTTAATGATGATACTACCCAGTGCCACAACGACAAAGCAAAAACTTCCAATGATCTTAGGAATATAATAATTACTTACACTTCCGCCTATATATGCAAATCCTCCAGCGATGCTCACACCGATAAAGCCACCAAAAGCATAACTCAAGGGTTGCTTAAGAATGGTTCTAATTAGCCCTATTACGAGTGAGATGCCTATGGATAAAACCGCTGCTATCTTAACATCAAGATAATTTGATACGATTAAAAAAAC
The DNA here is from genome assembly GCA_041741755.1 of Acidaminobacteraceae bacterium. Classification (GTDB taxonomy): domain Bacteria; phylum Bacillota; class Clostridia; order Peptostreptococcales; family Acidaminobacteraceae; genus Fusibacter_C. The sequence continues at coordinate 46,991 of JBGSJR010000037.1, read as the reverse complement.
AATTGGCGGAACTAATGCGTCTAATGTTTTACCTGAAATAACCGATCTTAATTCCTCAATAACTTCTTTTCCTTTATTCATCATACCCCCGTGTAGCTTATCGGTGTTGTTGGTATCTTAGCTGATGCTGGCCACATGTTTTTCTTAACCCGTATGCTTTCTAACCCAAATCACACAGCGCATCACCTAAACGAGTGAACTGCCTATCACGAAAAGTAAAACGCCTGAAGTGCCCATCCACAATAAGAACATTAAACTGCTAGATGTCAATGTACCATTATGTTCATTAGCAAGCATTTTTGAATCTCTCATCTTTGCCATATTGTAGTTGTAGTCACCTCTGATATTGTTCTCACCAACCTGAGACGCAAGACCAATACACGCAATGACGATCCCTACGACACGCATAGTTGCGCCTAATTGAAAGCCTTTATAGTAAAAAAGTATGTAACTAATAATGGCACCAATGATAACCATCGTACCAATTTTCAAAACTAACTTGCCAAGTGCTACAGCTAAGTTTCCAAACCATGATCTATTTTGCGTATTATTTTGCGTATTTTTTTGACTCTTCATATAAACCCCTTTCTATCTATTTTTATCAGTTTATATGAAAAATCAAAAATAATGATATAAAAAGCATTAAATTTTTAGAATTTTAATTTTAATTTTTAATACTTCTTACACTATTTATTTCGCCTCGGTCCATGGAAAATAAAAACAAAAAAATAGAGCCTATTGACTCTATTTTAATGAACGCCTTATCGCTTTACACTTCTCTGCTGATCATATCCGCATAACTCTGCCTGTGGACGATAATTTTATGATTTTCGCCTGAAACCACTACAACGGCTGGTATCGTTAGTTTGTTATAGTTACTTGCCATGGAATAACCGTAGGCACCTGTTGAAAATACGGCTAGGATATCACCACGTTCTGGGTCAGCTATGGCTTGCTCTTTGATCAAGATATCTGTTGACTCACAGCACTTGCCACTGATATCTACTGTTTTTACCTTTGGTGCGTCGGCTTTACTTGCCACTATCGCTTCATACTTTGCACCATATAAACCGGGTCTTATGTTATCGGTCATACCGCCGTCTACAGAGACGTAGGTTTTAATCCCAGGGATTTCTTTGATAGTGCCGATGGTATATAGCTGAACCCCCGCATTTCCAACTATAAAGCGACCTGGTTCCATGGAAACATGCGGTCTCTTAATATGATGCTCCGAACAAAATTCCGTCAAGCGCGTCATAATAGGGTCTATAAATGCACGGATAGGAAGTGGATTGTCCCCGTCATGATACCTAATGCCAAAGCCTCCTCCTAAATTAAAATCTTTAACATCTACTCCAAACCTTAGCTTCGTCTCTAAAATCAACTGAAGTATTACTTCGAGGGCAGACAGATGGGTCTGCGTTTCTTGAAGTTGAGAGCCTACATGAAAATGAAACCCTAAAAAGGTGAGCCATTGTGACTCAATAGCGGTTTGTATCGCAGGATAGATGACGTTGGGTTCTAGTGAAATACCAAACTTGGAATCCTTTTTACCAGTAGAGATATAATCATGTGTGTTGGCTGAAACCCCTGGCGTTATTCGAAATAGTATATTACATGACTTGTTATACGCTTTGCAAAGAGATTCGATGATAGCCATTTCTGAGTGATCGTCTATGACGATTCTTCCAACACCATACTTGATCGCCATCTCAAGTTCCTCGATACTTTTGTTGTTTCCATTAAATTCTATGTTTTCCGCTGGAAAATCAACTTGTATGGCTGTATAAAGTTCTCCACCACTTACGACATCTAGCCAAAACCCTTGGCTTTTAAGCAAACGACACATGTACTTAGTACAGAAGGCTTTACAAGCGAATGCAGCATGTGTATCTGGATAAGCCTCTAAAAACGATATTTTTATTTCTTGCAGCTTCTCTAAAATTTTTGATTCTGAATAAACATATAAAGGCGTACCATATATTTGTGCAAGTGCCACCGCATCGACCTCTTCAATGTGCAAGTGGTTCTTTTTAGTTGAGATCATAACCATGCTCCTTTTGAATTATATTTACGACTCTCGCAAAGAAACCCCCGTAAAGGGGTTTCTAAGATAGGGTCAGTATGTCAGAACGTTACGCTTTCGATTTAACAGCTTCCACTTCATTCCAGTATTCTGTGTGCAAATTAATATCTTTAGATTCAAACGCGACATCTTCATTGGCTAGATAATGTTTTGTGGCACGCTCAACATATTTAAAACCTATGAGAATCACAGGTACGTTAGCAATTACCAATAAGATGTTTGTAAAGTCAGAGATGTACCACAAGTTACCAAGTTCAAGACCTGCAAGCACTGTTAATGCTCCAAATGGGACAAACAAGAATGCCCCTGTACATCTAATTGCAATTGCAAATTTATTTGATTTAGAGATACGCGTTGCAGCGATCTCAGAAAATGCGATTAGACCAATAAGTGTCGTGAATGCAAATAGACCGTAAGATAGAGAGAGAATCATCTGAACAAAATTGTCCATTGTCTCACCTGGAACTAATTGTGATATTGATGCTAAATAAACATCTATCTTTGAATCTCTAATGACTTCAAAAGCACTTGGGTCAGTATTCCAAAACTGTGCCATGATGACGATAAATCCAGTCATTGAACAGATGATCATCGTGTCAAGGAATACGCCAAGAGATTGGGTTAAGCCTTGCTCAACTGGGTGTTTGTTCTCTGCGATAGAGGCTGCCATGGTGATCGTACCCTGACCCGCTTCATTTGACATAAGTCCTCTTCTAACCCCTTGATAAATAGCCGTTCCTATCGCACCCCCAAACAGCGCTCTTGGACTAAAGGCACCCGCAAAGACTTCTGTAAAGAAAAATGGTACTTTATCTAAATTGATGAGTATTAATATTAAAACGGTTACTGAATAAACTACCGCCATCGCAGGTACCATATAATCTGTGACTTTCGTGACGCGCTTCATGCCGCCTAGTATGACTGCGCCTACGGAGATGACCAGTAAAATGGCTATGCCGTAGTACACTGCTGAAGTTCTATCATAAACTGAACCGGTTATAAGACCCGCAACCGCGCCAAGCGATGTAAACAGGTGGAACGTCTGACCAGGGACATTGAACATAAAGGCAAAGATAAAAATCAGTGACAATACAACGCCAATCCACTTTTTACCGCCTAGTAAAACTCTTCCGTAATAAGGCAAACCACCCACAAACTCGTTGCCGTTTTTCTCTTTGAAAATTTGACCTAATGTGGATTCAACAAATGCAGTTGCCATACCAAAGAATGCCATAACCCACATCCAAAATAATGCACCAGGGCCTCCGACCGTTATAGCGCCTGTAACCCCCATAATGTTTCCAGGGCCGACACGCATAGCGGAACTAAGCATAAATGCCGTTAGCGAAGAAGTTCCAGTATCCCCTGTTTTCTTTTTCATAAGGATTGATAAACCCTTTCTAAAATGTGTTACTTGTATAAAACGTAATCTTAAAGAAAAATAAATACCTGCTCCAATGAGCAATAAAAGTGCAGCTGAGAACTTTCCTAAAATCGGTATAGAAGCATACCAACTAAGATTCGTCGGAAAATCCCAAAGAAAATCAGATATTGGCACGATAAATTCAAAAAACGCATTGATTGAATCAAAAATTGCTTTCATATTAACCCCCAAGTTAACTAATTTCGTAGTTCATCCATTCCTCATCTGTAAAATGCCACCATTCTTTTTCGTAAATCTCAAATCCTGCCCATCGCATCGCTTCTTGTAATGCTTTGATCCTTAAGTTGATTTCTTGATTCTCGTTTTTCCTTACTGCACTTGCAAGTTCACTGAAATCGTCAAACAAACTTGGCATCTCAAGTTCATCGCCACTGATATTGGCAAGCGTCACATCTACTGCACACCCTCTGTTGTGTTTGGATCCTTTTGAAGGATGCGCCACAAACTGTGAATTGCCTATAAGATCCCAAAATACTTGCTGAACTGCAATTGGCCTATAGGCATCCCATATAATGAACCTAAACCCATTTTCACGCAACAAATTAGCAGCTAAAGTTAACTTCTTAAGTGTTCCGATACGTAGTTCATCGTAAAGGCGGTCATAGACTGGGCGCCCGACAAAGTTGTCAGTAGTACTGTATTTCAGGTTGATGATGGCATCAGGAATCCAGTTTTGTATGCGGTCGTATTCTTTATCCATTTCAATGTTCACAGATTAGCTCCTTCTTCCCCGCTTTATTCATTTGCTTTGTTTCACGTGCTTTGTTCTTTTGATTTGATCGATCACTACTATTTATAGCAAAAGGCGTGCCAATTAAAAAAGACTGGATCATGTTGAAAAATCCAGTCTTTTCTATACAATTTATTATTTTTTGTCGCTTTTCCGAAAATAGCGTTCGAATATCGGAACATCAATTCACTTTATTTGAATAATGCATGCAAATCATAGCGATGTCTCTCATTATATCTTGAACCGCTCGCACGTCCACTTCCTCTGAACACATGCAGATTATAAATGGATTCTTACAAAAAACGATGCCGCAATCATGACGCAGGCCATCGTCTTCTCCCATCTGATGCGCAACACTTACGAGTTCAGAAAAATGGTAGGGAATAATATAGTCGCGTTGTTGATTCTTAAGGAGTTCCAATAAACTGCTGCTCACTTTTTTTGAGATTAATTGACCGAGGTATATGCGCTCAAATAAGTCCCCCAATTCTGTGATGGAAACCGTATTTTCAATGCCTTTTTTGATGGCGGATTGGTCAAAAAATGCGCGCCTTATTTGAGATTGCTCGTACCCTAGGTTCTTAAGGGTTTCGTTAAGGGGTTCAATCCCCACTTTTTCGAGCAAAATGTTAAAGGCGGTATTGTCTCCAACTGAGATCATCACTCTATAAAGGTCTTCAATAGTAAGTTCAATACCTTCGTGCAAACTGGAAAGTGCGCCAATAGAAGGGACTTTATCCTGTTTTTTTAAAACGTGTGTGGCATCTGCTGGCATGGTGCCTTCATCTATTTGTTTAAGTGTCTCAATTAGTAATAAAAGTTTACTTAAACCTGCTGCGCTAAATGTCTCAGCATTGCCTTCATAAAAAGAATAGCCGCTATTTAAATCTTTATAGTAAATGCCGATTTTCCCAGACAATTTCCCAATTCTCTCTAAAATAATCTTATTCAACATCCAAATCCCCCTCTAAACCATAGCGTTTCATCTTTTCAAAGAGCGTCGTTCTACCTATTCCCAAACTTTGAGCCGTTATGGTTTTATTGTATTTTGAATGAATCAGCGCGTCCTGAATAATGCTTTTTTCGTAGTGTTCTAATTGCTCTCTAAGGTTACCTGTTTGCCTTTCATTTATAAGGGTTCCAAACTGAAGATGTTCCGGCAATATCACGCGCCCATCACATACTATCAAAGCGCGCTCTAGAACATTTTCAAGCTCTCTAACGTTACCCGGCCAGTGATAACCTGTCAACTTTTGGACCGCTTCTTGTCCAAGAATCCTCGGCTCAAGCTCAAGTCTATCGCAAATTTTTGGCAATATCCTTCTACTGAGCATGGCAACATCTTCTATGCGTTCTCTAAGGGGCGGCACTTTTATCGGAAAAACATTGAGTCTATAGAAAAGATCTTTTCTAAATAACTTAGAATTTACACGCTCTTGCAACTCAAGATTGGTGGCTGCGATGATTCTTATATCGACAGTTATCTTTTTAGATCCCCCAATTCTATAAAAACTATTGCTTTGCAAAACCTCTAACAATCTACCCTGGGAAGACAATGGCAATTCTCCTATTTCGTCTAAAAACAAAGTACCGCGATGGGCAAGTTCAAAATAGCCTTGTTTCCCAGACCGTTTGGCACCTGTAAATGCGCCTTCTTCATAACCGAACAATTCACTCTCGATTAAGCTCTCCGGAATTGCTGCACAGTTAAGCATCACGAAAGGTTGGTCTGCCCGATTGCTTCTTAAATGAATCTCTTGAGCAATAAGGGTTTTACCTGTACCGCTCTCGCCTGTTAAAAGAATATTTGCCTTTGTTGGCGACACTTTTTCAAGTAAGTTCTTTATACGCATCATCGAGACGGATTGACTAATCACAGAAGTGAAACCGTGATGACTCACTGGCTTTTTTTTATTTTCAGTACGAAAGGCTTTGGATTGATAAAATAAATGCTCGATTTCAAATTCAATCTCACGCGGCGCTCTCACCTTCATCTCGACCTGTTTTTCTCCACAAATAGAACATTCAACAACTGCCTTATCATGGGTGATTACATGGCTTTTCTGACGTTCAAATGTCTGATGCAGTGTATGCCATACCTTTTTTAAAAAAGGTTCATCTTCAAAATAATCGAGTATGACATCAAGTGTTAAAGGTGCTTGTGCAAACATTTTCCAGTTGATTTTACCGAATATTTCTCCCTGTAGTAAAGACTGAATTTCACCATCTTCTACATCTTCTGGATAAATCCAATATTTAATCGTCTCTTGCCCAAAAATCAATAGTTGACCATAGGCTTTATTCATCGAAAATCTGAATTTGTCTCCGTCTACTTGGCATTCAACGATCGCTTCATTAATCATTTTTAATTCGATGCTTCTTCCATTGTAGACGGTATTAATCTCTGGCAAATCAACACTTGTCTTTAGGATGCTTCCAGTAGATTTTTTCCCAAATAAAGTGAGCGCAATCACATATTGTGCTTCTTCTTCTGAATTTTCTATGCTTTCATCGCCAAAAAAAGCGCTGAATTTTGAATAGTTCTTAGCGTTCGTCACTAATATCATCAAATCATCGACATGAAGAATTGAATCCATAATGCCATATTTATAGCGATGCTCTTTATTTATAAATCTTAATTCCGCTGACTTAATATGTGTAATTAAGCCTTTGTCCGTTATGATCATCTTCTCCCCCGAACGATTAACGATTTGATACCGCATCTACAATAGCCACCATCTACTCATCTTGTCCCCATATGAATGATTATATTGTAATAGTTATATCTTATATAAGCAAGCGAAAGCTTTTCTGTATATTTCATGCTTTGATAATGTATAATCAGGTATATATATATAAGTAAAACCGTGATATGAGCTTAGAATAACGATGTAAGTTGTTCCGCACGTTTTATTTTAAAGTTCTTTTTTAATAGGAGTATACTATGCGTTTGGATATTAAAACCCTAGTGGTTGAGTTGGCGCTGATTTATATCGTTCTTTTTCTGGCGATATTAGCACAATATATTTTAAATAAAAGATACCAAGGGATGAAGTATTGGCTCGCAGGTACGGCGAGTATGGCTCTGGGGTATCTCTTGATGCCGTTTGTTAGCAATAAATCTTTGATACTCCTTGCTGCATTTGCAAATCCACTTGTTGAGCTAGGATATGTCTTTTTATACCTTGGACTTCTTGAATTTTTGGAGGTTAAAAAAAGTAAAATAGCACCTATACTCTTGTATATGGCATTCTTTGTTGCTTATTTTTATTATATATTTATTCAAAACGATATCACCATGCGAACCATCGTCGTGACTTTATTGATTGTGGCACTATCATGCATGATGGCCGTTATTCTGATTCAAAAGAAAGATTTAGGGATTGGAAAGTCTGCAAATTTTATGGCTATGATTTTTATAGTTCATGGGTTTTATTTTGTTATAAGAACTTTGCTACTGTGGAACGATCCACTGAGTCAAAATTATGACACGAATTCGATCAACTTTTTAATGGGTTATATGATTCCAGTGATCACAGGAATACTGTGGACCTTTGGATTTGTGATTATGGTAAATCAAAGATTGAATCATGAGAATTTTGAGGAAAAAGAAAAGCTGAAAATGGTTTTTAATACCAGCCCGGATGCAGAATTGATTACTTCTCTGGTTGATGGAAAAATCATAGATGTCAATGACGGATTTATTTCGATTATGGGATTTGAAAGAGATGATGTAATAGGAAAGACTACAAATGGCTTGCATATTTGGCATCACATTTCAGACAGAGAGATATTCAAAAATGCGCTAAACGAAAATGGATTTTGCAATAATATGGTATTTGACTTTGTAAGATCTGATAAAACCAAATTTAAGGGTATTGTATCTGCAAGGCGCATTCTACTCCAAAATCAGCCTCATATAATCACTGTTTTAAGAGACATAACCGCTCAAATTGAAGCTGAAAAAGCGCTACGCGAGAGTGAAGAGACATATCGATCGATATTAGAAGCATCTCCAGATGATATTACCATTTCCGATCTTGAAGGTAATATCTTGATGCTTTCACCTGCTGCTAACAAATTATTTGGTTATCAAGAAATAGATTTTAACGGACTAAAATTATTAGACTTCATCGTAAAAGAAGATGTTCCGCGGGCTATAGATAACATCCTTAAGATGCATCAAGGTATTCTTCATGGTCCAAATGAATATAGAGGTGTCCATCAAGATGGAAGTATATTTGACATCGAAGTGAACAGTGGTTTAATAAGGGATATAGATGGCAAACCAAGTAAAATGGTTTTTATTGTACGAGAGATTACAGAAAGAAAAAGGGCTGAGGCGCAAATTAAGATGCTTGTAGAACAACTGGAGATAGAACGCAACTTGGCAGAGTTCAACGCCATAACGGATAGTTTGACAGGCTTGTATAACAGAAGATATTTTGATCATGCCCTGACGACGGAATTTTTTAGACTCAAGCGATCAGGAGCACCTTTGTCTCTGATTATGTTAGATGTGGATCATTTCAAACTATATAATGACCACTATGGTCATGTTAAGGGTGATGAATGTCTTCAGAAGATTAGCGAACTATTAAGAACAGTGGTAGGCAGGTTGCCTGATGTAGTGGCTAGGTATGGTGGTGAGGAATTTATCATCATCTTACCTGAGACAAGTGAAGCTGCTGCAATGCTTTTGGCAGAACGCATTCGTTATGAAATAGAAGCAAGTGCTATCCTACATGAATATTCTGAGGTTTCAAAAGTAGTTACTGTGAGTTTAGGTGTTTCAACCGCTAGGCTTGAAACAATCAATCGAACAGAGCAATTATTGACTCTTGTTGATGCAGCTATGTATAAAGCAAAGCAAGAAGGTCGCAACCGAATATATGTGGACCAGAATTCAAAGGCTTGATATAGAAGCCAGTATCCTTCTAGATACTGGCTTCTTATTTATTGATTCCAATTCATTTATAGCCCTTCATGAGTCGAAAAGCCTGACACCATCAACTCATTTATGTTCTTTCAGATAGTTATCTACCCTCTCTTCAGCATTTGCTCGAAGGTTAAAATAGTAGAACGGAAAATCGAAGCTGTGGAAAATTCCCTTTCCAAACAAGCCACCACCGGGTGCATATTTATCGACATCCACCGTACTGCAAATGATGACACCATTTGTTTTATCCACTCTTGCATCCGCAAAATTCATCATTTTTACATAGGTTCCATCTGGATTGGTAACCACAGAACCATCTTTGTTTAGTTGCAGCGAACCCAGATTATCAGACGCAGCGGCTATTGTTTCGTCAGTAGTCCAACTAATGGGATTAATGACATATGCTGTAGGCAACACAACACCGTTGATTCCTTCTATGGTTGGCGCTTGAGTATTGTAAGAAATAATAACCCCAGTGTCACCACTACCAGTGGCAACTTTCAGATCTGGGTTTTTAGCCAGATAATCATCTGTAATGGAATAGCCTATGACATACGCTGCAACCATTCGTTTGTATACATCCGGGTGTTCTTTCATGTAATCTTGTAAAATATAGAGCATTACATTAGAACCTTGGGAATGGCTAGCCAAAATAAAAGGCCGACCGTTGTTGTAATGCTCAATATAGTATTCAAAGGCGGCAGTGGCATCTGTCAGCGGAACGTCTTTTATAATATTTTGCTGTTCATCAAATGACATTTGAAGGGTAGAACCCGCATCATCTTGTCTGTAGTAAGGCGCATAGATATTGGCAACGGTCTCAAATGCTGTGGCTTGTCTGTCGTAAGCCAATTTTGAATACTTAAGCATGTCAGGATTGTCAATTTCACTATAAATCGGATCGTCCGCATTTACCTTAGCCCAAGCGGATGGGTACAGGTAAAATACATCTACTTCTTTAGTTGTTTCTGTTGGAATATTAAGCCAATGAGCACTCTGGCTGTAATCTGTTGGTACTGTTTGTGTCTGTTTGATTTCATCTTTTGTAGTCGTACATCCAGTAACAAATACCATACAGCAAATTGATAGCGCTAGGCAATTGGAAATAAGTCTTATATTTTTCATTCTATTCCTCCTCTTGTATGTGAACATACTTTAAACATCTCCAAAATAATTCACCACTACAACCAAGTACTTTTTCAGCGGAAACTCACAATAGGCGTTCACAGCCATTTATTTCACTGAATTTCAGCAACCGCTTCAGTGTTTCCGCCATTTTGATCCGCGTACCCATAGTGAAAATTGCTATTTATATTGCTAAAATCCTCCTTAGGTTTCTCTTTTTTTACAATTCTACTTGATATGTATTAGAAATACAATAAAATTCAAGTGTTTCACAATAATCTTTGTCCCAAAATGATGATTGATTTTACTCAGTTGAGTGGCTGTAGCTTCTAGAAGCCCACTTTCAAAATATGGCAGTATAATAATCCAATATTGCCGTCGCTACTCGTGGCATTTCCTTTGTCTACGCCTAAAGGAATACATAGGAATTCCTCAACTGAAAATCCTAGCCATAGAAGGTGCGGGGCACTGTCCGATGGAAACACATGCAGACATCTTCAATCCTACAACGGTTCATTTCACTGTATCACAGCCCCGTATCAAACTTGCATCGACTAGAGTGCGCCCCTACTGGGCGCACATTAAAAAGGCCGTTGCCTATCTAGCGTGATTCCTAGATTTGCAACGGCCTTTATTTATTTATTTATTTATTTAAATTACATTTGCATGGCCAACATCATACGAATCATCTTTGCCAATTCTTGTCCAACTAAACCGCATTCTTGAATGCACTGTGCCAATGATAAACCTGTCATATTACACCTCCTTCATTTGATAACCTTATCATACAGGAAGTATGTGGAGTTATTATGTGGACGTGTTAAATTAAAAAGTTGTTAAATATTCATCAAGCTCTTCCTTAGTTGGAAAATCTACCACAAGAAGTGATCATATCTATTTAGCTTTGAATATGGGTTGCGTGTTTGCACCATCAGGCATCATAATTGTCTTTAAGTTACGTGTGCCTTTTATACTGTAAGCAAGATTTAATGCTTCATCAATGGTTTTAGCCGCTTTAATTTTGGTGTTTTTAAGTTGATCAGCTTCTATTTCAGACACCAAAATAAAAGTATACTTTTCAGCGTATTCACATTCAAGATAAGCAATCCCCTTACCTATAGAATAACTGGCGCGAATGTCTTTTTCTCGATCAAGCATATTGTCAAACTTTGTCATCATGTCCTCAGTTGCATCACTTCCAAAACCCTCAGAGCACTCAGATAAAATAATGATCACGCCGTCAGGTTTAATCGCTTCTACCACATTGAATAAGGTTTTAGAGGTTTGGTATAAATTTATGTCTTTCGGATATCCGCAAGCAGAAGCGATGATCATTTCTGCTTTTTCGTCGATTTCAACACCATCAACCGCTTCGACTATTTTGCAAGCAGCCTCATGTGCCTTGATATAATTGCCTGAAAAAGCATGTGTAATTTTTTTATCCGAACTGACCACTACATTGAGAATAAATGTTGGATTTGCGAAGCTAGCAGCTTCCATCATGTCACAATGGAGCGGATTTGTATCACTCATATTACCACTTTTTACATTTTCATTGCTGCCAGAACCAAGCCCTTTATTAAAAGAATAAGAGTGGTTGGTCATGATGGTATCGTATCCTGCTATACCAGGCATTACATATTTTCTACCGCCACCAAATCCAGCAAGAAAATGGTAAATCGCGCCACCAGCTAATACTAAATGGTCACATGCAAGTGCTTTTTTATTTAATTTAACCGGTGTTCCGTATGTGGTCATCCCGCAATAAACCAAATTGTCTTCATCTTTACTGTCATGGTCAATCATCTTTATACGATTAAAAATATCTTCTGATACCAATTGCTTATATTCATCATCGGTTTGAGACCGGTGTGAACCAGTCGCAGAGATGATTAAGATATCTTCGTCTTTAACACCCCCTCGATTTAATTCTTCAATAATGGGTGGTACATAAATATTAGGGGACTGCCAAACTCTAGTGATATCAGGAACGACAACACAGACGCTATCACCAGATTTCACGATTTCACTCAGCCTTGCGCTTGCGATTGGATTTTCAAGTGCCTCAACGACACATTCTCGGCCACTCAAATCAGGTAAATCCAATTGATTCGGTTTGATTACATTTAACACATTTTGATCATCGAACTCAAATTCTACGTATTTTTTTCCATATTTCATCTTGTAAATAGACATAAATCCCCCTATACATTTAACTGGTCAGTGGACCGACCACTGAACAAGTTAATCATACAGACAATTGACAGAATTGTCAATTAACTAGGATAGCTAGAAAGATTAACACCCTTTCAATACATAGAACTCTTAGTTATTCTATATTTTTCCAAATTTTATATTTATCATTATCAGCTTTTACTTGCTTATATGCTAAACCGATTACAATTATAGAGGCTTTCGGGATTACTTTGTAACTTCCATTTAAATAATCTTTTGCTTTCACTGCTTTTCAACCTTATTTGCCTTTGATCTCAAGCACTTCAAAATCAATATAAACAGATTTTGAATGAAAATATCACGCAGGATAGAGATGACCAAGATCAACGCCACGATTCAAAAGCTGCAAATCCCACAGCATCATTACATCGGCATTTTTCTTTCGTGCAACAATCTCTTTAATATTGAAGTGTAATGTTTTTTTCTCTATCAATCAAATAGTTTTTGAAGTTCAATAGAAATTGCTACACAAATATCGCACTTGCCGTTACACTAATTGATAGACACTATAAATTACAAAATAGGAGAATCTAATGCTAAAACTATGTGGAAAAATAATAAAAAATAATAATATTGCCCAAGATCATGTTATTGAAATGAATACAGACAACCTGAGCGGTGAAGAAATGCTATTTAAAGGCATTGAGGATCTATGCAACCATTTTGATATCGCAAATCCAATATGGATGCGTGGCAATAAACTCGAAATGAATCAAATCAACAAAACGCGTTTTAAGGCGCAACACTTTATCGAAGAAATTGATTTTGACTATTTTGAGATTGAATACATTCGCGAGCGCGTTTAAACTTTCAAATAATCTATTTGGTACATCCACTATAATTTCACGTTCAAAATTCAGTTCGAAATCCGCCGACTCACTATTCCCCCAAAACATCAATCCCAATAACCCCAACCACTTCACCATCCACCAATATCGCCTTGGCCACAGTATATATCGCACGGCCGCTTAATGCATCAGAATATGCCTCAGGCAAGTACACACCTTGAGCGACCGCGTTTTTATAAACTGGCCTTTGACTGAATGCATAATCCTCTGGAAGCACCGTAACTGGCGACATCCAAAAGTCATCATCAGCTTCTCCATAATAGAGATAGACGATATCTCTTTGAGACTCTGCTGCAAACTGCTCTAAAAGGCTTTGAATATCAGCCGCCTCAGTTTGATTCAGAATCGAAGCGCTCAGCTCATCAAGCTCAGCCACAATTCCGCTAATTTCACCATCTGAAAGCTTAGAAATTCCTGCAGCCTCAGTTGCAGTTGCAGTTTCAGCCTCAGTTTCAGCCACAGTCTCAATCATACTTTCAGTTGTCACTTCAGCTGAGATCGTAGTCGTTTCAACGCTAGGTGCTTCTACGGCACAGCCAGTTCCAATGAAAACGACGCCAACCATAATCACTAACAGCTTAAGCACATGTCTCCAACGAACATTCATATTCCCATTCATATTCCTATTATTATACATATTCGTTATTCGCCTCCTATACAGATTTCGTTAATATCAAATCTTTCTATCTTGGATGAGCAGCTTAAAAGTATCCGTCAATCCCTCATGCTTCACTTTAGTGGGATCAAACTTTATTACTTTAAAGGTCATTTGAATGAAAAATCCGATGGATAAAGCGGATATAACCGTTCCTATGCCTAGCAAGCCACCTAATAGCCAACCAGCAAGGACCGCCAGTATCTCTATAGTTGCTCTGCAGATACCAACTGGGCGTTTCGTAAGCCTGGTCAAAGCCACCATCAAACTATCCCTTGGCCCAGCTCCGAAACCTGAACCGATGTAAAAAAATGTCGCAATTGCGATGACAATCATGCCAACAGCCATCATCAAAAGTCCTATGAAAAAATTCGACGACTTGGGGATTATCTCCAGCCCCATGATCAAATCGATGAATACACCAATCAACACCATGTTCAGCAACGTTCCGAGTCCCACGCGCTCACCTAAGAGCATTGCTAATATGACGATTAACACGCCAACCGCTATGGATGCATTCCCTAGTGTGATCCCAAGGGTGCTTGATAATCCCGCATGAAAAACATCCCATGGTGCGTAGCCTATACCTGCATTGATGGTAAATACAATACCAAATCCGTAAATAAATAAACCCAATAACAACCGTGACAATCTTATTAAAAAAGCTCCCATATTTCCCCTCGTTTCTTACTTACTAGGACTAATATATATTCTTTCACTCACTCACAAAAACTCTCTTGATAAAATCCACTCTTTGATTGACACACTCTCTAACAATTTCACTTTGGGGTGCAATATCAAATCCGTGAATTGTGCCTAGGGTGTTGTTAACCGCCACAGGTACACCAGAAGCAATCAACCGTTCCGCATAAAGGATGCCTTCGTCTCGCAGGCAGTCAAATTCTGCCGTTTCGATATAAGCTTCCGGAAGATTTTTTAACGATTCAGCATGAATTGGCGATGCGTATTCATGGTTTTCATATATAGGTTCTTTTATATAAAATGCATGATATTTTTCAATATCTTTGCTATTACATAATGGTGTGTCCGTAAAACTTTTCATCGATTCCGTTTCCATTTTTCTTCCTGTAACTGGATAGATCAGCATTTGCCCACACGGCATACAGTGACTACGATCTCTTGCCATTAAGCATACCACTGTAGCGAGTTGCCCCCCTGCACTGTCACCCGCCAATAAGATTCGTGTTGAATCGATGGCAAGGTCTTTAGCATTGGCGCACAACCAAATATAAGCAGCATAACAGTCCTCTGGCGCTGCTGGAAAAGGATGTTTTGGTGCAAGGCGATAATTCACAAACAACACCTTGCAATGCCCACGTACGGCATACTCTTTCGCTAAAAGATAGTGATGCGGTGCTGCCGGAAGAACAAACCCGCCACCATGGTAGTAAATTAAGCAAGGTGCATGGTCACTTATTCCTACAGGTGTATATAAGAGTGCATCTATCACTTTGCCATTCTCAATTGGAATTGACAAACGTTTCGCATCCACTTGTTCCGTTGACTTTTCCATTTTAAAAAGATGCCCTATCAATTTTTGCATGACCGGAAGAACCACTTTATTGAGTGGTGGATTAATATGCTCATATTTCTTAAAATCTGAATGAATCGGATACATTGTTCTACGCATCGTTTTTCCTTTCTAGTCACGGATTACCAATTTAAACATCCAATTGGTACAATATGAAATTTCCATAGTTTATTATATCAAAGTTTGCGATTTGGCGCATTTTTGATTTGTGATTAGGCGCAATTTTGTTTTGTGATTTGGCTATTATCTTAATTTTCATAAAGGTATTTTCTGTTGTTCGAAGATTTGTTTTATATAACCAAAGTCCACAAAATATAATATAATATATTATTTTTAAGACATTTTAAAAAGAGATTCAAATGAACATAAACACGCATTCTGATGATGCCAAATCGGATCAAATATTTAATGATATTAGACTGAAGGAAATCAATCGATTTAGTATATCAAGTAAACCCATTCGCAAGCTGAGCTCCTGTCTTTCGAAACTAAAAATAGATGCCTTATCTCAACGTGCCATGCACCTTGGCATAGAGAACAGAACCATGAAATCGTCCAATATTGTAGAGCGGCAGTTTCGCTGTATGGTGCACTCACACTTGAGCAGCTATATGATTTGTATCTCCATTATAAGCAAGGAGAAACGAAGATCAATAAAACTAAGTTTAAAGAAACTGTGTACGATTCTCAAGTAAGAAGTCAAACTTATTGGACCGATCATGTGACAATCTATTCAGACTATTTTGATTTAAATGATTTGAAAAGCGACCTTCTTTTAGAGATTCTGGATAGTGACCAACCCTATTATCAACCAGAGCGAACAGAATTTTTTAACTATGCCGATGTCGATTACAAGCCGATAAACGCGAAACTTGATGATTTGATGCAATTTTTAAGTAAATTTGGCTCCCTTAATGATGAACAATGGGAAGATTTGCGTTATGAGATACTATATGTTATTGAGTTTGGACAGTTACAAGAAATGTTGGAAGAACTTGATTGTGCTGGTATCGACTTTAAATCACCTAAGGATCTTGATAAGTTTATGAAACACTACATTGCGGCTGTCAACCATTCACGACTTTGGGTAAATCGCGGTCATACACCTGATGAAATAAGTAAATTGTATGCTGAAAATGTGCATATACCAATTAAAAAAGTCGGTCGAAATGAACTATGCCCATGCGGTAGTGGGAAAAAGTAAAGCCAGTATCCTTTCAGATACTGGCTTCGTATATTGCGCTTCCTCCATGAGTCGATAAGCTTGACCCCCTAACTCACCCACTAACGCATCAAGTCGGTGAAGAGAAAATTTCTACTCGAATTTCCACCACGCTATCCTGATCAAAAACAAAGACCACTTTTTCATAGCCGTAGTAGTAGTTAAACAGTCGTTCCCCTGTGTCGTTTTTCACATAATAAGACCACTCAGTAGGACCAGATAGCTCTCTACTATTCACTAAATCCGGGACGCCCAACATAGAGTAAAGCTCATACTGGCTCATCCCCACTTTAAACGCGTCACCTAACGTATAATCTGCATTGGTTAGTTTCAGGGTATAAATAACCAACATATCATCAAAATATCTTAGGTCTAAACTTAATCCAGAACGTTCAAAATAATGAGATGTACCTTCTAAATAGCCTGTAGCTTCTGGAAGTACAAACGGTTTTTCCAAATCAAAGTAACGTAGTTGCTCTGCCATGGTGGTCGTTGTATCGAGCAGCGTACTTTCGTCTTGTTTAATGATAACCTCTGATTGCTCAAACGCTCTGCTTAACAATTTTGGATCACTATAGCGCATCTCCACATGTTGCTGGACAGCGCGCTTAATATCCTGATCAGAAAAGGTGTACTCGACCTCTGCCAAAGTGATATCCCCCTGGAGACCATTTGTCCACCTCCAGCGACATGACAAAACGGCGCGCATCGTTTCTCTATCAATCACGGAAGAAATCTCCTTAAAGACTGGCGAATAACTCTGCTTCCCTTTTTCTATATTTAAGTATAATTTCTCCGGAAGCAATGAAGCATAAGTCTCCTCTTTACTAGTCACCACACTATTCGGATTGGTTCCCAGTATCACCTCAAAGTTGCGATTGTTTAGTATCGCTTGTGTCTGCGTGTCAATTTCATGATAAAGACCATTGAGCACTATGGGCTCAATCACATCCCCATTTAAGTTGAAAAAATGAGTGGTCATCGAATCACTGTATACAAATGCCAGCTCTAACGCTTCATTGCCTAAAAAGTCACCATAATAAATGTCTCGATAATAATTATTACACTTATAGGCACGCTTTATTTTACCTTGGTCGTTTAACAAGACGATATAATCCGCTACATACATCAGATTGGGATTGGATAATGTCTTTACTTCGGTCAGTGAGGTTTCAAATGCTGGTGTCTCTAAAATTATCGAATTCTCGCCATAAACCTGCACCTTTAACGCATCTGATATTATGTAACGCACCTGCTCGTATTCTTCAACTTTTGTAGAGAGCAAATCTGGGTAATCCACAACAATTGAAGCAAGATCTTTATAGCCTTTTCTCAGGAAATCAATGCTGAACTGAAGATCCTCTGTGACCACAATTTCTTGAAGCTTAACTGGTTCAAGAATAAACGTTCTATTGGCTTTAAGCCAGCCCTCAACACCAAACATATTTTTTGTAATGTCTTGTTTCACTACAAACGGTGTATTTGCATCAACACTACTTGTCTCTTCAGTCTCTTCAGTAGCCTGAGTCTCTTGAGTTACTTGATTCTCATCCGTTGCTAAGTTCCCTGACGCCTTTCGATCACAGCCTGAGAAGCTTATCAATATTACCACTAACAAAAATACTATTACAAAGTTATAAGGTTTTTTCATTTGATCCTCCCATTGCTTAACGCATCTGTAGATGCGCGCCTGGCACTAAAAACTCAATGTACAACAAATCCAATCAGATCTTTATCTTCATAAAAACTGTATTCATTGTCTATAGCATGTTGAACATCATAAACAGGTAAGTAAACGTTGCCTTTACAGCAAGTGAAATGATCATCAGCATCTTTAAAGCAAATGACGCTTTGATCCTTAAGTATAAACCGAATCTCAATCGCTTCTCTATCTGGTGAATTGCTTAAAATTTTTTCTTCTACTTCAAGTAAGTTCACCTCATTTAATGTCCTGTACTGATAGACTTCATTTGTTGAAAAGTCTACGGCATGGTATCTACCATGCTCAAAGTATGTAAGTTTCCAATTTAATTCAAATTTTTCCATTGGTTCCTCCTCACCTTCTGAAAGATAATAATCCCCCTATGAATTCATTTTATCCTAAATTCGGCATAAACTCAAAATAATCATTCACAACCGTTTATGCTGATTTACCTCTTGTGCTGGACCTAGATGTTATTGTACACTAATAATACGGTACCCGAAATAATATGATGGAGGAATTCTATGGATATTGGTTTGTTGAAATCGGCGTTATTGAGTGAGGGGTTTTGTGATTTAAGATATCAAGACTTTGAACTAACGACGATTAAAGGTACAAAGAGAGAAATAGATACAGTGGCAGTTATCAAAAAGTCTGGTGGTAACGTGCGCGTTTTATCAGGTGGCGGCTACGGCACATTTTGTTTTACGGACACGAAGGATTTAGAATTTGCTTTTAAAGAAGCGAAATTTGCCAGTGACTTGGTTGCGGGTGAAAAAAACTTTGAACATGTGGAAATCAATGTGGATTGGGTGCGTGTCAAACCGACACTTGACCCTAGAGCGGTATCAATGGATGCTAAAAAAGCATTGATCAATCAATACATTGATTTGTTCATGAATCATGAGGGCATCGTCAATTTAGAAACAGAATATTATGAGCAGTTTACCGACACTTTGGTTCTAAACAATAAAGGCACAGAAGTAAGACAGGAAGAACTCATCGTTGGCATCAACTTTAGAGTGACCTCAAAAAAGGACGAACTGACACAAATCACACGTCTTTCATTAGGTGGCGGCGAGGATTATTCCGATTTGCTAGGCAAAGAGCATGAAGTCATGGCGAAAGCGAAACAAACTTTGGATCTTCTTGATGCTGAACCTGTCATAGGTGGCAATTATGATGTCGTCCTAGATAGTGATGTGAGTGGCCTATTTATTCACGAAGCTTTTGGTCATCTCAGTGAAGCGGATAATCTGGTAGGCAACGCATCCCTGGCCGAAACTATGAAGCTCGGTTCAGAGTTTGCTGTAAAGGCGTTTAACGTCATCGACGACCCGACACTTTACGGCTATCCAGGAAGTTATATGTATGATCATGAAGGCACTGTTGCAAAACCCACCTACCTGATTAAAGAAGGTAAACTCAGCGGGCGTTTGCATTCTCTTGAGAGTGCTTATTATATGAATGAAACACCGACGGGCCATTCAAGAGCCAAGCACTTTGGTTTTACGCCCATCGTTCGCATGGGCAATATTTATATCGACAAAGGGTCACATACCCTTGATGACATGATTGCATCCATTGATAACGGTCTATACCTTTTTGGTTCGGCAGGCGGGCAAACCAGCGGTGATACATTTACCTTTGCCGTGCAGGGCGCTTATAAAATTGAAGACGGCCAAATCAAAGGCATGGTAAGAGATTTAGCACTCACCGGGCATTTGTTTACAACACTTAAAAACATTGAAATGATCGGAAATGAAGTATCCTTTTCACGAGCAGGTGGCTGTGGTAAAGGCGGCCAAATCTTGATCAAATCAGGTAAAGGGTCTGCACCGATAAAAATAAAAAATATGGGCATAGGAGGCAAGTGATATGAAGACACTGATAGATAAAGCCCTAAAAATCTGCGATCAAGCGGAAGTCTACTACAGAGACGTCTATAGCACCACAGTCAGCATATTACTGGGTGATATGCAGGATATTGAATCTGAAAAGAAAACTGAAGTTGCCCTAAGAATCGTTAAAGATGGCAAGATGGGAACGGCAATTTCGACGTCTTTAGAAGATGAAACCATCGTCGGGCGCGCTGTGATTTCATTAGAAAATCAGACCTCAGAGGCAAGCACCTTTCCCAGTGTTCCCTATGCGAAGGTCCAATCCTATTCAAATGATGTTAAGTCGTTTACGACTCAGGATCTCGTCAATATGGCCATTGACTTATCCAACCGCTTCAAAGCGATGGCAGAGGATGTCGGTTTTGGCGTTCAGATCGTAAAAACACTAAAGACCGTAAAACTCAGCAATAGCAATGGATTTAACGGCGAATACGATTATACAAATTTATCTGTTTTAACCTATACCCTTAACAAGCAAGGGTTTTACAGCACCATGAAAGAGTTTACCAACGGATTTATCCCAGAGATTACAGATGAGGATCTGTCTACTCAGCTTATGTTTCACCGATTAGGCGAGGTTCCGATAGAAATTGGGAACGAAAAGCTTCCCGTCATCTTCTCAGGAACGACGATGGGCTCTTTAATGTTAAGAGTTGTAGGTGGCGTTAGCGGCGGCAACATAACTAAAAACGTCTCACCACTTGTTGACAAGCTTGGTCACAAGCTCTTCTCAGATAAAATTACGATCCGTGATGATGCAACGCTGCCATATGGTGTCAATACATTTGCTTTTGACGACGAAGGCACACCGGCACAAAATACGATGGTATATGATAAAGGGGTCTTAACTAACTATTTAACGAGCCTCTCTCATGCGGAAAAACTTGGCACATCACCAACGGGCAATGCCATAAAAAGGACGCTATTCTCCAAGGAAATTGAAGATGCGCCCACCGTTTTTGATACGAACCTTATCGTAGAAGGGGATTCTATTCCCGATGATGAGATCATCAAAGGTGTGAAGCGTGGCCTTTATATCACAGGAGTTATGGGGGCGCATACTGGAAACATCAATCAAGGTGAATTTTCTATGAGTATTTCTTCAGGGTTTCTTATCGAAGATGGCGTTTTTAAGGGGAAAGTAAAAGGTGCCATAATCGCTGGCAACATCTATGAATTATTTAAGAACATCGAAGCAATCGGTACTAAAATGGAACCCATGCGCAGTATTTTCTACCATATGGGATATGCGCCCATGGTTAAATTTTCAGAGGTCAATATTATTGGAAAGTAATAAATTCTGACACAAAAAAAATTACACCTTATTGTCACTATTTTGAGACAATAAGGTGTTTTTTTGTTACTTTATCGCATATTCAGCCGTATAGATTGCTTGAAAACCCAATCGATCATAAAGCAGACGCGCCTTATTCCCAACAACACAGTATAGATCCACGGATGTATTTCCATCTGAGAGAATTGCATTACAAATATACTTCACAAAATTCTGGCCTAACCCCTGACCTTGATGCTCAGATTTTATAGAAATGCTGCCGAGTTCATTGCCTTCAAAGTGCGCATAGCCAACCACTTCTCCATCTTGAGTGTATACCAATCTCTCGTTTGCGGTCTTACCCCAAAGCGCACGCATCTCATCACTCGGCTGCTCTATTACAGAATCAGGGAAATCGCCAACCCCCATCCTCATCTCGTGAAAAGCGATGGCATAAAGCGCATGTGCTGCCTCATAATCCTCATCGCAGTATTTTCTGATGCTTAACTCCGGCAGATCAAACGCCTTGCCCGAATAACGCATAAAAGTTGATGAAAACTTTCTCGTGAATCCATTTTTGTGGGCAAAAGTCTTAGCCATCACATCTACACAGTTGTAAGTCGTCATAATCGCTTCCGTACCAGAACTTAATAACTTATTCTCGCACAAAGATATTGCCTTACTTCCAATTCCTTTACCGCGATAGATTGGACTCACAAAAACATATAGATAAGCTCTTTTTCCCTCTTCCAGTTGTGCAATACCCACTAATTGATCATCACCCCGGATAGCAAATAACGTATTAAGCTTTCTTTCAAATGCTAATAAAAAATCCGCATCAGCGCTTTCAAAATTAAAGGAATTCGGAGCTTCCAAATAATCCATCTCAGTCATTTCATTTATAACAACATTTATAACAACATTCATAATAATCTCCCTATGAATTCATTTTATCATCATTTTATTTTAAATTGATTTATTTTCGTCTCCCAACCAGGGCCATTTCGACATAAACTCAAAATAATCATTCACACGCCATTTGTAAGTACCAAGTCAAATTTTATCCCCTATTTGCATACAAACCTCGCTTCACTCAGTTCACAG
Organism: Acidaminobacteraceae bacterium; assembly: GCA_041741755.1. GTDB lineage: Bacteria > Bacillota > Clostridia > Peptostreptococcales > Acidaminobacteraceae > Fusibacter_C. The sequence goes on along the minus strand of JBGSJR010000037.1, from coordinate 24,175 downwards.
GCACCGTCGACTCATCCAAACACATAGGACCACCTAAATCTAGGTTTTCTAGACTTTGGGTGGTCTATGCTTTTATTTATGATTCTATTACTCTTATGAATTAATAGAGATCCATATTCTTTAACGCATTGTAGATCACTTGGAGCCCTTCTTCATGTGTTATTGGCGATAATGGTCTCAACGTATTGTCTGGATACCCTTTGTAGATATTGTATTCCACTAAAGTTAAAAAAGCATTTGCCCATGATTTTATCTGATCTGTGTCCATGAACTTTGAAAGCGATTGTTTTGAACCTTGAAACTTCGTAAACTTTTGAATATTTGCAGTCATGATACCCATTTCTAGTCTACTAATAGAATGGTTCGGTCTAAAAGTTCCATCGGGATAACCACTGATTAAACCTTGATTAGCAAGTGAGGCTATCGCTCGATTTACTTCATTGTCAGCTGAAGTATCTTTAAACTCACTATTTGGCTTTAGTTGAGCGAGCCCAAGAGCTCTACTGAGATAGACTGCAAAATCTGCTCTGGTCATTTGCTTATTTGGAATAAATGATTCCGTCTCTTGGAGCACCAACTTCGATGCCATTTCATTTATCATAGCTTCAGACCATCTACCCTTCGCAGATGCTACCTGTACATCCTTTTGAACAACTGTATATACCGAATTAGATAAGGAATTTAACTTTGCATAATATTTGCCATCATTCATATATAGAACGGTCGGAACAGATCGTAATGACATATCATCCTCAATCACGACACCTACTAAATTCTCATTTAAATTACTATTTGTAGGCAACTCAAATGTTCGAGAGACAAAACTTTCAAATGCGTAAAATGGTGTTTCCTTGCCGTTTGAAATCGTAAACATTTCAAAATTCACAGGAGAGACGATAACGTTCATGTTCTTTTTATTTGCAGCAGTCTCAATTTGTATTTTTTTAGAATTTGAAACAGGTTCAATAACAACTTTCAAATCGACATCGTTTGGCATTGAAGCGATTACAGAAGTCGGTATATGATATTGGACACCTTCTACCGAAATCGAAACTGGACTATTATTTAATTTCAGTGCACTGAAAACTTCATTTGATAACACCAACTCTGCTTTCAATCCTTCTACGCTCAAGCCCAAAATTTCGCCCCTTTGAAGCTGCTCAACCCACTTAAGCGCACTCTCATTATTAAATGCGTCATTTATAATATTATTAACAGGGGGTGTTACTGCAGGTGGGGTTACTGCAGGTGGGGTTACCGTAGGTGGGGTTACTGTAGGTGGGGTTACCGCCCCGGTAGAATTAAAGACTGGAACTGTTACGACGATGGGTTCAGAAGCGTATTGCATCGTCGTTTCCTTATATCTCACATGATACTGACCAGGCGCTAGATTCATTATGGTGGTTCCTGGGACCGCAAGCCATGTGTTGCTTGATATCGCTTTATACTCCATAGAAGTGTCCGTTCCTTTTATTGAACCCTTCCCAATTAGTGTCGTCGGTGCAACACCCCCTATATAGCCTTCAAGAGGCGATGGAAGAGCCGTTTTCAAAGAGTTTTGAATGGTATGTTGTACATAGCCTACCAATAATTTATTTGCATCATAAAAACCGTATAAAAATTCTGTATCGCCATAAACAACATCCATTGATACGGTATTAACATTTGTTGGTACCCGTTCAATCATATCAGGTGCAAAAATATGAAAAGGAAAAGTCGGTAATGACTCATAACCAATATTGGAATTATTTGTTTTAAACATATATACCGCATGTAGCTCGTCGCGCATATATCTAAGGTCTAGTTCTATCAATAATTCACCTGGTTTCCCCAAAATCTCAGTCGTTTTGTTTTCAATCTTATTATAGTTAAAATACTCTAAAGCCACGCCTTGATCTTCAGCAAAACCAATGAGTTGATCTTGACTATCATAAAATGCAAAAATGTGATTGTTGTAACCTTCTGTGTTAAATCCTACATTATGCATATAAATTTGCTCAGGGTTTTTAATGTCGCTCATCAGCAACCTTTGATTTAAACCTAATTGAACTAACCCCCTGAGTTCGTCCAATTTCTCACGGGCTGGTCGGTCGCTAGTATGAATGATGATATACTCTATGTTGGGTAGTTGTTGTATCAACACTGGTAAATCAAGAATCAGTTCTCTATATGTAGAACTAGACGGATATGTTGATTGCCTCATCTTAGTCAAAACAACGGTTGAAACATCTATTGCTTCAGACAATACAGGGCTCGTAGGTGCACCACTTTCATTGATAATCAATTCGGCATAGCCTAAAAGTTGATTCAAATCATCATAGAAACCAAAACACATATAAGGTTTACCACTTTCAGCATAGATGCTAAATGCATCTGTAGGAGGTAAAGGCATCAATCGGCTAGGGTCAGAGTAAGGCAACTCTGTTAATACGAAAAGTGCATCCTGCTGACTTGATTGTGGCAATATGCCCACTTTAGTCATAGAAGGAAATAAAGCCTTAATAGAACCTATTTCCAATTTTGCAGCAATTTGACCATTAGACAAGGTTTGCTGAACATACTGGCTACCTAGAGCAAGTACATTTTCATTCTGTGCAAAATCGATAAAAGCAAATTGTCCCACAAATAAAGTTAACATCACAAACAAACTCATTACTTTCTTAAATATAGTACGCCTATTACTCCGCTTCATACTTCTACCTCCAATTAATTTTTAAATTATTTTTTAAGTTTCACTCTGACCTGCCGCCTATAAAAACTTCTTGATATCCCCAGTTATTACAGTCATCATTCCATGGTTGTTTAGAGAAAACTCTGCTTTGGGTTTATGAGTCAATTAGCTTGACCCCTCCACTCAGACCCCGCCACTCTTACTTGCCATATTGAAGCACCTCAAGTTTTGTCTGACCATTAAAATCTGGCCCACTTTCGATAGTAACATGAAAACTACTTGTTGCAGGGGAAATCCTCAGAACGTAGTCTAGTAATTCATCATATTGTCCTATATTCCCATTGATCTTCGCGATAGATTCTGTGACTGTACCGCCTTCATCAACTTGATAGCCATCATATCGAAATTTTTCAATTAATTGATAGTTTTCACCAATGCTGTACATCACCATATTAAAGGTTGTAACATCACCACTTTCGATGAATTCTTTAATACATAAATAATCCGAATCGTTTATTTCATATTTGAAAATTTCACGACTAACAAACACATTGATTCCCATTTCATAATCATTGTAAAGTAAATCCATTTCCGTATAGTTATCATAATAACTGTGGAGTGGTGTCAGCATAAACTTAGGATTCTGATGTGCTATATAACCAGATTCATCAAAAATTGTGATCTCACCCATTTGCCTTGTATCACTATTCAAATTTCCGTTAATATCAAAAGTTTGCGGGGCAAGGTTTCCTTTAAGTGCAATAACGACTTCATGAGTTCCATTTTCAGCTTGAAAAGTATCCGCAACTATAAAATCATAGCCTTCTTTGTATTCTGTTAAATTAACTTTGCCAACTTGGTGCAATGGTGCAAGAATCAACTCTATCGCAACATCGCGCTCCGCAACACGAAATGCATTTTCCACGAATACAAAATCAATTACTTTTTCCACCTGAATGGTTGTTCCACTCTTTTCTATCGCAATAACTAATGGAATGCTGAGCTCTTTTCTCTCCCAATTATACTCAACGTCTCCGCTTTTCGTTAACTCAAGCAAAGAAGGATCAATTTGCTCCCCATTAAATTTCCAAAATTTGAAATCATTCATATTGAGAAATTCAAGTGATTCTATTCTTCTTACTAAATCTGAAGAAGGCTCAAATCGTTCGCTATCTTGACTAAAAACAACATTTTCAATCTGCCATTTGTACTCTACAAAGGTATATTCAACTTTTAGTACCCCACTATATTCACCTAAGTCGCTATTTAGCGTATATATCAAATCGACACTGTCAAACGTACCGTAAAAATCATCAATATTTGGATAATTAATTTGGATTTCTCCTACAATATCTTTATGCTTTTCTTTTAAGTATTGACTAATTTCAGCACTATTTTTTGAGGCATCCGCTCCATACAGTGGTGTTACTTTATTTTTTAATTCATTTGTTTTTTCAATAGCCCAATTACCTAATATATTGCGTTTAAATTTAACCTCATCACGTCTATATACTTCATATTCAGAAAATTCTTCAATCCACTCAATTTCAAGTTCATAGTAGTCATCGCTTATAAAATCTAAATCGCTGTCAACTGTTTCAGAATTATTTGATTTAACATGCTTATAATAGAGTTCTATAGCCTTATCTTCATCTAGCGGCCTTGAAGTTGACCAACCTAGTATCATAATTACCGAAACAATAGTCACAAAGCCTGCCACAAACTGTCTAAATCTCTTTGGGTTAACCTTCACCCATTCCAATAGCTTGGTAATTGTCCTTTTAATAAAAGCAACCGATTTATCTATGTGTTTAATTACAACTGGTTTATATTTTAGTAGAGTATTCCCCATTTTTGAAATTACTTTTGTAACCAATCCGGATTCCTTTATGATTGCCTTGTCAAATTGAATGCCTTCTACTTGAACGTCTTCAGAGTGTGTCTCAGCTATTACAGGTGTGATTACTTTTGAAAATTCGAGTACATTTGCTTGAGAAAAGTTTAGAATACGCTCATCAGAATAGACGCAATTTTTTACAACTAGAACTATCTGTCTTGCATTTATACAGTTGGAGATACTTGGAATATTGATCCATCCACTGCTAGCTCCCTCTGTTAGATTCAGATCTAGTATCTGAACCCCTTCAAATTGTTCTAGCTCATTGCCAAGTACATCATTAATTTTTAGATCAACAACAATTGCCGTAAGCGTTTCAGAATCAACATTTTTTATATTTAAGTACGCTGTCAACTGCTTCTTATCATTTATCAAAGATAGTCTAGCGCCTAAAATTTCAAGCATTGGCGATTCAACACATAGACCATATCCTTTCTCAAGTACAATATACTCTGTTTTCAATAGTGCTTCATCTTGACCAAGACTACTTTCTAAATTAATTGGTTGAACTGTTGAAGATTTGCTTCCCTTACTTTTTTTAATAAAATCACCTTTAATTTTTTTCCCAATAAAAGGCACCTTTTGAAATATAGCCAAAATAGATTGAGATGAAAATTTCGAATTTTTAACAACATCAGCAAAGAGACCAATCTTATCTATGCCTTGTTTGCTCAAACTTTTTAAACTCTTGTCGATTTCATTTACAAAAACCATTTCAAATAGCACCCATGCGAATAACATGTAACCTATCATTTTTATTATGCCATTAACTGAGAGCATTTCACCGAACTTTAAGCGTTCAAACATAAATGGCAAACCAATAAATGTCAGCATACCAATCACGATTAACTTTTTCGGCAGAGTAAACGCCTTTGATTTGTTTTTAAAGTTTCTAAAAACGGTATGTATCGCAACAATCAAAAATGGAAGTTTAAATAAAAAAGCATACAAATTTAGATATCCCAGGCCATCATCTATGGTTGAGGTAAATGCACTTGAGACACTATTCATCTTATCATTAATCGATCCTGATGACTCAATCACATCATTTATTACACCTGCTTCATTTGACAGCCCAATAAAAGGTGTAACAATAACGAGTAAGATCACCACTATCAAAAGGATACTCATTGTCATATTATATTTTTCAATTATAAGATTCAGATCATATTGAATTATGGATTTCTTAAGTTTAGCTTTTTCTTCATTTACAAATATAAAATAGACAAATAACACCGCTAGTAGAAAGCCTGCTAAAATAAATTCAGCGCTTCTCTGAAAGCCAATTACTTCTAACGGTATATATGCAAGGTGTGAAACTAACAACAAAACAAACAACGCATAAAATATCTTTTTTACAGGCTTCCCCATAAAGTGCAGTATAATCAACAATGCTGAAGCTATAATTGGCATAAAGTCAATTATTAGAAACGGGATTCCAGTAAAATAACGAACGCCCATATCTGTAATCGAGCCAACAACACCTAAAATACCTTCATCAGAAAAAAAATGACCTTTTGCAGCGTTCATGAGCATCATGTAACTCCACAACATAAAACTCAGAAAAAGATTATGACCAGTAATTCTAATCCTAAACTTAAACGCCCCTTGTCCTAACCCCAAAAATTCGTTATTCATTAAAAGTCCCCCATTGATATTTACTAAAATATTTTTTCCTGAATTGACTTCACCAATCATAGAAAACGTGAAAGGCTCCGCCGCCTTTAAAAACTTCCTGACATTTCTATATTTTACCATAATAACTAGTTATAAATAAACTATTATATTTTTATGTAGCAGATAGTTTAGCGGCAAAGTTACACCCTTCACTCAAGCTAAAAGGGCCGTTAAAATAATTACTTTATAGATCTCAGTGAAGATATTTCTAGTGCTTTTATTAGTGTTTTCCTCATCTGAAACAGGATTCAAGATACTTGAATCAATCATCCCATTTTTCGCCTTCAGGCCAACCTAGATGAATAAATGAAAGCACTCTCACTGTCTCTGAGTCCTTCTGGTGCAGTAGGCTCAAAATAGATTTCATAGTTACCAAATGGGGTCATTTCAATAAGAGTTTCTGATCCAAACAATTTCTGAGTTTCTTGACCAAAGATTCCAAACTTCATCAATACTGAGGGATATAGTGGTTTTTCTGATGATTTTTTTATCAGAGATTGATAGTTTATCCATAGTGGTCGCATTTTTTTATTGCGCATAACATCTTCTGATTATATGAATGCATTATGTTTTTTCTTGATCAATTTTGGGTAGTAACTTTGAAAAAGAAAAACCCATTTATTTGAGTCGATTAATATCCATGGTACCAGGTGCCTTTTCAGCGGAAACTCATCTTCCAATCTCACAACGCTTCATTTCACTGTATCAAAGCCCCCGCATAAAAGTTTCCGCCGTTTTAGTACGCGTACCCATGGTAAAAAGAAAATTCACGCTTTGAGTTAGCGTGAATTTTTGTTGTGATCAGGGGGACTATCCCCCTGATCATTCCTTGATCATATCAGCTCTTCAATCGCTCTTCGCGCCAAGATCTCCGTCGGGTTAATCACCCTATCGATCAGCTCGGCGATTTCGAACACCAAAGGTAGCTCTGTGCAACCTAGAACATAAGCCATGCCTTCACCATTAGCGACAATCTGTCTAAGGAAATCGACATCAAACTCACGCACACCTGCCTTATAATCATAAATCATTCGCATGATAATCCGCTGTTCGTGTTCAACTAAAGTAACCGTATCGATTCCATTCGCACTAAATGCTTCTTGATAAAGACCCGACCTTAATGTCCCATCTGTCGCAAGCAACAACACTTTTTGTTGGCCACTTTCTATGACGACTTTTACCGTTTCTTCGATCATATTGAGAAAAACAACTGAATCCACGCCAAATTTGGCAATCAGGTGTTCGTTTATCGCATCATAGAAATAATGCGCCGTATTACATGGCATAACTAGCACCTGTGCTCCAAACTGAACAAGTTTTACTGCAGACTCTATAAGCATTGATGTTGGATTAACCCCTTCACCGAGTATAAATGCTGTGCGATCGGGAATTTTCGAGTTGTTATCTATTACGATATGCGGAAAGTCCTGATCACACGCCCCCTCAGAGAGCAGGATGATTTTTCTGAAAAGGTCTATGGTTGCCATTGGCCCCATACCACCAATCATACCTAACGTCTTCATGATTATGCAGTTTCTACAGTTTGTATCGTTTGTACAGTTTCTGGTTTCATTTCCCCGTAAACGACTGACAGATCGAGTTCATTTTCAGTTGCTGCTACAACGACTGCACATGAAGCGTCGCCGATAACATTGACAGATGTTCTCGCCATATCGAGAATTCGGTCGATACCTGCGATAAGTACGAGACCTTCGAGTGGTAAACCGACGGATTGGAGAACTAAAGTAAGCATGATGAAACCAGCGCCTGGAACGCCCGCAGTTCCAATAGAGCCAAGTGTTGCTGTTGCAACTACTGTAAGCATTTGGCCTATTGTTAAATCGATACCATACACTTGAGCGATGAACAATGCGCAGACACCTTGATAAAGTGCCGTGCCATCCATGTTAATCGTAGCTCCAAGTGGCAACACGAATGAAGAGATTTTTTCAGAAACGCCAAGATTATCGCGCGTGTTTTTAATCGTTACAGGTAATGTACCTGATGAGCTCGTCGTACTAAATGCTGTGAGTGCTGCTGGCGCGATGCCTTTAAAGAATTTAATTGGACTAATTTTTGCAAACACTTTGACCGCGGTTGAATAAACGACAACCGCGTGAATGACACAACCGAGGTAAACCGCAAAGATTACCATACTAAGTGGCATCAATACATCGAGTCCAAATTGAGTGACGACAGGAACGATGAGGCCAAATACGCCGATCGGTGCAAATTTCATGATAAGTGCCGTGATTTTATACATAATTTCAGCTAAACTGTTGAAGAAATTTATAAATGGTTTTGAGATATCATTAGGAAGTGCTGTGCTACCGATGCCTAAGAACAGAGCAAAAACGATAACTTGAAGAATATTTCCATCGACTAGACCCTTAAGTGGATTCGAGGGAATCATGTTTAAAAGTGTGCTCATAATCGATGGCACTTCAGCTGGATCTTGTACTGCATCAACTGGTAAAACTAAACCTGCGCCCGGTTTAAGAATCGTTGCTAGCACAAGACCGATGAAGACTGCAACCGCAGTCGTCACAAGATAGTATCCTAGAGTTTTCGCGCCAATTCTACCAAGTGCTTTAGGATCCCCAATACTCGCAGCACCTACAATTAGTGATGAAAACACGAGTGGTACGATGATCATTTTGATCATGTTTAAAAAGAGTGTGCCAAGTGGCTTGATGTAAGTGTCTGCAGCTGTTTGATTGCCTTGTAGGAGCATACCTACAATAATACCGAGTAATAGACCTAATAAAATTTTGGTGGTCAATTGCATCTTTTTACCTTTCATTTTGTTTCCCCCTTTTTAATTATTAATAATTCTTAATGAATTATTTTCATCATAAAGCCGTGAGGACAAAAAAGGACAAGAAAAGACTTTTGACGCAAAAAAAAAATGATCAATTTCTTGATCAACGCCTTGATTACTCCACCAACACGACACTACTCTCAATGAACTGCTTGATATTAATTTTCCCAGGCCTACCAGAAAGTGAACCTTCCAAAAGTTTCATCTCCATTCTAAGTTCACTATAATCAAATAACTGACTTGCGTATTCTTCAAACACGGGGTTGAACGGATCTTCGAATCCCATAGTCGCAAGCACTCTAAACGCTTTCGCGATGACCCTGCTAATGCGCTTTTTCATCGTCTGAATCTGGTGCTCATCCACAGGTCCTTTACCATTCATTTCCCGATTAACGAGCGCTAGGTATAGTTCAGACAATGCGTAATCGCCCTTCTGTCGTTTCGCCCAAAGCACCGCTTTAATCAAGTCATCGCAACCGCTCACACCCATAATTCCGAGTCTTGAATAGATGCGCTTAAGCGCTTTCTCATCCTGTGCTAAATCCCCCTCAACAGGAGACGATTTATGATTCAAACCCCGAATGGCCATTTCAAATTCTCTTAGCGTTTTATGCGCTTTATGGCTAGCAATCACTTGAGAAATCACAGATACCACCTCAACAACGTTGATTGGTTTCGTGATAAAAAAAGAAATTCTCTCATGATAAGCCTTAGCGATCATCTGCTTGTCCGACACTTCAGAAATCATGATAATAGAAGGGTTTGAATACTGCCGAATGCTTCGGATAACATGAAGGCCATCGCAATCTGGGAGCAAATAATCCAGTAATACCACATCAGGTTGCTCAAGGTTAATCTTGTTGATCGCTTCAATACCTGTCATGGCAGTTGAGACCATCACATCGTCGAGGTGCTGTGTTGCGATGTCCTTAAGTATATTGATGACACTAGAATCATCATCAACAATCATCAAATGTAGCATCATTATCCCTCCACCTCTTTTATCAACTGCGCCTGCGGGATGATAAACTTCACACGCGTCCCCTTGCCGATCGTCGAATCGAGCAGTACCTCTCCTGAGAAAAGATCGCCAACCAACTGTCTTACATGAGAAAGACCGATTCCTGTCGACATATGACCTGTCGCTTTATCGTATTTTGTCGTGTAACCAACATCAAATACGAGCATTTTCTTCTCTTCCGGTATCCCCTCGCCCGTATCCGCAACTTCAAACTTGATTTTATTTTCATTAAATGCATAACACACACTGATACGAATCTGTCCAAAAAATGAGATGGCATCAAGGCTATTCACACATAAATTATTCAGAATCGATATAATCGTGTAAAATTCAGGTGTCACAAACAGGTAATCATAATCGAGTACGATTTCCACCTTTTTCCCTTGTTCGTGCGCCAGTTTGCTGATGTTGTCCTTAACAATAAAAAGCATATCTTTCACACTCATATAATTGAGATGCGTATCGACGTTGAATACGGCGTTCATCCCTGCAATGACGCGAAGGTAATCCTTCTTGATTTCGTGAATATCCTTTGCAATCTTTAGAAACGGCGCTTTGTCAGTGTCGTTTTCCATTTTATGATAATATTCATGCGAGTATGCCACAGTTTCCTCAATATCTGCTCTGGATTTATTTAAGAAAAAGAGTTCGGTTTTCAGCTTTGAGATGAAGAAGATGAGTTCATTGAAATACTTATCCTGCTCCTGTTTTTTAAGTTGCATATGAAAATGCCTCACTGTGTAATACGTTAGTAGCGTCATCACTGTCCGAATCCCGCCGACGAGAATAATCGTGGAGACGAGGTTCTCGAACGATGCCGTCTCCCAGGTACGTCTGACCATGGCTTCGATGATGTTGGCTACCGAGTCACACACCCATAGGCTGAGAAAGAAGTTGAATGGTTGGTCGTAATAGCTCCGAACAGATAGAAATTTGAACATCATGCCGAAGAAAATATAATAGGTTAAAATGGGGAAATAAATTGCAAGGCTCTCGATTATGCTCAAATCATTGCCTACATAGATGACAATGGACCTAAAAAGGAAGGTGGAAACGCCGACCGACATGGTGATGAGCATGATGCTGTAATCTTCAAAATATATGAGGAATAAGGACATGAAAAATACCGCTAATGTAAGCCTGAAAACGGTATTGAATGGGCTGATGTAAAATTGGCCCATCAGGACGGAAATCATGCAGATGATAAAAACGTTTCGCGTTTTTTGTGCGTGGTTTAGGCTTAGTGTCACTTTTTCAGTCCCCCTCTTTTGGAATTTGTGTTGTTCGTGACTTTATTGTAACATTTTTCACAAATCGATGCTAGGGGTGTGAATTTTAGCATATAGAACGCGTTCCAATCGTATGAACACCTCAAAGGAATCATGGTTTCCCTTCTGATACCTCACCATTAGACCACCTTTGACCATTTCTAATGACTCAACCTTCTTTTCTATCCATTTCTGAATATCAGCATTGAAGGAGGTATAAACATCCATCATGTTGCCTTTATAACAGAACTTGGCAAACCATCCATTGGACAATTCAACAGCTTCCAGATCCAAAGGTTTTTCTCCCTCCTTTGTTGCTTTCGCAAACTTGAATCTGTATCGCTTGCTATCACCCATGCATTGGGCCATTATGTAGTGATGAGCATGATCAAGCTCAGTAATTGTGGCTGTTTTCCTAAGAAATTGTTCTTCTTTGGTTGCCATTATTCCTAGCCATCGATCTGCAGTTACATCAACTATTTCACTTTCTCCATACAAGATGCATCCATCCAAATATACATACTCGGATTTCACTAGGATCTCACCTTTGAAGTTTACTATATCTCGAGTGATAATCTGTCCAATACCATAAGGCTTTAGCGTGGTCGGAGCTTTCTGATATTGCTTCGGTGTCGTTCCAAATACTTGCTTAAAAGCACGTGTGAAACTTTCCGGGTAGTCAAAGCCGTAGGTTAGGGCAGTATTAATCACAGTGGCCCCATCTCTGAGCATCTTCAACGAATGGCTCATTTTTCGTTTCATAAAATATTGCTTAAACGGTTCACCAATCATAAAAGAAAAAATGCGGCTAAAATGATAAGGAGATATATAAAAGACACCGGCAATGTACTCAAGAGAGATCTCTTCAGTGATATTATCTTCAACATACTTTAGTGATGCCTGCATCATTTCTTCATACATACTCCCACCTCAAGTTAAAGCGATTTATTGCATATTCCTCAATATGAACTCCCGACATAAGCAAAATGCCATTTTGGCTTCAGGCACAAGTGGATATTGCATGTGAAATACATGCCACATATGCCTCCATTCTCTGTATTCCACAACACTTCCCAATTCCCAAAGTTTCTTGTATAGGTATCGTCCATCGTCGGCTAATGTATCGTACTCTGCTACATGAATCAAAACCGGTGCCAAATCATGAACCTTGTGAAATAGAGGCGATACCAACGGATCCTTTGGATTTAGTCCACGAGTGTAGTATTTAGCAATCAAAAACGCATCATCAACGTGAAATGGATCTTTAGCAGCCATGGTTTTATTGCTTTCACTCTCGAAACTCGCATCGAGAAAAGGCGTTAACAAAATCGCACACTGTGGTTGTGATACGCCTTGCTCGCGCAATGAAACCATCAAATTTAGAGCCAATCCGCAGCCTGATGACTCGCCTAAAAGACAAATTTTTCTATCCTTGGCACAATGACTGTATACTGATTTCACCTGTTCAATTGCTACGGGATATGGTTCTTCTGGCGAAAGCCCATAATCCAAAAGTAGAATTGTTGTTTCCGTGAATTCTGCAAAATCAATCGCATGCTGTAGTACTGCATCGGTTATCCCTAAGCAATACCCACCACCATGCAAATAAAGGATTATCTTATCTGTTGATCCTCCCTCAGGAACGATCCATGTGCAAGGTACTTTTTCAATAACAACATTCTCAACATTTGTGGTTTGCTTTATTCTTCTCTTGATTTTAATCTTTTCTAAATCCTTTCGAACTTCATCCAATGGTTTGTTGAAATCCAAAGTACGTTTCATTATAAGCCTTATTACCTTACTCCTTAAACTCATATAACCACCTCCTATTTTAGTTTATAGGTGTTGTTCTATGAATTCCTAACAGTTCTTGCTCTCTTGAACAGATTTCTGTTGGAATCCATCCTCTATTGCAAGAACTCAACTTTACTTCTTAGTTCATCATCAAAATCTGGCACCTCCACAAGAACATACTCAACGGAAATATAGGTTTCTTCCCCATCATCATTTGGGAATAATATGCCATCCCCCTGTACAACGTCATAGCCTGTATGCTCATAATCGCATGAAATGGATAGCGCTATTTCGGTATTATAGGGCGTAATCCATGCATCACTGTCTCGTATTTCAGTTTTGAACTGCTTACCTGTCATGATGCTATTGTCTTCAGTATAAGTAAAGGTCGGTGGAACGAAGTCAACAACACAACGAGCGAACTATTTACAGCAATGTACACGGCTGTGCGCCATTTATTTGAGTCGATTAAAAGTAGGATTATCAAAAAAAAATGGGCGCTGTATCAATCAGATCTTATCGAGATCTTGTGTAAATTCTACATTCGTATTTTGCGTTTCAGAGTTGTTTCTATAGCCAAATGCGGATTGGATACGCCTAGAGGTTACCAGATCACTAGGCTGATGCAGATGAAATTGAAAATTATGAGCACTATTGAACCGGTAATGTGCACTTTATTTGACAATATCAAACAAGTTATTTAATGCTTCAGATAGACTTGGATGTGTGAAAATGCCATCTCTTAATTTTTCATACTTCATACCAGCCATCATTGCTATTTGTATCATCGCCAAGATTTCACCGCCTTGATATCCAAGTATGGCGACGCCTAGAATCTCATGATTCTCTTTATTAATCACTGCCTTCATAAAACCTTTAGTATACCCCTCTTCAATAGCTCTCCCTAAATGCTTCATTTCTAACTTTCCAATTCCTATATCAAACCCTTTTTCTATTGCTTGTGCTTCTGTTAACCCTACTCTTCCAAGTTGCGGTTCAGTATAAAGTGTAAAAGGATTCAATCGATCATTGATATTTCGTTCTCCTGTTCCAAACAAATTGTTTGCAACGATTCTATAATCGTCATAGGCTATGTGAGTAAATTGAGGTCCACCTTTGACGTCACCCATTGCATAGATGTTGTTTGCATGGGTCTTTAGCGTATCATCTACTTGGATGTTCCCATGATTATCTAGCTTTACATCTGTATTTTCTAGATTCAACGCCTTGGTATCAGGAACTCTGCCAGTAGCAATCATAAAATGGGTGCATTCTATTTGATCTTTTCTGTTCTCTTTTTCAAAATGTATAATCACCTTATGGTCACTGCTTTCAACGCGTTTTGTCTCTGCGTTTAATAAAAATTCAATACCATCTTCCTCAAGTATTTCTTGAACTCTTTTGGAAACATCTAAATCTTCATGTTTAATTATGGTATCTCCTCTACCAATCAGCGTAACCTTACTACCAAATCTTTTAAACATTTGTCCAAACTCCAGTGCAATATAACCTGTGCCCAATATTATCAGATGTTCTGGGAGTTCAGGAAGTTCCATAATAGATGTTGAATCATAATAGGACACATTTTCCAGTCCTTCAAGTGGTAGAATATTTGGCTTTGACCCTGAATTTATATAGATATTATCTGCTTTTAACCGTTTCTCTCCACCGTCATTTAGTTTTACTAAAATCGTATGATTATCTAAAAAACTTGCTCTTCCTTTATACAAATCGATGTTCTCATTTTGCTCAATGCCTTTTTCTATTGAAGACCTAAAAGCTTTTACGATATCATTTTTTCTTTTCATTACCTTTTTAAAATCTAATTTTACATTTTCAGTGATAACACCGAGCGCTTCACTGTTTTGAACTCTGTGATGTAAATTTGAGCTTGCAATAAGTGTTTTTGTGGGTGTACATCCAAAATTAATACATGAACCGCCAAGCTCATTTTTTTCTATCATTGCAACCTTTTGTCCTCTACCTGCCAAATCTGTCATAAGAGGATTTCCAGCTTGTCCACTTCCAATTATGATGGCATCATATTTTTTAGTCTCGCTCATTTTGCGCCTCCTTCTTCTCAAAAAATAAAAAATCAAAAAATCAAGCAATTCAACTCGATTGTTTTTTACCCTTTAATGTGTTAATCAAACCTTTTGAAACGATGGATGTCGAGATACATTTCGGCGGAAACAAATAGCACTTTGAGTTCAATCTGATTAATAAGAATTGATGACGGGTATTAAATATCAATACGCAATTTATGTGGAAATGATAAATGGAGGTACATGTATGAGAAACAATCCATTAAAACAATTGGGGATCCATGGTCAGTCCATTTGGTTAGATTATATTCGACGCGATTTAATAAAAGGCGGAGAACTTCATAAATTAATCGATGAAGATGAACTACGTGGAATCACATCCAATCCAGCTATTTTTGAAAAGGCCATCAGTGGTAGCGATGACTATGATTCTGATATTCGAACTATGGCTCAGGATGGTAAGAGCAGCATGATGATCTATGAAACACTGAGTCAAACTGACGTTCAAGACGCGGCGGATCTATTTGAAGCTGTGTTCAATGAAACAAAAGGTGATGATGGTTATGTCAGCTTGGAGGTTAATCCTCATTTGGCTCATGATACTGAAGGAACAATTGATGAAGCACGTCGTTTGTGGCATGCTTTGAATCGTCCAAATGTTTTAATCAAAGTTCCTGCGACAATTGAAGGATTACAAGCGATCAGACAACTCATCAGTGAAGGTATCAATGTTAATGTTACGCTCCTCTTTGGACTCCCGCGTTATCGAGAGGTAGCTGAAGCTTATATATCGGGACTTGAAGAACGTTTGGCAAACGGCAAATCCATTGATCGGATTGCTTCAGTTGCCAGTTTCTTTATAAGTCGAATTGATGCACTCATTGATCCTAAGTTGGAAAAGATAATTGAAGAAGACTCCGATCAGTCATCTCTAGCAATGCAAATGCACGGAAAGGTCGCTATAGCAAGTGCTAAAGTTGCCTACGAAATTTACAAGGAAATCTTCAGCAGCGAACGTTTTCTTAAATTATCAGCTCAGGGTGCACGTCCACAGCGCCTACTTTGGGCCAGCACTGGAACGAAAAATCCAGAATACAGTGATGTAAAATATATTGAAGCTCTGATTGGACCAAACACCGTTAATACCGTTCCAGTGAAAACCATGAATGCATATCGTGACCATGGCAATCCTGAGGACCGTCTTGAACAAGATACCGCCGAATACGCTCGAATACTGGGACATTTACCAGAACTTAATTTGAGTATTGACGCTTTAACACAACAGCTTATAGATGAGGGTGCTGATAAATTTAATGCGTCTTTTGACAAACTCATTGAAACTTTGAACGAGAAAAGGAGGCTTGAATGATAATGAAAGAAATACTTTCAGAAGAATTGCTTCAACGAATAGATGCCTACTGGCGGGCCAGCAATTATCTTTCTGTGGGACAGCTTTATCTACAAGACAATCCACTATTGAAGCAACCACTGGAACTTTCTCACGTGAAGTCGTCATTACTTGGTCACTGGGGAACAACACCAGGACAAAATTTCATTTATGTCCACCTGAATCGAGCAATCAATAAGTATGACCTTAATATGATCTTTATTTCTGGTCCTGGTCATGGTGGTCCTGCAATAGTGGGAAATACCTATCTTGAAGGAACATACAGTGAATTTTACCCTAAGATCACTCAAGACGAGTCTGGACTGAAAAAATTATTTACCCAGTTCTCATTTCCTGGTGGAATACCTAGCCACGTCTCACCAGAGTGTCCAGGCTCCATCCATGAAGGCGGTGAACTGGGGTATTCTCTGAGTCATGCTTTTGGAGCTGTCTTCGATAATCCAGATTTAATAGCAGCTTGTGTGATTGGAGATGGTGAAGCAGAGACAGGACCACTGGCAACAGCTTGGCATTCTAATAAATTTCTCAATCCAATTACCGATGGCGCAGTACTTCCGATTCTGCATCTTAATGATTATAAAATTGCAAATCCCACAGTATTGGCCCGTATCACCCACGAAGAATTGGAACAAATGCTGAAAGGTTATGGTTGGACACCCATTTTTGTATCTGGTGATGTTCCAAAAGAAATGCATCACAAAATGGCCAATGCACTAGACAGAGCCATTGAGAGCATACGCAATTTTCAAAGCAATGCACGAGAGAATAATGATCCATCAAGAGTGAGATGGCCAATGATCGTCCTTAAATCACCCAAAGGGTGGACAGGACCTGAAGTTGTAGATGGTGTACAAATAGAAGGCTCTTTCCATGCACATCAGATCCCTCTCAAGGTAGATGCAGAGCATCCTGAACATCTCAAACAACTTGAGACTTGGATGAAAAGTTACAGGCCAGAAGAGTTCTTCGATGCTCATGGTCGTCTAATTCCAGAACTTGCAGAATTGGCACCCAAAGGAAATCGTAGGATGGGAGCAAATCCTCATGCCAACGGCGGACTTTTATTGAAAGATTTAGTAATGCCAGACTTTCGGGATTATGCAATATCAGTTCCTTCTCCGGGAGCAAATGAAGCAGCTGATACACATGTTCTTGGTGAGTTTTTACGTGATGTCATCAAACTCAATCAAGATGCGAGGAATTTCAGGATGTTCAGTCCAGACGAAACGCTTTCCAATCGCTTAAACGCAGTATTTGAAGTAACCAATCGACAATGGATTGCTCCAATTGAGAAAAATGATGAGTTTTTAGCAGCTGATGGTCGAGTCATTGAGATGTTGAGCGAGCATCAGTGTGAAGGATGGCTTGAAGGATATCTTCTTACGGGAAGACATGGATTGTTCAATTCCTATGAGGCGTTCATTCACATTATTGATTCAATGTTCAATCAACATGCGAAGTGGCTCAAAGTCACTGCAGAAATACCGTGGCGAAAAGAAATTGCATCACTCAATTATTTGCTCGCCTCTCATGTATGGCAGCAAGCACACAATGGTTTCACACACCAAGATCCTGGTTTCATTGATCATGTGGTTAACAAAAAAGCCTCAATAGTGCGCGTATATCTTCCACCAGATGCCAATTGTATGTTGTCAGTTGGTGACCATTGTCTGCGCAGTAAAAATTATGTTAATGTCATGATTGGTGGTAAATATCAAGCGCCCCAATGGTTGAGCATGGAAGCTGCAATTCAGCACTGTACAGATGGAATAGGTGTTTGGGAATGGGCCAGCAACGATAATGATGAAGAGCCAGATGTCGTGATGGCATGTTGCGGTGATGTGCCAACACTTGAAACTTTAGCTGCTGTAACCATTCTTAGAGAACATCTGCCCAACTTAAAAATAAGAGTAATCAATGTAGTTGATCTGATGAAACTGCAATCAAACAGTGAACATCCACATGGACTCACCGATGAAGGTTTCGACCATTTATTCACAAAAGACAAACCAATTGTTTTCGCATTTCATGGTTATCCTTGGTTGATACATCGATTGACCTATAATAGAGTGAATCATAAAAATTTACATGTGCATGGCTATAAAGAGGAAGGTACCATTACAACCGCTTTCGATATGACAGTTCTAAAT
Source organism: Acidaminobacteraceae bacterium (assembly GCA_041741755.1). GTDB lineage: Bacteria > Bacillota > Clostridia > Peptostreptococcales > Acidaminobacteraceae > Fusibacter_C. The sequence continues at coordinate 5,423 of JBGSJR010000037.1, read as the reverse complement.
GATATGGATCGTTTTCACTTGGTACTGAATGTAATCGATTGTCTCCCAACCTTAGGTACTGATGCTGCCTCTTTGAAGCAATTGATGCATGACAAATTGGCTGCCCACAATGTTTATATTAGAAAGTATGGAAAAGACATGCCAGAAATAACAAACTGGAAATGGACCAATAATAATTAGACAAAATAAGACAGTTGTACAGCCCAAACACAGCACGGGCTTGTGAAGCGCCGTGGTGGTCTAGGGGAAAACTGGTCACGTCTCGCTATGACAGCTGAAGCAACTCCATGCCGCATGTTTTGCGCTCTCAATGCCCGCACTCGGATTAACCTTCATCGGCACGGTGCTAGCAGCTCACGCAAACGGTTTGACGAGACCATGGCAGCGACTGTTAGGCGTGGTGGGTGGCATTCTACCTATCTTATCCGGAATTGGAAACTAAAAGTTGTCGCCGTTTTGCACCGCGTTCCTATAGTACCACTAAAGGCGAAATCACAAAACGAGTAATAAAAAGATCACCAAGTACATCTCAACATATGTACTTGGTGATCTTTTTTATAAGTTACAGTTTACTTAAGTTCTTCTAATAACTTCAACTTCATAACCATCTGGATCTGTTACAAAATAGTATCTAGGTGCTTCACCTGGAAGTCCCATAAGTTTAGTGACTTTATATCCCATATCCTCATGACTTTTGTGAGATGCTTCTAAATCTGGCGTGCCTACAGCTAGGTGACTGAAGCCATTACCGATGACATAAGGCTTTTCTGGGTTGTAATTATAAGTAAGCTCAATATCGTAATGTCCTGATTCATCTGTTAAAAAAACTAAAGTAAATTCATGTTCTGGAAAATCTTTGCGGTTGGTTTCTCTAAAGCCAAGTGCATTTTTATAAAAATCGAGAGATTTTTCAAGGTCCATGACGCGTAAACAGGTGTGTAGCATTGAATATTTCATATTAAACTCCTTTTATTAATATTATATTATCATCTTGATTTTAATGGAAACAACGGTGTTGGCGGGAATGCAGGTGTATCCCTAGTGAGAAACCAATAAAATTACTGGGATTTCTTATTACCTTTGGTCATGTAGAATCCTACTATAAAAATACACGATATTGAAATCATTATCAAACCTACTTTGAAATCCCCCAAGATAAAAAATCTGATGGAAGTTAATGCAATAGCAAGTGCCGATAAAATGATTACTTTATAGATCTCTGTGAAGATATTTTTTTCGCTTTTTTTAGTAGTGTCCTCATCTGAAACAGGATTCATGATACTTGAATCAATCATCTCATCTTTCATCAAATAATCAAGTGAAACTTCAAAGTACTTAGACACTTCGATTAGTTTGTCCATCTCAGGATAGGACTGATTGAGCTCCCACTTAGAGACAGCCTGTCTGGATACGTTCATAACCTCTGCAAATTGTTCTTGTGATATAGATTTCTCTTTTCTCAACAACTGTAACTTTTCACCAAATGTCATAATGGCACCTCCAACTTAGTATATAACCATCTTATGCCACTCTGCAAATACATCAACCAATCAGAGGTTGAACTTTCGCAACTTGTGGTTGCAAATAGTTAAATTCTATTGTATGGGGTGATTTTTACCATGCTCTCAAATACACTTGACCAAGCGCGCTCAAAATAGGCATTTACTGCATCCCATTTTTCGCCTTCAGGCCAACCTAGATGAATAAATGAAAGCACTCTCACTGCCTCTGAGTCCTTCTGGCGCTGTAGGATCAAAATAGATTTCATATTTACCAAATGGGGTCATATCAATAAGTGTTTCTGATCAAACAATTTCTGAGTTTGTTGACCAAAGATTCCAAACTTCATCAAAAATAAGACAAACCCAATATACACTATCAAAGAAATAATTAATAATACATCATGCTGACCGTAAAACAACCGTTTAACCAATTCATATTTGAAATATAATAAGAGGACATAATTTACTGACTGATCAATATCATGTAACCTGCCCACAGTGATGACAGCTTCGAAAACAAGCAATGCCAGAGGAGCAAATAGTGTAGCCAAAACCAACACGATCCCAGACGCGTGTCCATGTGGTCAAGTAGCTTACGTTTGTAGGCGTCTTTGCTGAGTTCCGTTGCAATTTGTATTGTCATCTATAGGATCCTCTGTGTGTTATTTGATTGCCGCTACCCATTGATCTCAAGCACTTCAAAATCAAGATAAAGTGATTTTGAATGTTCCTTGTAAGTCAGAACACCTATATTATTTTCAAAGACTAAAGAAAATTGCTCTGGCGTCACGTTAAATTGTTTTATTTCCTTATTTTCAAGTTCAAAATTCAGTTCGAAAACGGTTGAAATAAAAGACGAACGCGGAATCGATTGATTCCGTATGTATTTGGATATTACCTTTGCAGGCACTTTCATTGGCATCGCGTATTTGAGTTTAAAAGCGTTGTATAAAGCAGCGCAGATAAAAGCCAAACTGAAACTGACCAATAGAGACATAATTAATCCATATCGAAATCTAGAAGCATTTAAATCATGGACAAGTATGTTAACATCTCCAAAACCGCTCATTTCTATTTTTAAATCAGGATAAATGATGAAGATATAAACCATGAGCACAACAGAAACAATCGGAACAAAAGCAATTAGCCAATCACGCCATAATCTTTTAAAATTTACCAATCCGTACCTCCATGTTCTCCTCAAAAAAATAGTTTGTAGTTTTCATAAAGTATGATTTTAATTTTTATGGAATGCATAGGCTGTTTCTAACCTGCTACCTTTTCAGCGGAAACGCATCTTCCAATCCCTAAAGGCCTCACTATATGAGCTGATTGCTTTGATTTTTCAATTTTATATTTATGATGCGCGGGTCACCATTCATTTGTTTGATGAGCGCACTACATATGTCGTAATGATCACCAAAATGTATTGGCATTAACCATTTTACGCGCTTTGACTCTAGAAAATATTTTGCTGCGTAGTAATATGCGCCTTTTAGACGAGGATCAACTGGTATAAAAGCAATATCTATTGCAACATCTTCTATGCCATCCACAATGGTTTTATAATCGTGTGCCTCTTTTTCTTGGTCAGTAACTGGCGCATTTTCCCAGTGCCACCAATTGAGATCACCGGCATGAAAAATAACCTTCTCATGACTCTTAATTAAAAAACTCACCCCACGGTCTGTTGAAGCATATGTGTTGATTTTCATGTCATCAAGTGTATATTCACCGCCTGGTTTAACCCATAAGATTGATTCAAAAGGTTTAGTGGTTACGTCATCAGAAAACACATACTTTACTTGTTCACCTTTATATTTCAAAATTTGAGTGGAAAAATGATCGCTATGCACATGTGTGACAAAAAAATACACTTTTTTTGTCACATCAATCATGCTTTCAATATCAGATATGACATCGAAAAAAAATTGCGCATTTTCAGTTTCAACGACCACACCACTATGATACAAATGTGTGATTTTCATAGACTCACCTCCTGAACCCTACCCACTTGGCCATCTGCAAGTCGTACCTTGATGCCATGCGGATGCGTCGCTGCATTGGTTAAAATGTCTTTGACCACACCTTCAGTTAAAATTCCGGTTCTTTGATCCTTTTTCAGCACAACTTTGACTTTTAATCCCGGTTTGATTTCACTTCTATTTTTTCCTTGATTCATAGTTTCACTTCCATTCTTTTAAAAATGCTTTGGTTTGATTATTTTGTAAAGCGCTGCCATCTGCCATCAAAGGAAAAAATCAGCCACTTTACATCTTGATATTTCAAAAGTTTCCCAAACTTGCCCCTTTGAATACGGGTCATTTTCTAAGCACTTGCGTAAAATCTCTTCAGACTCAAATTCACAGACAATTACAGAACCAATCATTTTTTCTTCATCATCAAAAATCGCGGCCGCAATCAAATATTTACCCTCATCTTTCATAGACCTAGAAACAGCAAGGTGTGCCTCCCTCATAGCCATCCTGCGCTTTATTGCCTCATCATCCTTATAATCCATCGCTTTAACTAAAAACTGCATAGTCAACCTCTCCTTCTTTCTGCTACCTAAACGCTTCATTGCACTGTATCACAGCCCCCGTATAAAAGTTTCCGCCGTTTTGGTACCGCGAACCGATGGTGTCTCTAACTATCATATCATCACCTCTAATTGAAATGTAGTTCTTTTTTGTTGTACAATCAAATAGTTTTTGAAATTGATTTCAATAAATTTATCGCTGCCTTGCGCCATTTTGTTGCCTGTCACCCAAGAGTTTTGCAGTAAAGTATAGACGAAGGGATGTGAAAAATGTTAAAGTTAGTAATATAGGATTAATCGGAGGGTTAAAAATCATGTTAAAAAAAGTAATATCTCGTTGGACTCAATTAAAATCAATTCGAAAATTCTCTGATATTCTTTTCGTTGTGGCCGTAGGCATTAGTTTATACACACTAATCTCCACAACCCTTTTGCGCAATTCATTGCCACCGGGTGTTTGTCCAATTGACAACAAATCTGAATTCTATTTTCTATCCATAGCATTGTTAATTGCATCATTTGTATTGTCCCTATTTGATAAAAAAAATAAATGACTATAACAATTCTAATAGGATTTGTTATAGTCATTTTAAATTTAAGTCAAAACCTGTTTACAATTATCTCAAAATTTCGAGTTCTCATAAATCACTGATTTTGCGATTTACCAATTCTTTTAATTTCCTCAATTATAGTCAATGTACAATAATAAACAGTAAAAATAATACCTATCAATAAGCATATAACTATAGTCATATCCCCACTTTGAAACATCAAATCAAGTATAAAACCCAATCCATATAATACACAAAAAACGGTTATGATAGTATACATTGCAGCTTTCAATATCTTCTTCATTAATTTGTTGTTATATTCCATCATATCCTTTTCCTTACTGTCCAAATCATTTCCTCCTTACATTTCCATAGTCATCCAGTATTGCAGCAGCATACAAATGCTTTTTCTCATCCGACATTTTTTCTATTGTTTTTAAATGTTCTTCCCGAAAGGCCGCTCTTCTTTCTAAAGCATTTTCGTCATTCCCATCATATGCCATAATAATAAATTGTATAAATAGTCTCCTTTAATTATAACATTATTTGATTGATACTAGTGGTTACAACTTTAACCACAATGCAGGTCGAATACCACCAGTACATTTTCCATCACTAATATTGCCTTTCAGCACATTATTACCTTGAATGCCAATATTACCATCAGTTCCAAAGATGTACGCAGCTTTTTGTATATTCCGATACACTAAAGCCATCTGCACGATGATTTAGAGCCACTATCACGATTGAATTGAGCCACCTTCACGGAAGGTGAGCCATTCATATATATCTATCCTATAATGAAATTGGCACACATTTGTGTGACTATCA
>JBGSJR010000036.1:0-80801 GCA_041741755.1 Acidaminobacteraceae bacterium | reverse complement strand
AAAGCATACATCACCTTCTATAATGAAAAAAGGTTTCAAAAAAGACTAAAGTGCCTAGCTCCGATGGAATATCGAAACCAAGCACTAAATATTGCATAAACTTTAATTAATTACTTGTCTACTTGACAAGGGGCAGTTCATCTTAAGACTCAGGGCTTTATCCTTTTATAACACTCAAACCAACTTTAATGATTTGCAGCTACTTTTTCTTTACAGGGATCCAGATCTCGCTGTAATAGTTTTCATCTTGATTGCCCTTCGTATAATCAGCAACATTGGTGTACATCTCGATATTGTAACCGGCTGCAATTTCGTAATCCTTGCAGTTCGGTAGCCATTCCGAGAAGATCTTTTGGTTCACCTCTTGCAGAGCTATCGGCATAGCGCCCTTGCAAGCAAAAACCGCCCAAGTGTGCTCTGGAATCACCTTAGTGACAAAACCTTCTGGTATGGCTACGGATGGGTTGTAGTTGTCTGCTATCAAATATTCAAACCCATCGGGTCCCATGTTTTCATCGACGCATACGCCATACATACCGCATACATGTTTTCCATTTCCTAATTGATAATGCTCCGTCCAAAACTCTGGAATTTTAGCTGTGGCGCTATCGTATTTGAACATCTTTGACACACCCATAACTGTAAACGCATCTTTTTCAACAATTTTGTAATCCATAATATAACCGCCTCCCAATGAAAATTTGATTTTTAGTGGCGCAAATGATTTAATCATCGCACCCTCTTTGCGAACAGCAGTTGGTGTAAACCCATGAAATCGAGTAAATGCTTTCGTGAAGCTATCCGGTGAATCGTAGCCATATTTCAGCGCTATATCAATTATTTTTCCATCCGTGGAAACAAGCTCACTGCCAGCAAGCGTAAGTCTACGTTGCCTGATGTACTCACCAACTGAAAAACCACAGAGTATAGAAAATCCCTTTTGAAAATAAAAAGAGGACACAAATGCGCGCTTTGCGATATTTTCCATCGTTAGTTCTTCCGTTATATTTTCTTCGATATAGTTGATAGCTTCGCCGATACCTTCAATCCATCCCATTGTTATCACTCCTGTCTGTACCAGTATCATATCTCTTTTCATTTGGGTGGTCCCGATTATTCATGCCCAGTTTTGTCTAGTTAGAACTTTAAATACTAATCCAATGCCAAATCCAATATGTCATCCATCTCAATAATAGTATCCTCAATCTGCAACGTGCGAAAAATAGGGTCAATATGATCAACCGTTCCAGTCAAATGTATATAAGCGCCACTGTCAAAGTATGTGACTGTGACCGTTGCGCCATTTTGGATGCGGTGCATTTTTTCATCTAATTCCATGGCCAATTCTTCTGATATTTCCTTCTTAACAACAGATACCTTTTCCTTTTTAGCCAGTGCTTCAGGCAGTCCCTTAACCGCAGCAAATGGCAAAAACTGCTTTGCCCTCTCAGAAACTGGCATAGGTGTTTTCGGTCTACTCGCCACTCTTATGCCCTCCGATCTGTCGGTTGCGTTCTCTCGTGGTGGCCGCCTCGCTAAAGTTCATGCCTTTTAATATGGCGTTCTTTCCGTACTTCTTTTTTATATCTATGACTGCTTTTTGCATCTTCTGGTTGCGCTTTGCGGATGCATCTTCCTCAATATTATCAAACAGACTCAACTGAATCGACGCATTTTCATCGTCTTCAGCAACGTTATTACATGATATATTGATGCGGCGTACAGGTTTTTTGCGGTCGATGATACGGTCATAAACCGCTGTAACAGCAGGGAGTATCACGCTATCTGCACTGGTGGCTTTGCCAAGTTTTGCCGTCCCTCTTGCGGGTTCTTCATGCAGCGCATTTGAATACCCGATATAGAGTGTCACAGAATCTGTGACGAGCCCTTTTTCAACAAGATCAAGGCACATCAAATCCATCATTTCTCGAACAATCAACCTGCCTTCTTCAAAAGAATAATCTCTCATAAGGACTTGACCACTGGACAGGCCGTTTGTTTTAGGTTTGTATGATTTGATATCCGCGATGGTCACTGGTTCACGTCCCCAAGCGTGATCAATTAAAAGCTCTGCATCGATACCAAACACGCGATACAGAAAATCGTCATCTGTCTCTGCAATCTGCCGCATCGTGGTGATTCCATAGCGCTGAAGGGTGGTTGCGGTCCCTTTTCCTATGCGCCAAAAATCAGTAAGAGGTACGTGATCCCACAGTATCGTTTGAAACGATGTTTCATCAAGGTTACCGATAAAGTCTGGCGCGTGCTTTGCGGTGATATCAAGCGCAATTTTAGCGAGATATAAGTTGGTACCTATGCCACAAGTCGCCCTGACGCCTACTTCCCTGAGAATCTCGCCCATAAGCATCAGAGCCATCTCCTTTGCGTTTAACCGATAAGTGGCAAGATATTCGGTGATATCAAGAAAGGCCTCATCGATCGAATAGATATGGATGTCGTCTTTGGAAACGAACCTCAAGTAAATGGCGTAAATCTCCGCCGCATAGTCTATATATTTCTGCATCCTCGGCGTCGCGATGATGTAATCAACATTTTTAGGTATTTCGAAAATTCGGCAACGATTTTTAATGCCCAGCGCTTTCATTGATGGTGTGATAGCAAGGCAGATGGTCTTTTCAGACCGATCTGGATCAGCAACTACAAGATTTGTCGTCATTGGGTCTAGTCCACGTTCAACGCACTCCACAGATGCATAAAAGGATTTGAGGTCGATACAGATATATGTACGATTTTCCATAGTCAAGCTACGCTCCTCTCATTGGCATTCAATAAGAATTACAAACACATTCTTTCCTATAATTATATCTGAAACACAATTAAAGAACAAGTGTTCTGTTTGCCCTTTATTCAACTTTGCTTAAGTTATCTCCAAATAATCTCCGCTTTTTTTCGAGGAACAGTTCTTTGATAGTTAACACTCGGATAACCTATTACTAAGCAAGCAACGACTTCTTGTCCTTGGTTGATTCCTAAGTATGCCTTTATCTCTTTAGAAGTTGCCACTGCTCTTGTGAAAAAACCGCTATATAGCATCCCCAATCCTTGAGCATATATCATCGTCTCCATATGGGCTGCAGCAATACATGCATTATGGATGGACTTGGACAAAACGAGAATCACTGTTCCAGCGTCAAAGAACAAACCGTCTTTCCTATTGTCACTATAATATTCAAAATGCATCTGCTTCCACAGATCCGCATACCAAGAGATGTTCATCTTCCGTTTTTCCTCATCTGTTTGACTTGCCATATTATATAACGCATCAATCGACATCGTTCTTAAAGCGTCAATATCATCTCTCACAACACAATAGGATACATTTTGTTGATTCCCACCAGTTGGTGAATACCTTCCCGCTTCAACTATTTTATCAATTTTCTCTTTTTCAACAGGTTTTTCTGAAAACTGTCGTATCGTTCTTCTGAATTTCAATGCACGTAAGAATTGATTGTCATCAATTTCAAACGCACCCTTTTCATAATCTATTATCTCAGACATAGGATAATTTTCTAGATTAATCGCCTGTGTTGGACAGATTGCAACGCAATGGCCACATTCAATACATCTGATTTTTTTAGATTGCGCCATTTTTCCTTTCATTTCAATATCTCTAGTGAAACAGTCTTTCACACATAGTCCACAACCAATACATTTAGCAGTGTCAATTTCTATCATTGCCATTCTCCATTCTCGAATTTAATCAACCATTAAAAATAACAGGTTATCATTATATTATAGTCTATACCACTATCATTATATCATTCGCATTATCCTATCCCAAACAAATACATACGAAAAAAGCGCTATCACTTATCTATTGACTAGACAAGCATAGCGCCTTATTTGCATTTCGATTTAACTTAAGAAGCTGTTTTAGCTTTAGATTTGGAATACACATCGAAAGCTACTGCCAATAAGAGGACTAAACCCTTTACGATTTGTTGCCAGAACACACTTATGCCCATGATGGACATACCATTGTTGAGGATACCCATAATAAAGCCACCGATGATAGCGCCCATAACGGTACCAATACCACCCGTCGCAGATGCACCACCGATGAAACACGCTGCGATTGCATCCAGTTCAAAGCCATCGCCTGCTGTCGGTGAAGCTGAGTTTAAACGGCCCGCAAATACCATCCCTGCAACGGCAGCAAGTAGTCCCATGTTTGCATAAACGCCAAAGAGTATTTTTTTTGTTTTAATACCCGATAATTCAGCCGCTTTTCGATTGCCGCCCATCGCATAAATATGACGACCAATCACGGTTTTCTGCGTTAAAAACGAATAGAAAATAACGAGTACGGCTAATATGACTAAGATAATTGGCAAGCCATTTGCGAGCGATAACCAATAGGCAAATAGAATAATAACAAAAGAAATTACAAAATGCTTAATTAGATAAGCGCCTTTCGATTCAACCTCAAAGCCAAATTTTTTTTTATTTCTTCTCGAAATGTGACTTAATATCAGATAAACCAATACAGATATAAAACCGACGATTACCGTTGTAACATGTATACCCGACCCATTTCCAAAGACGTCTGGTATGACACCAGATGATATATCCGTATATAAATCAGGTAGTAAGACGGTTTTACCATTTAAAATGATGTTGTTAATCCCTCTAAATAAAAGCATGCCTGCAAGGGTTACTATGAACGGCGGAATTTTCACATAAGCAATCCAAAAACCCTGCCACATCCCTGCAAGTAAGCCGGATAAAAGACCGAGTATTATCGAAAGCCACACAGGTAATCCAAATGTGACACTAAATAGTGCCGAAAGCGCACTTACAAATGCGACAATAGACCCTACGGATAAGTCGATGTTACCGCCTGTTAAAATACAAAGTAACATACCAATGGCAAGGATTAATACATAACTGTTTTGATAGATTAATCGCGATACATTGATAGGTTTGAGCAAAATGCCATTCGTCAAAATTTGAAACATGATCATGATGAAAACAAGCGCTATCAACATGGAATATTGCTTCATATTATTTTTAAATCCAGTTTTCAATCGTTCCATCGTCTTATCCCCCTATTAATGCATGGACTTTAAAATACAAGCCATAATATTTTCTTGGCTGGCATCTTTGCGGTCCATCTCTCCCACAATTTTGCCTTCATTCATGACATAAACTCTATCACAAATCCCGAGAATCTCAGGAAGTTCTGACGAAATCACGATGATGGATTTCCCTTCATTCGCCATTTGCTGAATGATTGTATAAATTTCAAACTTTGCCCCAACATCAATGCCCCGTGTAGGTTCATCTAAGATAAGAACATCAGGTTCAGTGAAAATCCATTTACTTAAAACAACCTTTTGTTGATTGCCCCCTGATAGATTTTCAGCCTTTTGATGAATGCTGGAAGATTTGATATTCAATTTACCACGATAAGTCTCTGAGATCGTTTTTTCCTGACTCTCGTTGACCACAAAATATTTACTTATTTTTTTGAGATTGGATAATGTGATATTGTGTTTAATATCATCTATTAGAATCAAACCAGCTTGCTTTCTATCTTCAGTTACATAGGCTAGACCATAATCGATGGCCTGTTGGACATTCTTTGGATCTATTTTATTGCCCATTTTGATCATTTCGCCCGTTATTTTTTTGCCGTACGCTTTGCCAAATATACTCATGGCAAGTTCAGTTCTACCGGATCCCATAAGTCCAGCGATGCCAAGAATTTCACCTTTTTTGACATTAAAAGAAACCGCATCAATTCTTTTGCGGGATTCATCCATCGGATCAAAAACCGTCCAATCTTTCACTTCAAAGGTCACTTCTCCGATATTCGGTATTCTTTTAGGATAGCGGTCCACTAAATCACGGCCGACCATACCTTTTATGATGCGCGCTTCTGATATGTCTTGCTGTGATTTATCTAGAGTTTCTATACATGCACCATCTCTTATCACGGTTATTTGATTGGCTATTTTAGTGATTTCATTTAACTTGTGAGAAATAATAATACAGGTGATGCCCTTTTCTCGATTGATTTTCATCAATAAATTAAGCAAATGGTCTGAATCTTCATCGTTTAACGCTGCAGTAGGCTCATCTAATATCAAGAGCTTGACGTCTTTTGAAAGTGCTTTGGCTATTTCAACCAGTTGCTGTTTGCCGACACCGATATCTTTAACAGGTGTTGTATGGCTTTCTTTTAAGCCCACTAAACTTATAAGTTCTTTGGCTTTATTGTTCGTTAAATTCCAATCAATAACCCCCTTGTGTGCTTGCTCGTTTCCAAGAAATATATTTTCAGCAATACTCATATAAGGGCTTAAGGCAAGTTCTTGATGAATGATAACAATGCCTTTTCTTTCACTTTCTTTAATATCTCTAAAGGTGCAAAGTTCCCCTTCAAATCTAATTTCGCCCTCATAACTGCCATAGGGATAAATGCCACTTAAAACGCTCATAAGGGTTGACTTCCCCGCACCATTTTCACCTACAAGTGCATGAATCTCCCCCTTTGTCACATTTAAGTTGACACAATCTAATGCTTTTACTCCAGGAAACAATTTCGTTATATCTTTCATTTCCAATATATGCTCTGCCATAATACACCCCTTACAAAAGTCATGCTGTGGCTATTTCACGGCCACAGCATGCATCCACCTTATTTAAGTTGATCTTCTGTATAATACCCTGAATCAATGAGAAGTGCTTTATAGTTATTGATATCTGCAAATACAGGCTCACATAAGAATGAAGGAACAATTTTTATGCCATTGTCGTATGTTTCAGTATCATTTACTGGTGGCTCAGTGCCTTTCATGATCGCTTCAACCATTTCAACCACTTTTGCAGCCAAAGTTCTGGTATCTTTAAATACTGACATTGATTGCTCGCCAGCGATTAACATTTTAACGTTAGTTGTGTCACAATCTTGACCAGTCAAAATTGGGAATGGTAGAGCTGCCGATCCATAACCAGCTGCTTTAAGTGAAGCCACAATACCTTGTGCCAAACTGTCATTTGGAGAAAGCACAACGTCGACTGGCTCATCTGCATAATTTGCCGTTAATAAGTTGTCCATTCTAGCTTGAGCGCCTTCAGATTTCCAACCTTGAATCGCGATTTGTTCCATATCAGTTTGACCTGATTTGATAACGAGTGCACCACTTTCAATAAATGGCTTAAGTGTATCCATAGCGCCGCCATTAAAGAAATAAGCATTGTTATCATCTGGAGATCCGCCAAACACTTCCATCGTAAATGGGCCTGTTTCGCCTTTATCAAGACCAAGTGTTTCCATGATATAAGTACCTTGTAACACGCCAACTAAATAGTTATCAAATGTTGCATAGTAGTCCACATACTCACTACCTTTGATCAAACGATCGTAAGCGATGACTTTTATGCCCGCTTTACCTGCTTCATCGAGAACGCCTTTTAATGCTTCGCCGTCAATAGAAGCGATAACAAGTACTTTACAACCTTTTGTAATCATATTTTCTAAGTCTTTAACTTGTTGATCTACTGAATCTTCTGCATATAGAAGTTCAACTTTGTAACCATTTTTCTCAAGTTCTGTTTTCATGTTAGCGCCATCTTGATTCCAGCGCTGTAGTGATTTAGTCGGCATTGAAACGCCGATAAGATTTGATTCTTCTTTAGCACAACCAGCAAACAATGTTGCCATCATGATGAAAATCAATAACAATACACCCAACTTTTTCATAACATCCTCCCAATAACTAATATTCTAAATGCACCTAAATTGTATCTTTTTGGTAACAAATTGAGAATGGAGTGAATTATAAAAATCTAGACATTTTTAAACTTTTGTAGCAAGCATTAAAAAAGCACTAGACATATTTTATGGTTAAAATTGTCTAGTGTTCGTTTTTTATAGCATTCTTCAAGGTTTTGGCCATTTCGCTTGTGGGACATTTCTATAGACTTCTTCTAATAGATGAAAACCATCACCGATTATCTCTTTTACCATATTGGATGCATCTACTAAAGTCGGTTCAAACATAATGAACGGCACATCAAATTCGCCATCGTTAATCGTTTGCTCACTGGTTATTGTTTTTCCCTTAGCTAAATCTACAGCCATCTCAGCGGCCTTTTGTGCCAATTTTTTAATTGGTTTATAGATGGTGATCGTCTGCGTTCCTTCGACGATTCTTTGACACGCTGATAAGTTTCCATCGTGTCCTGCTACCAAGACATTTCCAGCAAGTTGTCGTTCTAGGAGGGCCCTTATTGCGCCTTCAGCAAGGTCATCGTTTGCACCGATAATAGCGTCCACAGTAGCACCTGAATCTATGACTTCACTGATTGTATCATAAGCGACGAGTTCTCTCCAATCTTCCGCCCAGACATTTGCAAGCACTTTAATTTTCCCAGAGTCTATAGCTGGTTGAAGAACCGACATATACCCCTCGTTGAACATGTAGGCATTATTGTCTTTCGGTGCGCCATTTATGATCACATAATTTCCCGTTGGTGCCTTTTCAAGGATTGATGCGCCTATTAGTGCACCTACTTTTACATTGTCAAAAGACATATATAAATCGACATCCCCCCTATGAACCAATCGATCATAAGCTATAATTTTTATGCCTTCACGTTTCGCCTGCTTCAAAATTGGTGCTATAGAGATTCGATCATAGGGAATTATAACGATGACATCAACATTGGCCTCTATCAATTCTTTTACTTGCTGAGTCTGAAGCTGTGCATCTTCGTTTGCATTTTTTAGTATAACCTCAGCGCCTAATGCCTTTGCTTTAGTGATAAATATATCTCTATCTTTTTGCCACCGCTCAATTACAAGTGAATCTACCATCAAACCAATTGTTATTTTGTCATCGTTTGCTGTCGTCTGGGGATCGCCTAACAAATAAATCAAAGCTATGACGACACCTAACAAACAGACGCTCCCGAATATAAGTGCTTTTTTCATGTGGCCCCCCGCATTCAATTTTCATCACTTCGCTCTATATTGACTCACAAATGTTTTTGGCATTAAACCTGTCTGTTTTCTGAAAAGCCTACTAAAGTAATTTGGATCGCTATAGCCAACTTTATAGCAAATCTCTTTAATCGAAAGGTCCGACTCCACCATCAACTGATGGGCAAGCTCAATCCTTAAACGCGTTAAAAACTCAACAAATGTAAAACTCGTTTCTTCTTTAAATAATTTACTCAAATACTGTGGGCTTATATTTTGAGCCCTTGCAACGCCTTCAAGAGTAAGTTCTTCCGTAAAATTCGCCTTTAATAACGCCTTGGTTCGCTCTACGATGACGCTACATTTATGATCTTTCTTATCTTGTATCTGTGTCGCGATATATTTCATCCGAGTTATGATCCATTGATACCAATCCCGTTTTGAATCTAAGGCATTTAACTCGTCAAGGTATGATGTAAAATCCAAAAGTTCATTTTCTTCAATCTGCTCATCATGTGCGATTCTAAAAATTAAAACAACGAGCTCAAAAACATTATCCTTTTGATCGCCAATGCGTTCATATAGCGCATCAAAGTATTTTAGTGCTTTCTCAAGACGTCCCAGTGTAAGCGCTTCCATCAGTTGGTTTTGTAACTTCAACTTTTCTCGAGACCACTCATGGTCTTCGTACAAATCCGCAATATGAAAAATTTCACTATCAGTCGTCTTACAAACCGCTTTATTGGCTTGACCGTAGGCATAATAGAGTTCTGAGAGTCCTACCACACTGCTCACACCTATTGCACAATTGATTTTTAGCGTTTCTTCAATCTTTGACTGTAAACACTCAGCGAGAGATACTGCCGCTACACGGCTATCATAGTCATTATTTGCTGCTTTGCAAGGTATAAAAATAACCATTTTGTTAATCATAAGTGGCCCGACTATTGCAGGGCATTTATATTTAATTATTTCTCGAATCAAGTCGGATTTCTCATGCAAATCTAAATGCGTATTAAAGACATCCATCGTTTCATTGATATGAAATTGAAAGACCATCAAATATCCGTAATCACAAGAAACATCTAGTAGATGAATCACCTTTTTCATGTCACCAAGCGCTTCGCTATTTGTCAAAATCGAATAAATAAATCCCGTCTCTAAAAAAGGCAACATGTTATAGAGTCGCTCCATCGTTTCAAGATCGCGCACTTTCTGTTCCTGCTTGGCGTCTAATTCGGCAATCAATTGATCTAAAATTTGATTGAGCTTCACGCGATTAATCGGTTTTAAAATATATTCCTTTACACCTAATTGAACAGCTTGCTTCGCAAATTCAAACTGCTCATATGCAGAAATTATGATGAATTTCATATCTGGAAAACCGTGCTTGATCTCCTTAATCGCATCTATGCCATTGATACCTGGCATGCGAATGTCCATAATAATGATATCTGGCATTAAAACTTTTGTCATTTCAATAGCTTCTCTACCACTGCTTGCAGCACCGCAAACCACAAGATTGTCCTCACGTTTAGAAACGATAAATTGGACTGCATCACAAACAATTTGTTCATCATCGACTACTAAAACTTTATACATGCATATCCCCCCCTGTACTATTAAACGGAATCGCTATCGTAATTTCTGTACCACTACCGATTATACTATCAATGTGCATCGTTGACTCATCTCCATAAGCGAGTTTAAGGCGTTGCAGAACGTTACCTGCTCCAATTCCTGATGAATGACTCTTCTTTGGGAGTACATGTTCTGTATTTTCATTGATAATACGATGTATCTGAGCCTCGGTCATACCGACGCCATTGTCCTTAACTAAAAAGTAAACTTTATCCGACGCTTTCCATGCTTTAACAAGAATTGAACCACCATTCTCTTTTTTTCCAACACCATGTATGAAAGCATTTTCTACAATCGGTTGCAAAATCAAAGGCATCATCGGTGCTGCCATCACTTCATCAGATGAAGTCAACTCAAATTTGAGTTTATCACCAAACCGAACTTTCATCATTTCTGCGTATGCTTTAATACAAATAAGTTCATCTTTCACTGTTACCGTTTTATCCAGTGGCTTAATATTATATCTAAAGATTGCAGACATATTCTCAAGAAATTCAAGTGTTAAGTTTGCATCTTCCATCATCGCCAGTTGTACGCCAGCGTTTAGTGAATTAAATAGAAAGTGTGGGTTAATTTGAGATTGCAACGAACGCAGTTCAGCTTTATTGAGTAACGTTTGCATTTTTATCGTCTGCAGTTCTTTTTCATAAAGCTGCGATTCCATCTCGTTGGTACGCCTTAGTTCTTCTATATAAACCCTAATACTGATTCTCATTTTATTAAACGCTTTGGCCATCGTTTGAATTTCATCTTCGTCGCTTACGATAACCTCTTCACCTTCAAAATGGCCACTCGCAATCTCGTTAGCAGAATGTGCAAGTCGCATGATTGGCGTCGTCATTCGGTACGTCACATTGAGTACCAACATGATCGTCAATATGATTAGGTCGATTATCATCACCATATTTATGATTTGAACTTTTTGACCATTTGAATCGAGGCTCTTATATAAAACGACATTGTTTTCAAGCTGAATCAGTTTTAAATTGTCTATGAGCGCACTAATATTTTTAAGGACTTCTTCTGCGGATTGATAGGCATCTTTACACCGTTCCACGTCCCTACCGCGTTTAGCAACAACGGCCTCGGCAGAATACAGATTATATCTTAAAACCAGTTTATGTACATTTTCAACCGATAGCATTCCCGCGTCACCTTCATAGTTCTTTAAAAGGTCTTCTGTACTCAGAGCTAGATTTTCACTGTTTTCAATATACGTGTTGAGTGCATCAGATGACTTAGTTTGAACGTATTGGGTCAATGAAGTGTGTGTAAACTCCAATTTGCTTTCTATGTCGCTGAGCACAATCGTCGTATCAAACATTTCATTGATTTCTTCAAGTAGCATCTTTGAATTTTGAGAGACGTACAGACTAATTAAGCCAATCATAAGAGTCATAGTAATAAAATAGACGAGCATCTTCTTGCGAATGCTATTGAGCTTCATGGTTTACCTCCAATCAAATTGCGATAGAGGTCGATGTTGTCTTTTGTAATCACTTCTATTGGCATTTCTGTATGTGTTTCAGCGTTTGGCAGATTTGTAAGTGTTGAAATGACGTTGGTTCCCATTTCTATTGGATTTCTATGTACGGTGCCATATACAATGCCTTTATCTATATACTCGGCGATTTCTTCTGTAAATCCAGTGCCAATAATGACCGTTTTGCCCACGCGATTTAAGTCGACAACAACTTGTGCGACTCCGATTGTATCTGTTTCATTGGTGCAGACAATCGCAGTAATCCCTTGATTTTCAGCAAATAGTTCAGAAACCAATCCTTCTGCACTGAGTAGTGTCGGTTGAGATGTTTTGAAAAGCACCTTTTCAGGATTGATATAGCCTTCAAGACCATCTAAAAATCCTAAAACATGCATTTTGCTCGCTGAATTTTCATTGACTTCAACAGAACTTTGCGAAATAAAAACGATATTGCCTTCGTCCGGTTTTGCGCTTACTAGTAAATTTGCAACGGTGTTTCCCATTTCAAAAGGATTTACACCGACGAAAGCATCTCGCTCTGCCGTTGATAGATCGGTATATAATAGGACAAGTGGAA
Organism: Acidaminobacteraceae bacterium; assembly: GCA_041741755.1. Taxonomy (GTDB): domain Bacteria; phylum Bacillota; class Clostridia; order Peptostreptococcales; family Acidaminobacteraceae; genus Fusibacter_C. The sequence goes on along the minus strand of JBGSJR010000036.1, from coordinate 68,150 downwards.
TCTTATCTTGCGTAACTGACTTCAAGGCAGTCAAAAAAGAAGGGTTATTGATCCCCTGTGTAATAATGCCATCCACTCCAGCTCGGACAAGCATTTTTATTATCTCTGTCGCTTGATCCACATCATTGACCATATGAAACTCAAGTGCAATTTCCCTTTTAATGGCTTCTTGCAACATGCCATCCTTGAGTGCGGCATTGAAATTGGTCTCATTGCCAATCAATAGAGCTGAATAATGACCCTTCATTGCATTGGGTAGGTTATTTGAGCCATTGGTCGCTCCAATTTGCGCTGAAAAATAAATGGACATAATGAATGTGACCCCTAAAATTATGCTAGTCAACAAAATTGTCCAATGAATCAATTTCAGTTTTAACGTTTGCCACTTTTGAGATTCCAACTGTCATCCCCCTCATCACTTGAAAGTTCATCTTTATTATACCTCATTATGACAAAACCTCAATTAGCACAATATTCAGATTAAAATTGTCTCGCTAAAACTGAAAAACTGAAAATTATATTTTTATTGCTTTTTACTTTGATAAAACCGTTTAATAGGCTATTATTAAATTGGAATTGTACTATTTTCTCACTCAATTAAATGGCGCACTAAACGTGGAGGTACTTATGAGTAAAGTCTATCTATCAAACTGTACGACTTACGATGTTGAAAAAATAAAAGCATCACTTTCTGAATCACTTGATGCAATGGGCGGCTTAACTAAATATGTTAAACCCGGTCAAAAAGTGCTCCTAAAGATCAACTTAATCGGCCCTAAGAAAGCGGACAAAGCAGCCACCACACATCCTGAGTTTGTTCGGGCTGTTGGTCAACTCTTTAAAACGCATGGCGCGCAGGTTTTCGTTGGCGATAGTTCAGGCGGTGCAATCGCTGGTATGGCCCCAACTAAAAAGAGTTTTACAGTAGCTGGAATAGAAAAAGTTGCTTTAGAAGAAGGCTTTACACTGATTAACTTTGATGAAGTCGGCCCAGTTTCAAAAATGGTTGAAGGCAATGTGACAAAAGACTTATATATATCAAAAGCCATTGAAGAAATGGATGTTGTCATAAATTTACCTAAGATGAAAACACACTCAATGGGTGTTTATACGGGCGCTATCAAGAATTTGTTCGGCGTGATTCCTGGGCTTAGAAAAGCTAAATACCATAAGGAAGCACCCAACCCAGAAGCTTTTGGCGAAGTGTTAGCTGATATTCATAGCGTCATCACTAATATGCCCCTTCACATCATGGATGGCATCATCTCTATGCAAGGTGAAGGCCCCACTGCTGGTCTACCATATCCTGCAGGTAAAATACTAGTCTCTGAAGATCCCCTTTCTCTAGATCGTATAGCCATAGAGATGATGGGGATTATACCTGAGCGTGTTGACATCCTTAAAGCAAGTATAAAGAGAAACATCGGCGTTTGGGATATAAAAGAAATTGATGTGATTGGCGATTTAGTCAAATTTAAGAACTACGATCTTCCAAAGAGTTATAAAACCAATGCCATCAAAGACTTCACTAAAGTAAGAGGTGTTATAGATTTTTTCAAGGTCGTTCCTGTAGTCAACCAAAAAAGATGTGTCAAATGCAATTCTTGTGTAGATGGGTGCCCCGTAGGTGCCATTGATAGAGACACAAAAATTGTCGACTATTCGATTTGTATTGACTGTCTATGTTGCCATGAATTATGTATGGTAGAAGCGGTCGAACTCAAATCTAAAAATCAGATGGTCAATGTCATTCGATTGATTGCCAATGTTTTTTATAAATAGACTAAAAAACAAAATTAAACTCAAATAACGTATTGACTCGATAATGTGGTTAACGTATAATGAATTGAACTCAGACAAATGCAGTCTGAATTATCTTTGCAAGGAGATGCGCCTATGAAGTATACAAAAGCAACCAATTATGCCTTACATTTAATGGCTTATTTCGTTAAGCATGAAGGCAAAGTCAATTTAAGCTTACAGCCTTTGGCAAATCAACTAAACATCTCACCGACTTACTTGTCCAAGATTCTCACTCAACTCGTCAAAGCAGATTTGATTCAATCTTCAGCCGGTGTCAATGGCGGTTATAGTCTTAGGAAATCTAAGACCGATATCACTTTTTATGACGTCCTTCAGGCGATCGAAGGTAGTGGTGCGCTATTTACGTGTGAAATGAACGAGAATCATGCGTGTAAAATTGAAAAGATTATGAGAGATGCTGAAGATAAGATGGTGACACATCTTAAAGAACAACACATTTATGATATTGTCTAAATTATTGATATAAAATAAGCAGTTTATAGCTGCTCATTTTTTTAGTCCGTTCACAGACAATTACACTCTGTATTATATTTTATAGGAGGCTATATATGACACACAAACAACATGAGCATCATGCGCATCATTCAGATCATCAGCAAAATCAAAATTTCTTAACTAAGATTGCCTTTTTAGATAGCAAACAAAGAGAGCAACTCATCCCACCAGAAGGTCTTATCAGTCAAATGTCCATTGAAAAAGACCATATTTTATTGGATGTCGGTGCAGGTACGGGCTTTTTTACAATTCCCATGGCTGAAAGAACAACGAACAGCGTTTATGCACTTGATCCTGATGGTCGCATGCTCAGCGTTATAGAAGAAAAAGCAAAAGAAAAAGGCCTCACAAATATCGAGCCAATTCAAGGTTATATAGAAGACTTGAACCTGGCGCTCAAAAGTGTCGATTTTGTCATGGCCTCCCTAATCCTTCACGAAGTCCCCTCTCTGACAAAAGCACTATCAAAGATTTCTGATGTTTTGAAAGTTGGCGGTCACTTGTTATGTCTTGAATATGAAAAGGACGACTTGATCATAGAAGGTCCACCAATGTCTATACGTATTGGTTCTGAATCGCTCGAAAAAACATTACAATCCATTGGATTTGAAATTGTGAAAAAGACTAAAATAAATGATGCGATTTATACTGTTTTGGCAGTAAAAATGTGAAATCATTTAAGAAATTCTTATGGTTTGTGTTCGTTTTATTGTCATAATTTTTATGTATTCTTTATATATCACAAACGTATAAGGAGGCACATATTTTGAGCACTTTTCAACTTGCTTTAAAAGAAATAATCAATTCTGGTGTACCACCGAATCCAGCTATGAGTCGCATTATCTTTGATTATTCCAATTATCATGCCATCATGGTGTTGATGAGTGGGTTCTTATTCTTAATGTTTTCATTTCTGAGCTTTAAATTTTGGACTAAATTCAAAAATCAATCTAGCACTAGATGGACTTTTGAAAAGAAATCCTATTTGTACCTTTTGTTTATAAGTATCATTATGGCATTATTCATGCTTTTGCTCGTAGTGGCTAATACCACTAACACATTAGATCCTCAAAATGGTTTATCTTTAACTTACGAACAAACACGTCCAGATGTTTCAGCTGATTCTGATGCGTTGCATCAAACCTTTAATAGGTGGATTGAATCTAGTGATTCAAACATCCCACCATCTATTGTAAGTGAGATTAATAGGCGAGTGACTTTTCACACGTCGAAAGCATATAAATGCTTGGCATTATTAACTTTACTTATGTTACTTTCTATAAAGACTTGGAAAAAGATAATCAATCGGTCAAAAACCATCAATGCTTCCTTGCGTTTTATTCATTGGAACCTTCGCGATAAAGTCAGTTTAGCAATTGGTAATGTATCACTTGCGCTCACGTTACTTCTGTTGATCATGGTTGTCGCGAATATTCAAGGCGCTTTTGCGCCACTGACCGCCTTTTTAGTAGGCTTTTTATAAATAGGTTAAAGTAGGTTAAAATAGATATGATAAAACAAAACGCCCTAGAGTGTCTAGATGACATTCTAGGGCAATTTTATTGCTCATTTCGACGCTTCTTTTACTGGGCGAGCTTCAATGTATCCTCTATACCCCATAGGTGCAAGTTGAAATCTGGGTGCAGCTTCAGGAGCCCATGCATAGCCATACACTGAAGGATCAAATTTATCAATATGCTGCCATACTTCCCCAATCTCGTTCATGAAATCGTCATCGTTATAAACCTCGCCTTGAAACACCATCAGTTTGCAAGGTGGTAGTTCAATAAGTTCATAGCCCTCAGGAACTGCATTCGCATAATCTACAGGCACTTCAACTCCTTGAACGTATTGTGATGTTCCTTTTCTAACTAGATGCTTAGGTAACCACATGCCAATGGGTTCATAAAGTGCTTCTTTAACACTCGTTAAAACAGACCACACGTCACAACCGACTTCCTCACAGTACGCAAAATACTCTGTTGCCTCTTTTCCTCTTTTTAATAACACTTTTCGAGCCGGTCTCTCAATTACCTGAACAAATACCGATTTTGTCGTACTCTTTTCACTCATAACTTTTTCTCCTTTATGAAATGCTCGGTAGGTATCAAAAACTTTCTGAGGCATAAACAATTTAATGGGCGGCGTGTTTTGACTGTATTTACTTGGTGGCATTCCAAATTCCTTTGAAAAAGCTCTTGTAAAGCCCTCATGGGAATCGAAAACAAAATCCAGTGCGACATCGAGGATCTTCTCATCGCCATCCCGCAAAATCAAGGCCGCTTTTGTAAGTCTTAATGCGCGAATATACTCAAATGGCGCTTTGCCAACAACTTCTTTAAATAGTCTAGCAGCATGCCATGGCGAATACCCTGCTATAGCGGCTAACTCTCGTAAAGTAATTTTACGCAAGATATTATCATCAATATACTCTTGCATACGCTGAACCGCTATAATTGTTTGTACCTCATCCATCTTCTCACCTCCTACTGCCTAAATTATAATTCATAATGGTCTTTACTTCTTGACCTGGGTTGCTACATCCACTTAAATTATCTAATAAATTTATATGGAATGGTTGAACCAACAATGTTAAAATGTTAAGGACTTTACATAATTTTAGATGATAAATTCACACTAATAAAGGAGGCTGATTTTCATGTTGAAAATCAAAATATATTATGATAGATAACGATAAAATCATACCAAAAAAACACAAATCACATAAACTCATTATATTTTCAGTATTAATAATACTCTTTGGATTAACGGTTTTCAGTTTTTTTAATTTATCAGATAAAGATAAAAAAGCAGTTACTGATATGCAAAATTCGATAGAACTTCTTGTAAGTTCAGAAACAATCGAAGAAGATGTGTTAATTGATATTGAAACAGAGTTTAATAAAATAGGTTTCCGAAATAAAATATTCGTTAAAAATAAAGATGATTTAACTTTGTCCAGGAACAGATTCTTCCAGCAAGAAGCTGATATTTTTATAGACGAAATCAATAAAATCGGTCCCATTACTTGGAAAAGTGGTCCGATTATCAAAGACATCTTGGATCGATATACTGCCTCTCCAAAACAAATCAAATCACTAGTAACAAACAGCACTGATCTTGTTCGATTATTCGAAGCGTGTAAACAAAATAACAAAGCATTTTTATTTGAACTCATAGATAACATTGGTTATGTTGACATCTCTAAAAAAAGTGCTATTGAAGAAGCACGCATGAAATATGATGAATTTGCTAATGTATTTGGTTTAGAAATTGAAAACGCCAATAAACTATTTGAATCAGAAGAGAAATATGCTGCTTTATCTATTCAGAGAATAGGTGAAGTCGAATTGTTAATAAAAAATATCGATCAAGATTCAGCAGATTTATATAGTCAAATCATTGAGGCAGAGAAGTATTTCCTTCAATTACATGACGATGAAAAGGAAAAGGTAACCAATCAAGCCGCTCTTTTAAGCAGCAAGGTGTACTATGAAAAATCTATTTTAGATAGAGCTTTAAACCCAAACAAGTCTTATTATGACGATGAGATTGGCAACATAAAAGATTTAGATAGCGCCATAGTAAACGACATGATTACATCGTATTCAGGTCTTCTAAATAAAGTTTTTAAAGACTATTCCTCACCAGCTTCTTTAAAAAGAATTGAAAACATGGTTTTTCCTGCACAAAAATCAGGGTTTGATGCTAGTTTAGAATGGCAAGATGAGTATTCTCCAATTTACAATCTTTACCAGATTACATTGTCGTATAAATATAATCCGGATCCTATTAACACGGTACAGTATCAAGGTGGTCTTTATTTGACTGGATCTTCAGCCTCACTTGGCTTTGAATGGGATACTTTAGAGGCAAGTAAACGCAATTACTTGAATATGAGAATTGACGAAGAATATGAAAAGTTGAAAATGAAAATTCATCTTTTAGACAGTCCAATTGAAAAAGCTATAAAAATTGCGCATCATTTTAACAAAATAAAATATGATGATACTGTTTTATTAAAAGGTTCTGGTATAAACAACAATCTTTATGGTGCGCTTGTTAACGGGACCACACAATGTAATGGTTATGCCATATTAATGCAAACCTTTTTAGAAAAATTTGGTGTAGATACCGAAACTATATCTGGAAACGTCAATTCAACAACTGAAACCATACAGTATAGTGGTGATAATTTTCCACACATATGGAACCTTGTTCCACTTGGTCAGAAATGGTACCACGTTGATTTAACTTGGTATTATGATTATGTCGATGCATTATTAAGTGAAAATGTATATGCTACAAGTACTTTAGGAAACATCTCAACAGGTAACTACAATTCTTATAATCTATTTTTTGCATCAAACAAACAAATAAAAGATTATCAAATTGCAGATAAAATCGGAAGATATTTCATACTAGATAAACGGGTAAATCCTGCACAAGATGAAAAACTTCCCTATTCATTTGATGTATATAATACCATCTATGCGTCTCTAAAACTACAGGATATATTCGACGAAGCCTATGATTTTGATTTTAATAACGAGGTAGCAATCAAGCGACTTTTAAGTGATGCAAACTATTTAAATGGAAAAGAAATGTTAAATTCAGAACTAAAATCTAAGATCATTAACGATTTATATGTGATGGATACTCTGATTTCTAGATTTAATTGTTCTCCAAGTGAAATGTTGAGTGAGATACGTTTTGATTTTTCTGACTATGACTTACATTATTTTGAAAATGTAAATTAACTTATTAATATCTCAATATTTTTGTCAAGATGTCTTTTATTTATTGACCCTTTTTATAAGAACAGGTATGAAATCATTTGAAAATATGATATTATAGCTATATTTCAAATAAGTATCAGGAGGACCTTTTTTATGACGACACCCGTTATTATTGCATAGCATTAGCTATTGCAATCTTTAGAATATGAACTTTGTTATAGCTATTGCAACCTAAAGTAATCTAAATTTGGGAGGCAAAAGTGAGCTATAGAAAAGCAGAAGAAATTCTGCCCATTGAAATAATTGAGTTAATACAGAAATATATAGATGGTGTAACTATTTATATACCCCGAAAAGAAAATCAGAGAAATGATTGGGGTAACAAAACCACGATTCGTCAAGAGTTGGAAAGTAGAAACTTACAAATATTTTCGGATTACCAAAACAACTTTAATAGTCATGATTTAGCATTAAAGTATTTTTTATCTATTAAAAGTATACAACGTATTATTCGCGAAATGAAATATAACCGATGATGTTTGAGCTGGTTCAAAATTTTTTTTGAATTGGCTCATTTTTTTTTAGAAAAATGTATTAGGTCGATATCAACTGGTAAGTCTTCTAAAATGAATAAGTGAGGAAATTGCATAACTCCAATTTTATGCAATTTCCATAAGTACTTACAAGGAGGCTCTTTTTTATGACGACACCCGTCTTTTTTGCATAGCAAAGGCTATTGCAAATAAAAATCAATTGATGATGTAATAGCACTTTGCAAATCCAAGTGTAAATAAATGGAGATGCAAAATGAGCTATTTAAGGAAAATAGATTACAATATATTACCCGTACATTCATTTAATGTCATACGAAACTGTTCAGGATGCGGATGTAAAGCAGTGTTTCACAATACAAATCGCTTTCGAGTCAATGCAAATGGTAATAAAATAGATGTTTGGTTGATTTATCAATGCATAAAATGTAAACACACAAGTAATTTAAGTGTGTACAAAAGGCAAAACCCAGAGTCACTTACGCAGCGAGAATACGAGAAGTTTTTAAGCAATTCACCAGACCTAGCATTTGAATATGGGACAAATAGCCAATTTTTCGCACAAAATAGCGCAGAAGTTGATTGGTCGAACATAATGCATACGATTAAAAGTCAAAGCAGTATTCCAGATGAAAAAGAGCCCCTTTTTCGAAAAGGCGATTTAATCGTCGTGAGTAACCGCTATATGATCAAAATACGAACCGATAAAATCGTTTCTGAAATTTTGAATCTATCAAGATCCAAATTAAAAGAGTTAGAAAAACTCGGTATTGTTAATGTTACAGAGGAAAAAAAACAGCATGAAATAATCATTGCATTAACAGGTGAGATAACTTGACTGACATAAAAAAGGTGCGCTCAACATATGAAATATGTGAACGCACCTTTTTCTGGTTCTTCCAACATTTGCAATTGACTTTTTTTAGTCATTACTTTGTCATACAACTGCAAGACAAATAAGATATACTATCAGTATGTATTGCAAATCTACAGTGAGAATACGCTTATAAGGAGACGAGTAAATGTCAAATATTTATAGAAAACGACACATCAACATGATTCTATCAATTGCAATTACAACAGTTGCAATCATTGCAGCGTCGCTTACAGCTTCAACCCCCACATATGCGACGTCTTTTAGTGATATCGAGAACCACTGGGCAAAATCGTATATTGAGACGGTTTCTACTTATAAGGCTATTTCAGGTTATACAGATGGGTCTTACAAACCCGATGACGCGATTCAAAGAATAGAGTTTATTGCGATCGTCATCAATGCGCAAGGGACTGAAGTTAGGACGCCAGAAGATGGCGAGTACTGGGGCCAACCGTATATTGAAGCGGCAGTTAATAATGGCCTAATCCTTTCAAATGAATATGGCAGTATGGATGAAACAACATTTAGCCAAAATATAACGCGAGAAGAAATGGCCAGCGTCGTCGTCAACGCGTATGTTAATTCGGGCGGTTTAACAGAACCTTTGTTATTGAATGAAGCCAGTTTAAAGTTAAGCGACTTTAGTACGGTATCACCCACTTATTATGAAAGCGCCATTGCCTCAGTTGCTTTAGATTTCATATCTGGTTATTCGAATGGCACCTTCGCACCTAAACAAACTGCCAATAGAGCTCAGGCTGCTGTACTGTCTTATAAATTGCTCATAAAGCTCGGCGTTATAACAGACCTCGACCTACCTGAAAATATTATACTATCAAAAAGTACAGTTAAACAGGGCGATCTATTAAAGATAACTGTTTATCATGCAGATAGCACGTCTGAACTGACTGTGGTTCAAGATTTGTATCCAAACTTTAAATGGTATCAAAACGGTGATGTGATTGAAGGCTATATTCCAACGAACTACAGTTCAACGCCAGGTGTCCATAGCCTCAAATTTACCAATACTGAAACGGGTCAAATAACGACAAAAGAGATTAAAGTCACTGCAAGGGATTTTAGAGTTCAACGTCTGACGATTGACCCTAATGTCGAATCCAGTACAAAAAATGAGGAAGCTTATGCGCAGTATAGAAAATACTTCAACCCATCACGAGAAGTGTCCTCCCCTGTCAAATATTATACGCAGCCCTTTCTCTTGCCAACCCCTGGTAAACTAACCACCGAATTTGGCGAGTCGCGCTATGTCAATGGCTCACTAACAACATATAGACACGCGGGTATTGACATCGCAGCACCTCGAAATGCCGATGTGCTTTCTACGAACACAGGAAAAGTCATGTTGGCCATGCATCTTACTATAACAGGTAACAGCATAGTCGTCGATCATGGTGAAGGCATCTTTAGTGTGTATTTCCATCTTGATAAACTATTCGTCAAAGAAGGCGACATGGTAAAGCGTGGGCAGCTGATTGGCGCTGTTGGGTCAACTGGTTTCTCCACTGGTCCACACCTCCACTTCACGATGTCTTATTATCGATTTGAAATTGAACCAGGTTTTATGCTATACGGTGAAACCATCACGAAGGGCAATTATATGAATCTCATGAAGTAATTTCAAAAGACCGTTATTCAACTTAAATGAATAACGGTCTTTTATGCTTATTCTTGCTTAATCATGTTTTTATCTAAATCTTCCCCATATAAAGCGAATAGAAGCGTGCCTAATACCCCAAATCCAAATGCGACAACAAAATTTACGGTTGGATTTATGTTCCAAAGCCAAGCACTGGATAGCGCAGCTATTGACACGATCACATCGCGAACTAAGTAATAGGTGCCAAACGCACTCGCTTTATATTGCTCAGGTGCAAGATCCATAATTAGAGCTTTTCGAGTTGGTTCTCCAAATTCTTTGAGTCCTCTGATTATAAAGGCTAACACAAACATCCAAAAGCTCTTTGAGATGATCAGCATCAATGGAAAAAGTGTAAAGAAACCAAAGGTAATCAATACAAAGGGCTTCTTGCCATAACGATCCGCTAACATTGCAACTGGAATATATACAAGCATGGCGGTCACCATTTCAATCATCGTCAAAATTCCAAACTGCGTTGTACTTAACCCTTTGTTTTCAACGACCCATATGACGACAAATGCATAAGGGATTTGTTCGGCAAATCTTATTAAAATGTCACTTGCGAGTAATTTTCTGAGTGGCAAAGAAAGAAGGGATAATGATTTGCGGATACTCAACTTTTCATTTTGAGCCTTATCTTTTACGTCTTCAACCATGTATTTTTGAATGATGATGATTGCCACTAACCCAAGAATAAAAGCCACAACAAATGCAATTTTCACACCGGCAACTCTGCCATACATCGCGATTAAAACACCACCGATCATCGGTCCTATTGCCATAGGTATTCTTCTAAAAAAGGAGTGTATAGACACACCAAAACTTCTTTTATTCTTTGGAACAGATTTTGAAACAAGACTCATAATAGCTGGTAGAGAGACGGCCGTCCATGCTATAAAGAAAACTGCACCTATGAGAACGGCTTGCCATGATGGAATTAAAATAACTAATGCATATCCAAATAAAGCAATTGCAGTAAATAGCATCAACGACTTTTTATATCCAAAGCGATCTGCCAAATAACCACCAGGAAATGAATAGAGAGCGCTTAGTAAATTATCGAGTACATTTAATAGACCTACCGACCATGCACTTCCACCAAGTGCTAATAAGTATAATGGCAAAAATCGTTCTGCCATTTTCTCACCAATCCCAACCAAAATAACTAAAATCACCATCACCGTAATATTGTTTTTTACCTTCATTTTTATATAGCGCCTCCAATGTAATTTCTACTATTATTATGTTTATTCATTCAACGCCTTCAACACTTTCAATAATCTGAGCAATTCTAAAACATCCTCCTTCGGTGTCGCCCACGAGGTAACGAACCTTGCCTCCATATGATTCGCATCATATGGATGTTCCGCTTCATAGTGACAAAGCGATGAGAGCTTGCTGTGAACGTCATTTGGAAGAATCGTGAATATTAAGTTTGTCGATGGATAGGTAACCAGTTCATAGCCAAGCTCTAAAATACCATTTTTTAAAAGTGTTGCCATCGCGTTGGTGTGTTTTGCCATTTCAAAATATAAATCCTCTTCAAATAACGCTTTAAACTGAACCCCTAACAGTCTACCTTTTGCAAGAAGCGCCCCTCTTTGTTTGATCGAAAACCGCATATGCTCTTTTAAACGGTCATTGGTAATGACTAAAGCTTCGCCAAAGAGGATGCCATTTTTAGTACCACCAATCGTAAAGGCGTCTGTTAGATTTGCGATATCTTCAATCGTCATGTCGTTGTCGCCACACGTCAAGGCATTTGCTAGCCTTGCGCCATCTAAATAGAGATACAGTCCGTAGTTGTCACAGGTTTTTCTTATCGCTTCAAGCATCGATTTGGTATAAATGGTACCCGTTTCAGTCGCATTTGATATATAGACCAACTTGGGCAATACCCAGTGCTCGTCAGCATGCTTTAAAATAGCGGCATCAATCATGTCAATCGTAAGTAACCCATCCTTTGATGCCATCTCTATAATTTTGTGCCCCGTGGCTTCAATGGCACCCGTTTCATGAACAGAAATGTGGCCAAGATCCGTTGCGATAACAGCTTCATAAGGTCTTAAAAAATGGGCGATCGCGATCGTATTTGTCTGAGTCCCAGTAACTAAAAGGTGCACATCCGCATCCGGCCTATTGATTCTTTTTTTAATAAGCTGCGTCGCTTCACTAGTGATTGCATCCACGCCATAACCAACGTGTTGTTCCCGATTTGTCTTTGAGAGTGCTTCCAGTACTTTCTCATGTGCACCTTCTGAGTAATCATTCATAAAATAAAGCATATTGGGTCTCCTTTTAGTCGCTTTTCAGCATGCATTTTTCAATCTATTTTATCTCTTTTTTTGAGACAACAATTTATCCAAATAAATCGATTTAAACTGTTTACTAGCCATCGCTTGCTTTAAAGGCGGCAATTTGACAATAACACCAAGCACAGCAGCCATTGCACGATGATTGGCAAATGACTGGTTATCAAATAATAGGTTTTGAAGTGTTCCTTTTTCAATGGCTTGAAGTACAAATCTATGGGTACTATTGACTGGCGTGATGATTTTAACGTCTCTACGCACGAGTTCAATTGCATCTTTTGGACAACTTCGTACACATACGCCACAACCCAGGCATATCTCATGGTCTATTTGAGCGCGCTTACCGTCTTTGGTGTTTTGCATAGAAATGGCTAAGATCGGGCAAACTTTTTCACATTTTCCACAGCCTACGCATTCATCTAATACTTTCGGGATAAAATTTGTAGTTGCAACCGGCTGCATCGGGCTAAATTTTCTTGCGGCTTGTAAAGCTTCGCAACAACAGCCACAACAATTGCATATAAATGCTGGCACTTCACGCACATTTTCCCCTATTTGCACTAAGCCAGCTGCATAAGAACGTTCTAAAACGTCCATGGCTTCTTTTTTATCAATTAACCTTGCATGCTGCCCATTTACAGCAAGAGAACGTGCAACATTTCCAAAGGTGAGGCAAACATCAAGTGGGGCGTCTATTTCACAAGGCTTATCAACATGTAACATCTTATGCCGGCAATAACAAGTGCCTAGACCTATATGACTGGCATCCTCAATAATATGACTTGCTCTTTCATAATCTAAAATATGTAACCCATTGTTCGTCATTAAAACTGGTTCTTGAACAAAAACGCGTCCAAGCTGCGTCTCAGTTGCAAAAAATAAATCTTTGACGAAATCTTCTTCGACATTCATATATTGATAATATAGTTCACTTAAGTATTTCTGATCAATATCGCCTCTTGTACGCATCAATGCGAATTCAATAAACCCTGCCATTGGTGGCGGCATTGCAAATTGTCGTTCTCCATTATAAAAAGAATCCACTAATAAAGCTTTCATGCAAAGTTTTTCTAAGAAAGCCTCGGCTTTCCCTTCAGTAATCTGCCAAATTTTTGCTGCTTTCTTGGCGGTAAACGGACGGATTGGCAATAAAGCAACGCGCTTAGCTTCATTTTCTGTAAATAGAACTTGTAAAATTTTGTATAGACTTTCAGATGCTGGTGCGCCTTGTGTGAACCAATTGATTCTCTCTTCTAAATTTTTATAGGCATCCTTACTCGTAATATGTCCCATACACTTTACCTTCCTATCTATAAGGTATTTTATTGCTATGTTTTACTTAAGTCAATTCAATATAAGTAATAGTTACCATATGTCATATTGATTTTATAACTAATTAGGTAATTATGCAATTTTCATACTATTTCTCATATGAAAATGGCGTAAACATAAAAAAAAACCAAGTTTCAACAAAAAAATTTGTCAAAACTTGATTCTACACGACATTGTATATATTATTTAGTTTTATGCAGTTGGTGGCGTGCCTTCTGCGTTCGATACAACGACATCAATTTGGATTAAAGCGTTATGAGGTAAAGCAGATACCCCAATTGTTCTCCGTGCCGGAACGCCGCCTGGGAAGTACGCCGTATATATCTCGTCAACCACTTCAATATCTGATATATTTATAAGGAAAATATTTACTTTAACGACATCGTCCATAACGTGGTTGATACTTTCTAAAATCGCTTTGATATTTTTTAAGCACTGTTGTGCCTGATCTTTTATACCGCCAGTTACCAGTTCCCCAGTTTTGGGGTCAAGCGGTAATTGAGCTGAAAGGTGATTGTAATGAGAAAATGCGACTGTTTGTGTAGATAATGAACACTTTGGTGCATTTCCAGTATTGTTTGCCTTTATGACGATTTTATGTCTGTCTTCAATCGCCTGTGGCGGCGTACCGTCCCCGTGTGAGACAACTGCTTCAATCTGCACCAATGCATCCATTGGTAAAGCTGATGCTACAATTGTTGTACGTGCAGGCACATAAGCTACGGCTCTAGCGATGGCCGAGTCTGGGAAAAACGTCTTGATGACTTCATTTACAGGCTCACTATCTGACAGATTTTTAATGAAAACATTTATTTTGACGATATCGTCAAACGGAACATCTATACTTTCTAAAATTGCCTTAATATTCTTTAAGCATTGCGCCGTCTGCTCTTTTACATCGCCAACTACCAATCTACCCGTTTTAGGATCAATAGGGAGTTGCGCAGAAAGATTGTTGTAATGAGAAAATGCGACTGTTTGTGTCGATAATGCGCTTGTTGGTGCATTCGCTGTGTTGTTTGTAAGCTTTATAAGATCGCCTGCTTGTGGTGCATTTGGAATCGACCCTTCACCGTTTGATACAAGCGCTTCAATTTGCACCAAAGCATCCATTGGCAAAGCTGCAACAGCAACTACCGTACGTGTAGGCATGTAAGCTGTGAAGAATGATTTATAAACCTCATCTACAGCTTCAATATCTTTGATATTTTTAAGGAATATCGTAATTTTAACAATATCGCTCATACCATGATCGATGCTTTCAACAATGGCCTTAATATTTTTAAAGCACTGCTGTGCCTGCTCTCTTATGCCACCCTCTATTAATTTACCCGTATCTGGTTCAACAGGTAACTGCGCTGAAATGTTGTTATAATGAGAGAAAGCAACAGTTTGTGAGTATGGACCAATTCCGTTCGGAGCATCGTCTGTATTTCTTGCCAATACCGCGTTATAACCACTCATAATAATATTCCCCTTTAGTATTATTTATTGTATTTACAATTCATCTAAATGAATCATAAACCTTTGACTAACACTAAGGTCAATAGGTAATATCAAAATAAATACTAATGGGACAAAATTACTACCTAAAGTATTGTCGGTACAGGGCGCCTGCTGTATAATAGCCTATAACTCACCTTGAATTTTATAAAGAAATGAAGGACAATTTTATGAAAGATAAATTTTTAATTGGAGAACTTTCAAAAATATATAATATAAGTACCGACACCTTGAGGCATTATGACAAAATCGATCTTCTAAAACCCGAGTATGACGAGAAAAATGACTATCGCTACTACAGCGTCAGAAATTTCTTCAAATTAAGTAGAATTCTTTTTTTAAAAAATCTAGATATATCGCTCATCGAAATAAAAAGATATATGGGCAACAAAAACACAAACAACTTGCTCAGCTTGCTAAAAAAGAAGGAAGATGAAATCGATCTAAAAATTAATAGACTTTTAAATCTCAAGAAAAATATTCAAACGAAGCTTGAACTTTTAGAAAATATTGAAGACAAACTGGATCAAATCGTCATCAAGAAAATTCCTCAAAGAATCGGCGCATTTATAGATTTGAATAACGTCGAAAGTGATTATGAAATTAAACAGACTTTTAAGATGAATGAAAAATATTTAAAAATAAGTTCATGGCTTATTGAAGGACAAATATATACCTCATTATCAAAGGAAAATATGGATCAAGGCATCTTAAACAAGTTCAGATATTTTATAGAAATTGTGCCCATCGATTCAGAGGTTTATAAACAATTAAAGGTGTTTCCAGAAAACGAATATGTTTGTATGGCCTTTTTAGGCCCTTATAGGGATATGGTGAAGCATTATCAACTCCTTATAAAGTGGATCGAAGAAAATGGCTATCAAATAGTTGGAGACTCCATCGAGAAAAATATAGTAGATTACGATTTTTCGGATTCAGAAGATGAATACATCTCAGAAATTCAAATTCCTGTAAAAAAAAATATCAGTAGAATTTTGGAGGGTGCATGAAAATACTTGCTATTTCTGATGTTGAAAGTAAACATTTCTTAGACTTTTTTGATGCTTCTAAATATACGGATATTGATTTGATCCTTTCTGCAGGCGATTTAAATAGTAGCTATTTATCATACGTTGTTACCATGATCAATAAACCCCTACTCTATGTGCATGGAAACCACGATCTAAGCTTGTTGAATACTCCAGCTGAAGGTTGCGATTGTATAGACGACGACATTATTGAATTCAAAGGTCTGCGTATAGCAGGACTTGGCGGTTGTATGACCTACAGCGGCAAAACACTTCAGTTTACAGATAATGAAATGGCTTGGCGCATCACAAAAAATGTTTTTAAATACAGAAAAGGTATTGATATATTACTGACACACGCGCCTGCATTTGGTCTAGGAGATGGTAAAGATCAAGCCCATATTGGTTATCAAAGTTTCATAAAATTACTTGACAAATACGCGCCGAAACTGATGATTCATGGCCATATGCACTTAAATTACGGGGTTTGTGAACGTGAACACCAGTATAAAAGTACGCGGATAATCAATGCCTTTGATCACACAATCATAGAAATATAAAATTATAGGGTGATCATTACAGTTAGTTATACTGTAATGAATCACCCTTTTGTCTGTTCATTCGATTATTTCAACATTATCTACAAACCAATCCATCCCCATGATTTCTTCAGGTGTAGGTATTTGATCGTCTTCTATCATTATTATTCCATTTTGATTGAGTACAGGCCCAGTAAAGGGATTAAATTGATCGGATATAATCATTTGTTTTAAATGCTTAATAAGCTTCACTGTATCTCTTGGAATCAAATCGTTTGCCATATAGAGATCAACGACACCTAAATCAAGTCCCCACCAAAAATTGATCACTTTTTGTGCCTGACTAGACGTCGCAATCATTCTTTGATAGGAGCCATTTAGTAAACTACTAATGATTTTTTCATAGAATACCCCCCAGTTCCAAATAGGCGCAGCAAGGTAGTGTTTAGGTTGTTTCGTCACCTCATCTATGTCGCAAAGCATCGCATAAACCCCATAATCCAATGTGACATCTCTTGGTACAATCAAATTTTTATTGCTGATAATATCTGCACCGCGCTGAATCAAACATTCCGAGATGTTTGTACTCTTTTGTGGATTATTCCACTCACCGGTGTACGCGACCAGTACGCGGGCATGGGGATTAACCAGTTTCGCACCTAATGCAAAGGCATTAATCGAACTAACCACTTCTGGATTTGGGTTGGTTGCGGTATAACCTATGAGATTAGACCGCGTCATTGCGCCCGCAATCACCCCTGTTAAGAAGCGTGGTTCATATGTACGGCCAAAATAGTTGGCCATATGTACATATGGTCGGTTTCCAGAACAGCTAAAAAATTTGATTTTAGGTAGTTCGATGGCGCATTTTACTGTCGCACGTCTAAAAACCTCACTGGTGGTAAATATCACGTCATAATTGCCTTCTACTGCAAAATGTTTAATAACCTCATAGGCAGAATCATCTTCAGGTACTTGATCGATACTGCCTGTTTCTATTTGACCGCTAAATACGCCTTCAATATGTTTTCTTCCCAAAGCATGAGAATAGGTCCAACCAGAGCTGACTGCATCACGTGCGTAAACAAAACCAACTTTAAGTGACTTAGGCGCAAATAAGGCACTGATCGTTCCCATCAAATTGCTTCGATTCATATCTTCAGCATCCGTTAGGATTTCAAGCGCTTCATTTGTACCATAATTGGAAAGCTCAAGCAACAGATTTGGCATTAATGCCTGTATTTGACTCTCGTCGACTGCCTCAGTAATTTTGTAGAGTTTTGCATATAAAAGAAACGCATCACCCGTGGTCATATCCAGTGTATCGCCGCCTGCATCTTTAAATAGTTTTCGAAAAGGTTGATAGACATACTTATTAAAGTGTTCATAGCGCGCCTCTTCTGCGACACCTTCAGGATGATAACCTTCAAGATATTTTAAAAGCCGCTCATATCTATAATGCTTGCTAAGCCAGATGGTATTCAGCTTCGTCTGGTTATAAAACGACATAAAAGCATAATAATTGACGACATCTTCGTCATTTTCGTCATATTTCGGTATGATTCGCGTGACTTCAGCTGGAAAAGAATTAGCCCCTAAGTATTTTAAGACACTGACGCGTTTGTTCCCTTCCATTACATAAAAATAGTTCAGATACTCATAAACTTTGATCGGATCACGAAGTCCTTCTGAGAGCTGTGCACGACAAACTTCAATCCATTTACTGCTGAATTCACTTTGGTCTGGACCCATGGGAAAAAAACTCTTTGAAAAGAGTATTCTTCTAGCGTTATAATAAGTGCCCACTACTTTGGACAGTGGAATTTCAAATGTTCCTAGCGTTACATTGCCCACTATATCCAAATCGTGAAGAAGCCCATCCAATGAACTCAAATGACCAGATAACCCTTTTGCTTTTAGTCGATTGTATTCTCTTTTGCCTTTTGCTTTTGCGTCTTGGTAATAATTAAAATAAGAGACCTTTGTTTCCAATATTTTTCACCTCACAATTCACTTAAAGCGACACACCAAATAGGTACCAAATTAATTTCTTATTTAACTTTGTACCGTTCAGCGGATTCTGTCAAGCAATTGTTCTAAAGCCTGTTTTAGATAACAAAATTTCAAGCAGAACTTCCACGACTTTAGGATCAAAGTGTGTTCCTGAACAGCGCTTCAGTTCTAATGCTGCCTCTGACATAGATTGCTTCTTATCAAAACTGCTGTTACTTGTCATAGCATCATAAGCCTCGGCAACAGCAATAATTCTAGATTCAAGTTGAATGGCTTCGCCCTTGAGTCCATTTGGATAGCCACTTCCATCCCACTTTTCATGATGGTGAATCACAAATTGGGCTAACTCCGAAAATTCATTTGTTGAATTTAGAAGCCGCCAACCGATTTCTGGATGTCTTTCAATATCGATTCTTTCATTGCTCGTTAAACTGCCCTTTTTATTTAGAATATTCTCATCTATGCCAATTTTACCAATATCATCTTTCTTTGCCTCGCCTCGCGTCCAAATCCATCTATTTATTCCGTCACTATATACGCTTTCAAGTTCCAGTTCATAAGGTATCCCCTTTGTCTTAGCCTGCTCTATCGCCTCTGATAATTTTTCCCAACTTTCCGGAGTGAACAACTTATAGTACGCATTATAATTAGGCGGCGAAAGTGAAGGATCAAGCCCATACATTTTATAGAGTGCTTCAGACCAAACCACTTCATCCGTATGTATGTTCATCCGCCATGTGCCCAAATGTGCAATCCGTTGTGATTCTAATAAATCATCCACATTTAATTATAGTTGTATCTCACCCATCTTACGGTCGGTTATATCATTTAATATAACAGCTATTTGTTTGGGATTTGGAGAATAGGCTGTAATTTCAAAATACTTTTCCAATTCTCCTGAGTATTGCTCAAAAGTTGTTGGATCCCCAGTAACTGAGACATATTTGTACTTTTGTAACCATGAGGTCTCTATTCTAGGCATTACGGTCGACAATTGCTTTCCAATTATGACTTCGCATTTCTGACCAGTCAATTTTTCATAGGCTTTATTAGCGTCAACAAAGCGGTAATCCACTACATCACCCATATTATCTTGCATCGTTTCAAGAACTGCCAATCCCTGCGTCATCTGTGTTATAAGGTGTCTGTGTTTTTCTTCGCTCTCTCTCAAATGTATCTCTGCTATCTTTCTAGAAGAAATATCACTTACGACCATTCGACAATTCAGCTGTCCATCTTCCATAATGACGGTTGATTTCAGCTGTCCCCAAAATAGCGTTTGATCCCTTTTCATTAGCCTAAGTTCACATGAGTTTGGTTGCATGGTTTCGAATAACTGCTTTCTATAGCTATAATAGATATCTTGATCCTCTTTAAAAATATACTCAGATAGTCTTTTTTTTGCAAGACTATGCCTTGATTCTCCAAACATCACAACAGAGGTTAAATTCGATTCTATAATAAGTCCTTTTTCTGAAACGATCAAGTAACCTTCAGGTGCAAGATCATAAATATCAAAATATCTGGCTTTAATATGTTCAAGTTCCAATTGTGTGCGTCTGAGTTCTTCATTTTGCATTTCAAGTTCAATTTGATACACTTTCAGTTCATGAACGATTGAGTTGATCTCCTTAGGAGATAATTCTTCTAATTTTTCATAGTTGTATCTATCTTCTTTTGAAATTAGGGCTTCAGCGATAGCGCGTAAATCATATTCATTATGCGTCCCATTTTCCTTTTTCATGTTGTGTCTTCCCTTTCATCTGAATCAGATTTCTTAAAGGTATGAATCACTCTAATATTACATTGTATAATTTTTATCTGGTCAATTTCATAGGCATTGCTAATAAACTCGACGGCTATTTTTTCACCGTCAGCTGTCACAAGTGGTAAATCCTTATAGCGCATATATTTAGTCTTTTGCAAATCTATAAAATTTTCCTTGTTTGCAACGACATCTTTCAATAAACCAATGTCCCAAATTTGTTTCTCCAAGAGTTTGTCTTCTGAATAACCTAAAAGTTCAATTAAAAATGGATTTACATTCTTAATCTTTCCAGTTAATCCATCTAAAATCAAGATACCTTCCTGAGCTGTCTCAAATAATGTTCGATAACTCATTTCGGATATCGCAAGTTGATCTTTGGCTTTTTTGGCTTCTGTTATATCTACAAAAGTAAGTACAACACCCTCAATCACATTTTCGATGGTCCGATACGGTTGAATGATCATTTCATACCATTTACCATCTATGGTCTGGACAACAACATTTTTGAGTATCAACGTATCCAGAACAGTTTTTACATCAGCTGTCAACGCGTTATAGCCAACTAAATTGGATGCTATATGTGATACGGGGCGACCGATATCACTTAAAATAAGGTTAATAATTATATTGGCTGTAGGTGTAAATCTTAAAATGTTTTGCTGATGATCAAGAAAAATCGTGGCAATATTTGTGCCTGATAACAGATTGTTCATATCATTACTGACTTGGGATAAGTCATGTACTTTGATCTGTAATTCAGAATTTACCGTTGAAAGCTCTTCATTGATTGATTGTAACTCTTCTTTGGACGTTTCAAGTTCTTCGTTGGTGGATTGCAGTTCTTCATTTACGGACTGCATTTCTTCGATAATTGATTTAAGTTCTTCATTTGATGTATCAAGCTCTTCACTTGCCACTTGTAAATTTTCATCTTTAATACGCAACTCTGTTTTTAATTCTTCGATATAAGCATCTAATTCAACTCTTGGAAACACTTCGTTAACTTTTACTTTCCTGTCGACAACTGGTGCCATTGCTTCCTCTAGAAGTACAATATACAAAGCTTGTTTTTTTGTTGTCGCAACACCTATTTTTACTGGTTTGATAGTCAGATTAACTTTAGTATAATGTCCGTTTGTTTTAACATTTATATCTTGTATGCGAACGGTTTCGTTTTTTTCAATGCAGCTATTAAAAGCGATTTTAAGTTCGCGTTTTAAACCTTCTCTAGCCATTTTCAGTATATTGTTGACACTGACTTCGCCTTGACTTGGTTCTAAAAACATTCCCGTTCTTCCGTGAATATATAAAGTATCACCTTTTTCATTGACCAAAACGCCTGAAATTGAATTTTCCTTAAGAATCGCTTGCTCAGTGATGTCTCTTAGTGTCGGTTTTTGACTGTAATCGACTTTTAGCGCTTGCGAATTGTTCATGATCTCTTTTCCTACCTGCGGCATAAGAATTTGATTCGGAATATTTCTTTGTGTCCCATGTGCGTCTTCCTTACGTTGATAGAATTTTAACTTACGATCCAAAACGTCAAATAGAAGTTCAAAATTTCCGACTGTTTCTGAAACACCTAAAAATAGTATACCGTTTGGTCTTAGTGCATAATGAAATAAGGGGATAAGTTTTTTTTGAATCTCACTACCCAAATAGATCATTAAGTTTCTGCAAGATATCAAATCTAATTTTGAAAAAGGTGGATCTTTTATAACGCTCTGCTCAGAAAAAATGAGCATTTCTCTGATGGACTTACTTATACGATATGAAGTATTACCTGGCTCTATGAAAAAAAATCTTTCAATTCTCTCTGAAGTCAAATCTTTAATAATGCTGTTTGGGTAAACACCTGCTCTAGCTATTCCAATAGCTTTTCGATCAATATCTGTTGCAAAAACTTGTATGTTATAACTCATTTTTAGTTTTTCAAGATGTTCGTGTAGCAATATGGCAATAGAATAAGCTTCTTCACCGGTAGAACAGCCCGCACACCAAATTCTAATTGTTGAATTTGCAGGCTTGCCCTCGAATAACTTTGGAATAATATCCATCTCCAGCTTCGCGAAAGCTTCTTTGTCTCTGAAAAAATTTGTAACGCCAATCAACATATCATTTAACAGAATATCAATCTCAGTTGGCGTCTGTTGTAAAAACTTGATATAATCCGCTATATTTTCTATTTGATTGACAGCCAATCGTCTTTCAATTCGCCTGCTAATCATACTCGGCTTATATTTTGAAAAGTCATGTCCCGTTTGGTTTCGAATCAGTAAGAATATCTTCTTTAATAAATTTTCGTCATGCGAGAGTTTTGTTTCAACTGAATATCCAGCAATCCTGTTGGCATGGGATACATAGGAAATTAGGTGCTTAACCATTTCATCTGGCGATAATTGATAATCCACCAAACCTGTTGCAATGGCACTTGAAGGCATACCATCGTATTCTGCGCTTTCTATAGTCTGCGCAATAGCAATACCACCTTCGCCTTTAATCACTCTTAAACCTAAGGTTCCGTCGCTCCCAGTACCCGATAAGACGATACAAACAGCTCTTTCTTTCTGATCAATTGCTAAAGATCGAAAGAAATAATCGATAGGCATATTTTGTCCTCTTGGCGCAGTGATATCCAAAAGTTGAAGGGTGCCATTTATTAAAGCCATATTTTTATTAGGTGGAATGACATAAATGCAATTAGGTTTTATGACCATCCCATCTTCCACTTGGAACACTGGCAAATGCGTATACCGCTCAATGATTTCAGATAAAATACTTTTATGATCAGGGGCTAAATGTTGTATCAAGATGAAAGTCATATTTGGCGCTTTATCTTTGGGCATTCCTGTGAAAAATGCTTCAAATGCGGCCAAGCCTCCTGCAGATGCGCCTATTCCTACAACCGGAAAATTGTGTGCTTCTTTTTCTTGAGCTACCATGAAGACCTCCTAATATGTTAAAGCCTCATCAAACTAGTAAGTTGACGAGGCTCTTATTCCTATTATATGCCTTTTTACCAAAATTATCAAATTTCACCTGGTGAAATTGCCGAATATTTCTTCACATTGACTCAAATTTACTGCTTGTAGCAAACAAAAAAAGTCACAAAAAAAAGAGATTCTAAGAACCTCTTTTTGACACATTCACATTATATAACCTTAATCACAACTTTTCCGCGTTCGTGTTTACAATACGCATATCAAAAGGCGCTATATTGTCTTCTGCAATTTTTTGTAAATCCAATTTCACCTCCAAGATTGGCTGCATCATCTATCGTTTAAAACTATCTCTAATCACCAATTGAGTTGCGACAGAAACTCTGCATGGAACAACTCTATCATTGGAAATTCTATCAATCAATGTCTTTACAGCAATGACGCCCATCTGTTCAGAATGAATCTTTAGGGTTGAAAGTGCTGGTGTTGTGAACTTTGCTTGAGGAATGTCGTTAAAACTGATCAGAGATAATCGATCTGGAATACGTATGCTTAACTCATAAAATGCTCTGAGTACACCGACTGCCATGGAATCGTTGGCAACGATAAAGCATTTTGGCAAATCACCAATATCGATATTAGCTTTAACAAGTTCATAAGCTGAATCTGATGAAAACGATCCAATCCATACCCACTTTTCTTGATAAGTTCCAGCTTTATGCATTTCACTTGAAAATGTAATCTCGCGTTGATCGAGTTTGATAATCAAAGTGTCTTGAGTATCACGCCCCCCAATATAACCTATATCTTTGATCTCTTGTTCCGTTAAAAATCTCAAGATTTTTTTCATCCCAGAGTCAAGATTGACTGTCACAGCGTCAAATCGCTCATCGTCTGGATCACTATCTAGAAATACGAGATGTTCAAATTGTTGTGCAAGTTGATTGACCTGCTCAGGTGCAAAGGAGCCGACGGCTATTGCACCATTACATTTATTTGCGAGTGAAGCATCTATTGTATCATTTGCATACATGCGATATACTGTTATGCCTCTTTTCTTACATTCTTCATCAATGCCGAAGCGTATCGCCAAATAGTAAGGATCTTCAATCTCCAGTTGGCTTGTAAATGCACAAACAACGATGACGATTAAATCAGATTGAGTCATGTTCAATCGTGAAGAATACTTTTGTATTAATGGAATATACTCAAGTTCTTCAGCCGCTTCATAGATTTTAACACGCGTTTCTTCTCTGACACTTATGTTTTTATCGCCATTGAGCACTCTCGAAACGGTGGCAGGTGAAACCCCTGCTTTCTGTGCAATTTCTTTAATGGTAACCATAATTCACCTACTTACATATTAGTAAATCTATTAATAATGCAATTTCCATAATTATTATATCATATCTATTTCTTTATTTGCGACTCATAAAATAGAAATATGACGCAGCTGATCTTGGGGAGAACGAGTCGCGTCACATTCTAAAATTAAGTTCCGATTTAACTCAGTTTACACGATAGTATTGAAAAAACGGAAGCTGTCCAAGCAAAACCAGTATCAACAAGTCCTTCACCAGTTAATGGATCAAAGTTTTCTGCGAATCCACCCGACATTACGCACCTGATATATTTTTCTCGGATTCGATTTGCCCAAAGGGGTTCTGACGTACGGTTAAGCGCATCAATCATCAAGAGTGTCGTAGGTGCCCAAATTGGACCTCGCCAGTAACCATTGTATTTATAATATGAGCTGCTTACTTTCTCCGTTGCAAATCCAAAGGGTGTTTCAAAATCCAATAAATCTCTTTTGAGTTTGACAATGATATCATCTGGAAGGCTCTTAGAAAGCAATAATGGCAATAACCGCTGCAAAGTACCATCCATACGTTTGATGCGCTTTTCAGGCCATTTGATGGCGTTGAATGCCTCGCCATCCCACAACTTATCAATCAAGTTTGTCATCAATGTATCATAAGTCCTTTTCCAGTCAACCGCTCTACTTTCGTTAGGTGCATAATCGATTAAAAACTGAATTTGAAGCAACAGGAATGTCGTCAAATCTGGCGTGATGACCGGAACCCCTTCGCTAAAAAAAGTGCCATTATCCCATCCTGAATCATTGCCATGTGTGTAATATGGCAGTCCCAAATCACTCATTCGGTGTTTTAACCAATAATCGGTTTGCTTTTCAGCCATTTTGTAGATTCTATTTAGTAGAGATGGTTTTACAAAGGTTTTTAAACTGGATTTTTCATTTTGAATCATCCAATCATAACACCATCCTAGCAACGGTGGTTTGTTGCAACTGTAGGAAGCGTACCTATCATTTGCATAATCAGGAAATGCGCCTTCCGGAGACTGTAATGTCTCAAAGAGAATTAATTGTTCATAGGCTGATTTCGGAGAGGCCATCATCAACCCCATAGCACTAAATAGATTATCCCAACTCCAAATATTGGTCATCCAATTTTTAGTCATGTATAATGCTGGAAATTTCAATTGACCACTTTTATTGACGAAATTTTGCCATAAGATATGTGAGGCTTCTTGCACGCGCATCTCAAACAGTGCAGGGGAAACATTCTCTGGTATATCTTGACTGATAACAAAACGCTTTGACCAACCTTTAAATTTCCGATATACGCGTCTCTCGCATTTTTCAAAAGAATCTTGAGCAAAAGGACGCATACCTTCTGAAACGAGATAGGTCGTAAAACGCCACTCACTTACATTACCTAGCTGGATCTCAATACCTTTGTTCCCAATTGCTGACCAATCCGCATGAATCTGTCCATCACCGTTACGTTTATGAATGCCCAATTTCAGTTCTTTAAAATAGCTGGTAAATTCCCAATGCGTGGATCCGATTTGTGCAATCGTATTATATTTGTGTGCAACTGCTTCGAGTGTAACGGTTATCACAGAAGGTAAAGTCCTTATTCTAAAGACGTTTTCATCTTCAAAAGCGATTTCCATAAATGGCAAATCTTTATAAGATGCTGTTAGCAAACTCGGTGTCACTTTAAAGTGGATTTCTGTAAGTTCTACAAAGCTAACTGCATTGCTAGAATCACCTTTTTCTGAGGTTTCAAATTTGAATTTGAATAAGCATCCCGGATCAAGATCACCACCGTGAATATCCCTGATGAATAACTGTGATTTTTCCTCTGCTTTCATGATTGAAAAAACCGTATAAGCACCTCTCATGCTAAATGGTATTTTTATCAGATCGATTGCTTTCATAAGGTGACTCCTTTGGTTTTACGTGCCATGTGTACCCGTACTCAAAATCGATGGGCTTTAATTTATGTGCTGGTGAAGGCTCTGGCCCGCAACTGTTGCTTCCAAGTCCATTGACTTTATAATCTAAGTGCAAGAAACAACCGTCAGGCTCTAGTTTATTCATGTGTTTGGCCATCTCAATCTGTGCGTCACTGTATGCTCTTATGGCAAAGTTGGCTGCCTTTTTCATGGAGATATGAAGGCTATGTTTGTCATACTTAAGCTCTATAGCTGTTATTGCGCCTCGGTTTCCATTGTCTTGGGGATAAGGATAGTTTGTAAAGAGCGTGTCCATGGTCGCTTCATGTGTCGCCATAAATGCTGACAGTTGACTATCGGGATAATTCTCACTTGGGCCCAAACCATGATACTGAATCTTGTTCGGTGCATGCATGAGACTTGATATAGTGCCAATCTTAGGTAGAGCTGCCTGAAAAAAGCGCTTTGGATCTTTAAATTGCCCGTAAAATTCGAACTCAAGACTGCCATCTAACTTAATCCATATACGACTCTTGATTTTATAGTACCACGTCTGATTTGGCGCGCCTACTATAGAATGTATAGTGATATGCACGTCACCACTACCCGGTTCTTCTTCCCATTCAAATGATTCTGGATACACCTTCACAAGATTGAGTGCATATCTATCTACCCAGTCGCGTTTCACATACATATCGTTGTCTATTGGTGCCCGCCAGAAGTTTATCTCTGGCCCTTTCTTTAGGAACTCTATACCATCATAAAAATATGAAGTGAGCACACCATCCACTTTATCGAATCGTATTGAAAATTTTTGTTCCGAATCGCTTAGTGACAAAGAATCATGTGTTTCTAGTATAGTAAGTCGTCGTTGTTGATTTCCGTTTAAAGTATTTGTAGTTTTAATAAGGTGTTTCTCTTGATGCTGTGGTATAGATGATTGAGTCTGAGGTGATGATGATGCTTTAGGCTGATAATCTGTTGTGGCTATTAGTATCTGATGTGCGGAAATTTCAAGTCCTTCAAAGCGCAAATCGAAGGCTCTCAACATTAACCCATCGTAAGTTTCATTTCTTTCAGGCTCAATATCTGTCAACTTCACAATTGCCATTTCTGGAATCGCTGTTAGGTTGCCATCTTTTAATGTAAATAAGATTTTATCAGTCGGCTGTACATCTTGTAGCTTAAATGCACATCCAAAGCCACTGCCTGTTAACGTGAAATTGACGTGATTAAGCGTTAAGTGGTCATACTCATTTTCAATACTAAAACAGATCGTATTAGCATCATGCACGTGTTCATCAGTCGTTTCAACCCATATAGGCGTGTACACCTTTTTCACTTCTGCCAGTGCTGGCGATGGTGTTCGGTCTGGGAATAAGAGGCCATCGCAATTAAAGTTGCCATTGTGCGGTGCATCACCATAATCCCCTCCGTATTTATAAAACACTTTCCCAGCTGCATCATAACTTCTAATCCCGTGATCGATCCATTCCCAGATAAAGCCACCATGAAGACGTGGGTATTTTCTAAAAAGCTGTTGATAGTCATAAAGGCCACCTGGTCCATTGCCCATGGCATGTGCATATTCACATAAGAGATGGGGTTTTGTGCCATCAGTTGATTTGCCAATTTCCTCTAGGCGTTCCAAACGCGTGTACATCGTGCTATATACGTCGGCGACTTCCACATCTCTATCGCCTTCATAGTGAATCAACCTTGAAGGATCAATGCTCCTTATCGCTTCAGCCATGGCGATGAAATTTCTGCCGAATTCAGATTCATTGCCAAGGGACCACATAATCACCGAAGGCCTGTTTATATCCCTTTTCACGAGGCGTACCGCACGGTCTACATAAGCCTCCGTCCAAAGCGCATCTTCAGTAATCCAGTCATAACGCCCTGTGAGTTCAAACCCGTGACATTCAAGATCAGCCTCGCTGATGACATAGAGGCCAATTTCGTCACATAGGGTATAAAATTCTGGTGCATTGGGATAATGGGCGGTACGTACTGCATTCATATTGCTGCGCTTCATAAGTTCCAAATCATAGCGCATGTCCTCTACTGAAACAGTTCGTCCTGTATCGCAATGAAAATCGTGTCGATTGACACCTTTAAAATGAATCGGCTGTCCATTGATTAATATTTGATGGCCATGTACTTTGATTTCACGAATACCTACTTCATCCTGAATACTGTGCACCGTCAAACCATCACGTTTTAAAAGGATTGAAAGGTCGTAAATATAAGGGGTCTCGGCTGTCCAAAGGTTTGGTGCATCTACGTCAAAAGATAGTGAAAACCAATTTTCATCACCTAAAGCACTTGTCTTTTGATGGTCAGAATACATTTTTATACTGTTAGTGGCAACTGGAATCCCTTGATGGCTTAACAATACTTCGATTTCATAACCTAGATCAACTTTAGTTCCAGCTTCTAAGATAGTTATAGAATCAAACAAAGTTTCAGCTGCTAATTGAGATTTAGTTTTTAAGTTTATCTCTTCAGAAAAGCGCAGCTTTAAAGTTACGTTTGCCTGCGTATAGTCGCTATTTAATAGAGAAAAGCACTGTACATCCTCAATCCGCTCAATTGGCAAGATAAGCCATTCCACACTTCTAAAGATGCCACTGAGCCACCACATATCTTGATCTTCAAGATAGGTGCCGATGCTCCATTTATTGACGATGACGCGAAGGGTATTTTCGCCCAATTTAAGAGCGTTGGTCATGTCAAATTCACTGGTAT
The DNA here is from genome assembly GCA_041741755.1 of Acidaminobacteraceae bacterium. GTDB lineage: Bacteria > Bacillota > Clostridia > Peptostreptococcales > Acidaminobacteraceae > Fusibacter_C. The sequence continues at coordinate 38,555 of JBGSJR010000036.1, read as the reverse complement.
AACGTGACCCTGTGTTATCCCCTAACTTATGGCCGTTGAGTATGACTTCAAAGGTACTGTCTACGCCATGAAAACGCAACCGATGATCATTTATCTTGTTAATCTGGTCATTGCTCACCATAAATGTGCGTTCGTAAACACCTGTTGGATTTTTAGCTGGCACATAAGGAGGTAAGATTGGAAATTGATAATAAAGATCCGTATAATGCATCTGATCATAGCCCTCAAGTTGCCAGCAAGAAGGGACTTTGATTTCATCCCAGTCAGTGATACGCTCTGGCATGCGGCCCGGTGCATCATAATAGCGAAAACGCCATGTGCCATCAAGTGAGATGACGGATTCATGCGCACTTTTAAAGAAAGCTCTCGACTCTACGCGATTTTGCATGAGGTGTAATTTATTCATATTGGGTGCTCCTTACTTGATACCTGTGGTTGAGATGCCCTCAATAATCTGTTTCTGTGCAAAGAAGAAACCGATAAGCGGCGGTATACATATAATCGATGTGATGGCCATAATCGCGGACATATTGACATCACCTACGCCTTTAAACTGCGCTAACCCAAGCGTTAATGTATATTTTGATTGATCGTTTAAGAAAATCAATGGCCCAAGATAATCGTTCCATACAGATAGTGAGTTAAACACTGCAATTAATACAAGCGTCGGTTTGACAAGTGGCATGTAGATTTTATAGTAGATTTGGAAATGGTTTGCCCCATCGATCATGGCTGCTTCTTCCAACTCTCTTGGAATGTTGAGTAAGAATTGTCTGAGTAGAAAGATGTAAAATGGTGAGCCGAACCACGCTGGAACAATGAGCGGTTTCAGTGTATTGATCCAACCAAATGCGTTGAATTCCATGTACATGGGAATCATGGTTACATCCCATGGGATCATCATCGTCGCTAGTAAGATGATAAAGAGCACATCTCTGCCCTTAAATTTGAATCTTGCAAAGCCATAGGCGACTAGTGAGCATGAAATGAGTTGTCCGATGGTCGTTCCTACAACTACAATCATTGAGTTGAAGAAATATTGTGTAAACGGTTGTGACGTCCAAGCCTCTATAAAGTTACTTAAACTAAAACTCGATGGAATCCATACGGGTGGATAAGCGTGGAGTTCCGCTTCTGCCTTGAATGCCGACGTAAGCGTCCAAAAAAATGGAAAGAGGAACAGGAGTGTAAAGAAGATGAGCAGTGCATAGAGTGGTAGTTTTCGGATGATTGATTGCTTCATGGCCTTCTCTCCTTATTTTTTCACTTCAGATTCGTAATAAACCCACATCGATGACGATTTAAAAACGAGTAATGACAGTGTGAGTATGATGAGGAACATAATCCAAGCATTGGCAGAGGCATAACCCATCTCGAAATGTTTGAATGCGTTGTTATAGACATACATTGCGTAGAAGTAAGTTGAGTTCGATGGACCACCTTTTGTCATTAAAAGAGCCAATGTCAACTGTTGGAAGGCAGAGATAATCGTCATAATCAAGTTGAATAACAGTGCGGGTGTTATGAGTGGTAATGTGATTTTGAAAAAACGATGAAATGCATTTGCGCCATCTAAAGTGGCTGCTTCATAATAATCCTTTGGAATTTCTCTAAGGGCACCGAGAAAAATTAAAACCATAGTCCCTTGACCCCACAAACTCGCGATGACCATGGCAATCAATGACCATTTTGGATCGCCTAGCCAGTTTGGACCAGCTATGCCAATGAGTGACAACAAGTAATTGATCACACCGTATTTGAAATCGAATATCCAAATCCAGATCATGGACAAAGCAACACCTGAAATGACAGAGGGTAAATAAAACACGGTTTTAAAGAAGGATAACCCTTTGATTTTTTGATTAAGTAAAAGTGCTAATCCGAGCGCGATACCCATAAAAAGTGGGACGAAAATAACTGCGAATTTGACGGTAATAAATAAGCTGTGTGTAAACATTTTGTCTTCTGTAAACATCCTCATGTAATTTCCGAATCCGACAAAGGCAGGTTCGCCAACGATAGGCCAATCAAAGAAGCTGATGATCAATGAAAATAATAGCGGTCCTATTGTAAAGATCAAGAATCCCAATATCCAAGGCATTATGAACAAATAGGGAATCATCTCTTTTCTAAATCTTTTTTTGGATCCCATAGGTCTCTCCCTCTTAAAGCCAGGGTGGCTTACTAACAGCCACCTTTTGGCTTCTTCTTTATTCTAAAAACTGTGCTGACTCTGAGACGGCTTCATCTAAGATGGCTTTTACATCTATCGCTTCCCCATTGACCGAATCCACAAATACTTTTTCTATCGCATAGAGCATTTTTTCAGAAATTTTGCTGTATTCGGCATTTAGTAAAAATGCTGGCGTGTGTGCTTCTGCCGTTTCAAGCATGTCATAAAAAGGTTTGTAAAATGGATCTGATAAATAGTTGAGTTCTAATGCTACACTTTTAAGAACTGGAAGGTCAATTTTCGCACGCATTTTCACCGCTTCAGGTGATGTGTAGAACTTGATAAATTCCCATGCGAGTTCCTTATTTTTTGAATCTTTAGCCATACAAAGTGCCGATGAGTTGATAACACTTGATGCTTCTTTGGCTGTTGGCAGAGCCATAATACCTAAATTTTCTGCACCAATACTCTCGATATGTCGTTCGAGTGGCCAAATACCACTTTCTTGCATTGCGACGTTTCCACCTCTGAATGCATTGCTGACGCTATCTTGAGCGCCAAGGGCTGAGCCTTCTTTGACCATGTCAGAATACATTTGCATCATAGAAACAGCTTCATCGCTGTTAAAGTAACCATCCATCACTTTGCCATCTTCTGAAAGGTATGAAGTGCCAAAGCTCCAGTAGTATTGTTCAAAGTCATATGGGTCAGGACTCGTTGCAAATGCAAATCCGTAAACATCGTCACCAAGCGCTGACAATGCGACTGCTTTCTCTCTTAAGTCGTCCCACGTCCATCCCTCTTCAGGATAAGCAACGCCAGCTTTGTCAAACAATGCTTTGTTATAATAAACGACATGAGACGTATAACCAACCGGCATACCTAGTACATTGTCACCCATGGTGCTGTAGTTTAAGATACCAGGGTAAAGATCGTCCATGAGTGCTGTAAAATTTTCATCAGAATCCATATAGCTGTTAAGTGGTTCAAGTGAGGCTTGATAGGTTGGAAAATCCCACATATACATGACGTCAGGTGCGTTTTTAGCCCCGAAACCCGCTGCGATCTTTTGATCGTAACCATCGCCGTAGCCTTCTACCTGAACTTTTACGCCAGGGTTTAATTCTTCAAAACGTTTAGCAATTAGCTTTTGTACTTCTAAAGTATCCTCGGAATCCCATGTGGCAAATCGTAAAACTTGCGTTTCATCCTTGGCACATCCCATTAGGCCAAAAGCGATGACAAACACCAATAACAAGCAAAGCTTTTTCATAAGTTTACTCCCTTCAAAATGTTGAATTTGTATTGATGAAATAATTTTACTAAATCTTTTACTAGATGTCAATCTATTCGTTTAGTAAATTATTTACTTGCTGATTTTACGCCACATAGACAAAAAAAGAATCAAGCTCTAACAAAATTTCTTTGTCCGAACTTGATTCTTTTCATATAATCATTAAATCAATTGCCTTTATCTACAGACCTATCTCCGATAGCGTTTTTATACGCTCTATAGCTCTGGGTAACCTGATATTAAACATTTCTTCAAGCTCGTCAGGAACATCAGTTGAAACCAATAATGTCGTAACACCATTTTTTTCTGTAAGCAAATAACTTTCTGTTCCCCCTGTCCACTCTCTTTCGCGTTCCTGCATTCCACTTTCTTGTGTGTCTGCACTATGTTTGATCAATACATACTCATTTGGAATCAGTTTCTCTATCAGACTTGTCACACCATAACCATTTACAGAAGATATAAACTGAATTTCATTGCCTTCTTTCATCTCTCCCTGCAAATAGGTGCCCTCATCAATAATACTTGCCCAATCACGAAATGTGGCATCTTCCCAAAGCGTTGCCCAAACACTTTCTTTGGGGGCATTTATTTGGGCTGAAAACTGAAGTTCTTTCATAGAAAGCCTCCTTAAAGCTAAACATTCACTAGTAAGTGGTCATACTTATTTTTTTTAATTTCATACATCATAACATCAGCCTTTTTAATCATTTCTTCAGGATTGCTTTCATCAGATAGCTCGCATAGACCTATACTTATAGATAACTCAATCTCAGCAATCCCAACGTTAAGAACAACTTTTGTCAATGCATTTGTAATTCTGTCAATAACTCTTTGAGCGATCTCGATTGTTGAATTTGGAAAAATAAGAACAAACTCATCTCCACCATATCTACCAAACAAATCATCTTGACGAATGGCTTCTTTTACCACAGATGCAAACATCGTAAGTGCGCGATCCCCTTCAAAATGTCCATACAAATCGTTTATATTCTTAAATTTATCAATATCCATCATAGCAATTGACAAATTGTTCCCGGAACGCTTTGCAGATTCAAATTCTGACATAAAACAGCTCATTAAATACTGACGGCTAAAAATTCCTGTTAAACCGTCTTTTTGTGCCATTTCCTTCAAAATATAACCTTCCACTTTATCGGTTACATCTAAGCAACTGCCTACAAAACCTGAGAACACCCCACTTTCATCAACCGCTGGTACGCCCCTGTCGTTAATCCATCGCCACACACCGTCATGACGACGTAATCGATATTCCATTTCGAATGGGGTTTTATTTTCAAAGTTATCTAGATATATTTTTACACATCTTTCCAAATCATCTGGATGTACGCCTTCTGCCCAACCATCTCCATATTCTTGCTCAAAAGTACGACCCGTAAAATCTAGCCATGTTTTATTAAAATAGTAACACTTGGCATCCAGACCTGAACGCCAAATAAGATTTGGTGCCGTCTCAACAATCGTCTTGTACTCTAAAAAACTTAATTCCATGGATTAATCGCCTCCTCAGTCACTAAATAGATATGATAATTGGGATTATGCAATTTCCTCATATAAATTTAGGATTTATCATTTAGGTATTTTATCAAATCGGTAGCTTCTAAGGGTTTTGAATAATAAAACCCTTGTATACATGTACATCCAATAGATGCTAGATAATCACTTTGTACTATAGTTTCTACACCCTCAGCGATGATTTTTACATTAAGATCTTTGCCGAGGTGTACGATAAGTGCGGCAATACTTCCGTTATCACGCTCAGGGTAATCTTTAATGAATGCACGATCTATTTTAATGATATCGAACGGTAGCGTTTTGAGATAACTCAAGGAAGAATACCCCATACCAAAATCGTCCAATGCAATGTGGAACCCCATATTTTTAAGAGTTTTTATGACCAATACCGCTTCATCCGTAGAGGTAACAAGTAAACTCTCTGTAACCTCAAAAACGACTTTACTTGGATCAATTGGATAAACTTGAAGTAGTTTTTCAACTTGCTTGACAACAATATCAAACCGTAGTTGTTCAACGGATAAATTGATAGAAATCTCTATTTCTGAATGCTTTTTATGAAACTCATGTGCAAATTCAAAACTCTTTTCCAGAACAAAAGCACCGATGGGTATGATTAATCTAGATTGCTCGGCAATAGGAATAAATTCTGCTGGAGATATTAGAACACCATTATTCAACCACCGTAGTAAAACTTCTATGCCAACCACTTTTAATGACGTAACGTCCATTTGTGGTTGAAAAACTAAATACAACTCATTATTTTTTATAGCAAAGCGCAAAGCTTTATAAAATTCTTGCTTTTGATCACCGTTTTCTTCAACCGAATTCTCATATTTTATAAGTTGATTTTTACCGTATGCTTTTGCTTGAGTGAGCGCAATGTTCGATTTTTTTTGGATCTGATAAATATTGGTGCCATCTTGAGGATAAACTGCATATCCCATGCTGAGGGTAATAAAAATTTGCTCTTCATCTTTGAAAATGGGTTCACTAAGGCGTGCTTTCAATTGATGAAGGTACTGCATCATCATTTGAGTATCGATTTCTGTCGCTGGTAATAAAACTGAAAATTCATCGCCATCTGTTCGTCCAATGATTGCATCATTCGATATATTTGCTTTCAGTCGATTTGCGACCTCTTTTAATAGTGCGTTGCAAAGTTCTGTGCCAAGTATTCCATTTAAAAGTCTGAAATTATCAACATTTATTAACAGACAGATAAATTCAGTTTGTGGTAGTACCTCTAAAATTTGATTTGTTGTGTCTAAAAAGTGATGTCTGTTAAACAAGTGTGTCAGAGGGTCATAATATTTGGCTTCATTGAATTGTAACTCGTTTAATCGAATTTGAGTCAAATCTTTTAATATACCAAAACAATACGCGAGCTCACTGTTGAATTTTGACAGGTAGATTTTTATTGGTATCATTTGATTATTATTTGTCTTTAAATAGCTTTCTATCTTTAGTTCATTAAAAACGTCAAGTTGAGCCTTTTGATCATCCGTAATATGAATGCCGTACGTTTCTAAATTTTCCATTATTAAATTTGAATGGTGTGTGAGTGATAAAAAAGTTTTGTTTGCATAGATTACTTGATACGTTTGATCTAACATAACGAAGCCACTTTCGCCATGGTCTAGTGACTGCTCAAAAAGACTGAGCTGACCTGTTGTTTTTAGAAGTGTCTCACTATATTGATTAATGGCTCTCGTCAGTATGCCAATTTCATCTGAACGTGTCAATAACCCTTCTGGTAATTCCACGAATAGCTTATCTTCTTTTGAACGTTCTATCGCATGAACCAATGTCAAAATTGGCCGTGATATAGATTTACTGAAGAGTAACGCAATAATACTAGCTAGCATAAGCGTCATGAGAACTGAAATTATAAGCTCATTATTAAATGCAGCTATGTCGCTATATATTTCAGATTCTAAGACACTTATACCAACGACCCAACCGTTAGAAATCTCCTTTGTCACAGAAATTCTATCTTCAGAGTCGTCGATAAAAGAAGGATAATAAATTTCATTTGAATGACTATCTAATAGAAACGCATATCCTGTTTCTAGAATTTTGAAGGATCTAATTTTATCCGTCAAATAACTATAATCGATGTCAGTTCCAACCACCGCGATAAATTTGTCTTTATAGTAGATGGGCATAGTATGAGACATGAACCTCAGAACGGTTCCATTATCCATAATCCAATCATAAGGTTCCGTCCAGAACGTCCCCTTATTTTCAATAGGACCAAACCACCATGCTTTATCATCCTCTTGTGTTGGTCCTTCTACAAAATATTCAATCGGAATACTATTTTGTTTTGAAACTTGACCAGTTCCATTTTGATCTGCATAATAAACATCCAGAGGTTTATCAAACAACTCTGGATCAATGTAAATGTATGCAGTTCGACTTTGTTTGTGATTCTGCGCTTCAAGCTTTATCGAAGGTTCAATTGCATCAATAAAGAGCTTGTAATCAGAATACGTCTTGGGCTCAATAACTTTAAAATAATCTTCACTAAACATTTTCAATTTACTAACAATTTTTTCGGCTTCTTCTATATTTTTTTCTAAATCCGTTTGAATAACTTCAAGTGATAAAGCCATTTTATCTGTTGCCTGTTGTTTGAGGGCATTTCGTGCAAATTGTACGGTTGGAATTAAAATCAAAACCAGCGTTGAAATACTAAGAACAATCATGGTGATGAGCAACTTAAATTGAGATGATTTCATTTTGCCCCCTGAAATGTTAGAAGTTTTAATTTTATCGAAACATAATTGTATCTATATAAGAATTAGTACCCGAATCGGAATGTGATACACATGATATCAAGTACCTTTTTTTAGTCATTTTTCATTCCATGCGATAATTTCTTGTGTCATCACTAATTACTTGCTACTTTTTATCCACTGCGACATCAGCTTTCTAGCAATCGGTGCAGCCACTTGACCGCCATCTCTTGATTGATTTTCGAGGATGACAGCAATTGCAATTTCAGGGTCCGATGCAGGTGCAAAGCCGATAAACCACGCGTGGTCATTTCCACCACCGTCAGTAGATTTTTCGTTTTGAGCTGTCCCAGTTTTTCCAGCGACGACAACTCCTGATATAGCAGCCTTTGTTCCCGTTCCATTTTTAACGACTTCTATCATCATGTCTTTAACAAGTTCTGCTGTCTTGGAATCCGTGAAATTATATAATTTTTTTGATAGTGTACTGGTAAGAATCGTGCCATTTTTATCGGATATGCTTTTGACCAAGTACGGTTTCATGATGACGCCGTCATTTGCTATGCCAGCACTTATAAGTGCCATTTGAACCGGTGTGACAAGCAGTTTGCCTTGTCCAATAACCGTTGCCGCAAATTCAGTTTTACTCTTGATATCGCGGTTGATACTACTTTTTTTAAGTGGCATATCAAAGCTGAAATTATTGTTTATACCAGCATCTTCTGCTGTTTTTACCAAGGCATCCGCGTCTAGAACTTCTGATAGTTTTGAAAAATAGACATTGCTTGAATAAGCCATAGCGGTTGTCATATTGAGTGCACCGTAGGCTTTTTTATTTACATTGGAAAAGGTTTTGCCATCAATGACGACGCTCCCAGTATCCTCGAATTCAAAATCGATTAGACCTTCTTTAATGGCCGCAACAGCCGTTACAACTTTAAACGTCGAACCCGGTGGATATAGACCAACGACTGCTCTCGGTAGAAGTGGACTATTTTCGTTGGTTGATAGATTTGCCCAGTTTTCTTCAAGAGACGTCTCATTTGGATTGTAATCAGGTGTGCTGACCATAGCTAAAATCTCACCCGTTTTAGGGTTTATCGCAACGATGGATCCACGATTGTCCCCCATAAGTTCACGTGCCAATGCTTGTAGATTGTGATCAATGGTTAAATTAAGATTGTTCCCAGTTTTCTCTTCGCCTGTAACAAGGCTCACCGTGTTACCAAGAAGACCAAGTGCGTTTATGCCTAGCAGTGTATCATTGTATTGCGCTTCTAAAAGCGTTTTCCCATAAATGTTAGAATTATAACCAATAATATGTGCGTAAAGTTTTTTGTATGGATAACTTCTACTTGAGGCGCCATCCACTACTTTTGTGGCCGCTAAAAGCTCACCCTGTCTATCGAAAATTTGACCCCTTACGATGCCCTCTTCCTTTGCTTTGAGACGTCTATTGTAGTTGTTTGCCATGATTGGCTCTTTTCCATATAGTTCAAAATAGCTCATATAGCCAATTAAACTAAGAAAAAGTAAACTGATTACGACAAATATATGGAGAATCCTGCTATTTGTTGTCGATTTTTTCAACTTCAAAGACCTCCTCTCTTAGAATGGATCCAGAAAGGGCTTGTAGGAGCCCTAGCACTAAAAAACTAGAGATGAGAGAAGAACCGCCATAGCTCACAAATGGTAACGTTATGCCAGTCAGTGGGATTACTTTTGTGACGCCACCAATGATGATGAATGTTTGAAAACCAATTGTCGTCGTCAGTCCAAATGCCACCGCTTTTGTAAATGGGTCTCTGAGGCGCAGACAAATTTTAATCCCTCGATAAACGAGCAACATAAATAAAACGATAATTGCAATCCCGCCAAATATCCCCATTTCTTCACAAATGGCTGAGAAAATAAAGTCCGTTTCAACGTTTGGTATAAAATGAGGATAGCCAAGTCCTATACCCGTTCCAAAAAAACTACCACTGCCTATTGCGAAGAGGGATTGCGTGATTTGATACCCTTTTCCTGCAATATCCGCAAAAGGATTGAGCCAGCTATCGATTCTCACTTGTAAATGTGGCATGATTTGAATCGCAAAAATTGCCGCCACACCAGCTAGTATTGCATTGAACGCTATAAAAGTGATTGCTTTCTCAAATACATAAACAATGGATAAATAGACCAGAAATATGAGAAGCGCAGTTCCAAACTCCCTTTGGAGCACAAAAAAACCAAGTACGACAAAAACCATGGCCATGAGTGTCCATTTTGGTGGTGACACTTTATCGGCTATTTTCAAACGCAGAGACTCTGGATTTGAGACAAATGACGCCATGAAAAATACAAAAATTATCTTTATGAATTCAGAAGGTTGAAATGAAACGCCTCCCAGTATAATCCAATTTTTTGCACCGTTTACTCTAACGCCAATTATTTGCGTAAATATAAAAAGAAACATCATTAGCGCATAAAAAAACCATATCGATCGAATCCGTTTATGCACTAAGTGGTAAATAGAACTTGTAACCATAAATAGGGACATTCCAATTAGATACCATATAAATTGTTTGATGCCAATCTCAGTGGACAACCTAAGTTGCATCGCGAGACCCATACTCAGAATCAGTGAAACAATAAGTGCTATATAAGTATCACCCATTCTAAATTTTCTGAGTATAATATTGGTCAAATAGGTCAATACCGCTTTAGATACGCCAAGCATCAAAATTAAAGGCACAAATACACCACTTCTAATAGAGAGTAGCGCAAATAAAATTAGATCGATAAGCGCCACTAAATGTACTGGCGAAAATGGTTTTGATTTTTTTGAGTGTTTCGTTACAATTTTATCCATGTAGTTTCCCACCTTCAGAAAATACAAGCTTTGTGATGCCTAGTAATATTTCATCGCCATTTTTTAATAGAACAGGGTTCAAAAGCCTAACATCATTAAGATAGGTGCCATTGACGCTCCCTAAATCTGAGATTGTAAAACCTTGTCCAGTTTTAACAATCTGAATATGCTTTGATGAAATATGGGGATCAGAAATCACGATTTCACATTCCAGTGAACGCCCGACTATAGTAACCGCATTTTTTAACGGGAAAACTTCAGTGACGGTATTTTGTCCAGTTTGTTCCATGGATGACAATAGTCTTAGGTGTGGATTTGTAACTTTTGAATCCTCCCAAACGGTCATCGTCTTAATATCTAGATAAATTAATTTTGCAATTTTAAGTATAAACATATAGATGACAAACGTTAATACATATTTAGTTGCCATAGCAATTACTTCGTACATGGAATCACCTCGCTCAAATTAAATTATATCATTTATTGTATCGGAAATGATATAAACAAAAAAAAATCAAGTTTTGACATAATGTTTCATCAATACTTGATTTGGCACTTTAATTTGTGATTAATACCGTTCGTAGCATCCCAACTTGCGTTGGTGTACATGGTACCGAATTAATCATCATGATTTTCTTCACGCTCTGTATCTTCAGTATCCGTGTTATCTTCTGTATCAGTATTATCTTCTATATCTATGTTATCTTCTGACTCTTCAGTATCATCAGAGACTTTATTTTGGTCATCATTTTTTTCAGTCTCTATTTTATCAACTTCACTGCTGTCATCATTTTCTTGTTCTTGTTCTTGTTCATTTTCAGATTCTTTTCCCTCTTCAGAATCAAGGTGTTCTTTTGTTTCTTCTTCATTTTCTGGCTGTTGATCTTGTTGATCTTTTTCAATATATTCAAAAATATCTTTAATTTTCATATTCTTCATATCATTTTCATCTATATTTGGATATTCATTTGATATTAAATTTCTACCTAAACTGAGGTCATGGTTTTTCTCGTTTGTATAACTGTTTTGGTCTCCGATTTTTACTTCTGCATCTAAACGTTCAGTATAGATTATCAAATGTTTTTCGATATCGCTTATCATCCCTTCAATTTGTGTTTTTACAGGCGCAACCGCTATAAGAACACTATGTTGGTCGATTGTATAACCTGATAACAAAGCTTGATTCAAGATTGTTTCTATCGCTTTTTCATATGAGAGTCCCTTAATTTGCATGCTTGATAATAATTCAACGGCTTCAGAGTTAAAACCTTTTGCATGGATTACTTCACCTGATTTATTGAGCGCAAGTTCAATACTTGGATTGATATCTAAACTAATTACAGCGTAGGTTATATTAGACATTGTAAAATTAATATAAAATACAATAAGTAAAATGGCTGCAATTGCACTAAGAGGCTTTATAAAGTTTATGATTTTACCTGATTTATTTTCAGTTGAATCAATTGTATCTCTTATAATATCCTCATCTAAAAAACATATTTTATCCCCAATGCGATGATGCGTTAGGCTTTTGATTCGCAGATGTTCCCCTTGGTCGGTTAGCACATGTAAATAATGCGCATGGCATTCTAATATAATACATCTATATAAATAATCATTTATATGATTCATATGAGTTAATCTCTCAGAATCCATCTTTTAATCGCCCCTAACTCTTTTACAAAAATAATCACAACAGAAATGATAAATACTCTACTACCTTCTAATACTTTTACACTAATACGCAAATTTTGATGGATCATTTGTATTGGCAATCTGTATTTCTCAAACATTAAATTTACAATCGATTGATTTTGACTTATTGACTTTGAAATTTCTATTGCTTTATGACGCGTGTCTTTATGCTTTGGCTTTTTATCAAGTAAATCATGGAAAGTTATATTAAATTTAATCAATTCTTTTTTCCATTGTTCGATCTCTTCTTCAAGAGTACTTTGTTCTAGATGCTTATTTACCAATTGCTCTGACTTAATCAGATCTATATCTTCTATTGCTATGGAAATGTCGCGATCATTATTTCTCTCAAAATAACGCTTTAATCGGCTTGCAATCACTAATTTTGCGTATGACAAAAAAAGGCCTCTTTCCGCATCATATCGGTCGATGGCTTCATTAAAAGCCATCAAACCAATACTTAGCTCATCTGAATCGCCAATTTTAACATAACTACCTGTAATCTCCCGAATGCTATTTACGATAAATGGGATATACTTTTGAATCATGTTATTTCTAGCTATTTCAGACTGTCTGGCATCAAATACTTCAACAATTATCGCTTCAGTTGTTGTAAGTTTTGAATCTTTTGTCATGGTGTGCCATCCTATTTATGTCATAAACGAACGATTAATCGTCATGTTCTTCATCATTTTCTTCTGATGATTTGTGGTTTTCTGATTCATCGTCATCGTCATCATCGTCATCTTCGTCGTCATCATCATCGTCATCATCGTCATCGTCGTCATCATCAGAATGCTTGTTGCTATTTGTAATAACTATTGCATTCTCATCAAACACTGTTTTATTAGCTGGTTTGTATGTGAATTCATTGCTTATGTTACCTACAGCTGACATGATTTTTTCACTTTGAGTAACAAACTGATATTGAGCATCAGATAGTGGTTTGATGCCTATAAAATCTTCAAGAGCTGCTTTATTTAAAGCGTTTAAATAATCAACCCCCATATTCACAACTTGCTTTGTTTGTGCTTCACTTAATCCCATAACCAATACTGGTGATGATTTAAATGCAGAGGCAATATAGTTTTTAACCAAAGCAATCTGTTTATCAGTGATTATATCTGAACCAAAACCAATAATCAATGGTGCAACTTTTACAGTTTGTGATGCATCTAAAATTAGCGTCGACTTTAAGCGCGTAATCACATCTGAAAAAGTTTTTCCTTTTAAAGTATCAAAATTTAAACTTGGTTGATTCACTTGTTTGATATCGATTAGTTTTAATTGATTGTCAAAAACGAGTTTGTAATCATTTGCTGCATCTATCACAAGTGTAAATGTTGCTTTTGGATATACACCTACTGTGTTAGGTGTCGTTATTGGTGTTGGTGCTGGAGCCGGTGCTGGTGCCGGTGCTGGTGCAGGTGCTGGTTTTGGTGCAGGTTTTGGTGCTGGTGCAGGTGTCGTAGCAGAGGTAACTGCATCAACTGTTGCTGCATAAGTAGGTGTGTACCCACCTAAACTCGAAACCATAAGTAGTAACACTAATCCTAGCATTGATATTTTTTTAGTTAAACTGTTTTTCATTTTATAGCCTCCTTTTTGTTTTTTCGTTATAGAATACACCTGGGCTTTTGACTTTAGGTAGGGAAACAAAAAAAAAGAATCAATATCTAAGATTGACAATTTTATTGATAACGGTTATCATATAAATAAAGTGAGTCAACTCAGATTAATGGAGGTTCTAGATGAAAAAAAATATAATTATTAAATTTGGCTATTTATTTTATATGATAGTACTATTCATCCACATCTTAATTATTGCAAAGGTCATTCCATATAACTTAATCAACGGCGGCCGAAGTGAATCTTACGATGCGCAATTACAGCTTTCTATTGCGAATATTGGCATTACATTCATTGGTTTTTTATATGTATTTACAAATCAGAAATTTCAACAAATTCAAAAGAGTAGAGTTTTCCAAGTACTAAGATGGCTTTTAGTTCCCTTCTGGGGATTTAGTTTGATCTTACAGTTTTTAGGGACGACCTTCGAAATATTTGTGATGTCTCCTATCATTATGTTTGGATTATACGTGCATGTTAAGCTTGCAAGGTTAAGATAAGCTATGAAAATTACGCATGAACAAAAAAAAGTGACGCTTGAATTGATTCTTAAACACGCTCATGAAGCTTTCCTTCAAGAAGACTATGAAAAAGTAAAATTATCGAATATTTCTAAGGCCTCGCATATAGCTGAAGGAACGCTATTCAACTACTTTAAAGATAAACCAACACTTTTTATAGCAACCTTTATAAAATACAGAAGTGAAAACAATCAACTTTATAAAGTCTATGCACCAAAAGATTTTGATTCCTTGGTCAATGAAATCATTGAAATTTTATCTTATTATATGAAAATAGATCATCCGAAATTAGAAAGAACCTTCAAAAGATTTCTTCACCTTTTAAGAGAACAAAAATTGTCAACAAAAGATAACATGGGTCAAGCGCTTCTAATTGCTGACCAATATATATTTGATGCTATTTTAGAAACACTTAATAAAATCAATCTAAAGCATACTGATTCTAATTCACTTTTTAATGTGATTTACAAACAAGTTGAGGGTGTTTTTAACGATTATCTATATGGTGATATTGAATTTGATGGATTTTTACTCACTGTAAAAGAACACATCACATTGATACTTAGACCCTATGTCGATATTTGATTAACTTCGAACAATTTAAGGCTTCTTTATACGGCACAGGCCTTCACTTTTACATCTTTAGTAGATTTTGGTCTTCTGCTCATAAAAAATACCTCCAAGTAGAAATCTAATTTTAATTAATTAGATTTTCTACTTTGGAAGTATCCTATCAATACTCTCAGGTTTTAAATACGTATCGATTAATACAGTTCAATTAATTGATCAATTAACGCCCCAACAAATGCTACGGCTTTTTGAACGGGTTCATCCGTAGTAAAGTCCATTCCTGCAACTTTTAAGAGTTCAAGAGGTTTAAGTTTACCACCTGTCTTTAGCATTTCAAGCCATCTGTCTACAGCTGGTTGCCCTTCTTCATAAATCATTTGAGAACACGCAGTAGATGCAGTAAGACCCGCAGAATAGGTGTATGGATACAAGCCCATGTAGTAATGAGGTTGTCTCATCCATGTAAGTCCTGCATTGTCATCAATCTCTACAGCATCGCCCCAGAATCCCCTTAAAACTTCCAAAGTCGTATCACAAAGTAACTTCGCTGTGATCGGTTGCCCCTTTTCAGCATATGCATATACTTTTCTTTGATAGGCAGCTTCAAGTAAATGTGTTACAAAGTTATGATAATAGGTGCCCATGAATTGTAGAATAACCCATTTTTTCATCTTTGGATCATCATTGTTATTCAGCAGATATCTCCCAAGTAACATTTCGTTCATAGTTGAAGGTGCCTCAATATTATACATAGAAGGTGTTGTATTAAATGCATTTTGTTCTCTATTTGCCAAATAGAAATGACCAGCATGTCCGAGTTCATGTGCAAGTGTAAACGCATCTCTCATATTATTTTGAAATGTGGTTAATATATATGGATGTGAGGCATAGGGTGATGCACAAAATGCACCCGTTGATTTTCCGATATTATCGGCATAATCTATCCATCTCTCAGAAAATCCTTTTTCAATAATTCCCACGTATTCCTCACCCATAACTGCAAGTGATTTGAGTATAATTTCTTTTGCTTCTTCATAAGTCGCAGTTGGGTTAAAAGTAGTGTCAAGTGGTGCTTTTAAATCATAGAAATGAACCTTATCAAGTCCATGTTTTTCTTTCAGCAGTCCTGCAAATTTTCTCATATGTGGTGCCAATTCATTGTAGATGACATCAATTTGACGATGATACATTTCTTCAGTGACCTTTTGAGGTTTTAAAAGCATTTGTGTCACAGAAGAATAGCCTCTTAATTTACTGATCGTCACTTGCTTTGTCACTTCTGTGCTATAGACTGAAGCAAATGTATTTTTATATTGATTTAACGTCTTGTTGAAAGATTCATAAGCGTTCTTTCTCAAAACAGGATCTTCACAGTATTCATATTTACCTTCGAATAACGCAAAAGAATTCGGAAGTGTATGACCTTCCCCATCTAAGACCGAATCGAATACCATATCAGCTGCCTTGCTCACAGAATAAGTTCTGTAAGGTGCCTCTAATACTTCGCCAAGTGCAGCAATTACTTCTTCAGTTTCATCAGAGAGTTTATACTGCTTTTGTTCATAAAGACTTTCAATATAAGGTCGGTATGCTTCAAGTCTTACATCATCTATGAAAAAACGACTATATTGTGCATCTGTTAAGGACATTATTTCATTATCAAAGAATGTTAAATCTGCCTGAATTTTAGCAGCTGCAGCATCAAAAATCATAGCAAGTTCTTGAAATGCATTATCGGTACCATCCACTGCTTCATTTAGACCCGCATAAGTGCCAAGTGCCTCAAGCGTGATCATTAATTTTTCCAAGGCTTCAAGTGCTTCAAATAAAACACCGCCACTTTCTGTTAATCTTCCTTTATAAGCTTTAAGTGATTCAACCTTTCCTTTTACTTCTTCAAGTGATGCATCAAAGGCTTCCTTTGAATTAAATAGTGAATCTGTATTCCACGTCATTTGAACATCAACTTCATTGCGTTTTAATCTTTCAGCCATGAGAATCTCCTTCATAAGTGTGTAATCTGTCATTCATAATACTTCTTTTCAGGCAATCAAACTTTGAACAATTTATTTGAAAGCCATTCCTTAAATATTATATCATATTATAAATAGCAGATGACGGAGCCATATAAAAAAAATTATTCAGATGCGCAATTTGATTGTCAGCGACTTGACCTGCTGGATAATTGGGTTTCAGAACTAATACAATCATATCTATACTTGATCTCTTAAATATATTTTTACATTAAACCATATTGGTGCACTGTTCAGCAATAGTTCAATTAATTGCTTAGTATACAACACCCTATAATAAGCGTATAATAGATATAGGAAGTGACAATTGAATACTATTTGGTACGAACACTAACGTACCTAAAATAAAAGCAGAACTCTTATAGCGTTCTGCTTTTTGTTTTTTGAAATCACAATTGCTTCCAAGCAGCTATTATACATCACAGGAAGACCTTATTAGCAAGTGAACAGGGCAAGTGAACTATAAATAAACGAAATATTTTATCGTTTATTTTCAACTGTACTTGTATTCAAAAGGAGTCATGTATGTTAAATAAAGCTAAAAATTTAAAGAATTTCACCTTACATTGCGCTGATGGTGAAATAGGAAAAGTTAAAGATTTTTATTTTGACGATCAAACCTGGGGCATTAGATATCTTCTAATTAACACTGGAAATTGGTTGTTAAATCGACAGGTGCTAGTTTCTCCACTCTCAATATTGTCAGTTAATAATGATGAAGCTTACATTACCACTAAATTGACAAAAGAACAGATAGAAAATAGTCCCAATTTAGAAAGTGAAAAGCCCGTATCTGAACAATTTCAAAAAGCTTTTCATAGCTATTATGAGTATCCACTTTACGCTGGACACGTGGGATATGCAGGCATTGGAACGGTTTTGCCTATCAATCCAATAGATTCATTCAATGATAAACACATAGATAACTATGAAAATGATACTGAATGGGATCCACATTTACGTAGCACTCATATCGTGAGTGGTTATGGCATTCAAGCTTTAGAAGATCAATTTGGTCATGTTGACGATTTTGTAATTGACCTTGAGACTTGGAAAATTCATTATTTAGAAATTAAAACAACTAACTGGTTCCAAGGCAGAAAAGTTCTCATATCCTGTAATTGGATCAATCAAATTAGTTGGAGTGAGTCTTTGGTTTATATTAATCTGAGCGCTGATGAAATTAATAAATCACCCGAATATACTGAAGAAACCATAATAGATCGCGACTATGAGACAAAATTACACGATCATTACAATCAAAATGGTTATTGGATTAAATAATAAATGGAAACAGACTAATATATACTGTTAGAAAATTGAAAAGATCCCTCTCATAAAGATTTTACTTATAATGAGAGGGGTCTTTTATTGGTTGGTCATTCGTCTAAAGTTTATGTTAAATGACGATTATTTTTTATGCCATTTTGTACCATCAAATGTCCAAATTTCTTTTCTCATTTCATTTCCAGACATATCTTTTACGCCTTCAACGACGATTTCATCACCTGAAACAAATTTATCCTCTGAGATCACAACCGCAATTTCTTGATAGTCTACATCGTAAAAAGGCGCACGATATAGTGTGTTCACAGCGCTCACAAATTTTACAGTGTCCCCATTTACGCTTTCTTCATCTAAACCACTGAGGGTATCGGTCACACCTAGATAAACTTTATAGTCCTTTGTATAGGACTTCATATACCCAATAACAGGTGCACTATCATCTTGACCTTTAAACGCATATACGGATAGCAATAAATTCTCTATCGCAAATTTTTGATAACCACTCAGGGCTGTGCTGTCATAATCTTTATAAGATGTATAGCCCTTTGTTTCATTTGTCTTTTCAAAATAAAAGGTTAATACGCTTCCATCCAACAACTTATAGGGTACTTCTACGTGTGTTTCCTCACTGCGCATAAAATCTATCAAGAGTTTTGTCGTTTCATAGTCCGAACCAAATAATTGATGCGCACTTTCATAAGCACCCTCTCCAATATATTTGATTTTTTCGTCGCTTTGAGTGGCATTATTAGTCCATAAATCGTATTGATCGCCTTCTGTAAGGTAATGTAACTTTAGATTTTCTACAGAAAAAAGTGTATCCGCACCCTTTTGACCGTATGTTGCTTCAGATCCGTCTAAAACAAAGACACCTTGATGACCGACTACCGTTCCAATCTTGTTCTGAATATTAAAACTAGTGCCTTCATCAACACCAATACCGATTGTCTTTTCAGTATCTCTCATGGCTACGATTAAACGCCCAAGCCGACCACGCTGGTCAAAATGTGTGTCTAACAACACATTTTCACTAACTATACCGATACCTGGTACTGCAATATTATTGTTAGGCAACTTCGAAACCAATTCGCCAATTTCTGGAATTTGTTCTGCCGTATAGAATTCTAAATCATTGTTACTTAAAGCTTCTTGCGAATAACCGTATCCATAAGCAAAGTCACCAAGAGCTGACATTCCAGCGCTTGTACCAGCAACAACGCCTCCATTGTTGGCTATTCCATTTAACGCTTTTAACAGTTCGGAAGGTGTGCCATCAGGATTCAAAAGTGCTTTGACATGTTTATACTGATCACCACCTTGAAGAAAGGCACCTTGGCAACTAGCAAGAAGTGATACCCAATAAGGATTGTTTCTAATGTCCTTTGCATTATCTACGGCCAAAGGAATAAAGACGGGTTCAAATCCCATTTCTTTATAGTTTTCTTCAAATGATCCAAATTCAGGATCTGAAAAATAAAAATGATCATAAACGACATTGCTATCGACCCTAGAACTTGAAATGAGGGCAAGCCTAGGTATACCACCGCCGGCTGCTTTATGCATAACTTCAAATAGGTCCCTGTCATTTGGATCTGAAGAGACAGTACCACCACCAATCAACATGACTGTTCCTAAACCGTCATTTATTGGACCCTGTGAGGCGACCAATGGGGCATTTTCAACAATGTAGTCTTTAGATTTTGAAAGGTCTAACATTCCATTTTCCCCCAAACTTACCACGTATGCTGAATAAACCGCATTATCGAGGCTTTCTCCATCAATCGTTAAAAATTCATGGTCCATAAAAACGTCACTGCTATCCGTCTCTACATACATGCCTTTTTTCTCTTTAGCCAATTTTTTAAAATCTTTCATGGACAAAGAGGTTAACTCTTCTTTTAAAACATACATCGTTTTATCAGATAAACCAACAAAATATCCTAAAAGACGTTCATCCGGTCTTGAATCAAAAGAAACAGAGTAGCCTTTAGGACTTGTGATGACACTAACGTTTTGAGCAGTTGGCTTTATATCAATGATTTCTTTAGCTTCCATAAGTCCAACAACCCCCATCGTATTTACAGTTGCAACATAGAAGTGATAAATCCCTGTTTCAAGCGATTTACCTTCTAACAAGGTTTTTTGATTTTGGTTAAAGGTATTTCCCTTTGCGTCAGCCCATTCATACTGATCAATCAAATAACCTCGATTATCACCCTCTATATCAGATAGTTTCGTAATTTCATCTTTTGACAGCGTTGAGAGCTTTTCCCAAACTGCATCAAAATTTTGATCGTCATAAAGAAGTAACCATCCTACAAAATTTTCTTGACTGTCCTTATAACCTATTGGCGGTAAAAATCCCAACTGAATATCGCCAATAAGTTTGCCTTTTGTGACTATATTTAACTCCGTTACTGCTTCTCCCATACTTACGACTGGGGGAGGCACTTTTATTTGCTGACAACCACACAATAAAATCACTATTAAAAATAATAATACAGTCATTCTTTTCATTTGGCGTACTCCTATCGTACAAATTTAAAATTCAAAGCCACTATAATCAGGTACTTCTGTTTCAAATTCATCATTGATTTGACTTCTCAGCGTTTCATCAACAAAGATTCTGTAAGCCAGTTCTGCCATTGCTTTTGACGCTTTGACGATCATCTCGTCTGCCTGTCCATCTATGGCTGCTGAAGCGAATTTTAAGGTATGACCGATAAGATCATTTCCAATTTTTACATAGGGATGTATCGTTGGTAAGCATAAGGAAACATTGCCAATATCAGAAGAGCCTAATTTCACATTTTTTTCAGGATACGCGACCACTTCTCCTAACGCTTCCATAATGTCTTTAAAACATTCTCCCATTACATGGTTTGAATACCGTTCGGCGTAAGGCAATTCAAAAGAAAATTCTGCCTTAGCACCTGTCAATATTTCCACTGATTTAACCACTTGGATGAATTTATTTTTAATTATTTTCAAGTCCATAAGACGTGGACCTCTTATGAGAAATTCTGCCGAGGCTTTGTCTGGAATAATATTGGACGCATCACCGCCTTCATGAATGATGCCATTAATATTAATTCCAAGAGGAAATTCTCCTTGGATGGCATCTATGCCATTGAACGTACTGATTATCGCTTTAAGCGCATTAATACCATTTTCCGGAGAAGAAGAATGCGCACTTTTACCTTCATAGGCTACATGAAATGCCACAAGTGCAGTACCGCCTCTGTGTACCATGTTCGTTGAACTTGGATGTACCATCATGGCAAAATCCACATCATCGAAAATACCGAGCTTGAGCAATTCAATTTTCCCACCACCATTCTCTTCAGCTGGAGTACCAATAAT
This sequence comes from Acidaminobacteraceae bacterium, assembly GCA_041741755.1. Taxonomy (GTDB): domain Bacteria; phylum Bacillota; class Clostridia; order Peptostreptococcales; family Acidaminobacteraceae; genus Fusibacter_C. Next base: position 16,859 of record JBGSJR010000036.1, on the reverse strand, counting down.
GCGTAGTTCGCCATCAAATGATGCATTTAATAATAATTCTGAAAACCCTCTTGCCACACCACATGCGGCTGCAGCAATAATATTATGTCCACAAGCGTGACCGAGTTTTGGTAAAGCATCAAATTCTGCTAAGATTGCAATGGTAACACCCTTTTCAGACTTCTTACCCAATCTACCAACAAAAGCTGTTTCAAGATTTCCAAACCCTCTTTCAACCTTAAAGTCCAATGTATCAAGATAGTCACAGATTCGTTTGGACGACTTAAACTCTTCAAAACCTAACTCTGGCGTCTTATGAATATCATGGCTAATACCAATAATATCCGATTTATAGTGTTCTATCATCTTTATGATTTGATTATTCATGTGCCCTCCACTATGAAAAGAAATAATACGTCATTGCAATACAAAATGGCCTTCACTAATTTCTACGAATGTTTCTTGACCTGTGAAAGTACCTTCATATCTAATAACATTCTTAACCTTTTCAGTTTTAGGATCTGGATGCGGTATTGAATTCAACAAGCTTTTAGTATAGGCATGCTGTGGATTGTTAAATATATGATGTGCATATCCCAGTTCTACCAATCTCCCTTTATACAAAATGCCAACACGATCCGCAATAAATTTTACAATTGACAAGTCATGAGCAATAAACATATAGGTTGTATTATAGTCTTCCTTCAGCTGATTTAAAAGGTTAATAACACCTGCTCTTATGGAAACATCTAAAGCAGAAATAGGTTCATCTGCAATCACAAGTTTTGGTTCCATAACAAGTGCTCTGGCAATGCCAATTCTCTGTCTTTGACCGCCACTAAATTCATGAGGAAATCTACTGATAACATTTCTAGGGAGTTTCACCGCGTCTAAAATATCATTTAGTAAATTGCGTTTTTCAAGGAGGTCACTTTTAGAGTAATGTGCTCTTAGACCTTCAGAGATGATATATTCTATTTTTGCGCGTTCATTTAAAGATGCCATAGGGTCTTGAAAAATCATTTGTATGTCTTTTTTTAAAGCTTTGTTTAAACCTTTTTTCAGACTTTTACCTTCAAAAATAATATCGCCACTTTTAATATGATTTTCACCAATAACAGTTCGCCCAATGGTTGTTTTACCACTGCCACTTTCACCAACTAAGGCAAATGTTTCCCCTTGATAAATATCAAAACTGACATTGCTAACCGCTTTTATCGTTCTTTTTCCCCTTTTAAATTCAACAGTCAATTGATCAATAGACAAAATTTTATTTCTCACCTTATGATAAAGTGATATGTTATCTTCTAATTTTTCATAATCATTAATCCGTTTTAAAAATTCAAAAGGTTCTCTCTTAGGCGCTCTAGGATCTAATGCCCAAGTTTTAACACGATGCGTTTCTGAAAGCGCTACAAATTTCGGTCTTTCAATAAAGTCTATTTCTAGTGCCAATGCATTCCTAGAGGCGAAAGGATCCCCTATAATCTCTTCACTTAAATTTGGCGGTGTCCCTTTTAATGTAAATAGTTCTTCCCCTTTTTTACCAAGCTGAGGTAAGGACTTTAAAAGTGCTAAAGTGTATGGCGACTGCGCATTATAAAAGATTTCTTCTACAGTACCTGATTCAACAATTTCACCCGCGTACATGACGCTAACCCGATCGGAAATGTTGGCAACAACGCCTAAATCATGCGTAATAAAGATGATACTCATGCCATACTTGTCTTTAAGTACTTTTAATAATTTCAAAATTTGAGCTTGTATGGTCACATCAAGTGCAGTCGTCGGCTCATCACATATAAGAATCTCAGGCTTACAAGCGATGGCATTCGCAATTACAACTCTCTGACGCATGCCACCACTAAATTCAAAAGGATATTGCTTGAATCGCACTTCTGGATCCTCAATGCCAACGTCTTTTAAAAGCTTTAAAGCCTCTTCTTTAGCCTCTTGTCGTCCGATTTTTTGATGCAGCATCAATACTTCAACCAATTGATTGCCTACTTTTTTTAATGGGTTTAAAGACGTCATCGGATCTTGGAATACAAAGGCCAATTTTTTTCCTCTTATGGCTAACCATTCCCGTTTGTTCAAATCTACGAGACTCTGTCCATTAAAAGAAATTGAACCTTCTGTTATACGACCATTGGCATCTAACATGCCTGCTATGGCTTTTGTAAAGACACTTTTACCACTTCCACTTTCGCCTACAATTGCATGAACTTCATTTCTATTCAGTTCAAAATCAACATTGTTAATCACTTTTAGAGTCTTTTCTCGTAGTTCAAATATTACGCTTAAATTTTTAATATCTAATATTTTATTCATAGTTTTTCGGCTCGCTTACATCTGATAGTTTATTTCCCAATAGATAGAATGACACTGTAATAAATGACAGAATTATAGTAGGATAAAGCAATTGAGATGGATAAGCTTGGAACGAAGAAATCCCTGCTTGTACAAGTGTTCCTAAAGAAATCGTACTTTGAGGCAAACCGAGACCTATATAACCTAAAAACACTTCAGACCCAATCGTATAAGGAACTGTAATAGCCGTTTCCAGAATAATAATACTTACAAGAAATGGCAAAATATTTTTATACATAATTGTCCATGTGTTGGTACCAAGTGCGCGGGAAGCAATATTGTATTCCGCATCCCTAATGGTAAAAACTTTATTTCTAATAAACCTTGCGACTTGGATCCAACCCGTCAAACACAACCCTATTACAATTGTAGAAAAACCAGGTGAAAGTATATACGAGAGCAGTATTAAAATAATGGTTCTCGGTACATTTGAAATAATGTTGTACAGTTCGGTCATGAAACGATCTGCTTTTCTCACATAGCCCCAAAACAACCCTGCAACTACGCCAAAAAACATATCGATAAAGCCCACGGTCAAACTCAATAATAAAGACGTTCTTACGCCATACCATGTTCTCCCAAAAATATCTCTGCCCAACTGATCTGTACCAAACCAGTGTTCAGAACTAGGCGGTTGATTCCAATCCATGATCATCTTCGATTTGGCATATGGATCCGTTTTCGAGAACATTGTATACAAAAAAGTGAACGATAATAGTCCAATGATACCTATAACTAAGATGGTTGCCATTCTACTCTTAAAGAACTTCTTAAAGGTTTCGTTCCAATAGGAATAAACAGTCTCATTATTAATTTGAAATTCTTCTATGGTTCGATTGGCATACTCAAACAACTTTTTGTCTTCCAAAGTTTATTCCTCCTTGGATAATTTTATTCTTGGATCGATCAAGGTCATCAAAATATCACCAAGCATAATGCCTACAACACCTAGTACTGAGAATATAAGCACAAGTACTTGGACGAGATTATTGTCTTGTCTTTGAATCGCAGTGACGAGTAATCTTCCCATACCAGGAATCCCATATAAGTTTTCGATGATTAAAAACCCGGCTATGGTCAATAAAATTTCAACTGGAATCCTTTGGGCTATAGGTGTTACAGCATTTCTAAAGATATGACCATAAAAGTTTTTTGTATCACTGATCCCTTTACTTGTATTAAATCTTACATAATCCTTAGTTCTTTCATCCACCATAAAACGTCTAATCCAAATTGCATAATTTGCACTACTGACAATGGCTATTGAAAAAACCGGTAAAAACCATGTTCTTGAGTCCACCTCCACAAATTGAGTTGGCAGATTCAACCACTTTGTAACAAAAATTTGAATCATAAAAAGGTAAATTAGATTTGGAACACTCCTTATAAAGACCACATAAAAAGTGCCCAAATGATCAATCCAGGTATCCTTATATTGTGCCATTAGCACACCAAGAACAACGCCCATAATCATGCTCAGAAAAACGCCACCCAATCCAAAAGCAATAGAGTAAACTGATTTTTCGGCAATAATAGACGCAATTGAAGCGCCGGGAGAAACCGTAATGGAATCTCCCAAATCGCCTTTTGCTATTTTGACAACAAATTTTCCATAATTGACAAATACATTGCCCGTTACACCGATTTCTTTTAGATACATTTCTCTTTGCGTTTCACTTAACCGTTCATAATCGTTGCGTGTGAAATACCCAGAAGAGGGCATCATTCTCAACAATCCGAAGATTATGAAAGAAACAATTACAATTGTAAATAAAGAATGTACCATTCTTTTTGTTAAATATTTTAACATCATTAGAATCCTGCTTTTTCTTTCATTTCATTATATTCAGTAGTGGTTAAAATATGATCTAATTTACTCATGCCCTTATACTTGAATCGCGTTATACCAAATCCACCATATGGCGTTTTAAATTGATCCGTTCTACTCATTGTATAGCCACCGCCAGCAGCTTTGTAAGGAATGATATACGCTTTATCAAGAAAATATGCTTCAGCTTTACTAAAAAGTTCGTAACGTTTGTTAAGATCATTTTCAGCGCCAGCGGCTTCGATCATTGCATCAAATTCTGTATCGCTGTAACGTCCGTCATTTACTGAACCCTCTGTAATAAGTCTACCTAATTGCGCTTCTGGATCTGCATATTTGAACGAAAATGAATCATAGGCAATATCATAGAAACCTGGTTGAATCACGTCATCATATTTTGAATTGCTAAATTGTGCTAAAACAACATCTACTACATCGGTTCCAAAGGTTTCTTCCAATGTCAATTCAAAAAGTTCTGCCAGCATGATATTATCTGAATCTTTAGAATCAACAAAAGTTATAGTAATCGGTAACATCCCATCCACATCATAAGAAGTAATTGGTTTCATATCGACTGTCCCTGCTTCAACACCTTTGATTTTTCCATCAGGCGCAATTTCTGCAATGGCTTTACTCATATATTCTTTTGCGAGTTCTGGATTATAGGTTTCTTCACCAGCGTCTTTATAAGGTTTTAGCGCAGGGTAGTTTGTATAATCATTACCTTCATTATCAAAAACAGCATTGTAAGGAATAACTGTATTTGTTAAATTACTGGCTGGATTATACGCATCAAAAACTTGTTGTAAAACAGTTCGATCAAGACCATGATACAAAGCTTTTCTGAAATTATCATTGTCTATAAAAGCATTAAATTCAGGATTAGGCGATTCAAAATTCAAGCTAAACCAATAATTTACAGTTGTGTTCATGTCTGTGAAAATATTGTTTTCATAATCACTGCCTTTTATACTTTCTAATTGTAAGCCACTAATACTTACATTATCAATTTCACTTCTTTTGAACATTTCAAGAGACGTCGTCGCGTCCGCAACTTTTAACAAATTGATATTTTGAATTTTGATATTTTCTTTATCCCAATAGTAAGGATTTGCGATAAGACTAATTTGCTTATCACGTTGCCAATTACTTAAATAATAAGCGCCATTGTAAAGCATCTTATCTGGAGATAAGCCATAATCATCACCCACTTGATCAACAAATGCCTTTTCAAGTGGTAAGAATAATTCTGTTACTAGCATCGATAAAAAATATGGCGTTGGGTAATCTAATTCATATTGAAGTGTATAGTCATCTAGTGCTTTTACACCGACAACATCATTAAAAGTAGCATATACTTCATCTATATTACCTGTAATAACACCATCTTTAATGTCTGCAATTGTCCAATAATAATCAAAAAAACCTTTAATTGAATCTCTTGCCATCTTCACATTTGTGACTGTGTTTTTAGGATCTGCAATATAACGCATAGATTCAACAAAATCATCCGCAGTAATCTCATATTCTGTTTCATTGCCTTCATAATCTACCCATTTGATGCCTTTTTTAAGGTTAAAGGTCCAAATCGTAAAATCTTCATTTGACGTCCAACTATCCGCCAAAGCAGGTATATACTGTCCTGTTGGACTATTTTCAACTAAACCTTCAAGAGTATTCGCTGTCAATTTCATCTCAGTTGTGTTCGTTAAGTTATATGGATTTAACACTGGAATTTCTTCGTAATAAACTGAAGTGAAAGTGTCCAAATTTGCATTTTGTTCTACAACGACTTCAGCCGTTGTATCAGACACAGTTTCATTAGCTGGTTCTTCTTTTGGTGAACAAGCCACTAAATTAAAGCTGAGCAAAAGAATAAGTAGAATTGACGTTATTTTTTTCATTTAAAGTTCCTCCCCAATTGTTTTTAATGTATTCACATATATTTCAAATGCATTTTCTATCAAATCAAATGGTATGAATTCATTTGGTTTGTGTGTATTGGTTATGTGATATCGCATTCTTGGACCATATGATATACAGTTTTCATCAAATGATCTTCCATATGTTGCACTCCCCGTTTTAAACGGCTTTGTTTCATAATCCCCTGAAATTTCTTGGTAACTTTTTAAAACCCTTTGAGCAAATTTTGAATCTGTTTGCGTAATCGAACCTTTTAATACATCTTTTTGAATGGCCTTGATGCCCATATCTGAAGTCATTTTCTCAAAAGAGGTTATAAATTGTGACAAATCTATCTCTGGTGGCACTCTAATATCTGTATAAAGGACATTATCTTTAACCATACCAAAACACAAAGTCGTCTCCAAGCTCAATTCATCCTCTTCAATAAAAGGCAATTTATGATGGCCACTAGGATCAACAAGTTTTTTGACACAACGAAATAATGGATCCGCCGTTTCATTTAAGTAGGACAATTTAACAAGTGCATTTTCACCACTTAGTGGCCTAGATGCGTGTGCGCTTATACCGGTCTCTTCGATACTTTTTCCGTCTATTTGCCAAGAGACACGGTCCATAACAGAATTATAACCAACACCACCATCAATCTTAATCGAACTTTCAATATGAAGTTCATAATTCAACAAATGTTTTTCCGAATAAGAAAATGGAAAAGTACCATCTAGAACGAGCGTGTACTTAGGTAGTTGATGCATTTTCTTATATTTTTTGATGCATCTAAAACCCGTTTCTTCATCACCACCAAAGATCAGTCGAATTGGATAGTTCAGTTTCACCCCATCATCTAAAAGTTTTTTCACAGCAATCACACCAATAGCCGCAGGCACTTTATCATCCGCTGCGCCTCTTGCCATTAGCTTGTCTTCAATAATTGTCGGCTCAAAAGGTGGTACCTGCCACTGAGACAAATCACCAGGTGCAACCACATCCAGATGTGTGAGTATCGCAATGTATTCGTCCGCTTCACCCGTTTGCGCATAACTGTACATCCCTTCTGGATCCATATAAGTCACTAAACCAATTGACTCACAATACTTCAGAAGTTCATTTTGACAAGCTACAATGGTTTTTCCAAATACAGCATTATCATCAAATCCACCATGTCCATAAACCGATTCATATACAAGAAGCTTTTTACTCAAATTTAATATTTCATCTAAATAGGTCATGCCTCCTCCCTTACTTATTATTTTTATCGTATAAAATATAAATTGTCAGTCTATTCAGTTAATATGCAATTACGATGCCAACATAAAAAAGTAGCTGTTTCCAACAATATTGTCAAAAACAGCTACTTATTTTCCCAATTATACTTATACGGTTAACTTTTGGTGGTGATTTGGTGGTTAATAGGTGGTTATTGGCTGGTTACTGGTGGGGTTTTTAGCATCGCTCGTTTTCCTTCATCGGTTATAAAACACCCACCTCTACCTTTTTGATTTTTAATCAACCCCTTTTGAATGAGTTTCATCATACGATGTCTAATTTGATTTTCACTCAGAAGTAATTCCGCATAGGTCATTGCTTGAATATTTTGACGCCCGCAAGAAATACTTTGCTGATTACACTGCATGATAACTTCTAAAATCCTTTTTTCTTCGGCAGTAACAGCTACATGATCTTGTTTTAGGATCTCGAAGTCTTTGGGCAATTCACTTTGTGTTAAGCGTTTGTGATCAGAAATTGCCATCATATATTCGACGGTTCCTTTTAGCTCTCTTATATTGCCCTTCCAAGGATTGTTCATTAAAAATGCCTTAGCTTCATTGGTCATGGTATAATCGCCTCTTAAAAAGTATTCAATTAAAAACGGAATATCCGCTTTTCTTTGACAAAGAGGTGGTAATTTAACGGTTCCCATCTTCAATCTATAATAAAGATCTTCTCGGAACGCACCTTCATCAACTAACTTTCTTAGATTTTTATTGGTTGCAGCAATGATTCTAACATCTACTGAACGAATAATTGTACCACCAATTCTTATGATTTCGCCTTCTTGAAGGACCCTAAGCAGTTTGGTCTGCATTTTGGGTGAGATATCACCAATTTCATCTAGCAATAAGGTACCACCGTTGGCAAGCTCAAATAAGCCGACCTTACCGCCTTTTTTTGCACCTGTAAACGCACCATCTTCATAACCAAAAAGTTCACTTTCTATCAACTCGTCAGTAAATGCACAGAAATTTATTGCCAAATAAGCTTTCATAGCGCGATGAGAAGCGTTGTGAATGGCCGAAGCAAACAATTCTTTCCCCGTTCCACTTTCACCTTCAATTAATATCGTCAATTCGCTTTTCGCAAGTTTATGTGCTATATACTTTGATTCCATTATGGCATGAGAATTTCCCAAGATATGATCAAACTTGTATTTTGCAACGTGTCCCTTTTTCACAAGTTCTTGATTGAGTCGATTCGATTCTAAGATTCGCTCTTCAATATTCTTAACAAATATAATCGTGAAGCCTGAGGATAGTTTTTGTCTCGAAAAAAACAAATTCACGTAGTGAATCGTAAATAGTGCTTCATCCTTTTGTTTAATGCCAATACAAAAATCCACGATGTCCTGATTTTTAATGAGTTCATCAATACCACACCCCTCTAAATTTCGATAGGGCATATTTAGCAATTCTAACACCTGTTTATTTACGATACTGAGTTTGTTCTTTTTATCAATCACCATAATGCCTTCATCAATGGTTGATAGGATTAGATTCATCTGTTCATTGAGCGCATTCACTTCCGAAGCAAATCTGCCACTCCTCTTGGATATGTTTACAATCTTTAACAAATAATTTTCACTATAAGAACCTGATATTTTATGGATTAGACCAGACGACTTTAGAATTTGTTGAATCGTCTCCAGGTCAAATAATCTTGGACCGATATTAATTAGGTGTTCGATATTTTCAGGCATTTTATCTAAATATCCCGGTGTAATAGCATATCGGATCTTTGAATCTACAGCCGTCCCAGGAAAATAGGGAATCATATTGATATCTTCTAAACCAATATTTTTAAGATGCTCTATAAATTGATAAGTGGTTGCTTTTGCGTCATTGAATACATACACTTTTTCATCCTTTTGAATTCTAAAAAGCGCATCAATGGTTTCAAAATTCACTGTCCTTAATGCAATAATTTCTTCTTTTGCTCTGATTATATTTGGATAACCCTGAATCTCCTTATAACAGATATCACTGGAATAAATCATAAGGTCACAGTTTATTTGATCCGGGAAATAATCCTCTATGCCATATATTTCAACATCGAGAAATTCACGTGTAAATTCTACGAGCTGTTTCTTCAAAGCCTCAGATGTACTCAAAACCCCAGAAATAATTGCAATATCCATATTTACACCTCTAACTGATTACTTATTGTCCAAATTTAGCATACTATTAATATTCTGTTCCGGTCAAGGAATAATGTTTCATCATTAAAAAAAGCCGTTAGCTTTTTCATTTATAGGACCTGTTCAACTTTATAAACAGTGTTGACCCTCTTACACTCGGAAAAGGCATCAATTACATAATCACGAGAGTTCTTACCTTTTGATGCCTTTGCATTCAAGAATGAAGTAAATTAAGACTATTACCCAAATTATATGTGATACAATATTATATATTGTGTACGGGATTTGATGTTGCTACTGATGTACTTTCAAAGAAGCATCTGTACTCGCAGGATAGGAAAAGGAGAATTTTTTATTATGAATAAAAAGGCTTCCCTTAAAAAAGAAAATTTAGTTACACCCCCAGTATGGTTAGCACTTATCCCAATAGCTGTTACCGTGATTCTACTTGGGTATTCAGTTTTTGTACTGGACGCCCAACCTCATTTTTCACTTTTTTTAGGTGGCGCTACCGCTGGATTATGTGCCTATCTTTATGGTTTTTCCTGGATAACTATTAGAGAAGGATTCAAAAACGCAATTGCGCGTACGATTCCATCGCTGATTATACTTCTCATCATAGGCATGTTAGTTGGCGTCTGGATCGCTAGCGGCATTGTTCCTGCTATAATGTATGTTGGTCTTAAACTTTTAGTGCCTCAATGGTTTTTACCGCTTATTTTGTTACTTTGCAGTGTAATGGCATTACTTACAGGTAGTTCCTGGGCCACTATTGGTACAATTGGTGTAGCCGCAATTGGTATAGGAGAAGCATTCGGGATCCCCCCCGCTATGACAGCAGGGGCCGTGGTATCAGGTTCTTTTTTTGGAGATAAAATGTCCCCTATGTCGGATTCAACTAATTTAACCCCTTCTGTACTTGGTGTTAATTTATTTAGTCATATAAAGAATATGCTGTATACAACTTTACCAAGTTTAATGATCTCTCTGGTCGCGTTCACGATTATTGGATTTACGGTTTCAGGAAATGCTAATGCTTCAGAGGTATCTATCTATACAGAATATATTCAACAGCATTTTAACATTACGGCGTGGTTGCTTATACCGCCATTAGCAGTAATTCTATTGGTTATAAAGAAGATCCCTGCAATTCCAAGCTTAATCGTTGGTGTCCTTTTGGGAGGTGCAGCCTATCTTTTACTACAAGGTGGTCGTTTAGACGAACTTTCTGACATTATTAATACTGGTGTAAAAATGAAAACCGTAAACGCTGAAATGGATATGTTATTTTCCAGAGGCGGACTTGAGAGCATGTACAGTGTCGTTATTCTGGCATTTGTGTCTTTGGCTTTAGGTGGTATTATGAACAGTACTGGTATGCTGCATAGTATCGTTTTGAAAATGTCAGGTTTGCTTAAGACAGTAGGAAATATGACTGCCACAGTTATAGCAACATCAGTTTTTATAAATGTAATTACGGCTAACCAATACCTCGCCATTATTCTACCTGGCCAAATGTTTGAAGAGAGTTATAGAAAGCATAAATTAAAGCTTAAAAACCTGACAAGTGCACTTGAGGCTGGCGGGACACTTACAGCGCCTCTTATTCCATGGAACAGTAACGGTTTGTTTGTATCATTAACCCTTGGAGTGCCAGTCGTACAGTATGCACCTTATGCGATATTGTGTTGGCTGACATTAATAATTGTGATCGCGTTTGCATATCTCAACATCAAAATGGAAAGATTAATATCACCTCAAGAAGAACCTGTAGATCAACAATAATTCAATTATCAATTGTAATTTGCATAGGAATCATGAAGACTATGAATTGACCATCTTTATTACATTTTGAATTTTTGCATATAACAAATAAGCCATACCCGAAGGTATGGCCATTCTTTATAAGTTTATATCACTTAGCTTAATTGGATTTCTTCGCCATTAATCATCATATCAGTAAAACGCTCTACGATCTTTGGATCAAATTGGCTACCAGAGCATCTGATTAGCTCATTAATTGCTTCTTCACGACTAAATACAGGTTTATAGGTCCTTAATGTCACCATCGCATCAAAAGCATCGCAAACAGCAATCATCCTAGCTTCAACTTTGATCTCTTCACCTTTGAGCCCTTGAGGATATCCAGTCCCATCCCAATTTTCATGGTGTTCAAGAACACACTCTGACATTTCCGAAAATTCATTTACAGAACTTAGTATTCTATATCCAATTTCAGGATGCTTCTTTATATTATCATACTCATCCATCGTCAGTTTCCCTCGCTTGTTCAGAATACTGTCTGGTATGCCAATTTTACCTATGTCATGCATAAGCCCTACTAATCTCATTAAATTAACATCATCCTCATTAAACCCCATTTTATTTGCAAGTGCTTCTGCCAAAATTTTGACATGTTTAGAATGAATTAATTCTCTTCTATTTTTTGCAAATAATGTGTTCGTTATTAAATCTATGGTTTTCTTTCTCATACTTGAACTCGTATAAACTTTTTGTCTATACATGTGGTCCTCAGTCTTTTTAAACATCTCGTTTATATCCTGTATCATAACAGTCTTTGTTTCATAGCCTAGAGAAAGTGAAATATCTAAACCTTTCACTTTTTTCGTTTTCAAATAATACTGAATGCGTTCCATAACTTTTTCTGCATCAGTAGTATTTGTATTAGGAAGGATGATAATAAATTCGTCTCCCCCGAGCCGGGCAGAAATATCATTGGCTCGGCAAGATTTCTGTATCGCATTTGCTACTTTTCTTAGAAGTTCATCTCCAACCTCATGACCAAATGAATCATTAATGAGTTTTAAGCCATTAATATCACCCATAATCAAGCTCAAAGGTAAATTCCTCTCATTGTCCATTCTCTTAAGTTCTTCTTCATAAAATCTACGGTTATATAGCCCGGTCAAACCATCATGGTAACTTAAATATTCAATATTTTTATGACTTCTTATTTTATCTGTAACATCCCTAAATACCAATACTACACCTACAGTTTCTTCATTTTCATCGAAAATTGGGGCTACACTATCTTCAATAGGCATTTCAGCGCCATCCTTAGTAATCAATATTGTCTTTTCAGTCAATTTAAGAATTTTTTCGCTTAATAGTGCATTCCTAACAATGTTTTCACTCTTTTTCATGTCTGCTTCATCGATAATATCAAATATTACCTCGATTGGTTGACCTATCGCGTCTTTTTTATCCCACCCTGTCAATAATTGAGCAACTTTATTCATGAAAACTATATTTGCTTCACTATCACATGATATTACAGCATCTCCAATTGATTCCAAAGTTGCTTTTAAAAGTTGTTTATCAACATAATATGCCTTTTGAATTTTAATAATATTGGCTTGATCGAATATTTCCTTTTTGGCAATTAGAAGCTCTTCAACGCGTCTTTTTTTTTCTTCGTTTTGAAATTCAAGTTTTTTATCTGTATCTAGTTTCAGCTTTCTATACTCATCAGCCTGCTGGTCGAGTTCATCGACGAGATCTGCTGATTTTATTTTTGATTCATCAATTTTTTTAGTCTTATTCTCATCCATTTGGTCTCCTTGTATACTCAATATATGGAGTAATATACAAGTATACGCTCCTTTCTAAGTACATACGAAAATCAATATCACAACAACAAAAAACTACATTTAAATATAATAAATGTAGTCGAACGAACTTAGCATATGAAATTCAACCTCTATACCTTAGATTTCTGGCTTTGCGTCCCTATTTTTTAATGCGTTTGCCTTTTAATTAATACAACAATAACACACTTTTACTTAATTGTCGAATTATTCTGACTTTTACAGTGGCATGCCCATAGGTACTGGGTTATGAAATGGCGGAAGCTTAAATTATATTTCATTACGCATTATATTCAGAGAATCTCAGCGGTCTCATAAATGTTTTCGCCGTTTTGATACCGCGTACCCGTAAGACGTCTCAACAAAAATGATTTGTTAGAACATAATTTTGACTATAAACCAAACAATCAACAACCAAATTAGGGCGATAGGTATTGCATAATACCACTTCTTCGGTTTTCCGTTTTTCCACATGCCTTCAGCTTCAATCCTGAATCGTTCAAACGTATCAGGGGGTATGAGCCGAATGGTCATTGCGATTAACACTGGCAAGATGATTATATCGTCAAGGTAACCGAGTATAGGTATAAAGTCTGGAATCAAATCTATGGGCGACAAGGCATAAACAATGGTTATCCCTGCCAAAATCTTAGCTGCCAGTGGCGTCTCATTGCTTTTTAAGCTTAAAAACACAGCTGGAATATCTGTTTTCAGTTGTTTGGCTCTCTCTTTCAGATTCATGGCTACCCTCTCGCTTCCTTCGTTCACAACAAAATGGCTCAATTTTTTCTATTCAAGCAATGACAACCACATCTGTTCTGATTCGAATACATGATCAATTTTGATGCCGCATTGCCGAGTGCTTCACTAAAAGGGTATCCCGCTTCTTTAGCAAATACTGCAGCATGAAGGAGTGCCTTTTTTTCATCCATATCAAATATCAGAGGTGCTCTGATACTATTATTCTGCAAGCTATATCCGCCGTTATGACCAGCATCCGATATGATAGGCACGCCACTGGTACTTAGCGCATCAATATACCGGTAAACCGTTCTTATATATATTTCCAGCTTTTCAGAAATCTGTTTTGCAGTCAACTTTACGCCTGAATTCAGCATCCACAGAATCGCCAGCATATTATCGTTTTTAGCCATAACGTGCACCCACTATCTTCTATGATATTTTATTATCAAGTAATATATTCCATTCAATGATAGAAACATCGATTGGTTTCGTAAATGCTTCAAGTGATTGCGCGATTACTTCACTAGATACTCCGAGACCGTCTCCATGTAAACCTCCAAGTCATTTTTCTTTTATTATATCTAGTTTAAAACTTTCTGTCTATAAATCACAAACCTTCTAGTAAAATAACAAATAAAATCAAGTTCTGAATCAGAGTATATCCAATTTGATTTTAAAAAAAATCAAGCCCTAACAAAAAAATCTTCGTCAAAACTTGATTATAGGTTATTACAACAATCTCTTTCTTTCCATTGTATCTTTGTGATCACTATTGAGTAATTTTGAAATTTCAAATATGGTTCTTTTTTCATCTACTAACAGCCAAGTTGTTGTGGACATTTCATCAAAGTTCATGTCATGGACAGGTGATTTTTTAACTAATCAGCCCGTAACTTCCCATAGATTGGAAAGCCTTAATAATGTATGATTCCAAAATTCACCATCTTTTTCGAGTTTATAAAATGGTTCCATAATTGAATCGATGAAACTCCGTTCATTTTTATGTTTCAATGCTCTTGTTGTTTAATTCTCATTGCTAATTTGTTTTTTCAATATAGTGACAATTAACATCAATATGGTTTAAGAACAACAATAACCTTTCATAAAGTGGATGAACTTTATCACCATACTTTTCTTCTAGACTTTCTCCAATATTTTTTATAGTTTTCTTGCCATCTATTTGCAAAAACACACAGCTTCCATATTCATCTAAAGAAGTTTTTTTATACTCTGGAATTTTGATTTTAAGTTTTCTAAAAAAATTTTGGATCTTATGATCTTGTTTTTCAAGTAAAGTTACAATGTCGTTTTTATCTACTTCATACTCCAAATTGTCAGAAATTCTAAATATTATACTTAAAATATCATCGTTGTTATTTAGCATCTTTTACTTTACTCCTCAATATAGGGATTATAGTAACTACTATAAGCACTGCTAACATAATGAATGCCATTCCGTTAGTAGATGCGAATCCACTTGGCACAGTTCCTTTTAAAACACCAGATACATGAAGTATTATTCCTACAAGTCCTAGTATAGAACCACCAGCAACAAGTCCCGCAGATAAACTTATACCATTTGAAACTTTAATATCTTTTTCTGCTGGAGATTTAGAAGTTTTTTCAATAAATAAACGAACTAAGGCGCCTATTAATATTATCGAAGTTGTAGATAATGGTAAGTAAAATCCTATAGCCACTGTCATTACAGGAAGTTTTAATAAGAATATAACAATTCCCATTACAGCACCAACAATTATCATAACCCAAGGTAACTCACCTGAGAGTATGCCAGAAGTTAACGTTGACATTAAATTAGCTTGAGGCAATGCAAATGGAACATTATCACCAGTCATTGCAAGTTTGCTAGAAAGCACCATTATAGTACCAACAACTACTATAACACCAACTAAGGCCGCTATAGCAAAGTATTTTTGCATTTCATTTTTGTTTCCCCCTATTATGAAACCAACTTTTTGCGACTGACTGTAACCGCCACCAATAGATATTGCAGTAACAATAAATGTACCAAATAAAAGTAAAGATTTGTTATTTTCAGGACTTCTCCATCCCATTACAACAAATAATAATGTTACAAGAACTAAGGAAGCTATTGTCATACCAGAAACGGGTAGGTTTGAACAGCCAATAACACCAGTCAAACGACCAGAAACTATGACAAATAAAAATGCTAAGATTAATGATAAAATAGAAGCAATTATTGCCATTAGTATATTACCATCAGATATCAAGAAACCTGCCACAAAACATATTATCACGCCACTTACTAATATTAATTTTCCCAAAATTGAACTCTCAGCACTATTTGAAGACTTAGCATTGAAGGTTTTTTTTACGGAAACAACTATAGTAGGCATAAGCTTAATGGCACCAATTAGTCCACCAGAAAGCATCATACCAGCACCAATATATTTTACATAACTACCAGATATATCCGAAACTTGCATAAGGTTTATTGCAACACTAGGATTATTCCATACAGTTGCCCCACCTCCACCAAGACCAGCAAAATAACCTATTAAAGGTAAAATAGCAAAGTTAGCTAATATAGACCCAACAAACATAATTAAAGAAACCTTCATCCCAACTATGAACCCTATACCTAACAATAGAGGACTGCCCTCAACTTCAAATTTGAACTTATAAAAACTTTCATTTACATAACTTATAACATTGTTAGCTACATTTAAAAACGAACTAGTCAAGACAGTTAGTACACCACCTATTCCAAATCCTATTCCCATATTAATTATTGACTCTTTAGCACCTTCCGAAGCAACAAGGGTTTCAGATATAGCCATTGACTCAGGATACATTAATTCACCGTGCTCTTGAACAATTAAGTAATTGTGAACGATAGCAGATATTCCTATGCCAAATAGAACGCCAGCTACACCTACAGCAATACTTTGTAGGAAAGAAATTTTTCCACCTATTAACAAAACTGCTGGCAAAACGAATATTATACCACTAG
>JBGSJR010000035.1:0-5021 GCA_041741755.1 Acidaminobacteraceae bacterium | reverse complement strand
AAAGCATACATCACCTTCTATAATGAAAAAAGGTTTCAAAAAAGACTAAAGTGCCTAGCTCCGATGGAATATCGAAACCAAGCACTAAATATTGCATAAACTTTAATTAATTACTTGTCTACTTGACAAGGGGCAGTTCATATGCATGGGCCTTTCCTTTTATTGTTTATGCCGAACAAGAAAGCTAACGTTTAAAATTACTTATAAATTATGAATATTAAATACTAATATGAACGATTATTTATAATTTTCATCTTTTAGTTTCACGTTGCAATATGGACAATACTTAGGATCGAAAACATATTTTGAATACCATCTATAGCAGTTAGGACATCTTCTAAGTATAAAAAATACAAATAATACAACAGTAAAGTAAGCAAACATAATATACATTACAATTTGTTTTAAATAATTATTTTCATTGAGTACTAAGTATAAAATAAAAAGTAATGGTAGTATTGTAAAAACAGTCACTTTTGTGATTGTATAAATTCTGTTAATTATTGAATACTGTTTTATAATTTTTTCTTGACTTTTTTTCAATAGATCGCCCCATTTAAAAAGCATTTTTTACATTTCTAAATTCAGTTCTAGCATTAAATAGCTGAGCTGCTGATAACGAACCATAGCTAATTACTAGAGCCGTATTTAAAAAAATTCCCATCCAACCTGCATTTGTTAGTATCAGCATTACAATTGTAGCTCTATCGTCCCCTGTCACCTGACCATCTTCTAGAACATCTGCAATTGCAAACATAACCGCATACCCTGGAATAAAGCCAATGCCTGATAATAGCATTGAATCAAAATTTGAATCAGCACTTCGACAAAAGGTGCCAGGCACACTTTCGGAAGTAACTGGTTTTCCAAACTTACAACCGTTCATTTTACTTTGTTCCGAGAACGTTTACAATAGTTACTTCCCTTTGGTGCCTGGCACTGTCGATATAGGGATCAACTTTTAGCTTCGTAGTTTTTAATGGTGTTCTTGACATAGGGTCCATTTTAGTTTTATCAACCACCGCATTGCTCTTTTTATTATACGGTCCTAAAGCAGTGGATCTCTTCTAAGCCATGCCTTTACGAAAGATCAAAACCGGGCATTAAAGCGAATGACATTAAGGAAATAAAAGCTAACCCTGTTGTGTCCATGTTTTTTTAATTCAAAAACCAGTTCGAGAATCAGATCCGGTTAAAAAGCAGTGTGTCTGATAACATTTTAATAGTCATGCTACACCAGTTATTAAAGCGGTATGTATTACATTAATTTTGCAGATTTTCGTTTGCAATGCTGTCTAATCGTTCAATTTCTTCTGTAATCTTATCATATGCTTCTTGATCAATTATGTAGAAATTCTTATCTTTAATAATTTGTTTCAATTCTGAATTTATATTCATTAAAGATTCAATAACCATATTATCATTATCTTCATTTAAGACTTTTGAACC
Source organism: Acidaminobacteraceae bacterium (assembly GCA_041741755.1). Lineage (GTDB taxonomy): Bacteria > Bacillota > Clostridia > Peptostreptococcales > Acidaminobacteraceae > Fusibacter_C. The sequence goes on along the minus strand of JBGSJR010000035.1, from coordinate 3,572 downwards.
TACTTTTACCATTGTAAAATTAAAATCTGTAATTATTAAGTATATTCTACTTTTATAAATTGGTTTTGGAATATATCTATTAGGAATTAAGCCATCAAGATGGTACATAATTTGTTTCAATTCTGCATAATCAATTTCTTCCTCGTTTCGATAAAAGTAATTGCATGTGAATTGTATCTCACGTTGAAGAGTTCTCAATGATAGTTCATTCATACGATATATGTTTAATTCTGAATATATAATATGTACAAATAAAAAAAATATAACAAATATAATAATACATTTTTTCATAATTATATCCTTCCTTAAAAAGTTGAAAGCTGTATGAGTTAAAAACTATAAATATCAATAAAAAAAGCAAGGTTTGTTTGTGTAGATAATAATAAGTGAGACAAACCTTGCTGTATAAAATTAAAATATATTTTTTATAATCATCTCTTAAGAATATTCTAATTTTTATTAATTTTGTTACTTAACTTACCAAACCATATTATGCTAATTACGGAGTAACTATTATTGATGAATCTACATCATGTAAAAATGTCAAATATTTTGTTACATATGTGCCATTATTAGTCACGGCACTGGCATAAAATTTACTACTGAAGTTTATAGATTTAACAACATTACTTGATAAAGTGTATTGGTATGAAAACATTACAGATGAACCAACGCCATAACTGTCATTATTATACCATGGAGTTGTGGACTGAGCGTCCGTTGATGTAAAGTATCCTATACTTTTTCCAAGAGTCCATGTTGCTTTGTTATCATTTGGTGACCCTGATGAAGTATAATCTGTTGAACTAGTAGTTATTGGAACCGATAACAAATTGAATGATCCACCTACATACCACGGGTACCGGGTTACAAAATGGCGGAAAGTCAACTTATATTTCTATACTAATTGAAATCAGTGGATCTCAACAGTCACACAAAAGTTTTCGCCGTTTTGATACCGAGTACCCATCGGCGGCTAACACCCAATTTTTTATTTCAACTTTGGTGTCCCCATATGCAAAAGATATTCTTCCATTAACTTATTTGCAATATCTAACCCTTCATCCTTTGTTTCACATGGATAGGTCAACATGTTACCATCTTCATTACTCCATCCATCTTCTGTAATACTTATTGAAACATTTGAAAAATCATTATTTATAAATACTTGTCCGAAGGTTCTCGTATATCCCGCTGAACTCGCATAGCTTAATATATTAATTTCTTCGTTTTCGTATATCAAATGATATTCTTTCCCATCAATTTCTAAAATTCCTTGAAACCAATAATCCCCAAATGAATTTTTTCTTCCAGATCCCTTTAACTTCAAAATTGTTTGTTCTGATGTTGAATTCTCTTCTCCTAGTTTATAAGCTAAACCATTAAATATTTCGTCAACATCAAATGCTTGATCTAATATAGGTTCATTATTTTCTGACGAGCTTTGAGATGTATCTATTTGACTTTTATTAATAACAGTTTCCATTACAAGAGTAGTTTCAATTTCTGTACCATTTGAGGTATTTATATCATTCTTATTGGAACAACTACTTAAGATGAAGCAAATTAAAAATAAGATACTTACATTTCTTTTCATATATACCGTCCTCTACAACATTACTTATTTATATTGCCTTAATAATTAACAATTATTTTATTCGTAAATTTTTTTGAAACATGGGTTTGAAATGTTTTTTTATTTTATAGGGTTTCATATAATATTTATATTGTTGTACCGGTTCGTATATCAATCCAAAGGTTAATCAAAATCTGCTCTGTCCAAAATTGATATACTTCTCTATTTCCATCAACAATTATCTTTTCCTCAACTAAAAAAGATGTTATACCAACTGCAATTTTCTTGATCATCAAAACCTCCAAGAACCTGCACTTAATATAACATCTCAATTTATTTTTTCAATACATCAAGGACGAAACACCCCTCAAAAAGGACGAAAACTTTATTATGCTACTTTTTTATCAGGAATTACAATTTTTACAATAAACTCATTTTCATTTCTATTTATATCAAATATTCCATTATATTTTTTTGTCACCGACTCAATATTTGAAAGTCCCATGCCCAATTCATTTTTGGTTCTAAAGGCTTTTGAAGATGCAAATTTCCCGTTTGCTTCTTTAATATTTTGATTGTTATATGAGTTTATGGTTTCAATAACAATTGAATCCCGCTTATACCTCATAATAAACTTGATGTATTTTGATGTATCGTCATTAATTCTGTGGCAGGCTTCTATGCTATTTGTTAGCAGATTTCCAATAATCACGCATAAATCCATATCGTCAATATTCATACTTTTAGGAATAGCAATATCAATTATAGCTTTTATCCCTAACTCATTAGACTTTGACATCCGATTATTAACAATTGCATCAACTGAAATATTTTCTGAGAATATTCCCTGTTTGATAAAATCGATTTCATGATGTAGCTTATTAATATAGTTTATGGCATCTTCAACTTGATTTGATTTCAAATATTCTTTAATTGTGATTAAATGTCCCAGCATATCATGTCTAACTCGTTTAACATTCTCATAACTAGATATCACATTCTCAAACTGATGATGCTGAAGCATCAATTGCTTCTGTCGAAATTTTGCAACATTATTCTCATGAATTTGAGCAATAATATGATCGAATAAGTAAAATGAAATTAAATTTATATATAAGATTGCCAGGCATGCAATGACAGCACTAGCACTAAACACGTTATTAACGATCGATTCATAAACAACTGAAACTGCAAGTAGTATACTGACTAAAGGAATCGACATAATTGAAAGCCATGAACTTAAGGATACTTCAGAGGCATTTTTGTTACTAAACTTAAGAACAGTCTCAACCATAAGAATTAATAAAAATCTTGACACAACACCACCTAAAAACAAGTGCATTGGGTTATCTCTTACCCCTATAATACTTGCATCAAATAACAGGCCAAACATTACAGCGGTTAATAGCTCAGAAACAATTGAAAAAACAACAAAAAAGACTGATATAATCAGCTTAACATGCCATTTTCCATTATAAAAAACCGTTCCAATAAAATAATTAAACGCCATTAATATTAATAAATTTGGTATCAGTATATTAACATTAATATTGATAAATACCATCATGAGCAAAATTAAAGAAAAGGCAATTTTTCTAATAGAATCATCCATACCTTTTTTAGATAGCAAACTACTTGCAAGCCTTATAAACAAATAAAGTCCAATAGCATTGTTCAAAAAAAGAATAATTTCCATTAAATACTGTTCTATCATCATAAATCTCCCATCATGTGGTTCAAGTATTCTTTTTTGATGTCATCATTATACTTTTCACTGAATGTCAGCTCTTTACCATTAATCAAAATCATCGTATTTACTCCGATTTCCTTCACATGATATAAATTAACGATATAATTGTATTTGGCAATATAAAAGTACAACTTTTGGCAAACAAAAATACAATTGCCAGTACATTGGATAACTATTTCATTAATGCTCGTTCTTTTCGCCAGCTTTCTCTATCGAGAATGATGAGATGAGAATAATGGATGATCC
>JBGSJR010000034.1:0-189651 GCA_041741755.1 Acidaminobacteraceae bacterium | reverse complement strand
GACTGAGTCCGGTTAATTACCGGAAACAGTTTCTCAAAGTTGCATAAAAAAGTGTCTAACATTAACGGGTCAGTTCACAAGCTTTTCGACTCATGAATAGTACGCTTTACACATAAGAGTCCAGGATATCCTGGATTCTTTTTTGGGAAAATGTGCGAATGAGTCGAAAAGCTTGACCCCACGACTCACCCCACGACTCACAAAACCGGACCCCATGACTCCCACAAATTATGATATAATAATTATAGTCAAAATAATCATAAAGGAAACTGAGATGGATTTTTTCAAAAATGTCCTAAAGGGACTGATTATAGGTATAGGCGCAGTCGCCCCAGGTGTAAGTGGCGGAACGTTTGCAGTAATTCTAGGCATCTATGATAAACTCACTGACGCGGTAGCCAACTTTTATAAGAACTTCAAGAAGAAGATGATCTTTTTGATGCCACTTGGGATCGGTGTTGTAATAGGCATATTAGGCTTCAGTAAAATTATGAAGTACCTGTTTGAGTTTCACGAAGCTCAGGTTAAGTTTTTATTTATCGGTTTGATGGTGGGCACTTTGCCGTCAGTGTTTAGGGAAGCAAATAAGAAGGGATTCAAGCCATTATATATTGTGCCATGTGTCGTGACCTTCAGTATCACAGTGCTTGCGATGATGATCGAAAGTACAGCTGTGATCTTATCACAAGGTGAAGCCCCGAACACTATTATCCGCGGGATTTACGGTGCGATAATCGGCATAGGAACGATCGTTCCTGGAATCAGTTCGTCGTTTATGCTCATGTACGTTGGAGGCTATGAATATCTACTCGATGGGATCGTGAACTTTGATATCCCTTTCATGATTCCAGTCGTTATGGGCTTTGGCCTCAGCATTTTGCTGTTTGCAAAGATTATCAGTGTCTTATTTAAAAAAATCTACGGCTTGACCTACTATAGCATCTTAGGATTTGTTATTGGTTCGATCTTGACCATTTTGCCGCCTGTTACGGTAGGCGTTGATCTCATAGTAGGCCTGTGCCTATGTGCGGTGGGATTCGCATTTTCATTTAAACTCAACAAGCTGATGCTATAACACAAAATTTAAAGTAGAGCAAACAAAAAGAGAGCCTCTAAAATGATTATCATTTTGAGGCTCTCTTAAAATTATTTTTCGTTTTCTTCAACCCACTCTTTAGCTGTCTTTACAGCTTCTTGAGATGGATAGTTCATATTGGTTTCTTTGTCCACACATTTGGCATCCGTCCAAGCTTCTGTAACGCTTGCACCAAGCGATGCTTTATTGATTTCAGGTACACTATCTTTCTTATCTTTATCTTTGAGTTTGTCTTTATCAAGATCTTTCATTGTCGAACCTCCTTGTATCTTCACGTGTCTAATTGTAATAATGGTTTTATACCCATGACACATGGCTTTAAACGTACTTGAATTCTAATCAATTATTTATCTAAAGTTCATATTCAGTTAATATAATTGCGATATAAGTAGTATAATGCAAATAATAATAAAAGTGGCAATATAAGAGTACGGGACATATTAAAGGAGCGAATAATCGGATGAAGGCATTTTTCAAGAAGAAGAGAAACAGATGGATTTTAATCGTAGTTGTAGTATTATTGGGGGTTTTCTTTGTAGTCCCAGCGCTTCTCGGAAATATGGGGGGTAGACAGACAATTTTAGATGATCAATTCACGTTAGTGGCAGCGGATAATAAGGACATTGTTTTGACGTTATCAGGAACGGGAACACTTAAACCGGCAGACTCTTATACAGTGACGACGCTCAATTCAGGTGATGTGATCAAAGCATCTTTTGAAGAGGGTGACGTGGTAGAAAAAGACAGTGTTTTATTTGAAATAGATAGTTCTGGGGTTGCGTCAAATATTGAGACAGCGTCTATCAGTGTCTCAGAAAGTCAGCGCAGTTATCAGAGAATGCTTGAGAACTTAGACGATTTGTCAATAAAAGCTGAAGGTAGCGGCACTGTGATCACAGTTGACGTAGAACTTGGTGATACAGTACAGGCTGGTCAGACGGTAGCTACGATCAGAGATAGTAAAACGATGTCTGTCACTTTGCCATTTGGCTCGGATGATGCGGCGCAGTTAAAAGTTGGTCAGGCGGCTGTTGTGACGGTCAGTGGTTCATTTGAATCGCTATCAGGGTCGATCTCAAAAATTAGCAGTATCGTAGACGTGTTGCCAGGTGGCATGTTGGTGAAGCAAGTCACGATCGATGTCATCAACCCAGGTGGGCTCATGCCAACGCACGAAGCGACGGCTGTTGTGGGCAATTTGGCGTGTTATGGTAGCGGAACATTTGCATATAAAGATGAATCTGTCGTTATCGCCAAAGCATCCGGTGATGTGGTGAAGCTCGGCGTCGCTGTAGGGGATATCGTAGCGGATGGAAAGGTCTTAGTGAAGCTGGACAGTGCCGCGCTTGAAGATCAAATCGACAGTGCGAGAAATGCACTGCGTCGTTCTGAAATATCACTGGAGAGCCAGCAGGACGCTTTAGATGGGTATCTCATCAATTCGCCAATCGGTGGCACGGTTATTGAAAAAAATTATAAAGAAGGCGATACACTTGAGGCGGGAAAACCGTTATGTACGATTTTTGACCTCAGTTATCTGACTATGATGCTCTATATAGATGAACTCGATATTTCAAAAATTAGTGCGGGTCAAGTCGTTACGATCACTGCGGAAGCGGTTGAAGGTAAAATCTACGAAGGTATCGTGACGAAAGTCAATATCAACGGTGTGACAAGCAATGGCACAACGTCATATCCAGTGACTGTTAGGATCGATGAAACGACGGGCCTACTTCCTGGGATGAATGTGGATGCCAATATCGAGATTGAATCGCGTATGAATGTACTTGCAATCCCTATTGAAGCAGTTCTCAGGGGCGACAAAGTCCTCGTAAAAAATGCGGCGAATTATCAAGTAGATGCAGAAGCGGAAGCTGAAGGCGCTCAAGATGGAGCTCCTGAAGGCTATCACTATGTATTTGTATCGACTGGCATCTCAGATACTGACTTTATTGAGGTCTTATCAGGTCTTGAGATTGGGGACGAAGTGGCTATAGAGAAACGTATCGCTAGAGATGAGTTCCAGTTCGGTCCACCTCGTGAAGTAGAAGAAGAATCTGGCGGATCAAACTCTGATGGTACGAACTCGGGCGGTACAGAGGTGGAAGCGCCATGAAGCCTTTAATAGCATTTGAAGCACTTAGTAAAATATATCAGATGGGCGAAACTGAAGTACGTGCGGTGGATGGCATCTCCATGGAAATCATGCCAGGTGAATTCGTCGCCATCGTCGGTCAATCGGGATCGGGTAAGTCCACTTGTATGAACATCATCGGGTGTCTAGATATCCCGACGTCTGGCAAGTATTATCTAGACGGTCAAGATGTAGGTAAACTGGACGATGATGAACTAGCGGCCATTCGAAATAAGATGATTGGCTTTATCTTTCAACAATATAACTTGCTTCCGAAACTCTCGGTTCTCGGCAATGTTGAACTGCCTCTCCAATACGCAGGGATGGCAAAAAGTGAGCGTCATGAACGGGCAAAACAAGCGATCGAAAAAGTGGGTCTGATGGATAAACTCCACAACTTACCAAGCCAACTCTCAGGTGGTCAACAGCAGCGCGTCTCAGTGGCGCGTGCACTTGCGACAAATCCTTCAGTCATCTTGGCCGATGAACCAACGGGTGCACTCGATTCTAAAACAGGCGAGGAAGTCATCGGTCTGCTTAAAAAATTACATGCTGAAGGCAACACCGTCGTGCTCATCACCCATGACAATGCCATCGCCTCACAAGCACAAAGAATCATCCGATTACAAGATGGCCATATCATCTACAACGGCCTTCCTGACGATAAAGTTATAACGACACATGAGGAAAATCCAATTGTAGTAGATGAAGTTGTTGATGTACCTAATCCGGAGGTGATGCAGCCATGACACTCTATCAATCTTTCTTGATGGCTATCAGTAACATCATGTCGCGTAAAGTCAGATCGCTGCTCACTATGCTGGGCATCATCATCGGCGTTGTTGCGGTTATCGTCATCATCGGTCTAGGCAACGGCCTCGAAAAATATATGGTCGACAGCTTCAAGAGTATGGGCACGGATCTCTTGTCGGTTAACGTCTTCGGACGTGGGTCGACGCGAACGATCTCCGTGGATGATATGTATGACATATTGGATGACAATCCCGAGTATTTTACAGTGATGTCACCAACTGTACCGCTAAGCGGTGCGGTAAAAATCGGTAACGAAACCGTAAAACGCACAACAGTCACTGGCACTGGCGAAGATTATATGGTTATGAAGCAATATAACTTAAGTCAAGGGCGCTTCATCAATTACGTCGACATCTCAAAGCGGCATAAAGTCGCTGTGGTAGGTGCATATCTCAACAATGAGTTCTTTGATGGTGAAGCCGTAGGCAAAACGATGCGCATCAACGGTCAAGTCCTTGAAATCGTCGGCGTCCTCGAAGCGGAAACCGACGAAATAGAAGAAGGTGGCACTGACGACGCCGTGTACTTACCGTATAGTACGGCTGCGAAGCTATCTGGCAACAACACAATCTCGAGTTATTCGTATGCGATGGTCAGTGAAGATGATGTCAAAGCGGCTAAGCAGGTGATAGATGATGTGCTGTTTGATGTATACGGCGATCAAGACGCCTATATGATCATCAGTATGACAGAGCTTCTCAGTATGATGAGTTCTACGATTGATATCATGATCTCAATCTTAGCAGCTATCGCGGGGATATCTCTCGTCGTTGGTGGTATCGGCATCATGAACATCATGCTCGTATCGGTATCTGAGAGGACACGCGAGATCGGCATACGTAAAGCTTTAGGGGCAAAAAGGCACAATATCATGCAGCAGTTTGTTATCGAAGCGGCGACGACGAGTGCACTTGGTGGACTCATCGGCATAGGCCTTGGCTATGCGCTTTCGAGCTTGGCGGGCAAAATCATCATGATTGCACTGGATACGGAGCTGCAGGTTACGGCATCATTTTCAGCGGCATTTGGCGCATTTGCCATATCCGCAGGGATTGGTATATTGTTTGGCTATCTGCCAGCGCGCAAAGCGGCTATGCTTAATCCGATTGAAGCGTTACGCTATGAGTAAGTGAGTGAGGGAGTGAGGGACTGAGTGGTGGTGTCAAGCAAATCGACTCATCAGGATGAGTCAATTTGCTTGACACCACCACTCAGGGCTACCCCACTCAGCACCCAAATCCCGCCACTATTCACATAAAAAATTAGGAGATGAATGATGAAAAAAATATTTTCATGGATATTAATAGGGGCGATGTTGTTCACGTCTATGATGGCACCGGCTCCAACATTTGCAGCGGGTACTGTCAGCGGAAGCGCATCCACCACACATATAGAAGAGACCATACGTGCTCTTGGAATCATGTCGGGCAATGCAAATGGGGAACTTGGCCTAAACAGGTCAATCTCACGTGCTGAGTTCGCGCAGATGATGGTCAATGCATCCATCTTTAAGGATGCGAACGATATCAAGAGCGGCACGTCGATTTTCAAAGATGTCAAATACGATTATTGGGCAGCTGAATCGGTGAAGATCGCCGTACAATCAGGATGGTTCACGGGGTATTTGGATGGTACATTTAAACCGACACGACTTATTACTTTAGAGGAAGGGGCGACTGCGCTTCTAAAACTGCTTGGTTATACCAATGCAGACCTCGTGGGGTCTTATCCATCTGCTCAACTCTCTAAATTCTATGCGCTTGGCCTATCAGATGGCGTGGGGGCAAAGCAGGGAGAAAATCTCACGCGTGAAGACGCGATGTACATGTTCTACAACATGATGCACACGCAGACAAAAGCCGGTCAAATTTATGCACAGTCACTCGGACATCCGATGCTCGGTGATGAAATTGACTATGCACTCTTGGTGCAGTCAGTAACTGAGGGTCCATTTGTCCTCGAGAAGGGGAATCTTAGAACCTTATTGCCATTTTCTACAAATATCAAAGTATACAGAAACGGTACGGCCTCTAGTTTAGAAGAGATCCTGCCTTACGATGTCTACTATTATAGTAAAAATATGAGGACTGTTTGGGTTTATAGTCAAAAGGTAACAGGGCTTTACACGGGTGCTATGCCAACAGCCAATGCCCCTAATACGGTCGTTGTGGCCGGTGTTAGCTACCCAATCGGCTCAAGCGAAGCGGCTTATGCGCTCTCTACTAAGGGCAAGTTTGGCGTTGGTGAGACTGTAACGATACTTCTTGGCATGAATGGCGATGTGGTTAGTGTTCTAACACCAGAAGTTTCAAATGAAACAATCTATGGCGTTGTAACGAAAGTCGAACCGCTCAGCTATAAAGACAGTTCAGGCAAAATCATCTCTGAAAATTCTGTGATGGTAGCAGGTACCGATGGGGTTCAAAGACAGTTTTTGGTAGGTGGGTTGGCATTTTCAGCGGGCAATGTCGTATCGGTGACGTATACGAATTCTGAAAGTGTCGTCAAGCAACTTCCAAACATGTACTTAACGGGTCAGATTAACAAAGATGCGACGCGCATTGGCGACTATAAATTCGCACAAGATGCTGAAATCATAGATGTAAGTACTTCTGGGGCCAATGTTAAACTCTATCCAAACCGCTTGTCAAATGGTTATATAGGCGGTTCCGATGTGCGTTATTATACTTTAGATAGTGAGGGCGCTATAGATCGCCTCATCTTAAACAACGTGACGGGCGACCTTAACACGTATGGCGTCGTCACAGATGTTGATGAGACGACAACTAAGATTGACAATGTTGACCCGATTCTGGATACAATTATGATCAGCGGCGTTTATGAGTATTTAATAGATGGTATGCCTGGTGTTATGCGAACGAGCGACAGACTACTTGAAATCACTGACGGCCCTGCGATGTTCACATCTAAAGACGGCATGGTCGATGGCATCTATCCAATGGGTGGTTTAACACTTACCTCAATCACCGATATCACGGCGACGGCAGGCGATAAGTCGTTCAAAGTTGCACAGGATGTACAGGTCTATATGCGTATAGGCAGTGCCTATTTCAAAGTCAACATAAGCGCAATATCAAATACGAACGCATATACAGTGAAAGGCTATCTCGATACAGGTCACCGATTGGGCGGCATGATACGTGTGATAGTGGCCGAAGAAATAAAGAGTGAGTGAGTGAGTTATTGTGTCAAGCAATTCGACTCATTGCCATATTGGTTATCAACGAGAGTTCAGATTTTTGGGCTCTTTTTTTGTTGTTAAAAATTAATTGTTTATAATTGATAATGTTTTTCAATTAGGTGTTTAAGGATGATAACCCGGGGTATTTAATGAGCATGATAATCAATATCAATTATAGAGAAGTAATATTTATTAGAATAGGAGTGATGAAACACACGTTGTAATTTGGGCACCTGATGTGTGAAGAGCTAGTGGTGCAACCGGCCTTTCGAATGTTGAAAGGGAACGATGAAGTACATTTTTTATATGGGCACTTTAAATGTATGGAGTGAGTAGTGCAACCGACCTTTCTTTAGACTTAGTTTAAAGAAGGGAGCATTATATGAGAAAGAGTATAAGATTTATAACGGCTATAGCACTTATCGCTTTACTAACATTCGGAAGTAGCTTTAGTGCATTTGCAGCAACAGAATACTACAGATGGGATGGTTCAAATAACACTAGAGGAGAATCAGTTACACTTTCACCAAATAATAGTTTACAAACGCAATTGTTTCAAGTGAATAAATATGTTGGTGGTTTGTCATCTGGATCAATAATCGAAGCATTTTGCATCGATATAGATACAGTGATTCATTCAGATAGAAGTTACACTGTCGATTTTCTTGAAGATGTAGATTATTTTTCCAATGCTAATGCAGAGAAGATTCGGGCGATTATCTACGGATCAACGCCAAATATTTCATTGGCACAATTAAGAACTGAAATAGGTGACAATTCATTAACGCTTAAAGAAGCAATCTCGGGAACGCAAATGGCTATTTGGAATTTTGCGAATGGTGCAACACCTAAAGCCAGTGAATATAATCCGAGTGCCTCTGCTTCAAACAAACGTATAAAAAAATTATATGACTACTTGGTAGCTCTTAGTGGTATTGAAGCACCTGAACTTGCAACAATTATCACAACTGGCCCTACACTCTCTATTGATGGCAATGATGTGGTAATCGAATTCTCATATACATCAAATGGTATCAATAATCTTAATGGAACACCCGTACAATTATCTCACACTTCTGATCTTGTAGGCTTTACTGAAGTCGTTACAACGTCTGGAGATGTTAAAATCGTTGAACTCAGAAAAGACAAACATTCGATTGCTTCACCATTTGCTTTTAATATTGAAGTGAAAGGTGTTCAAACATTATCAGATGCTTTTATCTTTACACCTGTTGGTGGCAGATCACAAAGTCAAACACTGGTGTCAGAGGGATTTACTTCTAATGAAAACTTAAGTAAAGAACTTAATGGGAACATAAAAGACTTATTGGGAAGTGTTACAGTTAATAAATTCTTTAATGACAATAGCAGTTTGGAAGTTATGTTTAATTTGTATCTAAATGAAACACTCATCTCTAGTTTGGCAACAGTTAACCAAACGGTAGTGTTTGAAAATTTAGTGCCAGGTAATTATTATTTAGAAGAAGTAATACCAACTGGCTATGATTCCTCAATTGATGAGATGATTCAAGTTAGTGTCACTTCCGGAGAAATGACTAACGTGGATGTTTACAATACATTAATTACAACAGAAGCACCAACTGAAACAACAGCAGAAACAACCGCAGAAACAACCGCAGAAACAACAGCAGAAACAACCGCAGAAACAACAGCAGAAACAACAGCAGAAACAACAGCAGAAACAACAGCAGAAACAACAGCAGAAACAACAGCAGAAACAACAGAACCAACAACAGAACCAACAACAGAAGCTACAACAGAACCAACAACAGAAGCTACAACAGAAGCTACAACAGCAGAAACAACTGAAGAAACAACAGAACCAACAACAGAACCAACAACAGAAGCTACAACAGAACCAACAACAGAAGCTACAACAGCACCTACAACAGCTGCAACAACAGAAGATGATCCTGATGATGACGTCGTTTTCTTCGCAACGACTGAACCTGTTACTGAACCGACAACAGAAATAGTTCCTGAAGAAGAAATTCCACTTGGTGATAGTGTTATAAACTTCGATGAGATTGTTCAAGATGATATTCCAGAAACAATTCCTGAAGAAATTCCAGCTGAAGAGGAAGAGTTAGTCCTTGATGAAGCAGTACCTTTAGCAGATGCATTGCCACAAACAGGTCAATTGCCAATGGAACTCTACTATGGTCTTGGATCCGTTATCAGTTTGATGGGATTTGCAATTAGAAAGAAAAAATAGGCTCTAAGTCAATAGTTGGGGTGGGGATCTTTTGATCCCCGCTCTTTTTGTTTAGTTGTCAAAAATTAATTATTATAATTGATAATATTTTTCAATTAGATGTTTAGAGAAAACAATCTCGGGTATTTATTGAGCATGATAATCAATATCAATTACAAAAAAGTAATATTTGTCTTAATAGGAGTGATGAAACACACGTTGTAATTTGGGCACCTAATGTGTGTGGAGCGAGTGGTGCAACCGGCCTTTCAGATTGTTGAAAGGGAACGATGAAGTACATTTTATATGTGGGCACTTTAAATGTATGGAGTAAGTAGTGCAACCGACCTTTCTTTAGACGTAGTTTAAAGAAGGGAGTATTATATGAAAGGGACATTAAAAACACTAACGGCTATCGCGCTCGTTGCATTGCTTACGTTTGGAAGTGGCATGAGTGCATTTGCAGCAACTGTAGCACCGACGCTAAATGCAAATATGCATGATCCAGTTATTGCAGGTTTTTCGACTATGAAATTTGAAGATCCTGTAGATGATGAAAAAACATCTGGTGGTATAACGATAGAAGTTGATTTTAGTTGGGATGACAAATGGGTAGATTGGGAGTCATCTTTACCAGTTGAATATGTATATGTCAAAGGTGGCAATCAAGGTGGTTACTTATACCACTATCCAAATGGCGCAACTTCAGACGAAGACTTGAGAGCACCAAACAATGTGAATAATAACGTTAATATTCAAACTTTTGGTGGTGGCTATCACAATCCTCAACCGGATATCAGCCATGTTACATTCTACTACAAAATTAAAGGTTCAATCACCATCGTTAAAAAAGTGCTAGGAAACCCTCCAAATAATGAAGTATTCGAATTTGAAATTGTTGGGCCAAATGGTACACAATCAGTTTTCATCAATGGTGCAGGTAGTACAACTGTTCCAAATCTAATCTTAGGCGCTTACACAATATCTGAAATAAATATCCCAGATGATTATAGCGTAGACGATGATGATCACAGCTTAACCTTAACTTATAATAATAAACATAAAACTGTGACTTTTACAAACTCTTATACTGAACCAACAACAGAAGCAACAACAGAACCAACAACAGAAGCAACAACCGAAGCAACAACCGAAGCAACAACCGAAGCAACAACCGAAGCAACAACAGAAGCAACAACAGAAGCAACAACCGAAGCAACAACAGAAGCAACGACTGAAGCAACAACCGAAGCAACGACTGAAGCAACAACAGAAGCAACGACAGAAGCAACAACAGAAGCAACGACAGCTGCTACAACTGAAGATAATCCTGATGATGATGTTGTCTTCTTTGCAACAGAACCTACAACAGTAGTTGTACCTGAAGAAGAAATCCCACTTGGTAGTGGTGCTATAAACTTCGATGAAATCGTACAGGATGATATTCCAGAAACTATTCCTGAAGAGATTCCAGCTGAAGAGGAAGAATTAGTCCTCGATGAAGAAGTACCTTTAGCAGATGCATTGCCACAAACAGGTCAATTGCCAATGGAACTCTACTATGGTCTTGGATCAGTTATCAGTTTGATGGGATTTGCAATTAGAAAGAAAAAATAAAAAATAAAATGTAGATATTAACAGTAAACATTATATAGTAAACTGTAATTTCATAATCAATTACCATCGAGAGCGTTCTTTTAAGGTAGTTTCCTTCATAAAGAACGCTCTTTGTTTACGCTTATATAATTGTATTATTAAAACACATGTTATGTCTACCAAAACATTATAAAACTATTATAATTACTAGATATCAATGCAAATTGAATAATCTTATGTCACGCAGATGTCACACGTTTGTTCTCAAAATGTCACAATTGGGGGTATATATGCCATAAGAAACACCAAGGGGAGGTGGTGAAAATGAGTGGTGAAGATGTGACCCATCAACAGAAGGCTATCAACGGTATGAATTTTTTAGTAACAATAGTTGGTCGAGATGATCAAAACTACCAAGGTGTCATAGAATGGCTAGATACTCGCAAAAAAGTGCGTTTTCGAAGCATGTATGAGCTGTGGAGCTTGATTGAACAAGCGATTCAGTTAAAAGATGGCAGTAGAGATCCACCGAGAAAGTGGGAATCAGAATCAAGATTTAAAGTACTATGAATAATAATCAAGACCCTAGGTGACAAAGGCAAAACCAGTGAAAGCTGGCGACGCAAAGTCAGGAGTCTAATGTATAAAATATAATTCAACTGATAGATAGAACGTTTTATACAATGATCGTCCGGCTGCCAAAGAATTTGTTTGGCAAAGGAGTGAATCTTATGGAAAGAAAAGTATTAGCAGTATTACTTGCATTCGTAATGGTGTTGGGTACGATCCCTGTACCGACATTTGCATTACCTGCAGGCGTTAGTATCGATTCATATGGTACTGATCCAGTAACAAATTTACCAAGTGAATTAAATGATGGACAAATATGGACAGATAAGAGTGTAACTTATGTAGGAGACGGCGTATTTGAGGTCAATCTAAGAATGATTGGTCAAAAATATAAAATTGAAAATCCTCAACCGAATGAACTACTTGACGTTGTACTTGTACTTGATGTTTCTAATTCGATGAATTCAAATAGTCGATTATCTAATATGCAAGTAGCTGCAAAAAATGCAGTAAACACAATCTTAAGTGTTAGCGGAAACCGAGTGGCAATCGTTGATTATAATGCAGAGGCTGATATCGTCAGAAACTTTTCGACGAATATCTCACAACTGGAAGACAGTATCGATGATTTGAGCGCATCAGGTGGTACAAATATTCAAAATGCATTTTTTGTTGCTCAGAACTTGATATTAAGTAGACCTGCTAATGATGACGAAAGAAAGCCAATTATCGTACTGATGAGTGATGGGCGACCTACTTATTACCAAACTAGTTTAACCAATCATACGAATACGAGAGTCGGTGATGGTTCGAGTGGTAATACGACTGGCACATTTGTATGGAATACTATCTTGCAAGCAATGAAAGCAAAAGAAAATATTCCGGATTTAAGAATTTATACTATTGGATTTGGTGTTGGAAGTGATGCTTTCGCAATAGCAACACTTATGCCAACTGAAGCAAACACATCTGGTTATAGGCCAGCAGCCTATTCAGGTGAAGAGCGCACAAGAAATTATAGTGCGGAATTTAGGTATTCTAGGAAGAATAATTCTTCAGACTGGAAAATAATAGAGCCGAATGTTATAAGAAATGAATCAACGATAAATGGAAATTGGGTTCCGTTTAGTGGATATACGGATTTACCTGAAGATTATTGGAATTCCTATTCTACGGATTTTGCTAACCCTATCGATTTTATTAACAATTCAAATCCAACACCAGATTACGTTTATTTTGTTAGGTCACGTTCTGGTATGGAATATCAAAATGTAATAAACCAATCGGTATTCGATCACAAATATTGGGAAGATGGCAGTTCCATCGTTTCAGACAATGCAGATGCCATTTTCGATGCTTTTGTCGAGATTCTTGATCAATTCTTATTCTTCAAACCAAATAGCGTTGATGGCAATAATAATTATTCAGACATCATCATCGAAGATGTATTAGGTGATGGATTTGAAGTTTATGACGTATTGTCTTCAGGTTTGACTCAAACAGGTGACGTTGTGACGTGGCGAATCGATGGTGACGATTATGTCGCTAGAGACGCAGGAAAAACAACTTTTGATCAAAACGATCCAGAGGAAATGAACAAAGTCTATTCAGTTACATTCAAAGTTAAAATCAATGATAATGCATTACCGGGTACGTATTATACAAACGACAATACGGATCTGGATGATGTGAAACGCACAGTAGCCAAGTTTAATGTACTTGAAAGTAATCTGTTTTATTCTACTATTGGAGATATTGTTGAGAATCTCAACAAACTTGGCTGGATAGTCTTGGTTGGACCAGATGTAACCCTCACAATAAATGTGACAAAAGTGATTGAAGGACCTGTAACAGCAGTCGATAGAACCTTTAATTTCTCCATCTACGATGCTGCAAACGGAGGCAATTTAAAAGCAAGTAAGAGCATCACAGTTAATGGCGCATCTAGCAAAACTGAGTCTGTTTCAATTGTGATTCCTTATAATGGCTTCAATGCAAACGATCAACTTACGTATTACGTTCAAGAAAATGATACCCCTGCGCCAGCGTTCTGGACTTACGACAACACAGCACGCAAACCTGTTACGTTAACTAGAACCAATACGACTGGTAGTGTAAGCTTCAAAAATGTCTATGCACCTACTGGTTCATTGACCGTCAAAAAAGCTTGGACTGGCAATGGCCCTCATTCTAACATCACATTCAAACTCCTCAAAGAAGTTACACCTGGAAACTGGTCTGTAGTATCTTCAGGTTACACTATTGTGGAGGATGATGAGAATGGCATCAGAATTGATGGCTTATTACTCGACCAAAACTATAAAGTAGAAGAAGATTTCTTGCAAGACTACACAGCAACGTATGATCCCGGCTCTATAGTGTTTAGTTCGCAAGACATAGCCTCAGGAGCAGCTGGAGCCTTAAATAAAGAAATCACAATTAGCAATAAATATATTCAACCTGTCGGCAAAATCACTGTCAATAAAATTTGGACTGACAACGATAATTTTGCTGGCGATAGACCACCTTCGCTCCTTTACAACATCACGGGTCCAAACAACTATGTGGGCACGTTGACATTAAGTGGACCAAGTTGGTCAAATGTATTTGAAAAAGAAATATTTGGCACCTACACATTTACTGAAGTAGTACCACAAGATTATCAAGCATCAATCAATCCAAAATCGCAAACGATCAGTATCGACCCAGTAAGTGCAAGAGAAGTATCGCTTGACTTCACAAACACATATGTAGAACCAACGGGTTCGTTGACTGTTGAAAAAGTTTGGAAAGATGAAAATCAAGATTATGCATCTTATAGACCAGCAACAATCACAATCAAAGTCCTCAAATTTAATGAAGATGAAGATAAATTTGTAGAAACGGGAGATACTGTAGTATTCCCACAAGCCGATTCAGATCCGTGGAAACACACTTTTACAGGTTTGGCTTTTGGCACATATAAAGTAAAAGAAATCTCAGTTCCAGATTATACAGTGGGCTATTCTGCTAATGTCGATTTAGCTAAATTTGGAGAAAACAAAGATATTTCAACACGTACAGGTAGAATCATCGTAACAAACACATTTAATAACCCTAAAGGCTCTATAGAAATTGAAAAAACTTGGGTTGAATCAGGTGTTGATTCGGACGTGGTAAGGCCTGCAACACTTCTTGTAGAACTTTACTCAGGCACTACTTTAGTGGACAGTGTAACCCTTCCGCATGCGTCAACTGGTTTAACACACGTTTTCGAGGAACTTGCTCTGGACGGTTCTGTGTATACAGTTAAAGAATCGTCAACAGATGGTACAAAACTAGATAGCTACACACAAAGTATCGCATATGGTGGCAACAGCGCATCTACCTCAGGCATTGTGCTCAATCCATCATCTAGAGCTGGCACAGCAAGTTTGATTAACACTTATGCCAAAGGCACTGTAACGGTTGTAAAAAATTGGGCTGATGGTGAGAATCCACCTGAAGAACTCCCAAAAACAGTTGTTATCAATTTGTACAAAACGTATACACCTGCGTCAGTACCGGCAATGTTTAGTTTGGTACCAGAGTTAGTTGAAGCAATAGAAGCACCTGAAGCAACCGAAGCCCCGGAAGCAACCGAAGCGCCGGAAGCAACAGAAGCACCGGAAGCAACAGAGGCACCGGAAGCAACTGAAGCACCAGAAGCAACTGAAGCACCAGAAGCACCAGAAGCACCTCAAAAATCACCACAAATGATGATGCTTGCACCTGAAATCGCTTTGGCTCCAGTAAGAGAATTGGTAGCTACTAAAACCATAACGAGACCTAGCACAACAGTGGTCTTCTATGATTTAGAACTCGGCGAAGGCATCACATATGACGTGACTGAAGATACAGTTCCATTCTATACAACGACTTATGAAGATGAGAGTTTTGATTTAACTGAAAAGCTTCCAAATCATATCGTTGGCGTAAAAAATGAATATATGGATCCAAAAGGCAGCCTTACAGTCAATAAAGAATGGTTCTATGGGAACGATCCAGTAAGACCAACTGAAATAACTGTATACCTGTATGAAAACAATAGCGCTGAACCTAAAGATTTTGCTACATTTACAGGAAGCCACACATTTACAGGACTTGATTTAGGAAAAACCTATACAATCCTTGAATCAGGTATCGACAATTACTCCGTAAGCTACAATGGATTTACAAGTTATAAACCTGTAAAAGGGTATGACAGTGTAGCCGGTGGTACAGCAAATATCACCAACACATATATCCCAGAAGTCGGCGATTTGGAAATCGTAAAAGTTTGGGAAATTAAAACAGGTGACGATATTGATGTCACTGTCAGAAGATATGTTGGTGAATTACTCGATGAAGACTTTATAAGAACTGCAACTTTATCAGCAAGTGAAGATGAAGATGAAAACTGGAGAACTCTTTTTGAAGACCTTGAAATCTATGGGCCAGGTGGTGTTAAATACACTTATCAGGCTCAAGAAAATGGATCAGATCTAGCGCTTTACGATGCTTCAAACAGTGGCCCAGTGACATTAAACGATGAAGCTGAGAGCACAATCACTTTCACAAACACCTATGCACCTGAAAAAGGTGAGCTAATTATTAAAAAGGTATGGCTTGATAGTGACGAAGAACCTATGGATCCTGAATACCCATCTGTAGAAGTGAAACTCTATGTCGATGGATTGCCTGAAGAGGGCATTATGACATTGAACCCGGATAATAACTGGACCTTTGTCAGAAGCAATCTCAACGTTGAAAAAACATATTCAATCGTTGAAATCAGCAAATTTGAAGAGTATGTCACTACGTATAGTTCAGAAAACATTATGTTTAACACGGACATGCTTAAAACGGATTTAATTGTTTACAACACACGTACAGTGGATGATCCAAAGATTGAAGTGAGCAAAACAGTATCCCCTGATACCGTACAACTCCTTAGTGGAATAGCGACATTCAACTATACAATCGAATTTAAAAACACAGGCAATAGAACACTTTACGACTTAACTTTTGAAGATATTATGACAGGACCAGAAGGCGCAACGATGACCTATAATCCCGTTCCAAATGACTCTGGTGAAACAGGTATGGTTTATTACCTCGAAACAACACTTGCTCCTGGGGAAGTTAAGACATTCAATTACAGTGTAACGGTTAATAGAGTTGGCGTTTATGACAACGATGTAGTTGGATACGGCTACTTCATCGAAGAACGAATCTCAGATGATGCAGAAGAACAAGCGACAGCTACAGAGCAACCAACTGAGCCAACGACTGAACCGACTACAGAACCAACAACTGAACCTACTACAGCACCTACAACAGCTCCAACGACTGAAGATGATCCTGATGACGATGTCGTCTTCACACCAACGACAGCACCTGTTACTACAGAAGAGTTGACGGAGGAAGATACACCGCTTGGAGCAGCTATCAATTTTGACGAAATACTACCACCAGTTGAACCTGAAGAAGAACTGGAAGAAGAGGAAGTTCCTCTTGCAGATGCTTTGCCACAAACAGGACAACTGCCATCTGATCTATTCTTGGCAATTGGTGGGTTGATTTCAGGTATTGGTGTATTTATGAAACGTAGAAACAGATAACATTTAATTGAAAAGACGTGTGCAGATGGGCAGCATATCGGCACACGTTCTTTTTGTGGTTAAGATGTCCTTACGGGGTATAATTATAATTAATATGAATTTACAATCAGTACAGGAGGCCCTATGGATCGCAAAAAGATAGATATTATGATACTCGATAAAATTGAAAAAAGCCTCCATGCGATTATACCAATAGCGGCTGTAATAGCTTATTTGAGTGCTTTTATCATATATTTAAACGAGCCTGATGATGCGTTCGTCCTTTATGATTCCATTTTAGGAACCATCATGTTGAGCGTATTTTTGTTGCGAAAGCATATTTCTGTAAAATTTAAGATAACGTTATTAGCATTTTTCACGCTTTTTTTGGGGACCCTTTCACTGTTTAATAGTGGCTTTACCGGTACAGCCGTGATCCTTCTGAGCTTGAGTACGCTGGTGATGGTAGGGTTTATGCCGAAGATGGTAGGGCTATTGTTTACTATCGTAACCATTTTAATTCATGCACTTGTACCGATCTTGGTTTTTTTAGGCTACCATAACTACACCGGTGAACTCAGTTTTCTCATGAATAGCCCTATGGAATGGATCGTTCATTTGATATTATATGTAACGTATTGCTTTATTGTTTTAATCGTCATAAATGCCATCAAATCATACTTGCTTCATAGTATCACAGAGACGGAAAAAAGCCGTAATCAAATATTTAGATTGGCTTATCACGATTTGCTGACGGGCCTTCCAAACAAAAATATGTTTATTGATCAGATAGATATGCTAAAACCGACCAAAGGATGGTTGGTGCTTTTTAGTATTAGAGGACTTAATCTCATCAACTCCATCTATGGCAGTGATGTTGGCGATCGTGTGATTCAACATATCTCATGGTCTTTAACTGAGGCTTCACATTCCGATGAAATAGTGGCGAAGACTGGTGGCAATGAACTCGTTTGGTATTGCAGTTCCTCAGATAGCGGTACATTGGTACAGAGAATCTCATCTTTTACTGAGGAAATCAACAGAACCTCTGAAGATAAGTCATTTCCAGCTAAACTCAATCTAAACGCAGGCTACGTACAAATCGATTCAAGTTACAAAGACATCACAGAATTGCTACAAAAGGTTTCTATGGCTTTGGAGCAAGCTAAAACGCATAAAATACACAAAATTATGAGTTATGATTCTCTTTTAGAGGAACAGTTTAGAACGGATGAAACGATAAAAAATCTGTTGCCTTTTGCGATCGCTGAAGATGAAATTACGATAAGCTATCAAGAAAAAAGAGATTGTGACCTAGACAAAGTTGTAGGTGTCGAAGCGCTAGCAAGATGGCACTCACCAATACTCGGGAATGTGGCACCAAATATATTTATCCCTATCCTTGAGAAAGCCAATTTAAGTGTGACTTTTGGTACGATGATTATCCGGAAAGTATTGAATGAATATGCTGGATTGGTGGAAAAATATGATTCTGATATCACAGTTGCTATTAATATTTCACCCTCACATCTAGCTTCTTTAGAATTTTCCGAGTTTGTTATCGGGGAAGTTGAAAAACGTGGCATCGATCCAAACCGAATCACACTAGAAATTACGGAGGACAGCTTGATAGAAAGCTTAGACATCGTCGCTAGTGTCTTATTAAAGCTTAGAAATTTTGGGTTTAAGATCTCACTTGACGATTTTGGAACAGGTTATAGTTCACTGAGTTACTTATCAAGACTTGGTTTCGATGAACTAAAGATCGATCGATCATTTATCAATCAACTTGACGATGATTCGCGAACGGGTATGTTGATCAGAACAATCATAAACCTCAAAGATACCTACGGCATAGATATTGTCGCTGAGGGCGTCGAAACACAGATACAAAGCGATATACTCATGGATTATGGCTGCAACGTGCATCAAGGCTATCTGTTCTCGAAACCAATGCCACTGAAAGAGTGAGTGGTTGTGAGTGGAGGTGTCAAGCTATTTGACTCATTATCAAATAAAAAACTGAAAAAATGGAGGTCCTTATGAATATTCATTCACTGTTCAACGTATTGTTATTACTCTACCTCGTCGCTTTTCCAGTGCTATTATACCTTAATAAAAATGTTATTAAGGGAAAGAACAAAAATCTAAATAAAGCCTTAAAGATGGGTCGAAAAATACATCCTTTCGTGGGGATAACTCTTGTGATTTCTGGATTTATCCACGGTTACCTCAAACTGGGTGGGCAACTTATATTTCATACGGGGTCGTTGCTTCTCGCGGCGCTAGCCATAAACGGTGTTCTTGGTTTCATCTACAAGAAAAAGAAAAAGAAGGATCTCGCGAAGTTGCATAGACTGATTGGCTTTGTGATTGTAGGATTGTTTATACTGCACTATACAAATCCTTGGTTCTTTTAGTGAGTGAGGGGGTCAAGCAATTCGACTCACTAAACACGACGATATTTGTTATATATTTAGGGTCCAGGAATTATTCTGGGCTCTTATTTTGTTTTCGCAGTGAGTCGAATAGCTTGACACCGCGAATCAAAATATGGTAAAATATGTAAAATATTGACAATGTGTTGAAGAGGAGTGATTATGCCCAGAAAACCTAGAGATAAGAGCCCGCAAGATTTATACCATATTGTTTTTAGAGGTACAAATAAACAAGTTCTGTTTGAATCAAAGTATGATTATATGAAATTCCTTGAATATATGCAGAATGCGAAAAATCTAATCAAATTTGAAATTCATGCTTATTGTTTAATGTCCAATCACATCCATATGTTGGTAAGAATTCCTTTTGAGGACTTGTCCAAAATAGGGCAAAGTATCAATGCGCCATATGCTCATTTTTATAATATGAAATACTGTAGAACTGGTCATCTTTTTGAGATTAGATTTGGAAGCATCCCAATTTTGACGACACAACAATATAGAAATACTGTCAGATATATTCATCAAAATCCTGTTCACGCTGCACTTATTAGCAATCAGAATGTGCATAAATACCCATGGTCAAGTATGAAAGAATTTAAGGAATATGCGATGACAAATTACACAGATAAGGTCACATATCTGTGTAATCCAAATGTTGTAGCTGAAACTTTTGAGTCATCTGAGTCAGTTGAGAAACATGATTGTAAAGCAAAGTTTAATAAATTATCTAAATTTTTTTCGTTTCACACTGAAGTAAGTAGTGAATGTGCATATGAACACGACAGTCACAGACTTACAGATCAAGAAGCGGCTGAAATATTAAAAAGTAATTTTGGCCATAAAATTGAGTTTATTAAAGATCTGCAAAAGATGGATGTAAAAAGCAGAAACGAACTTATTCTCGAAATAAAAAAGCTTAAATTGTCTATAACCCAAATATCAAGATTGACTGGAATTGGTAGAAATATAATTCAAAGAGCGAAATCGGAAGGGCGTGAGTGGTAGTGTCAAGCAAATCGACTCACCTAGTGAGTCAATTTGCTTGACACTACCACTCACTACTCATCACTCAACCACTCATTTGACTTATTCTCAAAACCGTGGTATCGTTAATAGAGGCATTCCGCAGACTACTGCGGGGTGTCTTGTTGCATTTTAGTGGAACTTCCATTTAATGTATTAATTTCTGAACAAAACGAATTGAGGAGGCTGAGTATGTCTGGTGGAAATTTGCTTGAGCGCCATATGGCGTGGGTCGAGCAGGATAAACTAGAAGTGAGTGAGAAACTATTTGGATTTGATTATCAAGAACAGAAGGAATATGAGGCGTTTGTAGACGGATATCTGAGTAAAATCAGAGATGTCTCTGGTGAGATGACTGTCAATTCAGAGGATATGCCGTTTGTTACGATATCATCAGTTGTTACAGTGATGGACGAGACTGAAGGAGAACGTATGGCCTTCAAGATTGTCTCGCCAAACGATGAATCGCCTACTGAGGATATCGTTTTGGCGTCATATTTATCAAAAGTTGGACGCGCAATGCTACTAAAGCGAAAAAATGAACGCATCGAGGTACATACACCTCAAGGCGTTTTTTATTATAAGATTGAACAGATAAAGATGTAAGTTATAAGTTATAACATAAAAGGGACTGTCAAAAAATTAATTGACAGTCCCTTTCGCTTTTAAAATTGCAACGCTTTTATAACTTTATAACTTTATAACTTTATAACACTATAAAACTTTAACTCTATAATTTAAAACGGTTGATGCTCTGCTGCATCTCTTCTGCAAGCTTTGCGAGAGCCTCACTGGCTCTAGAAATTTGTTCCATTGCCATAGTCTGTTCAACAACCGCAGCAGTCGCTTCCTGCGTGCTTGCTGCGTTCTCTTCTGAGATGGCAGAAAGTTGTTCGACGATATTTATAATTTGTCCTTTTTTGTGAAGCATTTGATCGCTTGATTGATTAAGTGATTCTATGATGGTTTTAACGTGCTCAATAGCTTCTGCGATGCCCTTAAATTTATCTTGTGTTTGGGCTAAGCTATCGAGTTGTAGTTTATTGATGGCTTTTGATGCATCCATGGTTTTGACGGCGACAGTAGTCTTATCAGTGAGTTCAACGATAATAAGTGAGATTTCATCGGCAAATCGGTTAGATTGCTCTGCCAATTTACGAATTTCGTCAGCAACTACGGCAAACCCTCTACCTGCTTCACCCGCTCTAGCAGCTTCTATCGAGGCATTGAGAGCTAGGAGATTGGTTTGATCGGCAATAGATTTGATCATGGTGCTCGCTACTTCAATACTACTAACACTTTCGCTAGTTTGCATGATGATTCGAGCGACATCATTTGAGGCCTTGTTGTTGTTTTCTGTTGTTTTCTGAAGGGCTTCAAGGACGACAAAACCTTCATCTTTAAGTGTATCTACGTCATCTGAAGAAGATTTGAGCTGACCAATCATCGCTTTCTCTGCATTGATCAATTGCCCAAGTGTATCAATCTCATGTGCACCTTCTGAAGTTTGTGCCGCTTGATCCGTGGCACCGTCTGCGATTTCTTGAATCGTTTTAGAGACCTCTTCAGCAGATAATGCTGACTGTTCACTTGTAGCTGTCATTTCTTCAGAAGAAGAAGAAAGGTGCTGAGCATCTTCTGCAATTCCAGCGATAAGTTGAACGAGATTTTCATGCATTCTTAATGTGGCGGTTGCGATTTGACCAATTTCATCTTTTTTCTTTAAGAGTTTCTGATTTGAATGAAGTCCAGTGCTTGACAAGTCATACGCTGAGATGAGCTGGATTTCATTTGCAAGGTATTTAACCGGCCCAACGAAATGCTTTAAGAAATAGAAGACTACAAACAGTGTAAAGGCTATTATGATTAAAAGAAGTGCGCCATTGACGAGTATCATATTCAAGATGCGTGCATTCATTGCTGCAAGATCATAACTGATTCTAAAGACGCCAATCACTTGATTTTTTGCTGGATTATAGATCGGAGAAGTGTAGTAGAGGAATTCTTTCGTCTTTGTAACAAAACTTTTGCCCATGAGTGTTTTTCCGATATCGGTTTTAACATCTTTTCCAAATGAGTCGAGTGGTTTAGCAATATTGGCTTGATCGGCTTCTGAAGTGCTGTAAGTTAGCCCGGCTGCTGTGAAAATTTGAACATTTGATTGTGTCATGTTTTTGAAACCTAAGAAAAATTCATTACCAAATCCCGTTTGAAGGGTACCTACTACAGTGTCTGATGACTTAATAGGAATGAAAGCTCGAATAGCAATACCTGAAGTGCCATTTTCTACACCGGCGACAGGACTTCCCGCGAGTGCAGCTGCGATTGATGAATTAGATGATTTGTCATCGCCCGATTTTTCAGGATTATGCGCGCGATATAGAACGATGCCATTTGCATCTCCGATCTCTAAAATTGAGAGTCCTGAAGATGCTTGATAGCGCTCAAAAACCGGATTAGCAAAAATGCCGAGCAA
Organism: Acidaminobacteraceae bacterium; assembly: GCA_041741755.1. Lineage (GTDB taxonomy): Bacteria > Bacillota > Clostridia > Peptostreptococcales > Acidaminobacteraceae > Fusibacter_C. Next base: position 166,485 of record JBGSJR010000034.1, on the reverse strand, counting down.
GTTAATATTCTCAGTAAGGATACCATTTAAAAGCAAGTTATCCTTTTGATAGATTTCTGCTAGTGCACTGGCATCTCTTATTTTGGAATCCATCATGTTTTCCAGGAGCTTCACTGAATCCATGAGTTCTAACTCAGAGTCTTGATTATAATTTGTGGCGGTTTGAACCGTCAGATATACAAGACCTGACGTGACGACTAATAATAATACAGCAAATAATCCTAATAATTTCACGGCAATACTTGATTTCATTTTTACCTCCCGATATATGCAATACAGTTCGTAAATTATATCATAAATGTAGGAAGTAATATTTGTATTATTCTTAATATTGTGAAATGTAACTAAATGAGTTAGGGGGTCAAGCTTTTCGACTCATAAAAAACGCCTCAATCAAATGAGGCTTTTATACTTTAATAGATCTTTTTGTATTGATAATAATGAGTCGAAAAGCTTGACACAACGACTCAGCAGACACAACGACTCAGCAGTTTTCAAATGTCATTGACAATTGAAGCACGCAACTAGAAAAGTCGCGACTATTTGACTACACTACAATTAGGGGATTATCTGCATTTTTTTGATTTTCAACTTGAATTGTTTGAGGTGAAAGTGAATTGTTTGGAGGTGAAAAATTGATTGATAAGGATAGAAAAATTTGGGGATACGAATTAAAACTTTGTTTTTTGATCGTGCTAGGCCTGTTAATATTGGTAGGTTGTGGGAAATCAGGAAACGGAACGGCAAATGGCGTTAAAGCGGAAGAACCGATTGGCGAAGTCAGTGCCTATGCTGAAGAGACTCGAATCGGTACCGTTGAAAAGGATGGTATTGAAGTCGTCGTACCAAAAGGGGCATTGGCGGATGGTGTTGTCCTAAAAATAAGCAAAAGTGCTAACTCGCAAAAAGTGAGTGATTCAGTAATGACACTCAGCACGATACCGTTTGATATTTCAATATCAGGTGATCAACGGCGGTCCGATGAACCCATTTTGATAAAAATGGCAGTAGATAAGGCGATTTTTGAAGATTTAAAAGAGTATGAGGGAATAAAAGCGGTTCACTACAGTGAGGCGACGGGATGGACGTATACCACGCCTTATGAAGTTGACCCAGTAGCGAGTACGGTAACGTTTCAAATTTATAACAATCCTTTGTGGGGGACTGCAGAGCTTACTGAGGCTGAGAGGAAAGAGCAGTTCATCAAGGGAAAGGCGCTGCAAGTTTGGGGAGAGTCACAGCTTGAGGGCGACATTCAGTCGTTGACCCGCGATACGATTGAAAGCATCTTAGTCAATCAATTCAATGCGACAAACAAATCGGAGATCGAAGCGATTGCTAAGGCTGTGATGAAAGAGATGAAGTACGGCAATTTGGAATATGGAAAGCTTGCAACGGATCTGATGAATAAAGATTTTAAATCCTATACAGCCAATGTGGCCACAATGATTGGTAAGACATTTGCCGAAGCTTATGAAGCAGATAGTCTCAGCGAACTTTTTGGACAAACAGGAACCGCTGCTGAAGCGGCTGGATATCTGTGGGAAGGGGACTACAGCGGTGCCGGAATGAAGCTCGCTGAAGCGATATCAGAGCTTTCGCCCGTTTACAAAGTCGGTAAAGTAGCTGTTGAAGTCATCGATATTAAAATCAATAACTGGAAAAACAACGGTATTGAAGAGGCGTTCAAGGCGTATAAAGAAGGTTCAAATGATTACATTCTCTTCGGGTATGACAACGATCCTGGCGATTTCGAAGCCGTTTATGATCAGATGCGCGGACTTGCAAGACAAATCGAGATGGATGCAGTGAAGCGCTATGCAAATGCCATTGGCGAAGAGGTATCTAATCTGAGTGAGGACCAAAAGGCATTGGCCATCAAACGCGCAAAAGACACGCTGAAAGTACAATTTGAGAAACGCATCGTTCAAGAGGCTGATATCGCCAAACAAGAGGAAAATCAACGTGAAGTGTTAGATCAGCTGAGTAAATGGGGGCTCCTCGATAAGGGCAAGTCTTGGTATCCGGAGGATTCTAGTATAGAGCAAATCCTAGAGAGGATGTACAACCAAATCAAGAGAATCCAACAAGAAACCGGTCGCTTTGATCTCGTTTACAAAGATGGTGATTTACATGATCAGACGCGGGGGCTTGACTATATCGGCATCTTAAAAGAGGGCGAAATGAAAGTCTCTGATCTTGCCCAGCTCATCAGTACGCGCTACGTATTTGGTGAGGAAGAGTACCAGAAAAAGCTAAAAGAGATGGGTTATGTAAAAGAATGGGAACTAGAACCAGGGACTTATGTGGGTACTTTGATTATTACGGATGCACCAATCTTAGATTCTGCTGAAAAAGCATTAGCCAATCCAGAATCCGTTCCGGAAATCAAAGACGCCGAAGGCGAAGCTTGTGAAGAATTCGATATTGCGGAAGCCGAAATACAACAGCAAATCAGAGAGGCCGTTGAACAAGGTAAGAGCACGATTGGTAAAGAAGTGCCTCTCACTTGGATCGTCAAGTTAAGTGAAGATAAAAAAACATTGACGTCGACACTAAAAATAGATTATGCGAAGGCATTTCCAGATATGGAATGTGAAGAAGCAAAGGATGATCCTTATACTGTTGAATATAAAGATGGAAAACTAACACTAACAAATACGTTAGTGGAAGACGGTTACACGATGAAAACAGTATTTAAAGGCAGTGTTGTCGGTGAATTCAAGCTTGAAGGTACATTCGCAGCAACGACGACTGAAGTGCAATATAGTGATTATGCGGCGACTGAAACACTTTTCTCAGGAACGTGGAAGCTTGGTAAATGAGTAAAGTTAGAAAATTGATTAATAGTTAGGAAAACGAATAGAGAAAGATAAACGAATAGAGTTAGATAAATGAATTTAACAGGATAATGATATGATAGAACTCAACGCTTATATATCAATGAATCTCATAGCAGCACTCGTACTATTTATATCAGCTGCTTTAGTGCTTAAAAAAGAGGGTCTCTCCGCAGGGAAGATCCTCTTCATCGCGGGCATTTCCATCCTCTTATTCTTTATCGGAGCGAGGCTGCTTTATGGTATTTTGTATCCACAAAAAATACTGGAAGACCCTGGCAAATTGTTTGAGTGGAAACTCGTGAATTTTTCCCTGTATGGGGGATTGGTGCTTAGTCTTGGGAGCTTTTTTTTGCTTGCAAAGTACTACCGATTGCCTTTTATGAAGATTACTGATCATATCGTACCCGCACTCGGCATTGCGATTGCTCTCTCAAAAATGGGATGTTTTTTCAATGGATGCTGCTATGGTATTCAGACACATTTACCGTGGGGCGTCGTCTTCGATCGCGCAGAGCAGTCTCCGGTCACAAAAGCATTTGGAAACAGTCCATTTATCAGGATGATCTCAGGCACAGTGGATGTACCGAGACACCCCACACAACTTTATGAGGTGATTTTTGCACTGCTTGCAGCTTTTGTCGCCTATCAACTACTAAAATCTATTGAAAATAATAATAAAAAATTCAATGAAAAACGTAATGATTTAATCGATCATAAAAGACTCATAATAACTGGCACGCCAACACTTTTATTTATCATCCTTTTGACAATCGGAAGATGGGTTTCGTTTGCTTTCAGAGATTTTCCATATGCATCGGGTGCTTCGAATTTCGTCAGAGGGCCTCTGACTTATGCGGTGATACTATGCCTGGCACTATTTTGGCTAATAAGACGCGCGATACGCATCACGCCTATCCTACCGATAACACCCATCCCAACGATTACTCCCATTCAGCACAATAAAGCAAATGTTGACAAATAAGTTTGGCATGATAGTTCAATTCATATTGACTTAACAATTTATTAGGCATATACTGACCTTGTAATCCATTACATATTATTAATATGTGTACAATTTGTTTTACAATAAATTAACATGTGGTGCTTTAATTACAATGCATACCTTGGACAAGGGTGTGCAAAATTTTTTTATTTGAAATGTAATCGATTACATTTACTATTTTGGAGGGTTTGATGAGCAATATTTCCGACATTGCAAAAGAAGCAGGTATATCTGTCGCAACCGTCAGTCGTGTGATCAATGGGACGGCAACCGTTTCGCAAGAAACGACGGCGCGCGTACAAGCAGCCATCGCAAAATTCAATTACCAGCCCAACGTTTGGGGGCGTAGATTGAGACAACAAGCAAGTCACACAATTTTAGTGTTTGTGCCGAATATCAGAAACCCATACTATGCATCTATTGTAACTGGGATAGAGGAAACGGCGCGCAAGCTGGGCTATGGCACGACGCTTTGCATCACAAACAACGACAAAGCAAGGGAGTCCGAGTTTAAGGAGCTGCTTCAAAATGGCCATGCAGATGGGGCGATTTTCCTCTATATGGACAAGCAAAATACCGAAATCCCACAGTTAGCAAAATTATTTCATATCGTTCAATGCTGTGAATACTGCCAGGACGAGAGCGTGCCACATATATCTATCGACAACTACGGTGCTGCCAAGCAAGTCATGCAATATTTGCTTAGCACAGGCCATAAAAATATTGGCTTTGTTGGGACGCAAAATCATTATATCAGCAGCGAAGAAAGGCTTCGTGGTTATGAATCAGCGCTTGTGGAAGCGGGAATTAAGGTCGATCCATATAAGATTGCATATGCCGACGACGATTATAACTTCAAAAGCGGCATTCGTGCAGCCAGAGAGCTTCTGGCACATGACGATCAACCGACTGCGATCTTTTGCATTTCAGACGTCTTGGCGCTTGGTGCCATAAGAGCCGCTGAAGAGATGGGTCTTAAAGTACCTCAGGACGTGTCCATCGTAGGGTTCGACGACGTCGAGTATGCTAGCATGTTCAATCCGATGCTCACGACAGTCTCTCAACCGGGCTATTCGCTCGGAAAAAGCAGCGCGGAGTTGCTCATTAAAATGATTAAGAAAGGTGCTACGGGCGGCAGTGCATTTTTGGCACACAAACTCATTTTACGTGATTCAACGGCTTTTATTAAAGCCTAGAATAATAGGTGTATCTATTTAACGAAAACGAGGAGGATGTATATGAAAAAGTTGTTATCAATCATTATGATTATGATGTTGATGCTCACGCTTGTAGCATGTGGCGACACAACAACATCGACAACAGAAGGTACAACAGAAGCTGAACAAGCAACAACAGCTGCTCCAGTCGCAACAGATTTGCCGCTAAAAGGCAAATTGATGGGCGTCGTTACACCAAGCGCGGACCATGGTTTTACAGCTGAGTCAATCCAGCACTGCGAAGCACAAGTAAAAGCACTTTCAGCAGAGTATGGCTTTGACTACAAATTTATGACAGCTGCAGAGTCAGGCGAACAAAGCAACGCCATCGACACAATCTTGGCGATGAATCCAGACGTATTTGTCTTATGGCCAGTCAACGGCGATGAGCTCAAAAGTGCTGCTCAAACCATCCAAGATGCAGGCGTGCCACTCATTATCTACGACCGTATGATCTCTGATTTTATGCCAACTGCAACACTGATGGGCGACAATGACGCCATCGGCGAAGGCGCAGGCGAATACTTCAACGAAAAATTTGCCACTGAACTCGCTGCAGGCAAAGTGAATCTCCTATTGTTTGAAGGCGACTCATCATCCGTGCCGTTACAACGTACAAACGGCTTCAAGAAAACAGCTAATCCTAATTTCAATATCGTTCAAACATTTGAGACCAACTGGAGCCAACAAACAGCTATGGAACAAATGGAAAGCTATTTAAATACAAAAACTAAAGAAGAAATCGAATCCATCCAAGCAATCTTCACACATGACGACGAAATCGTATTCGGCATCGTGGAAGCGCTCAAGAACTACGACGGCGACGCTAAAATCAACATTAAGCTCATCAGCGGCGTAGCTGCAAGCTCAGGATTCATGGACATCATCGAAGATTCCGGTCTTGAAGGCATCGACTTTATGACATACACATTCTCGCCATCTATGGTCAGAGACGCAGTCGACCTCGGCCTCAAAGTGCTCCAAGGCGAAACGCTAGAAGCGGATTACCTCGTTCCAACCTCTATGGTTGACATGACGAATTACAAAGAGTACATGGAATCGGACATCTTCAAAATTCGTTATAGCTTGGGTAAGTAATGTTGGAAATAGGGAAACAATAATGTGTATCAAATTAATGATTATCTAGTTTAAATGATAGCAAAGCTTTAACTATGCAATTTCCTGAACGTAGAAATTGCCACTACAATAAAAGGTTCACGACTATCATTCAGGCTTATCCCATGCCTGGATGATAGTTTTTATCAGGAGGTCAAGCCATGCTACTGGAGATGAAGAACATAGTGAAGGATTTCGGAGCGGTGAAAGCGCTTAGCGACGTCGACTTGACCGTGGGTGCCGGAGAAATTCACGGATTGCTTGGTGAAAATGGTGCCGGCAAAACAACGCTCATGAATGTGCTCTCGGGAACCTTTCCACCAACTTCTGGCAAGATTGTCATCGATGGCCATGAAGTGGTTGGTATGACACCAAAAAAATCAAAGGAGATGAAGATCAGGTTCATCCATCAAGAACTCAATTTATGTAACGATTTGCTGGTTTATGAAAATATGTTCCTAGGTGAAGAATTATTAAAAAGAGGCGTGATTGATAAAAAAGAAGAAATAAGACAAGCAGCCGAAGTTCTGACGCGCATGAAAGTCAATATCGATGCGAAAACGTTGGTCGGCGAGCTAGAGACGGCACAGAAGCAGATCGTAGAAATCGGCAAAGCACTTCTATTCAAATCGGAGCTCATTATTATGGACGAGCCCACCACGTCACTAAATAACAGAGAAATAGACAATTTATTCGCTATTATGAAAGAACTTAAGGGTCAGGGTGTCAGTTTTATCTACATTTCGCACAAAATGCCTGAACTCTTTACCATCTGCGACAAATATACCGTTTTGAGAGACGGTATTTTCATTGAAACTGGATTTTTTAGAGACATCGACGAAACCCGTGCCACGGAGCTGCTTATCGGCCATACCTTTGCACACGCCAATTTGAAGGAAGAGAATGCAGATATCATCAAACCCGAAGTCTTTATGGAGGTCGTTAACCTTTCAGGTCACTCGTTCAAGAATGTGTCATTTACACTTCGCAAAGGTGAAATTATCGCATTTACAGGGCTTCAAGGCGCAGGCACATCAGAGCTCGCGTCGGCACTTTTCGGTGTAACGGACAAAACAAGTGGCGAGATAAAGATCAAGGGTGAGACGCTTTGGAATCACCATATCAAAGCTGTCATGAAACACGGCGTGGCCATGGTGCCAAGAAACAGGAAGGAACGTGGGATCTTGCCACATTTGAATATCTGCGACAACCATTCCATCGCCTATTTTACCATCAAGCATAGCAAATTATTGATCGACAAAAATGAGGAAAAAAATAGATTTGCCATAAACTTAGGCAAAATGAATATACGAATTGGGAGTGAAAGCGACCCGATCACAGCTTTATCTGGAGGCAATCAGCAAAAGGTCATCATAGGCAGATGGCTTGCCACAGAATCTGAAATCTTTATTATGGAAAACCCGACACAAGGCATCGATGTCGGTGCAAAGTACGAGATTTATAAACTGATTATCGAACTATCAAAGCAAGGCAAGAGTATCCTCGTGTTTAGTACAGAATTTCCAGAAATTCATCATATTGCCGATCAGTGCTTCGTCATGTATAAGGGTGAAATCAACGGGAAGCTATCACGGGCTCAAATGACAGAAGCAAACGTCATGCTACTATCGACTGGCGCTAAACTAGGAGGTCTAGATGAAAAAGTTTAATTTCGCAGGAAGTGATGCAAAGACGCTGTGGCATAAAGCGACCTCAAATTATAGCCATTGGATTAGCTTTATATTTTTACTTCTCATAGCGGTTCTGGTCAACCCGTCATTTTTATCCTATAAAAATTTGACAAACCTCTTTGTTCAAGGTTCTATCGTCGGCATCTGCGCTATGGGCATGAGCCTCATCATATCGGCTGGCATGATTGATTTATCAACGGGTTCTGCAGTCGCCATTATCTCGGGACTCAGCGTTTCCATCTTAAATTCAACACAGAGCATCATGGTGTCCCTCATCTTTTGTCTGACGTTTGGCGTGGTACTCGGCCTCGTCAACGGCATCTTGATCACGAAGGGCAACATTGCGCCCTTTATAGTCACACTGGCAACCATGTCGGCATACCGATCGATCATCAATCAGATTGGGCAGGGTGGTCCGTTCACTGTCGACAAATCCATGTACGACGCCTATCGCATGATAGCATCCGGTAAACTGTTTGGCGTCCCAAATTTGATGATTTTCTTTATCATCATCACATTAATCACAGGCTTTATCATGACGAAGACGAAATTTGGCAGGTATGTCTATTCGATTGGTTCCAATGAACACGCCTCGCGTCTCACGGGCATCAACGTCGACAAAGTCAAGATTACCATTTACGCCTATGCGGGTCTTCTCTATGGCTTGGCGGCGTTCCTGCTCGCAAGCCGTTTAACATCCATACAGGCGGCCAGTGCAGGAGACAGCTATGAACTGGATGCCATCGCAGCCGTTGCTATCGGCGGCACATCAATGAGTGGCGGCAAGGGTAAGATTATTGGTACATTTCTAGGCATATTGATGCTCAGAATCATCAGCACAGTCCTTGTTATGGCCAATGTACCACCTTTCCTCAATGGCTTTGTACGAGGGGTAACCATTATCATCGCTGTTCTTGCACAAAGTCGCAAGCGCAGTAGCAGAATGGAGGCAAGCTCATGATAAAAATTGGCATCATCGGATGTGGCAAAATCGCACAGGTTAGGCACATCCCCGAATACGCAAACAACCCAAATGTGAAGATAGTCGCGTACTATGACAGAAATACCCAGCGCGCTCAAGCGCTCGCCGACCAGTATGGCGGCAAAGTCTATACGTCCTATGAGGCGATCCTCACCGAGACGGGCGAGGACGCAGTGGATGCGGTCAGTGTGTGTGCAGCCAACGTCGCACATGCCGAGATCACGTTGAATGCCCTTCGTGAGAAAAAGCACGTCCTTTGCGAAAAACCGATGGCGATCACACTGGAAAGCTGTGAAGCGATGGTGGCCATGTCAGAGGAAGTTGCGAAGAAGCTGATTATCGGTCACAACCAACGGCTTGCAAAGGCACATATCAAAGCAAAGGAACTCATCGAAGAAGGTTTAATCGGTGATATTGTATCGTTCAAGACCAATTTTGCACACAGTGGTCCAGAAAACTGGAGCATCAATCCAGGTGCTTTTACTTGGTTCTTCGATAAAACGGCTGCGGGTCTTGGCGTGATGGCCGATCTCGGCATCCATAAAACGGATCTAATCCACTTCCTGACGGGTCAAAGAATCATCAAGACAACAGCGTTTGTCGGCACTGTCGACAAGCGGGGACCAGACGGTGCACTCATCGGCGTCGACGACAACGCCATCTGTATCTATCAACTGGAAAATGGCGCGATCGGCACCATGAACGTCAGTTGGACGTGCTATGGCGAGGAAGACAATTCTACTATTCTATATGGTACAAAGGGCGTTATGAAAATCTATACCGATCCGCAGTACACTATCATCGTGGAAAATCTGAGCCATGAAAAAATCCTATATGAGATCGACAAAATTCAGACAAATGAAAACCAAACCAATACAGGTGTCATCGATTTATTCGTCGATGCAATATTGGCGGATGAAGCTGAGAAAGGTAAAATTGAAGCCTGGTATGAAAACTTGAGTGGTGAAGAGGCCTTGGCGTCCATGCGCGTCATATTTGCCAGCGTTGAAAGTGCCGCTCGGAACTGTTCGGTAGAGATTGAGCATACAAATGGAAGTGGCTTAAAAAAAGGAGGGGCATGATGAAACTTGGTTTTGTGAGTGCCATTTTAGAAGACGATGGGTTTGAGGCCGTGATCGATACAGCTGCAGCCATGGGCTATGAGTGTATTGAGTTAGCTTGTTGGCCTAGAGGTGAAGCCGAAAGGCGCTATGCAGGCGTTAGCCACATAGATGTTTCAAATCTCGATGATACTAATATCGCTACGATTCAGAATTATTGCTTAAAAAAAGGCGTTTCAATATCGGCACTGGCCTATTACCCCAATGCCATGGACGGCGACCTCGTCAAGCGCGCTGCCACCATTGAGCATCTCAAAAAGGTGATGGTCGCGGCGGACAAGCTGGGCGTTGGCCTAGTGACGACGTTTATCGGTCGGGATCAGACAAAGACGATAGAAGAGAATTTAATCATTTTTGAAATGGTTTGGAAGCCGCTCATCGCCTTCGCAGAATCTCTTAACGTGAAGGTCGCCATTGAGAATTGTCCAATGTTGTTTGGCGTCGATCAATGGCCGGGTGGACAAAATCTGGCGACGACGCCAAAGATATGGCGTGAAATGTTCCGGAGGATACCCAGCGATTATTTCGGACTTAATTACGATCCAAGCCACCTCGTGTGGCAGATGATGGATTATATCAAGCCAATTTATGCGTTTAAAGATAAATTGTTTCACATTCACTTTAAAGACATAAAGGTTTATAAGGAGAAGCTAGACGACGTGGGCATCATGGCGTACCCCCTAGAGTTCATGGCGCCAAAGTTGCCCGGTCTTGGCGATGTCGATTGGTCTAAATTCACCAGTGCACTTACCGATATTGGCTATGAAGGGTTTGCCTGCGTAGAGATAGAGGATCGCGCTTTTGAAGGCAGCGCGGAAGCCGTGCTGCGCAGTCTGCGTTTGAGCAAGCGGTATTTGTCACAGTTTCTCGGTTAAAAAAGAATGAGCTTCTTGGGAATCCTCCAAGTGGGCTCATTTTTTTTGCCAATATGGACGATAAACAATGTATAATAAGGGCATTGAATAATCGCGGATGCGAAGATAATTTAAGGGGGAATCATGACGAATCAAAATACACATCAAAATACACACCAAGATAGGCATCACCACGACAAATTACATATCCATAAGAAACAGACACGGCTATCCATCAAATGGCTATCCGTATGTCTTATTGCGCTGATACTCTTGACATCGGTGCCATTCACATCACCTGCGAGCTATGCAATTGAAGCAAAAATAAACGATTGGCCATTACTCGAAAAATCCATTCAATATGCGGATCAAAAGGATTATGCCAAAGCGGTCTATTACTGGGAAGAACTCGTAAAACTCTATGGTGGTTATACGACCCTTTATGCCTATGAAAATGGTGGTCACATCGCTAAAAAAGCGGGCGACTACTATGCGGGTGAGATCGATCCAAAGGTATTTGATTCAAAAAAAGCGACTTACTACTATGAAAAAGCCTATAATTCTTACCTAAATTTTAGTGCTCTCAGCGGCTCAACGGTACACAACTGGGCTTTTGTGTCTGTGAAGAAAAAACTCGACGACATCAAATCGGAACTGATACTGTATGTCAAAAAAGATATGGCGACAGTGGCACCACTTAGCCGTCCTCTCGCAAAGCATGAACCAGCAAGCGGCTTGTTTATCGGCGTGTATGGGGAAGGTAACAAAGCGCTGTTTACGGGTTTTGGTGTAGATCCAGCAAAAATAGAATCCGTCTACGGCAAGCAACACGCATCGCTTCTTTACTATAACAACTTTGGTGATACGCCATTTGCCACAAAACAGGCTGAAAATATGAAAGCGATTGGTGGTTCATTGCAAATACACATGCAACCACTCGATCTCGATAAAGTAGTGGATGGTGTTTATATCCGCCAGTTTGCAAAAGATGCCAAAGCTTCTGGTATCCCTATATTCCTACGCTTTGGCGGCGAAATGAACGGCGACTGGACACCGTGGGGCATGCAACCTAAGAAGTATATCGAAAAATTCAAACTGGTTCACGATATCATGGAACAAGATGCGCCAAATGTGGCGATGGTATGGGCGCCAAACTTCCATCCATGGGACAATATGGCTGAGTACTACCCAGGCGATGCCTATGTGGATTGGGTTGGCGTGAGCTGTTATACAACGCTCGGGTACACGGCAGAAAATAAAGAAACAAAACTCAAGAGCAACCCAATCGACCTCCTTAGCCATATCGTCTCCGATTATGGAAAGAGAAAGCCGATCATGATCGTTGAAGGTGCTGTATCAAACTTCTCAACGACAGAGCCAAAGATCGATTACACCGATTGGGCCATCAACAATATCAAGCGCTTTTATGCCTATATCCCTTTGGTGTATCCGGAGATTAAAGCGATGTATTACTACGATGCCAAAGGCGTAGCAGGCGCACGTGAAAGTTATGTGCTTTCAGACAACACGAGAGTTAAATTAGCCTACAACGAAATCATCAAAAGCGACTTTTATCTTTCCAAAATGGATCAGAGCGCCTCATATAAATACGAAAAGATTTCTGCGACCCTCAACAAAGGCAAAGTCACTTTAGCATCATATGTGAAGTCCTATGAACCTGTCATCAGCAAGGTTGAGTATTATGTGAACAATGCACTCGTGAGTACATCCACAAAAATTCCGTTTGAGTTTACCTATGATTTTACAAAAGTGGGTGGCAGCTCAGCTACGATCACAGTAAAAGCGTATCTAGCTGATGGCAAGATTGCCGCAGTGGAAGACTATGCTGTGACTTTGACGCAACCTGCGATTAAAGTGCTCTATAAAAATAGTCAGGTAAGCTTTGATCAACCACCTGTTGTCGTGGGCGGGAGAACATTGGTACCCATGAAAAAAATCTTTGAAACGTTTGGCATGACCGTGACGTATGATTCTGCTACGAAAACGATTCTAGCAAAAGACTCAGTCAACACTATCGCACTTACGATAGGCAGCGACAAAGTGACGGTCAACGGCAATCAAGTGGTTCTTGACGTACCAGCCTCCGTCATAGCTGGCAGAACGATGGTGCCACTTAAGTTTGTGGGGCAGAGTATTGGCCTAAAAGTCGCGTACGATAGCGCAAGCAGGACGATTACGATTCAGTGAGTGGTGGTGTCAGTGAACTGACCCGTTAATGTTAGACACTTTTTTATGCAACTTTGAGAAACTGTTTCCGGTAATTAACCGGACTCAGTCCTCTCAGTTTTAATTTGATTCTGTCGTTGTTGTAATATTCAAGGTAGCTAACTAACTCTTTATGAAAATGATCTACTGATTCAAACCTTTGAAGATGCAATAGCTCTGATTTTAGTAATCCAAAGAAGTTCTCAATAACAGCGTTATCATAACAATTGCCTTTGCGTGACATACTCTGGATGATTCCTTTATTCTTAAGTCGATCATGATATCTTTTCATTCTATACTGCCAGCCTTGATCAGAGTGTAGTATAAGTTCTGTGTCTTTTGGTATTTTCTTAAAGGCTTTGTCTAGCATGTCCAACGTTTGATCAAAGGTTGGCCTATCGGAGATGTTGTAACTAATAATCTCACCATTGAACAAATCCAGTATAGGTGAGAGGAACAACTTGGTACCAAACAGAGTAAATTCAGTGACATCTGTGACCCACTTTTGATTTGGTTTGTCAGCTTTAAAGTTGCGCTCAAGTATATTTGGAGCAATTGATCCTACATTACCCCGATACGAACGATACTTCCTTATTCTTACCTGACACTTGATATTACAGGCATTCATAAGTTTTAAAACGGTTTTAACATCAAGTGTATAACCAAGACCTTTGAGTTCCTTATGAATTCTTCGGTGGCCATATCGACCCTTGTGTTTGTGATAAATCGTCTGAATAGCTTCTTTTATATCTTTATATTTATCTGGTTTCTTCATCTGCTTTAAATGATAATAGTACGTACTCCTTGGAAGTACTGCAATTTCTAACAATGCCGCAAACTCAAACTCAAGCCTTAATTCGCTGATGGCAATTACTTTTTCCCATTCTCGCGGGCAATTCTTTCCTGAACTAAGGCGTTCAATTTTTTTAAGTAGGCATTCTCCATGCGAAGTCTTTCATTTTCAGCGATTAAATCATGTTCAGTTTCTTTACTTATTTCTGATTTCTTATTCACTTTTTCTTTTTTAGGCTTATCAGATGGCATAGGGTTTAGTTGACCACGGGCATTCTTATACAAAGCTTGTGGCCCCTCCTCAATATATAATTTATTCCACTTACCAAGAGGTCCATCGCTTGGCAAACCAAACAATACGGCTGTTTTAAAGGCTGATAAATGGTTCTCATGCATATATTCTACGACATGCTGTTTAAATTCTCCAGAATAAGTTCTTGATTCCAAGATCAATCCTGCAATTCCAAACTGCTCATAACGTTTTAACCATCGTCTTAAATGTTCATAGTTGCAACCTAACTTTGTTGCTGCTGCTTTAATAGACATATGTTTCTCTTTGATATTTAATACAGCTTCAAGTCTTTCTTCGTAACTAAATTTCATCATAAAAAACACCCCGCAAATTTTAGTTTTTTTGTCTAACATTTACGGGGCGGTTCACAGGCTAATCGACTCATCGCTAACAACAATAAAACGCAAAAAAGTCTGTACGAGCCTCAATTGAGTGCTTGTACAGACTTTTTATTTTGTGCTTGTTTATGTGTTCGTTGCACCGAGATTCGTTACTCGTTCGACTGAGTCAAATAGCTTGACCCCGCAACTCATCCTGCGACTGACCCTGCAACTCATCCTTGTTCGACTGAGTCAAATTGCTTGACACCACCACTCACACCACTCATACCGCTCACTTCATGCGCATTGTAGGAGCTTCTAACAAGCGGCGAGGAAGCTACACTGCCAATGCCGACGTTCTGCGCATATTTTCCATAAGCGGTGAACGTATCGGGATGGATGTATGCGACGAGTGGGGCGTGTTGATCAGATGGGGGTAAGTATTGCCCGATGGTCAAGATATCCACAGATACACCTTGTAGGTCGTCGATCAACTTGAAAATTTCAGCCTCGCGCTCACCGAGACCGAGCATAAAGCCAGATTTTGAAAGAATCTTGGGGTTATATGCCTTAATGCGTTTAAGAAGTTCAAGGCTTTGCGCATAATCAGCTTCAGGTCTGACGGATTCGTAGAGTCTAATCACTGTTTCGACGTTGTGGTTGATAATATCTGGACCAGCGTCCATAACGCATTTGAGTGCATTTTCGTTGCCTTTAAAATCCGGGATGAGGACTTCGATAACCGTTTCCGGAGAGGTGTTTTTTATCGCTTTGATGGTTTCGGCAAAGAGAAAGGCACCACCGTCTTCTAAGTCGTCCCGCGTAACCGACGTGATTACGGCGTGTTTGAGGTCGAGTTGCTTCACAGCCTCAGCGACGCGATAGGGTTCACCGATATCAGGAGGCAGGAGTTTGCCACTTTCGATATTGCAAAATCTGCAGTGACGGGAACACACACCCCCCAGGATCATGAATGTTGCGGTGCGCTTTGAAAAACATTCTAATCGGTTCGGACAGTTTGCACCGTGACAGACGGTGTTCAGGTTTAGTGACTGTATAATCGCGTTGACATTGCTTAAGTTTCTGGGTTTTTCTATTTTGACTTTAAGCCATTCGGGCTTCTTCTGATAAGGTGTTTTTGCGTTCAATGTGTTAGCCTCCAATGAAAGTTTTAGCTATGATTCAAAATTCAATGTAGTTTCATAGTATCAGAATTTATTGGCGGTTGCAATGTAAACTAGCCGACAATCCACATCCCCTCAAACTTGACAATTGGTGTATAATAGAGACATAAATCCACAGTAAAACGCCAGCAAAACGCCAGCAAAACGCCAGCAAAACGACACTTGCAAAATGAACCGATTAAACAATGAGGAGGCTAACATGAAATTTGGACATATTGGTATAAAGGTGCTTGATTTGGAAAAAACCATGACATTCTATTTAGAGGTTTTACAGGCAAAAGTCGTCAAAGAGTACCATTATCCCGCGAGTCATTTAGTTTTTTTAGAAATAGGTGGCACAGTCATAGAATTGATTTTGAAACCTGAAAATGAACCTAGAACAGTGGGTCCTATTGAACATATCGCCTTTAAAGTTGATTCCCTTCAAGAAGAGATGAAGCGACTTGATGGTCTTGGTATAAAATACACACCGCCAAGAGTGGTAGGGAGTGGCGAAATTCTCTTTTTTGATGGCCCAAATAACGAGCGCTTTGAATTTGTTGCGAGGTTGCAGCAAGCATAAAATCAGCCGATATCAAATTAAATCACAAAAATCGAAAAAGTCGTTTGCAGCTTATTTGCCTGCGAACGACTCTTTTTTTATTTTTTAAGAATGGCTTTGATATGCCCGAAAATGCTAAAACCTGTGATGATCACCATAACGGCAACACTGATATTGACGGTGAGAGAAAACCAAGTTTCAACACGCGCATCTCTACCAAGGACATCTGCAATGGATTTAAGTTCCCATATTTCAGGTGTTAAGGCGATTTTTGTGATGATGCCAACCCCAAATATATCGAGGATTATGGAGAGGATACGCGTTGAAGTTTGCCATTGTCTACGGATTAAAAGGTAGATGTTGAGAAGTAGAGACGCGACGAGTGCGATGGTGATCAAGACGACATAAGGTGCAAAGACGTCCATATTCACTAGAGGCGTAATTTTAGTGCCGTTTAAACTGAACATAAAGACAGGTGCAGTTGAATTGATCACGACTAGCCCAAAGCAAATGAAAAAAGTTTCAACTACTAGGTCGAAAAGGCTGACTTTCTGATGAGACTCTGGCGCTTTTTCAAGTTCACTTAGCTTCCATGTGGATTCTTTTTTCTGAGAGGTTTCTGGGCTATAATGTTGAACCAAAACGAAAATCAAAGTAATCATTCCAAATGAGCTCAGTCCTGAAGAGAAAATGTCCGTAAACAAGCGCGTGAAGACTTGAACGCCATTTTCCGCTGAAGTAAGGTTCAACAAATGGCCAACGGTTAGCCCAATAGCCGTACCGATCAACGCTATTTTTACGACGAGCCAATAAGTATCGATGTAAGCTGGCCCAATTATGCTTCTAGGTGTATTTTGATAAGCTTGAGCCACTGCTTTAGGATGGCCCATAGAGCGAATCGCCGCTTCTGTTTCGCTGCTTGAATAGTCTTTTTTACCAAAGTTCTCTTCAAGGTAATCGTAGAGATTGGCTTCGATTTCTTTCAAAACTTCCTCTCTTTGTGATGGAGAAAGATATTTTCCTATGGTGTATAGATAATCTTTAATCATAATGTGCCTCCCAATAGTTTTGACATCGTCTGTTCAAGTGTTTGCCATTCGGCTATAAGTGCAGTTCTGACATCTCGGCCAAGAGCGCTAATTTGATAATATCGCCTCGGTCTATTTTCTTCGATTTGCCAAAGGGATTCTAGTAGTCCTTGCTTTTCAAGCCGTCTCATAAGCGGATAGAGTGTATTTTGTTCGACTGCCATGCCTAGTTCACTTAGCTCAGTGATAAGTGTATAGCCATATTGCGGTTCATCAACTCTAGTGAGTACGGCCAGTACCAATGTTCCGCGTTTCATTTCCTGTTGAATATTTTGTACGAGCGTTTCAAGTTCTGCCATATGATCAACTCCTTTGATTACATTATACTGTGTGACACACACTATTGTCAACAAAAAATAAAAAAGCCCTTTTATAGGCTTTTCCGGGTCATATATCTAAATTGGTACCTACTAGTGTCATTCATTTAGTCAACTTTGTATAGACTGTAACCTTCTTTGTCTAACTGATCATTTGGAATGAATCTTAAAGCGGCACTGTTGATGCAATAGCGCATACCGCCTGATGCTTCAGGGCCATCATCGAAAACGTGTCCTAGATGGCTATTGCTGACTTGACTTCTGACTTCGATACGTTGCATATGAAAGGTGTTATCTTCAATATAGCGAATCGCCTCTTTAAAAACTGGCTTTGAAAAGCTCGGCCAACCACAAGAGGATTCAAATTTGTCTTTTGAGCTAAATAGAGGCTCACCTGATATAATATCGACATAAAGCCCCTTTTCGAAATGGTTCCAATATTTATTGTTGAAAGGATGCTCTGTCTCGCCAAGTTGAGTGACTTGGAACTCAAGTTCTGTCAATTGTCCCTTCAACACCTCAAGGGATGGTTTTGTAAATCTCGCGTCATTTTCTCCCATGCCTATTCTCCTTCTGCTTTTGATGATATTCTAATTTTACCCATATTTTTCTTGAATATGCGTCAATACATTAAATAATGAAAGTGTTATGCTGCAAATGGAATGGGGTATTAACAGATGAGACATAAAAATTTGAGGAGGCAACTTATGCAATCAGATAGCCCACATTTACTTGTCGATCACCTAAAGTTGCTCATAGATGAAAGTGAAAACATCGTTTTTTTCGGAGGTGCCGGCGTTTCCACTGAGAGCAATATCCCGGATTTTAGATCTCAGGGGGGACTTTTTCAAACGCTCGAGAATCAGGCGTACCCACCAGAGACGATTTTGAGCCATCGCTTTTTCATGAAGCACACCGAGAGTTTCTATGCCTTTTATAAAGAAAAAATGATCTATGAAGAGGCGAGACCAAATGCTGCGCATAAAGCACTATCGCTTTTAGAGGCACGTGGCAAACTCAAGGCTGTTATCACACAAAATATAGACGGATTACATCAGATGGCTGGATCGAATAACGTGTTTGAACTTCATGGTTCTATTCATAGAAATTATTGCATGCAATGTGGAAAATTTTACGGTCTAGATAAGATTATCCTCAGCAAGACAATCCCTAAATGTGATGTTTGCGGTGGTACGATAAAACCAGATGTCGTACTCTATGAAGAAAATTTGGATGAACGCACTATAGAGGGGGCGATTCACGCCATCGCTCAAGCGGATCTGATGATCGTCGGCGGCACGTCTTTGATTGTCTATCCAGCAGCAGGGCTACTGGATTATTATAGAGGTAAAAAGCTCGTTTTAATCAATAAGAGCAAAACATCTCAGGATCATAGAGCGCTCATACAAATCAATGCGTCTATTGGTGACGTTCTGTCGAGGTGTGTTCAACTTTAAAAGGTGCATTCAGCTTCAATGTTGTTTACGTGATTTGATTATGTTATTATCAATTTAATAAGTTAGGAAATTAATTAATTTCCTCAAGTGATTAGGAGGCTATATGAGAGCACACGATATTGAATATCAATTGTTTGGCGATGACATGCAATTTGTTGAGATTGAACTGGATCCTAGAGAAACCGTTCTCGCTGAAGCTGGTGCGATGATGTATATGGAAGCTGGCGTAGACATGACAACCATCTTCGGAGATGGTACGGAACAAGCAGGTGGCGGGCTGATGGGCAAACTAATGGGTGCTGGCAAGCGTATGATTACTGGTGAGAGTTTGTTTATGACGCAGTTTACAAACAATTCAAGTGACAGAAAGAAAGTGGCTTTTGCTGCGGGTTACCCTGGTAAGATATTTCCCGTTGATTTGACGGAGTACGGTGGCCGTCTCATCGCACAAAAAGATGCTTATCTTTGTTCCGCTATGGGAATCTCTATAGGGATCGCATTCCAAAAGAGAATCGGTGTAGGCTTCTTTGGTGGTGAAGGTTTTATCATGCAAAAGCTTGAAGGCGATGGTTTGGCTTTCTTACATGCTGGCGGCACGATCGTTGAAAAAGAGCTTGGGCAGGGCGAAGTGCTAAAAATCGATACGGGTTGTCTTGTGGCACTCACAGGTACAGTGGACTATAACATCGAGATGGTCAAGGGCATTAAAAGTGCTGTATTTGGTGGCGAAGGTCTATTCTTAGCGACGCTTCGAGGTCCGGGAAAAGTATGGCTCCAATCCTTGCCTTTCTCACGAATGGCGGACAGAATTCTTTCAAGTGCCAGAGCACATGGTGGTAGTTCTAAAGGGGAAGGTAGTTTGTTAGGCACGCTCGGTGATTTACTCGACGGCAAGTAATTGAGTGAATTGCATCGTATATTTGCATAATTCAATAATTCCATAATTGCATAATTCCAATATTAATAACCGTATCACCTAAAAATGAGGTGCCCATCAACTTTAAACAGTCGATGTGGCACCTCATTATTTAACTTCTTTATTTATAGGGTTTAAGAGCATCTCAATATGTGGAATGTCGTCTTCTAAATAAATTACAGATTGTGCAACAAAACCAAGCGCGTTATAAAACCCTTCGAGATAGGCTTGTGCGGATATTCTTATAGGAACTTCACCATATATGTCGCGAACGGCTTTTAGACCAACATGCATGAGTTCGTTTCCGATGCCGTTTTTGCGTGATTCAGGGTTTACGACGACACGTCCTAGTGAAACCTCTTCGAAGGACACGCCAGAATCGAGTATACGCAGATAGGCGATGATTTTACCCGTGTCGTCTTTACCATATACGTGTGTGGCGTTTATGTCCTTAAAGTCGATTTCTTCATAAAGGCAAGCCTGTTCGATGATGAATACTTTGAAGCGCAAAGCGATAATCTCATAAAGCGTAATGGCATCCATTGACGCCATGGATTGTATCGTCCAGTTCATATTTACCCCCCATTTAAAGTTATACATAATAATTGACGCATGTAGTACCGATACTTTATTGGCTCGACACCGCATAGGATTGACACAGCATAGGCTTGACACCGCATTGGCTGACCACGTATTGGCTAATATAGCAGAGGCTCGACGTCACATGGGTTCAACAGATAAAGCCCACAAATAGAGTGATGCCACGCTGCCATAAGGTGTGTATCTTTTTTTATAGCTTTCAAACGTCGCACGATCAAGTTCGGTTTTTCCATAAAGACGCATCATGCCTCGTCGGATAGCAAGGTCGTCCCAACTGACGATATTTTGTCTTTGCATGGAAAAAATCATGAGCATCTCTGCCGTCCATATGCCTATGCCAGGTAGGGATTTAAGGCGTTTGATTATTTCATCATCGGGAAGTTCAGCGAGTTCACCAAGGTTAAATGCCCCGCTGTGTATCTGTTCTGAGATAGACTTGATATAACTGGCTTTTCTCATAGTCATCCCTCTAGATTGAATGTCAGTGACGTCGACTTCGGAGACATTTTGAGGGGTCACATCGCCAACGAGCAGTTCAAAACGCTTCCATACTGTGTCTGCTGCTTTGCTCGATATCTGCTGTGCAATGATGCTGCTTATAAGGCCTTTAAACAAATCTGGCATGATTTCTCTTTGAATTGGACCTAAGCGATCAATCGCAGCACCGAGTTTTTTATCTTTCTTCTTTAAATAGTTTATTGCATCGTCGCCGTATTCAAAATAAGACATTTTCCCTCCAAGTGTAAGTCATCATAAATCAATTATACCATGAATGGCAATTTAGAAAATTCCATAATTAACTCTTTCAGTAAAGCACATAATCATGTATCATAGAGTCAATAAAGGTCCAAATTGGAATATTGTAGGACATATTGTCGATGTTATATAGGTGAGGAAATTGTATAATTCCAATTTGAATGATTTTCATTTATCATAACGGCTTGATAGAGCCATTTTCAAATTCGATAAACGGAATTTTGCAACTTAAAAGGTAATTATGCAATTTCCATAGGTATATGTGTATAGGAGGTTGGTCTTATTTTGAAACGGAATATTTTGATGGTCATCATTATTATGGCTATGACTTTTTCGGGTTGTTCGATTTTGGACGATGCAGGAAGAGATAAGAACCCACTTCTTCAAGATGAAAAAATAAGCGCCAGTTGGCGTGTATTTACCGATGAAGAAACAGGCCTTTTTGGTTATATAGATAAAATGGGTGATATCGTCATTGAACCTAGCTTTCTGGAAGCATGGGAATTTTATGGCGGTAGGGCGATTGTAAAAGTTGAACCACCTGAAGACAAAGTATTTTATGGGAAACTGGCTGAAGGTATCTATGGCTTGATCGATCCATCTGGACAATACGTCTTTGAACCAAATGGCATGATTACACGTGTCGATACATGGCATTATCTGTTTGCAGAGGCAAAAGAATTTTGGCCAGGTTATGGTTTGGATGGCACTTCCGTCATAAAATACGATTTGATAGACGGTCTAGGGGACGTCCATGGCGATACAGCCTTCTACTATGTGCATCCTGTACGCGATAGACTTTTCTTGGCTAATGATGGCAACCGATCTTATTTTATTGACGATGACGGCATGGTACTAGACGATTATCCTACTTTTTATTTTCCTATAACAGCTAAGCAAGAGGGTGGTAAAATATTTATCATGCCCATGGATGACACTACTGGACGCATGAGTTGGTCGATGTCATTTGACGGTAAAACATTAGATGAATCGTTTAAGTCTGAAACACTTGCTGATGGACTGACGTATAAGACCCAAATTATGTCGCCTTATATTGGTATCAGCGTTTTTTACCCACTATTTGCCACGGAAGACCTCGACGTTCAATCAACACTTAACCAAGCCATCTTTGAAAATGTCAACACGTATCAAATTACTGATTTTTCGTTGAATCCTGAAGAGATGGTGGACTATAATCAAATCGAAAAAATTGATTACACAGCTATATTGGATTACGACCTCTCTATTGTGGGAAATGTACTGAACTATGAGACTGTTGGCTACTGGTATGGATTTGGTGCTGCGCATCCAAATTCTATTTGGACGACACGACATTATAATCTTATGACTGGAGAGGAATTGCCGCTGGAATCACTTTTTTCAGATCAACTTGATTGGCGGACTGCTATGGCAAAGATTATAGACAGCCAGTTCATGGCTGAAGAGGGGGCATTTCTCTATATCGATAAAAACACACCAGAGCCAATGCGAATTGATACTTTTCTAAGTGGCAACTTTAATATCAACTTTGAAGCGGATGTTATGAAAGTCTATTACCCGCTCTATGAAATTGCACCCTATGCTGCTGGATATCCAACATATGAGATTGCCTACACTGAAATGGAAGCATATTTTAATAAGGATAGTGTCCTATATCAATCGCTTTTCACAAAATGAATCGTACTTTTTTGTAATTTTCGAATATAAAATTGACGAAATTGAATTCTGATGATATTTTATAGATGTATTGTAACAAAGTTGTAACATTATCTGTTAAGTGAGGAAAGTGCATAATTATAAGGATGATTATATGTATTGTTCAGTGCCAAAACAAAAGGAAAATGAAACAATTTACCTAAGTGATGCTGATTTTGACGTCTTCGACCGATTAATCTCTATGCCGACGCTTATATTGAATGCCCAAAAGGTATTGTTTGTTAATGATGGGTTTCAAAACGTCTTTGGTTACGATGCCCACAAACTCAATCAAGACAGTATCTTAAGTCTGATCAATCCGGTTTATGTGGACGTCTTTGAAACGATGGTAAGTAGCGCTTTAGCTGGTGAGACTTATGTCGATCAGGGGGAGCTCTGTGTGAAGACAAGAGATCATAGCGTATTTTGGGTTGAGCATAAATCACGGGTTGTTACTTACAACGGTGAGCCACATGTGCTTATGCATCTTCTTGAGATCAATGAAAAGAAACGCGTCGAGAACCATTTGTCACGACTGTTGAAACTCAGAGAATCCATGCTTGAAGTGACACAGTCCATAGTACGAGCTGAAGGCATCCACGAACTTTATAGAGTGATCCTGCGGAGTGCCATAAATTCCATCGATCATGCTAGCCTTGGAACGGTTATGCTGTTGGAAGGCGAATATCTTAGACCTGTTGCACAGATTGGATTTGAAGAACAGGGGATTGAAGATTTCAGAGTGCCTTTTAAAGAGCTTTTTCTTTATAAAGCGATAGGAAAAAAACTGGATAATATTGCAAAAATCAACGACCTTAAAGAATTTGGAGACTATCATAGAATCAACACGACATCGGGGAAAGATGACTTTATACGTTCGACTATCTCAGCGCCGATTTACATAAAAGGAAGGTTTTTCGGTGTAGTAAATGTCGATTCAACCTGTATCAACGCATTCGATGATGATGATGTCAAACTCATGGAGTTTGTCAGAAACAATGTCGAGATTGCGATATCCAATCAGCTATTATATGAAGAAAAGGCTTTTTTATCTAGATTTGATAGCTTGACGAGTCTTTATAACCGCCATTACTTTGATGAAGTTTTTGAGATTATCAAAGAAAGGGCTAAAAGATACAATGAGAAATTTAACCTCGTCGTATTTGACCTCAACGACTTAAAACGCACAAATGACGAATATGGTCATATGGCCGGTGATCAACTGCTCAAGCATTTTGCAGCGAGTTGCAAAAATTTGATTCGTAAGAGCGATATGCTTGCCAGATACGGTGGCGATGAATTTGTCGGAATTTTTTTCAATTGTAGCCAAGATAAACTGAGAAAACGCATTGATGGTCATTTAAAACACCTCAATGAAAATCCAATCTCATATAGGAATAAGCCGATTATTTGCTCGTACAGTTATGGCATTGCCTTATTTGGTGATGAGGGATCCACACTCAGTGAACTGTTTAAAATAGCCGATGATCGCATGTATGAAAACAAGCTTCGATATAAGCTGGGTTTTGATTTTATCGAGGCGTTTGAAGCTCAAAAAAATAACGTGTTGCAGATAGATTAAACGTAAGCCCGTATCATGTGTAAGCATGGTACGGGCTTTTATAATGGTAATTTGGTGTATCGAGTAGTTGGACATTGAAGCTAAAGATATGCTATACTTTTATTACTGTTTTTAATTATGGAAATTGCATAATTTACTCGATTTTGAGGTGTGAGATGAGTGATAAAACGAATGCAGTTAGAAAATGCGAAAGTGTTGGTCTCAATTATTCTTTGTTCACCTACGATTCTGGAGGCGAGGCAACAGACGGCATATCTGTAGCAGATAGTATTGGTAAAGCGTATTATGAAGTGTTTAAAACACTGGTGACAATAGGCAGTAGTGGTGAGCATTTTGTATTTGTCATACCTGTCGATAGGTCACTGGATTTAAAAAAGGCAGCCAAGGCAGTGGGTGAAAAATCCATCGAGATGTTACCTTTAAAATTACTTTTATCGACGACGGGATATGTCAAAGGTGGTTGTTCGCCAATAGGCATGAAGCGACATTTTAAAACAACTTTTGATGAAATGATTTTATTGATTGATCAAATCACGTTTAGCGCAGGACGTATCGGATTGCAAATCTGCTTAGATGTGGGCGATTTATCCAAAGTCGTCATGTTTGATGTGGCGGACGTAACCACATAATAAGCATTTCAAATAACAGATATGGAATTATGCAATTTCCTCAGATATATGAATTATGACTTCTAAGAAAAGTGAATGTGGAGGATGAAATCAATGGATAGTAGTTTTTATAGTTATGGCCTTATGGTGATTGTTTGCTCTATGATACTCGCAAATGATCTAAGAAAACGCGTGTTATCAAAAGATACTATTCTTTATAAAATTAAAGATAAACGCAAATCAAAATTTGTGTTCTTTGTACTGGGATTAGCAATACCTATCCTTATTCTTATTGCAGGGTTAGCGCTAGAGTACACATTGCCAATCAGGATTTTGGTTATCATGATGAGTCTTGAAATGTCTGTTTTATGGGCGATGATACAACTATCCGATGGTTTGGTGACTAAGACCCATGCAGGTAAAGTATGGTACACGCGTTTTGACCAAGTTATTTTCTATCAAGTTATGGAGATGAAAGGCAATCATTATTTCCTCTTTAAAAAGCATAACGCAAAGCGTCAGGAGATGCTCCAGGTAAATAAAGAAGACATCGAACCAATTAAAAAAATTCTAAACAAGTTAGATCTGAAGGTCTATGCCGATTACGTAGACATGGAAAAGCACAAAATGAAATGATTACAAAAAAACATTGATAAAAGCGAAAAAAGTGTTCGCTTTTATTTTTTTTTTTGATACAATGATTCAGTACGTGTAAGTTTTAAAACTGTACGTTTATTTATTAACAAAGAGAGAAAAATAAAGCGAATCAGAAAAACTTAGCATGTAAAATAATATTAATAAGGGGTAAAAACATGGCTAAAAGAATTAAAGTATTAGTACTTGCTACTGTTCTCGTTCTAACACTTGTAGCAGCACCAAGTGTTTCTTTCAACTCTTACGCAGTAGATGCGACGTCATCAGCTTCAACTTGGGCACCGACGCCAGCTCCAGCACCAGCACCTGTAAAACCAGCACCTACAGCACCAGTAGCAACACCTGCTGTTACAGCACCAACTACAGATGCTGTTCCTACAATTACAAGAGTCCTTCATTTCGGTTCAACTGGAGCAGACGTTGAATTACTTCAAAAGTATTTAACAACTGCTGGTCACTCAGTAACTGCAGATGGTATGTTCGGCAACCTTACACTTAACGCAGTTAAAGCATTCCAAGCAAAAGCTGGATTAGCTGCTGATGGTGTCTTTGGTCCTGCTTCAAACAAAGCACTTACCGCTATTGCTGGTACACCTGCTGCTGTAAAAGTAGACGTTGTAACTACAGCTTCATTAGTAAATGATATTGCTGCTTTCAAAGCGGGTATCGCTGCTGATGGCGAATGGATCGTGACTACACTTGGCGATTTAGTTTCTAAAGAAGAACTCGTTCTTACAGGAACATTCAAAAACGGTAAAAAAGACAAAGTAACTGGTGAAGACGTTATTCAAAGAAAAATCGGTCTTTACACACAAGATGCAGACAAAAACGTAACAGCTAGATTTTCTTTAACAGCACCTAAGTTAACAATCGAAAGCCCAAATGCAAGCCTTGCAAAAGGTACTTTTGTAGGCGACGTATTTGTTAATGCTGAAGGCTTTAAATTAGTTGACATGGTTGTAGAAGGTAACATCTACTACATGACTCAAGCTGCTAAAGATACTGCAACAATCGATGCTACTTCTAAAGTTTCTGGTGAAATTTCATTAATCCAAATCATCGAAGGTACTGATGTTGTTACTTCACCTTCTTTAACTTACGATAACGACACATACAGAAAATCTATGTACGGAAATGGTACTTGGATCATCTCTGCTTTAAAAGATATGACATTTGACAAGCCACTTGTTTTAGCTGGCGATCTTAAAAATGGTAAAAAAGATGCAGATGGCAATGACATCATCCAAAGAAAACTTGCGTTTTACAGCCAAGTTAAAGTAGATGGTAAAAACGTTGTTTCAAGAAGATTTACGATCACTGCGCCTTCTTTAACAATTCTTAGCTTAAATGCAAGAATCCAAGGTGGTATCTTTGTTGGTGATGTTTATGTCTCAGCAGATAACTTCCAATTAGTAGATGCAACAGTTAAAGGTAACATCTACTTCACAACACAATCTGCAAAAGATACGTTCTTATCAGATGCAAAAAGCGTAATCACAGGCGAGCAAATCTTAACGCAACCAGATGCAGTTGTATCGCCTTCACTTTTCAGAGATGAAGATGCACTTCTTAAAAACATTTCTAAAGACGGTACTTGGATTATCTACGCTGGTAACGACGTAAAAACTGATAAAAACTTGTTCTTAATGGGCGACTTCAAAAATGGCGAAAAAGTTGATAGAAAAATCGCACTTTACAGCCAAGATGATAAAAGAGTCGTTACAAGAAGATTCACATTGACAGCACCTATGCTCGTAATCGGTAGCCCAAGTGCAAGACTTGAAAAAGGTACATTCAACGGCGATCTTTATGTAAACGCTCCTAACTTTAAAATGACTGAAATGGTTGTTAACGGCGATATCCACGTAAGCGCTAAAGCGACTGGTTTTACAACAGTTAAAGGTTCTGTTTCAGGTAGTATCATCTATGATTCACAAGCGGTAAAAAATGCTGCTAAAATCGATGTTACAACTGTAATTGAAGGCGTTCAAGCAATCCAGTAATACATGATCAATTCAAACCCCTTTTCGAAGGGGTTTTTTTTATTTTTTGTACAAGAAGCATGAAATAGAGTTAGTTTGTCTTAATTTATGTAATTATGCATTTTCCATAATTATTACTTTTTATCAATATATGTGTTGATTTTCTATGGTTATATGATAAAATTTTTAGTAGGAACGTTTAAATATGTTATTAGGTAATCGCTTAGTACCATCTTCGATAAAATTTTCACATGGAAATGACATCAATAAGCCATTGTAATCATGTGAAATTTGATTTTGAAACTTATTAGGTAATTATACGATTTCCATAAATAATAATTTGACGATTCAAAAAAAGATAAGGGGATAAAGAATATGAAGAAAAGTATGGGTAAATATTTTGCTGTTATGCTTGTTATGATGCTTGTGTTTACATTGACTGTACCAGCATTTGCGGTTGATGCAACAACTTCTGCATCTACATGGACTGAAACACCAGCAACTCCAGCACCTACTACACCTAAACCTACAACTACAACTCCTGTCACAACGGCCGCTCCTATGGCAGCGGGTTCAGAAGTCTATGTTGTCGTTAAAGGCGATGTGTTCTGGAAAATCGCTATGGATAACAAATTAGCAACTGCTGAGTTAGTAAAATTGAATCCACAAATTAAGAACCCTGCGGTTCTTGAAGTTGGTGATAAGATTATCTTAAAAGTTGGCGCTACTACAGCTACACCAACAACACCTGCTCCAGTTGTAACAACACCTGTTGCAGCTGAAAAATTATACGCTGGCCTCGGCATGGTTGATAACTTTAGAGTTAGAACTGCTGGCAAACACCAATTAAACGTTGTTGCTACAAGTGCTGTATTTAACGAAAAAGGCCAAATCGTAGCAATCGATATCGACGTAACTGAACTTGCTATGGAAGAATTTGCATGGCCAGCAGATACTGCAACTGTTGAAGAACTTGCTGCGTTAGCATTGAAATTAGATGAAGAAATCATGACTAAAGGCGAACTCAAAGAAAACTATGGTATGGGCGCTAGAGCGACTACTGGTTTAGAGTGGTACCAACAAATGGAAAACTTTGAAGATTTCTTTATTGGCATGACACCTTCTGATATCAGAGCTTGGTTCATCAAAAACACTGATGCTGCTGGCAAACCAATCAAAATTGGTACTGAATTAAAACCAGAAGATCAAGCAAAAGTTGACAAATTAACTGAAACTGAAAAAGCTGTTCTTGCTGACGTTATCACTGGCGCAACTATGTCATTGCATGATGGTCACGGATTCTTTGTAGAATCTATCGAAAAAGCTTACAAAAACAGAGTACTTGTTGAAACAATCAAATAATAGCTAGCGCTAATCAAAGTTTATGTAAAGGCCAAGGATTTTTCCTTGGCCTTGTTTTTTTGTAAGAAATAATGACTCGATAAAATTGCATAATTCCAATTTTAGTTCTCTAACACTTGAAAAGCCGTGAATAAGGCACTATTGCCATGTGGTAAATTGATATGAAACGTATTCGGTAATTATGCAATTTCCTTATTTATTAAGATTGTGACACAATGATGAAAGTGATATAATGATAAAAATACAATGAAATTGGTGACTAATATGCGAGATAGCCATTTATTAGAAAAAATTTCTGAGCTTGATAACAACCCTAAGGCGTTCATGAACAGTTTGGTTTATACGCTGGATTTAGACGCGCCCATCGAGTCACTAGATAAAGCACATGATATATTGTTACTTGGTAGAGGGCATTTAATTACTGGCAAACACGATGTGGCTGCCCAACTGTTGCATAAGGCACTTCAATACATAAACAGACATGGTAACACTATGTCTAAATTTCAATGTTATAGCAATCTAGGTATCGTCTACCGAGAGGAAAAGCAATACGATTTGGCACTGAAGGCACTTAACAAGAGTTGTAACCTCAGCTATGACCTTGAAGATTTTTCATTTGTCATCTTGGCTCTAGTAAATCTATCATCTGTCTATAGTTCTCTTGGCAACTATCAAAAATCCATGGAACTGTTAGAAAATGCGCTCGGATATAAGGATCGTCTTAAGAATTCAAAAATTTTAGGTGATCTGTATAACAATTATGCGTTTATTATGCTATGTGAAAAAAAATATACAGAAGCACTCTCATATTTCATGGAGTCTTATAGTGTTTATAAGCGGCTATATGGTGATGCCATTCAGACAAATTTAGTTATCGTACTTAGTAACATAGGAGAAACCTATGTTTGTTTGGGCGATTATGATAACGCCGAGCTGTACATCAACAAAGCACTGGATTACGCTCAAATCAATCAAATTAAGTACATTGAGCAGGATTGCCACTCAAATCTTGCTAAGATGTATGAAGCACAGGGCGATTACAAAGCGGCACTTAACCATCAGAAGCGCTATTCGGAAATAACGGAAGAAGTGTCAACGCAAAAGATTAAAGAAGAGATTGAGGGATTGAAGCAACGTCTTGAAGATGAATCGAAAAAAAGTGAAGCTGAGATTAACATCCTTCGAAACGTCGAACTTAAAAATAAAACAACAGAACTCGAAAAGACATTAAAAAATCTCGCGCACATCAGTCAGATTGGAAGAGAATTGACATCTTCTATGGATATGAACCAGATTTACGAGATTCTGAGAAGCTCAATCTATGCTTTGATGCGTGTGGATGTATTTGGATTGGCACTCTATGATCAACAAGCGGGTATTATCGATTATAACTATTTTGAAGAGCGCGGAAAATCGCTACCTCTGATGAAAATCGATATCAATGATCACATGTCGTTAGCTTCATATTGTATTCACAATGAAGAAGATATGTTTATCAGATCGTTTTATGATGAGTATCATAAGTATTTGCCAAAAATGACTTATGTTACAATTGGCAACAACAAAGAAGACTCAACGACATGTATTATCTATTGTCGCCTTATAAGTGAAGACCTTTGTATCGGACTTATAACCATGCAGAGTTACTTACCTTATGAGTATTCAGATGCAGATTTTGAAGTCATCAAGGCGCTGGCCTCTTATGTTGCCATTGCGATTTCCAATGCCCAGAAAAAGAACATCATCAGTGAAAAAGCTAAGGAACTTGAATACTTGAGTTATAATGACCCTCTAACGGGATTATATAATCGTCGATACTTTGGTAATTTGACTGAAGGGTATAATCAAGAGGATTGTATGTTGCCAATAGGTTTAATTATCGGCGACATGAACTACTTGAAGGTTATTAACGACACACATGGTCATTTGGTTGGTGATCAATATCTTGTTGAAATTGCAACAATCATGAGACGTTATGCAGACGGAAATCCAGTATTTAGACTAGGCGGAGACGAGTTTGCCATCTTAATTAAAAAGACTTCTGAAGCATATATCAAGGAGGTTATCCATAAAATCAAAGAAGATTGTAAATTGGCACAAGTGGGCTCTAGTCCTCTTTCTATATCTTTAGGGTATGAAGTGAAAAGTACGGTGAGCCAAACTATGGATGAACTGTTCGCACTAGCAGAATCGAGAATGTATCAAGAAAAAAATAAGTACCATCATCACAAAAGATAAATAAAAAAAATAAAGTTAGTTCTTAAGGGAACTTTTTTAAAACAAGAAACGTCATACACTTTAAAGGTGGTGACGTTTTTTGTGAATCGATGGATCAATAAATTTGGCGTTTTATGTCTATGTGTCATTTTCCTGTTTGTAGGAATTTGGGCAAAATCTGAACAAGATGACAAAACCTTACTCGATGAGGCCTACGAATCGGTCAAAGAGGCATATGGTGATTTTTACATACCGAGCAAGATGGTTGATATAGTAGGCTTGGAGACACAGTACGGCATATCAGCAGGAGATGTGGATACGTTTATTGCGGAATCTGCAATGATGACGACGCATGTGGATGTTTTCATAGGAATCAAGGCGGAAAAAGGAAAGAGTGATACGGTTTCAAAGTGTTTAGAACATTACAGGTTGAAACTCTTTGAAGAAAACGGTGATGATCCAGCAAAACTGGCTAAAATACAGGCCTCAAAGGTATTTAGTTTTGGCGATTATGTCTTTTTTATGGTACTTGGACAAAATACAGATGCTGTAGTATCTGATGAGACAGTCTTTTTAGATCAAGCGGCATTAGAGATTGAACGGGGAAGATCGGCTCTAACTAAGATATTTAAATAAAATAATATAAATCAAAATTTAAGCCATCAAAAGTGCTCATTAAAGAGCGCTTAAGATGGCTTTTTAAGTGCGTGTAGAGAGCGAATTATTTTGTTAACAATTTGAGAACAATTCTCATTGGTGTTATAACCAGAATTTTCAGGGTATAACATCACTAAATGTTTTAAGAAATCATTTACTGGAGCGGTTATGAAAAAGAGACTCATCGTACTTTCAAACACAAAGGACCCCTATATGAATCATGCTGTGGAAGAGATTCTATTCACGACTTACGTCGATTATGAACAGATTCTTTTTCTTTGGGTAAATGAACCTACCGTGGTTTTTGGGCGAAATCAAAATCCATTTAGAGAGATTGATGTACCATATGCTCAGGAAAAGGGTATTAAATTACTTAGGCGATTGTCAGGTGGTGGGACGGTTTATCATGATGCAGGCAATATCAATTATTCATTGATAGAGCATGCAAGTATCTACGATGAAACGCACCATTTTAAAATGATGCAAGACGCCATCCAGAAATTCGGTTTAACTATGACTGTCTCGCAACGCAAGGATATGTCTATAGGTGGTAAAAAAGTTTCTGGAAGTGCATTTTACCTAAAGGGGATGAGGCGTTTGCATCACGGTACACTACTTGTTGATGCGAATCTTGATAGTCTTTGGAGAAGTCTCAAAGTCAATGATGACGCATTTAAAAACAGATTTTCAGAAAGTAGAAGCATACCTTCTGTTCCAAGTCAGGTTATCAATTTGAAACAATTGAAACCAGACATTAAAATATCTGACGTCGTGAATGCCATCGTCGATGTATTCTACACTGCCAATGCATACAAAGTGGTAAATTTGACAATGCACGAAGTCTTCAAAGCACATGAATCGACTATAACAAAGCTCATAAGCAAGCACGCTTCGTGGGAATGGGTATTTGGCGAGACGCCGAATTTCACTTATCTTGATGATGATGGCCGCCGATATGATTTTGTCAATGGGACGGTTAAGCCATATGGCAATATAAACAAAGATAACCATGAAATTAAAGATAACAATACTTTTCAAGGAGGACAATTATGTTTTTAGAGAGTTTTGATCCATTAAAAGACGAGATGATTCAAATCATGGACAAGGACGGCAACATCGTCAAACCAGAGTGGATGCCGGAAATATCAAATGAAGACTTGATCAGAATCTACAAGACGATGCGACTAAGCAGAATTATCGACGAAAAGACACTACAGTATCAAAGACAAGGGCGTATGCTTACTTATGCGCCAAATCTAGGCCAGGAAGCCACTCAGGTGGGTTCTATCGCAGCTGCCAGACAAACGGACTGGGTCGCCCCATCGTTTAGAGAACTCGGTATTTGGCTCTATAAAGGTGCACCACTTAAAAATATATTTTTATATTGGTTTGGTAACGAGTTGGGCATGCAAATGCCGGAAGAAGTGCGCATATTGCCAGTCAGTGTACCGATTGCCTCACAGATGCAACACGCGACTGGGCTAGCCTTTGCAGCAAGATATAGAGGACTCGACGATATAGCCATCGCTTATGTAGGCGACGGTGGTACATCACAAGGCGATTTCCATGAGGCGATGAACTTTGCTGCCGTGCAAAGCCTCCCAAATGTTTTTATTGTACAAAACAATCAATTTGCAATCTCGACAAGACGTAAAATCCAAACACTGTCAGGTACAATCGCA
This sequence comes from Acidaminobacteraceae bacterium, assembly GCA_041741755.1. Classification (GTDB taxonomy): domain Bacteria; phylum Bacillota; class Clostridia; order Peptostreptococcales; family Acidaminobacteraceae; genus Fusibacter_C. The sequence continues at coordinate 132,730 of JBGSJR010000034.1, read as the reverse complement.
CAAAAAGCACTTGCCTATGGCATGCCTGGCATTCAAGTAGATGGCAACGACGTATTCGCAATGTATGCTGTGACCAAAGAAGCAGTCGAACGCGCGAGACGCGGCGAAGGACCAACTTTGATTGAAGCTTATACATTTAGAATGGGTGCGCATACAACATCTGACGATCCAACCGTTTATCGTGAGGACTCTGAAGTTGAAGCATGGAAAGACAAAGATCCTATTGATCGACTTAGAAAATATCTAATGGCCGAAGGTTTGTGGGATGAAGAACTAGAGGCAGAGTATAGTGAAGAAAAAGAAAAATTCGTTAAAGAGACTTTTGAAGAAGTTGAAAATACTGGATTTACTTCTCTTGAAGACACATTCGACTACGTCTACGCACAAAAGACGCCTATCCTTGAAGCACAATATCAAGCGAAAAAGGCATTCTACGCAAAGGAGGGCAAATAAATGTTAGTACTCAATTTACTTGAAGCGGTAACAAATGCACTGGACATCTCTATGGCAAATGATGCAAGCGTCGTCGTTTTCGGAGAGGATGTCGGTGTAGAAGGTGGTGTATTTAGAGCCACAAAAGGATTACAAGAAAAATATGGCGAAGCACGTTGCTTTGACAGCATCTTAGCAGAGTCATCTATCATAGGATCTGGTATAGGTATGGCTATCAACGGCCTTAAACCGGTTGTTGAAATTCAGTTTTCAGGTTTCATGTTCCCAGGTTATAACCAAATCGTTACACATGCCGCTCGTATGCGCAACCGATCAAGAGGTTTATTCACAGTGCCGATGGTCATTCGCATGCCTTACGGTGGTGGCGTTAGAGCACTTGAGCACCATTCAGAAAGTCTCGAAGTGTTATTTGCGCACACAGCTGGACTGAAGGTCGTTATACCATCAACACCGTATGATGCGAAAGGATTGCTGCTAGCAGCAATCGCAGATCCAGATCCAGTTATTTTTATGGAGCCAAAGCGCGAGTATAGAGCGTTTAAACAAGAAGTACCTGAAGAGTACTATACGATTCCGATTGGTAAGGCAAAGATCGTAAAAGAAGGTAAGGACATCACTGTTGTCGCATGGGGCGCCATGGTTAGAGAGACACAAAAAGCGGTGAAAATTCTCGAAGAACAAGGCATCAGTGTCGAACTAATCGACCTTAGAACGATCTCGCCAATTGACAAAGAAACGATTCTCACATCTGTTCAAAAAACGGGTCGTTTTGCAGTTGTTCACGAAGCAGCAACAACATTTGGCCCAGGCGCAGAACTGATCACCATAGTAAATGAAGGTGCGTTCCTATATCTTGAAGCCCCACCAAAGCGCATCTCAAGCAATGACACTATTGTACCGCTTCCTAAAGGGGAACATCACTATGTGCCTGAAGTCGACTATATTGTTAGCGAACTTAAGACAGTACTTGAATTCTAGGAGGTAGACGTATGTTTCATGTAAGATTTGCAGACATCGGTGAAGGCATCCACGAAGGGGTGCTGCTTAAATTGTTTTTCAATGAAGGTGATGCCGTCAAAGACGGAGACTCGCTATTTACACTAGAAACCGATAAGGTTAATGCAGAAATTCCATCCCCAGTAACGGGGATTTTAAAAGCTAATAAATTTAAAGTTGGGGCTAAAGTGCATGTCGGCGACGTCATCGTCATAGTGGATGACGGCGTACCAGGTGCGCGTTCTAATATGCCTGGTGAACCGCTCATCGAAGAAGGGGATGCGGCAAACGCAGTGACGACAGAGCAAACTGCCCCACCGCCAGGTGTCATCTCAGAAGCATCTGAGACGCAACCGCCTACGCCAGCACAAGCACCAGCGACGGAGGGTCAGAAAGAGACAATTCTTGATGACTCTGTTCAGATGGCAACCGTTGAAGAAAAAGGCAGTACAGCAGTCGTCGGTCAGATTGAAATATCTTCAAACATGATCCCATCCAGCGGTGAGGGCATGACAGTGGCACCAGTTGCTGAAGTCGGTGCAAGGGTTCTAGCAACACCTGTTGCTAGAAAGATGGCAAAAGATCTTGGTGTAGATATCCACAAAGTTGCTGGGACTGGACCACAGGGTCGCATCATGAAAGCGGATATTGCTGAAGCGGCGAAAGTTATTACTAGCGCAGCAACAGCTGAAGCCTCAGCGGTTGAAAAGGATATACAAGCAGCAGATACAAACATGGGCAGTGTAGGCTCCTTCAAAAAACACGCTGTTCCAATGCTCGAACGTTCAGAGCGTGTGCCAATGACTATGCATAGAAAAACGATTTCAAACAATATGACGCTCTCAAAATTTACAATTCCACATACAGCTGTGATGGATGAAATTGATGTCACGGATCTTGTCGCTTTTAGGACAACTTCAAAAGTCATGGCAGAAGAAGATGGCGTTAAACTCACTTATCTTGCTTTTTTTATAAAAGCAGTCGTGTCTGGGCTTAAGAAATATCCTGGACTCAATGCATCACTTGACGAAGTGGCGGAAGAAATCGTCTATAAACACTTCTATAATATCGGTCTGGCTGTTGATACACCAGAAGGTTTAATGGTGCCGGTCGTCAAAGATGCAGATAGCAAAGGCATTTTTGAGCTTGCTAGAGATATTGAAGACCTTAGTGAACGCGCGCGTGCAAAGACACTTAAGCTTGATGAACTCACAGGCGGCTCATTTACGATTACCAATTATGGCTCTGTTGGCGCAAGCTTTGGCGTACCCGTTATCAAACATCCTGAAGCAGGTATATTAGGCGTCGGTGCGATCGTTAAGAAGCCAGTGGTTATTGATGATGCGATCGTTATCAGGTCGATTTTACCAGTCTCACTTTCGTTTGATCACAGAATCATAGACGGTGCAGATGCTGGACGATTTGTCGGCCATATCAAACGACTCCTTTCAAATCCAAATCTTCTTTTGATGCAATAGGGAGGAAACCATGAAAAATTATGACATCATCGTGATAGGTGGCGGGCCAGGCGGTTACGTCGCCGCCATCAAAGCGTCACAACTTGGATCAAAAGTGGCTCTAGTTGAAGGCGACCGTATTGGAGGCGTTTGCCTCAACTACGGTTGTATTCCAACAAAGACGCTGCTTCGCAGTGCTAAGCTTTATCAGGATTTAATGCAGGCTGAATCTTTCGGCATCGATATCGATATGCCTGGAAATGTCCATGTCAATTGGGGCAATCTCATGAAGCGTAAAGAAGCCGTCGTCGATAAGATAGTCGGAGGGGTAGAGCAACTCGTGAAACTCAACAAAATCGACGTCTTTCCTAGTTATGGACGCGCTATAGATGCAAACACCGTCGAAGTCGACGGTGAGGTGCTGAGGGCTAAGAATCTAATTTTAGCAACGGGTTCCCATGTCATGGTGCCAGACATAGATGGCTTGCAAGCTGCTACAGATCAAGGTATCGTCATCGATAGCACTGCAGCTATTAAATTAACCAAACAACCAGAGTCTATCACCATATTGGGTGGAGGCGTCATCTCAATAGAATTTGCAACGCTTTTTAATAGTCTTGGTACAAAAGTAACGATTCTTCAGCGCTCAGACGTGATACTCAAAATGCTCGATGCAGATGTCCGAAATACAATTCAGAAGCATTTGATTAGCACGGGTGTAGAGATTGTTTTAAATGCACAGATACTCAAAGTTGACGGTAATACCGTTCACTATTCGGTAGAAGGTGAAAATAAAACAGTCACATCGGATAAAATCTTGTCTAGTCTTGGTCGTGTACCAAACCTTAAAGGGTTTGAACCACTAAATCTAAAAGTAGACAAGCGCGGCGTCGTCGTCAATGACCATATGGAAACAAGCGTCAAAGGCGTATACGCCATAGGTGACATGTGTGGTAAAATGATGTTAGCACATGTGGCATCTGCAGAAGGCATCATCGCAGCAGAGTCGATTCACGGGTCGCATAATTCCATCGATTACAACAAAGTGCCCTCGTGTATCTACAGCTTTCCAGAAGTCGGCGTTATTGGCTATACGGAAGAGGCAGCTATTGAAGCGGGTTACGATGTAGGTACAAGCATGTTTCCACTGACTGCAAACGGTAAAGCGGTGGCAGAAGGTGAGACGACAGGTTTCGTAAAGATTGTACACGACAAGAAATATGGTGAGGTCATCGGCGTTCACATCGTTGCATCACATGCGACGGATATGATTGCAGAAGCGGCCATCACTATGGAACTTGAAGGTACGATTCACGATATTGCTAAAACGGTGCATCCACATCCGACTTTATCGGAGATTGTCATGGAAGCGGCACATGGTGCGGTGGATAAACCAATTCACATGTTTAAGAAATAAAGATTTGGGGGAAGAATCAATGAATGCGCCAGAAATATTTACACTATCAATGCCACAACTAAGTAAAACGCGTACAATTCGCGTATGGACGCCATCCGATTATCAAGTAAATGCAGACAAACGATATCCAGTCCTTTATATGCACGATGCACAAAATTTGTTTGATCGTGAAACGGCAGCTTATGGTGAGATTTGGGATGTCCATACTGCTATTGAAAACCTCATGGAAAAGGAAGGATATAACGGTGCCATCGTGGTGGGCATAGACAATGCACCAGATCTGGAAAGGTTGGATGAGTATTCACCTTGGGTGACTGAGCGTTTAGAAGAACTAAAAGAACTTGGAGAATACGCGCGCGCTATGGGTGGCCAAGGCGTTCAATATGGACAGTTCTTGGTTGAAACTTTAAAACCTTTAATTGACCAAAAGTATCGAACATTGCCCGATCGAGAAAACACAGGTGTCGCGGGCAGCTCAATGGGTGGCTTTATTTCACTATACCTCGGTGTTAAGTATCCAGAAGTATTTAGCAAAATAGGCGCTTTTTCATCAGCTGTTTGGTTTGCAGATAAGTCTCTTTTTAAACATCTATCACAACTTGATACAAATTATAAAACCAAATGGTATCTCGATATTGGTACGGAAGAAACCAGCAATAAAAATGTTGAAAACTTCAATTTACTTTATGTCCAGGGCACTTTAGCGGTAGAAAAAACACTTCTAGAACTAGGTGTGCCAAGAAATGATGTCAAAGTCGTTATAGAAGAAGGGGCAACGCATTTTGAAACGGCTTGGGCAAGACGATTTCCTGATGCCTTCAAGTGGCTGTTTTTATAAAGCTTTTAGCAACGTAAGAATTAATTACGATTTTATGGGTATAGACCATTTAATACTTTTATTTTTGGAGTGGTTTTTGTGCGCATTAAAATCAGCTCAGGAATTATTTGCATGATTGCTTTTGTATTGTTATCAATTGGTGCTCATGGTATTTTTATGAGTATGGTTTATGACGATGCAATTGGAACGGAAATATATATTGGCGACAAAGCCAACGAGGAGAAGCTTGAGGACGGAACGTTCGAACTTGGCTTCTTTTCTGCGCTTGGAACTAGCTCAAAAGTACCAGAAAGGCATAGTAGTATCTTTTATCGATATAGATATTGGATGATAGGCGTCGGCCTTCTTATGATTTTTGGCACCTTGTGGATTGCGGCCCTCAACTATTTGGTGCAGACACGCACAAAAGCACTTTACGAAGTAAACGAGCAATTGAGTCACTCACAGAGTCAAAATAAAGCGATGATCAATGCTATTCCGGACGCCATCTTCTTACTCGACAATGATTCGCGCATACTGGAATGCAAAACGGATGGTACTGAAATGCCTTTTCCAAAACGTTCAGACATGATGATGAGCAAACTATCAGATATAATGCCGATTCCTTATGGTAAAAAGCTAGTTGAAGCGATTGATAAAGTGTCTAAAATCAATGAACTTCAACAATTGGAAATAGAAATTACTTTAGATGGGGCCATTAAATTTTATGAAATGCGTATTATTAGAAGTGGAAAAAATGAAGTGATTGCTCTTGTTAGAGATATGACTAACCAGTATAAAAGCCTTGAAAATATAAAATACTTGAGTTATCATGATCAATTAACAGGTCTTTATAATCGCTATATGTTTGAGGAAGAATTGGAAAGACTTGATGTTGACAGAAATACGCCGCTTAGTGTAATCATGGCCGATGTCAATGGACTTAAGCTCGTCAATGACTGTTTTGGCCATTCTACGGGTGATTTACTCTTAATCAAATTTTCTGAGGTGCTGAAAAAGGTTTTTAGGGAAGATGATATCATCTGTCGATTGGGTGGTGATGAATTTGTCGTCATATTACCACATACGACAGTTGGCGTCACAAATGCTTTAATCAAGAGAATCACACTAGCCTGCGAAGACATTAAATTCTATAACCTCACCCTTTCTGTCGCCTTTGGAAGTGCCACTAAGGGTGCCTCAAATGACTCGATCAAAGATGTCATAAAGTACGCAGAGGATCAAATGTATAAAAGAAAACTCTTTGAGTCTCCAAAGATCAAAGAACTTATGATCGCCAAGCTACTTAGTTCACTGTTTGAGACGAGTGAAGCAGAAGAAATCCATGCAGAATCGGTTGAAGTGTTCAGTGAGATCCTTGGAACAGCAATAGGACTCAACCCAACGGAGATGGAAACGCTACTTACCGCAGCGAAACACCATGATATCGGTAAAATTGCCATTGATCAAAAGATACTATATAAAAATGAGCCTCTGACAGCAAGAGAAATGGAGAAAATAAAGTCACATCCAGATATAGGGTACAGAATTCTAAGTGTCGTCAACGAAATGTCAGAATGCGCTGATGTAGTTCTAGCACATCATGAGAGATGGGATGGAAAAGGCTATCCTAAAGGGCTTTCAGGCGATGAAATACCACTCATGAGCCGAATCATCGCAATAGCCGACGCATATAGTGCGATGACTCAAACTAGCCATTATAAAGCTATCAAGACGCCTATTGAGGCAATAGAAGAGGTAGAAAGGTATTCCGGATCACAATTCGATCCGATTTTAGGTAGAAAATTTGCGGCAGTTATGAGAGACAAAACGTAACCGATGTAACCGAAAGCTAAACGGGAACCTGTTATAGTCATATTAGAAAATATGATTAACAGGTTCTTTTTATTTATAGAACACTTAATGCACATAAAACATAGTGCACATAACCTAAGGAGGAAATTAGAATGATTACAAAAGATATGACAATAGGCAGCGTGGTAAGAAGCAATCCAGATTCAATTGGTGTACTTTCAAGCTTCGGTATGGGCTGTGTCGGATGTCCATCAGCACAAGCGGAGACACTTGAAGAAGCATGCATGGTACATGGTCTTAGCATCGACAAATTGATAGCGGCGTTAAATCAAAAGTAGGTAAGACAATCAAAAATAATCATAAATTTAGATAGACAGGAGAATTAAGATGAGCGCTTTTTTAGGACCAATACACTACTGGTTGTACAATAAGATTCAATGGCATGAAGACCTACTCGACTCAATCTATGAATTAATGGAAGTACAGGGACAAGACGTCCAGTTGATCAGACATTATACGGCGCACGAATTTGGTGCACCTGAACGTGCAGAGCTTAGCGAAGTCATCGATGGCGGCAATATTCACGGCTGGTTACAAACAAAGATTCAAAGCTTAGAATACCGCATGGCTTATGTCATCACATATGCACTTAACAACGACATATTGACTTTGGAGACACTTAAAAAACTTTATCATGACAACGGTAAACACGCTTATGACAGTTATCCAGGTTCAATGCAAACCCCTCAAGAAATGTTCAAAGCAATCTACGATTACTTACTTGAAGGCATGCCATGTGACCGTGTTAACCAACCTATTTCAGCAGACGAACACGCGATGGTTTGGATCAAAAAAATGTGTATTCATACCGATTATTGGACGGCTGTTAAAGGCGATGTAAAAGTTCACGACACTTTGAGAGCAGAGTGGCTACAAGGTTTTGTTGCCGGTGATTTCGAGCTTGAGGTACCTGCTGAAAATGAGTTTAAACTCGTTAGGAGGGCAGCATGAACGGCATCGAATTAATGGTAGAAGAGCATGTACTTATAAAACGCATGCTACAAGTTGTTAGAAAAGCGTGCTATCGTGCACTTGAGACAGGCAGAATCAACTATGACGATTTTGCTGAGATGATCGATTTTGTAAGAACTTATGCTGATCACCATCATCATGGCAAAGAAGAGAACTACCTCTTTGAAGAAATGGTCAAGCATGCAGGTCCAGCAGCAGAAAAGCTCGTAACGCACGGCATGCTTGTAGAACACGACCTTGGTAGATTGCACATGTCACAACTTGATGCGGCACTTTTAGCGCATAAAGAAGGCAACAAGGAAGCTATTCTAGATATCGTTGCAAATGCGATATCGTATACCCACCTACTTCACAGACACATTGACAAAGAAGATACAGTGGTTTATCCGTTTGCAGAACGCACTTTGACGCGTTCAGTTCTCGATGCGATAGACACTGATTGTGAAACCTTTGAGCAAGAACAAACCGCAAAGGGTATTCAAAAGACCTATGCCGAAATGGTGGAGAAATTTGAAGCGAAATATCTGTAGTTGAATGCATATTTAAACAGTGGACTTTGTACACTTAAATAGAACTAAATGGGACTAATGCTTGTATACAAAGCATTGTCCTTTTTTCTTTTAGTGTTATTTTATTTTATAAAGTGGTATTATTAATAAGACACCATCTACATAAAATGCATCTGATCAGGGAGCGTAAAACGATGTTTATAGCGAGGCAGCCAATCTTTAATAAAGCCATGGAAGTGTATGGATATGAACTCTTGTTTAGAGAAGGCAGTGATTCAACTGGGTACGATGGCACATCATCCTCGCATGCAACAGCGAGTGTCATCAGTAGCTTGTTTGAGTCGGGCATTGATCAAATCGTCGATGACAAGCGCGCTTTTATCAATTTTGATGCGTCATTTATCAACTCGGAATTTCCTGAGCTCATTGAGAGTCATCGATTAATTATAGAAGTTTTAGAGGACGTTATTGTTGATGATCAGCTCATAGACCGAATCAAGGCACTTAAAATGAAGGGCTATCGCATCGCACTTGACGATTTTGTTGAAGATTATGGCGCGTACCCACTCGTGCCACTTGCAGACATCATTAAGTATGACCTGATGTCAACGCCACTTCATACAATTAGAGGTGATGTAAAATCAGCACTACTTCAAAACAAGGTTCTATTAGCTGAGAAAGTGGAATCAGAAGCTGAGTTTAACGAAGCGAAAAACATGGGTTTTACGCTATTTCAAGGCTTTTTCTTTAGCAAACCATCTATCATTGGCAAAGCCAATCATAAGTCGAACACAAAAGCACAATATAGTAGGATTATAAGCGAACTGGTCAAAGATGAACCTTCCTATCAAATACTGGCAGAAATTATAGAAAAAGATGTCAATTTGGCATACCGTGTTATGAGAATCATCAGCAGTAGAGCGGGTGATGATTTGGTATACTCCATTAAGCGTGCACTAACTTATATGGGACTAAAAGAAATTGAGCGGTGGATTAATATTTTGATGATGCAAGATCTCGGCAGTCACAAACCGAAAGAGCTCATGATATTATCACTCGTTCGAACTAAATTTGCGGAGTCTATTGCTATTCATGCAAATTTAAAGAGATTTAAATATGAGGCTTCCATGATGGGGTTATTTAGCACCATCGACGCCATGTTAGATCAAAATATGACGGAAGCTTTAGAGGGACTATCACTACCAAAATCTATCAAAGATTCTCTCATTGAACACGAGGGGATATTGATGCCAATTTTCAACCTTTTATACGCCTATGAACATGGGTATTGGGAGAGGGCTTTTGAGTTGGTTCAAGATTTGAAGCTCAATGAAGAGGATTTGTTCGATTCATATATGGATGCCGTTAAATGGGCGACAGAAACTGTTCGGTTAATGTATTTGAAAAGTTGATAAGCTAGATATTTGATAAGCCTTGGAGGTATACGTGTCACTTCAAAAGATTTTGTCCAACGTTCAATTGATATGTGAAGCCATCGCCAGTGTCGTCAACATCGACGTCACCATTGTCGATAAAGACAGGGTGAGACTGGCTGGTACTGGAAGTTATAGAGAGAGCATCGGCGAAGTGGTCGGTGTCAACTCTGCGTTTAATTATGCGCTGACTGAAGGCATCGGTTTCATCATAGAAGACCCAGGTGAACATCAAGCGTGTCTCAATTGTGATTGCAAAGATAAATGCGATGAACATGCCGAAGTGTGTTGTCCGATTAGGTTGGATGGTGAGACAATCGGTGTTATAGGGCTCATCGCCTTTAAAGAAGCGCAAAGAACAGCTCTAATTGAGAACCAAGAAAATCTCTTATCGTTCTTAGATCGTATGGCAGATCTTATCTCTTCTAAGCTAAAGGAATATGAAAGCCATGAAGCGTTAGAACTGCTTGCAAAGGAACTTGAAGTGGTGGTCGATAGTTTGGACACGAGTCTTATCGCCATCGATGCCATGGGCAAGGTGCTCAGAGTGAACCGAAAACTTCAGAAACTGATTGGTAAAAAATCGGTTGGACACATAAGAGATTTATTTGATCAAGCCCAGTGGCAACGGATTCTACTTATGAAAGAAGGTAGCAAAAATCATTATTACACATTTCCAAATGGGTTGAGAGGCGTTTATGACGTCGCGCTGATCAAGGTAAACCAATCCATCAAAGGGTTCATCATAACCATAAAATCTATAGAAGAAGTGATGAATACAGTCAACGATATGATGCTAGATACTGTGACCACAGGTTTTGATTTTATAATCGGAAGGTCTGAGTCTCTACTCAGTGCAAAGAGTTTAGCGAAAAAAGTGGCTGCTAGTGCATCTACTGTTTTAATATTGGGTGAAAGTGGTACTGGAAAAGAGCTCTTTGCAAGAGCCATTCACCACTCAAGTCTGCGCAACAAGATGCCGTTTGTGGCCATCAACTGCGCCGCTATTCCCGACCATTTGCTTGAAAGTGAGCTATTTGGCTACGAGGAGGGTGCTTTTACAGGGGCAAAAAGAGGTGGAAAGCCAGGTAAGTTTCAACTAGCCAATAAAGGCACACTTTTTCTAGACGAGATTGGTGACATGCCCCTGCATCTTCAAGCGAAGTTGCTCAGAGCACTTCAAGAAAAACGGATCGATCAACTGGGTGGCAATAACCCTATCGATGTGGATGTACGCGTTATTGCAGCAACACATGCGAATTTGGAAGAAAAGGTACTCGAGGGTTCATTTAGACAAGACCTTTATTACCGCTTAAATGTAATTCCCATCAATGTGCCACCCCTTAGAGAGCGGAAGGACGATTTGCTACTCACAGCTAATTATCTCGTTGAGAAATGGTGCGGAAAACTTGATAAAGAAGTTCCAATGATGTCACAAAGTTTTATAGAAGCCATGAATAGGCATGATTGGCCAGGTAATGTCAGGGAACTGGAAAATGCAATCGAGTACGCTGTCAATGTATGTGACGAGGATGTACTTGAAATCAGGCACCTTCCGAAGCGCGTCAGTGTCGGCTATGCGTTACTAACGCCAAGTGCACCTCATGACTTAAAGCACCCTATCGAAGTCAGAACGATTGCAAAGCTCGAAGAAGAGGCGATAAGAGCGGCTTTGGAACAATTTGGACGTAGTGGCGAGGCGCTAGAAGAAGTCGGAATAGTGCTTGGAATCAGCCGTGCAACCCTCTATCGAAAAATCAAAACGTATCATTTATAAAGATAAGGCATCAACTATAGATAGTTTCTATAGTTGATTCTTTTTTTTCTTTAGATTGAAATGATGGTTATTTCTCAGGTAAATATAAAATATTGCCGATAATTATTCATAGTATGGATGCTAATGGGATTTTTAAGCACATGGAGGTGTTATATGAAAATTTCGAATTTTGAAGTGGAACAAAAGGCATTATCCACTTTTAGTAAAAGTGAACGCAGTGAACTTACAGTACAGACGTTTACAGTCAATCAACCAGTTACTGCGCTACCTGAACAACAAAGCAATTTTGTTGCGCTGTCTTTGTCTGAAGAGAGCTTATCTCTAAATGAAGCACGTACAGATGAATTGTTTCATCTTTCGGAAGAGGACAAAGTTAAAATTAGGATGATTGAAGATTTTATTGCCGCACTAACGGGCAAAAAGTTTAAGTTTAAACAAGTTGTCAAACTCGATGATGCGTCACAAGAAAAGATGAATGAGAAGCATGCAACCATCAACAACGGGCAATCGCCTTCCACTACTTCCACTACTTCAAATGCAAGGTTTGGTATGCGCATCACCGCCAAACACGAAGTCCATGAATCTGAAAGTATGTCGTTTAGTTCTAAAGGGGTCGTCAACACTGCTGATGGCAAGACGATAGAATTTAAAGTCAATCTCGATATGCAACGTGCATATACCCAATCCTCAGAGGTGTTGATTGAGATTGGCGCTAAAATGCAGGATCCACTCGTCATCAATTATGATGGTAAAGGGGTTGCATTTGGTGAAGATAGCTTAGAGCTCGATATCACAATGGACGGAACACCTGAACAATTTAAGAATTTGGCGGAAGGAAGTGGCTTCTTAGCCTTTGATAAAAACCAAAATGGCGTTATCGACGACGGTTCTGAGCTATTTGGCCCTCAAACGGGAAGTGGCTTTGGTGAGCTGGCGGCATATGACCAAGACAATAATGGTTGGATAGATGAGTCCGATGATATTTTTACATCGCTAAAACTCTGGACGGTATCACCTTCCGGACAAAAGACACTCATTGGTATCAAAGAGGCGGATGTCGGTGCTATCTATCTCGGAAAGGTAGCTTCGGATTACCAAATGAAAAATGGCTCAGAAATGATTGCTAAGATTCGTGAAACAAGCGTCTATCTGAAAGAAAATGGTGGCGCGGGAACCATACACGAAATTGATTTAAAGATTTAACCTCAAATAAATTCAAAATCAAGGCATTCACTTTATCATCTGTGGATGCCTTTAAATTTTGTAATCGTTATATTATAAAAATCGTTACAATTCATACATAAAGTGTGCTAGAACTCATAATCTCGATTTGATATGGTATTTATAACGAATAAGCCATAAAAGAGGAGGGCGCCATATGAAAACAAAAGAACCGAACGCTATATTGAACGTTTTAGGCATATCTGAAATGGTTCTATTTAAAGGAAATGAAGTATCTATTAAAGTATCAAAAGAGCCTTCTCGTGATTTGGAAAAAGACCTGATTGAGGACGGTATGTACGCCCTTGGTGTAACTGTTAAAAAGCCAAACATGACTGCACAATATGAAGTTAAAGATTTTTATAGATTCGGGGTTCTGCTCGAAGTCAAGTCAATAAGACTTGAAGGGCTTGATTACTATCTGGATGTTGTCGCCATAGAAAAAATCAAAATTGATCGTTTTTTCCAATCGGACGAGTTGATAACTGCTGAGTATACGTTTGAACCGACGATTGCTGACATGGAAGGCTTACCTTATGTCGATATGCTCAGTCATATCAAGCAATTGATCCAAGAAATTAGCATTTATTTTAAAGGTTCTGAACCATTTGTCAAGTTCATCTCAGAGATTGAGGATGTCGAGCTTTTAGCGGGTGTATTGCTTCAATACATGAATATCACCATCGACGAAAAACAGAAAATATTTGAAGCCAAATCTTATAGTGAAAAGGGCATGAAGCTCATCGATGCGCTTATAAAACAGCGAGAAGCCTTCGCTTTTCAAAAGGAAATGAGTGAAAAGTTTTCTCAAGAAGCCAATAAAAATTATCGCAAAGCCTTTTTAAGAGAACAACTCAAATTGATACAAGAAGAACTCAACGAAGAAGACCCTGAAGGGTCAAAGGCGAAGGACTATCATACGCTGATAGAAGAATCGATGATGCCAGATGACGTAAAGAAAATAGCGCTTTCTGAAAGTGCTAAATTCGATGCTTTGTCACCTCAGAGCGCAGAGCGCAACGTCGTGGCAAACTATTTGGATCTACTCGTAGCGTTGCCTTGGGGCAAATTCAAAGCAACGGACATCGATATTGAAAAAGCACGAAAGATTCTCGACGACGATCATTATGGTCTAAAAGACGTCAAAGATCGCATCATTCAACATTTGGCAGTACTCAAACTCAAAAAAGAGAAACAAGGGTCGATCCTATTACTCGTTGGCCCTCCAGGTACTGGTAAGACAAGTCTCGGAAAGAGTATTGCGAAAGCGCTGGACAGACCCTATATCCGTATGAGTCTTGGTGGTATCCGTGATGAAGCTGAGATTAGAGGCCATAGGAGAACGTATGTCGCCGCCCTTCCAGGACGCGTTATACAAGGAATGAAAAAAGCGGGTCAGACAAATCCGATCTTCGTCCTTGACGAAATTGATAAGCTCCAGATTGGCAATAGTGGCGATCCTGCTAGTGCACTTCTGGAAGTATTAGATCCAGAACAAAACAACTCTTTCGCAGATCATTATCTCGAAGTGCCTTATGATTTATCTGACGTCTTTTTTATCGCAACGGCGAACTCACTTAGAGGCATCCCTGGACCATTGCTTGACCGTATGGAAGTCATAGAGATATCTAGCTATACAAACCTTGAGAAGTTCCATATAGCCAAAGACCATCTTGTACCGGATGTGCTCGTCGAACACGGCCTTACTGAAGATCAGGTTGTCTTTGAAGAAGACGCGCTTAAAGCTATTATTGATGCGTATACCCGTGAAGCTGGCGTGCGTGGTCTTAAACGACAAATCGCCTCAGTTGCACGTGTTGTCTCAGAAAAAGTGGTGTTAAACAAAGAACCATTGCCATACAAAGTTACTGACGCAGTCTTGTACGATCTACTCGGTAGACCGCTTGCACGCCATGATCTAGCAGGTACCAACAACGCAGTTGGTGTAGCGACAGGTCTCGCTTGGACACCAGTTGGTGGTGAAATTCTCTTTATTGAGGGTTCTTTTATGCCAGGAAATGGTCAGCTTATATTGACTGGTAAACTTGGTGATGTCATGAAAGAATCTGCAAGAATTTCACTTAGTCTTGTAAGGTCGAGATTGGCATTCCAAACACCAGATTTTGAGTTTGGTAAAAAAGATCTTCATATCCACGTGCCATCAGGTGCCGTTCAAAAAGATGGACCATCAGCAGGGGTCGCACTATTCTCCGCAATTGCATCTTTGATTTTGGGCCGTAAAATACCTTCAACGGTTGCGATGACAGGTGAAATCACACTGCGAGGCAATGTGCTCCCAGTGGGTGGTATTAAAGAAAAAATAATTGCTGCACACCGTGCAGGTGTAAAAAAAGTATTGATACCGGAAGAAAATATCAAAGACCTAGACCAAGTACCAGAAGAAGTTAAATCAGCAATTGAATTTGTGCCTATTACTAAAGTTGAAGAAGTCATCCATGAACTTTTTGGACTTGAGTTACCTCAAAATGAACCGATGCAGGGACCAAGTTTTGATCCTACTCAGATGACTTTTTGAGAGTACAGAGTTTAAAGGTAATTATGCAATTTCCATAAATAATCATAGTATTAAAAATGGGAGCTTACTCGACGTTTAAACAACGACTGAGTGGCTCCCATTTTATGATATCTTTATTTATTGTAGATGTTCCGTCATGACACCTAGAATCACATGATCTACAGTGTCCATAGCATGTCGTGACAAGTAGCCTAGGTTTACGATTGTTGCATCTGCCGTTGGCCCTATAATGCCGTTGCCGCTTGGTACGATAATGTCACTTATGGCGAGCAGTGCGGATTGAACAGCTGCCGAAGCTGAAGTTGCCAGTTTGAGTGAGCAACCAACTTTTGCGCCGTCGCAAATCATACCGGTTGTATTGGCAATCATATTTTGAACAGAGCCTTCTAACTGCGATTTTGAAGCACCCATGAGCCAAGATAGTGCCACAGCAGCACCAGTACCCGCAGCGACGCCACATCCACAAAGTGCAGAGAGCCTGCCGATGTTACTCTTGATGACGCTGTTGACCATATGACTGATAGCAGCCGCTCTAGCGAGATCAACGTCAGAGGTTGGAACCTTACTTGCATAGGCTACAATGGGCATAAGCGCCGTAATGCCGTTGTTGCCGCTACCGTTACTACTCATAACAGGTAGAGAGACGCCAGACATTCTGGCATCGGAGGCAGCTGCGGTTAGTATCATAGCCAGGTTCATTAAATCATCTGATAATAACCCTTTATCTGTGTTTTGTTGCAATGTAAGGCCGACTGACATGCCACAAGGTTTAGAAAGACCATAACGTGCTATTTTTTCGTTCATCTCATAACCTTCTAGTAAAAAGGCAATCTCATCAAACGGAAGGGTTTCTATCTGCCGAATCAGTTCGTAAATTGGGAGGTCGTAGAGTGGGTTTTTTGAAGGTTGAGAAATTGTATTTTCCAGGAGTGTATCCGTATATTGAACGCCCAAGTGGGATTCCAAATGCACAAATCGATCATGACAACCTTCGATGATCGCGCGGCCAAGATTTTTACCATCTGTTACAACGGCTTCGATATGAATTTTTTTATCTGTATCTGCAATTGAAAGTGTAACGCGCTTTTGGTTTATTAATTGCATCGCGAAGTTGATGTCGTTGTTGTTGACATCTTTAAACACTTCAAGGCCATTTGTACTATGGCCAGACGTATATCCTAAGGCAGAGGCAAGAACGAGTCCGACTTGGTCTGTTCCAGGTATTCCAACAGACAGGCCATTTTTAAAGATATTAGGGCTCACTGAGACGATGATTTGCAGCTTAGCAATGTTGATAGTTTCACCTTGCTGACATAGTTCTCTTGCCTTTGCAACCGCTAGTGCGACGGCGACTGGTTCCGTGCAACCCATCGCAGGTTTTACTTCTGCACGTAGTGTTTCGATGATGAGATTGGCATATGACATAATAGACATCCTTTCACAATCAATGATTAAGGGGATTTATATTTGATTTTGTTCATGTATAAGTGCAAGACTCGTGCCAATATGGTTCAGACAAGATCTGTTGGCGTCTAGTTTTATGTATTTCCAATGTTTTCACATAATAAAGTGTATGGGTTAGACGATTTACATTTAATCGAAAAGCAGGCAGCTAGTGTCAAAATGAGAAAAATTGACGATTTCAATCTCATTTTGATATTTTGTTCTGTCTATTCTCATTATGAGAAATAAACTCAAAAAAAATGACGCATATGCGTCGAGTGGTTTGCAAACCAATAAGGGATGCCCCCTGGCATAGGGGGTAATGCAATTCTAGCATACATCCTATAATTATTCAACAGATTATGATAAAATAACGTATATGGGAAATAATTTAATAGAGAGTTGGTGGCCAAATATGGACAAGAAAGAAGTAACACTTAAATTTACAAACGCCTTTGAAGGCGATTTAATCGCACCGAATTCAATCGTTAAAATCGGTAGTGAGGCGGGAACGGTTGCACCTTATGACATGCTTTTAGGTGCACTTGGATCGTGTTTATACTCAACCTTTTTAGATATAATGAAAAAAAAGCGCATCGGATTTGAGCGCTTTGAGATGGTCATAACTGGTGAAAAGAGAACGGAAGTTCCAACGACACTTAAATGGGTCAATGTTGAAGCGACGGTCTACGCACCCGAAAAAGAAAATGGCGTCAATGAATCCTTTAGGCTTGCTACGGAATATTGTTCAATCTACAAAACAATATCCCACGTCGCAGAAATGTCATATGAGATTCGTATTCTTTAGTGCTTTGAGTGACGTATGAATATCAGTCATGCGTTTTTTAGTTAAAGTGTAAGGTAGGTAAGCTAAGAAGGACAGTGCTAAGCTTGCGATGCTGCCAATACCCAATAACATTGAAAGACCAATGACTGTCGAATCAAGTTGAGTACTCATGTTGGCGTCGAACTTCAGAATATCTAGTGCGAAACCAAGTAAAAAAATAGCGATGGACTGTGACAATTTGTAACAGAGTGTCAAAGTACCGTAAAATACGCCTTCTTGACGTGCGCCAGTTTTTAGTGCTTGTGCGTCCACTGAATCTGCGACCATGGCTTGTGGTAATGTAAACAACCCTCCAGTACCAAAACCTGCGAACATCGCAAAGGGCAATAAGAAAAATACTCTGCCGTCAATCATGCCTCTAATAAACACACAGGCGATAAAATAAATACAGCCAATGATGGCTAGAACAATCCCAAGTTTAATGGCTTTAGATTTTTCGTGTTTGTCGGAGTATTTTATCCAAAATGGCTGACTCAAAATACTGAGGATAAGTTGCGTTGCAACGATAGCAGCGATGCCGTTGTTATCGAGATGAAAAGTATACGTATATACATGGAGCCCCAAAGTGCTAATTAGGGCACTCGCAATATTTGTGAATAGATAACCGAGAACAATCGCTCGAAAATCACTATTTCTAAACGAATCGCCAATTTCCTTAAAAAATGTTTTTACATTGATTGAGGGATTGGTTAAGATTCTAGCATTGAGCTGCGGAATTAGGTGCTTCGTCGACCAATAAGCTGAGAGCATAGAGCCTAACATCACAAGTGAGCCAAAGAATGCCATCGTGTGGTAACCCTTTGGATTGAGCTGACCTATCGGGAATTCTGGTGTACTTTTGAAAAATATTAGCATGCCAAAAGCAGTCGCAAAAAATAATCCTATCAGAAAAAAAGTGGTTTTCACAGCTTGTATACGTGTACGGTCTGTATAATCGTCACTGATTTCTGCTGCAAGTGCCGTATAAGGTGTGATATAAATCGTCAAAAAGGTCTTGATAAAAAGCACCAAAATTATCATCAAAAGCCACTTTGTCAAGTTGCTATAAGTAGCGGGAATAAACCACAGTCCTAAGTTGACAACAACAGCGCCAATACCGCCAATCAACATGTATAAGTGTCTACGGCCGTATTTTTTTAGCCTAGTCAAATCGGATAAGTAGCCCATAATCGGATCTGAAAGAGCATCCCAAATGATCCCGATGCTGACGAGTATTCCGATGGAAGCACCTGACATACCAAGAATGACAGTTGCATAAAATACCAGGTATGCGGATAATATTTGTGAGATCAAACCAAAGCCAAGGTTACCGAAACCGAAGCCCCACAAGGTTTTTTTATTGAGTGTTTCCATAATACCCCTTCAAATTAGCGACGTTTTGTGATATGTTTTCATTATATTTGAATTGTAACATCCTTTCAAGAAACGTGTCGTTAAAATTGGGTTAATAATACAAGGAATTTTCATGATTACCTTGTCAAAAAATAATTGATTGAAAAGTGGTGAAATCATGTCTAATAAAATCAATGTAAACAATAAAATTATGAGCAGTTTTGAAGGGCCAAGTCAAAGCTATTACACTGCAAAAAATCGATTTGATGAGATTCTCAGAACTAAGTTAAATGTGACACCTGCTTCTGGAAGTGTCTCAACTGGGTCAAGTGTATATGGGTCTGGTTCTCCGACGACTGTAAACGCAGTTTATGAGGACGTGAGGCTCACAAGTGGTGCAAATGCAGCAGATATCGATGCCCGCTTAGCTGGTACTGGTTTAGAAGGTCTTGGTACTTCTTTTGTTGAAGCCGAGCAAAAATATAATGTTAACGCTTGGTTCCTTGCTGGTCTTGCGATTCATGAATCGGGTTATGGATCGAGTAAGATAGCTACAGAAAAGAATAATGTCTTTGGCTTTCAAGCTTATGATGCTTCTCCATATGCCAGTGCACGTTCATTCGCTACAAAGGCGGAAGGTGTGGATACAGTGGCAAAATACATTTCTGAAAACTACCTCACGTCAGGTGGCAAGTACTATAACGGCGTTTCTATCGAGGGTATCGGTAAGCGCTACGCAACAGATCCAAATTGGTCCTCGGCGATCAAGAAACATATGGCGAATTTGCTTCTGTCGTAGCACTGAGAATATTAAGATCATTATGTGACAGTAAAGAAAACCTATGGAAAATAGGTAGACAAAAGGATTTAATGAGGAGGCAACATGTCAAAAGTTTATTTTAAAAGGGTAGAAAATAAGGATTTCAAATTACTCAGTGATACAGCACGCATGCTAATGGAGCATTTGATAGAAGAAGAAGGACATGCGTTTAAAGGGACAGTGCCACTAAAGGTACATTTCGGAGAGAAAGGTAATGACACTTATGTGCCATCTACTTGTTATGAAGGCGTCATGGATTATTTGAAGGAAAACGACATCGAGTCGGCGTTTATTGAAACCAATGTGTTATACAGAGGGGCGAGAACGACGGCAGATAGCCATAGAGAGATTGCGAAGGAACATGGTTTTACGCAATTACCAGTCATCATCGCGGATGGTCAGATGGGTGAAGCGTTTGATGAAATTCAGATCGACAAGGAATTTTTCAAGTCATGTAAAATCGGTAAATCGTTTGGTGATTATGAACAATTTATCGTTATGAGTCACTTTAAAGGACATGGTTCTGCTGGATTTGGTGGTGCTATGAAGCAGCTCGCTATGGGCTTTGCCTCTAGAGGTGGAAAAATGGCGCAGCACGCAGGCATCAATCCTGTCGTCAAAGCATCACGCTGCACTGCTTGTGGCCTTTGTATTAAAAAATGTGACGTAGATGCCATCACTTTAAAAGGCAAAGCGGTCATCGATCACGATCTATGCGTTGGATGTGCCGGTTGTATCGCAGTATGTCCTGTCGGCGCCATCATGAGCGACTGGACGGGAAAAAATTTCAAAGAAAAAATCTCCGAGTATGCATATGCTGCACAGCTCGGCAAAGACAATCTATATATCACTTACCTCATCAACGTGACGCCAGAATGCGATTGCATGGGTCAGCATATGCACACTGTTGCTGAAGACATCGGCGTATTTGTCTCCAAAGATCCTGTAGCGATTGATACTGCTTGCCTCGATTTATTACAAAAGAATTCAGGCGAGAAGCTGTTCGAAGACGGTCGCGAATCCATCGTACATGCGGTGAAAATCGGATTTGGCACGGACGCTTATGATTTGATAGAGTTGAGCTAGACTTTAGAGGGGACGGTTTGGATTGCGACGGTTGAGCGCTTCCAGAACCGTCCCTTAATTTATTTTGATGTTAGTTTGGATGCGTTGATG
The DNA here is from genome assembly GCA_041741755.1 of Acidaminobacteraceae bacterium. GTDB lineage: Bacteria > Bacillota > Clostridia > Peptostreptococcales > Acidaminobacteraceae > Fusibacter_C. The sequence goes on along the minus strand of JBGSJR010000034.1, from coordinate 111,649 downwards.
AAAAAGAGGCCTTTAAAAATGAAGACAAAATCTGCGATAATAGGCATTTCCCTACTCGTATTAATCATGTTGCCAATCCTTGGATTTGCTATATTTGGTCAAAAAGATAACAGCAAGGCAGACGCAGTAGATTCAGTTGAGACATTTAACTCGATGGTAGCGACAACTACAACTACAACTTCAATTGAAAATGAACAAGGCAGTGTGCCAATTTTTACTGGAGAAGTGGATGCCCGCGTGATTTCCGATGTCCACCAACTCGCCCCTGAACTTAGAGCTGACAACAACGTGTTTGAGGTCTTTCTAAATTCAGGTGACGGCAAGTTGCTCAACTATTCGACGGAAATTTTAGAGGCTTTTGCTAGGACACTAGATTCGGATATCTTGATCGTCAGTGGCGATCTTACGACCAATGCAGAACGCGCAACCCATCTTTGGTTGGCACGTTATTTTGAAGCCATCGAGGCTAATGGCACTCAGGTGTTTGTCATCCCTGGCAATCACGATATCGATAACCCCTATGCAACGGGCTTTGAAACTGGTAAACAAAAACGCGTTGAAACCATAACCGCTGATGATTTTGCTGAAATTTATGGCGCATTTGGATATGAACAAGCATTTAGAAGGGATCCAGCATCACTGAGCTATGTAGTCAGGCTGACCGAGGATACGTATCTCCTCATGCTTGATACAAATAAATATGAAAATAACCAGATGGTTGGTTACCCTGTCATGGAAGGCGCCATTCGTAAGGAAACGATAGACTGGTTAAAAGAGATCAAGGTGGATATTCACGAACAGACTGCACAAGAAACCGCACAAGAAACCGCACTATCGATCGAACCTAAAATCATCTCCGTCTCGCATCACAATATGATCAGCCATTCACCCGTGCATTCGAAAGGTTTTGTCGTTGATAACGCAGAAGAAAGTGCTGATATACTGGAAGAAATGGGGATAACTTTAAACTTTTCAGGTCATATCCACATCCAGGATATCGAATACGACCCAAAGTCAAATCTGACAGAGATCGTATCCGGTTCGCTCATACAATACCCGCAAACTTACGGTGTCTTGAAACTTAGCGGGGATGCAATCAGCTATACGACCGAATGGGTCGACGTCGAGGGTTATGCCGTTGAAAATGGACTCACAGATCCGTTTTTATTGGATTTTAAGCGTGAGGCTGAGGCGCACTTCAGGGCTGAGTCGCGAAAGCTTCTAGGTGAGAGATTGATTGATTTAGAGTATGGTGCAAACGAGATCGAAGCGATGACAGAGATATTTTCAAAGTTGAATAGCAGATATTTTGCTGGAACGGATAGCCTCGATAAAGAATCAATCATTCATTCGGAAGGGTTCAGACTTTGGAATGAAGCCGACGCACCATTCTTATCGGATTATGTCAAATCCATGTTACTTGATACAAGTGATGACAATACGCTTCAGATAAAATACGGAGAAAATAGATGAAAATCACACTAATTACAGTCGGTAAAATAAAAGAAAAGTACTTCACAGACGCCATCGCCGAATATACGAAGCGGCTCACAAAGTACTGTCAACTCACACCGGTTGAAGTGGCGGATGAAAAAGCACCTGAAACACTCTCAGATAAGGAGATGGTTCAGATCAAAGACAAAGAGGGCGAACGCATCTTAGCCAAAATCAAGGACACCCAGTACGTTATCACACTTGAAATCAACGGTACTCAGTTGACTTCAGAAGGTTTGTCCGAAAAACTTGATCACCTCGGTGTCAGTGGACAGTCCGACCTCGTCTTCGTCATCGGTGGCAGCCTTGGCCTTTCAGACGTGGTCATCAAGCGATCAAACTTTGCGCTATCCTTTTCGAAGATGACCTTTCCGCATCAGCTGATGAAGGTTGTGTTGCTTGAGCAGATTTATCGGGCTTACCGGATTTCTAAGGGGGAACCTTATCATAAATAAAGTTTGAAAAAAATGAAAGCCTTTAATATTGAGGGCTTTCATTTTTTGTTTAGTTGTGTTAATAATTGGGCGCTTCAACGGTCATTTCACGACACATAAATAACAGTTGTGATGTATCATAATTGACTATCTAATACGCCGCTCAAACTGTAATAAAGCGGCGCGATGGACGATTTGAAAATTATATGTTATACTATGACCAAGATGCCGCGTCAACAAGGCGATAGCGGCTAAATGGATGAGGTGGTTATTATATGGATGTTAAGAATATTGAAAATGTCTTTCATCAAAATAGTGAAATTCTAAAAACTTCAGAACTTTATAGTCATGGCATAACAAAATATGAAGTTAAGAAATTAACCGATATGGGTGTTTTGGAAAGAATTTCTCAAGGGTATTATAAATTGTCAAATGAAGATATTAGTGATGTCAAATTAATTGCATTGATGATACCACAAGCCGTTTTATGTTTTGACTCTGCATTATTTTATTATGGTTATAGCGATAGAACACCGCGTAAATGGCATCTAGCAGTGGACAAAGATTCTTCAAAGTCAAAAGTTAGAATAGATTATCCATATATCAAAGCTTATTTCGTTGAACATGAGATATTTGAAATGGGAATAGAAAAAATTGTAATTGAAGATGTTGAAATGAAAATATATAGCAGAGATAAGTTGCTTTGCGACTGTTTGAAATATGAAAGAAAAATGGATATAGAGATTTTTAATAAAGCATTATTGAATTATATTAAAGATCCCAAAAAAAATATTTCAAAGCTTCTAGAGTATGCAAAAATTAGAGGTGTTACAAAGAAAGTCTATGACAAGATAGGAGTGTGGCTATGATGGATAAATCAATATCAATCTTGGATAAACTAAAGAACAAAAGCAAGGCATCGGGTATTGGTTACCAACTACTACTACAATTATTATGTCAGGAAGAGTTTTTAAGAAGACTATCAAAGTCTGATTTTAAGAATGATTTTGTCCTTAAAGGTGGTCTGTTCATTTATATATTAACTGAATTTAAAAGTCGTGCAACCGTAGATATGGATTTTTTTCTTAGGAATCAGACAAATGATATGGAAAAAATCGTTGAAAATGTTAAGACAGTCATAAATACAAATTCAAAATATGATTTTATAAAGTATGAGATCATTAGCGTCCATCAGATTACTGTCGAAAAGGAATATCCAGGAGTATCTATACAAATGATAGGAAAGATTGGAAACACAAGAACACCTGTAAATATTGATTTTGGTGTTGGGGACGTTATTGTACCGAAGTCAGAAACTAGAATAATGAAATCCCAATTAGCTGAATTTGAGGATGTTGAGGTTAGCACATATTCTCTTGAAAGTACAATTTCCGAAAAATTTGATGCGATTTTACAAAGATTTGAACTTACAAGCAGGATGAAAGATTTTTACGACATCTGGTATCTGGCGTTGAACTATGATTTTGATGGTGAAACACTTTCTACTGCAGTTAAGGATACATTAGAAAACAGAGGGACTTTAATTGAGGTCGATAGCATTGGAAGGGTCATAAGATTAGTAGATAATGAAACAATATTAATTAGATGGCAAGCGTTTTGTTTGAAAATGAATATTGAATTGGAATTTATTGAATGCATTAATGTGATTGAAGCGCTATTAAATCCTATCATTAACTTATTATTATTAGATGAATTGCATCGAAAAAAATGGTTATCAAAAGAGTTGAGATGGGTAAATCAATTGAATTAGAGTAATTAATATTAATATTGGAATGGAAAATAGCAATTATTAAGTGGTTATAATAATATAAAAATATCAAAATCGTTTGGTTTTAACTTGTTACGGTGAACCGTATCGCAAGTGAACCAAACGCTATATAAAGGAGGCAAATGCATGATTTCTATTGCCATTTGTGATGACGATTCACATGAAATTGAGCGTGTGAGTGGTTTACTTATAAAATATAAAAATGACAATCCACATTTTGATATAAAAATGCATTCTTTTTCTGCCCCTTTAGAGCTGTTGTCATATGTAGAAGCACATGGCGGGTTTGACATACTGATACTGGATATCTATATGACGGGCATGCTGGGAATTGATGCAGCGAAAGCATTGCGACAAATGGGTGATAAAGGCGAATTTATTTTCATAACAAGCTCTCGTGATCATGCGGTTGAAGCGTTTGAAGTGGAAGCGTCTCAGTATTTGATTAAACCTTATTCAGAATCATCTTTTTTAGTAGTTCTAGATAAAGTTTTGCAGCGGATTACTACAGATAGACGAACTGTTGTCACACTTAAGACATCAGATGGTTTGACGCGTCTTGCGATTCGGGATGTAGTGTTTACAGAAACAGGCCGAAACAACTACCAATTGATTCATACAATTCAAGGGAATAAAGTGGAAGTGCGCATGACAGCGACTGAGATTTTTGAATTACTCTCACAAAATAAGTTTTTCGTGCGGTGTGGTGCATCTATCAATGTGAATCTTAAATATATCCGGCAAATTTCTAAAGATTCTATAACCTTTGATACAGGAGAACATTTAGCCTATCCTTACAGAGCTTATCAAAGTCTTAAAGAAGCATTTCTGCGTTTTCAAATGGCATTAGAGGATTAAAATATGCCAATTGCCCCTAAAATGATGGCATTTACCCCAAAAAAGTTTCTTTTCGTAGTTTTATGTTAGGATGGTACGAAGAAAGGAGGCAGCTTATATGGCATACATTATCACAATATTTCTATCTTTTTTACAATCTGTGATCGGCTTTACACTGATGTCTTCCTCCGTCATGCGGTTTCGCGAACCTGTCAAACAACGTGTCATTACGGGACTGTTTGTAATGATTCTCGGAATAAGCTTCTTAAGTTTTCAATTATTTACACAGGGCATTAACTCTGTTGATCGGTTTGCGATACTTGTTATATTAATCATCCAGCTTTCTTGGTATATGATCTGCTCAGACGATCGTTTTTTTGTGTCGAGTTTTAGTTTTTTGTCCTTTGTTAATATTTATGTTTCAATAAGTTATATCAGCGATACTTTAGCAGTGCGTTTCGATGGACCTGCCTATGTCGTTGAGCGCATCGTCATTCGTCTGCTAATCTATATAATCATTCTGCCATTGTTATACAAGATTGTGCGTCCACGTTTTAGACGACTTGTGGACACTTTGGATAAGGAATGGCGTGCAGCTGTGTTGGTACCGCTCACGTTTTTGATGATGCAAATCATGGTGCTGTATTATCCTGCCCCATATTGGCATTGGGGTGAAGGAAATTGGTACAAAGTCATTATCATCACGGTATACTTGTTGTTTTTAACCGTATATTATCTTTTGTACATACAGGCCAGTGCCATCGTTGAAAAATATGCACTTGAGAACCGGCAACTTCTTATGGCACAGCAGGAGAAACTCTGGGAATCAGAGCTCGCGCGCCAGAAACAAGCCTCTGAACTGGTATTTCAGCAACGGCATGACCTACACCATCACAATGCACTGATTATTGAGCTGCTCCAAAACGGAAATATTGAACAGCTTAAAACCTATATGAAAAGTAATTCTGCACCGCATAATGCGCTAGGATCAAACGTCTATTGCACCAATCCAATTGCGAACAGCATCTTTAATGTTTACGCCCGTAGGGCCATGGAAGAGGGGATTGAGATGACGTTTCACGTCAGTGTGCCAGAGTTTATAGGGATTGAACACGTCGATCTTACTTGCATCTTTGGTAACGCTCTGGAAAATGCCCTAGAAGGCTGTTTGCGGCTTACAGGAGATGAAAAAAAGGAAATTATTATCACTGCTAAGTTTATCGATAAAAGGTTGCGTGTTCAGGTCGAAAACACTTGCCGAGCAGACATCGTCTTTGATGGCGAATTACCTTTAACGCAAAAGCAAGGCGGTGGAACAGGTACTAAAAGTATAATCTACACGGCTGAGCGTTACGACGGTACAGCAGGTTTTTCAGTTAAGGACGGAAAATTCATCACGCAGATTGTTCTTAATGGCCATTAAATCGATTCATCATTCAAGAGATCCTAAGCAGCTATCGTTCACTCCGATGGCTGCTTTTTTTCGAAAATCGGCAATTTCACCTGAAATGATGGCAAATACCCCAGAAACGGTTTTCTACAGTTGATTTTGATAGACTATGATGGAATATTAATTTGTCGTTTCATGTTAAGAGGGAGGGTTTATCTTATGAGATATATAAAAGAAAAAGGAAAGCGGTATATAGCACTGCTGATAGTATGTGTCATGATTATAGGATTATTTCCAGGTGCGGGATATGCAGAACCTTCCGCAATAGGAACGCCAGTTGAAAATCTTGCAGCTGGAAGTTATATTGATTTTGGTGGAAAGATTTGGAGGCTTGCTGATCCGTCAACGCGTTATTTGGTATTAATCAACAATCTCCCGATAGGCACAAAATGGTCATTGAGTAGCACCAACACAAATGCCACAGACGTGTTTAGCTACTTAAATACAGCATTCGATATTATTACAGTAGAAGCGCACCGTGACATGATAGAAAACACAGATTGGGATATACGATGCGTAAGATATGATGAAATGAATTTGGCTAATCCGACATTAACAACAAATGTTGCTGAAGGAATTAACATTGCTCCTTTGTCAATTAATGGTAAACTAGGAATGTTATCAATAAGTGAACGAAATAAGTATGTAAGTTTTATAGACAATGCATCAGCGACCGTCTCATGGACACGCACACCGGTTTGGGGCAGCACCAATGACGTTTTCATTTTCGCCAACGGTGTCGCTACAGCATCCGTCAGTATTGAGTCGAGAATCCGTCCCACATTATACCTGAAATCTGGAATCACTGTTGTCGGAGGCAGTGGTACAGTGGATACGCCTTATACGTTAGCACCCTATGATGCGACGCAGGATAATGCCGACATAGCAGCAGCGAAAGTAGCCATTGAAGCATCGACTTACACGGCTAGCCAAGCAGAAGCAGGAGATGCAGCCGCTGCGGCGATAAAAGCACAAGCATTGGTTGATGCCTTAGAGTTAGAAGGCACAACAGCTGTAGTTGTACCCGGAACATTCACATCGGCAGTAGCAGGGACATCGGGAACACCGGTGGGTACAAATGGCTCCTTAACCTTTACAGTAACCATAAATAAGGGCGGTGGAACAGAGCAGATCTCTACATCGAAAACGATGACGATTACAGCGACACCTTATACAGGTATAAGTGATGTAGATGCAGTAGCGGCAGCGAAAGCAGCCATTGTGACAGCCCTTTCAAATTTAGCAGTGAGCAATACAACAACAGACAATGACGTTCTTGATGCAGCACAGGGGGCAACGCTCCATAATGTTGTAGTTGCATGGGACGGTACAAACGGTTTTATCAAAACCAACGCAACAAGCTCAGTAGTTGGTTCGATTACAGGTACATTAAACCTGTCTTTAAATGGGGCTACGAATACAGTGGCGGTAAATAAGACCATAACACAACTACCCGTAAGCGATGCAGAAAAGGTAGCAGCAGCAAAAGCGGCTATTGAAACAGCTATAGGTAGTTTGACGGTAAGCAATGTAACAACAGCTGCAGAGATACTTACAGCAGCTACTGGAGCAACCCTTCACGGCGTAACTGTCGCATGGGATGACACAAGCGGCTTTAATAAAACTAATGCCACAAGCTCTGCAGCTGGTTCGATTACAGGAACACTCAATCTTACACTGAATAGTGCAAGTAACAACGTAGTAGTAAGTAAGACGATTACACAGCTAACTACAACAGGTGGTGGAAATAGCAGTGAAGATTCAACACCATCAACGCCATCAACGCCATCAACACCACAATCACCAGCAAATACCATCGTGAATGTGAACGGTGTGTCAGTTAGTGCGGGTACTGAAACTAGGACAACTGAAGGTGGAAAGACGACGACTTTGGTTCAGGTAAACAATGAAGTGATTCAAAGCAAAATTGACGAGGCGATAAGCAAGAACTCAAATAATGCTTCAAATTCAATTCAAGTTAAGGTATCAGGCACGAACGCCGATAATTCAAGAGTTGAATTGACAGGAGATATCGTCAAAAAGTTGGAAGAAAATGCATTCAATGTATCCGTAAAAAATAATGATGTTGAGTATATTATCCCGGCAAAAGAATTTACCATCAGCAAAGTAGCAGAAACGCTCAATATTAGAGAAGCAGATTTGAAGGCAATCACTGTTGAAGTTAGGATCACAAAGCCTGATGAACAAGCAGTGGAAACCTATACTGAAGTTGCAAAAGCTAACGGTGCAGAGCTGATCTTCCCTCCAGTGACATTTGAAGTGGTAGCAAAAACAACCCAATCAGATGGCACGACTGGAGAAGTGAAAATCAGCAGGTTCAGTAACTATGTTGAAAGAGTGATGGAGATTCCTGCAGGCATGGATAAAAGCAAGATAACCACAGGGATTGTGTTTAATTCCGATGGCACTTACAGCCATGTACCAACATCTGTCTATCAAAAGGACGGCAAATGGTATGCAAGCATCAACTCATTGACTAATTCAACTTATTCAGTGATCTGGAATCCTATCACAGTAAAATCCGTTGAGAAACATTGGGCGAAAGATGCGGTCAATGATATGGCATCTAGATTGGTCATTAAAAACCCAGATACTTTCATGCCTGACCATATAATTACAAGAGGCGAATTTGCAGAATATATGACCAAGGCGATTGGGATTTTTAGGTTAAAGGCAGTAAACACACAGAAGTTTACGGATATAGAAGTCAAGCATGAGCTTGCCAATGCCATAGAAATAGCATCTGAGTATGGCATCATAAGTGGCTATCCAGATGGCTCATTTAAACCGGATGCACAAATTAGTAGAGAAGAAGCCATGACGATGTATTCAAAGGCCATGACCCTCGTGGGTCTAGAAGAAGTGGATAATGGCAAAATAAATAGCTATACGGACGAGGACTTAGTAGCAAGGTGGGCATATGATGCTGTGAAAAAGACAGTAAGTGCCGGCGTGTTTAATGGAAAGACCAACCAAACCATAAATCCTAAGGATACCTTAACCTGTGCAGAAGCAGCGACTGCTATAAGAAATCTGTTAGTAGCAAAAGAATTGATAAATGAATAGGAAATAACGTATATACCTTCTGGATTTCTGGGAGGTATTTTTTTGAGAATAGGTGATAACGAATTTACGCTATTAAGCTGAACGTAGAAATTTCAATTTCTTCAATACAAAGTTTGTAATTTAAATATCAAATGTATATAATGGTAGTACTAAATTGATTGAATAAGAGGGTGTAAAATGAGCCGAAAAGACTTTAAAAAGAAGTTTCAAAGAAGAGAGATACGCGTTTTTATTTCATCCACATTTGTGGATCTTGAAGATGAACGTGATTACATAATTAGGAGGACTTTCCCAAGATTACAGGAGTACTGCAAGATTCGAGGGATTCAATTTACAGGCGTTGACTTGCGATGGGGGATTACAGAAGCTCAGTCCAATGAGGGCAAGACGATTAAACTGTGCTTGGATGAGATCAAACGATGTGAACCTTATTTTGTTAACATCATCGGAGCGAGATATGGATGGGTCCCTGAAGAAGCCGATTTTGAAATGGACTCACATCTGCGTGACGATTATAATGATTTGATTGAGCATTCTATTCGCTCTAAAATAAGCATTACTGAACTTGAAATATCACAAGCTGTATTCGAAAAAGACGAGAAGACCAATGCCTTTTTCTTTCTAGGGGATATGGATCTATACAAGAAGAAGAATATTGAACGTGGCATACCTGAAGAGGATCAAGTTAAACAGGAAAAACTTTTAAATCTTAGAGAAAAGATAAAAAATAGCGGTTACCCAGTATTCGAAAATTTTAAAGGGAAAGAACACCTTGGCGAGGTAATCTTTATCGCGTTGAAAGAAGCTATCGATAAAGAGTATCCTCTGGAAGCTGAACGTAGTGAATGTGAACTTGAAGTGGAAAAACACTTATCTTTTGCGCTAAGCCGTAAACGTTATTATCAAAGGGACGAAATAGTTTTTAATAAACTTTTAAAATACATTATGAACGCACAAAAGCCTATCGTAGTCTATGGAGAATCTGGGACAGGGAAAAGTGCTCTTGTTGCTAACTTTGCACAATGGCTTGAAGAAGAACAAAATGTAGATGTCATCGAACATTATGTCGGTGCATCAAGTGGAAGCGAACTCGATATTATTCGACATCTTCTAATGGAATTAGAGGCCTATGATACAGTAGTGGATGAAAAGAAATACGATATCAGCTATTTAAAAAATACATTGGTGAACCGTATCAACCAACAAACTGAAAAGATAGTCATCGCAATAGACGCTATTAATCAGATTTCAAACCAGTTTTATGACTTCTCGTGGGTAAATGAATGTAAAAATCCGAATATATCACTGCTCATCACCACCACAAATCAAAGTTTTGTTGGTAGCAAAATGGCAAAAAATTGGAACAGCCTTCAACTTAAAGGAATGGATAAAGAGTTCATTCTGAAAATGATTGTTTCTATTTTAGAATTAAATGGTAAGGCCCTAGATGAAAAATATCTAACCCAGATACTAGATAATTCTTCTCATTTTAGCAAAATGACTAAACAAGAACGTAATACACTTAATGTTTTTTTTGGAATGTACGCAGGACATATTGGAAATCCAATGTTCTTAAATCTTTTTCTAAATGAACTGATGGTATCAAGTAATCATATGACCATCGCGAATCAAATAGAGCATTACTTAAATGCAAAAAATATTCATGAGCTCATTCTGCTGATTTTTAATCGTTTAGAATCTGACTTTGGAGAAGAAGTCGTAAAATTAATTTTAGGACATATCGCAGTATCGAGAAATGGATTATCTGAGCACGAGCTTAGAATACTAGCTTATAACAAAGGGATTGCATACTTAAACATGGTGGAATGCCTTAACAGTCTATCCCAGCATCTCATGTTAAAAGGTGATCGATTTGACTTTTTCCATATGCACATAAGCAATGCCGTAAAACAAAAATATCTAGCAACATCTGAAGATGAAAAAGCGTTTAGAATGAGTATGATTGAAGTGTTTAAGACGATAGAAGATACAGAGTCGCGGATTTTTGAACTGCCTTATCAACTGCTTCAATTAAACGCATTCAAAGAACTTTCTGAATATCTTACCTCAGGAGACGATTTTGGTTATTTAAGTGTTCAATTTCCCTTTGATTTGTTTTCATATATCTCGGAATGTGAACGCGCTGGATATTCTCTTTTAGATGATTATTTTTCAGTAAACTATCATAAGTGCGATGAGATTGAGACGATTGCCCAGTATCTTTATGAAGTAAGGATGTACCATAGCGCTGAAAAAGCATACCGTAAGCTGTATAGCGAAGCACTTGAAAATCAAAGTGAGCATCAAAGCTATTTGAAAGGGTTAATTAATACTTTGTATCACTCTGGAAACTATAGTGCTGCTCTAGAATTTGCTCAAAAAGAAGAATCCCATTACAATCGAGCACGCATATATAAGGCTTTAGGGGACTATGTTCAAGCACAACAATACTATCAGATTCTCTATGATGAGTCTTTGGCACATTATGGTCGTGATACACTAAAAACACTGGTTGCCGAGGAAGATTTATATACCTGTATGGTCCATACAGACAAAGTTAAACAGGTAATTGAGAGACTTCTAACTGTGCTGGATAGAAAGAAGAAACTTCTTGGCGAAAGTCATGCTGAAATAGGCAAAACAAACGAGAAAATTGCACAATTATATGATCTGAATGGGAAAAAAATAATGGCACAGATCTACTATGAAGAGACACTTTCAATTTATCGAGAAGTGTTTGGTAATGGTCATTTAATGGTGGCAGATATTTTAGAAAAACTAAAGCAATATGAAGAGGCTTGGTTGATTAAGGTGAGTGTTCTAGGAGACTCACATGAAGAAACACTAAGAATACTAAAAGAAGTACTTGAGCCATTGAAAAAGAAACGACAAACCTTAGACCAAGACATAAAAAAAAGATTCTATAAGTACATTTTAGACCATCGTGTTGTACCAAAATATGAAGAAGTCAATGAACTAATTCCACTGCCTAAGGCCGCTATTAAACACAATAGAAGAGTTAAAAATAAGAACTTCCAAATACTATATCTACTTCTATATTACCTTTCAATGTTGCTTATTTTGCCTACTGAAAGCTTAATCTATTTTGATATTGGACTGAGCATAATACTATTCACCTTTGGGGCATCTTCAGGCTATATAAAAAATTATTTCGCCGTTTTCGAAGTGACCTTCTTCGCTTTTTTGCCAAGTCTGCTTTACGTTATTGATACAATAAGCTCTATGGCAATATCTAAAATACTTTTATGGTTGTGGTCGGGCAAATATACATTTGAAACTTGGGCAGGAATAAAGTATTTCAATCACCTCACATTGACGGAGTTTTCAAATGTTTTGCTAGGCTCCAATTATTTAATTATGGAACAATTTAGAAGGATGTTATTTTTCTCAGTGGGATTTATAGTGTTTAGGTACATTGGGAAGTATGTTCAGCTTTACAGAAAACTAAAGACAGATTTTCTCCTTATGGATTAATTGGAGATGGGAGGAACAATACTATGCGGCTATTTAAACAACTAATTATAATAGTTTTTGTATGGACGGTTATCATAGCGGGAGTGGGATTTGCAGCAGAAGAAAGGACAATTGTGCTCTGGAATGCGCCTCTTGAACAAGACGGGAGGCTTGAAAATATAAAGGGCAATTACATGCTTGAAGAGGTATATGAAAAGGTGCTTGAATCAGAACGCCTTTATATAGAGCGCGCGTATAGTTCTGCAAGCCAAGCATTTCAATCTGCAGTAGATATTAGCTCAGCGATTCAACTGGAAGAATTATCGGATAATGAAGTGCGTATTAAAGAAGACCTTGAAATATATTCGCGGTCATTTTCAGCTTTGTGCCTCACGTTAGATAAGTCGACACAATCTACCTATGATTTATTAGAAAAGATTAATTTAGACGCACAACAGGTAGCTCCTAATAACTATTCTATATCGGATCTCCTGCGACGGTTAGCCAATCTAACTTATTATAGAGCCATTAATGATATTGAAAATATTGAAAACTATAGTAATATCAATACAGGTTATCAATACTATTTTTATGGAATTGAAAATCTAAATATTGAAGAATCTTTGTGGAGAACGCTTCTCTCCAAACACATTTACATTAACGTTACTGAGGTTGAAAAGCATATTGAAAATAAGGATTTTGATGTTGCGTCGGCTATTTTGGATAAAACTATTCAGTATTCATATGCGTATGAGAATGCCGGTTGGTTTGAAGAAACAGATCAATTTTATATTCCGACTCATTTTTCGATACATTCTGCCAATGCATATATTCAATTGCAACTTGGAAATGAACTCAAAACTGTCGCTGCACTAGATGAACTTGAAAAGTACAGCGAAGAGCTTAAGAACGGGTCAAATAAAATAGTGGGATTGTATGAATATATAACTTTACCTTGGAAGGACTTATATTATTTTCATGTGGCTTCTGCATCTTTTCAAGATGAAATAGACCATTATAAGTCTTTAAATGCACTCTATAGAGAGGCCAGCATTTCTGATGGAAAAGAACAGAGTTTAGAAGAGCAACTAAATTTATTGAGCGATTACCCTATGTACTTCAGTCTTATGATCAATATTGCTGAAAATGCTTTAAGTATTGGGAACCTGGAGTTGAGCTATAAAATGGTATATGATACCTTAATGTATGATTCTAGTTATGGAATACAATACGAGTATAAACTTAATGAAGTAGTCCATGATTTGTTGACGAGTGAAATGCTTTCGAAAGGTAATGTACAGGCATGGATTGAGCTATTGGTTCTAATGGATTCAAAAATTAGTACTAAAATCAATCATATAAATGATGAAAAGGACATTCAACGTGAAGCACTAAATATGGCCTTTGATTTGTTTTATGCTCAAGATTATGAAAACTCAGAAATAATTTTTGACATTTTGCACCGAAGGCTCAATGGCTATTTATATTTTTTGTACGAATATTCGACTATAACTGAGAAGAAACTGCTAGAGTTGGATTCAGAAAAAGGTGCAAACTTTTATCAGTATTATGCCATTGTAAAAATGCATTTAAATAAAATGGAAAGTGCTGAGAAAATAATCCAAGAAGCAAAAGCGTATGCTTATAAATACCCTTCGCAAAAATTCCAAGAAGCTCAAGCATTGTTTAATATGGAACAATACGATGCTGCTAAAGCCATAATTTTTGAAGAGCAATCAATACGCCCTTTTAATAACGAAGGCCTTTATTTATTGGCAATGAGCACATTTTTTAATGGGGATAGTGCTGGCGCATTCCAAAAAATCGAGGATATCATTCCGTTTAACGAAACAGATCAAACGATCAGATTTGGAACGGGGGCTCTTTTGCTTCAATCGAAGTTTGACTATCAAAGCGTAGAAAACATTAAAGGAAGTATTCATTCTAGTCAGGGGTCGCTGTTTACTGGAAAAATCATGATAGTTGCGCGTTATTCTTCTGCTATCATAATATTTTTGTTACTCATCTATTTATTTACAAAAAATGCATTTAAAACAATTGACTATCAGACAGAAATGAAGCTTACTTATATGAAAATACAGAATATGAAGGCTTCTGCATATGTTATCAAAAAAAATATATAATAAAGCATTGTTGGCGAATAAATTTATGGAGGGGATATATCGATGGACTTGTATAAGTGGATGGAATCAATAGACGACTTGCATTTTGGCAAAAATATATACATGAACACATCTCAAAATGCAGCCTTGTTCAGCTATATTCTTGACTATCTCGGTTCTGAATCAAGTGTTGAGAAGTATATCCTTGCATATGGTGAATTATCATCTCAAGATTTTGACGTGTTCGATATACAACGGTTACTCAATAAAGTGGAGTGGTTCCTAACCGAACATTACTTATACCTAAAAGACGAAAGAGTAGAGCTAAGCGTCATCAATGAAATTCATGTTTCAAAGGAGGCGCTCTATATTCTCTTTCGTAATCGTTGGTTAAAACTGTGTGCGAAAAAAGTAAACAGTCCGAAGACCATCGCTCAGTTCATTAAGCGGCTTAGTATTTTAGCACAATTACCAAATCATGAGCGTGCAATGGTGTCTCATGATGTGGAGATTTTCAAATTCAATCAATGTCTACTAAGAATTTCGCATGATATTTTAGAAAAGAAGTATGTGAATTTAATCATAGGTAATCAGTTTGACATATTGGTACAAAGCAATGTTGAGGCTTTGGTTAAAAGTCTTGGCTATGATAGAGCCATTCATTCCATTTTGTTTTATGACGATACGATGATGCTTAATGGAAAAAAAGGATTAATGCTTACATCAAGTCATTTATTAGTATATACGGATGAGACAAAGGAAAAATATGATTTTCTTTACATTGACAATAGACCTACTTTAAAATCAGATGAAAAGGCCATTATTGAGTTTATTTATAATGGTAATTGGATATCAATCGACTTATTTATCCCACCAGCAGCAGAGGCGTTTTATAATTTATTTTTAGCGCTTTATGACTATTTACACAATTTAACGATAGGAGAATATAATCATGTTTAATGCTTCTATACATTCAAAAATGACACGACTTGAATATTTTAAAAAAGGATTGATCCTTACATTAGGTCTATTTATTTTATTTTTGGTTTACGTGAACATCATAAGCTATGGTAATATTGAGGCTAATTTTTTTTCGATAGCCCCGTTTTTCTTGATTCCATTGTCTTGGTCGATTGTCATGTACAAATGGACTATAAAAAGACTACGTGATATTAGTCAAAGTAAAAGGATAGGGCTATGGATGTTTGTACCTGTTATATGTCTCGTGGTGTATTTGTTCCTCTCTTGTTTTAGAAGCTGTTCAGGTTACAAAGATGACTCTGATTATGAAATCCTTGAATGGAATTTAAAGCACAAAGTTGACTTGATTAATCTCAATAAGCTTGAAAAATCAGTCGTAGATACAAAGGCTTTTGAAGAAATGCAAGCCTTAAAGCAAATGGTGATGCTCCGCGAAGAGGTATTTAAAAGCAATAAAGCTTAATTTTTTTAACTACAACATAATTAAACTGCATAGTATCGAGCTATATACGTATAGCCACTTCTTCAAAAAAGCTGATTTCTGCATAAAACAGAAATCAGCTTTTTATGTTAAAACATAATATTGCGCCTAGTTTTAAATGATCAATATTTTATATTGATGCGTAGTTCCCCCTCACTTTTTTCCAAATGAAGCGCTTCTTCAAAAACACTATAATCAACTTAACGATGTTTGTCGCTACTAAAGGCAATTAATTAATTTGGGGATGGTGGAACTATGCAGAGAAAAATTTCAGTTAAGTTTTCAGTGGATGATAAAATTGATTTTTACGAACCTATTGCACGGGATTATTTTGAGCGCGTTTTAAATTACCCCTATGACAAATGTATATTAACAGATTTATCTTCGGTTTGTCATTTTGTTGGAGATGATCTTGAAGAAGGCAGCCCATACAAAAAAGTTGTTGACCTAACTTTAAGTGAATACGATGTTGATCTCACTGAGATTCCAAATCAACTCTTTGTTTTGTTATTTGAAAGAATTTGGGGACAAATGTTGATGAAATGGCACTTATAATAGCCAAGGGCAAGAAAGGAGGTACTTTCGATGAGAGTTCTTAGTGGATTAATATATCTAGTCTACGGCGGCGATCATGATTACTGGACTAAGTCGGTTAGGCCAAAACAACTCATGGTTGCATTGCTAGCACTGCTAACTGTAGTTTCTGTGTTATGGATTGCAGAATACGAGCAGGTTTCCCCAACAGTAGTGAAGGGCGTAAACTGGCTTTGGCATTACTGGGCCAACGAGTTACCATTCAGTAGACTTGATGGACTGATGACGACGGTACTCGCCTATTTGGGTTTATCTATCTTAGCGATTCATCTCTTTGGGAGAAAGTGGCTGTTTACAATCGTTAATGTTTTAAAAAATCTCGCTTATTCAGGCTCAATCATCATAATTGGGATATTGGGTCTTCAACTTATTCAAGGTAGAAATTATATTCAGCTATTCTTAGCCCTTCTATTTCTTTTGCCATTTACATTTTTACTGACGATAGGTCACAAACCTATTTATATGTTTTTAGAACATATGACTTTATTGTGGTTTTTATTGGGACACTATAGTTTACCTGGGTTTAGTCTAGTTAGCCAATTGATCTCATGGGTAAGTAATGCTCTAGCATTTGTGTTTCCAAGCAACTGGGCTTGGTTGATAACCGTATACTTGCCACTTGGATTGCCAAATTTATTGAATTGGAACGTAGGGAGGCTTGCTGTTGGAAAAGCTAAAGTTAACAAGACAATTCTTAGATGAGAGTCTCTGGAATCTGGATTCCTATTTAAAAAAAGCTTATGAAAACTTGAACCTAAAGTCAATTATCGATTTGTTTAAGTATAAAAGCAGTGGTATTTTGATCATCAACGTGCTGATCGCGAGTGCTATGATTGCTTTATATAACGCATTTATTATACCTATTATCCGTCAAGTTGACATTCAAACTGCCGTTTACCTTCAACTTGGTCATATCATTTTGGTTATGGGATTGTCGCACAGATTTTGGTCCAAAAATAGTCTCGGATTTATTATGAAGGGTCCTCTAACGGTTTTCTATATGTCGCTTCTTTTATTTTGGATGAGCAAATGGTTTCAGGTTGAATTACCTATTTTTACAAGCAATGATTGGTTTTTAAAACTCTTGATGATGACGGGACTGTTTATCTTGAGTCATATATGCTTTCAAGTGTGTACGTCAAAATCAATTGTGCTTAGCAATGTTCTTGTACTTGTCATTAGTCATGTCTTTAAACTTGCTCTATTTGGCAACCTAGACCTTCAACTTTCAGTCGGATCAAATGCCTTGTTGCTTTTTATATCAATAGTCATCAGTTATGCGTTAGGATTTGCGATACTCGGGAGGTGGTCAAGTGAACAAAAACAGGGGCACGAAGCCCATTCCCGTTCGTCTTGAAGGCAAAATTGTTACCATAGATGATATTGACTATGTAATAGACTTTCCCTTAAATGTGTTTATACTGCTTGAATTTTTAGAGGGTTACAATCTCGTTTTATCAGATTCTGATAAGACAACTACACAAACATGGCTTGAATCTATTGATTTAATGTTGAAAGGAAAGTTGGATAAGACTGTAATTCTAAGTGAAACTTTGACCAATGATCACGTTATTAATTTCAAGAAAAATTTTTTCAATAGATATATTAGCAATAAAATAGAAGAAGATAAAACTTATACATTCTATGATTTTCTAGAGCTTGAAAAGATAGAATATAGTCACTTATATTCTGGTTTGAAAGTCACAATTGGTTCGAAAGAATATGCATGCAAATCCGTTAGTGATCAATCTTCTATTTTTAGAAAAACGATCTTTCTTAAACATGGTTCTTATGAAATCAAAGTATTGGATTATAAAGATTCAGGTTCAAGCGTGTTGATTAAAAGCCATTTTAAGTTGGATTTAAGCCACAAAATATTCGAAGGCGAATGGGTTGATGTCATGCTTCACAAAGAAAATAGAAAACTCTCATTAAGATGTATCGACTTTATATCAAGGGAGATACTACTGGAAGTCGTAGGTGGTGACGTTATTTATGGGCTATAATTCTGAAAATTTAAGAGTGGTTGGCTATAGTGAAAATGCAAATTTTGAAGATGATTCGTTTCAACTTGATGAGATTCAACCTGCACTTAAGGCGCTACTAAGTACACTTGAAGCACATCGCCGATTTAATGAAGAACGTAATGTTCAATCACTTAATCAGAATGCTTTTATAGGGCATTTTCTACTGTCAGGTGCACCAGGCACTGGGAAGACGTCAGCAGCCAAACTATTGATGCGTTCACTGTTTTCGATGGGGTTAATCGAGAAGGATTTATTTAAAACTGTGACGCGAAAAGATCTTGTGGGTGAGTATGTTGGACATACCGCACAAAAAACAGCTTCAGTGATTGAAGCTTGTAGAGGTGGCGTGCTGCTGGTGGACGAGGCGTATACCTTGTATCGAGGTGATGACAATACCCGCGATTTTGGTATTGAAGCGCTGGAAACGATTATGCAAGAAATGGATAAGAACGAAGTTGTCATAATATTTTCTGGATACAGAAAAGAACTGCAACGCATGCAGCAGTTTAACCCAGGTCTTGAAAATCGCATAAAATGGCGGATGGATTTTGATACGATAAGTCTGCAAAATCTATTGAAGTTCGCAAGTTATTATTCGAAACTAAGTGGCTATAAAATAACAGCGGATGGCAATGAACATTTGAGTCGGCATTTACAGGAACAGATGTCTCATGAGGGTTTTGCTTACTTAAGATCCGTTAAATATTTTTTAGACCATTTAATGATGAACAAACCTAAATTGTATGAAGTGACTAGGGATAGAAAGTTACTAAATACTATATCTCAAGCGGATTTTGACGGGATTTGGCGGCGAACCAATGATGTGGAACTAAAGAAGGCCCTAGACGAATTAAATGGACTAATTGGCTTGAATCGTGCTAAGCAGATTATTGAAAGTTACTTGAATATAGTAGATTATAATATGATGCGCCGAAAGCTGGGGTTGCAGGTCCATCGAGTCGCTTCGCACCTAGTATTTTCAGGGAACCCAGGAACGGGTAAAACCACGACTGCACGTCTACTCGGCAGAATACTTGGCGCAAAAGGCTATTTATCTTTAGGACATCTAGTTGAAGTGGGGCGTCAAGATTTGGTCGCGACTATATCTGGCGGAACAGCTATAAAAACCAATGAAAAAATTAAAGAGGCAATGGGTGGCATATTGTTCATCGACGAAGCCTATAGCTTAATTTACGATGAAAGAGACGCTTTTGGTAGAGAAGCCGTTGACACACTCGTAAAGGAAATGGAAAACCAAAGAGATGATCTCATCATCATATTTGCTGGGTATTCCCTAGAAATGAAAACACTCATTGAAAGGAATCCAGGATTGAAAAGTAGAATTGCAGAAACGATTGTATTTGAAGACTATACGCAAATTGAATTTCAACTAATTGTCAACGATCTTATCGAAGAGAATGGTTATATTGTTTCAGACAAAAATAAATTCGGACTCGTCAAATTATGTAATATATGGTATAAAAACCATGGTGCTTCAGGAAATGGTCGTGCGGCTAGAAACTTATATGAAAAATTACTGAAAGCGCATGCCAAGTATTGTATCTCAATGGATAGAAAACAGTTGAATGAAAAGACCATTCAAGTCATCCAGCTTGAAACATTGAACCAGTTAATGCATGAAATGGAGGGTGGTTATGAGCAAGAAAGTCGGTCAATGGCTAGAAAGACTCAATAATTTGGATTTGCCTACTGAAATATACCAGCGTCTATTTGCAGAAATCAGAGATTATTCGGAGATTGGAAGAGCAGATTCGGATTCAATGGAACACTATTTTGATTTTGTATTAAGGTTACCTTGGGGCGATCAAACCATTGAAAGAGTTGATCTGGATAAGGCTAGAAACCTTCTTGATAAGAAAATATATGGCCATGAAACGCTCAAAAGGCTCTTATTAGACCAGATTGCCGTAGAAAATCACCTTGGTAAGGGAAAGGGCAAAGTCATGTTGCTTCATGGGCCATCGGGAACGGGTAAAACACACATTGCTCAGTGCTATGCTGAAGCGACAGGTAAGCTTTTTTACCCGATGCGTTTAGGCGGCCTTCAAGATTCAATGTCTATTCTAGGCACTTATAGAGGTTATAAAAATGCAAGAAGTAGCTACTTAATGGATTATATTGCGAGACAAGGCACTAAAAATATAGTTGTATTACTTGATGAAATAGACAAACTAGACCCGAAAAACTTCATCGTACAGCATGCACTGCTGCAACTAACTGATCGAACAACGGGTTTTATAGATGGCTATCTCGATTTGCCTTTTGATTTATCTCAAGTGACTTTTATTGCAACCGCAAATGACATAAGCCAGATTACACCAGCGATGTTAGATCGATTGGACGTAATTGAAGTTTCGGCATATTCACAAGATGTGCTCCTTCAAATAATGATGGGGTATCTGATTCCAAAAAAAATGGAAGAATTCGATTTATTAAGGCTTAAAATCGATATTCTTCCAGACGCTTACAGAGCTATGCGTGAGTGGTGCTTGCTAGGTAGTGTAAGACGTATTAACCATAAAATTGATGAGCTTTTCGGTTTTGCCATACGAAAATTTCTCGAAAATGGTTTTGTTACTATAAGCAAAGAAGATGTAATTAATAGAGAGCAACAAAGTTTAAAGGTTCTTTGTTACGAATCATTTGAGTGTGTCCATTAGTTCTAATTTTTGAAGGGCATCCTTAAAGGATGCTTTTAACGACTCTCTAAAGGAGGGTGGAGAAACTACTGTTACATTCGGAACTAAGGAGGCCACTTTTGTTTTGATTTTCAATGCTTCTTGCGGATAAATAGGAACGTGGATTGTATAATGGTCGTCATTAGGCATAATAATACGTTCAAAAACAGAGAGCTCCACTAGAACTTTTCTTAAGTGAGGACACGTTTTTGAGATGCTTAATACGATGGTCTCTATTGGCTTTCTCCAATCCTCAAGAATGCTTTCGCTAGAACGAGATGATGTGATGGGTTCGATAATTTCTATTTGCTCAAACCGACTTAGTAGCCCTTTGATTGGTACATCAGAGTCTATTGGTAAATGCACCAAGTATATAAGATCGATCTGAAAATTGTATTCAATAAAAAGTGGCTGCGTATCACATATATATTTTTTCCCTTCATCGTCCATGTAATGATAATGAAGGCATTTACCATTTTCGATGGCATCGATAGCGAGATTTAAATGGCATTTATCCGCTTGATCAAAAGTGGTGTTTTGTTTATTTATATTGATAAAGCGACCATCAAAAATACTCTCGGGTAACTCTGAAAGCGCTTCCTTAAGTTTTAACTGGGTTGCAGGTGACAAAAAAAGCCCGATTTGCTCATGATTTATAAGCCATTTTAGGTAATGTTTTTCAATCACACTATAATTCACTGGCGGCAAATCACCAAGTAATGTGGAATAGCTGTCGTTTTCAGAGTGAAAGAGCTCAAAAAAAGCATCATGTGAATCGTCTAGAAGTGCGTCTTCAAAGGCTTGAGGCAATTCAAAATCCATATCATCACAATAAGTATTCAGAGCATCTGATAGCGATCGCCATGTCTTTTGATCCGTTTTTATCAAATGATGGACATGATAAACCAAGGCATGATATAAGCTTTCGAACTCACTCGTCATTTTCATGGCAGTTTACTCCTTCAGTAAAAATCTGTTTTAGCCGCAGGCGTTGTGCATCGTTACAGCCCACGTGGTTAAAATAGAAAATTTGTTCAAGCGTGATCTCAATTTGCTTGTCAGAATCATAAGTACTTAAATCCATATCAACAGAATTAGGTTTGATTGTGAACGCTGCGTGTGGATAAAGTGCAATAAGTCTATGAATCTGATAGGCATCTTTATCAAAAGCAATATTAAGTGATAGGAGATAGGGCTTAGAATCAGCATCAGCTTGATGACAATCCTTTCTTATCTCTATTTCTGGTATAGGGTTGTCCATAATCGCATAGAGTGGCACATAGGCGATCGTGTCATCTGACAGTTTCCCTTTGAGATAAAGCTCTCCATCGTCAACAGGTAGCTCAAACGCTAATGGCTTCAGGGCTTGAGTGGATTGACTCAAATGAGAGGTGTTGACTATCAAATGACCCCCTTCATCCATCATTTTGAGTATGGTCCAAATGTATTCTTCATATAAAGTAAGATGAAAACTTCGGTTCGTCACGCGTAGCCAGATATCATCCGAAGGATTGAGATTGCGATGATACTTTACGTAGTCCTGGGTATTTTTCAAAGTTAAATCACCTATAGCAAATGGATACTGTGCATTAGAAAAATATTTGAGCGCTCGAATCAGTTCCAATATTGATTGGTTGTCAAGTTGTGAAAGTGAATCAGCGGCAATACTGTAAACAATCGTACGGCCTTTGTTTTCGCTGACAATCACACCATGATCGACCATATCTTCAAGCAAGTTTCTGAGAAAAGAGTCATTAAAAACATGACCTTTAAGGCTTATTAGATCGAGTAATTCAAAGACCGTTTGATTCGACTTTAAGTGAAGGGCACTTAAGATCAAAAAATAAGCTTTTAAGCGGCTTGGCGTTGTCGTCTTGAGTCTATAAATCTTCATCATATAATTATAGATGTCTTTAAGGTAGTCATAATCTGCGTAATACCCTGATTTTTGCTGGATGGCCAAAGCTTTTATATGGTTATCACCAAATGTTTTGATCAGGGTATATAACCTTTTTTCACTGGCAGAAAACGATTCATCAAAAAGTGCCATAACATCATGTTTTGAAAATGCCCCATAGAGATACATTTTTTCTAAGAGTTGAAGCGCTTTGTGAGGGGTTTTAAATCCAAGGAATACTGATTGCATGAGATGGTCTCCTATGCGCGATAGCGCAAAATTATCTCTCTAATGTTATTTTGAAACAGTAAAGCGTTCTTTTCAAAGACGACGATGTGAACACCGAGTCTATTTGCCCGATCAGAAATCAATTTATTTGGCGCAGCAGTACAGACGACGATCTTGATTGCATCTTCTGCGAGTTGCTCGCTGTGCGACTCTAAAATATATAAATACGTCTCAAGTAGTTTTGCCGTATCTTTACAGGAGATGTTGATGAGCTGATTCTCAGTAAGTGCCATGACATCAATTTCATTTTGAAGGTGTTGCAGCCCTTTGTCCCAGACGAACATGACGCTGCTATTCACATCCACAATTTCCTCTATATTTTCTAAAGCACGCTGGGTAAAGTGTTCAAGCCAAGTCCCTGACTTAGAAAAGTAGTCTTTATATCTAACGTCCAAAAATCCGACTTCTATAGTTGTTTCAAGTGTTTTCATATTAAGAATATTGTGTCGCTTTAAAAGGTTCAAAGCTTCTAAATACACTGTTTGTTCATCGGGTTGCATAACAGCTAGATTGACAATAGCTGAAGGTGAGGCGTCATATGCGTTGGGATGTTGCAAAGGTAGTTCAACTTTCTTAAGTGGACGTATCGTCTTGAAAATGTGCTGGAAAATCTCGAGATGTGATATAAGGTAATCAAGCAGTTCATTTGAAGCTTGCTCTCTAAATAAAGCGGTGTTGGTTTGCAGTATGTACCCATTGGTTTGTTGTATGAAGTGCTTAACGGATAAGGAGACATCATCATCATTCATTGATATAGCGCCATTCTTAGTAATTTCATAAACGTCACCATCGGGTTCCACAAACAAACATCTCCTGGACTGTGAAAAAGCAACTTCATATAAGTTGATATGAGGGCCGCGAGTAAGCGGGGGCAACAAGATGACGGCATCCGCCGGCAACTGATCAATAATGTGCTTTAATGCGTTGATATCACTTATATCAACTTCAACTTGAACAATCTCTTTAATATTATTTTTGGTCAAATACGATTTAAACGTCAATCGATCTAATATAGTAATGTCGCGTTGCGTTTTTTTGAGTTTTGGATAAATGTAGGTTATGGCCTGACCCTTCGTATAGCGAATGCCTATATAATTTGAAAGATTACTCGACATAGAAAAACAACAAATGTGCATGAAAACCCTCTCTTTTTCTGTATTTGATAGTAATAGTATAACAAAGGTTTATAATTATTTAAATGAAATAAAGTTGTTGTGTAAATATTCTGCCAAGAGATTGAATGGATAAATACAATTGTATATAATTATATAAACTATATTATAGGGGGATACATAATGGCGACTATGATGTCTACAAAAGAAGTTATTGATACGTATATTAAAGAAAATAGACCTGACTTAGCATTGTTTCACATTTTAAGTATGAATACAAAACAAATACAAGATTTTGATGCTGAGCAAATACAAAATTTTGAAATAGATATATACTATCAGATGGTTATTCAAGACGCGACTTTGAAATAGTAAATGGTATTAAAGAAAAATTAGAGTTAGAAAATAAGCGTGTATGGATGGATCTGTATAATCTTACGGTATCTGAATATGATTTTTCGGTACAAATTTATGAAGCAATTGGTAAAAGTGCTGTCGTTCTAATGTTTTTGAGTGAAAATGTTATTGAATCGCATAAAAATATTTATGATTTAGAATTTAAACCTTCCAAAAATTCTCGAAAAAAAATATATCCAATTTGGTTAAACAACAAAAGTTATACACCGAATGACGTTGAAAAAAAATACAAAGGAATCAAAGATGAACATGAACTGTCCGAATTGAAAAAGATGCTTAGTGATATTAATGACCTTGAGAGTTCAATTGAATTTTAGTTTGACGAAGAGTTAGTAAATAGAATAATTGGTAAGTCACAACGATTATTAAACTAGCAAAAATTCCCCATACCAAGCAATAACGGTAAGGGGAATTTTTTTGCTACTCTTTTGAAATTTTATAACCAAGTGCTACCATTAACTTAAGTGTTTCTAAAGACGTTGTTCGATCATACTGTTTTTCGGATTCAGATAAATCCTCATATGGTATGAGACCTGGATGTTCTTTTTTTAGATCGTCTCGTTTGGGACCATATTTCCAACCGTCTTTTATTCTGTTTTGTGACCAATTTTCGTGTGTGTTTTTTGCCAGTTGCTCACCTAGGTCTAAGATAGATGCATCCAAAATGACTTTACTTGTATCTACAATAGATGGCGCATAAGTTTGAATTGGTTTTTTTTCTTCAGTTGTATGGACCACATTCGTATTGACTACATACTCTCTATTAATAAATTCAATATGCGTTACTATTTGATTAGCATCTAAACTTTTATAGTATCCGGTTGAATAGTAAGTGGTTTTTTTATCCCGAGATTGTATATCATACCTTCCAGCATATCCTAATTTCTCAGAGATTTTGTCTAAATCATGCCATTCAACGAGACAAGCATGTTTCTTTAAAACCTTGTTTTTACGAGAGCTAGCATCAATAAGTTTATTTGACAATAATTGTTCCAGTTCTTTCAGTTCTTCTAAAGAAAATGCTGTCCAATCTCGCAATTTATGAAAGGCATTCCATCTAGCGTGTTCGGCTATCGCTAAGTTCTCTAATTGGATATTTGTAAATTTAACTGTAGATTCAATCTGATTGTTATGGATCTCATAACCTATTAATCTTAGTTTATTATGCAAATGATTGGCGGCAGATCTATTGGACTCCCTGTCATGGATGTCCAATTTTGCCCAAAGTGCATTTCCTGTGTCTGGATCATAGTTTTCAGCACCATCTTTTTCATAGTCAAAATTAATCATTTTTGCAAGTTTGTCAGAAATCTGATTGAATATGATATCAGGATTGAACGTCGATTCAATATTTCCAAATAACTTAACTTGATTTTCCATAATTATGGTTTCGAAATTTTTATAGGTTTGATTAAGATTTTCAATATAGGTTGCTATACAAATTGAACGTTCAGGAGATTGATTTCTAAGTATTCGATGAAGTTGAAGGGCAGTTTGGAGGTTGTTTTCTTCACGCTCATAGCCAATAGCAATATATTGCCATTCAACGTTGTTCTTTTCAATAAAATCATGGAATTCTTGGGACATAATATCCTTAGAATTAAAGGTTACATTTTCAAAATATTTCTTAAACGTTGGATGAATATCATCAAACAAATTCGACATGCTATCCCATCTTTCATCAAAAATATAAATGTTTATGGGAATCAGATTGCCTTCAGCATTTACGTAATTTTCTGTCTCCAATAATCGATATAGAAGCATTTTACCTATCGTATCAAAACCAGCAATTAAGATATTTATTTCCTTTTGTTTGATAGATGCAGTTGTTTCATCAATTGACAAATTATTGTATAGTGGATAATCTTTGAACAAATGTGAGACAGCTAAATTTCGTTTATTAATCAAATTTATGTCTAAGTAAGGTGAGTAGTCAAGTTTCTTATCCTTTAAATCTATAAGGATTTTATTGAGATGTTTCATAGTATAGTCTGATAATAGTTCCTGATTTAATAGTAGGTGAAGACTCATTTTGATTGTATATTTTTTATCTTCGAAGATATGCTTTATGAGCTCAAGACCAAAACTGATATTAAAATACTCATCACCTGTGAGGACCACAACTTCGACATCAGGCCTGAAGTGAGTTCTCGCAACGCCCATTTTTTTTAAAAGCGCATTTTTAAGTTGTCCATTTTCTAATAGATCAGAGATTTTATAGGTAATAATTGAGGAATCAATATTATTGGAATATCGATCGTAAGTATCATGTGTAAAAAACACGACGTTTGCATCTTTATCGGGGATGTGATTTGCCAAGTGTTCTGATTTTATATCATCTCCGATGATGATATATAACTTCTTTTTAAAAGACAATGTCAATCTAATGTTGTTGAAGAATTTATGGCTTGCCGCCAAAACCAATCGATAGATCGTGTATGCAATAACATAGGCGACAATCACATGAAGCGTAGCAAAAATAACTTGCATAAATTCTATACTTAGAATGCCATCAGCTTGAAAAGCATTTTGGATTTGACCAAAATCATCATTCATAAAAAACATTCTTATCGTGCTATAAAAGCCGCGTACGAAAGACAATATAAGGCTATATCCTGATTGAAAATACCCGATAGTGTAAAGTGCAAACCCCGCTCCGAAAGAGATAAATGCAAGATAAAAAGCATTTTTTTGTGATTTAACGTTGCTTTTGATGTCGTTTATAATAATGGCCACAATAATAAATAGAATCAAAACATAACCCAATACCCACACCGACATATTTACCCCCTAGATTTTGTCATAACTTCATATTCTGAATCCGTACAGAAATTATAAATATTATACCATAACTATAATCAATTGTTCACTCATCATACAATTTCATTAACCCCTCCAAATAAGCTTTAGATTGGCGTGTGATTTCTTGATCGATCCCATGAAACGCATCAAAAGAAACAAGTTTCATCTGCATATGATGGATTATAACGCTCATGTGCGCTAAGATAAAAGCTTCTCGCTCGCTATCTGGAACACCAAATTTATGAGTATAACAATAGGCTTCTAACATAAACGGATGAAGCGCCAATAAAGCGGTGCAATAGGTTTTTCTTTTACGTTTATTTAAGTGCGAGTAGCACCATTGATGAAAGTGCGTTTTCAATTCCTCTATGTAGCGTTTATAATCTTCAGAATCAATTAGAGGTATTGAATTCAATCCTTTTGTCTCTACGGTTAAGAACATTAGCACACTCTTAGAAAAGTACATTAGCAGTGAATCATCGCGA
Source organism: Acidaminobacteraceae bacterium (assembly GCA_041741755.1). Taxonomy (GTDB): domain Bacteria; phylum Bacillota; class Clostridia; order Peptostreptococcales; family Acidaminobacteraceae; genus Fusibacter_C. Next base: position 83,178 of record JBGSJR010000034.1, on the reverse strand, counting down.
CAACGCATTAAGAGCTCAATTATCCGATGTGCGTCCACGGGGATCTGTCTGATAATCAGTGCGGATACCACTCGATAGGCATGGTCCGTGTAGACTTCGACCTGAACATCTGACATAGTTTCGCCCAAACTTTCTAAAAAATCATCCCAGTAGAGTCGATTCGTCTTTAAGGCGTTTTCGAGTATTCCAGTAAAATCACCTCGCAAATTAGAGGATACATAAGCGTCAAAGAACAGATCTTTATATAGCCCCATCTGTTGAAAATCTTGCGTTAAGCGTTGGTAGTCTTTGTAAAATTGACGCATGGAGATAGGCGACGTCACCTGGCGTTTATGAGTGTTTTTCGGTTGGTCTAAACAATAGGCCTTTACACGTCGGTATAGTGTGTCTTCACTATTTAGTTGCTTGGCAAAGTGGATGACATCCTCGACTATCCTCATCTTATAATAACGTCTTAAAGACATGTTTCGTTCATGGTCATAGACGACTTTTTCCATAAACGCTTTTCCAGTATATATGGGGATGAGCATCTCTTGGATTTCATCATTTTTAAGATAGTTTGTGGCACCACAAGTTTTTAAAGCTTTTCCAACTAAACCCTTTACGTTCACGCCATAAGTTAAGTGCATTAGAAGCCAGTCCTCCTCAACATTTGTGTAATATAAAGCATCCAGTCTTGGCTCGAATCTTCCGTATTTAATTGGCACACATTCCCATAAATTGCGCGAGCGCGTTTTAAATTCTCAGGTCCTTCATTCAAATGGCCAATAAGTAAAGCGACGACTGTCACTCCTTTAGACTTAAGATGACTCACAACTGTTTTCGTTCTTTCCTCTATGCCTTTAACAGAAGGCACGGCATCACATAATATGATTAGGCATTTACGGTGCTTTGGGTGTTTGAGGACACGGGCACCTGCAATTTCAAGGTTTTCATCCTCCATATTACCGCCCTTTTCGTAGTTTCCTGTTTGGTAAAATCCCCATATGCGACTTTTTTCATTCGTCTTTTGAGAATAAGATTTTATGATATAATGGCAGGCTTTGATTTCGCGCGTCGAGTAAGCCGCAATCTCTAATGGGCTCACATGCTGAAGCCCGACTTCCATGACGGCAGCGATTTCACAGGCTTTCTTAAGTTTATCGCCCGACATACTGCCACTGACATCTACTAAAATAGAAAAAGCGACTTCCTTTGAAACGCGCACTTGTCTTGAAAACAAATCTGTACGCAAAACCATAAGTTTATAGAGTTTATTTGGATTAAGACGTCCTGATGTTGTCGTGATATTTTGCTTTTGATTTATTTCAAGAGCATGTTTTATGTGCGCTCTAAATTGTAATGAGTCACTGAGAAGATTAAAATTTAATGATGAAGGCTCTACGGAGCAGTCTAGGATATCTACGTTACTGAGACTGTTTTGCAATAAATTTTCTGCATTTCTTTGGATTAAAACCTCTTTTGGATCATCATTATTCCGTTTTCTTCGCTTCGATGCATTAACCCTTTCGTATACAGGTATTGTGACGTAGTCAGGTTCTAAATTGAGTTCCTCTAACTGTATGGCTGCAGCCCATTTCATTAACACATGACAATAAGGAATCAGCTCTACTATGAGCAAATCTAGACAAGCTTTCGTACTCTCCATCGCGACGATTTCTGGTATCCTTTTTTTAAAACGTTTAACGAGTATTCTTGTATCCTTACTAAGTGCAACCGTAAGTTGTTGATTGATGCCTAAAAAGGCATTGACTAGCAAGTCATCCAATACGATTTCATGTTCTCTAAGTTTTTTTTTAGGCAATGTAAGCAACTGATGATTTAAATCGTAAAAATAGTCTTTTGCCAAGGGGTAGTCCTGTGACATAACATGTTCAATTCTAATATCTTCGAAGGCATTAAAAATCAATCGTATCACATGTTCAATTTTTTTTGCCATCACTGGATCATTCAACTTAAATTTGCCGAGTAGATACAAAATGGCGTCATGATAGGCTTGAAATGAAGAATAAAGAACATGCCCCACTTCATGATATATCATGGCTGTAAGATAGCGATAGACAGTTTCTGGTTCACTCATTCTAAGAGCGGGATGAAGACCTAGTAAGATGCGAAAGCCATCGGTACTTGAGGTGTTGTTATCCGTTAGCTCTACCGTTAAGTGTCGTTCTTTGACCAATAGATTCGCCAAGTTTTCCAAGGACTTTTGAAGCATGGTTGCCTCCTTAAAGCACAGCTAAAAAGCCCTGAACGGCCTCTCGTTCTTCTAAATTCGAAATACCATGTATGACTGCCTTTAAGGCACTTTTGATGGGCATATCCCATAGGGTGCGTTCGAGCGAAAACACAAAGCTTCTGATGTTGATTACATCATGTGTTATAACGCCTTTATTTACTGCGTGAAACATATGGTCATACAACTTTTGACAGAGTTGGATATCTGCTTGACGCGCCTCGGGAACATTGACCGACAGAATCTTTGAAATATCTTTGGGAATGTCCAGATAATGCGTAGAAAAACGGCTCATAGTCGCCTCGTTCATCTCAAATACCCCATGATAACCTTCATTCATGGTAGCAAATACCCTGAACTGTTCATGAGCGGTTACTAAACCATAGTTTGGTATATAGACCCGCCGCCGCTTATCCAATATTGAGTTTAATGCCGCAAGTACTGCAGGATTTACCGTATTTATTTCATCCAATACAAGAAAATCACCTGCCTCCATCGCCCGTACAAGCTCTGACGGGATGAAGACCAGCTCAGACTGTGTCTGACCTTCTTTGGCGTTTAAGGTGAGATGTCCAAAGAGCGTGTCAACATCGGTATAAGCGTGACACTGGATTTCTCGAACATTTTTAGTATAAAGTCTACCTAAATTATCGATGAGGGTATTTTTGCCCGCTGCCTTTGGACCCACGAGCAGAATGTGGTTGCCTGCATTTAGATCCACAATTACATCTCTAACAAGGCTGCTCCCATCGTCGACATAATCAAAGTCGGAAGACCCTTCATACTCAAGATCTAATGTTTTTATAAGGTGCTCTAAATTTTTTTGAGAGGGAATCTGCCTAAGATCTTTAAGGAAGGAAATGCGTTTCGTGTATAGCTCCTTTTGACTAGATGTCATTGACCTTCACTCCTATCTTCAATACAAACTTGTCCTTTAATTATAATGCGTTATAAGTTATAGTTCATTTGTAAAAAAATGTGGGGCGCGATTTTACTTGGATTGTTCAGACAGCCACTCAAACAGGGTAATCATCTTGCCGTTTATGGGCTTTTTACAGTCGTTGTTGAGCGTATAAATCCATGACCAGTGGCCATGATAGGCATAGGGTTTGCCATTTGCATCAATGTAGTTACCTGAAGTATCGACGACATCGTTGAAGAGGCTATAATGCACATCCGTATTACCTGCAGCAATCAATCGGTCAAAGAGCGCATTGGAGAAATCATCTAGTGGGACGAGATTGCTAGAAATCTCTACGGTTGAATCATTTTCAGCATGTGTCAACCACATTGGGAAATGCTTGATGGCTTCAATACGTTCCTTTGTCAGCCAGTCTACTGAATACGCCTCAGCAGCAGGGAATGCCGCTGCAAAGTAATCAGGATGATCGATGACCATTTTCACTGTCATGTAGCCACCATTTGAGCAGCCACCGATATATATGCGATGGGTATCGATCGTCGGATGGTCCGCAACAAATTGCTTGATCAAACCCATCAATGCCGCTTCGTAGTAAGAATGGCCATCGCTGTTTTCGACGGTGTTATTGTAAGTGCTTTTGCCATCGAAATCCATCCACATAGTCGGGGATTGTGGTACGAGTACATAAGCGCCATTGTCACCAAAGGTGGATTGTATGTCATGTTTGATGAGATTGGTGACGTTATTGCCGAGCACAGCGATAGTGGTGTCAAGCCCGCCTTCACCGGCACCGTGTAACCAGATGATTAGTGGCGTTTTATAGGCTGTGTGTTTGATTGGTATAAATGAGGCATATTTTAATTTGACATGATCCTGTTCAAAATCTTGATTGTGTACAAAGGCATCGCAATAGGGCTTAATATCGCCAGTTTTATTTTGAGTACGAGTCAGATTAAAGGTCATAAGGCTTCCATCTAAAGAAGACAATTCGCTATCTGATGTAAGAGACACGTCATAGAAGGTCTCAACATACGCATTGCGTCCAGATATCGCATCGTAATTGAAAGGTGAGCTTTCTGCCATAGAGGGCCCCACTTCAAATTCCAAGGTGATGAAACGCCCATCAATGCTTTCCTCGCCTGAAGCGTCTGAGGTATAAGCGTTGATGACTCTTCTTGAAACGACATGTTCTATTGCTTTGGCAAGAATCAAATCATTGTATGACCTTATGACAGCCACGTTGAAAGACTGTGGCGTCACTGTATTTGAATCTACTGCTGTGCCCATGTCTAGTACGATCTTATTGATCGCAGGTCCCCAATCATAACCGTTTGTCACAGTTTTATAGGTAACAGCAACCATTTTGTCCTTCATTTTGTCCTTCATTATTCTGCTCCTGAGTGTGCGTTTTTTACTTATTTTAACATATAATCTGTAGTTTATATTTTTCACTTAATCAAATTTTCTAACAATTATAAAATTCACTATTGTATTTTAAAAAAACTGGTGCTATCATTAGTTATATTGTTAAACAAATAGATTAATAGACAAATAGATTGTAGAACAAATGTATGGCTTAAAATGTTATACTATTGTAGTATTCAATAAACAATAGGAGGACAACTATGAAAATAAGACGCGTTACCAATGATCGACTTTCAGATAAAATCGTAAGTCAAATCATGAATATGGTTCGAGATGGCTCAATAAAACCTGGTGAAAAATTGCCAAATGAGGCATTGCTTTCAGAGCAGTTTGGCGTAAGTCGAGGCATTTTAAGAGAGGCATTAACGCAACTACAATCTCAAGGTTATATTAGAAGAAAGCCAAAAGATGGTACTTATATTCAAGAAGATATCCAAAACATCATGATGAATGAATCGATGAATGACCTGCTCAAGCAAGCGACTTACAGTGATTTGTTAGATTTTAGAGAAGCGCTTGAGATGAAAATGGTTGAGCGCGTCATAGAGCGTGCTACAGATGCAGAAATTAAAGAACTTATTGAAGGTTTAGGTATCGCTAGTAGTGAAGAAATTCAACACAGCATGGATCACTATTTTCATTATAAACTCGCACAGGTTTCTAAAAACATATTTTTCATGAATTTTATAGATACCTATTATGACTTGATCACAGAAATAGCGACCAATAGCAATCGCGATCAAAGTAGACGCGACCAAATCGCAGAAGAACACCTAGCGATTGCAAGTGCGATACAAAAGAGAGATAAGGAAGCAGCGCGTATGGCTGTACATCATCACATGAAAATGGTGGAGAAGAAAATCGAAGCCGCTAAAAAAGAATTGGAAGATCAATAAACACTTGTCTATACTGCGGGTGAATAATTGAAGAAGAACGGAGACGGATATGAAAAGGCATGTGAAAATATTATCACCTTGTGGTATTTTAGGTTATGGATTTCCAATTGAATCATTTGAGAGGGGGTTACTGGATCGTCCAGATGCCATCGTCGTAGATGCAGGTTCTACAGATGCTGGTCCTCACAAATTGGGTGCAAATACGGCGATTGTAAGTCGCGCGGCATGCAAAAAAGATTTGGAACAAATGATAGTTGGAGGTAGACGGTTAAATATTCCAGTGATAATAGGCTCAGCTGGTGGTAGTGGTGCGAGCGCTCATGTGAATTGGACAATCGAAATTGTGGATGAAATTATTAAAGAGAAACAATTAAAAGATATTAAGCAAGCCGTTATCTGGGCGGATATTCCTAAAGAGGTCATCTTGTCAAAGTTAGAGCAGGGAAAAGTCATCCCACTTGGAAGTTCGGTTCCCGAGTTATTGCCGAGTGTCCTTGAAGAAACGACAGGCGTCGTCGCACAAATGGGCGTTGAACCGATTTTAGAGGCACTCGCTCAAAAGGCCGATATCATCATCTGTGGTAGAGCCTATGACCCATCGCCATTTGCGGCGGTTGGTATCCATTTTGGATTTGATGCAGCACTGTCTTATCACCTCGGTAAAGTTTTGGAATGTGGTGCACTGAGTAGTGAACCTGGTACTACGAAAGACTGCATGATGGGTGTGATTTACGAGGATTGCTTTGAGGTCTATCCGACGAATCCTATCCGAAAATGTACACCAGTTAGTGTGGCCGCACATACATTTTATGAAAAAGATCATCCTTACATTTTACGTGGCCCCGGCATCGTGATGAATTTGGAAAACTGCAGCTTTGAAACGGTAAGTGAGGGACGCGTTAGAGTGAGCGGAAGTAAACTTGAGCCATCTGAAACCTATCAAATTAAGCTTGAAGGGGCTAGGCGTGTTGCATACAGAACATTTGTGATAGCAGGGATTCGAGATCCCTTGCTGATAGACTGTGTCGAACAGGTTGAAGCATGGGTGAAACAAAGTGTGGTCGAACAGTATCCTGAAGTTGACACTGAAGACTATGAAATCAATTTCTACAACTATGGCATCAATGGCGTGATGGGTGATCTTGAGCCCAATAAGACAAGAGGCCATGAGATTGGCGTACTCTTTGAAGTCGTCGCGACGACACAGCTTCTTGCCTCATCCTTATGTAGTTCGGTAAGATCGACGTTTATGCACTATGGTTATCCAGGTAGAAAGTCAACGGCTGGAAATCTTGCATTTCCTTATGCCCCTAGCGATGTAGAATTCGGTGCTGTCTATGATTTTTCCGTGTATCACTTGATGGAAATTGATAATGGCAGTGCATACTTTCCAATTGAATACAGATGAATATAGGGAAATGAGGAGATCGTCATGGACAAACTGGTTGATATAGCTAAAGTGCTGAGAAGTAAGAATAGTGGACCTTTCGAAATTACACTTGATATCCTTTTCGACAAAAAAGAAAATTATGAGCGTACAGTGAACAGCAATGTGATTAATGTTGATCATATTTGTAAATTATACGGATTAAAAAAAGAAGACATTACACAAGTTGTTTTTTTTGAAAAGGCACTTGGTATAAAAATCACGTATAATAGAGCCGTTTCTTCAGGAACCGCAAGCGATAGAGACGTTTATGGTGCGCAGCAACATGCGCCATTGATGGATCTTATGATTCCTTAAATTTAAATATTGTTGGGGGATGAATCAATGCAGATTAATTTAAAAAAGAAACACATCATAAATAATCCCGAAAATGCGCTCAAGAATATCCCCAATCGGATGTCAAAGCATAAAAAGATAAGGAAACAACTCAAAGCAGATGCCATACTTTACGTGATGCTGCTACCTACTTTGGTGTTTTTCGTCATCTTTAGATTGTGGCCGATTATTGGTATGCGGCTTGCGTTCTATGATTATAGCGCACGAAAAGATTGGGTTTTTGTTGGATTCAAATACTTTAGAATGATTTTCAAAACGTCGGCGTTTTCAGAGATTTTGGCCAACACATTGATCATTAGTTTTATGAAGTTTATATTACTATTTCCAATTTTCGTTCTATTTGCAATTTTACTTCATGAAATTAAATCAAACCGTTTTAGAAAGTATGTTCAGGTCGTTTCATATTTGCCGCATTTTCTTTCTTGGGTTGTTATCGCAGGAATATGGATAGCAGCGCTTTCACCAACGACAGGTGCTGTGAATCAAATCATGGGATTCTTCCATCTGCCGTCCGTAGACTTTATGACGGACAAGACTAAAATTAGATGGGTACTTATGATCTCTGAAGCTTGGCGTAGCATTGGCTGGGATTCGATCTTCTATTTTACGGCAATCTTAAATATTCCAAAGAGTTTATTTGAAGCCGCTGAGATTGATGGGGCAAACCGTATAGATATAATAAGGCACGTTATTTTACCCGCGCTTGTGACACCTATGGTGACTATGTTTATTTTAAATCTAGGATTCTTCTTAAACGCGGGCTTTGATCAAGTTTTCAACTTCTCAAATGATGCCGTTTTAAGTTCGGTTGATATATTAGATACGTATATTTATCGCGTGGGTATCCAAAGTGCCCAGTATTCACTCTCCACAGCTGTAAGTTTGATAAAAGGTGTTACCGGTGTGATTCTTGTTTTAATAACACATGTCATCTCAAAGAAAATAACAGGAAAGGGTGTGTGGTAATATGAAACGCAATCGGATTTTTACCTTTAGTCAAATCGTGTTAATGATCATCATGGGCATTATCACACTCACTATGGTTGTGCCGCTATTAAATATATTAGCGAAATCACTTTCAAGCCCAGAAGCTTCAAAAGTGATGAGCGGATTAGAAATCATACCGAGAGAGTTAAGTTTAATCAACTATAAAATTGTATTTAACCATCCTGCTTTGATGACGGCACTTTGGAATTCCATCGTCGTGACATTTGTAGGCACATTGATCAACATAATGTTAACAACCTCAGCAGCCTATGTGCTCACAAGGCCAAAACTGATTTTTAAAAAAGCATTTATGGTTTTTTTGATCATCATGATGCTATTTGAACCAGGACTGGTACCAGAATATCTTGTTGTGACTAAGCTAGGCTTGATGGGAAGCAAATGGTCGGTCATCTTGATCGCTGCAGTCAATGTCTATTATCTCATCATCATGATGCGTTACTTCGAAGAAGTGCCTGAATCCATCTATGAAGCTGCTGCACTGGATGGCGCTGGACATATTCGCACGCTGTTCTCTATCGTATTTCCATTATCAAAACCAGGTATCGCAACGATTACGATGTTCTATGCAGTGGTGAGGTGGAACGAATATTTCAAAGCGAGTATCTATCTTATAAAAGCCAAAGACACGTTGTTCCAAGTGATACTGCGGCAGTTCGTCGTTTTAGGCGATACCGCTTCAATTGTCGGACAGCAAAATCTCTTTAACTATAATGAACTTGCACGGATCGATTATGCAGCGCTGAAAGGCGCAACCATTATAGTGGCTATTATCCCAGTTTTACTGCTTTATCCTATTGTCCTAAGGTACTATGCAAAGGATGCTTTGGATGGCGGCGTTAAAGAATAGATGAATGCACTTAATTACAAGGAGGAGTATGATATGAAACGATTACTAAGTCTTATTTTATTATCTGCAATTGTACTAATGATGTTTGCTGGATGTGCACCTTCGCAAGATGAACCGACCACTGAAGCGATGGCATCCACTGAGGCGAGTTCTGAAGATTCATCGCCAGTGGGCATCGGCACAGCTGATGCGCCTGTTACAGTCACTTACCTTTGCAAAGACGTAGATCCAAACGATGAAATGGTAAAACAATTGGCAGAAAAAATTGAAGCTGGAATGGCTGCCGAAGGCAATTATATCAAATTGGAAATTTTGGAAGCACCAGCTGGAAAATATGCGGATGTCGTTCCAATTGCGTACAGAACAGGTCAAATCACACCAGATCTCATCTACTTCCAAGGTGGCGATTTAGCTATCTCGCAAGAAGGGTTTCTTGAAGATTTAACCACTTATATTGAAGCATCAACCAATGTAAAAGCACTTATGCAAAGCCACAATACAGAAGCGATCAAGAACTACCCATACCTTTTGTGGCTTGCACCAGCGAGAGTACAAATTCCAGTTATGAGAACAGATTGGTTCGAAGGGCTTAAATCAAGCGCAGCATTACTTGAAGACCCATCACCAGATAACTATTATGCGCTGTTTAAAGAGATGAAAGATACGGGTTTATGTGCGTTCCCAATTACGACAGATGGCACAATCGCAAAACTCGATAGCGTATTTAACCATGCATTTGGCATAACGACGACGATTATGAACGTCGATGGAAAATATGTCTATTCAAAAGCAACTGAATTTGAAAAAAACAAATTGGCGTTTTATGCAAAATTATACAAAGAAGGTCTTTTAGACAATGAATATGTAACCAAACAATGGGATACTATGGAACAAGCATTTTATGAAGGTACTTCAGGCTTTATCGCAGGTACAGCAGGCGATGTCGTCAATGTCTATAACAACAAAATGATCCAAACCAATGGTGCTGCAGCTGAACTCGTGATATTGCCACCAGCAAAAGGCGTTTCACAAGCATACCAATCTATCGATGTTACTAAGGAATCAAGAGGCTTTGCAATTAGTGCAGACTCAGAAGTCAAAGATGCAGCTTGGGCAATCCTTGAATTCATGGCAGGACCAGAAGGCAGAAAACTTGACAAACTTGGCTTACAAGACGTACATTACACAGAAGCTAGTGGTAAAATCACATTGACGGACAAATTCCCGGAATGGTGGTCAAAATTCTGGCCAACAATGAGCGGCCTTGATACGACAGCTATTGAAGGCGATGTATTGACAACTTCTGCTATGGAATCTTTAACAGCAGCTGCAGACTATTACTACAGCGATATCAACGTTGTTTTACCAGCGGATTTAATTCCACTTAAAGATGCGATGGACAAATTATATACTGAATACTCTACAGATATCATCAGAGGCGTTAAAGACATTAGTAGCTTTGATGAATTTATCACAAAATGGAATGCTGCAGGTGGCGACGAAATTGGCGTTTATCTGTCAGAACAATTAAAATAAGGTCTTAAGAGTTATGAATATACCATCCTCTGGCTCAATGCCGAGGATGGTATTCAAATTGATTTGATATGAGGTGACTATGATTCCTAATCATTATTTAGAGAAAACGTATGCGGGCTTTATCGGGATGAATGTTGGAATCAGACTAGGTGCGCCAGTTGAACCAACTGCATGGACCAGCGATCGGATCGAACGATTTTATGGCGATATAACAACCTATGTAAAGAACTTTAAGAATTTTGCTGCAGATGATGACGTCAATGGACCCGTCTACTTTTTAAGGGCGTTATATGACGGCGCAAAAGACCGTAAATTAGAACCCAAAGATGTCGCAGACGCATGGCTCAATTATTCAAGAGATGGCGTTGGTATGTTTTGGTGGGGTGGCTATGGGGTGAGTACGGAACACACGGCCTATCTCAATTTAAAAGCGGGTATTTTAGCGCCAGAATCTGGATCGGCGCGAACAAATGGCATCATCATGGCAGAACAGATTGGCGGACAAATATTTATAGACACATGGGGCATGGTATTTCCTGGAAATCCAAAGATGGCAGCTGAATATGCATCCATTGCGGCGAGTGTTTCTCATGATGTGAACGGTATTTATGGTGCGGCATTTATTGCGGCATGTATTTCAAAAGCCTATGAGACAGACTGTGTGGAGACGATAATAGGCGAAGGACTTATGCATATTCCTGAAGAGTCAACGTATGCAGCCGTTGTAAATTCAGTTATAACTTATTATAAAAATGCACCAGATGACTATAAAGGTTGCTTGAAGCACCTTCAAGACAATTGGGGGTATGATAAATACAAAGGGATATGCCATATCATTCCAAATGCTGGCGTTTGTGTTCTTTCGATGCTCTATGGTAAAACATTTAATAGAACGGTTGAAATTGCTACGATGTGTGGATGGGATACAGATTGCAACGCAGGCAATGTCGGCTCAATTATGGGCATCGCATGTGGTTTAGAAGGTATAGCCGCACATTATAGAAAACCGATCAACGATAGTGTCGTTTTGTCTGGTATTTCAGGGTACCTAAATATTCTTGATATACCAACGTATTCAAAAGAACTGGCATTGCTGGGTTACAAATTGGCTGGAGAAAATCCACCTAAGCATATTGTTGATAGTTTTAAAGAAGGGGAAATTCATTTTGATTTTGAACTTCCTGGTTCAACGCACAACTTGAGATTATCAAATGAAATAAATTGTTCATTGAGGCATTCCACAAAGGTTGCACACTCTGGAACAGGCTCTGCGGAGATACTATTTGATAGAATGTCACGCGGACAAAAGTGTAAAATTTACTATAAACCATTTTATAGAAGAGATGACTTTGACGATGAGCGCTACATGCCAGTCTTCTCGCCTACAGCGTATGCAGGGCAGGAAGTATCCATGATGGTTTATGTCGATCGCTATTCAGGAGAAAGCGTCATTATCAATCCATATGTTAGAAATACCCATACTAAAGCAGATGTTTTAATAGGTGGGACGGTTATCAAAGATTCTGGATGGCAAGAAGTGCGTTTTACCATTCCCGACTTAGGTGGGGTTATGGTGGATGAAATCGGACTTTTGTTTGAAGCGAATTCACCTGCGAAAAACAAGGATTTCGGATGTTTATATATTGATGACTTTAAAATTAGTGGCAAATCAAATTATTCAATCGCGATTGAAAAGCAAAAGATGGAATTTGCCTCAATTACGCCATTTTCACATAACCACGGCGCTTGGGAAATAGTAGATGGAAAGATGGAAGCCATGTGCAATGACCATGCGGAAGCGATGACGGGCAATTATTTCACTAAAGATGTCATCGTTAAAGGTGTCATCACACCTTATACGGGCAATAGCCATTTGATCTCACTTAGGGTTCAAGGCGCACTTAAAGGGTATTATGCTGGGTTTGTCCAGGGCGGTGTCGCGATTTATAGAAACAATAGTGGAATGACTTTGCTCTCTCATGTGCCATTTGCATGGCAATATGATGAAACGTACAAAGTGGAATTTGAAGCCAAAGAAAGCAAGCTTTCATTTTCAGTGAATGGCATGCAGCTCATAGTAATTGAAGACGCAGCCCTAACCTATGGCATGGTTGGCTATGCAATGTATGCACTTGGCAGATGTGGATTTGGCGATTTGGAAGTCATTGAATTGTAAAGCGAATGAAACGATTAAATATAGTTGAAATAATGGAGGGAAAAATGATATCAGTAGCGGCATTAAAAGCAGACAAAGCACTTGCAAGAGAAAAAGCGATTGGGTGTATTTGCGGTTTGGCAATTGGTGATTCATTCGGTGATGCGTCAAGAATGCAAGGCAACAGAGAAAATTATGGCATCACGACCGATTTTAATAAAGGCGCTGCATGGAGCACCGACGACACAGAATTTGCACTGTTAACCGCGAAAACGTTGATTAACTGTCAGGGCAAACTGACGGTTCAACATGTTGTAGACGCATGGTTTACAGATGTTGCGGTTCAAGACGAATTTAAAAGAGGTGGCGCGAGCGAAGTGTCTGCGGCACAAAATCTACTAAGGGGCATCATGCCGCCTGAATCAGGTAAATTTTCAACCTTCCACTTGAGTGATGGCTCAGCAATGCGCATCGCACCTGTGGGCATCATTTGTGCAGGTGATGTTGAAGCAGCTGCTAAAATGGCTGAAATAGATGCTCAAATCAGCCATTATTCTGACGGTATTTGGGGTGCACAAGCGGTCGCTGCAGCAGTGGCAATCGCAATGGTGGACGGCACGATGGACGAAATTATCGAAGCAGCCATGTCCGTGATCCCTAAAGACTCTTGGCTATATGCCAATATGATAACGGCCTTTAAAATTGTTGAAGAATCCAACGGGTCAATTATAGATGCTTGGATGCCGCTTCACGATGCACTCCGTGCAAGTACTTGGGCGACAACAGCCGAAGCAATACCAGCAGCTTTCGCATGCTTAAAGCTCGTCGGTGACGATTTTAAGAAGGGTGTCATCCTGGCAGGTAACTTTGCGAGAGACGCGGATACAATCGGTGCCGTTGCAGGCGCAATTCTTGGCGCGAAGTTCGGTTTAAGTGCAATACCTGCCCATTGGGTCGAAAAAACGAGATTTCCATCAGGTACTTGCCTGAAATTTACTAAAGGCGTCGATTTAGTGGATATCGGCGAAAAATTAGCCGAATTAATCTAGATCATTTAACCCAATTTTAAGCGTGGAGGACATTGATGAAAATACTCAATTTCGGATCACTCAATGTGGATTATATCTATGAAGTCGATCATTTTGTTACCGCTGGCGAGACGTTATCTTCAAATAAATTGACCGTTGAAGCGGGCGGAAAGGGTCTCAATCAATCGCTGGCCTTATCAAAATCAAAGGCGCATCTGTACCACGCGGGCATGATCGGTCAATCAGAACGTGACTTGTTTGTGCCGCTACTTGAAAAAAACGGCGTTGACACCCAGTTTATCAAACTTTTAGAGTCACAAAGCGGTCACGCCATCATACAACTGGATCAAACGGGACAAAACAGTATATTGCTGTTTGGAGGTGCGAACTTATGCCTCACAGAAGCGTTTGTGGATGAGGTGTTAAGCCATTTTGAAAAAGGTGACATACTTCTTCTTCAAAATGAAATAGCCTGTATGCCCTATATCATGAATCAATCCATCGCCATGGGGATGCGTGTTTTTCTAAATCCGTCACCCATCACACCCGCTTTATTTGACTATCCCATGGATAAAGTGGACACGTTGATTTTCAATGAAGTAGAAGGGGAGCAGCTCTCAGGATGCGTCGTACCTCAAGCGATGATACAAGGTCTAAAGCAAAAATATCCAAACGTCAATTTACTGCTGACGCTAGGTTCTGCGGGTGTGCTGTTCTCAAATTCGGACAGCCAGTATTTTCAACCCGCACTCAAGACAGAAGTCGTCGATACGACAGCTGCAGGCGATACGTTCACAGGCTACTATATCGGCGCAATCGCAAAAGGCTACCAGATTCCAGAGGCTTTACAAATAGCATCTGCGGCGGCATCTATAGCGGTTTCAAAATTAGGTGCAGCGTGTTCTATCCCAGAATTTGATGAGTTTATGAAACGACTCGATAAATAACGTGGTACCTATATATAACCCCTTTAAAAGAACTGCTATAGATATTTATGGCAGTTTTTTTATAGAGATTGTATCTCCCGGTTCTCTACCGGTAGGTTTGTCGGTAGATGAATATGAAAGTGGCAGCATTTCTCTTGTGAGGAATCGCATTATTGCGGATCTATTTAGAAGACTAAACCTCATTGAAAAGTTTGGAACTGGGGTAAGAAGGATCAAAGAGCAGTACAGACGTTATGCGGAAAAACCAACATTTAGCGTATATGACAATAGCATTTTAGTAGTTCTACCAAAGGTAAACGGGCGAGGAAGGGAACACGTGAATGATTCGAACACGAAGTTTTTCTCGGATCATAGAGAGGAAAAGGTTTACGAAATGTTGCTTGCAAATGGCACTCTGACGAGAGTTGAAATTGAAAAAGCCTTGAATTTAGGGCGATCTCAGGTGGGTGATCTTTTAAAATCAATGAATGAAAAGCACATTATTGTCAAACTCGGCAATGCACGCAGTACTAAATATGCTATAAAACAATAAAGTAATGCCGGTAGATATATAATCTACCGGCATGTTTTTATAACAATATATTAATTATACATACTAAATCAGTTCCAGAGAATTTTTAATATCTAATTTCTTTGTTAGAATAGCTTTCGCCGCTCATCGTGCACCGCTATAGAGGTTATTAAAAGTGCCGGTGCTAACAAAACTAAGTCAAGTTGAAATTGAGTCAATATCGCCTTAATTGAAATATAAATAGTTCAACTCGATCGGAGTAGTTTTTATAGTTTCGTTTGTCCGAAAGTTAATAAATTGTTGTCTGGGTCAAGTAAAGATAATTCTCTTTGTCCCCAAGATTTTGTTTCTAATCTTCCGTTCGGGTAAATGTCAACATTGTTCTCTAAAAGGTCTTCATAAAGTTGATCAACATTGTCCGTCCTAATATAAACCTGTCCATAATTTTCTTTTGGGTCAAGTCCGTTAAATAAAAAGAAATGAATTTCAATTTTGTTTTTTCGAACGATTAGATAGTCGCCATAGTCTCCAAGTACTTCAAATCCCAATTTATTCAAGTAATAGTCCTTAGTCAGGCTTAAATCTCGCATCGGCAGTTTAGGATTTATTTCTATTAGCATATTTGAAAAACTCCCAGGTTGGTTTTTTCTATATATTAACATTTATTTCCAAGTCTTTCAACAAAATAGTCAGTGTTGATGCCAATGAGGTGTCAGATGTTAAAGGTTGATGAACAAATTGAAGCGGCCATTTCCGATACGGATATTCTTATAGATTGTATCGATGAACGTATATATTTATGTTAATATATACTTAGAAATACTGAAATTAAACAACTTATAAGCAACTTACAATTTTCTTTAAAGGGACATTTATAAAAATCAAACTGGAAGTGTGGGCAAAAATGAGAAGGCATCTTCAAGCATTTATTGACAAACAACACAAGCAACCGGAAGGACTTTGGGGAACGCTGTTCGGTGAAAAGATGGTCCTTCAACACCGGATTGAAACCGTATGGACGATGGAACAGTTACGTCTTTCTAAGAATGAAAGTCTATTGGAATTAGGATGTGGTGCAGGCTATGCCATGAAGCTTTTGTTGCAGAAGCCTACTGTCGATCAAGTCATCGGATTGGATATCTCTCAAACGATGATCCGTGCGGCTACGAATAGAAATCAAAATGATGTAAGCAGTGGAAGGGCAAGTGTTATACTGGGAAATGTCAATCAACTCGCTTTTCAAGACAATTGTTTCAGCAAAGTGTTTAGCATTCAATCGGCTTACTTTTGGGATGATTTGCCAACGACACTGTCGGAGATTTACAGAGTGCTTAAACTAGGGGGGACTTGCGTAATAACGCTTTCAAATGGCAAAGAGGGAGCGTACTGGCATACAATAAACGCGTTGACAGAGCAACAAATAATGCCCATCATGCAACGCGTTGGGTTTAAGAATATTGAATTGTTAAGAGGCCCAGACTCAAGAAAATATCATACGATTGCAGTTTGTGGGAGCAAGTAGTTGAATGAATATTTTAAATAATTAAATGGACATGTTTATATCAAATCAGATTGGTTAAATGTGTTACAGAGAACCGTATATAAACAATGCTTAAGGAGACTTAAAAATGCAGACATCACTTTCACCCCTTCAAATCAAAAAGCTTGTTGATTTTTTATCTCAATATAGCAAAGCGCCTCAATCAGATATTGAAGAAATAATCACGCAGCTGAATATAGTTAAAAAAAATAAAGGCAACACGCTCATCAAGCAAGGTGAGCCTATTGCCTATTGTTACTTTATCGTAGAAGGTTGTGTGCGTCAGTTTACCATTGATGAAGAAGGCGAAGAAATTACTGTTGATTTTTTATGTGAACATCAAGCTGTCGCAATCTTTGATTTGCCTGAGACAAACGCATCATCTCCCTATACATTTGAATGCCTGGATGACTGTCTACTTATTAAGGGTGATCTCAACGCTGAAGATACCATGTTTGAAGATTATCCATTTCTTAAATATCTAATTATGAATATGCTTCAAACGTTTCTATCAAAGCGCATAGATGCGAGTGTTCAACATTTATCTAAATCACCGATGCAGCGTTACCAAAACTTGCTGAAGTCGCATGATCATATATTAGATCTCGCACCCCAACATCAAATAGCAAGCTACTTGGGCATAACGCCAGAATCATTAAGCCGCATCAAACGCCGCATGTCCCTTGACGAGTAACCAAATGCCTAAACCGAGTTCCCCAACGATCATCGGGAGCAACATGATGCTGTTAATCACACTATAAACAGATGTATTCGACAAATTGAGAACCACAAGTCCGCTTGTAAGGCAATAGCCTATACCGCCAATGATAAGCAAAACATATAGAATCTTCATCCTAGGAAACCTTTTGATCAGTGCGACGCCAGTCATAACCAGATGCATGCCAAATAGGATCAGCCCGAGCTGCCATATAAAGTAAAATTGCGATCCAGTATTCTCAATAAACTCAGCCATGTTCGTCATCGACATGGTTTCTTTATTTATTTCAATTAATAAAACAACAAGTTTTGATATCGCTACACACAAGAAAAGCGTATATACAAGTCTAAGACCACCTGAAATAAGGGCCATCGCCTTATTCTTGTCCTTTAAGAGTCCGTAAACACCCCATGAAACTATAAAATCAAGCACACATATGATGATCCAGCCTACAATCGCCACAAGTAGCGCGCTGCTTCCTGTGTGTCTTTGTACCACTTCTTCAGTCACAATCCGAGGAAACAAGGTTTCATGAAAAAAGCCAACAGTGACCATCGCAACAACTGCCATTAGTACGATTGAGCCACCTGTTAATCTTGCAATATTGCCTATCTTGCCATTATTTAGTAATTTACCTTCCATATGCTCACCTCATAGTCTTTTTTTATGTTTATTTAAGTATTCGATTTCCTCAAGTATATGCGTGTTTATAGAAGCGTGCATTGACTTAAGTCAATGGCGTAAACAGTAAAGCAAAACCGGTAGATTAAGTATCTACCGGCGTATTTTTGTAACAATATATAAAGTATATATGCTAAATCATTTCCCTCGCATTTATGATAATCTCCTGTGGAAATCCCACATATTCCAATAGCTTGATCGCATTCTTTGACACAGAAGCCCCTTCATAGAGCTTATAGTCAAAGGCGACGTCTTTTGCATGCAGTTTCTCTCTAAAATGGTAATTTTGGTAATCTGCTTTTAAGAGCTCCGTGAGCTCTATATCGTGCGAGGCTACAACCGCCAAGCAATTTTTGCCCACAATATACCTTAAGATAGCCGTTGAGGCCGCGATGCGTTCTTCCGTGTTTGTGCCTCTGAGGATTTCGTCAATCATGCAGATTATCATGCGGTCTTCATTGAGATGGCTGATGATTCGATTTAAGTATTTGATTTCTTTGATATAATAGCTTTCGCCTTCCATGAGCTCATCGCGCACCGCCATAGACGTTATTAACAGTGCTGGTGGCAGGTGGAACGCCTTAGCCATACAGGTGTGGATGCAATGAGCAAGGAGTACATTGACGGCAATCGCTTTGATGTACGTGGATTTTCCAGAAGCATTGGAACCGGTGATTAAGCAATTTTGATCAAGGTTTTGAGAATTGAAAACTGGCTTATCAATCAATGGATGAAAAATATCCGTCATTGAAATTTCCTTGTTTTCTGTGAAAACCGGTGTGCAATAATGCGGCAGACTGCGTCTGAATGAAGCAACAGCTATAGATAGATCGATTTCGCCGACCAAGTGATAGAGTTCATTATAATCGTCGCGGTTATTCATCATGATCGAGATCACACGATCGTAGTTGGTAAAATCGATGAGTGTGCCACCAATCAAATATTCAAAAATGATGGCAAAGAAGTCACCGCTAATACTTGCGTCTTTTTTTTGCACAAAAAATGCAACCATATAGCCGAGTTTTTTAAATTTTGGAACGATCTGTTTCAATCGGTTGATCGATTCAAGGTTGTCAAGATGATCAATCTTCGTTAAACTTGTGGCAGTATTAACAACACTCAGCAAATTTGAAAGTGAGTCTATATCGCCTTCGTATCTATATTTTTGAACGGCATAAATCCCCAAGTTGATTACATAGATAATACCTGGTAATAGAAATAATTTTGGATCTGAAAGAATGATTGCAGGTAATGGCGATAACAGCAGCAAACCTTGCATAGCTCGATAAAGCCAGATGCCTTTGAGTTTGTAGTCTTCAATCTTTGAAAGATATTTAGGTAAATGATAAGCCGTCGTATTTGTTCCAAGCTGAGATAAAATGATTTGCGCATTGATACGTTTAGAATCCGAATTATCAAAATTCTGAATCTGTTTCTCGAGCTCTGCCATAGAGGATTGGTCTTTGGGTAAGCGGTGAAGCATCACGTAGAGCGCTTGCTCACCGACAAAACTGTTGCAACTATTTATCCGTTTAAAGACGTCATCCATGTCTAAATCATTCCATGTGACCTCGTCGATCACTTCATCTTGGTCAAATTTATTATGACTATCATCCCAATAAATTTTGATTTTTTCCAAATCCGTTTTCTTTTTATCAGGTTTATGACCATAATTTCGAGTAAGTTTTTCTCTGAGCACTTTCATCTGACGTCTTCGATCAAAAAAAGTGACGATGAAGCCTACTAATAGGATTGCTGAAATTATTATAATTAGCTGCATTTGAAACCTCCTATATCGATATAACAATTATACACTTTATACAAGGAATGGAAAAGAAAACAAAAATCACATCTGAAGTATCAAAAGAATAGGGCCTTCCAAATAACGGTCAGTGGGTTTAGAATATAAATATAAACCACTGACCGTTTTGGTCAACAAGGAGTGTTCTATGAATGACGCCTATTTTCAGCTACCGATCATTAAGCAAAAGAATTTGATAAATTCCGGATACAAAGTGTTTGCCTTGTACCCTTATAAGAAAGCTTCCATGCTTGCGATCGCCAATGAAGCCAATATATCCAAGTCATTATTGTTTTATTATTTTAAAGACAAAAAAGAGTACTACCTATTTCTTTTTGAGACAGCTATAGCGTTTCTGGATAAGCAAAGAGAAGCGTCTGACTTAAGTAGCAAGTATGATTTTTTTGAGTTGATCAACAAAACGATTGAACATAGAATGCGTATGATTGATGCCTATCCCTATTTGTATAAATTTATCGCAAGAGCATATTATGAAGACATCGAAGAGATAAAGCCTGTGCTGGATAATCGGAAGAAAGTTATGCTTCAGTCTGAAAAAGTTGCATTCTTAAAAGTTGTCGATCATGAGAAATTTAAAGAACCGAGCGATGCTGAATTATTGTTTGACATAGTTCTTGCAACAGCTGAAGGTTGCATGACTGGAATCGAAGATTTGGATGCGATTAAAATGCAAGAGCAGATAAAGGCATTCAAACGTATGATGCAATCACTGGAAAAACATTATTATAAAGAAAAGGAGGCGTGACTATGACAGCGACTATTGAACAATTGGCTTTTCAAAACTTGAACTGTGAGATTCAATATTGGTATAGAAGAGGAACATCGCACAAATGGGTGCTATTTTTCCATGGCGCAGGTGTTGATCATGACATGTTTAGCGAACAACTTAAGGCATTTGATGAAACCTATCATCTCATTGCGTGGGATGCTCGAGGTCATGGCGCGTCTAAACTAAAGGTGGGGACAAAGTTTCGTTTTAAAGATATGATCAGTGACTGTTTAAGGCTATATGACCTACATGAGATTGATAAAGCCATACTGATAGGCCAATCAATGGGGGGCAACCTCGTTCAGGAAATCGCCTACTATTATCCTGAGCGGATCGAAAAAGCCGTGCTGATCGATTGCACCAGAAACACAGGTAAGTTGTCGTTTGTCGAAAAGGTTTTACTAAAAAGCACAAAGTTCATGCTAAACGCCTATCCTTGGAAAACGCTGATTGAGCAGAGCGCAAATGCCTGCTGCAACAAAGAGCACGCAAAAAAATATGTAAGGGATTGCTTTGAAAGAATGGATAAAAAAACCTTTATCGACATTATGGTCGATTTAACTTTGTGTCTGCACTCTGATCCTGAATTTAAGTTCAAAAATCCTGTGTTGTTACTTTGTGGTTCAGATGACAAGACAGGGAATATCAAAAAAATTGCTGAGCCATGGGCGAAAGAGGATAATAATTGCACGTTACATTTTATCGAGCATGCAGGACATAACGCAAATCAAGATGAGCCTGAGGTGGTTAACAAATTGATTATTGATTTTATAACTTCATAGCCCCCCCTCATTAAAAAAAGCTGACTTCTGTATCAAACAGAAATCAGCTTTTAATCGCTTTATTTCGTCATGTCTCTTGTGAGGCTATAGCCGTCCATCCAACCTTTTACAAAACCATTACCATCCATTTGAATAATCATTCTGTAAGGTTCGAGACCGCTACCAAAATGGCCAAAACCCTTAACCAAGTATGTTGTGACAGCTTTATCATTTACTTTGAGAGTAGTATTTGAGTACACCCCTTCAATGTTGAGGTCCATAGAGCCGCCATAGCCAGCACCATGAAATTCACCAGATAAAGTGTTGCTGTAATCACTGTATGCAATACTCCAGATGACATTGCCAAATTCTTCATCAGGCAACTCTAAATTAAACTTTACTGCTGATAAATCAGCAATCTTAGCATTTGACCAAGTGAGCTTAGAAGCATCAAATCTTCCTGCAATTTGTTGTTGCGATGCGTGAACAGAAGGGCCCCATGCTGTTGCAGCATATTTTGCATCGTTAATATAAGGTGCACCTAATTTATACTGTTCGATGTTTTGTTTATGTGCATCGCCCATTTTTGTAATGATATGTTTGCCCCAATTGTCATTTGTATCGTAATCATAGTGCATAAGCGCTTTGACAGTTAAGTCAAACATATGCCCGCGCAAGAATTTTCCACCATTGCTAGGTTCAACACTGACAAAGCCATACTGAGGTGCTTCAGTTAATATAGTTCCCCATGGGAGTTCAAGACCAACCATTTTAGTGACAAAAGAAAGTGCTTGTTGGTAGGTAACTTGTTGGCCTATGCCGAACAAACCTTTGCCAATGCCACTTGTAAGACCGTAGTACTTACCTTTTTCAACGATTTCATATGCCCAGTGTGTTTTTGGGACATCACTAAACGAAGGTGTACTTGGTAGTACAAAACTACCATCCAATTTTGGTTCAGACATCTGAAGGAGCATAGCGACAAGCTCTTCACGTTTAAGCGGTTTGTCTTCGTTGACATTGCCAGTTGCATCACCTGTGATAACTTTCCCAGCCTTTAAAAGTGTTACTGAATACCGCTCTTGTGTGTCGGCAAAACTGGAAAAACTCATAACTGGAAAAAGTAAAACAAGTGCAACGACAAAAGCTAAAATTCTTTTTGATTGATGCATGGTGCCTCCTGATATTTTATTGATCACTATTCTTTGTAAACTTAAAATCGAATTTCCATACCTGAGGAAATTGCATAATACCAAATTGTATGAATTTTATTTATCAAAACGGCTTGATTGAGCCATTGTCAAATTCGATAAACGGAATTTTGCAACTTAAAAGGTAATTATGCAATTTCCATACCTATGTAGTCGTTTCAAAGAATTATGTAGTGTCTTTTGTATTTTAACATTATAAGTACTTGTAATTCAATAACAATGTGATGATTTTATCTACTTCATGAAATGAAAGCAACCATAATCAACTGATGAAATTGCATATTTCCAATTTGAAGATGTTTCTCTCCGCTTGTATGTTATAATTTATGGAATGAATTTATTAAGCTGAAAATACTAACGCACAATAGAAGGGATCTAATGAATTATAAATGTAAAGTATGTGGCTGTGCATGTACTGAAGTCAAATACGACAAGATAAAGAGCACGTACCATAAATGTGCCACATGTGACTTCATTTCAAAAGATGAAGCAAGTTATGTGACACCTAAGCAGGAAAAGAAAATCTATGATACACACAATAATTCTGCAGATGACTCTGTATATGTGGCCTATTTTCAAGATTTCATTGACAAGTGCCTCACAAAATTTATCGATGCTTCAGGTTTGGCATTGGATTTTGGGAGTGGCCCGGTGCCTGTGCTTGCTCAGATTCTAAGGAATAAGTATGCGATAGAGGTAGATATCTTTGATAAATATTATGCGCCTGAAAAAGTGTATGAAAGCAAGCAGTACGATTTAATAACGGTCACTGAAGTCGTGGAGCATTTGGAAGATCCAATAGAGTATTTCGTATTATTTAAGTCGCTGCTGAAGCCGGGCGGTGTATTGGCAATGATGACGCAATTTCATCATAATGATGAAAAGCGGTTTGAGCATTGGCACTACAGAAGAGATGAAAGCCACGTTTCGTTTTTCACGCCTAAAACGATGGTGATGATCGCTGAGAAAATGGATCTGGAAATCATATATATGGACACACATAAACATGTGGTGTTTA
This sequence comes from Acidaminobacteraceae bacterium, assembly GCA_041741755.1. Lineage (GTDB taxonomy): Bacteria > Bacillota > Clostridia > Peptostreptococcales > Acidaminobacteraceae > Fusibacter_C. The sequence goes on along the minus strand of JBGSJR010000034.1, from coordinate 59,367 downwards.
AATTGCGCACGTAAAGGAGATACAATCATTGATAAATCAACAGAAGATGGTACAAGCCTATTCACAACGGTTATCACTTTATTAATGTAGGTTTTTTATCTTCATTTATGAAAGTTTTATTATTGAGTCATATGGGTATCAGTCAAAAGAACCATTTGTATCCTATACAGTTTTAAATCCACAACAATAAGGACGTGTATAAATGAATGACCAAAGAAACAAGAATTATGAAATTGCATTGATCGCCATGAGTGTGGCCATGATAATAGGTGGTGGAATTGGCATTTACATGATCAGCGCTGTGTTTCCTATACCTGGCGGCAAATATATCATGATGGCGCCTTTTGTATCTACTGTACTCTATATCATCCAAATAAAACTAAAAGGCAACTTTACAATATTAAAACTAGGTGCCGTGTTTGCCCTGACTATGACGATTATCAATGTATTTATGGGCATCGCGATCATAGTGACGACACTGCTAACACATTTCTCAATAAGGTGGATTGCCAGTTACGAGAAAAAAGCTTTTTGGGGTGGGGTCCTCTTTGCTGGATTTATGGGTCTTAGTGCACTGACTATTACAAAAGCGTTTATTGGTGGTATCGTAGATGATGTGCCTTATTATTGGTTTGTAGGCATAGGGATGCTCTGCTCAGTTTTTGGCGTATTTGGTACGATGTTGGCCAAACGAGCACTTAGACATCTAAATGGATATTTAGTAAATGGTGATAAATTCAATTAAGCCCATAATAATAAGGCTTAAGGCCCCTTGATTAATTAGCTGTTAGTAAGTTAAAATAGAATAAAGATACATGACAGCGAATTTGGGGGAAATGACATGAGCAATGGAATGGTCGTGATAAAAAAATTGCTTGATACTAATAATGCTTCTTATACTCACAGCAGAACTGGAATTGAACACGTTTTTTCAAAGAATGATTTCCACATCGGAAAGTATTCTTTACCAAAGGGTGTTTTTTTATATTCGACACCAACAGAACATGTTGATCTAATAAAATCCTATACGATTATTGAAGGCGAACTAATGGAACTAAAGTCGCGCGACATATTATCGACAGGCGATGTTTTCGTCGTAGATGGCAACGAGGCAATACATTCATTTTATGCACTGGAAGAAACTTTTTTAATTATCCATGAGCAGCAAAACCCAAATAGTATCAAGTCTTTTCTAGAGACATCAACGACGATGATCAATATGTTGAGTCATATACAGGCAAAAGATAATTACACAAAAGAACATTCAGAACGGGTGTATCTACTAGCTAAAGAGATGGGACTCGCTCTTAAATATCATTCCAAACAAATTTACAACCTCAATAAAGCCTCTCGATTTCACGATATCGGCAAAGTGTTTATTGAAGATGACATTCTAAATAAACCGACTCGGCTCAATGATTCTGAATTTGATAGGATGAAAGAGCATCCAACACTTTGTCGGGAAGTCATCCTCGAAAAATTTGATGACGACGTATTTAAGATTATCAGTCAACACCATGAACGGCTTGATGGATCAGGTTATCCGAAAGGACTCAAAGGTGATCAAATCATGGAAGAGGCCAAAATCCTCGCCATCTGCGATAGCTTTGACGCGATGACGACAGATCGAATCTATAAAAAAGGCATGACGCAAGAAGAAGCATTTACGGAACTTAGAAGTTTGACAGGTATATATTACGATGAAGCGTTAGTTGAGCTTTTTATCACGCTGAATCGTTGACAAACAAACGATCAAAAAAATTAAACGCTCAAAGTTTTATAAGTGGTTTACCGCTTACAAAACTTTGAGCATTTTTTATCTTAAACCACCTACGTCATGATCAAGGGTACCACGTACGCAATTTCTACCCGATTGCTTACCAGCATAAAGGGCGTTATCTGCTTTTTTTACTAATGACTTAATATTCATGTCTTCTGTACATACGGATATACCAAATGTCATAGTTAGTTTAAACGCGACACCTTCATAATTGAAAGGATGCATTTGAACTTTCACACGCATTCTTTCGGCCACGTGATAAGCGGCATCAAGGGTCGTGTCTGGCAGCAATAACAAGAATTCTTCGCCGCCCCATCTCGATAATGTATCTACATTTCGTATTTCTTTGTGAAGTAATCTAGAGATAGTCTTCAAAACCTCATCACCACAATCATGACCGAATTGATCGTTGACTTCTTTAAAATAGTCGATGTCTGTGAGAATTAAGCAAAATGGTCGGCTAGTACGATTATATCTCTGTATTTCCTCGCTAATTTTACCAGAAATATACCGTCTGTTATAGAGGTTTGTTAGAGGATCTATCGTGTTAGCGATCATCAATTGCTCGTTGAGTTCTTCGAGCTTTAATGTTCTCTCTCTGACGAGGCGTTCGAGATACTCATTGTTCTGAATCATTAGGGCTTCAGCGGCCTTTTGTGCACTTATATCTTGAATGACGCCGATTAAAAAATCTTCTTCAAAGGCATCGCCACGCATCAAAGTGACGGTGATGGTCACCCAAATTTGACTACCATCTTTTCTAATATAGCGCTTATCCATTGAAAAATAAGGAATTTCATAATTAAAGAGTTGGTTCTTATAGACTTTATCAATTTCCCAGTCTTCTGGAAATGTCAAATCCTTGACGCGCAGATTGATTAATTCATCACGAGAATAACCTAAGAGGTCACAATAATTTTGATTGGCATCCAAAATGTAGCCATCCAAATCGGTTTGACACATGCCACTACCGACTTGTTCAAAAGTCAGATTAAATATGCGTTGGCTTTTCCTGAGGCGATTGATGGTCTTTAGATGTGCCAGTCTTTTATAGCCAACGTCAGCGATGACTTTGATCGAAAGCACATAGGACATATCAAGCGCGCATAGACCGATAGCCATGGTTGAATCGCCATCCAACGGAATAGGGATGATCGAAAAGTCGTTTTCGTATAAGATTTCTCCTTGTGTATCTGAGCTATTTATATTTTTTAAAGACGGTTTAATGTCGATTTGACCCTTAGTGATTAACGGGCTCATGAGGTTACCCTGTTTATCGACAATGCAAATAAACCCACTTGGACTTTGATTGAGCTCAGAGCTTGCATTAATAATATATTCGAGGAGCTTTGCTTCTGAGACATCCTCAAAATTACTTAAGACTCGAAGGTGCGTCAAAATTTGCTCACAAAATAAGGTTGGCTTCATAAAACCTCCAGAGGTCTATAAACTATTTTCCTTTATTGTACCATTTTTTAGTTGTTGGAAACAATTTTTGATTGTGATATTCTATTTTAGTAGTATGGCGTCATGCATTTTCCTCAAGCTCAGAAACGGAGAAATTAAATGAACTATAAACAAGCAATACAAAATTTTCAGCCTTCAAATGATCAGGAGGCCAATGATAGATTGATTATTCTCAATTATATAGAGGCATTTTCATCGAACATATTGACGCGGGAGAACCAGATTGCACATCTAACGAGCTCAGGTTTGATACTGAATCCTGCGATGGACAAAGTACTCATGATCCATCACAACATCTATAAAACCTGGGCATGGACAGGTGGACATGCCGATGGTGATACCGACATGCTCGAAGTTGCCATCAAGGAAGCAAAAGAGGAAACGGGCGCAGCAGAGATAGTTCCGCTAACAACGGAGATGTTGTCCGTCGATATTATTCCGGTCTACGGCCATGTGAAAAACGGCAAATATGTATCGTCACATCTTCACCTCAATACCGCCTATGTTTTGATAGCCGATGAAAATGAAAACCTGACCATCAACACAGAAGAGACCAGCGATGTAACCTGGGTGGACGTAGACAAGCTCAGTGAGTATTCAAATGAACCTTATCTGATAGACATCTACTTAAAGTTGATTCAGAAAGCAAAGCGTCGCATCTATGAATAAACAAACCGATATTAAAGACAAAATCATTGGACCCAAATTCTCAAAAAGTATCGAACAAAGGCGTCTTGAAGATCTAATTCTTGAAGAGGAGGGGTGCTACGACGATTTTGTGCTTTCCGATTATAAAATTGAATCAAAAACAATACACCTTTTGAATTTTGACGGTGTCATTTTTAAAAATGTCGATTTCACTGGAATCACATGGTCTTCACTTTCGCTTACAAATGTACGTTTTGAAAACTGCGACTTATCAAATGCGGATTTTAGCGGTGCAATCATCCATAAAAGCGAATTTATAGGGTGCAAGCTTATGGGATTAAATTTGAGAGAATCCGCACTACAAAACGTACGACTAGATAGTTGCAAAGCATCGTTCATCTTTATGCGTTTTGCAAGGCTAAAGCAAGTTTGTTTTGAAAAGTGCCAATTGGAAAGTGGCGATTTTCAGAATGCTGAACTTGGCAAAGTGACGTTTGATCACAGTATTTTAAGGTTGAGTCAGATGTCAGGTACAAAGTTGGCTGATATTGACCTCAGCAACTGTGAGATTGAAGGCCTCGGTGTTCGAACAGAAGACTTGAAAGGCGCTATAGTGTCTCCTGGTCAAGCGGTTGATTTTTCGAAATTATTCGGTTTGGTAGTTAAACCTTGATGTACTCATATTTGGCATAATTTTTTAGTGGAACTATGCGATGTTCTCACTAAAAAATTTGTCATTTTTAATGAAAAGAAGTTTAGAAATGTCGTTCGTGGGTAAAATATAGTCAAGAGGACATTTTCCTCTTCGCAGATTGGATGACGCGAATTTGAAAGAGCATTTTAAAAGTAAGTTTTAAGTTTCATTTACGATTTTTAATTTCCGTTTAGTTAAAAGTTAGTTTTAAGAAGTTAGTTTTAAGTACGTTCGTTTTAGATTTAAGTTAGTGTTTAAGTTTTAAATTAATGGTTAAGATTTAAGTTAAAGATTTATGTTAGAAGATTCAAATTAAAGATTTAAGTTAAAGTTTAAGCGTTAAGTTTCAATTTTTAATAGTTAAGTTTAAAAGTAATAACGTAATAAATGCGTTTCCAATCTGACGCATAAAAGGGGAATTCGATGAAACTGTCGACTTCCCCTTTATTGTTGTTATTTAAGGGATTTAACTCTTTTTTTTTTGGTATAAATCCACTATAAGTTATTATACTAATAGTATTCTTATTTGTAGAAGTGGAGCCACTATGAAAAAGATAAAACAACTTCTAAAACACAAAAAAGCGATTTTGATCGCAGTCATAACAGGGACGCTCTTCAGTGGATTGTTCTATACATTTGCTTGGTACGAGATGGCGCGCCAAGAGCAAGCAAGAGAGATTCAGGCGACAGAGCTTTTCTCAATATATGATAACGAGTTAAAAACATTAGTAAATTCAAATATTTATCTCATGCGTGGTTTTATTGCCTATACCCAGACGAATGACAGCTTAGTCGATGCCAATATTTATAGGTTTATGGATAACTTGCTGAATGGTCAGATGGATCTCATCCACAACGTAGGCATCTTGAAAGATACCACGATTATGTGGAATTACCCTTACGAAAACAATCAGGATACCATAGGCGTTGATCTGGCTAAAAATGAAGCACAAAAGGAGTATGTAAAGATCGTTAAAAAAACATTGAAACCTATTTTTCAAGGTCCCGTCGATTTGATACAGGGTGGGACTGGATTTATATTGAGGTATCCGATTCTCGATGATGATAACCGCTACTGGGGACAGGCAAGTATCGTTCTCAAAGCGGAGGCATTTATTGATGCAATTAAGTCATTTGAGGATGATTTGGGCATTAAAAGCATCATTACATTTAATGAAGACGTGATACATGGCGCTGAGCTTCAAGATGAGAGCGGCATCTATTGGTTTAACCTAAACGACAATCTCTTCGTTTGGCGTGTAGGTATCAAAATAGACGATAGTTATAGCAACAACTTACTCAAATTCATCGCTCTTTTCATCGTTTCTATTGTGTTATTATTGGTTTTTTCAACGAGTGCTTTTTTAGTGGTTCGAGCAAATGAAGTGATCAAACACGAATCGATACATGACCACCTTACAGGACTTCGAAATAGAAACAGTTTAGATGAAACGATGCAGCAAGTACTTGCAGCTGCCGACAGAAATGGTCACAAAGTAGGTATTATGTTGATTGACCTCAATAAGTTCAAAGAAATAAATGATACGCACGGACACGCCACAGGTGATGAAGTACTTAGACAGACCGCACAAAGACTAAAAGAAGCCGCACGTATGGACGAGATGATCTTCAGAGTTGGTGGCGATGAGTTTTTAGTCGTGGTTCCTGTGATTGAAAAAGAGGCAATTATTCAAAAGGTTATTGATCGATTGAGAGAACATCTTACCTTCAAACTCGAAGTCGATGGTTACAGTATCACTATAACAGCTAGTATTGGCAGTGCGATATATCACGATGATGGTGCTGATTTTGATACGTTATTTCAGATTGCTGACAAGCGTATGTATACTGAAAAAAATCGCGCGTTCTAAAGAATGATCTAATATATTTTAAGCGAATCTTTTCGAAGTATTATGCAATTCTTAAAGAAGTATTAAACCCGATGTGACAGGGTTGTCACATCGGGTTTCTTGTGCTATTTTAAAATTATAGAACACGCAGTTATCATTTTATGTGAAAGGGGTTATGTATGAAAATTATCGAAATCAATAAACTAACAAAATATTATGGCAAGCATAAGGGCATTGAGGATGTAACGTTTCATGTGGAAGAGGGAGAAATCTTTGGATTTATAGGACCAAATGGCGCCGGTAAATCTACAACTATCAGGACATTGCTATCTTTAATCTATCCAACTAGCGGCTCTGCCACTATCTTTGGCAAGGACTGTATTAAGTATGGCGATGAGATTAGAAAGCAAATTGGCTACTTGCCGTCAGAAGTCTTCTATTATGAAAATATGAAAGTTATCGATGTCTTAAAGTACTCAGCTAGTTTTTATGAAAATGTGGATATGACGCGTATTGAAAAACTATCTTCAGCTATGGATCTTGATTTAAGTAAACGCATCGATGATCTGTCTTATGGCAACAAGAAAAAAGTCGGTATCGTACAAGGACTACTTCATGAACCAAAACTCATCATTTTGGATGAGCCAACTAGTGGCTTGGATCCATTGATGCAACAAAAATTTTTCGATCTTATACTGGAAGAGAATAAAAAAGGGGCTACAGTTCTATTTTCATCTCATATTCTTTCAGAAGTACAAAAGCTTTGTACGCGTGTTGCCATCATAAAAGAAGGTAGTATTGTGAAGATTGAAAACATTAATGAAATGAGAAATAGCACTTATAAGAAGATCTCTGTCGAATCGGAATCGGATAATGTTGAAGACCTATTCAAAGTGGACGGGGTTACGAGCCTTACAAAAAACGGTGAAGCCGTACACTTCCTCTACAAAGGCGATATCAATAAAATCGTGGATATATTACACACGCTTAAATTAACGAATATTTTGATTGAAGAACCAAGCCTTGAAGAGATCTTCATGCATTATTATCACAAGGAGGCATAATATGAACATTTTAATGCAGGAGCTTAAAATGGGCAGAAAATCGTTAATTGTCTGGTGTGCGTCTCTTGTAGGAACTTTGGCAGTCTTTATGTTGCTGTTTCCAGTTGTTGCGGATCAAGCGGCAGAGTTTGAAAAAGTTTTTGAAAGCTTTCCGGAAGCTTTTAGGAAAGCACTTGGACTAACGACGACAAATCTCGGGGATGTCCTTGGGTACTATAGTTTTGCATTTTTATACGTTATACTAGCGGGTGCCGTCCAAGCAATGAATTTAGGTGTTGCGGTACTCTCAGCGGAAGTTAGGGATAAGACAGGTGACTTTTTGTTCGTAAAACCTGTGAAGCGATCGCGTATTATAACGATGAAGGTTTTAGCTGTTTTAGTCCAAATACTCATAGTCAATGCCATCATGTGCGTAGCCAATTGGCTCATACTCAGCTTTGTGAGTGACAAGGCGTTCGATATGAAACTCTATTTGTTGCTCACGGGTAGTATGCTATTTGTACAACTGTTCTTTGCAAGTTTTGGCCTTGCCGTATCAGTATTCTTGAAAAGAATAAGAACAGTACTGCCAATCAGCATGGGCGTCGTCTTTTTGTTTTATATCATATTTTTACTCAACCAAACTCTAGAAGATAAAAAATTGGCATGGCTATCTCCATTTGGATATTTTGATCTTTCGTATATTTCACAAAATGTGCAATACCAAGGAAAATTTGTGTTGGCTTGGGTTGTTCTAATTGCGATGTTCATCTTTTTTACGTATAAAGTATTTACGAAAAAAGATTTGCCATCGATATAGGGGGCCTTATGAATATTTTAATAAGAGAACTTAAAGCAAATTTGAAGCCACTGATTATTTGGTGTGTGGCACAAGTCTTTGTCATTTTGGCTGGTATGATGAAATACGTTGGATTTGCAGAATCAGGTACGGACATGAACGCGTTACTTGCAAACATGCCTGAAGGTCTTTTGAAGGCATTTGGCATGAATGATGTGAATATCGCTTCAGTTGACGGATTTTACACCGTGTTTTTTCTGTACTTTATGTTGCTTGCCTCGATACATGCTGTCATGTTTGGCGCAGTCGTCATCTCAAAAGAAGAACGCGACCACAGTGCGGACTTCCTCTTCACAAAACCGGTAAAAAGACACATCGTCATTACTTACAAGTTCCTTGCAGGATTAATAAATATCGTGATCCTTAACCTTGTCACTCTGATCACTTCTGTGGTCATGATTGCACAAAACAATGACGGTGATGGACTGTTTTCACAAGTTATACTACTCATGCTTGCATTGGGGTTCATCCAGATTTTCTTCTTAACGCTTGGCATTTTATTAGGTGCGGTGCTTAAGACGACAAAGTTAGCGACATCAGCAGCTACAGGCATAGTTTTGGGAACCTTTTTCATGTCCATTTTGGCTGACTTAAGTGAAAAAGTTGAATTTCTCAAATACCTTACACCATTTAAGGCTTATGAAAGTTCAGTTGTGATGTTCGAGCGTCAAATTGCCATTCTACCATCTGTTGTACTTATCATATCTTCTATCTGCTTGATGGCCATGGCCTACAAATTGTTTTATGACCGAGACTTAACCACATAACCTTGCAATCATACCGTAATATTATTCTGGTATGATTCGGGGTACAATAGTCATATCAGAATAATTATAGAAATTGCATAATTTCCTCAATTATGCGATTCTCTCAATAAAAAAGGATGTGGTCTTTGTGAATAAAATAAAAGAATCAATCGAATTCATCATAGGACAATTAAAACGATCGGTACAAAGATTTCCGATTACATTATGTATTACAGCACTTTTTATGATCATAGCCATCATGTTAACGCATTCTGACTATGCAGCGACAAATACAGACACACTAGAAAAAATGCTCTTAGCGCTTGCTATCGGCATACCACTCAGTGCTACAGCGACGCTCGCATTAGAAAGATTTAAGCTTAGTAGAACGAAGAGGCTACTTGTACATGTCAGTTCAATTCTATTGGTAGGCATCTACTATTTGACGATACCTACTGAAATGAGTACCTATTTCGGCATGCGATTTGTTGCCCTTTGGGCAATCCTATTCTTTGCATTTCTCGTGGCCCCATATTTTTATGAACGCGAAGGGCTATCAAGATATATCCTGCATTTAACCGGAAGATTTTTTCTGACTGTTCTATTTTCAGGTGTGATCTTAGGTGGCATCGCTATGATGATCTTCACGATTGAAGAGCTGTTCAGCGTACGTTGGCCAGATGAAATCTATATGGACTTGTTCATCGTTGTGTCCGGCGCTTTTGCGGTTACACATTTCTTGGGCAGTGTGCCTGAGATGGATAAAGAACTTGACGTTGCGGATTATTCAAAGATTTTTAAGAGTTTATTTTTGTTTATCGTGTTGCCAATTGTCAGTGTCTACACGGTTATTCTATACGCCTACTTTGTTAAGATTCTATTAGGGTTTAAACTCCCAGAAGGTATTATAGGCAATTTGGTTCTCTGGTACGCACTCGTCAGTGTGACGACACTTTTCTTTATCAGAGATCTGCGAAGTGAAGTACCTTGGCTTTCAAAATTTATCAGGATATATATTCCGCTTATGGCAGTGCCACTTGCGATGCTTTTCATCGCCATCGGCATACGCATAAATGCCTATGGTTTAACGATGCCGCGGTATTTCGTCTTTGCTTTAGCGATATTTTCGGCGTTAAGTCTTCTTATTATGTGGCTTAAGAAAAACGACACGGCTGTTGTAACGGTCATCCTGTTGATGGCTTTTATAACCCTCACTTTTTTCGGTCCGTTATCAGGGTATAGTATGACACTAAATGATCAAACCAATCGCCTTGAAATACTGCTCGAAGAAAACAGCATGATGGGTACTGATGGAAAAGTCACTCCCAATGCTTCTTTGGATACGGCACAGAAAAAAGCTGTTTCAGAGAAAATCGATTTCTTACTAGATGCGTATTCACTTGAAGAAGTTGAGGTTTTGCCAGAAGGTTTTGATCGCTCAAAAGCAAAAGATTACCTTGGTTTCGACATGTCTTACTATTGGTCAGGCGAACTTGAGCGTAGCTATTTCAATTATTATATAAAAGATGACACGAGAATCATCAATGTGTCAGGTGCAGATTATTTTATTCTCACTGGTCATTATGACATGATTGCCAAAACAAAATTGAAAGATCAAGTGACTATAGAGAAACTTTCAAATGATGCTATCATTAAAATCATGGATGATAATGCAGTGCTTCTCGAATTTGACTTAAAAAATGCAGCGGCGACTTTCTATTTAGATCAGACGCAAAATGTCGTGCTTCAGTCAATAGACGGCTCAGTGACAGCAACACTTGAATTCATAAGCATAAACGGTCAAATTGCAAGCGACGATGAGCCGAATAAAGTAGAAGATCTTGATGTAGAGAGCTATGATGTCAGGATTCTACTGACTATCAAATAAATGTCAAATAAATTATGGAAACTGAGCTATTGCATATCTATGCCTTGATGTGCAATAGCTCTTTATTCATCTTTTGTTCATGTACTGTTCGTTGCAATGGGTAATCATTCGATGTATAATATTTAGCAAAACGAAACAATATTTTGAAAAGAGATACAAACCATTTGAGGACTGAAATTGAAAGGGATACGAAAATGAAGGGTAACCATTATAACAAAGAGAGCTACATAGAAAAACAAGTCGCATTTTTTAGAAAATACGCAGTGAATCGTCCCAAATTACTTGGCATGGAGTTCGAACATTTTCTTTTAGATTCGGATACGCTGAGAAGTTATGATTATTTTGAAAAAAACGGTCAACGCGAGATGATGGAAGCACTTTCTCGTAACGGTTGGGAGATAATGCTTCAAGAAGAGGGCAATATCTTGGGACTAAAGAAAAACGGAAGCACTATAACCCTTGAGCCAGGTGGACAGGTCGAAATCAGCCTAAGTCCTTTTGAGTCCATCGTAGAAATTGATCGAGCTTATATGGCCATCATCAAAGAAATTTATGACGTCATTGCTCCGAACCAGATGATTGCTGGAATAGGGTATCATCCAGTTACGAAGATAGACGATTTATCATTGTTGCCTAAAAAGAGATATGGCATGATGTATGACTATTTTAGGAACAATGGTGCTTATTGCCACAACATGATGAAAGGGACTGCAGCAACACAGGTATCTATAGATTTTGACAGCGAGACCGACTTTATCAAAAAATTTAGAGTCGCAAATTATCTATCGCCAGCTATAGCGTCATTATTTGATGCAACCCCTTTTTTTGAAGGTTTTTTGACTGAAGGCAATAACATGCGTTCACGTATTTGGGCTGAAACAGATCTAAAGCGTTCTAAATTGATTCCTGGTAGTCTCACGATGCAGTTCGGTTTTGCAGAATATGCAAACTATCTTTTAAAGTTGCCACCTATCTTGCTATACACTGAAGGTCAACTTGTGTTCTCAGAGAATGAGACGTTGGAAGCAACATTATCTCATTATAACTTTTATGATGAAGAACTTGAGCATCACTTAAGTATGGTATTTCCAGATGTCCGGTTAAAACAATTTATTGAGATTAGAATGCCAGATTCATTGCCTTATCCTTATAACCTTGGCGTTGCGGCACTCATAAAGGGTATCTTTTATAATAGTCGATTGTTAGAAAAGTATTATGAACAATCACTAAGCCTAGATGATGCGTGGGTAGAACAGCAAAACAACAACCTAAGAATGAGTTTGATTGACGAAGAACTTCATGCGTTAAAGTTAGAGATACTACAAGATGTGATTCTTGAGTTATCTGAGGTTGAAAGCGCCTACATGAAACCGATTTTAGAGGTACTTGAAAAAGAGGGATCGTTTACGGCTTTGATGCAGAAAACTTATCTAGATGATAAAGACGCTTTTAAGCAGATGATCAAAATTCAGGAGGTGGGCAAATGACTTATGAACGTCAAATGGTAGAGACTTTTTTTACGGACTATGACGGATACAAAGTAGATTTTTTGAAGACCAAAGATGCTGTTGCGCACTCCAAAGCAATTTATAAAGGGGAGCCCGTTCCCTTTTTATATATTCCAAAGCTTTATGGCGATGAGGATACTAGGACCTTTGAATATGCGCTTAAGGGCATACATGGCATTTCAAAAAAAACGATCGAATTATATATGGCGCACGAAAGTATTCGTAAGCTATTTGGCTTTGATGCAAAACTTGATGAACTTATTAGATTACCACACTATTATGACACCACAGTACCAATGGGTCGATTTGATATCTTTTACTACGGACCAGGAGATTTTCAGTTTTGTGAACTAAACGCCGATGGGGCGTCAGCAATGAATGAAGACCACGAACTCAGTCAAATTCTATTAGAGACGAAACTGACAAGGCAATTCAAAGAGACGTTGTCAATGGAACGCTTTGAGCTCTTTCACAGCTGGGTTTCGGAAGTTAAAAATATCTATGCAAATTTTAAAGATAAAGCACCTATCGCAAAGCATTCAAATAAGCCAACCGTCGCTATTCTCGACTTTATCGACAAAGGCAGTTCTATCGAGTTTGAAGTCTTTAGAGAGGCATTTATTGAAGATGGCATGGACTGCATTATCGTCGATCCAAGAGACCTTATTTGTATGGATGGCATATTGTTTTATGATAAAATAAGAATAGATATCGTTTATAGACGATTGGTGACGAAAGACTTAATGGACCGATATGACGAAATTCCGCAGTTTATCGAAGGCTTAAAAGCGGGAAAAACGTGTGTGATTGGACCGGTTAAGACGCAGATTATCCATACAAAGCGCTTTTTTGAAGTGCTTTATGAACCAGAGTTGCGACAGTATCTTAATGAAGACGAGATCGTCTTCATCGACAAGCATGTGCCTTATACTAGACCACTTAAGAGAGACGAGGCATTTGAAACGTATCTAAAACACCGTGAAGACTATATCATCAAGCCTATCGACTATTATGCATCAAAGGGCGTGTGCGCAGGTAAGGATTATGACGATGCAAGCTGGAAAGCTCTATTAGAAGAAAAAGCTTTAGAGGATTTCATCATTCAAAAGTACTGTCCTCTCGCGTTGGTGGATAACCTTTATGAAGATCAATTAGGCAACATTGAACATAAGACATTTAGTACAATTACGGGTCTCTTCACGTACAATGAGAGGCTATCTGGCATCTATGTGCGCGCGGGACTCAACGCGATCATCTCGGGACTACACGATGGCTATACGATGTCTACTCTGCTTTATAAAGAAAAATAGCAATAAAATACGCTGATAAGGGGTAAAATATGAAATTCTTATGGACGACAATCCACGTAAAAGACATGGAAGCATCACTTAAATTCTATCAAGAAATCGTTGGGCTAGAGCTTAGAAGACGCTTTAACGCTGGTCCAGGTATGGAACTGGCATTCCTTGGCATAGGCGAGACAGAGATTGAACTCGTCTGTGCGGAACACGATATTCATCCAGGCAATATTGTTGGTATCTCCATTGGTTTTAGCATTGAAAATGCGGACGATTTTAGAAAAATACTCATGGATATGGGCCTTGTGGTTAGTGACATGATTAAACCGAACCCTATGATGCAATTTTTCTATGTTAAAGATCCAAATGGTATCAATGTTCAATTTGTACATGACTTAAGGTAAATTTATGAATAAAAATTGGAAAAAAGACACGGCTTTATTTTTGACAAGCCAGACCATCTCATTACTTGGTACCGCACTGGTACAATATGCTATCTTATGGTACATCACTTTAAAGACACAGTCCGGCGTCATGATGACGATATCCATCATCTGCGGATTTTTACCTACTTTCTTTATGGCACCTTTTGCGGGTGTATGGGCCGATCGTTTTGATAGAAAACGACTAATCATCATCTCGGATCTGATGATCGCTTTAACAACGATGGTCACGGCAATCTTGTTTTGGATGGGTTACGAATCGGTATGGCTATTGTTTGGCATGTCTGCCGTAAGAGCAATTGGAACATCCATTCAATCACCTGCGGTCAGTGCTTTTCTACCACAGTTTGTCCCTGAAGAGAAACTCATGCGCGTCAACGGTATTAACGGTACGATGCAATCGGTCTTGATGCTCGCGGCACCAATGATCAGTGGGGCACTCATGACTCTAGCACCACTGACAACAATCTTCATGATCGATGTTATCACAGCGATCCTAGCCGTCAATGTCATGTTGTTACTCAAAGTGCCACCGCATGCTAAAGCCCTTGAAAAAGGAAAGATCAATTATTTTACAGATTTAAAAGAAGGATTAAACTACATCATGAACCACGACTACATCCGTCGTTTTTATGTCTTTATTGCAGTTTTCCACTTCTTGATTACACCAGTCGCTATATTGACGCCACTACAGGTGACTAGGACGTTCGGTAGCCAAGTCTGGCGCTTGACGGCGATAGAGATTGCCTTTTCATCAGGTATGCTTCTAGGCGGCATCCTCATCTCCACATGGGGTGGCTTCCGAAACAGAGTTCACAGCATGACACTTTCGACGATTGCAACAGGCGCACTCATCGTTGCGCTGGGCATTGTGCCAAACTTTTGGGTCTATCTAACAATCATGGCACTCGCAGGGATCACTTTGCCACTGTTCAATACACCAGCGACTGTGCTCTTCCAAGAAAAAGTGGATGGCGCATTTCTCGGTCGTGTATTCGGCGTTTTGTCGATGATTTATAGTGTGATGATGCCTCTTGGTATGCTTTTATTTGGACCTTTAGCGGACATCATCGCGATTGAATGGCTGCTGATCGTGACAGGTGCACTTATATTTATCCTGGGTTTCTTCCTCATCGGCAGCAAAGTGCTACTCGCAGCTGGAGAACCAAAAATCTATTCTGAAGTAGACGTCACAGAGTGACGCATTAACTCAATATATGAAACGCCAACAAGAAACGCCTCATGTGATACCTATTCACATTGAGGCGTTTTTTGTGAACATTTTGTAACGGTGCTTCTTTCTCGTTGACGGCACAGGGAGAAAGGTGTACGATGATAATGAAATAAATCCGATTAAATTACTAGGATATAAAAAATAGTGTGCAATTCAGGAGGCAAAAATGGAAGTTATCAAAATAGAAAATCTTAAAGCGCAAGTTGAAGGACAAGACATATTAAAAGGCATTGATTTGACAATCAACAAAGGGGAGATACACGTGATCATGGGCCCAAATGGTGCAGGTAAATCAACTCTTGCCAACGTGCTTATGGGTCATCCAGCTTATGAGGTGACTGAAGGCGCTGTGACATTTACAGGAAAAAACAATCAAGCAGTGGATTTACTTGAGATGAAAGTGGACGCGCGCGCAAAAGCAGGTCTTTTTTTATCGTTCCAATATCCACAGGAAGTACCCGGCGTCACTGTTGAAAATTTTTTAAGAACGGCAAAAAAAGAAATCAGCGGCATCATGCCTATGATGACTACGTTTAACAAAGAGGTCAAAAAACAGATGGCTGAGCTCGACATGGATGAAAAATACTTAGATAGGTATTTGAATCAAGGGTTTTCAGGTGGTGAAAAGAAAAAGAACGAAATTTTACAAATGGCCGTTTTAAACCCAAAGCTCGCAATATTAGATGAAACGGATTCAGGGCTCGATATCGATGCAATCCGCGCAGTTTACGAGACGGTTCAAAAGCTCTCTAGCGATGACAATGCAATCCTCGTGATTACGCATTACAATAAAATACTCAGTTACATCAAACCTGATTTCGTCCATATATTGGTCGACGGCAAAATCGTTAAGAGTGGCGATATTACACTTGCTGAAGCGATTGAAGAAAACGGTTATGAAGCTTATAAAAACGACAACACGGCGCTTGGCGCATAGGGGGCGGACAACATGGCAAAAAAAACGATGGTTCAAGAGGTAGACCGCGGAATCTATGATGTTATCAATGTGGAAAACCACCGCTATGTGGCAGATAAAGGTTTATCAGAAGACATTATCAGAGAGATTTCAAGGGAAAAGAACGAACCGGATTGGATGTTGGCTTACAGACTCAAATCTCTAGAAATCTACCATTCCAAACCGATGCCAACATGGGGCGCTGACCTTAGTGACCTCGATGTGGCGAATATCATCCACTACGTTAGACCAAATACGGATATGAAAACCGATTGGAACGATGTCCCTGACGATATCAAAGAGACATTTGAACGTCTTGGGATACCAGAAGCTGAACGTAAATCACTGGCAGGTGTTGGCGCACAATACGATTCAGAGGTTGTGTATCACGCGATGCAGCAAGAACTGGTGGAACAGGGTGTCATCTATACAGATATGGATTCTGCCGTCAAAACGCATGAAGACATCGTCAAAAAATACTTTATGACGATCATAACCAACAGGGATCATAAATTTTCAGCGCTTCATGGAGCTGTTTGGTCGGGTGGTTCGTTTGTTTATGTACCTGAAGGCGTCAACGTTGAATTGCCACTTCAGTCTTATTTTAGACTCAATGCAAAAGGCGCAGGACAATTTGAACATACGCTCATAGTCGTCGAAAAAGGTGCAAGCTTACATTTTATAGAAGGCTGTTCTGCCCCGAAGTATTCTGTGCAAAACCTTCACGCTGGTGCAGTAGAACTCTTCGTTAAAGAGGGGGCAAAACTTAGATATAGCACTATAGAGAACTGGTCGAGGAACATGTATAACCTAAACACCAAGCGTTGCGCAGTTGATAAAAATGGCAGAATCGAATGGGTTTCAGGTTCGTTTGGCTCAAAAGTATCCATGTTATATCCGATGAGCATCCTTAGAGGCGAAGGTGCATCCAGTGAGTTCACGGGCATTACATTTGCAGCGAAGGGACAATATCTCGATACAGGCACTAAAGTGGTCCACGCCGCACCGAATACAACCTCTATCGTCAACTCAAAATCCATCTCAAAAGACGGCGGACATGCATTTTATCGCGGCCTTTTACGAGTGACGCCAAATGCTATAAATTCAAAAGCCACTGTAAACTGTGAGTCACTCATGCTGGACAACCGATCAAAATCGGATACGGTGCCCATCATAGAAGTTGGAAATGACTTAGTGGATATAGGGCATGAGGCTAAAATCGGTCGCATCAGCGATGAGACGATCTTCTACCTCATGAGCCGAGGCATTAGCGAAGGCGAGGCGAAAGCGATGATCGTAAGAGGTTTTGTGGAACCTATCACGAAAGAGTTACCACTTGAGTATGCCGTTGAACTCAATAACTTGATTACACTCGAGCTAGAAGGGACTATCGGCTAATGGAGGAGAATATGATTAATAATTATACGCACCCAGTTTGGAAGCGTCTCAAACTACCTGAAAATCTTTTTCCAAGAATCTCAAATACAGCTATGGAAACTTTGTTGGTAGAAGGGGAAGGCGTCGAAATTTTGCCTTACAATGCAGCCATTCAAAATGAGTTTGCAGATACGGCGTTCACAAAACACCTTGGAGACGTCTTTAAATCTTATATTGAGATGGAAAGTAATCACGGTTATATAATACGGTCACAATCTAAAGCGCTATCTTCACCAAGCGTCAAAATCACCTATAAACTCACGTCAGATATGGTAGATAATTTTCTCATAATCGCAGAAGAAGGTGCAAGACTCGAGGTTTATATAGATTATGGTGCAGTGGAAACTGTTGATGAAGCATCGACTGCCTTTGAAACGCGTCAACATTATGGCACAACGCGCATCATTGCAAAGCGTGGTAGTTCAGTTCGCGTCGTCAAAGTTCAAAGGCTAGGTACTTCAGATAACCACTTTGATCAAAATTTTTCAGTGGTTGAAGAAGGGGCAAATCTTGCACTTGTGGATATTCAGTTTGGTGGTAAAAATAAAGCAGTCGCATACGAATCCCATTTAAGCGGGAGACACAGCAATACAATTATTGAATCACTCTATTTTGGAGATGCAGAAGAACAACTTGATTTGTCTTTTACGATGAAGCATTTTGGCGCTAAGTCAGAATCGACAATTTTGTCAAAAGGTGCACTCAGTGGCAACAGTAAAAAAGTATTTAGAGGCAATCTGTTTTTTGAGAAGGGTTCTGTACAGTCTGTTGGAAAAGAGAAAGAAGTTGTGATATTACTTGATGAGCACGTTAAGTCTGACTCGATTCCTGCGCTACTATGTTCAGAAGATGATGTTATCGGTGAGCATGCAGCGAGCATTGGCCAGCTTGACACAGATAAGATATTCTATCTCATGAGCAGAGGATTGACCCTTGAAGCAGCAAAAAAACTCGTCATCAAAGCGTCCTTTGAAGAGGTTTTGATGGGTCTAAATGACGATGTGCTTAAAGGTGTCATAGAAGAGGCACTCGACAGGAGGCTATCAATTGGATTCAAACTATAAATCACTTTTTCCCATCTTTACACAACATCCATCACTCATCTATCTCGATCATGCAGCGACTAGCCAAAAACCCGCTACTGTGATTGAACGGATGAGACAATACCTTGAAGAGAGCAACGGTAGCCCCCACAGGGGCGCCCATCTTTTAAGTGTTGAAGCTACAAGACAATACGATTATGGCAGAGGTCGTGTGGCAGAATTTATCAAAGCGACACGTCAAGAGGAGATCATCTTCACAAAAAATGCCACTGAAGCACTCAATCTTATCGCTTTTAGCTATGGCTTGAACAAGCTTGAAATTGGCGACGAAATCATCATCGCTATAACGGCACATCATAGCAATATCGTCCCATGGCAGATGGTGGCTAGTAAAACTGGTGCGGTCATAAAATACCTCTATATCGATACAGAGGGCGAATTTTTACCAGGTGAACTGGACAAGATCTCCATAAAGACAAAAATTGTGACATTTCCATGGATTTCAAATGGTCTAGGGTGCATTCACGACGTCAGTACGCTCATTAAAAAGGCGCATGAAAAGGGTGCGATTGCCATCGTCGATGCAGCTCAAGCAGTTGGACATTTACACGTGGATGTGGTTTCACTGGATGCAGATTTTTTAGTATTCTCTGGCCATAAGATGTATGGACCGACCGGAATTGGGGTATTATATGGTAAATACGATCTATTAAATGCGATGCCACCTTTTTTGACAGGTGGTGACATGATTGAGTATGTTGAGGAGCAAGTTACGACATTTGCTGAGGTTCCTGAGCGTTTTGAAGCGGGCACGCAGCATGTGGAAGGCGTCGTCGGACTCGTCGCTGCTATCGATTTTATTGAGAGCATCGGCATAGATAGAATCAGAGAAAAAGAAAGTCGTATTGCAAAGTATGCCATGAAAAAGCTTGCCGAATTGCCGTACATCAAGTTGATAGGTCCTCGTGAAGGTCATGACAGAGGGTCGCTTATTGCTTTTGAAGTCGAAGGGATTCATCCACATGATATGGCAAGTCTTTTGGATCAAAAGGGCATTGCAATACGCGCTGGACACCATTGTACGCAACCGATGATGAAATATCTTGGCATCACAGCGACTTGTAGAGTGAGTTTCTCAGTTTACAACTACGTGGAGGAGATTGACGCTCTAGTTGTTGCCATAAAATACGCAAGGGAGGTATTTGGCTATGTCCATGGATAGTCTCTATACAGAATTGATTATGACACATAACAGAAGTGGTCATAACAGACACGCACTCGAAAGTGCGAGCCATGTCGAAAGAGGACACAATCCAAGTTGTGGTGATGATCTAACGCTACAGCTACAGCTTCAGGATGGCGTTATTGTCGATGCAGCATTTTTAGGATCAGGATGTGCCATCAGTCAAGCGTCCATGTCCATCATGATAGATCTCGTAAAAGGAAAAACAATTGAGGCGGCTAAAGAACTTGCTGAAAACTATCTGAATATGATTAGAGGCAGTTCCCTAACAGAAGAACAGCTAGAGGCTTTAGAGGATGCGCAAGTATTTGTAGGGCTTTCAAAGATGCCTGCAAGAGTTAAATGTGGCACTTTGGGTTGGCATTGTCTTGACGTCATCCTTGATAAATCAATGAAATAAGCTTATAATGGGGGTTCACCGTTTTACCTACGAGGGAGTCGACATTTATGTATGATATCAGAGATGTACTACGCAAAGGCATTATTATTACAGAAAAAAAGAAAAATGAATACGCAAAATTACTGGAAAACAGTGGTGACATACGCATGCGCCTATTGATTGGCGTCTTTATTCGAGAATTTGAAAAGGATATTGTCTATTACAATAAATTGGTAACTAATATTACAGATTCCATCGCTGAAGGGATTGATTTTGGTGTTTTTGATAAAATTTCATCGTTGGTCAATCAATTTTCAAGGATTATTATGCCCATCAATATTTCCGATCGAAAGGAATTGGTCGCATACGTACTCGAGCAGGAGAAAGCGACTTATGCCCTGTTAGTGGATATCCAAGGTCGTATGGTAACGAATGGGAACCCAGCTACGATAGCTTATTATGTGCTCCTTGAGATTATTGACGCCAAGAGAAGTTTCATCGAGGAACTAGAAAAGATGAGTTAGTCCAAATCGCAAGGCATTACTACCATAAATATGATATAATATTTATACTGTTATTGTTTGAGGATTCAGTAAAAATGGTAATACTTAAATAGTATACTTTTGGAGGTCGTGGATGAGCGAAAACAGAACAACGAAAACTACAGTAAAACCTAAAGTGATGTATGCACTTAGCATTCACATGAAGTACGGTGAAGTCCTACATATTGAAGGTTTGAATAAAGAAGAAAAAGACAGATACTTTGAACTAGCAAGAAAAGAAACGAGCACGATGCTCGTCGAGGACAAAACAAGTGTTATTCATCTATTGAGCCGCGATATCGCAAAGATATCGGTAAAAGCTTATGACGAAAAATATGAACGCATTTATCACCCACTTGAAAAAATGGTATTTTCTGAAAGTAGTCTTGGCAGAAGACCTTTTTCCATCATTATCAAGTCGTTCATTGTATTGGCAATACTAAGTGTTTTAAGTGCATTTGGCGTGGCTATGCTTGCAGGCGATATCATGGATGTCTTCTTTGATCCAGTTATATTAGCTGAAACCTTATCAAAGGGATTTGACCTTATGAATAAGATCTTTAGCTTTACAGCGGTATTGATGATCATGCTCAATATTATCGATATCGGGCTAGGCTACAAAGCGCATTATTATATCAATCAAGATGGTTCTGAACCTGTTGAATATTCACGAATTAGCAATTTACTTGTATCGATTGTGTTTATAATCGTGTTTATGATTGCTAAAACGATATTGGCTTCCGTTGTGACGATGCTATAAGACACAAACTAGGGGAAAGACATGTTTCAACCCGTTAAAAATAAAAAGGTTTACGAGCTTGTCATCGAACAAGTCCAAAATATGATTATTAGTGGTGATTTAAAAATAGGTGATCAGTTGCCGTCTGAAAGAGAACTTGCAGAACAGATGGGTGCCTCAAGAACTTCCATCAGAGAAGCGATACGAAGCTTAGAGATTTTGGGCATCGTTGAAAGTCGACAGGGTGAAGGCAATTTTATCAGCAATTATAAAGGTACTAATTGGTTAGAGCCAATATCGTTGATGTTCAAACTCAACAATGGTACTTTCGAAGATATTTTAGAGATTAGAGATATCATCGAAGGTGAAGCGGCGAGACTTGCTGCACTGCGAATAACGCCAGAGCAAAAGTTAGAACTCGAAGAAATCCTTGCCAGGCTGAAAGTGGCGGATACCGAAGAAACGCTCTCACAAGTAGATCGAGCGTTTCACCTAATCATTGCCGATGCGTCACACAATTTATTGATTGGCACTATGATGCGAGCGATTACATCGATTCTTCAAAACTTTATCGAAGAAGCACGTAACGCTATCAGTGTTTGGGCAAATGATCCTGAGATGTTGTTGAAGCAACACATTGCGATTGCGGAAGCGATCTTGGATGGTAGAAGCGAAGAAGCGTCTAGCGATATGCACGCGCACTTTTCGATGGTCGTTCAAAGTCGAAGTGACACTATGAAAAATTAGTCAAAATTGATATGTACAGTTTATGTCAGCACCTATATATAGGTGCTGTTTTTTTATGTAATTTCCCTTATTGTTAAAAAATAGTTATACTTTACAAAAAATGGCTGAGTTCAAAAAAACTTTTAAAAAGTTTTCAGACAATTCAACCTTTTTGTCCCGAGTGTTGTGTGAATATTTAAACAATTGTAGTAATTGTTTTTAAGGCATGCTATGATTTTGTCGATAAGTGGTTGGACCAGCAGACCATAACACCAATGTTTAGCTTTATGACGAGGAGGTTGCAATGAAAGTATTAGTGTGTATCAAGCAAGTGCCTGGTACGACTCAGGTGGAGATCGATGAAGAGACGGGTGTTTTAAAGCGTGACGGGATTGCGTCAAAGATGAATCCTTATGATCTATACGCGCTTGAAACAGCCATGGTTTTAAAGGAAAAGTATCATGCTGAAATACATGTCATGACGATGGGACCTCCTCAAGCTGAGCGCATCATACGCGAGGCCTTTATGATGGGTGCAGATCATGGTGCACTACTAAGCGACCGTAAATTTGCAGGCGCAGACGTTTGGGCGACTGCCTACACATTGGCACAAGGTACAAAAAAGTTTTGTGAACCGGATTTGATCATCTGCGGTAAGATGACAACGGATGGTGATACTGCTCAGGTTGGCCCTGAGATGGCAGAATTTTTAAACATGCCACATATTGCAAACGTCACCAAAATATTTGACATACATGAGACACACATGACGGTAGAGATGGATATGCCTCAAACTGTTGAAGTAGCAAAAGTAAACTTCCCTTGTTTAATCACAGTAGATAAAGGGATATTTCAACCGAGACTGCCTTCGTATAAATTAAAAAAGGCAACTGAAAACTTCATCATCAAACACATCGCTTTTAAAGACTTGTTGGATCAAGACGAAATGAAATATGGGTTAAACGGATCACCAACACAAGTAAAGCGCATTTTCCCACCGACTGGCAACGATTCGCATGAAATCTGGGAAGGTGACGGGCAAGTACTCTCAGATAAGATGTTCGATACGATGAAACGATTAAAATTCATTTAGGAGGCAGACATGGCGAAGATAGTAGTCCATCAAGAAAATGTGAAAGATCCCGAAAGTCTCGTTAGCTTATGTCCATTCAATGCAATTGAGTATACATCTGCAGGTGTGACTATAAATAGCGGTTGTAAAATGTGTAAAATTTGCATCAAGCAAGAACCATCGGTTTTTGAATTCGTAGAATCGGTCAGAGAAACTGTCGACAAATCATTATGGAAAGGGATAGCGGTTTACATCGATCATGTAGGTGGCGACATCCATCCTGTATCCTTTGAACTCATAGGAAAAGCGCGAACACTAGCGCAGAAAATCAATCATCCTGTGCATGCGATCTTCGTTGGCCACGGCATCGCAGATGCCGCTGAAAAAATAAGGCACTATGGCGTCGATGAAGTATTCGTCTATGACGAACCCGCGCTAGAAGATTTTAGAATTGAGCCTTATGCAGCTTGCTTTGAAGATTATATAAGAAGCCACAAGCCATCGATTGTCTTAGTTGGCGGCACGACGATTGGTCGTTCTTTAGCACCTAGATTGGCAGCGCGTTTCAGAACGGGACTTACAGCTGATTGTACGGTTTTAGATGTTCAAGAAAATACAGACCTCGACCAAATTAGACCGGCATTTGGTGGCAATATCATGGCGCACATTCACACGCCGGATAACAGACCACAATTTGCAACTGTCAGATATAAGATTTTTGACGCACCTGAGAAGATCGAATCACCTTCAGGTATTATCACAAGATGTGCCATGGATGAGAGCCTTCTAAAATCTCAGATAGAAGTAATCGAAGTTCACGGTAAAGAAAAGACCATAGGCATAGAAGATGCAGAAGTTATCATCGTTGCCGGTTCTGCCTTTAAAAAGCAAGAAGATTTGCAGCTCGTTTATAAGTTGGCGGAGAAACTAGACGCAAAAGTGGCCAGTACAAGACCGCTTATTGAAAAAGGTTGGATGGATCCAAAGCTTCAAATCGGACTAAGTGGACGTACAGTAAGACCTAAGCTCATCATCACTTGTGGCGTGTCTGGATCTGTTCAATTTGTGGCAGGCATGAAAGGCTCTGAGCAAATCATGGCTATCAACATCGATCCGGAAGCGGCCATCTTCAAAAACGCACATTACGCCATCGTTGGTGATGTTTATGATGTTTTACCGAAACTTATAGAGCGCATCGAAAAAGATGGATGCATTTAGGAGGACATTATGTCAATGGCTTATAACAAGATAGATCAGGACGATATCAATTTTTTTAAATCCATAATACCAGCAGGAAGATTACATGTTGGCGCTGATGTGCATGAAGACTTCTCCAAAGACGAACTCGCAGATACGCATAAGTTTCCTGAAGTCGTTGTAGAAGCGATGCATACGGAAGAAATCTCAAAACTGCTCAAATACTGCTATGAAAACAATATTCCTGTAACACCTCGCGGACAGGGCACTGGGCTCGTAGGTGCAAGTGTGGCTATGAACGGTGGCCTCATGATCTCAACGACAAAAATGAATCGGTTTCTCGAACTAGATAAAGAAAACCTGACATTGACCGTGGAACCGGGTGTCCTCTTGATGGAAATCTCAAAATACGTTGAAGAAGAAGATCTTTTCTATCCACCAGATCCAGGTGAAAAATCTGCGACGATCGGTGGCAACATCTCGACAAATGCAGGTGGCATGCGTGCCGTGAAGTATGGCGTCACAAGAGATTTCGTGAGAGGGCTAGAAATCGTTCTCATGAATGGTGAAGTCCTTAACGTCGGCGGCAAAGTCGTAAAAAACTCCTCAGGTTATAGTTTGAAAGATCTGATCGTTGGTTCTGAAGGCACACTCTGTTTTATCACAAAGGCGATTCTAAAGTTGCTGCCTCTACCAAAAGTTGCAACGAGCTTACTCGTGCCATTTCCAACACTTGAACAGGCTGTTGATACGGTGCCGATGATCATCAAAGCGAAGTTCATACCGACAGCTATTGAATACATGGAGCGACGCGTTATTAAAAATGCTGAAGACTTTTTAGGCAAGAAATTCCCTGATGCGTCATCAGATGCTTATCTCCTTTTAACATTTGACGGCAACACGACTGAGGACGTAGAAAAAATCTATGAAAAGGTTGCTGAAGTGTGTCTTGGAGCTGGGGCAATAGACGTCTTCATCTCTGATACACAAGAAAGACAGGAATCAATCTGGTCGGCTAGGGGTGCATTTCTCGAGGCGATCAAAGCATCCACAACAGAGATGGATGAATGTGATGTCGTCGTACCTAGAAACGAAGTGGCGCGATTTGTCAAATATACAAAAGAAGTTGAGCAATTCGTTGACATAAGAATTGCAAGTTTTGGCCATGCAGGCGATGGTAACTTACACGTCTATGTACTCAAAGACCAGTATTCGGATGACGTCTATAAAAAGAAACTTGGCGAAGCATTTGACCTCCTCTATAAACGTGCGGAAGAACTTGGGGGTCACGTATCGGGAGAACATGGTATCGGCTATGCGAAAATACCATATTTGAGAGCACAGCAAGGTGAAATCTACATGGATCTTCTTAAGAGCATCAAGCTTGCATTCGATCCAAAAAATCTTTTAAATCCAGGTAAAGTTTGTTAATGCATTTCAACAATAAAATTAAATAGGGGGTATTTAATGTTAGCATTATTAGCTTTTTTGCCGATTGCACTCGTTATCGTTCTCATGGTCGGCATGAATTGGGGTTCAAAAAAAGCGTTACCTGTTGGATGGATCGTTGCTGCGATTATCGCACTCACAGCGTGGAAAATGGCACCGATGGATGTATTGGGGTTTTCATTTCTTGGGGTTCAAAAAGCAATTGACGTCATCATCATTATCTTTGGCGCGATTCTCATCCTTAACACCTTGAAACAGTCAGGCGCTATGACGACGATCAACAATGGTTTCAGCAATATCACTAAAGATAAGCGGATTCAAGTTTTGATCATCGGATGGATGTTCGGTGCGTTTATTGAAGGCGCAGCTGGATTTGGAACACCAGCCGCACTCGCGGCACCTTTATTGATTGGCCTTGGGTTTCCACCCCTTGCAGCAGCAATGGTGGCACTTATCTTAAACAGCACACCTGTATCGTTTGGTGCAGTTGGAACACCTGTATTTGGTGCAATGAGTACACTTAGTACAGATTTGGCGGCACTTGGCGTCAATACTGAAGCGTATACGATGGCACTTACAGCTGCTGTTGGTTCCATCCATTTTGTAGTGGGCACCTTCATTCCACTCATGGCTATCATGCTTTTGACGAAGGTTTTTGGCAAAGAGAAATCCTTTAAACCAGCACTTCAAGCAGCACCATTTGCAATCTTTGCTGGTCTTTGTTTCACGGTTCCATATTACATCATCTCTTTGACGTTAGGACCAGAGCTACCATCACTTGTAGGTGCTTTGATTGGTCTCGTTCTCGTCGTATTTGCGGCTAAAAAAGGCTTCTTAATGCCAAAGACGGTTTGGGATTTTGATGATAAATCCAAATGGGAAAAATCTTGGTTATCGACATCAGATACAGGCAATATCGGTGAAGCAAAAATGTCACTGCTTAAAGCATGGGCGCCTTATATTATGATCGCCGTTATTCTCGTCGTTACACGTATTCCATCACTTGGTCTTAAAGAATTCCTCAATGGACTCGTCATAACGTTTCCAAAATTCTTTGGCATCGAACAAGCGTATGTCCTCAAATGGGCTTATCTACCAGGCACGATTCCTTTTATATTAGTCGCTTTGGTCACGCATGTTCTACATGGTATGAATGGCACACAGATAAAAGCCGCTTGGAAGAACAGCTTTAAGCAAGTTTCAGGTGCAGCGATTGCCTTATTTGCAGGCATTGCACTCGTACAGCTTATGCTCAATTCTGGCGTAAACAATGGTGGATTGTCCTCTATGTTGGCGGTTATGGCGCAATTTTTAGCGGACATATCAGGTGGTGCTTACGTATTTGTCGCACCATTCATCGGCGTCCTAGGTGCCTTCATGTCTGGTTCGAACACGGTTTCAAATATTTTGTTCTCATCTCTACAGTTCCAAACGGCATCACTGCTCGATATGCCTGAAGTCTTGATCGTTGCCCTCCAAGTTGTGGGTGGTGCAATCGGAAATATGGTATGTATCAACAACGTCGTCGCCGTCTGTGCCACCGTTGGCGTCATCGGCATGGAGGGTCAGCTCATCAAACGCAATGCCATTCCGATGGTCATCTACTCCTTGGCAGCTGGTACACTGGTTGCGATCCTTATAGCGACAGGTTACAACCCAATGCCGTTATAATCAAAGTTTAATAACGATAGAATAGATAACGACGGCTTTTAAAGTTAGATCGATATCATAGAAAAATGAGGGAATTGGTAGTAAAAAAAACGAGAGGGTCAGGTCAATTCATGTCATCATGAGTTCATCCGAGTCTCTCGTTTTTATTATTTGAATGCGTATAATATTTAGTATTACATAAGATTGAAACTTAGTTTACATTTACAGCTTGATTTGAACCGTGTTCGCCTCATCGGGAATCGCGATAGACGCGTGGTCGCCACGGCCCATATCTACTCTGAAACCAGAGCTTTTGATGCGGCCTTCGATACATTGGCGACAGTGCGCCGCTTCGTCACCCGTACAGATCTTGTCTTTGTAAAGCTCGTATTTCTCTCTCACGTCCGTTGGTGAAAGATTTGGCATGACGACATTGGCACCGGCCTTTAATGCTTTTTCTCGGCCTTTTGGATCCAGTGTGCCCATAGCGGTTGTCGATGGCAAGAGCGCTTGTGGCAACAACAATCTAGCCAATGAGACCATGATGAGCGTTTCTTCAACCGTGCCACCCGTAGCACCTTTGAGCGGTGTATCATCGTGTGGGATATAAGGACCGATGCCCACCATTTCAGGCTTCAGCGTTTTGATAAATCTAAGGTCAGCGACTAAGTCAGAAGGTGTTTGGTTTGGAAGGCCTACCATGAAGCCCGCACCAACTTGGTAGCCAAGCTCTTTGAGCGTGTAGAGGCATTCGCGTCTATTTTCAAAGCTCATACCTGGATGCAATGATTCGTAGAGTGCTTTTGTCGCCGTCTCGTGTCTAAGAAGGTAACGGTCGGCGCCAGCGGCTTTCAGCAACGCATAGCTCTCTCTCGAGCGTTCGCCTACAGATAAAGTGATGGCACAGTCTGGAAATTTTGCTTTTATAGTCGTCAAGATATCCACAAGGATGTCATCCGTGAAAAATGGATCCTCTCCACCTTGCATGACAAATGTGCGGTAACCCAGTTCATAACCTTCTTCACAGCAATGCATGATCATCTCTTTGCTGAGTCTATAACGGTCAACTTTGTCATTTTTGCCACGGATACCACAGTAGTTGCAATTTTGCTTGCAATAGTTAGTAAATTCGATGAGGCCGCGCATAAAAACGGTGTCTTTATAATAAAGTGATTTCTTTTCGAGTGCTTTTTCAAATAGGTAAGGGGCAGTCTCGGCGTCGATGCCTTCGATGATTTCTAATAGCCCTTCATCAGATAAATCTTCCTCTACAAACAATGTGTCAATTAATCGCTTTATTCTCTCCACGTAATCCTCCATCAATAATGAAAATTGCTCAATTTTGAAATTAGGCAACTTTCTGAATCAAAAAAAATTAAAAACTTCCCGATCAATCCAAATGTTGATCCTAAGAAGCAGTTATCAGGGGCGCAAAGCAAAAGGTCATAGTAACACCCGCTTGGCATCTTTATAAATGTCTCCTTCAAAATCAGATTGCTCTTTTTTCTAAGGTCTATTGTTTATTCCAATATTCTGTGTGATTCATAAATAAGAAAGATCTCATTTACAAAACGTCTATTCGTTAATAATTTATCAAATTAATGGTTTTGTGTCAAGTGTTTTAAAAAATGCGGGTAAATTATGGTATACTTTGGGTATAATAGTTATGAAGTTTGCATGATTTACTTGGGGATTTCATAAAAAGGGGAATAAACGTGAACAATCAAATGATCGATAGCGTCAAACAGATGGTCCAAGGCGCCTATGAGGCTATTTTGAACAATAGAGAATATAATGTGCAAGACAAGGGCAAACAGGACATTGTCACCAATCTCGACTTTGCCATGGAACGCTATATCAAGCGTGCCATACAAACACTTTTCCCTGAAGATCGATTCATCGGTGAGGAAGAGAATCATGAAACACTTACGATGGAACGAACATGGGTATGTGATCCCATCGACGGGACGCTCAATTTCACTCAGAATATCCCGTATTATGGTGTACAGCTCGCATTACTCATTCACAAGGAACCGGTTTTTAGTCTGATCTATCTGCCAAAACTCAACGAAATGTACTATGCCGTTAAAGGGCAAGGCGCATTTCTTGGCGATAAGAAACTCGAGACGGATTCTGAACAATCGTTATCTCGAGCCATTGTGTCATTTGGTGACTTTTCTAAATCCAACCCATCTTCAAGAGGGTATCAACTAAAGGCTATAGAGGCGATGGTTGAAAAAGCCATGCGCGTACGGATCCAAGGGGCTTCATCTGTAGACTTTGCATTTGTTGCTTCAGGTAAAAATGGCTGTCATGTCATATTTTCAAAAAACATATGGGAGCTTGCACCGGGTACGATGCTTGCAATCGAGTCAGGTTGTGTAGTCTATAGACTCTTAGGTGAGCGACATGGCTTTTCTGGAGAGGGTCTCATCATCGCGGGCAACGCACTCATTTTAAATGAAGTAGTAGCAATCTTAGAAGCACTTTAGAAGTCACACAAGAAAAGGAGTAATTAACATGAAAAAATCAATGAATGATATTATGAATCATGAATACTTGATGACTAATGGACTTGGCGGCTATAGCTTTTCGACGCTCGATCAAGTCAATTGCCGCAAATATCACAGCTTATATACAGTTAGTTATAACCCGCCAATTGAAAGAATGCATTTGATCTCTAAAATAGAAGAGATTTTTGAAGTGACAGGCACTCAGTATCCATTGACTTATGAAAACGTTACCGGGAATGTGGAAACAGAGACGCATCTTTCTAGTTACAAGCACGAAGGTGTAATCGGTCAAACATTTAATCTGGATATTCCAAGCGTGACAGTGACCCGTACTTTGGGGATGGCTTATGGAACTAACCATTTGGCAGTTCGCTATGACATTGAATCCAAAGTGGACATAACGCTAAAGTTGACACC
The DNA here is from genome assembly GCA_041741755.1 of Acidaminobacteraceae bacterium. Classification (GTDB taxonomy): domain Bacteria; phylum Bacillota; class Clostridia; order Peptostreptococcales; family Acidaminobacteraceae; genus Fusibacter_C. The sequence continues at coordinate 28,547 of JBGSJR010000034.1, read as the reverse complement.
TTGGTTCAACTTTAGAGACCATCATGACGCAATAACAGCAGATATAAGTGACTATCGCGCATCCTATGATGCCGATGCCAGAGTATTGCTCGCTGAATCTAAGAATAAAAGTGTCTATTTAAAAGTTGCCGGGGCAGACGAAGGTCAGCTTGCATTTGAACCGCGTCACGAAAACACGCCTGTCAGCTATTATCCCATAGAGACACAGCGCGGCTATCCAGATACTGAATCACATGTCATACTTGGCACATTCACATTGAATATTGCAAAAGGCAAACATGCGATAGATGTTCTTATCAATATTACGCCTGAATTTAAACCCGCTGATGACGTATTTACGGATCGCATCGTACGCTATGAACAGTTGATGGAACGCGCTGGAGCAAGTACTTCGGTAGAGGATGCCCCACTCAGGCGACTCGTTCAAGCGGCGGATGACTTTATCGTATACCGTAAAACGACTGGAAAAATGAGCATTATTGCTGGGTATCCTTGGTTTAGCGACTGGGGGCGAGATACGATGATCTCGATTCCAGGCCTTACACTAGCAACAGGTCGTAGTGAAGAAGCGCTACAGATGATTGAAGGTTTTATCGATATGGCCTATATGGGTATCATCCCGAACAATTTTCCTGATGAAGGAGAAGCGCCAATGTACAACACATCAGATGGCACACTTTGGCTATTCAATGCAGTGAACGCTTACTATGATGCAACAAGTGATCTAGATGCCATAAAACGTCTTTATCCGCAGTTGATGCAAATTCTAAACCATCATATTCAGGGCACAATCAACGATATCTTTATGGATACAGATGGCCTTCTTAGCTCTGGCAATGAAATGACACAGCTTACATGGATGGATGTCAAAGTAAATGGATGGGTCGTTACGCCAAGGCATGGAAAGGCTGTTGAAATCAATGCATTATGGTACAATGCGCTTGCAATTATGAACAAGCTGACTAAACGCTTAAACATCGGCAACGAAGCGATGGAAGTGGATTTTGAAGCACTGCTCAAGCAGGTTAAGCAATCTTTTAACGACGTATTTTGGAACGCTAAAGATCATAATCTCTATGATTTGATCATCGATGGTGAGCCAGTTGATATCCCAAGACCAAATATGATTTTTGCCGTCAGTTTGCCTTATCCAGTATTGGAAGAAAGACATTGGAAAGCAATTGTGAATTATGTCACAAAACATTTCAAAGTGCCTTATGGTTTATTGACTCTAAGACGCGAAGATGAAAATTTCAACAAGACGTATGAAGGCGATTTGCTCAGTCGAGATGGTGCCTATCATAGAGGCACGGCATGGGGGTGGCTCATAGGCCCGTATTTAGAGGCACATTATAAGACATTTCATGACCGTACTATAATCAAATCAGATTTAGAGACACTACTCGAGCATTTAGACGAAGGCATACACGGCAGTATCTCAGAGATATTTGAAGGTGGAGAGCCACATGCACAGCGCGGATGTTCCGCACAAGCGTGGTCGGTCGCAGAGGCGATAAGGATTTGGAAATTAATCAAATAGAGGCAACATTATAGAAACAATCGCAGGAGGACACTATGATAAAGATCAATAACGTTTCCAAAGTGTTTCACGATAAAAAAGCGGGCGATGTATTCGCCGTCAAAGAAGTCAATCTTTCAGTGGAAAAGGGTGAAATATTTGGACTACTCGGCCCAAATGGCGCGGGCAAAACGACACTGCTGCGCATCATGTCGACAATTATGAGCCCTACAGAAGGCAGTGTACAGATCAACGGTTTTGATGTGTCAACTGATCCCGAAAATGTGAAGAAATCCATCGGTTTTTTATCTGGAAATACAAAACTCTATAAAAAATTGACACCAGTCGAGACGATGAAATTTTTTGGCAGCTTCTACGGCATTGAAAAAAATGAACTGAATCGCCGCATCGAACGCATCCTAGAGAGTCTGGACATGGTGCCTTTTAGAAATAAAGTCATCGAAAAACTTTCTACTGGTCAAGTGCAAAAGACTTCCATCGCGCGTTGCCTCATCCACGATCCAGATGTCTATATATTAGATGAACCGACACTTGGACTTGATATCCTCACCAGTCGCAGCATCATAGACTTCATCCTTAAAGAAAAGCAAAATGGCAAGACCATCATCTTCTCAACGCATTATATGGAAGAGGCAGATGCACTTTGCGATCGAATTGGTTTGATTCACAAAGGTAGACTGATTGAGACGGGTTCGCTAGAAAGTCTCAAAGAAAAGACGGGAAAGGACAATATTCGAGATATTTTCTTGCACTATATAGACAGCGAGGCGATGTTAAATGAATAAAATTATGATGGTTTTCAAAAAGGAGATGCTGACGTTTTTTCGCGACAAAAAAGCATTGATTACATTGTTCTTACCAATACTGATCTACCCGGTATTTATGATATTTCTAATAGGGGTTATGAACCTCGTGTCATCAAGCAACGACCAAGAAGTTATTCAAATCTATGTAGATGAACAAGTTGAAGAAGGTCTATTCGTCAAGCTTGGTGAAAGTGAGCAGCTAAAAGTGAGTCGAGTGACATTGACAGACGCTGAGATTGGCAGTTTAGATTTTGACGATGTGGGCGGGTATCTTTACATAGCGGATCGTTCAAGTATTGAAGACGAGACAAAGACGAGCTATGCGTTTAGCTATCATTCAAATTTCGATTATAGTAATAGAGCCTATAAGATGGTAGAAGAGATCTACAATGCGTATTTAGAAACCCAGAGGACAGATAAATTAGAATCACTTGGTCTGTTGGAAGCTTATGACAAAATGGTTACCATAGACCATGAGGATATTACGGGAGAAGGTGATTCTCGTGTAGCTTCTATGGTTATGGGCATGGTCTTGCCGTTTATTATCGTCCTTTATGGTATCGTTGGTACCAATATCCTCTCTTCTGATTTAAGTGCGGGCGAAAAAGAGCGTGCCACACTTGAGACCATATTTTCCGCACCAATACGCCGATACGAGATCATAACAGGCAAACTATTCGCGTGTACAACGGTAGGGCTTATAAGTGGTGGGATCAACATATTATCCATGTTTCCATTAATCCTTTTAATCTCTAGTGGCTTTGATGATGTGCATATCAACATGAACTTTGGTACGGTACTTTTTTTATTTATCCAATTGATCCCGATTATGATTATGTGTAGTGCCCTTTTTATTGGCATTGGCATGTTTGCAAGAACGTATCAGGAATCACAATCCTATGCATCTGTTGCGCTTATCGCACTCATGGGATTAACATACATTTTTTTAATTCCAGATCTTGAAGGCAGCTTTATCGTATATGCTTTACCAATTACAAATGCGATGATGCTCATGAAAGAGGCTTTTCTAGGCAGTTATCAGTGGCTATATATCCTGGAGGTTTTCATCGTCAATATGGGCGTCGCCGTACTCGCCGTGGTCTTTATGAATCTAGTCTTTAATAACGATCGCACGATTTTTGGAGGTGACAGCAAATGAATGGAAGCCGCATACTAAAAATCATCGAAAAAGAATCGCGTGTCCTTCTTAGAAACAAACGGATTTTATTTGGTCTAATAGCCCCTTTTGTGCTACTGCCGATTTTGTTATATGGATACAACTATTTTTCAGAGCAAACTGAAGCAACGACTGCAGAAACGGCTAGTCAAATATATTATGACAGTGTAGGTAACGTATCACTTCCACAGGCATTGGCTGCAAGCTTTGAGGAGGAAAAATCTCAACTCAAAATACTTGTAGAGTCAGACATACCTGAAGGTCTTGAGCAGGCTATCGCAGACAGAAAAATTGATCTAGTGCTCACCTATGAAAGTACAGAGGCTGGTCACAAATTTTTACTTAAATACGATTTTGGTCGCTCGACCGGTACAAGGGCTAGTGAACGGGTTATGGAAATCCTCGATGGATTTACTGAAACTGAGCGCAACAGTTTGCTAAACGATGCTGGCCTTGAAGTTGAAAAAGCGTCTGAGGTTGAACTCATTGCCACCGATATGGCGAGTGCGGAAGAAGTTACTGGTCGCAACTTGGGTGGTATCCTACCTTTAGTACTCGTGCTCTATACCATGATGATGATTATTAACTTTTCCACGGAGCTCACAACGGCTGAAAAGGAATCTGAAACACTAGAAACGTTGCTTTCAGTGCCGCTAACACGTGTGGAAATGGTGCTTGGCAAGTTGTTTTCATGCATCTTGTTCTCAGTGGTTTCCATGGCATTTATATTGATTGGTATCTATCTCATGATGCCACTCTTTGTGGATATGAACGCGCTTGGGTTTGCATTGTCGCCAAAGCTGTTTATCAGTATATTTTTAACACTGCTCCCACTTCTTTTTATAGGTTCTGGTCTCAGCATAGCAGTGGGGATGTTTGCTAGCAGCTATAAAGAATCGGGTGCCTATGTAACACCACTCGTTTTCTTGTTTATGGTTCCCGCCTATGTTGCGACGACGCCAGGTATAGAACTTAATACGATGTTTAGCATGATTCCGATACTCAATGCGACACTGCTGATTAAGGAAGCGTTGATCAATCGCTTGGATTTCGGCTATTTTTCCATCGCATTTTTCGTCAATCTGCTCTTTGCCGTGATGAGCCTCGCCTTCATGTTTAAAGTCTTCACAACGGAGAAAATTTTATTTGGATCAGGGAAAGAGCTGTCGTTTAGACTCAAAAGAAAGAACATCTTGCAAAGAGTTACAATAGAAGCGGCGGATGTCTTCATGGGACTAGCCGTAATCATCGTCCTCTACATCAATCTTAGCGTCATCTTGCCAAATTATCTGACCTTTGAGGGCGTTTTTTACATCAGCCAATATGGCATTTTTATGATGGCGCCACTACTATTAATCTGGTATTTAAAAGCGAGGTTAAAGACCTCTATAGGCCTTGCTGCACCTGACAGCCGTGGACTCATTCCCGGTTTCAGCTTCTGGATAGCAGCGCTCTCTTTGTCTATGCTCTATCAAATCTTGATTTCAGGATTTGTCACAGAAGTGCCAACGTTAGTTGAGCTACAAGACCAACTACTCGGCTGGTCTACTTGGAAGCAATTTTTCTTTGTCGCCTTAACGCCAGCGATCTGTGAAGAGATCTTATTTAGAGGGTTTGCACTCAGACCACTAGAAAAAGCTTTTGGCGGAAAATGGGCAATCATACTGACGGCACTTGCTTTTGCTATCGTCCATCTCGATTTCGTGAGACTCGTACCAACCTTCGCCCTGGGGCTCGCATTTGGCTATACGGCGATCAAGACGCGTTCCATCTTTCCATCAATGGTGCTACATCTGTTAAACAACAGCATCGCCTTGTTCATGCCTGAGAGCTTTATGCTTGAGAGCTGGCAACTGGTTGGTATTTTCGCCTTTTCACTTTTCGTTGGTTGGTACTTCAATAAGAGGCGCACAAACGTTTAGGGGGTAACATGACACATTCCAAAAATCTTGGCAATTGGACATGGGATATCGAAACGCATTTGATAAACTATAATCCATTAAAGACAAGCGCTTTAGGTTACGATGCAGGTGAGATTCCAGATCGTGTCACCTATGCGTTTTTCACAGAAAAGATCTATACCGAAGATTATCCACGCGTTAGAGATGCCATCTTGGCCGTTATACACGGTGAACTGGGTAGCTTTGACGTGACCTATAGAATTCGCACAAAGTATGGCGGGTTCCGCTGGTTTCAAGACAAGTGTGACGTCACATTGCGAGATGATAGTGGGAAGCCACTGATTGCAGCAGGTATCACATTTGATGTCACAGAAGGAAAGCTCAAGGCTATCGAAGCTGAAAATGAAATGGTTGTGGCGTCAGCGCAGTTGTTATCGATTGACGACAACACAGAATTTATAGACCCTTTGACGCATACTTTGAATCGTGTTGGCATGGATGCTAGGCTTGAGAGTGAAATGGATGCCGTACGCATTCATACACAGTTTCTCACAGTGGCACTTTTTGAAATTGACAATTTTATGACCATCAATACCTCAGAAGGGCACCCTTTTGGCGACTATGTGCTGATACGCACCGCTGACATTTTGAAAGACAAGATGCGCGAGACGGATCTACTCGGTAGATATCGTATTGAGCAGTTTATGATCATCTTTCCAAAGACGCCAAAAGAGATAGCAACATCCATAGTGGTATCAATTCAAGATGATATCGCAGCGTATGCCTTTGGAACAGACTATCCAATCACCGTACACTATGGCATTGTTGAATACCTCGGCGAAGACATCGAGACGTTTATGGCGAATCTCGAGAAATCCCTTAGCCAATCAAATCATGGGCTAAATGGTTTGCGTATCTAAAGCAAAAAGTGGTGCCAGCGCTCAGCAAGAGCAGTGACACCACTTTCTTTTATTAATTGACGATGTAGAACTTTACTGAGACTGGTTTAAGCGACTCTGCGAAGGTGTTGCCGTCATATGACGCGAGGACCTCACCTGTTTCATAATCCGTAAGTGTACTAGCCTTATAGTTGAAGGTAATCTTTTTATCCTTTTCCTCCGAGTTGATGATGACAAGCAACTTATTTGAACCGTTAGATATTTCATAAGAGATGCTCGTTTTATCGTGAGCGATAAGTACGAAGTCTTCCATGTACACGTCGCGAATCTCGGCAAGTTGCTTTATATAGGCAAGCATTTCGTTGTTTAGAGCCGTATCCCAAGCCATAAATCGCCTATTTTCAGGGTCATAAGCGCCACTCATACCAAGCTCGGTGCCATAATAAACGACGGGGATTGCTGGATAAGAATAGAGAAACGTCAACGCCTGCTTGGTATATTCTAAAGACATGCGTGGGTTGTTACTTGCAAATCTCGAGTTGTCGTGGTTGTCGATGAAGATGGCATTTAGCTCAGGGTGTGTGAAGGCCTTTTCTTTATCAAGTGCGTTCACTAGGGAAAACATATTGGCCTGTGTCGTGAATGCATTTTCTATGCCGTTGAACATCGAGTAATTGGTAAGGCTGTCAATCCCAGATTGATGATACGATTCGAGTGTCTTGGCATTTTCATCCCATACTTCACCGAGTAGGAAGAAGTCAGGATACTCTGATTTGATCGCCTCTGAGAAATCTTCCCAAAATGTCTTCGAAACGTGGCGCATCGTATCCAGTCTAAAGCCGTCGATGCCAGTTTCTTCGATCCACCAAAGGGCGTTCTCTATAAAATACTCAGAAACTTCGGGATTGGACTGATCGAGATCGGGGAGACCTGCCAACCAGCCGAGTTCAACCTCTTCTTTATCTTTCCAATTGGAAATTGTGCGGTCTGGGTTGAACCAATCCGCCTTTTCGGGGTCATCAAGCCAAGGTGCATCATAACCTGTATGATTGACGATATAGTCGAGGACGACTTTGAGACCCATTTCATGTGCCTTATCGACGAGTGCTTTAAAGGTTTCTAAATCGCCAAAGTGTGGATCGACATTGTAAAAGTCATAAATCCAGTACCCGTGATAGCCGTTTGGACCATTTTCCATGATAGGGGTGAGCCATATAGCCGTTGCACCCATTGATTTGATGTAGTCAAGGTTGTCGATGATCCCTTGTAGATCGCCACCTTGAAAAGCGCGTAGGTCATCTTTGTCAACATCGGGAAGATTGCCAAAGGTGTCGCCATCTGCAAAGCGGTCCACCATGATAAAATAGACGATGTCCTCTTTTGTAAGACGGGTATCTGGATAAGGTACGTCAACAGTTTCAGAGGTTGTCGCTTCCTCGGCCGACGCTTCAGAAGTTGCTTCTGTTGAATCAATCGCTGGAGAAGTCGCTTGTTGTGCTTTTGGGCTGCATCCGGTAAGTGCAACGAGCAGTACGAGAATGATGCTGACAAGTAAAAGTGGTCTATTGAGTTTTTGCATCGTAACCTCCAATTTGTCCTTTTGTGCAATCGATTGCATGTGTGCTTATATTCACTAGTTTAGGGTATTTATGTGGATAATTCAACCTATAATATATAAGGGCATTTCTTGACAATTTCTAAAAAAGTCAATATAATTAGTTTGTGCAAACGGTTGCAGAGATTTTGAACATGGCGTTCAAATGAAAAGAGGGAGATTATGAAAAAAAGAAGCAGTGGCGTATTATTGCATCTATCATCATTACCTGGTGATTACGGCATCGGCGATTTAGGTAAAGGCGCCTATGAATTTTTAGACTTTCTAGAAGATGCTGGACAAAAGAACTGGCAAATCTTGCCGATTGGAATTACTGGATATGGCGATTCGCCTTATCAGTCATTTTCAGCATTTGCAGGCAATCCATATTTTATAGACTTAAACGAGCTCATCGACATGGGCTATCTCGATAAAAAAGTAGTTGCAAAAGCGGATCTCGGAAAAAACAAACATAAGATTGACTATGAAAAACTGTATTTCAATAAAATGCCTTTACTTAGGCTCGCATATGACCATTCAAAGATAAAACTCGCATATGAATTAGAACGTTTTTATCAAAACGAGAAACTGTGGTTAGAAGATTTTGCACTTTACATGGCGATAAAGGCTCATAATGGAAATAAGTCTTGGATTGAATGGGAAAAGGGTTTTGAAAATAGTAAAACAGCTAAAGTAGAAACATTTAAACAAACACATAAAGACGAGATATACTTTTGGGTATTCACCCAGTATTTCTTTTTTAAACAATATTATGCACTAAAAGCAGTCGCTGCTGATAAAGGTATCAGCATCATCGGTGACCTTCCAATCTATGTTGCAGAAGATAGCGCAGATGTATGGTCGAACCCTAAGTTCTTTAAACTTGGCAAAAATTTTAAGCCGACATGTGTGGCGGGTTGTCCACCAGATGCTTTTTCTGAAACAGGACAGCTTTGGGGCAATCCAATCTATGATTGGTTATATATGGCCGAACAAGATTATGCATGGTGGGTCACGCGCATCGCGTATAGCTTGAAGATGTTTGATGTCGTGCGAATAGACCACTTCAGAGGGTTTGAAGCCTATTGGGAAATCCCATATGGCGACCCAACGGCTGAAAATGGCAAATGGGTCAACGGCCCTGGCAAAGACTTGTTCCGAGCAATCAAAGAAGCGCTTGGCAATGTCAATATCATCGCTGAAGATCTCGGCTACCTCACTGACGGCGTCATCGAGCTTAGAGAATACACTGGGTTCCCGGGCATGAAAGTATTACAATTTGCGTTCGATTCAAGAGAAGAAAGCGATTATCTTCCGCACAATTATACGGAAAACTTCGTTGCCTATACGGGCACACATGATAATGAAACGGTTTCAGGCTGGATGGATAATGTCTCAAAAGACGATCGCGAATTTGCCATCGACTATCTAAAACTCGATCGTGGAGAAGGTTATAACTGGGGCTTTATGAGAGGCGTATGGGCTTCAACTGCTTATCTTGCCATTGCACAAATGCAAGATTTTCTTGGACTCGACAATAAAGCCCGTATGAATTTTCCATCAACACTTGGCGGCAACTGGGTTTGGCGCATTTCCAATCATGATTTATCGCCATCACTTGCTAAAAAGATGTACCATATGACAAAATTGTATGGTCGTCTGTAGAACGTATGGCATTTCGAAAAATAATATAATGAGCTAAGAACGTCTCCTCATAATGATTGGTAGAGGCTGTTCTTAGCTCTTGCTTTATAAATATATAAATATATAAATATATAAATTTCCTCATTCACAAACGAAATGAGAGGTAACGTCAATGAAAAAATTCATCAATCGACCAAATGCAAAGATACTCGGCTCCATCATCAAAATGAATCGACTTCACCAAAACATGAGCCAGAAAGCTCTTTCAGACGGGATTTGCGTAAGCTCCTATCTGAGTAGAATCGAAAATGCTGAGATAACGCCTTCTGAACAAGTCATCTCCGAACTATTTGAAGCACTGGCGATTCAATATGAGGATTCACCCCGTTTTATAGAAGAAGGCAAAATCTTGCTCGACCAGTTTCTAGATGAACTTATGTTCAATGAATTTTCAACGTCGATGCGGATATTTGAACAGATTGAAAGCATGTCTGAGTCATTTAAACACTCCCCCTTGATTATCGATTATACAGTTGTTAAACTCGCTTTTTATTGCACGCGCAAAGAACGTGACATTTTCGAAGCCACACGCATTATGCTCGCGTCCGTTGAAGAACTAATGACCAATGATCAAAGGTTTAAGTATTACCTTTATGATGGCATCGACCATGCGAAAGTATACAAGGATTATGAAGGGGCATTAGCCATATTAAATCGCGCCAAGATGTTTGATACAAACGGACACCTATACTTTTGGCTCGCTTATGCCTATCTTGAACTTTCGAATTTCATCAAGGCATTTGAAATGTTTACCAAAGCGCTTGAATGTTATGTCGAGGAAGCCAATATACTCAGCATTATAGGCACTTATGAGATGCTTGGCCTTACACATTATAGAGCGGGAAGCTATGGAGAGGGCATCCTTTATTTTAATCGAGGCCGAAAGCTTGCACATAAAATAGAGTCAAAGTCATATGTGGCAGCATTTGATAGCAACATCGCATGGGGTAAACTCAATCTTGGCGATTTTCACGGCGCACTTGAAATTGATCGTCATAATGGCCAAAATACCACATCGGAATTTTGTGTGCATCAATGCATAACGGCATTCTTTGCCAATCTTGAAATGGAAAACCCTATGAGCATCTCTGAGCTGTTGCCTCAAATGCGCGAGGACAACGCACCGATTATGGGGCTATTTGAAGTGGTTATGACGCAATCCGAAGTGATCAACTGGTCTGAAAAAATCATCGACGATGAAAGACACCTCCTCAGATTGATTGAAGCGGCTGAGGCGGTTAACCATGAACTTTCCAAATACCTTAAAAACATGATGATAAGGTTTTATCGCAGCAAAAGACGCTATAAAGAGGCCCTTGAACTGACTTTGGCGGTGAAATAAGTCCTTGTGTGAAAACAGCCCACATTACTGTGGACAGATTGAGAGAACTTCGATGGTTATTCACATGTGTAGACCCTGTTGTCCGTGTTTGTAGTTAGATATAATGAAGACAGACGAAACATATAAACGAGTGAAGGTAGATCAACTAAGTGAGGTGCACATATGAACATCCATGCAATTTATCACGAGGCAAAGAGCAAATACGCTTATGCGTTTGACGCAAGCACACTCCATATCAGACTACGCACTGCGAAAAACGATGTTAAGAGCGTGACGATGATCTGGGGAGACCCTTTCAACTGGCGACGCTTGACTGAAGAAGAGCGCGTCAGCCATGCTGCCCAAGCGGCAGATGGTGACTTCACGCAAACACATACTTGGGCGAACGCGCCTGAGGCACCAATGCCTATGAAAAAAGATTACAGCGACCAATATTTTGACTACTGGTTTATCGAAGTCAAACCCGAGTATAAGCGGACGCGATACGCGTTTGTGGTAGAGGACAGTAAGGCGAAACTATTCTTTGGTGCCCACGGTGCCATCGACATGGCAAAGCATCCAGAGATTTTAAAATCACTAAGCGACTATTTCAACTTTCCATATATCAACAAAGAAGATGTGTTCGAAGCGCCTGCATGGGTGAAGGATACCGTATGGTATCAGATTTTTCCAGAGCGTTTTGCAAATGGCGACGCGTCACTCAACAAACCGAAGACCTTACCATGGGGCAGTGAACATGAGGTGACAAATGATATGCATTTTGGTGGCGACCTTCAAGGGGTCATTGACCACCTAGACTATATCGCTGACCTTGGTGCGACTGGCATCTATTTCACGCCTATTTTTGAAGCGCCGACGACGCACAAATACGACACCATCGACTACTTCAAAATCGATCCAGAGTTTGGCACCAATGAGACGTTTAAAATACTCGTGGAGGAAGCGCACAAACGCGGCATCAAAGTGATGCTCGATGCTGTCTTCAACCACTGTGGTTTTAAGCACCCGTATTTTCAAGATGTGGTGAAGCATGGTTTTGACTCAGAGTATGCGCAGTGTTTCCATCTGCTTCGCGAACCTGTCATCAATTTCCCAATCGGCGATACAGGATTTCCAGCCCCAAAAGGGCACATGCCTGCAGGTTCGCTGAACTATGAAACGTTTGCCTTCACACCTAACATGCCGAAGTGGCGCACGGAAAATCCAGTTGCCGAGCAGTATTTGTTTGAGGTTGCGAGCTATTGGATACGCGAATACGACATAGACGGCTGGCGACTAGATGTCTCCAATGAAGTGTCTCATGCTTTTTGGCGTAAATTTAAAAACGTCGTCCGCGACATCAAGCCGGATGTCTTTATACTCGGCGAAAACTGGGATGATTCAAACCCTTGGCTTAGAGGCGACCAGTTTGACTCGGTCATGAACTACGAATTCACGTATCCTGTATGGCATCTTTTAAGTAGAGAGCCAGAGTTTGCCGATTTTGGCGCACAGGCGTTTAAGGACAGCATCAGTCGACTTTTGGTGAGCTATCCGAAGCACATTGCAGCCAACATGTTTAACCTACTCGATAGCCATGATACATCAAGGCTCAGGACGATGCTCAGTGACGACGATCGCTTTGTAAAACTCGCATTTGTCCTCCAGATGTCTTTTGGCGGATCTCCGAGCGTCTACTATGGCAGTGAAGTGGGGCTTTACGGCGTGCATGACGGCAACCGTCAATGCATGGTTTGGGATGAAGCGAAGCAAAATATTGACCTTAAGGCACACGTCAAACGCATGATTACGCTGAGACGCGAGCATGCAGCACTTAAAGCCATGGACATCGAATGGCTGGATACGGATCTCGATTCAGGGGTTATGGCCTTTAGAAAAACAAGCGATGACAAAAGTTTAACATTCCTGTTCAACTTTTCAGATGAATCAAGACAAATCAATATCTTGGAGACCGTTGGGGCCGTCAGTTATGATGTGTATGGCGGGCAAACATTGATATCGGATATTCAAAACCATACGGTGCTCGAAGCATTTTCCTTTAGAATCTACGCATAATATGTTAAAATGGACCTGACTAATCGTGTAGCGGGACACAAATCGCCGCATAGACACAACTAAAATCGAATGATTTTGAAAGGGGATTTTCATATGGAAAACATATTAAAAGGACTTGCGCCTGAAAGTGTTTTTAGAAATTTCGAAGCTTTGACACAGATTCCTAGAGAATCGGGCAATGAAGCAAAAGTTGCCGCTTATCTTGAACAATTCGCAAAAAACTTGGGACTTGAGGTCATCAAGGAAGCGTCAAACAACATTATCATCACGAAACCTGCAACAAAGGGCTATGAAAATGCACCGACAGTAATCCTGCAAGGCCATACCGATATGGTTTGTGTAAAGCTGGATACGCTTGCATTCGATTTTAATACACAACCGATTCCACTTGTCATCGATGGCGATTGGATCAAAACAGAAGGCACAACCCTTGGTGCTGATAACGGCATCGCAGTCGCTATGGCTATGAGCGTGCTTGAAAGCACTACACTTGAGCATCCTAAACTCATCGCGCTTTTCACAACGTGTGAAGAGACGGGTATGGATGGCGTTATGTCCCTCGATCCTGAGCACGTAAAAGGCGATATTCTTATCAACCTCGACTCAGAAGAAGAAGGCACACTCCTTGCATCTTGTGCAGGTGGCGTCAACAACATCACAGAAATCGACATGAAATATGTAGACAATAAAAATGAACTCGCGTACCAACTCGTCATCTCAGGCCTTGCGGGTGGCCATTCAGGCATAGAGATCGGCAAAAACCGTGCCAATGCCATCAAATTGATGGGCAGAACGATCACGTCATTCAAAGGCCATTTCCCAGTTGCTTTGTTTGAAATCTTCGGTGGCGAAAAGATGAATGCCATCGCAAAACGTTGCACGATGAAATTCACGATTTCAACAGATGATAAATACCTCATGGAAGAACTCGTAGAATCTTTAGAAGCGACTTTTAAAAGCGAATACGAAATTGCTGATCCAGGCATCAAGCTAGAGCTTTCTGCTTGTGACGTGCCTACTAAAGTTTTTGCAAACGAATCGGCGCATGCACTTGAAACCCTTCTTCGCTTAACACCATTTGGCGTCTACACGATGAGCGCAGGTATCCCAGGTCTTGTTGAAACGTCAAACAACCTCGGCGTCCTTGAGCAAAAGGATGGCGTTGTCAAATTGACAAATGCTGTACGTAGTTCTGTTGCATCTAAAAAGCAAGAAGTCAACGAAGTGATGTCACTCATCAGCCAAACAGTGGGCGGCAGAAACTACTTGATCTCAGATTATCCAGAATGGTCATACAAAGTGGAATCTAAAGTGCGCGATCTGATGAAAGCGACTTACATGGACCTTTATGGCAAAGAGCTTCTTGTAGATGCCATCCACGCTGGTCTTGAGTGCGGCTTCTTAAAAGAAAAAGTGGGCGATATCGACATGATCTCTCTTGGACCAAACATGCACGATGTCCACACGCCGTTCGAAAGACTAAGCATCAGCTCAGTTGAAAGAACGTATAGCTTCCTTTGCGAAGTGCTTAAGAGAATGAAGTAGGAATGCGGACTGAACCAAATCGATTGTGATTTGGATCAGTCCGTTTTTTTCGTCACAAGCCATCCTTGTCAATTTCGTGTTAACCGACCATTTCCTTCAAAGGCAACGCATCCACTGTTTTGGGTTGCTCGGCGTGTATGGCTTTGATAAAAGTCAGGACATTTTTTTCGCCGAGGTATTTAAATCGGCTCATCAGATCCTTACTCATTTTCATCAATTTCTCTTGTGGTTCGAGCGAATCAAACCCAGAAAAATACATTTCCATAGACCCGTAAGTGCCACAAATCATGGCAATCTCACGTGCGTTGTAAACACACGCTTCAATTTTGCCCATATTGCGCAGCATACTTTCATCGCGATAAATATCAAAGCAATCCGTTTCAGTATACCCTGCAACTTTGATAAAATCGGAAAAGTGTTTTTCTAAGGCTTGCTTGTATTTTTTGAGAATATTTGGACCGATACCAGAGCAAATCACGATTTCCACAAGTTTTTCATAATACGTTTGATCTGTTAACAAAAGTCGATTTTCAAAATCCATAAATTGAACCTCCCAAATAGTATTGAAAAGAGCATATCATAAATGGGAATAATTGTAAATATATGGAAAATAAATAGCAAAAAATAAAAAGGGCACGCTCAAAAATGATTGAATCATTTTGAGCATGCCCTATCAATTTCCTTATGAGGAAATTGCATAATTCCAATTTTATGATATTTCTAACATGAAAACGTAGTAAATGAGCCATTATTGCCGTGTGAAAATATGATTTTGTGACTTATTAGGTAATTATGCAATTTCCTTATTTATTCATCCACTCAACTTTATAACCTTTTTCAGTAAGCAAATCAACAATGCTGTTATCATTGATAAAATGGCCTGAACCAACCACTACAAAATACGTTGCCTGTCCTTCTTGGTCTAGTAGCTTTTGAATTTTATCTGTCATATCCACATCGCGTTTTCCAAAAAGCATCGTTGTTAATTCTGAGTCTTCTGAACCAGAATCAGCAGCAAAACTCTCTTTGAACTGCGCTAGATCGCCAGCAATCCAGTAATCTAACCACTTTGTAAGCAGTTGCGCATCTTCAGAAACGTCTCCATTGTCTGTATTCAAGATATTTTCAATAATCGAACCAAGATATTCTTCTTGATAGACTTGTGTCAAGTTATCAAACAGATCTGTCTGATACGGAATCCCTTCAAGCTCAACGACAGGTTTTTGTGACAGATACGCGTTTATGGTCAAACTAATATCAATACCCAAATTCGCACTTTTCGCTTTATCTTCAGCAGTTTCTGAAGACGTCATCGAAAAAGCATTTAACTCATTTGCTAAAACCCAAGGTTTAAATGTTGTATAGACTGCTGGATCAAGGTTGAATTTTTCAAATACTGTTAAAAGCTTTGAGTAAAGCTCTGCAGAAATATGATCTTTTATGGTTGTGCCATCGCTATAAACAGCCTTGCTCATGTAATATTCAACGCCCGCTGCAGAATTGATCATATCCGCTTCTACTAATAACGTATCAGAAAGGTTAAAAGCATCTGTAATATCATTATCTAAAGGGTACAATGATGTACTGCCCACATGAATAGACCCTAATAAATAGACCGTATTGTTGTTGTTTTCAACTTTCCAAAACATGCCTTTTGCGCCAGCGTCCATTTTATCAAATGCGGCTTGAACCGTATTAATTGCTAAGACAACTGCTTGTTCAGCGCTGCATGCAAGCTTTAATTCAATACCCTTATTGGTTCCATTAACGATTCCTTTTGATTGCATATAGGCAATAGCATCGTTCCCTTCTACCAAACCATAAGAGCCAAGAAGATTATACAAGCGTATAATTACATCTTCTCGTGTTCTGTCAGAGGCGGTGTCAAGTGCTTTGAAATCAACTTTTTTACCAACAGTAGCAAGTTTAGCATCCACACCTTCAAGTAATGCTTCTAGACTCTCACTTGAAATTTCACTTTTAAACGCGTCATAATACCATTCAATAGGGTAAATGCCATATTTTTCGCCTTCATTTAAAGTTGAAATTGCCCACTTGCTAACATCCATTGTTGGTTGCTCAGCTGCCCACACTGGTGATAGTGTTGTGATGAGAATCACGAGTGTCAAAAACAGCCCTAACCATTTTTTCTTCATACGCATTGTTTGTTTCATTGTTATGGTCTCCTTTACGTAGCTTTTCTATATTTTCTTTAAACTGTTAATACCTTAACATTAATATGTCATATAAACATTAGAAAAGTATTAGAATTGCATAAAATAAAAGGCATTAAAATATAAAATTGAAAAATAGTAAAATTAATATTTTATGGAATAGTAACAGTTTGAGTTAAGTCGAAATCTCCTCCTGAAATTTCAGAGATTGCATAAACATCTCCATATGTTTCGCACCTTAACACTGTTCCAGATGGAAATGTATCTTGAACTAAAAATTTGAAATGTAGGTACAATTTGGGTATACCCATAATATATTAATTCTAGGTTAATGAATAAGCTGATACGATTTCTTTATTATTTTCAAAACTAAATTTGCCATGAAAAAACCGACCTCCAATATGTTAGAATTTTGGTCTAACTTATTAGGGTCGGTTCAGAATTTTGAATTATACCAACTCTTTAAATTTAATTATTATAGCTAGTAATAGCAGAGGTTATTGTTGAATTTAATCTTACACCAGAGTTGGTTGTGCTTCCACCTGTTGTATGAATCCCCCAAACTACCTTACTTGAGTTATAAACGGGTCCACCACTTTGTCCACCTAGCGTACTAGCATCATATGCAAACCTACTAGTAGTAGTACTTTTTACGGTTCCAGCATCGTAGTATTGATAATATTGATAACCAAGAACATCAGGATATCCACTAACAGTTATAGTAGAATCTTTTAATATGATTGAGGATGGAACTTCATATGTGAAGTATCCTGTAGTGCTTCCAATAGAATTTTGCATTTTTACAACGCACCAGTCATAATTTGAATCTTTATTATTTATATAGTTGGGTGAATATGTCCATTCTTGAGGAAGGTAATAAGTGGAACCGATTGAACTACCAAACTGATTAATATAAACCCTATATTCAGTTGCCCAGACATTTTTTGAGGAGTGGTAAATAGTGTGACATGCAGTAAGTAATACTTTGCTTTTTACCATAAATCCACTACCAATAGTCCAATAATCAATTGTTCCGTTACTGTCTGTGTCAAATCCATTTCGACTCATTATTACTTTTGAGTAAGGTGATGATGTTGAATTTGGAGCTTTTGTTAATGGATCTGTAAGAATAGTTTGA
Source organism: Acidaminobacteraceae bacterium (assembly GCA_041741755.1). Lineage (GTDB taxonomy): Bacteria > Bacillota > Clostridia > Peptostreptococcales > Acidaminobacteraceae > Fusibacter_C. The sequence goes on along the minus strand of JBGSJR010000034.1, from coordinate 10,672 downwards.
ACTGAGAAATCCACAGAACTTTCATCTGAAGTACCAGTAGAAAGTTCTATATTTGATGGGGTATAGCCTTCTGAAAAAATAGTAGTTTCACTTTCATCAATTAATAAATCTTTGCTTGTTATTGTTTTAGTTATGTAGTCGTATACCTCTACCGCTTCTGTCTTATTCTTGGAATTTTTGTCAGTTCCTTCGGCATATGTCATTAGTGAAGATGAGAATAAGAGAACTAGTACTAGCAATGAACAGATAAATTTTTTTTGCATAAATATAGACCTCCTTATTTTTATTTGATTATTTTGAAAGGAGCATAAATTATAGTAGCTCCTACAAAAACTACAGCACGATAATCTCCGGTAGATGGTTTATCAATTAGAAAGTCAGATAGTATTGAAATTTGTGTACTAAATTGAGCTGTTTTATCTCCTTCAATTCCGCAAAACCCCCAGTTCGACTCATTAGTTAGTAAAGACATATCATATTCTAATCTTATCCATTCGCCATCTTCCAATTTTTCAAGAAAGGGAATCATGTATAAATAGAATCCTTTTCCTTGATTTTCATTTTTAACAGTGATATTTATTTCTTCAAAATCAGGAGTGTAGGTTTCAAATTCAGTAAAGGCTATAATATTGCTATAATCTTGTTCAGTTTCGACATCAATTCCAAAATCGTGATAACCGTTTTCGAATTGTGAGACGTCTGGGTTTGTTGGAGTTGAATTTTCAGAGGGTGTACTACATGAAACAATTAAAAAAGGTATGAATATTAAAAGGATTACTATAAACATTTTTTTCATACTGGGCGCTCCTTAAATTTTTTCTTTTATGTCTTGAATTATGCTCTATACGAAATATTTTGTATAGAGCATTTGCTGTCTAAATATGTCTGAAAATAGAAAAGAATAGAAACAAAAGAATAGAAATGTAATGATGTAGAAATAAATGTGCAATAAATGGATTGTTATATGTTAACTCAAAATATCATAATAGAGTTCTTAGTATATACCATTATTCATCTTAGAAAATTTTTTTGTTTCTTAGAATAAACACGGTACTGTAAGATTATAAGAGATGCATTGCTGAATCAATTATAATTCAAGGTCAACAACTTTTTTTATCATATGGTTGTTTATCAGTATTTTAGCACATTGCGTTGCAAACAAAATTACATGTATCCTGCCCTTGTTGTTTGCATGAGGCGCTTCATATTTCATAAATGTTCTTTAATTTTATTCAACCACAATGTCTACTCTACTTTTTTTCTCTAGATTGCCACAATTTATTATTGGCAACTGAACTTTAAATATACAATATTCTTCATAAAAAAAACGCCTCATTTTGACCTGAGGCGTTTTTTTTACGCATGAAACTATTTGATTTTGATATATAGGTTTATTTTAAGACTTCCAAAATAGCCTCTTTCAATCCATCCTTTTCTATCGTGCCCGTATGCAAAATTGGCTTGCTTTCAAGCCATTGAACCTGAGCTGGTACCTTAAGTTTCGAAGCTTTTGAAAGCTTTTCAATCCATTCAAACGCACCTAAGTCACTTTTGCTATCAGTATCGGGCTCAACGAGTCCTAAGCCCTCGGCAACACTCTCAGAAAATTTGAAAGGACTCGCCGTTGACGCGATCAGCGTCTGTGTCTTGTCGCCCGATACTGTGACGTAATCCTGATAGACTTTATATGCCACAGCAGTATGTGTGTCCACGACGTATTCAAAGGTATCAAATAAGAATTTGATGGTTTCCATTGCTTCATCATCCGTTGCATAGCCACCCTTGAAGTCTGCCATATTTGCCTGCATCATATCGCTGATTGCGTATTTGCCCTTGGCTTTGAGACCGCGCATCAAATCGCTGAGCACCTGGGTATTGCCGCCACTGATGGCGTAAAGGAACCTCTCGAGGTTGCTGGAAATCAGTATATCCATGGAAGGGGAGTTGGTGATTTCAAACGGTCTGTTGATGTCGTAAACACCCGTCTTTATAAAATCCGTCAAGACGTGATTGATGTTTGAGGCACAGATAAATGTCTTGATGGGAAGGCCCATGGATTTTGCGTAGTATGCGGCTAGGATATTGCCAAAATTACCTGTCGGTACGGCGACATTGATAAGGTCACCATTAACGATAGTCCCTTCACGCACCAACGCCAAATAAGCATGGACGTAATAGACGATCTGCGGCAAAAGGCGTCCGATGTTGATCGAGTTCGCTGAGGAGAACACATAGCCCTTTTTAAGCAGTTCGCTTTTTAAAGCCTCATCGAGGAAAATGTCCTTAACGCCGTTTTGCGCATCATCAAAGTTGCCAGTGATGCCAAGCACAGTGACATTTGAACCTTCCTGCGTCGTCATCTGTCGTTTTTGAATTTCGCTGACGCCGTCGGTTGGGTAAAAGACGATGATTCGCGTACCAGATACATCTGCAAAGCCTTCCAGTGCGGCTTTTCCCGTATCACCTGAAGTGGCTGTCAAAATGACGATTTCTTCTTTGAGGCCAATTTTCTCAGCACCTGTTTTGAGCAAATAAGGGAGTATTGAGAGCGCCATGTCTTTGAATGCCAGCGTCTTCCCGTGATAGAGCTCAATAAAGCTCGCATGATCCAGTGTCTTGATGGGTGCGATCTCTGAATTTTCAAACTTGTTATCATAGGCCGAATCCACGCAGTTTGCAATCTCAGCTTCAGTAAAGTCCACCAAATACATGGAGAGAATCTTTTTAGCCAGTGCCTGATAACTGAGTGTCTGCAGGGACGCATCCTGTATATCGAGGGCTGGAAAAAACGAAGGCACATAGAGGCCGCCATCTGGTGCGATGCCCTTTACGACGGCTTCCGAAAACGACAAAGTCGAATCGTGCGACCGCGTGCTGCTGTAGGTCAATTTGTTCATAAAAACCCCTCCTTATATGACGCACATGCCCCTAAAGGATGTGACGAAAATGTAATGATCTTTGAAAATAAATCTATTTTAACATGGGTGAAACGCGGATACAAGCTTATTTGGTCAACCATTTTTTATACGTCGCATCGATGCCAATCGCACCAAGTGGGGCAGTGATCATGATCGCGAGTACAGCTACAGCCAAAATCGTCTGTCCAGCAGCAACGCCCGCCGAAAGTGGGATTGCGCCAACAGCCGCTTGCACGGTCGCCTTAGGTAGGTACGCAATCGAACAAAAGAGGCGTTCTTTAAACGTGAGCTGCGTTTTAGCTAGACTCAATTGGACGCCAACCATTCGAACGACCAGTGCCAATGTAATCAGTAGCACCGCACCAAATCCCGCAAACAGTAAATAGCGAACATCCACGGCAGCACCTACGAGTACAAACAGCATAATCTCAGCGCCAACCCAAATCTTCGAAAATTTGCCCTTGAGTCTTTTGGCGAGCACTTCATATGACTTAAGTAGCGTCGCACCCAGCGCCATGACGGCAAGCAGTCCAGATACAGGGACATAAGGTTTCAAAAACGTTTCAAGTGAAACAAATAAAAAGCCAGTACTGAGCAATATGAGTACTTTCACAGTATCTCGCATATGAAACTTTTTAAAGATCCAGACCAAAATGAGACCAGAAGCGATGCCGAGTAACATGCCTAGCAGGATGGCGATAGGTACAGATATGATTGCAGAAGCATCAAACCCACTACCACTATACATACCCATAAAAGCAGTGAATAGAACGATAACATAAATATCGTCCACTGAGGCCCCAGCCATGATGAGCTGTGGGATGCTTTTGTCTTTACCATATCCACTTTCCATAAGGTGCAGCATGCGCGGCACGATGACAGCTGGTGACACAGCGGCGAGGACCGCACCCATGATGGCAGCCTCCAGTATACTCACGCCAAGCAGTGGGGGTGCCAACAATGTCACCGCGACGATTTCAAAAGTCGCTGGCACGAAGCACATGAGTATAGCGGGTCTTCCGACTCTTTTGAGATCTTTGATATCGATGGCGAGACCTGCCCGCGTTAGGATGATGATCAGTGCAATCTGCCGAAGCTCTGCAGAAATATTGAGTATATCGTCTGAGATCAAATCCAGCGCAAAAGGTCCAAGCGCGATGCCCGTCAAGATCATGCCGAGCAGTCCAGGCAGCCTCAGTTTTCCCAAAATCCCACTGAGTGAAAATCCGACGATTAAGATGAGTGATAAGCTTAAAAGCATAGTATTGTGCCTCCCATATATGGTTTGTTATAATGATTTGCTTATTTAATTTATTATATTCGACTCTATACATTCCGAACTTATTTCATGATGTGAATATAAAAGTTAAAATAAAAAAAGCTGACGGTCCTGTGACATACATCACAGAAGTCATCAGCTTTATAAGCGGTTTAAGCATTCAAGATCAGAACGCTTTGGGAGAACCTCATTCCCAATAAAGTAATAGTAACATAAGATAGATACGAGTTCAAGTTGAGATTAGATTATTTCACCCATTATCATAGAACAGCTCATAAAATTCGTTCATAATAACCCATCATCAATAAAACAAATCCCGCCATACCTAGAAACTGTGTGTTGATATGTATGCTATTGAATAAGTCATCCTGATATTTGTTCGGCATCTTTTTAATGAGAAACTCTACTTGGACTTTTGATTTGTCATAAGTCATAAACTTAATTAAAAAGCAGACGCCTGATTCAATGAAGAGCAACAATCCATAAGGCAAGATCGATAACGCGTCTAGCCCCCATGCGATCCCAAGGCATACCATAACGGTGAGAAGTGTCTTGACGAGAAATGAGAAAAAAGAATCATTCATTAACAGCCTGTTTAAAAAAGCTTTCATACTGTTCCCTCCGAATACTTTTCATATGTAATGTAATAAATTTCCTTATGTATTTGACTGTCATTTTATCGGCAAGATACTAAAAAAGCATACAGAAAATATTAAAAGGTCATTAAATAATTGTAATCAATTTTGCAGTAGAGTGATGCCATGTTATTGAAAGATTGTCTTAGGATGATGAAAAGAGAGGAGGAGATTGATTTAAAAAAATGGTATAATGTAGATGAGGTGATTGTGATGCAAATGTTAGACAAAAAAATGCTGTTAGAGATATTTGATTATTTGAATGAAGCACTTAGGGATAACCTACTTCATCTGGATATCACAATTTATGGTGGAAGCATAATGACACTACTATTTGATGATCGTCCAGCGACGCGTGACATTGATTCAATAATGAGTGTTGATAACGTTGAATTGTTGAATCAAATCATTGAGCAGGTACAAAATGTTTATCAGCTTAACTCAGATTGGATAAACGATGAAATAAAAGAGCCTCTAAAAGCATTGTTAAGCGAAGATTTAACTTCATACGGAAATTATTCTAATCTTAATATTTTACATCCAATTCCTGAGCAACTCCTTGCAATGAAAATCTTGGCCGCTCGTCCAGAACCTTCAAAAGACTTTATTGATGCATTTATGTTATGTAAGTCGCTTAATGTACAGACAAAAGAAAAACTATTTGAAATAGTAAGCAAGTATGTACCAAGGAAGTTATTAAAAGAGCGACAAATGGTTTTTATAAAATATTTGGGGAGTGATCTAGGATATGACTGGTCTTGATTTAATTAGGTCGTATAACCAAAATGATTTATCATGGTCGATGAATCAATTTATTGATGATTTTAAAGCAGATATGAATGCGTTCTACGAAAAAATCTCTTTGGAACCAAATTTAATTGAAATTACAAAAGAGGAAATGATACAGGTAACGGTCCTTGTTGCCCTAACAGATTATCTACTGCAGATAAACAATTTGTTTGTGCCTACTTGGATCAGATCAAAGTTGTTTCAACTTGAAGAACCGTTATTTGTTTCACGGTCATATGATGACGCCAATTACATTCGAATGTTGTATCAAACGCCAGCACCCTTTAGAGCAAGAAATATTTTTGTAAAGAGAGAAGGCCTAGACAGAATTTAACTGTCATGATAGAAAAGTCACGACTTGACAAAATAAATCCAAAAGTTTATATTAGAGGAAATTGTATTGTAATATCGAAACGCACTTTTTTGAATATTTGGCATTGAAGAGACCAGTAAGCTTTAACAAGCCTTTAGAGAACGGGATTCACCGGCTGAAAGATCCCGTGGCGCATGTATTGCTGAACCTACCTTGGAGCTCGTACCGAACGTACGCGGCAGGGACCGATATCCCCCGTAGAAGTGAGTAGAACATCCGTGTTCTGCTAATTAGAGTGGTACCGCGAGCCTTCGTCTCTAGAATTGAGATGAGGGTTCTTTTATTTTTTGATTTGGAGGATAGATCGAATGAGCAAGCAAAATGAAAAAGAAAAAGATTTTGTAAAAGACATAACGAAGATGGAAGACGACTTTGCGCAGTGGTATACGGACGTCATTAAAAAAACGGACTTAGTGGATTATTCACCCGTCAAGGGCTTCATGGTCATCAAACCATACGGATACGCACTATGGGAAGGCATACAGGCATTTTTGGACCGCAGATTTAAAGAGACGGGTCATCAAAACGCCTACTTCCCACTTCTGATCCCTGAGAGCTTACTCAATAAAGAAAAAGAGCACGTAGAAGGCTTTGCACCTGAAGTGGCTTGGGTGACACACGGCGGCAGCGAACCCCTCGCGGAGAGACTTTGTATCCGTCCAACATCTGAGACGATCATCTGCTCTATGTATTCAAAATGGCTCACATCATACAGAGAGCTCCCATACCTTTACAACCAATGGTGTTCGGTCGTGCGTTGGGAAAAATCCACGAGACCGTTCCTAAGAACGTCCGAGTTTTTATGGCAAGAAGGCCACACGATCCACGAAACGGCTGAGCAAGCACAAGCTGAAACGATTCAGATGCTTGAGATCTATCAAGAAATGGCCGAAGAGCTTTTGGCGATTCCAATGGTAGCCGGCCGCAAATCCGACCGTGAGAAGTTTGCCGGTGCTGAAGCGACGTACACGATAGAAGCACTTATGCACGACGGTAAAGCCCTTCAGTCGGGAACCTCGCATAACTTGGCACAACACTTCACCAAAGCATTTGACATCACGTTCCAAGGTAGAACAGGCGAACTTGAGTATCCACACCAAACGTCATGGGGCGCATCCACAAGACTCATCGGCGGCGTCATCATGGTGCATAGCGACAACAGAGGCCTCGTCTTGCCACCAAGACTTGCACCGATCCAAGTCGTCATCGTCCCAATCGCACAAAAGAAAGAGGGCGTTCTCGAACATGCAAACGCACTCTATGAAGAACTCAAAGCACTTGGCATCAAAGTAAAACTCGATGACACGACAGAAAACTCAACGGGTTGGAAGTTCAACGAGTACGAAATGAAAGGCGTCCCAATCAGAATCGAAGTGGGCCCAAGAGATATCGAAAACGGCGTGATCATGGCAGCTCGAAGAGATACACTAGAAAAATCAACTGTCGAGCGCGTTGGCGCAGGCGAGACGATCAAAAAACTCCTCGATACCATCCATGATGATATGCTTGAGCGTGCGAGAATCAGCAGAGATGAGAAGACCTTCACGTTTGACACCTACGATGAGTTCAAAACTAAGATGGTTGAAACTCCTGGATTTGCTAAGACGATGCACTGCGGCTTAGACGCATGTGAAGCCCAAATCAAAGCAGACACAGGCGTGACGATCCGTTGCATCCCATTTGCTCAAGAGAACCTCGGCGACACGTGCCCATTCTGTGGCGAACCAGCTAAGCATATGGTTTATATGGCGAAGGCTTATTAAGAGAAGCATTTGAAATAGTTGAACAAGTGTATCCGCTAAATTACAAAATCACTGGAATCCTTTTATTAATGATTCCAGTGATTTTTATTTATAAAGCCATTTGTCCAGAGGACTATAATTGTTCTATTGTGTGTTTTAACAATAACTGGATAGGTATTCTTTTAGTGTTATAAATGTTAAAATATAAGCGAGTAATATTTCTAAAATTTATAAGATTTCGAAAGGAAGCGTGTTATGAAAGGAGACGATCCATGATTAGTATCGCAATCTGTGAAGATGATGTTATGCAACAACAAGTATTAGAAGCGTTACTAAATGAAATTGGACTAAAGGAATCTCTTAATCTTCATAAGTTTAATTCCGGAGAAGATTTGATAAAGTCATATGAAAATGGTAATAAGTATTCAATTGTTTTACTGGATATGCAACTTAATGAAATGGATGGTATTCAAACAGCTAAAATCATTAAGCAGTTTGAGAAAAATTGCTTATTTATCATAATTACTTCTATTATGGAATATGCAGTTGAAGGTTACAGTATTGATGCATATGAATTTATTTTGAAACCAGTAAATAAGGATAAATTCAATACTGTAATAAAAAATGCAATTAAAGAATTGCAGAGCAGAATGAATAAAATTTATTTAGTTAAAACCAGAGAATCAATGGTAGCAATAAGATTATCTGAAATCAGATATATTGAGAGCAATAAGAACGGAGTGATTATACATACAAATGAGCAGACATACAATGATAAAGATAATATTAGTAGTGTAGAAAAAAGACTTAAACAAGATGGATTTATACGAATTAGTCGGTACTATATTGTAAATATATATCAGGTTAAAGAGATAGGTGTGAGTAAGATAATTTTAGTTAATGGTGAAGAACTAATATATAGCAATAAGTATCGAGATGATATTAATAAAGAATATTTAAATTTTATGATGGGAGATATGTAATGCTGAATAGGTATTTAATGGAAATAATTCTGTTTATGAACAATATCGTTGGACTGTATTTGTTTGTACGCTTTATAAGCTGCATATTGACTAAGAAAAGGATTAAGGATACAAATAGAAGATTAAGTTTGGTTACAATTTTGATTGCAACGACACTGATTAACATAAATATTGATAATCTGGTATCCAATTTACTTATATTATTGGCGATTAATTTTTTTATAGGAGAGTTATTCTATATTGGCAAGAGACATGTTAAACTAATTGCTGCTGTCTTTTTCGTTGTTTTTTCAGTGATTACTGAGTTGTTAACCGCTGTCATGTTCGGGCTAGTTTTTGATGCAAGTATAATTGGAATTAGGGATAATGTAATGCATTTATTTCTAGGTGGTGTTGTATCCAAATTCTTGTTGATTCTATTTGTTGAGATTTTTGTTAAGTTCAGTAAAAAGAATGCTTCAGACGTTTCGTTAAAATCCTGGTTTTTGATAATGTCGATTCCTTTAGTTAGTATTATACTCGCGGTTTCAGTTGTATATGAACCAATCGTCAATAACGTGTTTAGTGATACAGCGGTCATTGCATGCATAGCAATCTTGTATATAAATTTGATTTCATTTTACCTATTCGATAATATTATTGCTCAAATTCAAGAAAATAATACGATTAAATTTAGAGAAAAACAATTGATTCTTCAACAACATCAGTATGAAAACATTATATCGGGACATGAGAACGATAAAAGATTAAGACATGATATGTTAGGGCATTTAATTACAATCACCGAATACTTAAAATACAATAAAGTTGAGGATGCTAAAAGTTACATTGGAAAGTTGCATCATGAAATCGATTTTATCAAACAGGGAATGTTCTCTGAAAATATATCAGTAGATGCAATTGTTAATAATAGGATGGCAAAGGCTAATGAATTAGGAATAAAAACTATAATTGATATTGCGATTCCGAAAAGTCTAAATGTTGACGATGTGGATTTATGTGTGATTATCGGGAATCTACTAACAAATGCTATTGAAGCCTGTCAAAGGATTAATGGTGATACATCAAAATATATTAAGTTCACTATGAAGTATAAGCGCAATTCAATTATTATTGAATCAATAAACGCGTACAATTCACAAACCATTAAAGAGCTAAACAATAAGTTCACATCGTCAAAAGTTTTTAGAATCAAGGATGAACTGGGGATGGGTTTAGCAAACATTGAGTCAGTTTCAAAAAAATATAATGGGATCTTTAATTTAGACAGAGATAAAAATGAGTTTATTGTTAAAATAGTTATTCCTGATAAAAAAGTAGCATAACAAGTTTTCGTCCTTTTTGAGGGGTGTTTCGTCCTAGATGTATTGATAAAATAAATAGAGATGTTATATTAAGTGCAGGTTCTTGGAGGTTTTGATGATCAAGAAAATTGCAATTGGTATAACATCTTTTTTAGTTGAGGAAAAGATAATTTCAAACGAAGATAGAGAAGTTTATCAATTTGGGACAGAGCAGATTTTGATTAATCTTTCTACTTTGGCAATGATAGGTATTATTTCTATAAGTATGTTTTCATGGGAGCAAGCTTTATTTTGGATGATTGGGATGCTACCCATTCGAGCAGTAGCGGGCGGTTATCATGCAAGTACACCTTTTAAATGTAATGTTTTGACAATTACAGTATTTATTTTGAATATGTTCATAATTGTTATTCTAACGCGTTATATGACAACATACATATCAATTTCGATTTTATTAATAATCCACTTATGCTTAGTTTTTTTCGCTCCTGTTGATCATATTAACAAGGTGTATTTGGCAATATAAAAGTACAACTTTTGGCAAACAAAAATACAATTGCCAGTACATTGGATAACTATTTCATTAATGCTCGTTCTTTTCGCCAGCTTTCTCTATCGAGAATGATGAGATGAGAATAATGGATGATCC